>JAHDXO010000023.1 GCA_023382975.1 Pirellulaceae bacterium
CCGCGAACTGGCCCGTCACCGCATCGCCGCCGTCGTTCTCGATCAGCACCACCTTGTCGCCCAGCGAAGTGCCGGAGATCGTCGAACTGGTCGTGTCCAGCGTCGCGCTGCCCAGGTTCACCGAGCCCGTCACGCGGACCTGATCGTATTGTGTGTCCGGCGTCAGGCCGTTGATCTGCATGGCCAGAGTGGTTCCGCTGTGAAGCGTCAAGCTGCCGGTAGCCAGATCCGCCGTGCTGGACACCGGCGAACCCGGCGACAGCGTACTCGAACTTCCAGCGGCCAATGTCACGCTACCGCCGATTGCTCCTGTGCCCCCCAAGACGGCATCGTTGTTGACGGTGAAGGCACTGCCAGCCGCCGTCGAACCGTTAACCAGCAGCGTGCCCTCGTTGATCGTGGTATTTCCCGGGTAAGTATTGTTCCCGGCCAAGGTGAGAGTGCCCGGTCCCGTCTTGACAATGAGGCCGGTGCCGCTGCCGTACACACTGCCCGTAAACGTAGTCGCGGCGTTCTGAACGTTCATGGTCTTGGAGCCACCGCCCTTGTTGACGTCACCGGTGAAAACAAGGTTCCCGGTCGAGGCGGAGCCGAACGTGGTATTGTCGGACAGGGACACAGCGTTGGGAATACTACGCGTGTCGGAGTTCGTGGACCGTATGGCGGAACCTCGCAGATCGAGAAGACCAGTGCCGAAGGCCTGATCATCGCCGATCTCGACGGTACCGGCCACTAGGTTGCTGGTGCCGCTCAGGGTATTGGATCTGGTGAGGGTCAGGACGCCACCACCGTTTTTGGTGAAACCCGTGGAACCAGCGACGATGCCATCGATGACCAGTCCGGAACCAGTGGCGGTGTCGATATTGCGGCTGCCGCTGCCGGACAAAGTCAGCGTGCCACTCAATCTAGCCGCCGCCCCCACGGCGTTGAGCGTACCTCCGCTAAAGTTGATCTCCATGCCGTAGTTGAAAGTACCGGCCGAGTTGTTCTCGAAGCGGAGCGTACCGGCGTTCAAGTTGACTGTGCCCGTCAGGAACTGGGACCGCGTCAATCCAAGGGTTCCCTGCATCACGTTAATCGTGCCGCCACCGGTGATTTGGGAATCGACCATACCGACGTAGTTGCTGCCCGACTTGGTGATCGTGTATCCGTTGGTGGCCAGCAGCCCACTGCCCCCGCGGATATCCCAGCGTCCCGAACCGGTGAAGATGGCATTGCCGGACAGCGTGACATTGCGCAGGGCGTTCGATTGATTCGCGCCCGTGTTAGTGATCGTCCCGGCTACGGTGATCGCTTCCCCTAGAATGTTTCGACCGTCGATGTCAAGTGTTCCGTCGGAACTGATCGCGGTGCCCGCCGCCGTCGAACCCAGCGCGGAATCGCTGCCCAAGCGGATGGTGCCGGCGATGATCGTTGTCAGGCCCGTGTAGGAATTGCTGCCGCTGAGCGTCACGATGCCCGCCCCCTGCTTGGTCAGGCTTCCACCGCCGCTGATCGTGCCGCCGATGGTGGTGTTGTTCCCGTCGCCAGTGGTCAGGTTCGACGAGCCCTGGATGGTGATGTTCTGGCCCGCCGCGGTCGTCAGTGCCTCGAAGACGGCCGTCTGAGCCGCGTTGACGCCGGTGACGGTGATCGATTGGGTGTTGTCCAGCGTCGTCGCTGTGTAGCTGCCGCCGTTGACAATGAACGTGCCGCCGAAGCTTGGATACTTGGCTTGGGCTGCGCCGATGCTGGTGAAAGCGTTCACGCCGAACAGGGCCGACTGATCGCCGCTGAGCCCTTGGTCGGCATCCAAGATGAACTGGCCGTCGCCGCCGCTGAAGTCGTCGTTGATATAGATCGTCGCCGGCTGCGCGGCGTCGAACAGCACCAGGTCGTTGCCGTCGCCGCCGGTATAGCTGGCCAGGAACGTTCGTGCGTCGCCGCCGCTGCCTAGCGTCACCGTCGCGCCCTGCGCCAGATTCGAGAACGGCGCGATCGGATTGTTGGTGTTGTTCTGAATCAGCGTGATCAAGTTCGGCAAGGCAGGCACCGTGCCGTCGCCGGAGCTGACGAACGTGATGGTCGCGGCGCTCAAGTCAATCGTGTTCGCGGCCCCGTTGACGACGACTTGATCGTAATCGCCGCCCAAACCCGCATTCTGATACGGACTGTTGACCTCGAACGTCGTGCTAGCCGAGTAGTTGCCGGTGATCGTCAGTGTGCCGGGGCTGTTCCCCGGATTGACCGTGCCGCTGCCCGAGCTGGTGACGTTGCCCGCGATCGTGCCCGTGCCGCCCAGGACTGCGCTGCCACTGACGGTGGTGTTGCTGGCAATCGACCCGTTGACTAGCAAGACACCGCCCGAGACCGTCGTGTTGCCCGTGTAGATGCTCGCTCCCTCCAGCGTCATGGTTCCGGCGCCGTTCTTGATCAGGCTGCCATCGCCGGAAATCACTCCCGAGAAAGAGGTCGACGAACCGTCGCCGCCCGTGGTCAGCGTGCCGCTGCCCAAGCGCACCTGACCGCCGCCGATCACATCATCGGCGAGCGAACCGACCGTCTGATCCAGTCCGCTCGTGTCGAACGTCCCATCGACGCCGAGCCGCAAGGCGGTGGTTGCCGGCAGACTGCCGCCGTCGATGCCCAGACCCTTTCGATAGATCGCCCAGACCGAATCGGCATCGAGCCCGGTATTCCAAATACCAACTCCCGCGATCGATTCATTGACGTAGGTGTTCCAATGTCGCGCGAGCAGAATGTCTCTGCCATTGGACGCATCGCCGACGGTGTCATTGGCGGTGGCAACCAATTCCCCATCCAGATATACGAGCAAACTGCCTTGTCCATCGCGAACACCGGCCAGATGATGCCACTCGCCGTTCAGGCCTTGTCCACTAGGAACGCGGACTTTCACTTCGTTCCGCGGCGATCGGTTGTCTCGAACTACAAGGCCAAGTTGGCTGGAGTCCATCCAGCCGAGCCCCCAGAAATTATTGATGCTTGAGGTCCCAAAATTGCTCACAATCGAGTGATACCAACCGCCCGTGGTCGTGGTCTTGACCCAACTGCTGACCGCGAACGCTCCGCTGCCGATACTCTTGAGCGTGTCATCGGGGCTGATCAGCGCATACTGGTTGCTGCCGTTGAAAGACACCCCGTAGGTTCCTTCCCCGCCGGGGCCCTCGACCCAACTCGGCGAATTGTGAAGCGTCCCGCCCGGCGATCCGGCGACCGAGTTGCCGAGCGTCGCACCGCTGCCTTCGGACATCTCCCAGAAGCCGACGGGGCTGCCGATGTCATACAGGCCCAGTTCCAGCGTCCCATCCGTGATGGTGGTGCTTCCCGTATAATCATTCTGGCCGTACACCGTGAACGTTCCGCTGCCTGTCTTGAGCAGATTCAGATTGCCACTTATCAGGCCTGTGTAGGTGCAATCGTCCGAGTTGTCGATGACGAATGTCGATAGGGCGACTGCGGTGTTAGTGACCGTGGCGGGGTCGCTGCCATGCCCGATCTGCGTGAGACCGGCAATGGTCTGGTCGAAGCCGTTCAAATCGAACGTGGTGACGCCCCAGGACCGCCATAGAGCAAGTTCCGCCGAGCTGTTCAGTCCGTTGTCAGCCCCAAGCGACAACGTCCCATTCCCGAAATCGGCCGCCGGGTAGTCGCCGCCGCCGCTGAGCCGGATGTTGCCCGAGCGAAACACGACTCGCGTGGCCGCCGACGTGATCGGTCCGGTGATATCCAAACGGTTAGTTCCATCGCCGCCCCGGAAGTGGCCGCCACTATCGGTCGGCGCATCGATCGTGATCGAACCGGATAGGACGCCGCCGGTGATGGCTGAAATGGCGCCCCAACCGGCATCCGGATTGACTCCGCTCTGGATGGCGATGTCGTTGTTCAGGGAGACTCCACTGCCCAGCATCAAGCGTTTGGCGCCGCTCGCCAGCGTCACCGAGCCCGTGCCCAAGGCCGAGTTGTGATTCGCCTGGACCGATCCGCCCGCGATGGTCGTCCCGCCGCTATAGCTGTTGTCGCCCGTCAGGGTCAGCGTTCCCGCTCCGGTCTTGGTCATGGTGCCGTTGCCTGCAATCGTATTTCCCACCGTGGAATCGTTGCTGCGGTTGAAGATCAGGCTCGCGCCGTTGTTGATGACACCTCCGCCGAGATCGCCGCTGGTTCCGCCGTTGCCGACCTGAATCGCGCCCGCCTGGATCGTGGTCGTGCCGGTTCCTGACCCGCTTGTTCGATTCAAATTCTGAGTAAAGATCTGCGTGCCGGAGCCGACTTTCACAAAACTGATGGGAACACTGTTGACGGTGCCCGCGTACGTTGCGTCGGTGTTCAGATGCCCGAAGGTCAGAGTTCGAGCCCCGCCGCCTGAAGAGCCCAAGAGAGCCCCAGCATCGCCGGAGAATTGCCCCCAGACCAAGTTGCCGTTAAGGTTGACCCTCGCTCCGCCGTTAAGATGAAACCGCGCTGTTTGCGACGAGAAACTCCCACTGGGACGAATCCAACCCGAGCCGGATTCGACGATGACTTGACCATGAAAATTCCCTAAGTTGGATTGAACGAGATAGCTGTCACCACCGCCATACTGCAGTCGCAGCGTGCCGTCGCCCGAAATGGTGCGATTGAAGGTGTGAGCTGCCGACGGTGCGTAGCGGAACGTTGCGTCCGTTGCGACGGCGATGGTTGACGTGCTTTGAATGCGGCCGGAGCCGGTCACCTCGAAGATCCCCTCGGCAACCGTCGTGCTGCCAGCATAGGAATTCACACCTGTCAGGATCAAGGTGCCGGCGCCTGTCTTCGTCAAACTTCCCGTTCCCCCGATCGCGCTGTCGAACTGGGTGCTGGTGTTGTTGGTGCCGATGGTCAGCATGATTCCGTTCAGGTTTAACGTGGCATTGGTCACGCTATCGTCCAGCGAGCCGAAGCTGATCGGCCCTTCCTGCAGGTTCAGTGTCACCTGCTTATCGACGTTCACCGCTTGCGAGCTGTAATCGCCCGCGTTGACGATCACCGTCCCACCGGCGGCCACAGTGTTCATGGCCTCGACAAACGTATAACCGGCACTCACGCCCGAAAACGCAGTAACGCCGTAGATCGCCGGCTGCGCGCCACCGGCGACTGGATCGGCATCGGCAATCGCCTGCCCCGTTGAAAGACCGGTCCAAGCGTCGTCGACGTAGACCGTGGTCGGCGCCGTGTTCTCGACCAATACCACGTCATTGCCGTCGCCGCCGTTGTAGAACAGCTTGAAGCTGCGGCTGCTAATCATGACCGTCGTACCTTGGGCCGGATTGCTGCTGGCCACCGTCGCGCCGCCGTTGGTCTTGTCGATCAACTTGATCAGCGAATTGGCGGCCGGGGGTGATGCATCGGCGTTATTGGTAAACGTGACGCTTGCCCCGCTCAGATCCACCGCCCCGCTGACCACGTACTGATCGAAATGCGTTCCGACCGTCGTCCACTCGCTGTTGACCTCGAAATTCACCGTCCCGGTTGGCGCAAAGTCGCCGTTGATCGTCATCACGCCGGGGCTAGTGCCGGGCGAGAACGTCCCGGCGCCGCTGACGTTTCCGTTGATCGTGCCGCTGCCCGTCAAGGTTCTTCCTGAGGCAATCGAAATTCCGTTGGGGGCATTCAAGGTGCCGTCGACCAACGTGTTGTTCAGCGCCGAGCCGTTAGAGTCCTGGATGGTCGCGCTCGCCCCGGCGACAACCGTCAGATTGCTGCCCGACAAGCCGCTGGCCGAGCCGTTGCCCAGCACCAACGTCTGGCCGGCCGTGTCTGCGGTGATGTCTCCCGTGTTCCCCGCAATCGCCGCGTTTACATGCCCGTACCCCGTGAGGTTGTCGCCCGCCGATAGCGAGATGCCGTTGGCCGCGGTCAACGTACCGCCGGCCAGTGTGGTGGACGGTCCGAGCGTGGCCACATTGCTGTCGAGCAGCGTGACCGCGAAGCTGCCCACGACCAGCGATCCGTCGGTGCTGAAACCTGAAGTCGACGTGCTGATACCCAACGTGAAACCGTCCCCGGTCGCCTGAATCGCGGAACCGGCGCTGCCGCTGATCGGCGCATTGACGGTTCCGTTGCCCGACAACGTCGCCCCGCTGCTAATCGAGACCGTCCCGGCCAATCCGCCCGCACCGATCTGACCCGTTACTTCCAAGAGACCATCGCTGATCGTGGTCGCCCCCGTGTAATTGTTGGCGCCCGACAACGTCAACGTGCCAGTCGCCACCTTCGTCAAGCCGCCGGTGCCCGAGATCGTCCCCGCGATGATGCCCTCGCCCAGCGTCAGCGTGTGCGACTGCGTGTGGTTAGCATCGAACCCGCCCAGGGCCAGTGATTCGTTCACGTCGCCGCTCAGTCCCGTGATCGCGCTGTCGCCTTGGACCAACTGGACGGCGACCGCCTGAGCTGCGGGCAGCGAGACCGTCTCGTTGTAGGTGCCCGCGTTCACCACCAGGGTTCCAGCCGCCGCTGGATCCAGGGCAGCCACCGCGGCGGTCCACGTGGCAAAGGCGTTGTAGCCCACCGTTGCGGGCTCGTTGGCCACCGTCTCCAGATCGCCGTCCACCGTGGTGCCTGGCGTCGTCCAGTCGTCGTTCACATAGACGGTCGTCGGGGCCAATGTGGTCAGCACCACGTCGTTGTTGCCGGTCCCCACGTTGTAATTGATGCGGAAGCGATACCCGCTGCGCTCAAAGACCGTGTTGTTCGGCAGGCCCGCGAACTCGCCCACCACCGTTCCCGCGGACAGATTGTCGATGATCGTGTACGTGTGCCCCGTGGCCGGCACGTACAGGCCGGGGTCGAAGAACAGGTTCAGGCTGGCGCCGCCAATTTCGACGGGCCCGTCCGTCACGATCACTTGGTCGTAGCCCGCGTCGCCATCGCCCAGCGAGTCTCCCACGATCTCGACATCGAAGTCCGAGCCGGGGTCGAGGGTCAAACCGGCCACGCTGAACGCGTCCGGACTGTTGCCTGGGGCAAGCGTGCCTGAAGGCTGTACGCGGACTTGGCCCGCGACATGACCGTTCCCGCCCAGCGTTGCCGAACCCCGCACCGTCAGGTCTCCGGACCCCGTCCCCGAGCCCGACGTATTGTTCACCAACAGGGTTCCCGAGTTGACGACGCTTCCTCCTGCGTACGAATTGTCGCCGAGGAGCGTCACGATGCCGGTTCCGTTCAACGTCACCGTGGCGGCGCTCGGGCGAGATGCATACAGGTTCTGGATCTCGGCGTTCGACAGGGCACGGTCGAAGACGGCCACTTCGTCCATTAAGCCGTCAAAGTAGTTCCCGTTGTTCCAGCGGCCGATGTTCACGACGCCCGTGCCGGCGAATGCCGCGTGACCGCCGCCTGCGGCATCCTGGACGCCGTTGACAAAGATAGCTTGTTGCCCGTCTTGGAAGCGAAACACCACGTGATACCAAGTGCCCGCGGTCAGCGTCTGGGTGCCGCCGGTATCGTTGCTGTAGAAACCGAAGTGGAACCGGCTGTCACGGATGATCAGATGCAGGCCCACGTTGGTTCCCGCCTGGTCCGTGCCCAAGATGGTGCGGTCGCCGTTGAGGGCGTCGGGACGGACCCAGGCCGAAACGGTGAAGTTGCCGCCAAGGCCGAGGGTGTTGGCGTTTGTCAGGACGATATGATCGTCGGAACCATCGAAGTCGAGCGTCTGGGTTTGGCCGGCAATGTAGCCGGCTGCGCCGAGGTGGCTGGCCGCACCGCCCGCAAAGGTTCCGTGGAAAGCGTTGGCCGACGAGTCGCGGGCAGTGGTGCTGCCGGTTGGCTCTTCGAGCCGGTACAGTGCCCTCAAACTCGCAGGACAGGCATTGCTAATCTGCCCGCTTACAGTGACGTTGCCCGCTCCACTCAAGTCGAGCATTGCTCCGCGCAACGTCACAGCGCCGTCCAAACTCAACTCGCCGTCGAGCGATTCAACCGCGATCCGCGCCAGGGCCGAATCCGCGTCCACGGTGATCTCGCCCGCCAGCGAATTGCTGCCGGACAGGTTGCGCAGCGTCGCGACTCCACCGGCGCCGCCCCCGCCGCCGATGGCGATCGGCTCAGCGGGCACATCGACGCCCGCGTCGCTATGGAAGGCGAGCGTGGTGCCGAGGGCGACTCGCGTCCCGGCAGTCGTCTGGCCCAGGCCGTTGTCGTGCGCCACAACCAACGTGCCTGCGTTGAGCATCGTTTCGCCCGAGTAGCTGTTGTCGCCGCCAAGAACCACGGTCCCCTCGCTGGTTTTCACCAGGCTTCCGTCGCCCGAGATCGACCCCGTATGGAAGCTGAGTGTGCCGCCGGCCGCAGCGCTAAGCGTGGTGGTCTTGTTCAACGTTACCTTGCCGGTGAATTCAGCCGTGCCGGCCGTATGAAGTCCACCCAACGTGGCCGTACCACCGTTGGTTCCCGCGACGATGATATCGCGTCCCAAGTCGGACCCAGTGGTCCACACGGCCGCGTTGCGCATCGTGGGAGCCAGCATCGTGTCCGCGGGCGTGGTGTTGTACCATTTCTCGGCCAGTTGATTTAGCGTGACGCCGTCCGACCAGCGACCGGCCTGGGCGGCATTGCCGGGATCGACGAAGGCCTGACTGGCGAAGGGGATACCAGCGCCCGGCGCGAACTTGACCTGGATCAGGGCGCCGCCCGTCTTTTCGTAGAACGCGATCGCAACACCGTATTCTCCTGCTGCGGGAAAGGTCGCCGTACCCTCGCGGACTTGTTGTCCATGGTCGCCGTTGTTGTTGACGATCAGCTCGTTGCCCCGAGCTCCCGTCGTGCTGAACACCCCGTCCCGATCCAGATCGATCCACAGCATGCTGCCATCGTCGCTGTTGGTGCCGAAGCTCCAAGCGCCGATCTCGGCCTGGCCGATGCGAATTTGGCCCTGCCACAGACCGAGGAAATTGTCGGCGCCGGCTGGACCGTTGCGACCATCGAGCGCGGCGTCGCCGAAGTCCAACGCGGTGCTTAGCGACCCCGTCGTCGAAGGAGTCATGCCCAGCAACGGGAAGGAATGCAGCGGCGCGACGTACTCCAACATCCACGTGGCCGGAGCGGTGTTGTACCACTTCTCGCCCAGTTGATTCGCTGTGGCACCATTGGACCAGCGGCCGCTCTGGCCAGCATCGGCAGGATTGATGACGGTCTGAATGTCGTAGGCGACATCCGGGCCGCTGGCGAAGCGTGCCTCCATGAATGCCCCGCCGCTGTTCTCGAAGTATGGGATCGCGATCCGGTAGCTGCCGGGCCCCGGAAACGTCGCGTTGCCCGTTCGCGAGGTGGAACCCTGCAGGAAGTTGCTATTGACAATCCGCTCGTTGCCCCACCGTCCCGTCGTGCTGAACACGCCGTCCTGGTCCAGGTCGATCCAGAAACAACTGCCGTCATCGCTGCGAGTCCCGAAGCTCCAGGTGAGCGGGTCGGTCGGTTCGATATGAATCTCGCCTTCCCACATTCCGAGGAAGTAGTCCGTGCCGGCCGGACCGTTGCGAGCGTCGAGCGTGGAATCGTCGAAGCTGAGACTCGCCGTGAGCGTGCCGGCGGACGTCGGCACCATCGACAAGAGCGGGAACGCCGCCGACTCTCCCACGAGCACGGCGGACGTCGAATCGCCGAACGCTCCAGGCGCACCAATGGGAGAAGCAACCCCCGCAATGAGATCCCCTTCCTTGACCGTCGTCGCGCCCGAGTAGGTATTGGCGGCTGCGAGCGTCAGCGGACCGATTCCCTGCTTGGTCAGTGCTCTCGATCCGCCCGCTTCGCCAATCTCGCCGGTGATGTTCAGCGATCCGCCCTGAATCACCAGCAGCGTGTCGGCCGCCAGCGTGATCACCCCGGTCAAATTGTTGGCGCCTGAGACGTTGCGCAGGGCGCCGGCTGTGCCACTCACTCCCGAACCCGACAGCGTCAGCGGCTCGGCCACAACGACGTCCGACGCCTGGTAGGCCAATTGCAGCGTCGCGCCGCTGTTGACCGTCGTGCCTTGTAAAGCGTCTCCCAGGGCGTTCTCGTGTCGCGCGACCAGATAGCCCTGCAACACGGTGGTCGATCCGCTGTAATTGTTGTCGCCGTCCAGGTAGAGCGAGCCGCCGTCCGTCTTCGTCAGGTTTCCCGTTCCGGTGATCGGCCCGAGGATGGTGACCGATTTACTCCAGCCAGCGTAGATCACCCCTCCGCCCGAGCCCAAGGTGATGCCGCGGTTGACGTTCAGGATCGGATCGGAGTTGTTGTTCTGCAGCACGCCGCCATTCTGGAGCGTGATGTTGGCCGCGTCGGCCGTGCCGGGTATCGCGCCCAGTCCGCTGTCTGCGGCAATTCGCAGATGACCATTGTCGACAAGCGTGCCGCCCGTGTGGCTGTTGTTGCCTGTCAACGTCTGGACGTCCGTATTTTTGCTGGTGGAACTGGTCACTGCGATTCGCAGATTGCCGGCGACGGTGCCGCCGTACGTCTGCGTCCCGGAATTCAGCAGGTTCAGCGTCAAGATGCTAAGCGTTGCTCCGGTATTGGTGACAGTACCGCCGCTCCCCGAGACGTAGCGGATCGTCTCGCTGGTCCCGTTCAGATCCACCATGCCACCGTTCACGGCGATCCCGACGCCATCGAGAATCTGATCGCCTCCGCTGCCGGAGACGAGGACGATTGCGCCGTTGACGGTTAGACCGCCGCCACCGATCGCATGCACATCGGCGCTGCTAATCTTGGCCAATTCGACGGTGCCGTCGGTCGCTGTGACGCCCAGTCCCGCGTTGTCCGCAGTGCCACCGAATGTCAGTGAATTTCCGCCCACCTTGGTCAAGGTACCCTGGACGATGCCCGTCAGCGTGATGTCGCCCGTGCCGCCTACCGAATACGTGCCGCTGTGGACCGTGCCCGAGTGGCTGGCGGGCGATGCGCTGCTGTTGATCAGGGCGCCGGTGCCACCGATCCCAGTTCCGCTGAGCGTCAGCGATTCGGCGCCGATGGAGCGACCGTTCAGGTCTAGGACGCCGCCGCTCTCCACGATCGTGCCACCCGCGGCAGTTCCCAGCGCAGCATCGCTGCCGACGATCAGCGTTCCGGCACTGACCGTCGTCGTTCCGGCATAAGTGTTTTCGCCGCTGAGCGTCAGCACGTCGCTGCCCAGCTTAATCAAACCGCCGGAGCCGGAAATGACACCGGCGATGTCGCCGGAGGACAGGGTCAAGATGTGGGCAAGCGTGTGGTCCGCATCGAACCCACCCAGCGCCAGGGTGTCGTCGACGCCACCGGTCAACGAGGCGATCGAGCTGGAACCTGCGACCAAGAACAGTGCCACCTCGCGAGCTGGCAACACAATCGTCTCGGCATAGTCGCCTTGGTTGATCACCACCGTCGAGGCGGTCGAATCGTCAAGAGCATCCAAGGCGGCTTGGATCGTGGCAAAGGCGTTGTAGCCGACCGCGGCCGGCTGAATGCCATCCGCTTCCAAGTCGCCATCGACCGCGGCGTCCGCCGTCGTAAACGTCGGGCTCACGTAAACCGTCGTTGGAGCCGTCGCCGTCAGCATCACGTCGTTGCCATCGCCACCTTCGTAATCGATCGAGAACCGGAAACCGCCTTGTTCGAATGTCGCGTTGTTCATCAGGTCGGCAAAGGTCCCCACGATCGCCGTGTCGGTTTGGTTGTCGATAATCGTGTACTCGTCACCGGGGCTGGGAACATGCCATGTGGCATCAAAGAACAGTTGGAGGCGCGCGTCACTGACATCTACCGGCCCCGGGCCAGGAAGCACGATCGCCTGGTCGTAGCCGCTGGCTCCGTTGCCCGGATCGGTGCCGAACAGTTCAACATCGAAATCCGATCCGGACATCAGTGTCAGCGATCCGTAACTCTGCTTCGCGGGACTCGCCCCCGGCGACAGCGTTCCGTCGCCCAGAATCGTCACATCGCCGGCGACGGTGCCGTTTCCGCCCAGAGTGGCTGCACTTCCGACCGTCACAGCATCCGGGCCGGTCCCCGAACCGCTTGAGTTGTTGACCAGGAGCGTTCCGCCAACGACCGTCGTTCCACCGCCGTAAGGATTGGCAGCGTTGAGAGTCAGCGTGCCGCTGCCCATCTTCGTAAGGCTGTTGTCGGCACTGCGAATTCCAGGAGCGACGACCGACGGCGGAATGTTGACGCGGTTGTTGCCGGTATCCGGCCCCGAATAACTGACCTGAACGCCTGCTCCACCCGTGTTCTCCCATTGCACGACGACGATTTCGTAGACATCGGGCGTCAGGTGAATCGTCCCGGTGAAGTTGGTCATTCCGCCGCCAGCATTCTGGCCCGCAACCTGGACTCCGTTGACGAAGATCAGGCCCCCGTCATCGCTGCGTTCGGTGAAGGTATAAACGCCTCCGGTTTCGACGTTCAAGTATCCAACGAAAACCGTCCCGTGGCGATCGTTGCCGACACTGACGCCGATTCCGCCGAACGGATTTCCGCCAGTGTCGCCCCGATCGAGTACCGTCCCGTCGCCCGGCGACGATTCCGTTCCGGAGCCGAAGTCGACGCGATCCACGGTTCGAATGACGGTGGGCGCGAGATTCTGCAAGTACGTGACGCTCGCCGTCGAACCGTTCGGCGTCAGCAGATTGAAGTTCGACGCGATTTCGCCGTAGTAGTCGCCGCGCAGACCGCCCGCGACAAACTCGCCGGCCGTCGCCACATCGTTGTACAACACCGCCGGCTCGATAATCCGGCGGCCGAACGAATTCGCACCGTCCAGTTGTTCCCAACTGGCCTGCATCCCGGCGCCACCGCCGCCTTCGCGACCGGCGATCTTGATGGCATACAGGCCTGCATCCAAACGCACCGAGCCGCTGCGATTGGTCATCCCCTGGTCCCGGTTGTTCTCGACCACCAATTCAAACGCATCGCTGAAATCGCCGTCGTTGTTGAAGTCGATCCAGAGACGAGTGCCATCGTCGCTGCGAGTGGTAAACCGGTACGTCGCCGCTTCCGCAATCAAGATTTTTCCGGACCAAATCGCCGCGACGTTGTCGTTGCCAACGTTGACGCCGATCCCTCCGAACAGATTCCCGTTCGTTCCCCCGCGATCCAGCACGCTTCCGTCGCCCGCCGTCGTCTCCGTCCCCGCGCCGAAATCAACGCGGGGCGTGATCACGGTGGCCCCAATCGCGGACGCTTCCAGGACCAGGGGATGGTTCTTGACGGGCTCGAGCAAGAAGGGGCCTACCCCCGGTGCGCCGCCTGCGCCATCGTAGAATACCAAATCGTAGAAGTAACCGTTCCAGCCGCTGTCGTCCAAGAGCGGCCGGCTGCTGGCGATCACTCCGTCGACCACGATATCGCCATCCCCGTCCGTGGACAGGGTGGATCGCCGCAAGTCGATGTCGCCTTCGATCGTCAGCAATCCGGTGCTCGACGCGATCCGGATCTCGCCGAATCCCTCGGATCCGACCGCGACGTCGCCGAGAATCACATTGTTGCCGTCCAGATTCTGGATGGCGCCATCCCGGCCCGCCGCGCCAATGCCGATCACAGTCAAAGCCTCGTTCGGCGGAAGTGAAACGCCGCCCGACAATGCCAAGGTGGCACCGTCGGCGACCGTAGTTGCTCCATCGGTTGACCCCAGGGCCGAGTCCGAAGCGGCGACGAGCGTGCCCGAGTCGATCTTTGTCGGTGCGGCATATGAGTTGTTGCCCGACAGCGTGAGCGTGCCCGTGCCTGTCTTGACCAGCGAATTCATCCGCGATGTACGGAACAGGGACTGATCGCCAGGCTCGACCGGGAAGAAGAAGTTCGATTCCTCCTGGGTTCCCCGCCCCTCTGGATCGATGCCAAATCCGAACGGAACCACTCCGGCTGGAAAATCGGCCGAGTTCCAGCCGCCTTGATTCAGCACCGTGCCGTACCCTCCACCACCGTTGGCGAATCGCAACTCGAAGTCGTACCAACCGTCGGCTGGCGCAGTGAAGGTTGCATGTGCCGGCACGTTCCATCCACCGTCATTTAGCACGCTGACGCCGTCGATCACCAGCGATGTTCGGTCATCGATGTTCTCGATGAACGTCGTGGGACCGGCTTCCAAATAGATCTGCCCCGTATAAACGATCGTGCTGTTGTCCGGCCCGGAACCGCTGGGCAACTTGGGTCGCGACCAGTGTTCGTTCAGCGTTGCTACCGGGCCGCCGCCTAAGGGCGCAAGCACCACGCCCAGGTTCTGGCTGCTGGGACCTAGGAAAGGATTGCCGTCGTGCAGGCCGGCCATCAGTCCCGCCAGGTGTAGCGGACCAGAGATGACACCGGTTGCGTCGACATCGCCAGCGCCGTCGAATCGTAGACTTGCGCCGCCCATTTCGATGTCGCTCGGAAGGTTGAGCAGGTCACCTGCCTTCTCCGAACGAATGGTCAACGAAGTACCCTCCAGCGTGATCGCACCGTCGAAGGTACTGACGCCCTCGTTGGAAAGGACCGCATCGCGGCCAGTGTATCGGACAATACGTGTGGTGAGCGTTTCGCTTCGCACGGAGACTGCACCGGACAACTTCAATGTCGCGCCGTCGGCGACCACCGTTCCGGCGATTGTGGCGCCCAAGGCCGTATCACTGCCTGCGACGAGCATCCCGCTTTCGATCACGGTCTCGCCATTGTACGAATTGTCGCCGCTGACCGTGACAGTTCCCGTGCCGCGTTTGATCAATCGGTTGTCAGGAACCAATGTCAAATCGAAGGGAATGCTGACGTCGTCCAACGTCACCCAGCCCCAACCGCCGCTGTAGTAGTCGTAGAAATCGAAGGTGTACAGCGAGTCCGGGTCGGCGGAGTGAAGTGCCTGCAACGCGGCGGCAGAGAAGCTCCCGTTTTCCCATGCCGTCCCATTGCCGGATCGCTGCGCGGTCAACACATACTCGCCGGTATCCACTCGCCTCAGTCCCACTCCCTGCGCACCGCTGCTGCTGTTGTGTAACGACGTCGGAATCGCAAGTACTTGCTCGACGTGCGTAGGCAACGTTGCCAATCCGCCTTGACTGCCGTTGCCGTCGCCGCCCCAAAGTCGGAATGTTACCGCGTTGTCGCTGCCGTCCAGACGAAAACCGGGCGAGGAAAAGAGCAACGTGGGATGCTGATTGTCCGACCAAGTGGTCTGACCGTTCATGTAAGCCGCCACGATGCCGGTCTCATAAGTTCCTACAATGCCGCTGGTCACCGACCACGCGCCTGTGGCACCGTTGTTAAAGGTGAACGATCCGGAAGCGGCAAGCGGTGTCTCGACGCCGACGCCGGAAATCGAGCCGCCGAGCACGACGTCGCCGGGGCCATCGATCGACAGACGCGAATACTGAAGATCGATGTCGCCCAGCATCGTCAACGAGTCCCCCGCGGTTTCCGAGCCGATTCGGACCTCGCCGCTGCTGACCACCGCCGCTGTCACGGTCCCGGTCAGCGTGTTGTTCCCCGACAAGTTGCTGATCGCTCCCACGCGTCCCAGAACGCCCCGGCCGTCGACCGTCAAGTTCTCGGCGATCGATAAGGACGTTCCTTGCAGGGCCAACGTTGCATCGCGGGCAACCGTGGTCGTCCCGGCCGTTGCGCCCAATGCGTTGTCGTGTTCGACCACCACCGTACCGGCCAGGACGTTCGTGTCGCCGCCGAACGTGTTGTCGCCGGACAGGAACAACGAGCCGCTGCCCGACTTGGTTAACGAGGCCACGTCGATCGGATAACGAAACCGCGTGGCGTCGCCCGGATCTTCGGGATAGGCATAGAGTTGAGCATTCTCACCACTGACCGGTGGATGAGCCATGCCGAAACCGAACTGCGCCAGATCCCAGTTACTGTCGCCCGCACCGGTGTTCTGCTGGCCGGAGAACCCGTAGCCTCCACTACCATTGGAAAACCGAACTTCGAAGTCGTACCAACCCGGGCTCGCTGCGTACGTCGCCGAGACGGCGTTGTTCCAAACACTGTCGCTGATGATCTGCGTCCCGCCAACACTCAAGATCGTCGAGTCGTCGTTTTGCTCGACGAATGTCGTATCCCCCGCCAAATAGATTTGTCCCGAGTAGATTAGCGTGGTGTCGCCCGGCCCCGTGCCCCCGTTGGCCCGTGCGGCGGTCCAATGCGCCTCGCGTTCGGCGTCGCGAGTCCCGCCGTCGCGCAACATGCCCTGAGGCCCCAACGAGAAACCCAGATTGCCTGGGTTGACGCCAGAGGTCCACGGATTTCCGGAATGCGAACCAGCCAACAATCCCGGCCGATAACGCCCGACTAAATCATCCGACAGCACTCCGGCGAGCACCGTGTCGCCCGCGCCGGTGACCGTCAAGCCGCTGATGCCAAGATCCAAGTCGCGTTCGATCGAGAAGCGGTTACCAGGAGTGTGCGAGCCGATCGTTGCCGGTGTGTTCAAGGTCAGGGGATACGAGGCCGGGAGAGTCCGGTTGCCGCCCACGGAACTCAACGCCCCCACTCCTCCCGTGCCGTACCCGGTCGCCGTGATCGGCTCGGGCACCGAGAACTGGAACGCGCCGTCGAATTCCAGCGTCGCGCCGTTGTTGACGACTGTGCCGGCTGCGGTAGTTCCCAACGCACCGTCCGCTGTGACTCGCAATCGGCCCGCATTGACCGTGGTGATTCCGGCGTAGTCGTTCGACCCATTCGCAAGGGTCAGGGTAGCGCCGTTGTTCTTGTTGAAACCGCCGGCGCCGGTAACCCGCCCGCTGAGAGTCAGATTGTAGTTGAGTCCCAGATTGGCGATACCGCTGAGAGTCACGGCGCCTGAGACCGTCGGTCCCCCGCTACCGTTGGTCGTCACATTGGCGCCGCCGGCCAAGTTGATGTTGACCGCGTGGGTCGAATTGCTGGCATAGAAATCAAGGGTCGTGCCGTTGGCCACGGCGATGGTGCCCGTGCCATCGAAGTCCGTCGAACCCTCGATACGGAACAGCCCCTGATTCACGTTGACGCTGCCCGGATTCTGGACCGTCGTATTGAGCAACACGAACTCCGACGCGCCGATCTTGGACAGCGTATGGCCGCCCATATCGAAACTCGACGCTCCCCCGGTGTCTCGCATGTCCCAGCGGGCCCGCGCGCTGAATGTCGCATCGCCGGTCAGCGTGATCCGGCGAAAGGCGGATGCCTGAGTTCCCCCGGTGTTGATGATGGCCCCTGCGCCGCCCACGCCCGCGCCGACGACTTCGACTTGTTCGTTACCGTTAGCCCCGGCTCGGAAACCGGCAATGTCCAGCGTCGCTCCTGCCTGGATGACCGTCTTGCCGGTCTCGTCGCCCAGGGCCGCGTTATTGCCTAGCCGTACGATTCCGGCCTCGATGACCGTGTCGCCGGTGTACGTGTTGGCGGTCGGCAGGACCAACAAGCCCGTACCGGCTTTGAGAAGGTTCGCTGGCGTGGCGATTTCGGTGACATTGTTCAAGAATGCCGTGACGTTGTTCAAAACAAAACGATTGGCGCTGTCGGCCAGCGTGGTGTCGCCGATATCAACCCGCTGCCCGGCCCCCAGTCCCGCGAGGGTCAAATTCGGCGAGTCGTCCGCGAGCAAGCTGGACAGCGACAGGCGGTTGACGGCCTCGTCCAATTCGATGGTGGCCGAGTTCGAGACACTGATCGCGTTGTTCAACGTCAAATTGGGATCGATTCCGGGCAGGAGATCGCGCCGGAAGAAGAAGCTACCGGCCGAACTGGTGAACGTGGGATTGATCAGCAGCTTGTTACCTCCCGTGGCCGGTCCTTGCCAGTGGGCCGTGACACCTCCGTCGCCGCCTCCTTCGTACCAGACGACGATAATCTCATGCACTCCCTCGGTCAAATCGATCGTCCCGCTGCGTTCCGTCACACCTTGGAATTGGTTGTTGTTGACGATGCGGATTCCGTCGACGTAGACCACACTGCCGTCATCACTGGCCGTGAAAAACGTGTAACTGCCAGCATCGGCAGCCTTCACGTCAAGGAACCCTTGCCAAACGTCCACGATATTGTCATTGCCTGTGTTGGGCGTCGTGGTTCCGTCAACGGCGATGTTGTGCGGGTTGTCGTTGGTGCTGTTGCTGACGCCGCCCGCCGGGAAATCAATGTCGACGATCAGATCCAAGTCGTAGTTTGCCGCTGGCAAGTGTTGGTCGATCACACCGATCAGCGTGGCGTAACTGTCCAGCGCGCAAAGCCCGTCGCCCAATCCGCAGCCGCCGCCGCGACCTCCCGGCAACGCGGATGGATCTTGGTCCCAGTACCGACCGCGCCACTTGTTCAGCGTATCGACGAACGGGCCGTCCGGCAGAGCGAGCACCAACTGGGCGCCGTCGATTTCGATCGCAGCGCTGCCCAATGCGCTGAGTGATCCGCTGCTGATCGCGGTCAACCAAGCATTGTTCGAAACCGTGATCGAGCTGTCTGCATCGAAGCTGTTGTTCAGATTCCCAAGGATCAGTGCGCCCCCCGAGACTTCGACCGTCGCATTTACGCCTACAATCTGTGTGTCAATCCGGTTTTCACCGTTGCCCGTCTGCGTGATGGCGGCGACTGACAGAGTCCCGCCAATCAGGGTGAATCCGCTCCCCGCCGTGTTCTGAAACAAGACGGATTTCACCAACGGCGCGGCATCCACATTGACGACCGTTCCCGCGCCAGTATTAACGAAGAGTACATCGTCATCGGATCCTGGCAGTGCGTCGCTTTGGTCCCAGTTGGCTCCATTGCTCCACAGGTCGTCCGAACCAAGTCCCGTCCACTGGAAAGTGGCCAGCAGATGCCGGGCCTCCAGGGTTTCCAGGACCAGTCGCCGAGTGCGTGTTTTTCGTCGTCGTCGAGGTGATGTCGTCTCTGCCTTCCGTGCTTCGGATGATTGCAAATGCCGAGCGGTGCCAGAGGTGCCGGTGGCCATAGTCCATCTCTCTCATTAGGTGGGGTTGGCGAATTCGGTAGGACTGTCAAAACGGGGGGATTACGGGCGGGCCGGATGACCAGCGAAATTTGAACTACAGTACCCACTTATACAACGCCGATCATTTGGTCCGCAATAGTGGGGAAGGGAACTTGGGAAAGTTGAGGGTCGTTTGGATCGCGTTTTCTGGTGCAACGACGTGCTCTTTGGTAGGCTGACAGAGACGATGATCTTTGTCGATCTGGAGGGCACTGCGATGAACCGGATGCTTTTCTGCGGTGGGAGTGTGGCGTGGGCGCTGAGTTTGATGGTGGGGATCGCCCGGGCGGACGATTGGCCGCAGTGGCTCGGCCCCAATCGAGACAGCGTGTGGCGGGAGACGGGAATCATCGAAACGTTCCCGCCCGATGGCCCGCCGGTGCTGTGGCGGGCGCCGATTGCCGGCGGGTACACGGGCCCGGCTGTGGCGAACGGCCGTGTGTACGTGATGGACTACGTTACCGAGGGTGATCGAACGGGCGATCCGAACAGCCGCAGCAGCCTGCAGGGCGAGGAGCGAGTGCTGTGCTTTTCGGCGACGAACGGCCAATTGCTTTGGAAGCATGCGTACCAGCGGCCCTACGAGATCTCCTATCCAGCCGGCCCGCGAGCGACACCGACGGTCGATGACGGACGCGTGTATACCCTGGGGGCCGAAGGTGATCTGTTGTGCCTGAATGCCGAGGACGGGACGGTGGTCTGGTCGCGACACTTTCCGAGCGAGTACGGGGCCGAGACGCCGCTCTGGGGTTGCTGCAGCCATCCGCTGATCGTTGGCGACAAACTGTTCTGCATCGTTGGCGGGCCGGGCAGCATCGCGGTAGCGTTCGACAAGCACTCAGGCAAGGAACTATGGCGGGCGCTCACCGCGAAAGAGACGGGCTATTCCGCGCCGACGCTGATTCACGTCGATGGCCAGCCGCAGTTGGTGATCTGGCACGCGGAGTCGGTCAACGGTCTCGATCCGGAGACCGGCCGGCCGCTTTGGTCCGTACCGCTCGATCCGAACTACGCGATGAGCATTGTGACGCCGCGTCAGCTCGGACGTTATCTGTTTGTGGGCGGCATCGTCAACAAATCGGCTCTGCTGCGTCTGAGTTCCTCACCGCCCGCGGCCGACGTGGTATGGCGAGGCAAACGCGAACTGGGTATCGGGCCCGTGATGGTCACGCCGATGCTGGAGGACGAATACCTGTACGGGGTCGACGGCAAGGGCGAGTTGCGGTGCGTCGAACTGGCCACGGGCGAACAGCTCTGGACCAATTATTCGGCAGCGACCAGCGGCGACCGCGGTGCGCACTCGGCTTGCGCGTTCCTGGTCAAACAGGGCGATCGATTCTTCCTGGCCAGTGAAACGGGGGAACTAATCATTGCACGGCTCAGCCCGGAGAAGTATTCCGAGGTCAGTCGGGCAAAGATCATCGAACCGACCGGCACGGCCTTCGGCCGCAGCGTGTGGTGGAGCCACCCGGCATTCGCCAACCGCTGCGTTTACGCACGCAACGACAAAGAGTTGATCTGCGTCTCTCTGGCCGCTGACGACCATTCGCGCTGACGACTGGAAGCGCGAGCGAGGCGATTCCGGCGTCTCCCTCGCTCACGCTCGGGGTTCCACGGACCGGATTCAGAAATTCATCCAGACGGATTCGGTCATTTGTCGCTTGGTGGCACCCCGAGCCGCTTTGTTGTCGATGGCGAAGTCCACTCGCCGCCAACTGGCGAGCTGTTGATCGTACAAATCGTTCGGATATCCCGACAACATGACCTTGCCTTGGCACTGCTGAATCGCAGCCAGCAGTTCCTCGTGCTCCTCTTTGGTCATCTCGTGTTTGTAGGCGTTGGTCGCCGCCCTCGTTTCATGCACGTAGGGCGGGTCCAGATAAAAAAGGGTCGTCGGTCCGTCCTGCTGCCGAATGACCTGCAAAGCCGGCTGGTTCAGGACGATCACCCGGCGCAGCCGAGCCGACACTTCCAGCAAGCCTTCGACGCAAGTCCACCACGCCGACGCCTGCTCGCTCATCCGGCGCCGGGTTCGATTTCGTGACAGCGTGGCGAAATCCCGGAACCCGCCGGCGCGGCTCTGTCGGCAGCGGACGAAGAAGGCCACGGCGGCATCGATATCCGGGTCCGCAACCGGATGCTGTCGAACCTCGGCATCCTCCCACTCGACCTGAGAGAACGGCGTGGCTTCGATCTGCCGCTGGAAAGCAGCAAAGGTGTCCTCGCGTTGGAGAACCCGCCAGAAATTGGTGAGTTCCCGATTGATATCGTTGACAACCTCGCTCACGCCCTGCTCGTAGCTCTTGTCGCCCCATTGCTTGGCCGGGTCGAGCGGTTCCTTTTCGAGCAAGACGGCCAAGCCTCCGGCGTAGGGTTCGACGTAATGCAAGTGGCGCGGCATCATGTCGATGATTCGCTTGGCCAGATAGTGCTTGCCGCCCCACCACTTAAGCGGTTGGATCAAACTCACTGCGTTCTCCTGTAGGTGGTTTTGTCGGTGTATGGCGTGTGTGCGCTGGGCATCGAGCACCTGTAATCAGCGCTGCGTTCGTGCTACTGGTCGATCAACTCGCATTCGCCCCACTGGCCGTTGTCCTCGTCGACGGCGACGCGCAGACGCGCGGGGCGGATTCCGGCATGCTGCTGGAGACGGTCCAGCAAGCGGCGACCGATGTAGCGGGCCAGCAGTTCCGCGGTCGTGTTGGGAACCGGCAACAGCACGCAATCGCAACGAGGAAAAATCCAGCGACGCTCCTCGAACGTGACTTCGACCTCGGTCGGGCCGGGTTGAACGCGGATCGCCCGGTGCTGGGTCGGCAGCATCATGCGGTGATCCAGTTCGTCGGTGATCGCTTTCAAATTATCCCGCAGGAGAATGAAGTCGATGACGTAGTGGTTCTCGTCCAGCGGACCTTCCACCTCGACGGCCACGCGGTAGTTGTGGCCGTGCAAACGCTCGCAGACGTCGCCCGCAAACGTGATGAAGTGGCCGGCACAGAAGACGTGGTACTCCTTGTCCAGTCGCACGCGATAAATCTCAGGCATCGGTCAAACCTGCCGGAAAACAGGGAACGGAGAACTGTTTGGGGACGGCGAACGCTACTGGACCCGCGATCTTAAATGCTCGACCTCGCCCCGCAGATCGGCCAGTTCGGCGCGGAGATCCTGGATCTCGGAGCGGAGTTGATCCATTTGCTCGTCGCGTCTTGACGAGGACTCGCGGGGCGGGCGTTCGACGTCGCCACTGCCGCCACTCGAATCGTGACTCAATTGCACGGCCCGCGTCTGGACCTCGGCCAGTTCCCGATCTTTGTACAATCCGTGCGAGACGACCTGGCCGCGGCCTTCGGGCGACAGCGAGAGCACCAATTTCTTCGCGATCAGCGATTGCAGCACGGGCCGCAGTTCCTCCATGCCCGCGATGGGTTCCATCCGCGCCGCCCGGGCCCGCAGTTCGCCGACCGTTTGTTCCCCTCGCAGCAGCAATTCAGCCATGACCGCCAGCTCGACCTTGTCGACGCCCAGCCAATCGTACATTTGATGCCGGAACTTCGGCACGCGTCCCGACGTCTGCACCTCGACCACGGCACCCATTTCCCGCAACTCTTCCAACACCACCTCGACGTCGTCGGTGGAAAGATTCATCTGCGGCGACCGATTGCTTTTCTGATTGCATCCGGCCGTCAGACTGTTCAGCGTCATCGGGTAGGCGTCCGGCGTCGTCTTCGCCTTTTCGATCAAGACGCCGACGACTCGGCGTTGACGCGAGTTGAGCGCGCGCCACTTCGGCGATTTCGCTTCCGCAACATTCGACGGGGCAGTATCCATTAATCCCTCTTTCTAACGCGGCAGTGCCGCAACCATTTCTTTCATGTACTTCAAACTCTCGCGAGCGATCGTCTCCGCCCCGGGCGAAACATCGAACACCTCGACCGAAACCCAGCCGCGGTAGTCGACGTCCCGAAGAGCCTGGAAGATTGGACCGAAATCCAACGTCCCCATCCCCGGCCCGCGGCGATTGGGATCATTCGCGTGGAAATGCACCAGCCACTTGGCGTAGCGACGGATCAAATCGGACGGCGGAATGGACTCGCTGGTCATCGCCAAACAGTCCAGCAGCAGTTTACACTGCGGCGAATCGACTCTCTCGGCCAGTTCCACCGCTTCGGCAGCCGTCGCTAAAAAGGTCGTCGTCCGAGGACTCAACGGCTCCAAGGCCAAAACCACGTTGCATTCCGCCAAAACGGGCACAACTCGCTGCAACACTTCCGCGGCGTGGTTCATCGCCTGCTGCCGCTCGACGCCCGGCAGCAGGTTCCGCTGCTGAGGCGACCCGAACACCATCACGCTCCCGCCAAGATCGCGGCAAAAACGGGCGAGTTCGCCCAAATAGTCCGCGGTGGCGGTTCGGACGACGCGATCCGGATGCGTCAGGTGGAATCCTTCCGTCTTCGACAGCAGCCAGTGCAAGGCGCACAATTGCACCCCGGCATCCTCCGCCGCCTTCCGAAGCGAATCGCGCTGATGCTGGGAGATCTTTCGGACGTCCGGATTCAAGGTGAACGGAGCAATCTCCACGCCCGTGTAACCGGTTTCGGCAAGTGTGCGAAAAATCCGCGGCTGATCCCAATCGCCAAATGTCTCGTTGCACATTGCAAAACGCCAGCGATGTCCGCCGGCGGCTGTCGGCTGGTTCGCGCCCAGCAGCCCGGTCGCCGACAGCATCGCGCCCGCAGCGGAAGCCGACACGAGCCGTTCAAGGAAGCGGCGACGATGGTGGGTATTCATTCGACGAACTCCCGATTCGCGGGACAATTAATGGCCTTTTTCCGCCAAGTAACGTTCGGCATCCAAGGCAGCCATACAGCCCGTTCCCGCCGACGTGATCGCTTGGCGATAGTAGTCGTCCGCAACATCTCCCGCCGCGAAGACTCCTTCGACGCTGGTGTACGTCCGAAAACGAGATGTCCAAGTCAAGTAACCCTTCTCGTTCATCTCCAGCTTGCCCTTCAAGAAGCCCGTGTTGGGTGTGTGGCCGATGGCCAGGAAGATTCCGGAGACGTCGACGTCGGCCGTCGAGTCATCCACCGTGCTGCTCAACCGCATTGCGGTCACGCCGTCCTTATCGTCGCCCAGCACTTCCTGAAGGACGTGGTTCCAAACGATCTCGATCTTCTTGTTGTTCAGCGCACGATCCTGCATGATCTTCGAGGCCCGCAGCGCATCGCGGCGATGCACCAAGTAGACCTTCGAGGCAAACGCGGTCAGATAGGTCGCTTCTTCAATTGCCGAATCGCCACCGCCGATGACCGCCAACGGCTTGTTGCGAAACCGGGGCAGCGCACCATCGCAAACGGCACACGCGCTGACGCCGCGGTTCTTGAATTTCTCTTCCGATTCCAGTCCCAGGTAATTCGCCCGAGCACCGGTGGCGACGATCACCGTATGCGTCTCGACCGGTTCCCCGTCGCCTGGAATCACCCGCAGGGGACGCCCGGAAAAATCGACGTCCACGATGTCGTCACCTACGACGCGAGTGCCGAAGTTCAACGCCTGCTGCTTCATCAGCTCCATCAATTCAACGCCTTGAACGGCGTAGTGGGGACGTCCATCCTTCTCGTGCCCTTTCGGCACGGGCGGCAGATTCCAGTGCCGATCCTTGGCGACTGCGCTCTCGACGAATGCTCGAATGTCGCCCGCTGGAAATCCAGCAAAATTTTCAACTTCGGTAGTATAGGCAAGCTGGCCTAGCGGGATCATGTCTTGCTTCACGGTCCCTTCGAACAAAAGCGGGTTCAGATTAGCACGTGCGGCGTAGATGGCGGCGGACCAACCAGCAGGTCCGCTTCCGATGATTACTACTCGTTCGGGCACTTCGTGGCTCCTTCGTTTCAGGGAGAATGCTCAGTCGTGCGTCAGGCAACCGGGGATTATAGAAGTTGACACCGATCCGGGAAATCGGGTACACCCCCCGCAGCGGTTCTGGATTGTTGACAAACAACGCCGAAGACCCACGCAGTTGATTCCACTCCAGCCGGAGACGAGATCATGGCAAGCTGCCGCGACAAGACTCTTGGACAAATTCCACACGGCATGGGCACACCGAAACGGTTGTTGGCGGTCGTCTTGACAAGTTTCGCGGCGTTGTTGGTGGTCGTCGGTTGCAGTCGGCAGTCGGACTCGCCCGTCGCCGCTCCGCCGCTTTCCGAGTCGGAGGCCATCCTGCGTCGGATGATCGAAATCTACCGCGATGCCCGAACCTACGCCGATCAAGGCGTCGTCCGCCTGCGGTATCGGTCCGACGGGCAATGGATCGAGGATGAGGGCCGGCTGGCAGTACGTTTCGAGCGTCCCAATCGACTGCTGGTTCGAGTCTACCAATTGACCTTGGCTAGCGACGGCCAGCGCTGGCAAGTCCATGTCGCTGATCCTCAAACGCGGGATCTGGATGGTCAGATTGTCGTCCGATCGGCTCCCGAACAAGCTCGGCTGGAGGACATCTACGACGAGCCCGTGACCAGGGACGTGATCGCCGGCGGAATCGGTGGCCCGCCCGTGACGCTCGAACTGTTGCTGAGCGACGCCCCACTGGCACATCTGTTCGACCCTGCGGTTCGTCGCGAGCTGTTGGCCGGCCAGTCGATCGGAGGTCGGGAATGTCATCGCGTGCAGGTGGCGCTGGAGGAGGGGCCGGTCGTGTTCTGGATCGACCGTCAATCGCATTTGCTGCGGAGACTGGAGTATCCGACGGACCGACTCAAGACGCGATTGGATCCCGGTGGAACGATCCAGGATCTATCGCTGATCGCCGATTTCCGCGAAGCGAGTGTGAACGCTGATCTCGGCGGCGACGAATTCTCATTCCGGATACCGAGCGATGCGAAGATTGTCAGTCGATTTGTTCTGCCACCGAGACCGTTGCCGTCCGACTTGCTTGGACGTTTGCCGGAGGCGTTTCACTTCGTCGACCTGAATTCGGGAAAGTTGAGTCAGGAGTCCCTGTTGGGAAAGACCGTGGTGCTCGCGTGGTTCAACATTCATCCGGCATCGGAACTGTGTCTGAAGCAATTGGCGGAAGTCCGCCGCGGCATTGCCGAAGACGAGCCGGTCGTTTTCCTGGCGGTCTGCACCGAGCCGACGACGGTCGGCAATCTGCAGTTGACGCGCCTGACCGATTCGTGGCATCTGGGTTTGCCTATCGTCCGCGACTTGGCCGCTTGTGGCCGAGACGTTTTCGATATCCCGGGCGCACCGACCGTGGTGGTACTGGACCCGCGCGGCGTCGTTCAAGGTTTCGAGGTCGGCGCCAATCCGGCCCTCGCCGAAATCCTCCCCCACGTAGTGCGCCACGTCGTCGCGGGCCAGGATCTGGCCGGAACCATGGTGGCACAATTCCAGCAACAACAGGAAACTTACCACCGAACCTTGCTCGAAGTACTTCAGGTTCCCCTTCAAGGCGACTCGTCCGCCCCTCGATCGCTCCGATAACGGCCCCTCTCCGCGAGATGAGCCGCCGTCTCGACACCGGCTCTCTCCATCTCTGCCACATCCCCGCCACGACGTCACCGAGCAGCGGAAGTCTCCGCCGTCTCAACTTACCAAATCGCTACAGCCATCCCATCCGGCAAAATCCACCAGTCGGTTTACGTAACCTGTTTGCTTTGGGCTAAACAGCAAAAATGCAAAAGACGTGCGGCCGATAGAACTCGTAGTCGCTCAGGGAGGGATCAAGTTTGTCAGGCGACGTCGCCTTGGGCGGTGTAGCGTTCGAGGGATCAAGCGCGAATTGTCGTCTGGCGACTGGCGTGTTGCGCCACTGAGTTTGTGTACCGTACTGTCACTCGTTCGAAGGAGTCTCCACAATGAAACGTCGTATCGTGTTGGCGGCCTTGGTGGTTGCCGGTTTGTGTGTGGCGGGAACGAATGCCCAGGCATTCGAGATGTTCAGCTCGCTGCGCGCCGGCGATGGCTGGGTCCAGAAAGACGCCACGCAGAAGGGACATGTCCAGAAGGGCTGCGAGCAGAAGGCGGCTGTCCAGAAGGGCTGCGAACAAAAAGGTTCCGTCCAGAAGGGCTGCGCCCAGAAGGCGGCTGTCCAGAAGGGTTGCGAACAGAAGGGTTGTGCCCAGAAGGGCTGCGAGCAAAAAGGCTGCGAGCAGAAGGCCATTGGTGGACGATGGCACGTTCAGAAGCCCGCTCTGTTCGCCGGTCTGCACACCCAGAAGGCATGTGGCCCCAAGTGCGCCGCGCCGGTCCAGAAGGGTTGCGAACAAAAGGGTTGCGTCCAGAAGGGCTGCGAACAAAAGGGTTGCGCCCAGAAGGCCGCTCCTTGCGTTCAGAAGAGCTGGGCTCCCCGGATGAGCTTCCAGAAAGCAGCGCCCTGCGGCAAGGGCTGCGAGCAGAAGGGTTGCGAGCAGAAGGGTTGCGCCCAAAAGGGATGCGAGCAGAAGGGTTCCGTGCAGAAGCACTGCGCTCAGAAAGGTCACACTCAGAAGGCCTAAGCTGACCTTGCGAATTCGCATCGAACCGATTGCGGGCGACTTCTCCGCGCGGTGAACGACCGAAACCCAAACAGCCCTCGCCGAAATTCGGCGAGGGCTGTTTGTTTGCGCACCGCGAAAACCTACAGCCGCGGTCGAACTCGTTCAGCTAGTCGCGCGCATCGTGTTTCCGCCAGGGCACGTCCGCAACTCCTGCGGCTTGATTGGCAGCCCGGGCAAGCAGGAAGAGCAGGTCGCCGAGGCGGTTCAAGTATCCAACCACGTTGTCCGACACGTGGACGGGATCGGACTGGTACAGCGTCACCACGCGGCGCTCCGCGCGCCGGCACACCGTGCGGGCGACATGCAGCAGGGCCGATGTTTCGGCGCCCCCCGGCAGAATGAACTGTTTGAGCGGAGGAAGCTGGCCGTCAAAATCATCGATCTCGTGCTCCAGCGTCTCGATCATGGCAAGGTCGACCATCGGCAATCCGTAGGCTTCCGGATGGGGACAAGCCAGTTCGGCGCCGACATCGAACAATTCGTGCTGCACTCGCGATAGCAAACGGTCGATATCTGCCGGCAGTCCGGCGGAACGGGCCAGTCCCAGGTGTGCGTTGAGTTCGTCCACTCCGCCACAGGCCTCGACTCGCACGTGATCCTTGCTCACGCGGGGCCCGGCCAACAGTCCTGTCGTTCCGCCGTCTCCCGTCTTCGTGTAGATTTTCATCCGGATTGATCCTCCACCGGGAAGTTTAGCAGTGCGGCAATGGGCTTTCACACCCGGACTGGCGACGAAGCTAGTACGTCGAGGGCGTGAAGTTCGGGCCCGGCATGGCCCGTGACCACTTGGCCAATCAGGGTGTGAGCCGTGCAGTCGGCGACCCTTACGGGAAGCAATTCACCCACCAACCGGAGACTGCCGTCGAACACGACGATGCGGTCGCACATGGTGCGGCCGGTCAATTGCAGAATTGGACCGTCCGCGCCGCTCTTCTCTGCCGCTTTGCTCGGACCTTCGACGAGGACTTCGACGGTCTGGCCCAGCATCCGCTGATTGTCTTCTTCGCTGATCGCGTCTTGGAGGGCCAGCAACTGGTGATTGCGCCGACGCTTGACCTCTTCGGGGACATCGTCCGGCAGACGTTCGGCCGCCTTGGTGCCGGAACGCACGCTGTACTTAAAAATAAAACTGTTCTTGAAGCGGCACTCCCGAACCATCTGCACCGTGCCTTCGAAGTCCTCGTCGGTTTCTCCGCTGAATCCGACGATGAAGTCGCTGGACACCGCGGCGCCGGGCAGCCAATCGCGAATCCGCTGCATCATCTCGCGATAGTCTTCGACCGTGTAGCCCCGTTTCATCCGCTGGAGAACCTGGTTCGAGCCGCTCTGTAAGGGAACGTGCAGATACGTCGAGCACTTCGGTAGGTCGCGCACCGCTTGCAACAACTCGCGGCTCATATCCTTCGGGTAGTTCGTGACGAACTTCAGACGCATGAGGCCATCGATGTCGTGGATCTTGTACAGCAGATCGGCCAAGGTCGTTGTTCGTTCGCCGTCCCGGTATCGGTAGCTGTTGACCGTCTGGCCGAGCAGCGTGATCTCCTTGCAGCCCTGGTCGGCCAGCAAGCGAGCTTCGGCGAGAATCTCTTCGGGTGGTCTGCCCTGTTCGGGACCGCGCGTCATGGGAACCACACAGTACGTGCAGAACTTGTCGCAGCCGATTTGGATTCGCAAATAGGCCTGAAACGGCGTCGGCCGCATCTCAGGGTCGCGCAGCGGGTCGAACGTTTCGTGGCTGCGGCGAATCGATTCGGTCGAACCGTCCCGGCGCCCGAGACTCAGCGCCGCTTGCCGACCATCGCCTTGCCGAACTCGCTCGATCAAGTCGGCCGTCTGACTGAGTTGTCCGGGGCCCACGATCAAGTCGACGTACGGCGCCCGTTCGAAGATCAGTTGCTGGTCCTTTTGAGCCATACAGCCCAGCACGCCGATGATTTTTTCCGGGTGCTTCTGCTTGAGCCGCCGAAGTTTACCCAGCGCGCTGTAGACTTTCTCTTCCGCGTGCTGACGCACGCTGCAAGTGTTGAACAAAATGGTATCGGCCGCCGACGGATCTTCGACCAATTCGTAGCCGTGGCGTCGCAGACTGGCCACGACCATTTCGCTGTCCAGCACGTTCATCTGGCAACCGACCGTCTCGAGATATAGCAATTGTGGCATTTCTTGGCAAACGAAGAAGAGGAAGCTGCATCAGGGTGAGACGGTGAAGAACTTGGGACAGTGACCTTCGCGACGAACCGTTTCTCCGAAGATCTCGCGGTCTCTGCTCGGAGTCCGACCTATTTTTCGCCGTCTCGGAGTGTCACAGTGTAGCGTTTTCCGCGCGAAATCGAAGAGGGCCTCACGGACCCGAGGGCGAAGCGGCGGAGTCCAAAACGAAGGAGGCGATGGTCTCGTACAACTCGCTCGCGCGAATCGGTTTTGCCAAGTAGGCGTCCATGCCGGCTTCCAGGCAGCGGTCCCGGTCGCCCTTCATGGCGTGCGCCGTCATGGCGATGATCGGCACACGGCGTTCGTGCCCTTCCACTGCCCGAATCGCCTGGGTGGCTTCAAAGCCGTCCATTTCCGGCATCTGCACATCCATCAGCACCAAGTCGAACGAATCACCCTTGAACTTCTCGACCGCCTCCTTTCCGTCGGCAGCTACAACCACACGGTGCCCCTTTCGCTCCAACAGTCCAATGGCCAGCCGTTGGTTGATCGGGCTGTCTTCGGCCAACAGGATCTTCAAGGATGCCACTGAACCTGCCGCATCCGTGGCAGCGGCTTCCGGCGACGTTTCCCGCGGTGGGTCGATCACGTGGTCCCTCAATCCGAATCGGGCCGTGAAGAAGAAGAGACTGCCCTCGTTCGCCACGCTCTTGACGTCGATCCGGCCTTGCATCAGATCGACCAACCGCCGACAGATCGACAGGCCCAAGCCGGTGCCGCCGAAACGCCGCTTCGTGGAATTGTCGGCCTGCTCGAACTCTTGAAAGATCGTCTTGCACTTCTCGGGAGGAATACCGATCCCCGTGTCGCGGATCTGGAACAGCAACAACACGGAATGCTCGTCCTTCCGGCTTGGACTGACCTTGACCGCAACGGCCCCGTGTTCCGTGAATTTGATGGCGTTGCTGAGCAGGTTGAGCAACACCTGCCGCAGTCGGTGCGGATCGCCGATCAGATGGTCGGGAGTGGTGGGATCGACGACGCAACGGAAGGACAGGTCTTTCTGCTTCGCGCGAAAGGCCATCGATTTCGTGCTCTCTGCCAGCCACTGCCGCAGGTCGAACGGCAGTTCTTCCAAGTCCATTTTTCCCGCCTCGATCTTCGAGAAATCGAGAATGTCGTTCAGCAGCGCCAACAAGGAATTGCTGGATTCCAGCACCATCATCAGGTATTCTCGCTGCTCGGCGGTCAACTGCGAGTCGAGCACCAGTTCGGTCATGCCGATGATCGCGTTCATCGGGGTGCGGATCTCGTGGCTCATGTTCGCCAGGAACAATCCCTTGGACTTGTTCGCCAACTCGGCAGCTTCGGCAGCTTTCCGCAAGGCCTCTTCCTGCATCTTGCGCTGCGTAATGTCTCGAATGAACACGGCAAAGCCGGTCCCGCCGTTGTCCAACGGGATGGGTTGCGTGAACATTTCCGCCGCGAATTCATCGCCATTCTTCCGAGTCATCGGTGTTTCCAGGCGTCGGCCCAGCATCGATCCCATCTTGCCTTCGCCTGCGTAGCCCAACAGGTTGTCCCGCAATCGCTTGCGCGAGCCGGCCGGCACGAATACCTCGGTCATCTCTCGGCCGATCACCTCGGTGCGGTCATAGCCGAACGTTCTTTCCGACGAGGGATTGCATTCGACGATTCGGCCATCCTGGTCGATGAAAATGATGCAATCCATCGCCGCTTCAAAAATCGCCCGCTTGCGAGCCTCGCTTTCGCGCATGGCGATTTCCGCGCTCTTTCGCGCGGTGACGTCCCAGAATAGACCCTGGACGCCGATCACCTCGCCCTGGCTGTCGAAAATGGGCGTCTTCATGACCTGCACGTACATCTTATTGCCCGCCGGGCCTGGATGGCTTTCGACGTCCTCGAACGACGTCTTCGATTCCATCACCGAGCGATCGTCCTGGATGTATTTTTCTGCCAGCTCGCTCGGGAACAGCTCGCGATCCGTCCGGCCGCGGATCTGGTCCAGAGGCTTGCCCACCAATTGACAAAACGACGGACTGGCATAGACGAACCGGCCCTTGATGTCCTTGCGAATGACATGCAAGGACAGACTCTCGATCAGCGAGACATACTGAGCGCGGGCATCCTGCAAAGCCTGCTCCGTCCGTTCCCGCTGGGCGATCTCGGTCTGCAGGTTTTCGCTCACCTGCCCAAGCGTGGCATTGTTCTGGGCCGACTGGCACTCGAGCGTCATCTCGGTGTCGGCAAGGATCGCTTCGGTCCTTGCCAGACGATCGGACACCAAGCCGAGTTCGTTGCTCGCGGACGCCAGCTTCTCCCGCAGCAACGGGAGTCCCTTGCCCAAGCCGACAACGCTCCAGATCGCCGCCAACGATCCGGCGCGGTTGAGCAGGACGCTCACTGCGTCGATCGCAACGCCTTCCTTGGCGCTCAGGAAAAGGGCCGTCGCCGCCAGCAGGGAACAAGCGGCCGCGACGAAGACCGTCGCTCGCTGGGGACCTCGAATCCCCATCGCCAGAACCGCCGCCGGATATAAGGCGGCACCGGCCAGTCCGGTGCGAGTCAAGCAATCGATCCCGAACGCCGCGGCGGCGAGTGACACGCAGATCAGCAAGGCCGAGTCAAGTTTGATCATGGGGATCGCTCGTCGGACGGAATCCACCGCGAGGAACGGACTGGACGGCTCGCCGAGCGGGTTCTCCGCGGGTGCAGCCCACTAACCACTGCTAGTCGTCGCTCGAATCGGGCGTCTTCCGCTTAATCAGCGTGATCTGATTTCCGGTTTCATTGAAGGTCACCTCGTCCATGAACGTGCGGATCAGCAGCAGTCCTCGACCGCTGATCTTGCCGATATTCTCCGGCTTTGTGGGATCCGGCAAGCGTCGAGGGTCGAACCCCGGCCCTTCGTCCCGAATGGTGATTTTCGCGGCCTCGCGAGTCAAGTGTGCGGTCACGTACACTTGGCGGTCCCGGTACGGCGACTGGCGACGTCGCTGCTCGCCGAGTATCTGATACGCGCCATCCGGGCTGTCCCGCAAATCGGAAGCGAGTTCCAGGTTCCCATGCTCGATCGCGTTGATGAAGGCTTCATGCAGCGCTGTTCCGATGCGGATCAGATCAGCCTCGTCGCACAAACGCCACGCCCGCAGTTGATTCTGGAGGTAACCGACGATCGATTCGTGCGTCCCGCCCTGCGCCACCCCGAGCACAAAAAGAAGATTCGATTCGGACAGACAAGCCAACGCTTTCTGCTCGTCGCGCTTCACTGTCGCGACGGCAAGAATATCCCGGATGGTGAGCGTCAGATCACGAGCAAGATTCTGCTTGGGCACATAACTGGCAGCTCCGATCTTCAACGCCTTGACCGCGATTTCTTCGCTGCCGTGCGCCGTCATCAGGATGACCGGAATCGTGGAATGCTCGGCCTTGATGTGCCGCACCAGTTCCAAACCATCCATTTCCGGCATCAGCATGTCCGTCAAGACGATGTCGGGTGGATCGCGCCGGATCTGCTCCAAAGCGTCCTTGCCGTGGATGGCCTGCTTGGTGGCCATGCCGACCTTCTCGACGAAACCCGCCGCGAGTCGCCGATCCATCGTGTTGTCGTCGACGATCAGAACCGTTGCCACATCTCACCCCCTCTCGCTAGGGACTATTTTAACAAGCGGGAACGGTGCTTGTGTAGAGTAAAGTTCAAAAAAGCAATCAGGCCAGGCCCGTCGCCGTTCGGGCCTGACCTGAGCGGATCCCCTGCCGGTGACGACGTCCCGACAGCCTGTCTTGCCGCGTCAGCGATCGGCATACTCGGCGTTGAAAAACGCTTTGCTGTCGGTCGGAGTCGGCTTGATCGTGCGGGCACCTTCCTGCCAGTTGGCGGGGCAGACCTCGCCGTTGTTTTCGAAGAACTGCAGTGCTTTGACGATCCTCAACGCCTCGTCCACGCAGCGGCCCAAAGGCAAGTCGTTGACGACCTGATGACGGACGACTCCTTCCTTGTCGATGAGGAACAAACCACGGAGACAGATTCCGCTGCCCAAAAGCACGTCGTAGGACTTGCCAATCTCCTTGTTCAAATCAGCCAGCAGCGGATAGTCGATCTGGCCCAAGCCACCTTGGCTGCGAGGCAGATTGCGCCAAGCCAAGTGCGTGTAGTGGCTATCCACCGAACAACCCAGCAACTGGACACCCAACTTCTCGAACTCCGCCGCTCGATCCGAGAAAGCAATGATCTCGGTGGGGCAGACGAACGTGAAGTCAAGCGGGTAGAAAAACAAAATTACATATTTCTTTCCCCTGAAATCCGAAAGACTGATCTGCTGAAACGAACCATCGGGCATCACGGCCTGGGTCTTGAACTCCGGGGCTGGCTGGGTAACGAGTACACTCATGATAGTTCTCTCCTGATTCGAATCGATTTTCTTGATCATCCTCAAAACGTGGAAGCCTACTAGGTAACGGTTTTTTAGATGGTTCGCAAGGGGCAGCCGATCAGCCTTCGACGATGTGGTCGCCGGGCGAGTCGGAGACGGGTGGTTCGGCCGAGTCGGTTTCCGGAGCCGCGGTTCCCAGTCGCCGAACCGCTTCGACCAACTCCAAATCTTGTCGGGGAAAAACGCTTCTCAGATCCAGCAGTAGGCGGTCTTTCTGGATGCGGCCGAAGACCGAGGGGGTACCGTTCCTCAGAGCCTTTGCCAAACCGTCCAGACTCCCGCTGGCCGGCCGCAAGGCGATACACCAAGTGACGATCTCCTGCATCGGTACGCTTCCTCCACCCAGATAGGTCGTTGCGGCGATTGCCTCGGCCGCGGCAATCGCTGAACAGGCCGCCATCTGCGGAGCGAGTCGCTCGGCCCGGTTCTGCAAATTGGCTGCCGGGGTGCTGAGCAGTTCCAGCAGCGGTATCGCCTGTTCGGCCCGCTCGCGGGATTGATGCAGCCGCAAGGTCTCGAACAGCGCGGTCAGCGTCAGTTTGTCGACTCGCAGCGCCCGCATCAACGGATGACGACGGATCGAATCGATGTATTGCTTGCGTCCGAGGATGATCCCGCACTGCGGACCACCCAACAACTTGTCCCCGCTGAACAAGACCACATCGGCCCCGGCTCGCAGGCTTTCGCCAACCATCGGTTCGCCTTCCACGCCGTAGACCCCGAAGTCGTGCAGGGCCCCCGAGCCGATATCGTCGATCACGGCTACTTCATGCCGCCGCCCCAATTCGACCAGGTCGGCCAGCGAAGTCTGCTCGGTGAAGCCGACGATGGCAAAATTGCTGGTATGGACTCGCATCAAAGCCGCCGTTTGCGGGCCGATGGCCGCTCGATAATCCTCGGCGCGTGTCTTGTTCGTTGTGCCAACTTCGCGCAACCGCGCTCCGCTGAATTCCATCACTTCCGGCAGGCGGTAGCTGCCTCCGATCTCGACCAATTGCCCCCGCGAGACGATCACCTCGCGGCCGGACGCCAACGCCGCCAACGTCAGAAGCGTGGCTCCCGCGTTGTTGTTGACGACGGCAGCCGCCTCGGCCCCGGTTAGCCGTTTCAGGATCCGTTCGACATCGGCCACACGCTGCGACCGCTGCCCCGATGCAACATCGACCTCGACCGAGGCGTATCCACGAGCCACGTCGACCAGGGCGTCCAAGGCCGCTGAGGCCATCGGGGCGCGCCCAAGCCCCGTGTGCAGCAGGATGCCCGTGGCATTGATGACGGGGCGCAGGTTGGGCGTCTCCTCGGCGGCGATCCAACGAGCTATCCGCTCGGCCAATTCAGTCGGCGTCGGCAGATCGACCTCGGCTGCGGCGTTTTGCACTTCCTGGCGAAGATTGTCCAGAAAATGGCGCACTCCCGAAACAACCGTCGTACGGTTCGCAAAATTCGCCAACCTCCGCAGTGGGGGACTTTCGAGCAATTCGTTGACCGAAGGGATATTCCGCAGCACATTCGACATGATTCAGATTCCTGTGCGAGTTGCCAGTTCACGCGTCAACATCGGAGGACGAAACAATCGCATTCTACACACTGGTCTGGGCGATTCACACATGGCACCGGATTCCTGTCGTCGTCAGAGAGCGGCCGTCCGCAATGCCCGCTTTCGCCTCCCGACTTGTTGGCTGTCGAGGTAGTTGCCAGAATAGTCGCCGGTTGCCGTCCCTGGGACCGGCGAGAAACCGATGGCCGGGTTGGGCATGTGGGTCGGCCCTGCCGGGATGACGAGACGGCCGGAGTCGGACGCCCGACGAGCGACCGTAATCGATTTGTCGGACCTGATCAGCAAGAAGGCGAAAACGCATGCAGCAGATCATCGCAAAAATCCAGGAGGGCCAGTCGCTCACGATGGACGAGATGGCGGCCATCGTCGACGCGATTATGCGCGGCGATGTCGCCGAGGACCGAATCGCCGAATTCCTGCTGGCCTTGCGGGCCAAAGGGGAGAGCATCGAGGAGATCGCCGGCGCGGCCCGTGCCCTGCGGCGGCACATGACGCCGATCCGCACCCGTCACACGCGTTTGCTGGATACCTGCGGGACGGGCGGCGACGGGTCGCAGACCTTCAACATCAGCACCGCCGCCGCGTTGGTGACAGCGGCCTGCGGGGTGGCGGTCGCCAAACACGGCAATCGAGGCATGACCAGCCGATCCGGCTCGGCCGACGTCTTGGCTGTCCTGGGAGTGAACATTGCGGCCGGTGTCGAGACGGTTCAGCACTGTCTGGACGAGGTCGGGATCGGCTTCTGTTTTGCGCCGCAGTTGCATCCCTCCATGCGGCACGTGGCCGAGGTCCGCAAGCGGCTGAACGTGCCGACGATTTTCAACCTCCTGGGACCGCTCTGCAATCCGGCGTCAGCGCCGTTCCAACTGCTGGGCGTCGGCCGTCCCGAACTGCGGACTCGGCTTGCAGCAGCCCTTCGCTTGCTGGGGGCCACCCGCGCCACCGTGGTCAGCGGCGAAGACGGTTTGGACGAAGTGACTTTGGCCGGCGCGACGCTGGTCTCGGAGGTAACTCCCGACGCGATCCGCCAGTTCCAGTGGGTTCCCGAGGAGTTCGGCATCGCGCGAGGCGATTTGACCGCGTTGCGAGTCGACGGCCCTCAACGCAGTGCGGACATGATCCTCGGTGTGCTGGACGGTCAATCGGGTCCGCACCGCGATATCGTGGTGCTCAATGCGGCCGCGGCCTTGTGGACGGCCGGAGAGAGCCCGTCGCTCGAAGTCTGCCGCCAGCGAGCCGCTGCAGCCATCGATCAAGGCGCAGCGCGCAAGACCTTGGCTGCGCTGGTCGAAGCCAGCCACTCCTAACGATTCCAGCAGGACTTTCAATCGTTATTGCCTTCGATCGGCGCGGTAACGGGAATTGTTTCCCGGGATGCCACGCCGCAACAATGAAATGAGGAAAACCGCGATGCAAGAGTTGTACGGACAAATTCAAGAAGCCGTGGCTGCGATCCGCAGCCAATGGCAGGGAACGCCCCACGCCGGAATCATCCTGGGAACGGGATTGGGCCACTTGGTCGAGAACATCGACATCGAGGCCGCGCTCGATTACGAAGCGATCCCGAACTTCCCCTGCTCGACCGCGATCAGCCACCGCGGCCGCTTGGTTTGCGGCCGTTTGCAGGGATTGCCCGTGATGGCCATGGAAGGCCGTTTTCACATGTACGAAGGCTACTCGCTGAAACAGATCACCCTACCAGTGCGAGTGATGCGGGCTTTGGGAGCCCAAATGTTGGTCGTTTCGAACGCCTGCGGGGGACTGAACCCGTACTTCCAGAACGGCGACATCATGGTCATCGAAGACCATATCAACCTGATGGGCGACAACCCGCTGATCGGCGTCAACGACGACCGGTTGGGGCCGCGTTTTCCCGACATGTCCGCACCGTACGACCGCGCCTTGATCGACCGGGCGCTCGAGGTTGCCCGCCGGGAAGACATCGTCGCTCACCGAGGCGTCTTCGTCGCTGTGCCCGGCCCCAATTTGGAAACTCGCGCCGAATACCGCTTCTTGCGCACCATCGGAGCGGACGCGGTCGGCATGTCGACGGTCCCGGAAGTGCTAGTCGCAATCCATGCAGGTCTGCGAGTCGCAGGGTTCTCGATCGTCACCGACATGTGTTTGCCCGACGCTCTGGAGCCCGCGAATGTGGCGAAGATCATCGAGATCGCCAACCGAGCCGAGCCGAAGCTGCGGACGCTGGTGCTGGGCATTCTGGCCGGGGAGCACGTTTGAGTGGCCGTCGTTGAAGAGGACAAACCGGATCTGCGCCGCCTGCCGGAGGCTGCGGCCCGGCACGCGCGGCAGGTCGCCGAGATCGTGCGGGCTCGTTGGCCCGTGCGACCTGCGGCTGGATTGATCCTGGGGACGGGGCTCGGCCGTTTGGCTCGGCAGATCGATGTGGACGCCACCTTCGATTACGCCGACCTGCCGCATCTGCCCCGCAGCACGGCCATTGGCCACCGCGGGCGTTTGGTGTGCGGCAGACTGAACGGCATTCCCATCGTGGCGATGGAGGGCAGATGCCATTTCTACGAGGGCTATTCGCTCGGGCAATTGACGTTGCCCGTCGTTGTCATGGCGGCGTTGGGCATCGAAACGCTGGTGCTGTCCAATGCCAGCGGAGGCCTGAATCCCCGCTTCGAATCCGGCGATGTGATGGTCATCGAGGATCACATCAACCTGATGTTCTGGCGGACTGAGATCGCCTCGCGTCAGTGTTACCGCGGCGACCGCGGGCGACCCATCTACGATCCTGTCCTGACCGCAGAAGCCCTGCGGCTTGCCCGCCGTCATGACTTTGCCGCGCATCCGGGCGTCTACGTCGCGGTCACCGGACCGAATTACGAGACGCGAGCCGAGTACCGGTTTCTTCGCCGCATCGGGGGCGACGCCGTCGGCATGTCCACCGTCCTGGAAGCGCAGACGGCCGCGCACTGCGGTCTCCGCACCGTCGGCCTGTCCATCATCACCAACGTCGCCCGTCCCGACTCGCCCCACGTCGTTTGCCCCGAAGACGTCATCGCCGCCGCCGAATCGGCCGAAGGAAAACTCCGTCTCCTCATTCCCAGTCTCCTGTCGCAGATTTCGTCCACCGCCAACGATGCGAAAGGCATGGCACCCAAGAGCCGCTGCCGGGTATAATCGCTGAAGTCCCGTTACGAAGAGACGACTATTTCCTTGCAAACGCACCGGAGGCCGCAAGATGGCAAGTCCGTTTCCCGGCATGGATCCGTATCTGGAAGATTTCTGGCGCGACGTTCACGCCAGCCTGGTGATTTACGCCCGAGATCAACTCCAGGGCCGTTTGCCCGGCAATTTGCGGGCTCGGGTCGAGGAACGCGTGGTCGTCGAACCGCTGGTATTGGACGACGAATTGCGGAGTGTGTATCCGGACATCCGCGTGGTCGAGCGAGGCCATGGCCCCGCGGTGGCTGTGGCACCCGAAACCGATGTGGCCATCGAGGAACCATTGATCGTGCGACTGGCCAGCGATCCCATGACGGAGACCTTCATCGAGATCATCGACGTGGGGTCCGGCAAGCAGGTGGTAACGGTGCTCGAAGTGCTGAACCTGTCGAACAAGCTGCCCGGCAGCAGCCAGGATCAATATCGGCGGAAGCGGCAGGAATTGACGGCAGGCCGGGTGAGTCTGGTGGAGATCGACTTGCTGCGAGATGGTAAACGAGAGCTGAGCGTCCCTTACGACGTCATTCCACGAAACTACCGCACCACCTATCAAGTCTGCGTCCGCCGCGGTTGGCGACCGGATCGGGCGGAGATCTACAAGGTTCCGCTCCGCCAGCGACTGCCCATCGTCCGAGTGCCGCTGCGCGAGACCGACCCGGACGTGATGCTCGATCTGCAAGCCCTGATCGACCAATGCTACCGCAACGGCGGTTACGACGACGACATCGATTACCGTCGCGATCCCGCCCGGCCACTGGATCCGGACGACGCCCGCTGGGCCGACGAACTGCTCCGCAGCCAAGGACGTCGCTGAGTGTCGTCGACGACAGAGACGACAGGTCCCCGTTTCGTAAACATAAGAAAGGTCCGCCGATGACCATGAAACAGGTCGGAATCCCCAGAATCGTAATCGTTCTTCTGTTTTCGTTCCTCGGCACCGCCGGCCTCACTAGGGCCGACTGGCTGGCGTACCGCGGTGATGCACAGCGGTCGGGACATACTTCCTCGGCGTTGGCTGCCGATCTTGCGCTGGCTTGGGTCCACCGCGCGCCGCATTCGCCGCAACCCGCGTGGCCTCGCAGCGATCGGATGGCGTTCGACCGGGCGTACCAGATGGTCGCGGCAGGCGACCGGACGTTCTACGGCAGTTCGGCCGACGGCACGGTTCAAGCGTTGGATCTGGATACAGGGCAAGTCGTCTGGAAGTTTTCAACCGAAGGCCCCGTGCGGTTCGCGCCGGCCGTCTGGCAAGACCGCTTGTTCGTCGCCAGCGACGATGGCTTCCTGTACGCATTGCGGTCCGAAGACGGTCACGTCCTGTGGAAGGTGCGCGGCGGACCGGATCATCGCATGACGCTGGGAAACGAGCGTTTGATTTCGAAGTGGCCCGCGCGCGGCGGTCCGGTGGTAGTGGACGATCGCGTGTATTTCGCCGCCGGCATTTGGCCCAGCGAAGGGATCTACCTGTATGCCCTGGACGCGGCCACGGGCCGTGTCGTCTGGTGCAACGACGATTCGGGCGGAATGTACATGCCACAGCCGCATGGCGGTGCGAATGCCAACAGCGGGATCGCCGCGCAAGGCTATCTGGCCGTTGCGGGCGACCTGCTGCTCGTGCCCACCGGCCGCGCCGTCCCGGCGGCATTCGACCGGCACACCGGCAAGTTCGCGTATTTCCACTTGCAGCGATACGGGCAGGATGGCGGCGCCGAACTGACAGCGACCGGCCCCTTGTTCTTCAACAGCGGCCACGCCTTCCTGGCAGAGAACGGTGACAAAGTGTTCCGAGTCGGCCCCGGACGGCTGGTCGCGGGGCCCGATCGGTTTGTCCTGTCGAGTGCCAAGGGGCTCGAAGTCGGCACGGTCGAAGCCACCGAGACGGTGGATCGCCGAGGAAGCCCGACACCGACGTACGTTCTTCGGTCCGCTCAGACGTTCGCGGATGGAACGTCCGCTACGGCGTTGATCGTGGCTGGCGATGAAGCGATTTGTGGCCGCGATGGTCGACTGGAAGTCATCCCGCTGGAAGGCCCGCAGGCGGGCAAGCCGCGATTCTCGGCTGAGGTCGAGGGCGCTGTGTGCGGCTTGGCTGTCTCGAGTGGGTGCCTGCTGGCCACGACCGACCGCGGAGTAATCTATGCGTTCCAGCCGACAAGACCGGGCCGGCTGACGGTGCCGCAGGAGATGCCTGTGGTGACCGTCGAGCGGACGAGCGACCCATACGGGCAGGCGGCCGAGGCGATTCTGCGGCAGAGCGAGATGACGGTCGGCTACTGTGTCGACTTGAACTGCGGCGACGGACGATTGGCCGAGCAATTGGCGTTGCGCAGCGATCTGATGATCTACGCCGTCGACAGCGATCCGGCGATGGTTCACGCAGCGCGCCAGCGCCTGACCGCCGCAGGATTGTGGGGCTCGCGAGTGATGGTCCAGCAGCGTGATCCGACCGACACGGGATACCCGAGCTATTTCGCGGACATCATCGTGTCGGGTCGGTCAGTCGCGGAGGGGACAGACATCGTGCCGCGCGACGAATCGGCCCGCTTGCAGCGGCCTTACGGCGGTGTGCTGGCCATCGGCCATCCTGAGGAACTGCGGGTCCAGCGGCGCGACGAACTGGCTGGCGCCGGAAGTTGGACGCATCAGTACGCCGACGCGGCCAACACGTTGTGCAGCGGGGACACATTGGCCAGCGGACCGCTGGGCATGCAGTGGTTCCGCGATGTCGATTTCGATTTGCCCAACCGCCACGGCCGCGCACCGTCGCCACTGTACGACCGCGGCCGCCTGTTTCACCAAGGCTTGGACGGCATCGTCGCGGTCGACGCTTACAATGGCCGCGAACTGTGGCGGTACAGCATCCCCGGAGTATTGAAGGCCTACGATGGAGACGAACTGATGGGTACGGCCGGCACGGGCGGCAACCTGTGCGTCCATGGCGACACGGTGTACGTGCGCGACGGCGCGCGGTGCCTGCGCCTGGACGCCGCGTCGGGCAGGATGTTGGGCGAGTTGACTCCACCGCAGCGGTCGGACGGCCAGACGTGTACGTGGGGCTATCTGGCCGCCGCTGACGGAATCGTCTTTGGCACCGAGGCCAACGATCAGCACGTGGTCACTTATCGCTACGTGGCCAGCACGGGCGACATGTCGCGTCTGCTGACCGAATCGCACCGTCTGTTCGCCTTCGACGCAAAGTCCGGCGATCTGCTGTGGCAGTACCAGGCCGAGCACTCGATCCGCCACAACGCGATCGCCGTCACCGGCGGACGTGTGCTGCTGATCGATCGTCCGTTGGCCATGTTCGACCGTCAGAAGAAGCCCGAGTCGAAGGAGCATCCGACGGGCAGGTTGCTAGCGCTCGACGCCCGCACGGGCCGATTGGTTTGGCAATGCGACAAAGACATTTATGGCACGACGCTGGCGGCCAGCAGTGAGCACGGCGTGTTGTTGATGGGCTATCAGCCGACACGGTTCCGCCTGGATTCCGAATTCGGCGGACGCCTAGCGGCGTTCCGTCTGGAGGACGGCCAGCGGTTATGGGACATCCCGGCCAAATACGAATCGCGTCCGTTGATCAACGGCGACGTCGTCTACGCGCAGGGCGGAGCGTGGAAGCTGTTGACCGGCGAACCGGTTCCCTTCGACTTCGCCCGCTCCTACGCCTGTGGAATCCTGGCCGCGTCGCAGAAGATGATGGTCTTCCGCTCGGCGACACTCGGCTACTTCGAATTCGGCCGCGGGCAATTGGAGAACTACGGCGGCATCCGTCCCGGCTGCTGGATCAACGCCATTCCGGCCGGCGGTCTGGTCCTGGTCCCCGACGCCTCGTCCGGCTGCCGCTGCAGCTACCTGAACCAAGCTTGGATCGCGCTGAGGCCCGCTGGCGAGTAAGAGTGACACTGAATGGCCGACCGCCGAAGAAAGGATGTCGTAGCGGCAGCCCCGAACATTGGTTGCCGCCAGAAATCGGCAGGGGGCCTGCGAGGCGTCAACATCAAAACGGCACATGTGCTTTCTGCTGTGCCCCGGTGCTAGTTCGCCACCACGAATTGGGCAAGCGCGGTGGGATTCTATGTTCCGCCGATCCAATTGCAGCACGGCTGATTTCGACAAGTATCCCGTTGGCCTGCCGACTGACGGATTCGGACGTGGCGACTCCTGACGGACGAGCAGACTAGCGGATCGCTTTGTCCGCAGTCGGTTGGCTTGTTGTGAGTTTCGCTTGCCGCTTGGTTGCCGCACGGGCGGACAGGGCTTACACTGCAAGTTGATCTCGTCGTCATGCTCGTCGGAGTGCTGATCCGCGTGGAGGGAATCGAAGATGACTCTCAAGCAGGCCACTCGCTCGCTGAAGCTGTACACGCCACTGGGCGAAGACGCACTGTTGCTGACGGCGTTTCAGGGCCAGGAGGAGATGTCGCGACTGTTCCAATTCGACTTGGAGATGATCTCGGACAACAACGCCATCGCGGCCAAGGATCTGGTCGGAAAGAACGTCACGTTCTCGGTCGACCGAGCCGACGGCAGCGTGCGGCATTTCAACGGGTTTGTCAACCGCTTCGCCGCGGGCGACGAGGACGACGAGGGGCGGAGGAACTACCGAGCCCGCGTAGTGCCTTGGCTGTGGTTTCTGACTTGCACCTCCGACTGCCGGATCTTTCAGAAGAAGAAGATTCCGGACATCGTCGAGCAGATCTTCGGCGATCTGGGGTTCAGCGATTTCGACAAGTCCAAGATCAAGGGCTCGCATCCGCAGTGGGAGTATTGCGTCCAATACCGCGAAACAGATTTCGCGTTTGTGTCCCGCCTGATGGAGCAGGAGGGCATCTACTACTTTTTCAAGCACGAGCAGGGCAAGCACACGCTGGTGCTGGCGGACCAGAAGACGGGCTACGAGAAGTGTGCGGAGAGCGAGGTCGATTTGCCGCGCGATTTCGGCACCGCCGCGATCGTTGATCACCTGACCAGTTGGGAACACGCTTACGAGTTCCGCACCGGCAAGTGGGCGCATACGGACTTCAACTTTGAAACGCCCAGCAACAACTTGATGACCAACGAACAGACGGTGATCCAGTTGCCCGGCGTCGACAAGTACGAGTACTACGACTATCCGGGCGAGTACGGAACCACGGGCGACGGGACGCCGCTGGCCAAGGTGCGCATGGAAGAACAGGAACTGGAGCACGACGTGGTCCGCGGCGGCGGCACGTGCAAGTCGTTCTGCCCCGGCCACAAATTTTCGGTCGGCCAGCATCGTTCCAGCAACGAAGCGGGCATGGGCTACGTGCTCACGGCGGTCCGGCACTGGGCCGCCGAACCGCTGGGCTACGAGACGGGCAGCGACAGTTCGGGGCCGACGTACCGGAACACCTTTTCCTGCATCCCCGACTCCGTCGTCTTCCGGCCCGCCCGCGTCACTCCGAAACCCGTCGTTCGCGGTTGCCAGACCGCGATCGTCACCGGGCCGTCGGGCGAAGAGATCTATCCCGATAAGTATGGCCGCGTCAAGGTCCAGTTCCACTGGGACCGCGAGGGCAAGAAGGACGAGAACACGTCGTGCTGGATCCGCGTCTCGCAAGTCCACGCGGGCCAGGGCTGGGGGGCGATGCTCGTCCCGCGGATCGGCGAGGAGGTGATCGTCGATTTCCTGGAAGGCGATCCCGATCGGCCGATCATCATCGGCCGCGTCTACCATGCCGAGAACATGCCGCCGTACGACTTGCCCGGATCGATGAACCTGTACGGGATGAGATCCAACAGCACCAAGGGCGGCGGCGGTTACAACGAGTACGTCTTCGACGACACCAAAGGAAACGAACTGATCCGCGAGCACGGCCAGTTCGACAAGGACTCGACGATCGAACACGATCTTCGCGAGCATGTGCTGAACGACCGCAGCCGCGACGTGACGAACAACGAGACGATCCTGATCGGCGTCGATCGCACCAAGACGGTAGGCAACAACGAAACGCTGAACGTCGGCGCGAACCGCACTCGCAACGTGGGCGCCAACGAATCCGTCTCGGTCGCCATGAACCGCTCGCATACAGTCGGCGTCGCCGAGGCCATCACGGTGGGCGCTGCCCAAGCCATCACGATCGGCGCCGGGCAGGCCCTGACGATCGGCGCCGCCCAGGCGGTCACCGTCGGGGCGATGCAGACCGTCAGCGTCGGTGCCAGCCAGAGCATCGATGTGGGCGCAAACCTAACCGAGAACGTCGGCGGCAACCGATCGTCCACCGTGGGCAAAAACGAGACGGTTCGCGCCGGGAAGACGATCACCATCGAAGCCGGCGATCAGATCGCAATCAAGACGGGCAAGGCCAGCATCCTGATGAAGAAGGACGGGACGATCAACATCAGTGGCAAGGACATCACGATCGACGGCTCCGGCAAGATTACCGCCAAAGCCACGAAGGACATGGTTCTTAAAGGCAAGAAGATCCTGCAGAACTGAACAATGAATCTACAAAGCTCTCACGAAACGGTATCCGCGGCAACCAGCGAGCATGCGCTGCCGTTGGAGGAACTGGTCCGCCAGGAACCGCGCGCCGACGACCGGCGCGCACGGAAGTCCGAATCCACGAAGGTGGCCGGCGCGGTCGTGGGTACGTTGATCGGCATCGACGATGCGGGGCGTCCGTTGGTCGTGTGCGGTCTCGCGCCGGGCGAAGCGCCGCGGCCGGCTCGATCGACCGTGCCGATCGCTCCGGGCGATGCCGGCCGCGAGGTGGTGCTGATGTTCGAAGCGGGCGATCCGACTCGCCCGTTGGTGCTGGGACTGATCCAGACTCCGCCGTCGGCCGATGCGACTCCGTCCGTCACGGCGACGTTGGACGGCGAGCGATTGGTGTTGACCGCCGAACGCGAGATCGAGTTGAAATGCGGCAAGGCGAGCATCACACTCACCCAAGCCGGCAAAGTGCTGATTCGCGGCCAGTATGTACTCAGTCGCAGTTCGGGGGTCAACCGGCTCAAAGGCGGAGTCGTACACATCAATTAACCGCCGGAAGCGAATAACCTCGTTTCGGCGACGGACATGGACTGCTACCCCGGGTGTCGGACATGTGGACTTTGAACAACAACACGCCATTCGCCGCCGAGCGCTGTTGGGTCCGGGACAGGGACGGCGCCGAGGTCTGGTTGGTGGCGGTCAAGGGCACGTTTGCCATCAAGCCAAATGACGCTCTCGCACTGGCGGAGGAGCAACCGCCGGTATGCTTGGCGCCTAAGTTCCTTGGAGATCCCTCGGCGTCGAGCCTGCTGTACGATTCCGACCTTCATCACAAGAAACGTCGGACGGACGTGATCCTGCATGGCCACGCCTACGCGCCGCAGGGCAAACCGGCTACTCAGTTGGATGTTCGCTTGAAGGTTGCCGATTTGGACAAGACCGTGCGCCTGTTGGGCGACCGGGTTTGGGAAGAATCCCTTTTTGGAGTGAAACTGACCGACCCCAAGCCGTTCACCAAGATGCCGCTGACGTACGAGCGGGCTTTCGGCGGCACCGACGCGATCGAGGAGGACCTCGGTCAACGGGGCTGGGAACCGCGCAATCCGATCGGCACCGGTTTCGCGGTCCGCAAAGAGCACCTGTTCGGCGCTCCCGCGCCGAATCTCGAACGCGCCGACCACTTGATCCACAATTGGAACGACCGTCCGGCCCCCGTCGGATTCGGGCCCATCCCCGGCCATTGGTCGCCGCGCGTCGAACTGGCGGGGACCTACGACGAAAAGTGGCAGCGAGAACGGCAGCCGCTACTCCCGGAGGACTTTGACGAACGCTTTTTCCAATGCGCACCGGCAGACCAGCAAACGCCGCAGTTTCTCAAAGGCGGCGAGTTGGTCGAGCTATCCAACCTGACCCCGGATGGACTTCTTCAATTCCGTCTGCCTCGCGCGACACTCGGCTTCACCACGCGGTTCGATGGCGGTGCTCGCGAAATGCACCGCGCCGATCTTCACACGGTGATTCTCGAACCCGACTTTCCCCGCGTGAGCGTTGTCTGGCACACGCACTTGCCATGCCACCACAAGGCGTTGAAACTGCTGACCACGACCATCGAAATCAAACAGCGCATCATGGTCAGCGCCCGCGACCGCGAGGCCGCTCTTTGGATAACGGAGAGTTGACGGCGATGAGCACACGGGACGAAGAGGGATCTCGGGTATGCGTGGTTGGCATCGGCGCCGCGACGGCGGTCGGCGCTTCGGCGCCGGCATCGGCGGCAGCTGTCCGGGCCGGCATCGCCATGTTTGCGGACCATCCCTACATGATCAGTCGCGGCGGAGATCCGTACGTCGTGGCCATGGCGCCCTACGTAGCGGAAGACGCCGACCTTGATGAGCGATTCGCGACCCTTGCACTCTCGGCAGGCTCGGAAGCCTTGGAGACATTGAAAGAGCAGCCGGTCCAACCGGGTGAGCTGCCCGTCGTGCTTTGCCTACCTTCGGACCGCCCGGGGCTTCCCAACGATGCAGCCGCCCGTTTGGCCAACCGGCTGGCAAGTTCCTTTCACGTGGCCCGCGTCAAGTTGTTTCCCAACGGTCATTCGGCCGGTCTGATGGGCATCGACTACGCCTGTCGTTCGATCCGTACCGGCAAGGCGGAATTCTGTTTGGTCGGGGGCGTGGACTCCTATCTCGACCCGGACACGCTGGACTGGTTGGAGGGGTGCGAACAAGTTCACAACGTCCAAAACGCTTGGGGCTTCATCCCCGGCGAAGGGGCCGGCTTCTCGCTGCTTTGCTCCGAGGCAGCGGCCAGCCGCTACGAACTGGACGTCCTCGGATATCTGCTCAGCGTTGGTGTCGCGCAGGAGGAGAATCGCATCAAAACGGAAACGGTTTGCATCGGCAAAGGGCTCACGAAGGCGGTCGATGACGCATTTCAATCGCTTGCTTCGCCCGACACGCTGATCGACGACACGATATGCGATCTGAACGGCGAAGCCTATCGAAGCGACGAGTTCGGCTTCATGCTCGCGCGCCTGTCCGAGCACTTTTCCGATGCGACCGATTATCAGGCTCCCGCCGACTGTTGGGGAGACGTTGGCGCCGCCTCCGGACCATTGTTCGTGGCCCTGGCGGCCATGGCGGCCATGAAGGGATACGCCAAAGGTCCCAATACGCTGCTGTGGACAAGTTCCGAAGGCGGAGACCGCGCCGCCGCGGTCTTCGAATCGAAGTCACGGAAAACAGGGAGAAATTGATGGCCGTCACCATTCACCTAAACGGAAAAGCACTTTCCCTCGCACACAAAGGATGTTCAGGCATCACGAAGTCCACCTTGCCCGACGTCTGCAAGACACCTTCTCCGGGAGGCCCCGTGCCCATTCCTTATCCCATTATCGTGTCGATGTCGAACAGCCTGAAAAAGGGAACCAAGACAGTCAAGGTCGATGGCCGCAATCCGGCTGCTATCAAGGGCTCCGAATACAGCACCTGCAACGGCGACGAGCCTGGTACGGCGGGCGGCGTCAAGTCCAGTACGAACATGAAGGAGGCGACTTGGCTGCTCTACTCCTTCGACGTCAAGCTGGAAGGAAAGAACGCCTGCCGGTTGAGCGACAAGATGATGATGAACCACGGAAACACTGTCTGCTTAGGCGGTACACTCCACGCCCCGGTCCCGGCTCTGGACAGTTGTGACAAGGCTGGTCTGGACAAACTCGCGTGCAAATGCAACAAGGCGATCAACTGCAGTCCGAAAGACGGAGGGCCATGCCCAGAAACGCCCTGGGGGAATGCGAAGAGCAACCCCGGCGGATCGGACTGTACCACGTTGGGCACCAAGAAGCACGAGTGCTGCGAGCAGTCGATCAACAAACACGCCGAGGACAATCCCGACTGCGGTTTCCGCTCGGAAGTCCCGTTCCCGGAAGGTGCGGAAGACGGCAAGAAAAAGGCCAAAGAAGCCTATGACAAGAAGAAGAAGCAATACATCGACAATGGCCGCACGGAAGCCCAGGCGATCGGCTATTGCAGGCGGGACCAGGTCTACACGAAAGCGCTCTATGAGAACAGCGCGAAGTGCATCGCGGATGTGGTGCAGGGCAATCCGCCGACGGCTACGTACGATTTCAAGTTCAATTGCGATAGCGAGGGCACAATGGAACAGTCCCAGAAGGACAAGTACAAACAGTACACGGGGTGTGAGGTACAGATGATCCACAAAGACGGTCGCGATTGCGATTGCAAAGGGGAGTGCTAGTACGATGGATGAGAATCTCCGGCTTCGGGATGCCGATGGGGCTTACCTGGCACGAGACAACGTGGTAATCGCGTTCTTTGGAAAATGCCCGTTTGCCGACGTGGTCAAGGGAGCCAAGTACTGCGTCGATCGGTTCTTGGACATCGTTCCCGGTGCCGCGCTGAAGTGGTCGGTCATGGGAATGAATTCCGGCAGCTTCAAGCCGCTGACCGACAAGTCCCTGGCGCGATGTCGCGCGATGCTGACCGTAGCGACAGCAAAGCAGAAGGATGTTCACTTCCGCCTGCTTGGACCCGAAAAGTTCGGCCCCGACTACGGCCTCTATGTGAACGGCTATAAGTCCCCAAGCGAGGAAGGATTTCTGGATCAAACGAACACCATCGAGTTGCGGTTCCCACGCGAATTCATAAGGGAGACGGGGGACGATGCCTTCGTGGCGCTGGTGACAGATCTCTTCGAGAAGTTGCCCTGTGACTCCGGCTATGCTTCTGCTGCGATTTGCTTCGGCAGGGAGTCGCAATGGGACAAGGCAAGTACATTCCTAGTTCCGGCGGCCCTGCGAAGTCACGGATTCGATATTCCAAACAACTTGTCCACGGGCAATTCCTTGGGGAAACTCTGCCGCGGAGCGAGGTGGCTCACCATTCTCTCGAACGAATTGCTGGGCCAAGTCGGCGGAATCGATTCGCTGAAGAAGCAACTGGCCGACGGTGTCGAGATCATCGAATGCAGCCACGGCGTCTTGTTGCGCGCCGGGCGAACTCCCGAGATCGGCGATGTCAATCGCCAACAGACGACGCCCTTGCTGGCTTCCGTCGCACACGCGATCGAGGCCGTAACGTTCTTCGGCGACTCGAGCCTGCGTCCGCTCTTTGGGGACGCAGAAAGGCAAGAACGCTGGGAACGCCGCTTCTGGCCGCATGAATAGGCAAGACCGAAATGAGACTGAGTACTCCCTACAACCTGCCCTTCCGCGTGAGCTACCAGCCGGAGGTCGCGTGGGGCGAACGCGACATAACGCTGCGGATCTTCCCCGCCGACAGCGTTTCCACCGAGACGGCGGATGCGATGGATTCGACGGTTCTGCCTTTTCTGCTAATGGGAACCTCGGGCGCCCTGGCGGGCGTATCCATAGAACCCTGGGACTCGACGGTCAAGGAGTGGAGTTCGCCGGTTGTTCGCGATTCGGCCATCGAGTGGTCGCTGAAGTCGGTTCGCTTCGATCCGCAAGCCTGGGTCATGCTGGCACAGATGTTGATGGTGGATCACCGGGTCCACGCCATCGGACGCATCGAGATCGTCGATGCTCGGAGTACCGAGAAGATGATCGAGGTCGTTACCGGCGCATCGAAAGTCAATCCCTATCCCGACCGATGGGCCGGAATCGGCTTTGCGGTTGAGCTGGGCAAGGACATTTCCAAGAACTTGACCGTCTGCGTCGCGTTTGCACGCGAACCGTCGGACGAGGAACAGGCGTCGGTCGGCGAAGAGTTGTTCGCGTGGGCTCCGGGACTGATGTTCGGAGCTTACGGGGTTGCCCCCGTGCCCCCTGATCGTTGCACGGGAATGCCGGACGAAGAACTCGTGTTCGTCGACAACCAGTTGGAATGGGCCATCAGCAATTTCAGGGCTCACACCAGCGCCATCGACGGTCTTGTCAACGTTTTTGCCTCCCTGTCGAAGAAAGTGGTGCCGGTTCAGGCGTTTCGAATCGAATAAGGAGCCGGCCCTGTGAATATCGTTTTCCAGGTCGTCTGCCAACATGTCGAGGAAGCTGCCATCCTGTGGCTGCGCCGCGACTGGGCGATGACCGAGCCGCACTACACTCTGGACGACTTGGCCAAGTTGGATGGCCAACTCGACGCACACCTGGACGGGCTGCGGGTCGCCGAGGCTGCCGCGCCCGCAGCGGCCTGGGAGTTGTGCCGCGAGGAATTGCGGTGGCAGGAACCAGGCGAAGTGTTCGCGGCGGCGGTTCTCGCCCTGGAATCGGCGGAGTCGGAGCGATTGGGAAATGTCCTCGATTTGGCCGCGGCGTCCTGCGAACTCTCACGGCCGCTGGTCTCTGCACTGGCATGGCTGCCGAAGGAGCTGGCATGGCAGTACGTTCCGCGGTTCTTGGGCGAGCACGAACCGGGATTGCGCCGCGTCGGGATCGCGGCGTCCGCGGTGGCTGGCTGTGACCCCGGCGCCGTGTTGGCGGAATCGGTCGATGACCAAGACGAACTGCTCAGCGCCCGTTCGCTACGGGCCATCGGCGAACTGGGGCGCACGGATCTGCTGCCCGCCCTGCGAGTACACCTGGACGATGACGCTGAGCGGTGCCGGTGCGCCGCGGCATGGTCGGCCGCCCTGCTGTCGCCCGACGACGCGGCGGTTCGTGTACTGCGCCGCGTCGCTGCCGAAGGCAAAGAACGTAGCTTGGCTGCTCTGCAACTGGCAATTTGCCGGACGGTGGCAGCCGAAGCCCGCGCATGGTTGCTGGAATTCGCCGATCAGGACGCGAGTGGGGTGCGGACGGCGGTCGTCGGCACCGGGATACTTGGCATCGTGGATTTGGTTCCTAGGCTTCTCGAACGCATGGAGACCCCCGCGCTGGCCCGCGTGGCCGGCGAGGCGTTTTCGATGATCACGGGGGTGGATCTGGCTGAGCAGGATCTCGAGGGGGATTGGCCGGAGGGTTTCGAGGCGGGGCCGAACGACGATCCGGCGGATGAGAATGTCGAGGTGGATCCGGACGAGAATCTGCCGTGGCCCGACGTCGCCAAAGTCAAGGACTGGTGGATGCGGCACCGGGACGAGTTCGAGCCGGGTGTGCGGTATCTGTGCGGGCGGCCGATGACCGAGGATTGGCTCGAACATGTGCTGCGGTACGGCTATCAGCGGCAGCGGGCCGCGGCGGCATTGGAACTGGCGATCCGGCGGCCCGGCACTCCGTTGTTCAACGTGAAAGCGCCCGGATATCGCCAACAGCAATTGCTCGGATTACGATAGACCGTTTGAGTTGTTGCGATGAATGCGAAATTTCCCGTAGTCCCGAGCGTTCTGAACGAGCATCTCGAACAGTTGACGATGCTCTGGCAGCAACGTCAGGACGCTCAACGAAGCCCCGATTACCTGCGCGAGGACGTTGCCCGGTTGGACGAGCGGTTGGAGGCCCACGTCGACGGGCTGCTGTTGGCCGGCGAGCAGGCGATTCCGCTGCTGGAAGAATCGCTCGCGAGCGAGGAACCGGCTGCCGTGTTTGCCGCGGCGTTTGTGCTCTTGCGTCAGGAACAACCGGGCGCCGCCACTCGAGTAGTTGAGGCTCTCTTGCTGGCCGAGCAGGGGCAATTGACGGGAATCCGCCAGGCGTTGTGCCACGGGCCGATCGCTTTGATCGAAGCTCGGCTGCGCGAGATTTGCGAATCCGGGCAATCGGCCGCCGCCGTCGCAGCGCTGGAAGTCTTGGCGTATCATCAACGGGCAACCGGGTTGCTCCATCGTCTGGCCAGATTCTATGTCGACGAGAATCCAGTGGTGCGGCAAGCCGCCTGGCGGATCACGGCAATGCTGCCCGAGACAAACACCTGACCACCATCGAACGGGATTCCGTTCGACGTCCGACAAGGAATGACCGATGCGGGTCGTGCTCACCGTCGCCTCCGGCACGCTGGAGGGCCAGAAGATCTTGCTGCAGCCAGGGCAGACGTACAAGATCGGCCGCACCGATTGGGCCGACTTCGCCGTTCGGCACGACCCGCACATGTCCGGACTCCATTTCGCCGTGCGCTGCGAGCGGGCAGGCTGCGTTCTCGAAGATCTCCAAAGCACCAACGGCACACTGGTCAATGGGCAATCCGTCAAGCAGGCTACGTTGCAGGACGGCGATACGATCCGCGCAGGACATACTTTGTTTACCGTGCAGATCGAGCAACCAGAGGCTGCTGCCGCCGGGACCGTCGTGGAGACTCCGTCGGCCGAGTCCGAAATGGTCGCGTCTCCGGTCGAGGATTCGAATCGGCCCGAGCCAGTTCCCAGCCAGCCGCCAACTCGCACCATCGAAGACCTGCCGTTTGCCTCGCCGCCGCCAAGGTTCGCCGACGAATCGGGCCCTCCCTTCGATCAAGCGCTGCGAGACGAAGACCCCGGCGTGCGGTGCGAAGCGTTGTTCGCGGCAGCTTGGACCCGTCAGAAGTGGTTGCTGGATTACTGCCGCTGGCAGGCCGAACAGCCGGTGCCGACGCACTGGGAAGCCGTCTGGATGCTGGCCGTGTTGGGAAAACCCGGGGACTGCACGCTGATACGCGAGGTAGGACGCAACCCGCGCCTTGGGCCGGAGCGGTTTGGCGTGCTGGCCTCGTTCGGCCACCCTCGCGTCGTGCCGGACCTGTTGCCAGCGATCGCCAGCGAAGATCCTGCCGTGGCAGTCGCTGCGGGCAGCGCGTTTTCGAGGATTACAGGCGTCGATATCGACTCGGACCGATTCGCGACGTTGCCCGCCGACGCGCGCTCGCATGCAGATGATTCGGACTCGCCGCCCCCGGACGAAGTGCTGCTTCCGAGTCTGGAGTTGGCTCAGCAGCATTGGGATCAAGTGAAAAACGCATTTGCCGCAGGCACTCGCTGGCGGAACGGACAGAATTTAAACGCCGGAGTCACCGCCGCGGTGCTGACGCAACTGGATATGCAAGGTCGCTGGGAAACGCTGCTGCGAATGCACTTCGAAGGGCTATGGCAAGGCCGGCCGCAGGACACCGAGCGACTCCGCCGCAGCCAGCGCACGGCCTGACGCGGCCCGCAGCAAGTCGACAACGGAACTTCCGGACTCCTGTAAGCCCCCGTCCCTTTTCTTCAATGCATGCCACGCGAATTCCGCCACGCCGAGAAGAGCCTCATCGCTCGGTTTGCAGCACCAGTTCGACCGGCGGGACGGGCTCGGGTGGCGGCGGCACCTTGAGGTCCGTGCCGCCGGTTCGCCGGTTGCCGGCGATCAAACCTTCGGCCTCCAGCACGTAATCGCCCGGCGCGACTTTTTCGAAGAGGAATTGCCCGTCTTGGTCGGTTCGACGCTCCATGACCAGCTTTTCATTAGCAACCAAGCGGACGGCAATGCCACTGGCAGCGGTCTTCGCCAGGCGGCCGAAGACGACGCGTCCGGCGACCTGGTTGGTTGTCGGAGGCTTCGCGGCATCTTTCGAGACCACTTCGACTCGTGTCCGCTGGTAGCCGCTTCGGTTGCCGACCCGGTCGGCGGCTTGGATCAAGACATTGTACACGCCGGGACTGACCGGTGCGGTGGGCAGCGCGATCTGCCAGCGCCCGTCCGCCTGCAAGGCGCCGGGTACGGGGACGGTTTGCGGTGTGAATTCGCCTCGACGGTCCAAGTCGAACGCCGCTTCGACAAGGGCCACGCCGCTCAAGTCGCCGTCGGACGCCAGCAGCGAAATCCCCAGGACTTCGCCTTGCGCCACGGACCGCCCCGGCACCAGTTGGACTTGACTGATCTGCGGCGGCTCGTCGTCGAACACGACTTCGACCGGTTGGCTCCAGACGTCCTGTTCCGGCAGGACCGCACGCGCCAGCAGATTGGCGCGGCTGGCCCGGATCTTCGGCGGCGGAAGCGTCACCACCAAATCGCTGACTCGCGTCTCGATGCCCAGACGGCCATCGGCGACGGCCGGATCCAGAAACAAGTCCACAAGCCGGTCGGAGGTCACCCGCAGCGACTCTTCGCCCAAGAAAGTCCGGTCGCGGTCCACGTCGACGCCAACCTCCAGCGTGGTGCTGCCGTCATGCAGCAGGGCGTAGGGGATATCGACTTCGAGAGACATGTCGATCGGCTCCGGTTTCGGGCCGAAGCTCTTGTTCGCCACGGGTTCGACGATCCGCACGCGAACCTCGCGCGAGGCAGATACCGCGGTTCTCGCCGCGGCACGAGCAGGAATCTCGTAGCGGAAAGCACGCGCGAAGTCATCGACGTCGATCGTGAACGGGAACACTGCGTCCGCATCGGGCGGGACATCCAACTGCAGCCGTGTTTCCGCCATGCCCGGGTTGAGCAGCGCCGTGGCCCGACCGCGGACCTCGCCGTCGGCCGAAGGAGGCGGCAGGGCAACGATCGAAACGCCACCGGGAGGAAGCGTGGCCGCGGGCCGCACGACGATCTCGACGCGCCCGACTTGAGGATCGTACTGGACCCGGGGCTCGACGTAACGGCTGGGCCGCTGAACCATGATCTCGATGCGGCGGATCGTCATGCGTCCGGTGACAGTATCGGTGGCCACCGCCAGCAGAACGGACGGCAGGGCCGTCGGCTCAGGAGCCTCGGCGCCGGCCGGCGGTTTCGCACCGTCTTCCGGAACAGGTGGCAGCAGCACAAGCGGAACGCGCGCTGCCCCGGCGTCCACCACGACGCGAGGCTGGGCCAGCACGGCCTCGGCTGCTTCCACCCTCGCCAGGTAGTCGCTGCCCACATCGGCAGCGACTTCACCCGGCGGCGGCGCCGCCAATCTTGCCCGAGGCGCCGGGAGCAAACGGAAATCGATGAGTCGGGCCTTGTTGCCCGGATTGACCAAGTACAACTGGTACGAAGTCGACTGGTTGGGAAACGGATACAGTGTCAGATCGCTCTCGGTCCACCGCCAAGCGTCGCGCAAGCCCTCGACTCGCAGATCGAGGTCCGGCGAGGCAGGCAGACCGACCACCAGATCGTGTCGCGACACGCCGGCATCGCAGACGGCCCGAAAGACGATCCGCGCCGCCTGGCCGCTGGCGTTTCTCCGCCTCACTTTCAGACGCAAGTTGCCGGTCTCCGAAGTGCGCAGACGCAAACTAGGCTGCCGCCCGGCTGCACTCGGACGTCCGGCGGAATCCTCTCCAACGGCCTGCAATGCCAGCGCGATGTCAGCCGACTGGTCGTACAGCAGACCGTCCTGCCCTGTCTGCACTTCGAGCATCTGCGGGTCGTAGTCGCAGAAAAGCCAAGCATCCTGCGGACGCGAGTGACGATTGGTCACCGCGAGTTGGACTTCCTGCTCCGGGGAATCGATCAGCTCGATCCGGTCGGGACCTGCAAGCAGCAGACGGGGCCGCACCGGCTCGGGCAACGGCGGCTGCAAGGCGATCGCGGCGGCCGCCCGGTGGTAAGCGTCCGCGGCGTCGGCCAATTCGCGCCGCTGGTCCGCCGTGGCGTCCTGAATTGCGGCCTCCAGTCGCCGCTGCTGCCAGACTAGGAAATCATACCGCTCGGCGCGGCGAAGCAATTCCGCGGGACCGGGACTGGTCAACTGCCCCACGTCCCAGGGATGGATCAGGTAGAGCATCCGCTGAGCCTCGCGCAGCCGGACGATTTGTTCGGACCGGGTGGCAGGATCGCTCAAGTCGGTGTTCTGCCGCGTCAGCCGATTCACTTGCGATGGCAACGCCCGCTGGAACTTCCGCAGATTCTCGCCCAAGCCACGGCAAGCGGCCCAGAAGTCGTCCGTTCCGCGGTCCGCCTCGGCCAGCCGGCGCGAGGCGGTCAGAATCTCCGGAAACGGTTCGTCCTGGAATCGGTGACCGGCGACCATACGCAACCAACGGCCGTAGAGTTCGGCGATCCGCCCCAGCCGGCGAAGCTGATCGTCGAAACTGGCCGGAGCCGAGGATTCGTTCCGTGTCGTCACGCCGGTCGCTGCCGCGCGGCGGTTCCGTGGCGCGGAAGCCAACAATAATCGCTCCAACTCGCTACGCACCCGCCGCAATTCCGGCAAGCGGGCAGCCGATGGTTGGTCGAGAAGATCGACCGCCAAAGTCAATTCGTCCAGCAACGAGTCCGCCGCCGCCAAATCGACCGCCGCGTCCGGCGGCGCGGCAAGCGACAAAATCGCGGCGTGAAACCAGTCCGGGAATTGGAACAGAAACGTCTCGACGGATTGCTGAACCGCCGAGACATCGGCCTGGATGGCCTGTGCCCGTTCGTATTCGCTGGCGGCGCGTGCCAGCAGCGAATCGGCACGACTGGCATCGCCCGATCGCACGCCGCTCAGCAAACTGCGTTCGCCCAGCAGTCTCAGGCGATCACCCCGCTCGATCTCGGGCCATGCCCAACTGCCGGTGCCGAACGAAGCTGCGGCGGCTTGCTCGCCGACTCGCGCCACCCGCAACGCTTCTCGTATGACGGGCCAACTCAGGTCCTGTCGGCTATTCAATCTCCGAGCCAAACGGCACTCGCTATACACGTCCAGTCCAGGCGGCAATTCGCCAATCCACTTCGCCAACTCGTCGGCCGTTTCTCCCGCGATGACGGCATCCAGACGCGAGACGGCCTCGCTGACCTCGGCGCTCAGCGGGCGGCCGCGCTGCGCGGCGAGCGATTCCTCCATCGCCAACGAATGAGCCGGGAAAGCGGGCTCCGTCCCTCCGGCCCAGCGTCCCAGGTCGGAGACCAGATCCAAGCGGCCGACCCGCGGCGGCGTGCGGCCTGCGGCCAAGTCTTCCAACTGCAGCACGATCCGTCGCAGTTCCTCTACCGAGGCGGGATCGGAGACCGTATCGTCCGGGCCGCAGGCGGCCTCCAAGTTGCTCAGCCGTTCAGCCAGGGCGCGCCACAGATGCGGCGCACGTCGGCGAGGCTGCAGGTTTGATGCTTCGAGCGACTGGTACAACGACCAGGCGCGGTCGACCAGTTCCGCCGCTGGGGCGGCGTTAGAGGAAACGGACATTCCTGTAGGCTGCTGCGATCCCGCCGCGTCGGTCTCGTCGGTTGCGGATTCCGGGGGCGCTTGCGCATCGGTAGACGCTGCGGCTTGGTCTTTGGGCTTCACCGCGGGCAGCTTGGCCTGGGCTGTCTGAGTTGCCTTGACCGCTTGCCCCGCGCGGCCTGGCAAGGGTGTACCGGGCGGCAGATCCAACTTCGGCAACTCGGCCGGTGCGACTGGAGCCACCAGCGGATAGACCGTCGCGGGTGTCACGGCGCCCCCGCCCCAGACCACCAGCGGCGTCTGCTGCCGCCAGTCCACCCGTGGTTCGCCCGGTCGATTGTCGTGGCGGGAAACTTGGGACTGGAGCCTCGCCTCGCGGTCCGTGATCAACCGCGTGCGGACGTACTCCGCCAATTCGGCCAGATCGACAAGCTGGTCCGAGTTTCGGTCCGCGTCGCCTCGCAGCCCCTGGGCGACATGCGCGGCAAGGGCCGATCGCGGCGGATCCGCCAAATCCTGGGCGCCCTGCAATTCGGAATGCGACAGGAACAGCCACAACGTGGTGTCGCCGGTGCCCTGGACCATCGCTCGGACCTGTTGCGGAGAGCATTCGGCGAAGATCCCCAACCGCGGATGATGGGCGCTGCGTCCCGCGTCCAGGAAAACGAACTTGGATCGGGCGGGACTGCGGCGAACCCGGTCCAGGACGCGTTCGAGCGGGTAGCGTCCCGAGCGTTCGTCGGCCGGGTCGAAGTCGCCGCACAACAACTGGATTTGTCCGTCCACCGTGACCAATTGCGCGCGCAGCCAGACCAGCAGGATGTCCGTCGTCTTGATCTCGAGCCGCTCCAGGCTGTCAAACTGTTCGTCCAACGCTGCGACCGAAGCCAAGACGCCTAGTCCCGCCGCCTTGTCATCGCCCAACAGCTCGAGATTGGGCAACCGCAGCAGGGATAAATCCTCCTCGGGCGCCGCGGCCCGCAATTCCGCTTCGCTGTACGGCGCGGCGGCAAACAGCAAATGGATGCGCGGATGCAGGAACGGCAGCAGCAGCAGATAGCCGAACAGCCAAGCGACGCCAACGACGACCAGGACCGGCAGCAATCGATGCACCAGCCACCACCGCGTGCGGCTGCGAGTGTCGGCCGGTATCCAAGAGTATCTTTTCATGGGCGCTGCAAGATAGCGTGAATGGTCCGCCAGCCAACTCGCCGCGGGACTACGAGCGGGCTGTCAGCGAATCCTGAGACGACTCCTCCTTGACGGTCTGCTGGTGGACCACTCGATTCAGCCGACTGATCCAACCGATCTCGCTGCAAACCAAGTAGATCCCCTCGTCGTTGGCGTACCAGTGCAGCGGCGCCGGCCCCTCGGGCACGCCCCGGACCAGGAACTCCCGGTGCGAGGCATCCATCAATGACTGTTCCAACTCGGGCGACGGCGACCCGAGGACGACGAACACGGGGGTGGTCCGGAAGGAAATCCCGTTGTTGCGCAGCGCCTGCATGCCGGCGTCCCACGCTCGATCGATGTCCGGAAACCGGGACTGGTAGCGGATCAGCCAGCAGCGCAACGCCCAGTACAGGGTCAGCGGAGTCACGACCACCAAGGCCAACACAATCCCCATCCGCGACCACGACATGGCGTGGCGCCAGGGCACGTGGATCGGATTCAGAAAGTAGAAGGTCCAAGCGACCAGAACCAGCACCAGGAGGAACAGGAACAGCGCGCATCCTGCCCGGCCGGGCAGGGAAAGGCGTCGGAACGGCGCGGTGAAAAAACCACCGCGGGAACGTTTCGGGGGCGGGGCGGCATCAGCCTCACTCATCGTCCGGACCTCATGTTCCCACGTTTTGACGAATCGCCAACAGCCAGACCACGACCGCGATGGCGGTCATCACCGCCAGCATCCAGCACCACACGGGAAAGGCCCGCGTCGTCAACGGCTCGGCTCCCCCAAGTTCCCGCGTCGGCTTGGCCAGCTCAGGACGCCCTTGTCCGAGACGAATCGACAACGCCGTCTGACGGGCCCAGGACTCGAGGTCCGGCGGCAAACCATGCGCCTCGATGAACGCTTCGCTGACCTCCGGATCGCGGTACAGACCGCGGAATCCCAGCATCATGCAAAGATAGAACACTTCCAGAGCATCCCGCTGCGGCAGCGACGACGCTTCGCGAGCCATCACGAAGAAATTCTCGTAGCAGAGCCGCGAATTGAAGAGCTCCACCTCCAGTACGTTGTTGCTCCACCACTCGGCACCCTGCCACTCCGAATCCACCAACACCTCGTCCACCCAGGAAATCATGGCATAGCACGCCAATTCCCATTCACGGCCGGCGCCCAGCAGGGCCTGAGCGTGCTCGAGCAATCCCCGGATCAACAACTGCTCGTCGCGCGGGTCCGGCTGCTCTCCGTGATGAATCCGATCCAGCAAGTCCAGAACATGCTTGAAAATCGGGTCGACGGCTCGAGCAAAACGAGGTGTCATACGTCAACGAGCCATCGGCGATGGCCGCCTTCCAGAATCTCTCGGAACGTCTAGCAACTGAAAACGGCGTCATTATGCTCCTGTCGCCGCCCGATGTCAAACATGCCAAGCCACGATGCCATCTTCCCCCCAATCGAATGCATTTTATCGATATTGCCGGAAGAATCGGTGTAATTGGATTCAGTGAACTCTCTTGCCCAGACGATACAACTTGCAAGGTTCTGACGCCAAGCACGGCGGTGCTCGTGCGTTGGTTCCGCGAGACGCCGTGCAAGCGTTGCTTGAAAGGGCACTGGCAAACGAGAGTCGGCTGCATGAAAGTCATGTTCCGGTCAATTTGGTTCTGCCGCCATGCAGCGTTGCCGCTGACCGTTCTCATCTGCTGCGCGGCGATCGCCTCGGCCCAGGGAAGCCAACTTGAACCGCATCCCTTGGCTCTCGACCCCGAGCTTCCGGCAGGGGCCTCGTCGATCTTCGCGCCCGAAGTCTATCCGATCGATCCCGGCTCGGAAAATGCGCTGTACTTTGCCAGTCAGCCGCTGGCCGACGAGCCGTGGCCCGAGTCGTTGCCGCCTCCCTACCAGCCATTGCCGTTGCTGGATTCCGAATTCCAGCCGGAAATCATGATGGTTCCGGACCCATTGGACTTGGCACAAGACCCATGGTGGGGCGAACAGATGCCAAGTCGGGATTGGAGCTGGCAGTTCCCGACCATTCGTCTGCTGCGTTGGCTGTGGGCGACCCGACAGGCGGGGCCCGACGAGGGAATCGGCTGGGAGCGGGTTGCGATGGCACCGTTCGCCTTGGACACCGCCCGTCCGATGCGACAGACGGCGTTTCGTATCGAGGCGGCCAATGGCTGGGGACTGCCGGACCGGTCCGAGGCGTTTTGGGCTCGCACGGTCAACGGACGAGGTCCGAAGTTGCCGGAACGTTCCGTCAGCTACCAGGACATCGCTTACTTGACCGAGGTCGGCGGATCCGGTTTCTCGGTTCGGACCGTCGTGCCCCTCCGCATCCTCGACCCGGAGGTCAACGCGAACACGGCCGGCATGGGGGACATGCAGCTATTGACCAAAACCGTCCTGTTGAACGGCAAGCGGTGGACGTTGACGCAGGTGAACGACGTTTGGTTCAACACGGGCGCCGTCAAGAAGGGGCTGGGCAAAGGCCATATTTCCATGGCCCCGGGTTTGGTAACCGCGTTTCAGTGGTCGGACGCGACCTATCTGCACGCCCAATGCAAATTCCAGTTTCCCATCGCCGGCGACCCGATCTACTCCGGGCCGCTGCTGCACTGGGGTTTTGGTATGAGCCACCTCTGGTACGACAGCGATGCCTTTGCCATCATACCGACCATCGAGACGTCGTTCGTATCATTTCTGGACGGCCGAGTAACGCCTTTCCCTCCCGAGCCGCCGCGGAGCGTTGACGGCGAGACGGTCTCGACGCTGCACATGGGCGTGCGAACCGTCCACGACACGGGTGGGGACTGGGGACTGCTCGAGTTCGGGTTCTCGGGGGGCTTCCAGTTCGGCGGCAACGGCTGGTACGACAGCATGTTGCGGTTCGAATTCCGCTTGCTTTATTGACCTCCGTAGTACAGGCTGCCAGCCTGTGACCCCCGTAGTGCAGGCTGGCAGCCTGCGACCTCCGTGAACCACAACCCGTTGGGGGATTGATTGCCGCACCTCTGTCTGAATAATGGGCATTTGTCTGGTGGTTGGTGGCGCGTCCGGACACTGACAGAGCGGCTTGCACCAATCTGCCCCTTCCGTTCTCGAAACAAAGAGAGCGTCATGTTCAAATTAATCTTGGATTGGCTAGCAGACGTCGCGGACACGCTGGGCGAGTTCTTCGAGAATCTAAGCAAGTATCCTGGCCTCGGGTTTCTCGGACCGCTGGGAGATTGGGTGGGTAGTTGGGCCGATGCCTACTCGCTGTACCAGCAGAAGATCGAGTGGAAGAAGCAAGGGTTGACGACAAGCAAGGACAAGGCCGCCGAGTTGTTCGGAATGGTCAAGCCGGACGGGAGCGATTCGGACGAAGCATCCCCGGAGCCAGACGCTGCCGACCAGTTGCCCGCTTCGGACGACTCGCCGCAGACCGATCGCGATGGCACCGCGGCAAGCTCCGAGGCTGGTCCGGGAGGTTCGCGACCGGCGGGGCCACGACAAGCCGCTCCGCAACGGGCGAATCTCAGCGGCACCATCGTTTTCGATTCGACGACGGTGGTCGACCAGAAACCACCCGACGAAGCAATGATTGGACGAGCCGCGGGCGGTCCACCGCGACCGGCGACGGACAAGCCGGCTTACTACGGGACGCTCGATGGCCCAGGGCAGTCCATTTCGGGAACCGTCAATCTGGCGCCCAATCTGGCGCCGCCCGACTACTCGACGTCCGCGTCTCGGGGAACTAGCCCAGTGCGCCCGCAGCCGCCAATGCGTTCGGTGCCGGCGGCTGTCGAGCCACCGAGCTACGACGAACCGTCTGGATACGCACCGCCGACCGACTTCCGAGAGCCGCGCGGGCAAGAGGCCCCGTACGAACCTCGGGGCGGCGATTCGATGCGCCCGTCCGTCGCGCCTTCCGCAGCTCCGGTCGCGCGGTGGGAAGCCGCGGCGCCGGCCCCGATGACGGAGGAGGAAGCCGCGGTCGCCTGGTCGATCCGACAGGCGAGTTCGTCACTGGTGGAAGAGGATCAGCCGCCTTTGCTTCCCGTGGCGGAGCGCGAGGAGCAACTGGCCCGCCTGGACTATTTCAGTTATCGCTTGCGAGAAGCTCGCGAACCACTGTGCGGACTCAATGGCGTACTGATCCTGATCCCGCTGGCCATGCTGCGCGAAGGCACACGCGAGCATTTCGAATTGCCCCGGGCGATCCAGGGGGATCTGCTCACGCTGCAAGACAGTCTCGGGTTGCGTTTTCCCGTCTGTACGATGCTGGTTGGGCTGGAGGAGCATCGCGGGTTCGAGGAGCTTGTGCGGCGGATCGGTCCCCAACGGGCTCGGACTCAGCGTCTGGGGCACCGCTTCGATGTCCGACTGAACGCGATTCCCACTCAGTTGGCGGCCTTGTGCGTAAGATTGACCGGCGTCTTCGAGGACTGGGTGTATGCGATCTTCCGCGAGCACGGCTCGATCGCCCGCCCCGGCAATTCCCATCTGTTCGGCCTGTTATGCCAGGTCCGCACGGATCTGCAGTCGCGTCTGTTGCGCATTTTGTCGGGTGGTTTCGGACGCGACCGTCAGGAAGTGCCCGGCGAGTTGCCACTCGGGTTCAGCGGCTGCTACTTCGCCGCGACGGGGCGCAGCGAGGACCGACGGGCCTTCGTGCGCGGCGTGTTCGACAAGTTGACGGAAGAGCAGAGTCAGGTCGAATGGCTTCCCGAATCGCGTGCGGCGGCGCGGCGTTACCGGCGACTGGGCTGGGCGGGCCTGTGCGTAGCTGCCGGCTTTCTTGGCTGGCTGGCCTTCGCCGTGGCGACGGGGACTTAGCGAGACGGAACCACATCGAGGTCCTGCCCGATTGTGTCTTCTGGCGGGAAATACGAGAATTGGGTCCGCGCGGGACGTCGGAGCCAGGCGGTTGATCCCTGCGGATCGGCGAGCATCACGAAACGAGGACCATCAAGAGACGAGCTGCCATGCAACATCTACCGGTCGACTGGTACGAAGGACTGTTCCTGCGTCCGCACCATTTCCAGGCACTGGAGCGGCACTGGACGGAATTGCGACGCACTTCGCACCAATGGGATTTCCCGTTCTACTACGGGTTGAAAGCCCTGGAGTTCAGTCCCGAGGCGTTGGCGGATTATCAGTTCGAAGTTCGGCGACTCCACGCACGGATGCGCGACGGCACGATCGTCGCTTTCGGCGTCGGCGACGAACCGGACCGCCTCGACCTGCGCGACGCCATCCAGCAAGCCGAAGCGGTCGAGCAGCACCGGATGGGAGTCGGTCTGCAAACGGCTTTCGAGTCGCAGGCCAAAGTGCGAGTCTATCTGGCCGTGCCGCGTACCAAACTGGGGCGCCCGAATGTTCAGACCGATTCGGCCGACACCTCCGCACGGTATCTTCGTACGATGGCCAACATCCAGGACGAAAACCGCAGCGGCCACGAGCAGCCGCTGCAATTCCGACGGCTGAACGCGCAATTGATGCTGTCCACCCAGGATTTGAGCGGCTACGAGACCTTGCCCATCGCCCAGATCCAGCGCGCCGGCGGCGATGTCCGGGCGCGGCCGGCGATCGACCCGGAGTACGTTCCTCCGGTGATCTCGATCGAAGCTTGGCCGGGGCTCGGCCGGGACATCGTGCGATCCGTTTACGACATGATCGGACAGAAGATCGACGTGCTCAGCCAACAGGTCCGCGAACGCAGCATCGGGTTCGCCGCCACCGACGCCAGCGATCTGAACCGCATGATGATGCTGGTCGAACTGAACGGCGCCCACGCCACGCTGGGCGGCATCGCCTTCTGCGGTGGCATCCACCCGCTGAACGCCTATCTGGAATTGTGCCAGATCGCCGGGCGGCTGGCGATCTTCGGCGACCAGCGGCGTTCGGAGGATATCCCCACCTACGATCACGAAGACCTGGGAACGATCTTTCGACGGGTTCGCGATCTGATCGAAGCGCTGATCCACGGCGTTCGCGAGTACGAGTACGAACAGAGGTTCTTCGTCGGCGTCGGACTGGGCATGCAAGCGGCGCTCGACCCCACTTGGTTCCATGCCGACTGGAAATGGTACATCGGCGTGAACAAGGGCGAGCTGACCGAGCAGGAGTGCCGGGAGCTGCTCCAACCCGGCGAATTGGACTGGAAACTCGGCAGCAGCCGCCAGGTCGAGATTCTGTTCAAGCGGCGGGCGGAAGGGCTGCAACTGCGGCCCGTGGGCCGAGTCGTCCGCGCCTTGCCGAACCGCCCGGATTGGATCTACTACGAATTGGATAAACGAGAGGGCGCCGCGTGGCGCGACGTGCAGGAGACGCAGACGCTGGCCATGCGGTTCAAGGATTCGCTGATTGTCAATCGCGACCGGTTCCAAGGCACGCGGACGGTGGTGGTGCAGACTCGCACCGGCAACGTGGAGCTTCAATTCGCCATGTTCGCGGTGCCATCGCGAGCGTGACCGTCGGAGAACGGAGCTGGCTCCGGGGAGTGCCGGTGGGTTCCGAGCGCCGATCGGAGCCGAATTGGTTCGGACATTTTCAAGAAGACGTGGCGTCGCGTTCGGCGCCCGCGAGCCACCTTGGTTGCGGCCGAAGGCCGCGTTGGGAAGGAGCAACCGATGGGTAATCCCGCCGCGCGACTGGGCGACATGGTGTTGCAGGACGGCCCCCACTGCCACGCGCCCATTCATCCCGCCGCTCCGACACCTACGCCTTCGGCACATCCCGCCGTGCCGCTGGCGATCGTCACGGGCCAGGCGAATGTCCTGATCGGCGGCGCGCCCGCGGCCCGCGTCTCGGACACGACCGCGATTTGTTCGCTGCCGTCGTGCGTTCCGGCCGGACCGGGAATGGTCAGCAAGGGATCGGGCACCGTGATGATTGGCGGTCTGCCAGCGGCTCGCGCCAACGACTTGACCGCGCACTCCACCTGCGTGGCGCCGATCCCCATGCCGACAGGCAAGGTCCAACCACCCTGCTGCCCGACTGTGATGATCGGGGGCTGAACCGTGCGGCGACTTCATTTCGAAACGCTCGGCCCAATCTGTCCCGTGTGCCGCGCGCGCGAAGACCGAGAATCGCCGCTGGTCATCGGCCCGGTGGCTCGCGAGGCCGACGGGCACATCATCGAAGCGGTTTTGCATTGCAGCCACGCGTCGTGCCAGCGAGAGTACCCCGTTCTGGACGGCGTCCCGATGATCATTGCCGACCTGCGTCGGTACGTGTCGGACAACCTGTTGGCCATCGCCGGCCGGCGGGACACAAGCGAGTTGGTGGAGAGTCTGTTAGGCGACTGCTGCGGCCCAGGTTCAACTTTCGACCAACTGCGCCAGCATCTGAGCTACTACACCTGGGACCACTACGCAGATCTCGATCCCGAGGAACCCGCTGGCCCGAGTCCGCCGGGCTCGATGCTCCGCTGCCTGGACGCCGGTTGGCGGTTGGCTCAACCGTTTCCAACCGGCCCCGTCTTGGACGTCGGCTGTTCGGTGGGCCGCGGTACGTTGGCGATGGCCGAGCGCGGGCAAGGGTTGGTCTTGGGGATCGATCTGAACTTCTCGATGCTCCGCCTGGCAGGCGAAGTTCTTCGAACGGGCAAGGTCAGCTATCCGCGACGGCGCGTCGGCGTGGTCTACGACCGCCGCGAGTTCCCGGCACGCTTCCCCAACTCGGAAAAGGTGGATTTCTGGGCCTGCGACGCCGCCGCCTTGCCATTTCCGGCGGGCCGCTTCTCGCTGGCCGTCGGCATGAACGTCCTGGACTGCGCCGCCGATCCGGCGGGGCTGGTAAGCTCGATGGCCCGAGTTCTGCGCAGCGAGGGGAAACTTATGCTGACCTGTCCCTACGACTGGTCGCCCGCTGCCACGCCGCTGGAATCCTGGCTGGGTGGACATTCCCAACGCTCGCCATCCGCCGGGGCCAGCGAACCGGTCCTCCGCGCGCTGCTGACCCCGAACGCCCACCCGGCTTCGCTCGGCGTGTTGGAACTGGTCGCCGAACAGGAGCATCTCCCTTGGCACGTCCGCCTGCACGACCGCAGCACGATGAACTATCTGGTCCATCTGCTCGTGGCCCGCGCCGCTGCTCGGTAGGCGCCAAACAGATCGCGTATCTAATACGTCGGAACCTCGTCGCCTCCATGATCCGCCAGACGGGACGCCAAACGTTCGCGCAACCGTTGGAGCCGTTCATCGCCAATCTGCCCGATCGTTCCGCTGATCTCGCGCGAGTCGGCAGCGTACAAGTAACTTAGGCGGATGGCGGAGCTGCGATGGAGTCCCGAATCGTGAAAATCTGCGTCGGTGACAGCGATCAGTTCATCCCAATCCGGTGCCAGATCTCGCAACTGAGTGCTGATCCCGCAAATAAGGAGATTCTGAAATGCCCTCGGCAGAGTCGCAAGAACCAACGCAGGCCGCAACTTCGGCGCACCACCTGCAATCTGAGGGAGCGAAATGAGCACTACATCACCGGGGTTCATTCTGCGAGCTTCCGCTCGACGTCCGCAAGGGAGTACTCCGGTTCGTCGCTGCCGTAGGCTCTTGCCAACTGCATTTGCCCGAACTGCTGCCACGCCTCGCTTTCATCTTGCAGACGCAGAAATTTCGCGAAATCGAGCAGTTGAACAAGGCGATGTTGCGGAAGTTCTTGAAGTACAACGTCGAGTGCTTCCCTGGTGGTCACCGGAGTTGCTCCTGTTCAGAACACAATTTGTGATTGGGGAGGCCCAGAACGATTCCGTAGTTCCTTCCCCAAACGTTTATTCTAGCGACCAGACCGCCCATGCCCAGGGAAGCAACGTAGTAATGAGAAAAACCGGCGGCCGATTGTAACAGCCAAAACATCGGCTGCCTAATCATTTGTTGCCGGTTCCTGGTCCTCACTTTCCGCAGCAGCCTGCGCGGCCACTTCGCGCAAACGCTGTGCCTCGGCTCGCACGGCGATCTGCGGATCGGCCGCTGCTCCGATCGCCACTCGATCGTATTGCTCCTGGATTTCCGGCAGCGCGGACTCGCGAGCCAAAGCGATCACTTTCTGCACGTCCAGGTGCGGATTGCCCGGCGAGCTTTGATCGGTGACGGCTTGCACGGCGAACAGCGGAACCCACAGGAAATGCCCGGAGTAGCTCAGCGCCCGCCCGCCGACGATCTTGCCCTCGGCATCCAGTTCCAGTTGGTAGCGTATCGACATCGACCGCGCCTGGTGGCCTCGACGCTCGCCCGTCTCCGCGTCCGTTTGGTTGACTCGATCCGTGGTCGCGTACCAAGTGTAGTTGATCTTGGTGATTAGTTCTTTGAACTCGATGTCTCCGCGTCGTCCCGCGTCGCGGATCGAAGTGACTTGGTACTCGTAGATCGGATTGTTCCAGGCTTCGCGTCCCTTGGTCCGGTCGATGCCGACCGGATGCCCCGCCTGTCCGATGTAATTGGCCAGCGCCAAATGAAAGGTGCCCATGTTGGGACCGCCGTCGCGCGCGCTGGCGGGCGCGACGAACAAATAGCTGTCCTTTCTCGTGCGGTTATAGACGGCGCTAAGTAGTGCCTTGATCTCCGCAGGCTGAAAGACCACGCCTGGACGACCGCCAACCACCGCGGCATCGACCGGCCGCACCGGCTCCGGATGCCGGATCGTCGAAGCGGTGAATCCACTGCAGTAGCCTTCCCAATGCTCGGCATCGTAGTACGTGTACGTCTGCGGACGTCCGAACAAGATCCCGCGTCGCACTCCCGTGCGCATCTTCCGCCGTCGGTCGTAGGATTCTGCAAGGCTCTGCCCGTTGTGGAAAGCCAGATCGTACTTGCCGAGCACCGTGCCCGTGGTGCTGCGAGCCGCCGCCAAACCGCCGCTACGCTCGGGATAGATGGCGGCGGAGTATGGGATTCTCCAGTTATCTACCGCGGCGGATGTCTTTAACTTGGCGAACTCCGTCTCGTACACCAGTTCCTGATCACGGAACAGATGATTGAACGCCGACTCTTGCTCCTCGCGCTCGCTGGGCGCCGATTCGCCCCCGACCATTCGCCTCGTCACGTTGCTCTCTGCGTGAATGTCCGTTGCGGACAACCCGATGGCCAACATCGCTCCGATTGGCAGCAAATTCCCGATGCGCGTCATGGCATGTACTCCGACATGTTTTCCGGCAGATCGCCGGCTGGACCGACTGGAGGTTCCCCCCTCGGCGCTGAACATTCGAGCGCATCTCCATCGAGTGGAACCAGGTCACTGCCACGATTGTTACCCGGCGGCAGACGATTGTCAAACCGAGGCAATCGCTTTCGGCTTGACGTTCAATGATTCCGGAAGTGTCGGAGCGGACGCGGCACTAACCCGGATTATTCACGAAGTGCTCCGCGGGGCCGTGGTACAGGCTGCCAGCCTGTATTTGGGGAACACAGGCAAGCTGCCTGTGCTACAACGCGCCCCCTTGAATAATTCGGGCTAATCCTGACCGGGGCGATCCACACGATGGGCCAACGGAGCCAGTGTCTGGCCGTCGGGCAGCGAGTGGGGTTGGTCGCCGAAGTTGACCGTCACGGTGATTCCGTTGGCGAATTCGGTCTGCTGCACGGCTCGATCAGGAGTGAGCCACCGGTGGGAGAGCATCCTGACGTAGCCCGTTTCGCGGGCGACGGAGGCGGCGACCTGGTAACTGCGGACGAAACGCTCCCGCTGTTGGTCCCACATTTGCCGGTCGAACATGAACATGGGCGGGGTGCCGTACAACGCATTCCACAGATCGCGGCGGTCCCAGAGTTTAGGCAATTTGTTGTTGTAGTCGCCCCAGTACCACTGGGCGACGACGCAATCATGGTACACCAGTTCCCAGAGCGGCAAGCGGTACCGGTGCCCTGTCTGGAACTTGGCCACCCGTTCCGGGACTTCGTCCCAGATCTCTTGCATGCGCCGCCCGGCGTCGGGAATGCGGTACGGTCCCAGGCTCATCATGCCCTCGAAATAGTGAACGTACGGAACCGCCGCTTCGTGGCCCGTTTCGCTGCCTGTCACCAGTCCGCAATCGTCGCTGATGTAGCGCAGCAGTTCCATCTTCCAGTGACGACTTTCGCTACGTGTCATGGGATGATCCGGATGGTAGCATTCCCGCCAGGGCGACGCAGTGGTCGTGTCGATGAACCGGCAGCGGTAGGGATGAGTTTCCAGTTCGGCGGGAATGCGCTGGCGGGCGTAATCGACGGCTCGCCGGTCGCACAGCACGCCGCAGGGATACCATTGATCGTCCTTGCCGCGGACTTGCCAACCGCGAATCCAGTCGCCGTTGGGTCCCAACGCGATGTCGTGCGGCCAAGCGGAACTGGTCCAATCGGCGTGCTGGCCCCGCAGCTTGGGAAAATTCTCCGGGTTCATCGCATCTTGGTAGATGTCGTAGCGACTGGTCAGAACGCCGAGATCGTTCAATTGGGCAAGTGATTCCGGTGTCCCGCGGTTGCTCCACAAAATACGGTCGATCCCCGTCGCCTGCATCTGGCGACTGATTTCGACGGCGTTGCGATCCCAACACCAGACATTGACTGCACCAACCAGGCGGTCGACGTCGGAGTTCTCGCGCCGTTTTTCCGCCAACGTCTTGATCAGTCCCAACTGCTCGCGGTGCTGACGGTAGTGCTGGCACATGGCCACGTAGTTCCCGCGGTCGAAGAAAACGTAATGCAAACGGCGCGGTGGGCCGAACTGACCTTTCTGCGGCACCCACTGCGGAGCCAGCGTCAAGGTACCGTCGCGCCGCGGAATCCGGACGGATGCGTCGTCGGGCGTATCGACGATGGTCATCACGCCGGTCTCGCCGCGAACGATTCCATACCAAGCCATGCAAAGCCCGTGACCGCCGTACAGGTAGTAGCTCATCTCGGGTAAACTGGCATCGTCGACCGGATAGCTGATGCCTTCGTTCACCGGGAGAATCAAATCCATGCCGGATTCGGTTTCCCAGGGGGGCGGCCAGCCGAGCGCATCGGGCATCTCGCCCTCCGCCGTCAACTCGACTTGCAACTCGGGCAGATCGTCGACCGGCCGGATCCGGCCGGCACCGCGGAACAAGCTTCGCGTATCGAGCCACGTAAATTCGATGGCATCGCCAAGTTGTTCCGCCGACAGGACCATCAACTGTTCTGTGCCCGACTGGGTCCAGCGGTGCGTGCCACGACGATCCGTCACCTCCAACGCCGCGCGCTCCGTATCGAAATGGACGTCCAGCGAACGGTTCTGGAGGCTCAACCGCCGGGGCAGACCGGCCGCTCGCAACTGCTGTAGATCTTCGGTGCAACGCAGCGTGACGTCGTCCAGCCAGACGGTGGCCGGTCTCGTACCAATCCAGCGAACGACGATCTGCTGTCCGGCGGGCGGGATCAGCAGTCGGCAATTCAACGGCTTCCATTCTTCGCTCGCACCGGTCGTCTGCCCGCCGTACGACCAGTCGATGACGGATTGGTCTTCACCTTTGAGTGTAACGCAGAGGGTCGTGGTGCCCGAACCTCGCACCCGCGTCCAGCCGCTCAACTCGTAAATCTGGCCGGGGCGAACGTCCAGGGCGGCCAGTTGCTGAAAGCTCCAGTCCTGGTGACCCGCATGTTGGACTCTAACGCAGCTCTTTCCGCTACGAGCCGATTGTTGGTCCAATTCAACTCGACCCTCCCCGTCGCGCGACCAGAATCGCGTCCAACCTTCCAAGCCGTTTTCGAAGTCGCCGTTGACGACCAGCGGCTCGGCGGATTGTCCGACAAGACAAGCAAGACACCAAACCAGCGTTCCGACCATCATCGCTTTCATTCCTGTCGCCTTCCAAAACGGGGCACGGCCGCAGCCAAGTCTAACTTTCGATCCGAAAATCCAGATTACCGCCCTGGTATCGGAACTGCCAGTGGACCAAGCGGAGAAACGTCGTCCGCTTTCACCACCAACTTCTTCCGGCGGCCATTCGAACGGCGCTCCTACCGAGCGGTTGGAACGCTATGATATCGGTGGGCCGTGCGATCCCCGGAGCGTGCGCCACCAGCGGGGGCGCAGGTTTTTACGTCGAGGTACATTTTGGTCGAAAAACACCATCCAGCTACCACGGACATCCGCGGCCAGTTGATCTTTCTGGGAACTGGGACTTCGGTCGGCGTACCCACGATCGGCTGCGGTTGCCGAGTCTGCACGAGCGGCAAGTTGCGCAATCAGCGGACGCGTTGCAGTGTGGTGATGGGTCTGCCGCGAGGCAATCTGTTGATCGATACGCCACCCGACTTGCGATTCCAATTGCTGCGCGAGGGAATCGGCGTGGTCCACGCGGTGCTGTTCACCCACGAGCACGCCGACCACGTCTTCGGATTGGATGACTTGCGTCTGATGCCTTTCTTCCTCGGTCATGCGGTGCCCTTGTATTGCGAAGAGCTTGTCGAGCAGCGTTTGCGGAAAGCGTTCGACTATGCGTTTACGGCCATCAAGCCGACCCATGTCGGCGCGGCTCCGAAACTGGAATTCCATCGCATCGGGACGACGCCATTCGAGGCTCTGGATACGCGGATCGTCCCGATTCGTTTGAAGCATGGGCCGCGGTTTGAAGTGCTCGGATTCCGCATCGGCAATGTTGCCTATTGCACCGACACGAACGAGATCCCGGACGAGAGCTGGTCGCGGCTCGAAGGTCTGGACGTGCTGATCCTGGACGGCTTGCGCAACCGGCCTCATGTGACGCACTTCTGCCTGGACGAGGCGATCGCCGTGGCGGAACGACTGAGGCCCCGCCGCACGCTGTTCACGCACATCTCACACGAATTGGACTACGACGAAACCAACGCACGGTTGCCGCTGGGCATGGAACTGGCCTACGATGGGCAGCGAGTTCCGTTGACGTAAGACGACCGCACGCACGCTGAAGCGGGAACTCCAGCGCGAGTACTTTTCACCCTGGCGGCGGTGTGTTAGCGTACTGGCGGATTTCGTCTCAGGCTTTGGAGGATCAACGATGAGTGCTTTGCGGTACGGGATTGTCGGCGGCGGGTTCATCAGCGCGTTTCAGTTGCGGGGTCTGCGCGAGGTCCGCGGCATTCACGTGGCAGGACTCGTCTCGCGCCGGCCGCCCGAGGAACTGGCGGCCGAAGTCCGCCGGATGGGACTGGGCGAGGGGCGGATTTTCGCCAGCGTGCGCGAGATGATTCCGCACGTCGACGTCGTGGTCATCAATTCCCCGAACTACACGCGGCTAGCCACCGTCGAGGAGATCGTCGATACAGTCAAGGCCGGCGCCGAACTCAAGGGCATCATCTGCGAAAAGCCGTTGGCGCGGAATTTGTCCGAGGCGCGTCAGATGATCCAACTGATCCGTGAGATCAACGTGCCGGACATCTACTTCGAGAACCAGGTCCACATGAAAACCGTCCAATCGCACCGGGCCCAGTTGGCGCCGGTGATGCAGGCGATGGGCCCGCCGATGCTGGTGCGTTCCAACGAAGAGCACGCCGGGCCGCACCGCAGTTGGTTCTGGGATCCCACGCAGCAGGGCGGCGGCGTGATGAGCGACATGGGCTGCCATTGCTTGGCGGTCGGCTGGTATCTGCTGACGCCGCCCGGCAAGCCCATGCGGTTCCTCGAACCGGTGTCCGTGATGGCCGACCTGTCGCTGTTGAAATGGGGACGCCCCGAGTGGAAGAAGAAACTGGTCGACGATTTCGGCGTCGACTACGACAAGACTCCCGCCGAGGATTTCGCGACCGGCATGGTCGGCTACCGCAATCCGGAGACGGGACAGATCAGCAAGGCCCAGTTCACCGTCTCGTGGATGTTCGACAAACAAGGGCTGCGTCTGCTGTTCGACGGCCTTGGTCCCGGCTATGCGTTCGAGATGAACTCGCTGCGTTCGCCGCTGGAAGTGTTTATCGGCGATCAGGCCATGACCGGGATGGCCAACATGGAAGCGGCAGTCGAGAAGCTGCAGGCCAGCCGCGGATTGGTGCCGGTGCAGCCGAACGAGCCCGATCTGTACGGCTACACGGACGAAAATGCCGACGCCGTGGCTGCGATTCGCGAAGGTCGCCCGGCGATGCTCGATTGGCAGTACGGCTTGGAGATCGTCCGCCTGACGATGGCCGCCTACCTGTCCGCCGAACGGCGTCAAACCGTCGACTTGACCGACCCTGCCACCTGCGCCGAACTGGAGAACTACGTTCCCCTGATCCAACAAGGCCGCGGGGGTGAAGTGCTCGGGAGATAGCGAGACGCATTGCCGCTTAGAAAGTGTGGCCCGCGGGCGCCGAACGCGGGTCTCGGCGCGATCCTTGGGACGTAGCCTCGGTCACTCCGCTCCCACCAACCGCAGCACTCGGGCGCCCGGCACTTCTCGTCCTACCACTTCGCGTGCCAGGTTGCACCAGCTCGTACAGCGGTTCAGGATGGCACAGTCCGCCGTGGCGACGATGCCGGGCGAGCGGGCGAGCACGGCGTCCACGTCATCAGCCAATTCGGCCTGCCATGCCCAGCCGCGTTCGAGTGCCGTTTGGCGGATCATCGCGACCAGTCGGCCGCTGTTGGACACGGGGCGGTCCAACAGCCACAGGACGCTCTCAACCCCCAGTTCTTCGAGTACCCGGCCGACGCACTCCAGCGCGGGGCGAGTTTCTTCGACGCGTCGGAAACTGCCATGCATGCTGGCCATGTCGCGCAGGCAACCGTCGCGGCCCAACAACAACACGCCGCCCGCCAGAGCCGCTTCGACCGTGGTCAGCACGTTGAACCCGTCCAATTCGATCGGCTGCCCCTGCACCATTCTCGCGCAGTCCAACTTCGAAGGCCCGCTCGCAACCAGCTTGCCCAGCCGGTTCTGTCGATCCGCATCGCTGCAACTGCACCGCATGACGGCAATTCGCTGACGCTCGGTCAACTGAAAGCGGTCCCCCACCAGCTTCAATGCGGCAGTCATGGCGTAGTCACGCGACAGCATCCAAGACAGATCGCCGACGGCCCGATTCAGAATCGGCTCGGCTTCCGGTGCAAACGACTGCTCGTCTTCCGGATGAGGGCCACGGTGTTTCCTGAAGTCAGGCACGGCAATCCATCACGTCACAGCGAGCCGATGGCAACCTTTAGACGTTGCTCGAAGCAATCGAGCGCCCACCGGTATTCGTCGGGGAAACCGGGGGAAAAGAGTTCGAGTGCCTGCTGCGCCTTGGCGATCGTCTTGCCCCGCGACGATGAATGCAGGGTCGCCGCGTCCGTCAGGTTGTCGTACAGGTCGGCCAGCTTGCACAAACGGACCTCGATCGGCGCAACACACAACGTCTCGAAATACTCCCGTTCGCGTTCGGAATCCGGCTTGCGTTTGTCTTTCGACAGCGCAGCGACCATGTCCGCAACGCGGGTGCCGAACCGCTCGATCAATTCGTCGCGATCGGTGGCCGTGTCCTCGATGGTGTCGTGCAGGGCGGCCGCCGCCAGAACCTCGGGGTCCGTCACGTGGAACACCGTTGCCAAAATCGTCATCACACGAAATGGATGAGCGACGTAGGGAGTGCTGTTGTCCTTGCGCAATTGCCCGGCGTGTTTCCGAGCTGCGAATGACACCGCTTCGAGCATCAGACTGATGTCCGTTTGATTCATCGTGCGTCTCCTTTTCGATCTGCTTGTTTGGAGTCCGGACTGTACCAGAATCCGTCGCCGATGCGAACCCGCGGCCGCTGATTGGCAAGACAGGAAGATTAAGACGGATGGGTTGCATGCATCGTGTAGGTCGCAAGTGACGCCTGCCACGAGCAGTCCGTCAATGTCAGGATATCTGCGCCCACTTATTAGCAAAACGACGTGTAGTAGAAAATTCAGGGAAGTTTGCAGGGTTCATCGCGACGCAGCCCGAGACCGCCCCGCGTGACCCGCTTCCCAAATGTCCACTGAGGTCAAACCGGACAAGGATTTGCGATTTTTCAACCAGACCGACTTTCTTCGATTCGAACCGTTCGCGTTTCTCTGGCACGGGCTTTGCTGAATCCGGATGTGGAATCGAACGGCGAAATGCTGGCAGTTTGGCCAGCGTCGTGTTAAGATAACTCTTCGCGAGTGGGACGTTCGCGCGGTAGTTTTACCGAACCTTTCTGCCTGGACTGCGTAGGATATCATGAGCACATTGCTGCAAACCAGACCGATCTCGACCGTCAGTAAGGCCCCGCGGTTCGAGCAAACCGACGAGGAATTGCTGTTGGATTATCGCGTGACGAAGGACCGCGAGACCTTTACGGAACTGGTCGGCCGGTACGAGCAGGAGTTGTACAGCTATCTTCGAAGATATCTGGGCAGTGCGGAGTTGGCCGAGGACGCCTTTCAGTCGGCGTTCCTGCAGGTTCATCTGAAGTGCGACCAGTTCGAGGAAGGGCGCCGATTCAAGCCTTGGCTGTACGCGATTGCCACCAACCAGGCCATCGACGTTCAGCGGAAGGACCGGCGGCATCGAGTTCTCAGTTTGGACGGATTGGCTGGGCAGGCTCAGGCGGGACGGGAACGCACGCTGATGGACTTGATGGTTTCGCAGCAAGCCGAACCCGGAACCCGAGCGCACGAAGACGAACGAAATGAGGCATTGAAGGGCGCAATCGATCAACTGTCGGACCAGATGCGCACGGTGGTGCACTTGGTGTACTACCAGGGAATGAAGTACCGCGAGGCGGCCGAAGTGATGCGAGTGCCGGTGGGCACCGTGAAGAGTCGCTTGCATACGGCCGTAGCCAAACTGACCGAGTTTTGGAAACGACACCACCCCGATCTCGACTAGACAAGCCATGGGCGAAGATCTTCTGGGCTATCTGCTGAACGCCGTCGACGATACCAAGCGCCGGCAGATCGAGGCCGCGCTTCGCCGTGATCCCCAACTGCGACGCGAATTGGCGGCGCTTCGCCAGCAGCTTGAATCGGACGAAGGAGAGCACGCTTTCCGTCCACCTCCCGGGTTAGTCCAGCAAACCTGCGATTTGGTGCAGGGGTGCCAGCAACGTGCGTCGGACGAAACGGCGCGACGCCGGAGCAACGAAGTTGGCGGAGCGTCGCGATTATGGTCGCTGGCGGACGCCTTGATGGGTACGGCGCTGTTCGTCGTCGCGGCGACATTATTTTTTCCCGCCATCGCGAACAGTCGATTCCGATCGGATATCCGAACGTGCGAGCACAATCTGCAACGGCTGGGCGTCGCGATGTACGATTTCAGCGATCGGAACCACGGCCTGTTCCCCAGTATTCCGCTATCAGGAAACCGCGCAGCGGCTGGGGTTTACGGTCCCATATTGTTCTACGGGGGATATTTCGAGGACAAGCGTATACTCGTTTGTCCCAGTTCGACTCTCGCCGATCGCATTCTAGAATGGTCTATCCCGACGTTGCCGAATTTGGATCGGGCGGAGGGCGTGCATCTGGGCAAGCTTCAACGCGATATGGGTGGTAGCTACGGATACGCGATGGGCTATCAGAATCAATGGCGATATTTTCCGCCACGGAACGAAGGCCGGGCGTTCTACGCCTTGATGTCGGACGCGCCAAGCCTGCATCTGCCGGGCCGTCGCAGCAGCAACCACTTCGGCCGAGGCCAAAACGTGCTGTACGAGGATGGACACATCGAGTTCGTGGTCGATCAATTCCGGTCACTGCTTCGCGATCCATTGTTCACCAACCGACTTGGGTACGCAGAAGCTGGAGCGGACAAGAACGACTCGGTGATCGGCGGTAGCGACATGCCGCCGATCCGACTTGCGTTCTTTCGCCAGTAACGAACTGGGGGCACAGGCGGCGGGGGCATTTCGCCTCGATGGGGCAAGAAGCCGCAGCGATAAATGGGAATATCATGAAATCAAAGACTGGAAGCGCAAACGTGGAAATTTTGGCGATTCTCGGTGTGTTCGTCGTTTGGCTGACACTTCAGATCTGGATACTGCCTCGCTTCGGGGTCTCGACGTGAATGCGCGGCGCGTGTGAGCCGAGTTCGGCTCCCCAACGGCAATCCCAGCAAATCGTCCCCCTGGATGCGGAAAATTCCGACTCTTCCGATGCCTCTTCGGACGAGAACGCACCGGAGACGGCCATCGGCGACAGTCGTCCGTAGCAAGTTCAGCAGGAGGGAACAGACCATGCAGCGAATCACCTCCTGGCAATTGACGGCCTTGGCGTTAGCGGTTTTCGCTGGCTGCCAACCAGGAACCGTGGTGCCGCAAGGCGATACCGAGTCGGACCATTCGCAAGCCATTCTGATTTCTCCCGATCGGATGGACGAGGCTCAGCAGCGTCAACAACAGGTCGCACTGGCTGCTCGGGACTCGCTGTTTCAGCAACTGTCCGGGCGTTTGACCGAAGTGCTAACGGAATCGGGACCGTCCAAAGCCATCGAGGTCTGCAAGAGCGACGCGCCGCGACTGGCCGGCGAAGTCGGCCAGCAATTCGGAGTATCGATCGGTCGTACCTCGCACCGCTTGCGCAATCCGGCCAATCAGCCGCCCGACTGGTCGCGGTCGCTGGTCGAACAACAGGTTTCCGAGCCGCAGTTCGTAAACCTCGACGAGGGGAGATTGGGTGCCTTGCTCCCGATCCATCTGAAGGCTGCTTGCTTACTCTGCCACGGCCCGAAGGATCAAATCGACCCCTCGGTTCGCGCCTCGCTGGTGTCGCACTACCCCAACGACCAGGCGACGGGCTTTCACGAGGGAGATCTCCGCGGCTGGTTCTGGATCGAAGTACCGGCTGGAGCATCCCTGCCGGACGCACCAACCGATCCAGCCGCCCAACCCACTTCGTAACGCTGGCCGACGCACGTTGAATCCCACCGCATGAACACCGTCCGGGACCGCGGCCGATTTCGCCCGATCGACCGGACTGCCGCGATCCGAGTCATCCGCCCGAAGACGCCGAAACGCCGTTTCGTACCGACTGGATGATCGGCCGTAGGAACGGCGCGAGCACATCGTAATGGCCGCCATCCTGCCGGCGTGGCAACGACTTGCCCGCGCGCGCCACGACGATGTCCAGCGACGGGACGACGATGATCAGGCTGTCGTACAGTCCCCACGACCAGAAAGCGTCCTGCGGCACCCCCTTCAGCGTCCCATCGGCATTGTTCCACCACAGCAGCCCGTAGTGCGCAGAGGCTTGGCCGTATGTCTCGGGATGCAGCACGGGCAGTCGCTCGTGTCCCGGCGGCGTGCGAGGCGCCAGCCGCACGTATTCCTTGGCGAGAATTTCGCGACCGTCCCACTGGCCATCGCGCAACATCAAGTATCCGATGCGTGCCAGCGCATCGACATTAGCCGAGATCCCCGAGCCGAACTCGCGCCGCACAACGCCCTCGATCGTCGCCGGCCGATACGAGTGTTTCCGCCACGTCAGATCATTGCGCGAAATGCCGAGCGGCGAAAACACACGCTCGAACATCCACGCTTCCAGGTCGCGGCCGTAGGCCAGCGTAATGCACTCGGCCAACCAGTTCGGTCCCGAGTCGCTGTAGTCCCATTTCGTGCCCGGCCGGAACAACAGCGGTGTGTAACCGCCCGGTTTCTCGAACCCCGCGGTTTGGGACGCCAAGTGCAAGACCGTGATTTCGTCCAGCCAGCCGGTCGCCGCATTTTCATCAGGCGGAACGCCCAGCGTCGGATGATGCTGGCGGGCGCGATCCGTCAAACGCAATCGTCCATCCCCGATCGCCAGCCCCAACGCAATCGACCCGAACGACTTGGTGGTCGACTTCAAATCATAACGCTGCCGCGCATCGCCCCACGACATCACCAACCGGCCGTACCGAGTGATGTAGCCCGCACCGCCGCCTCGCAGAGCATAATCCCGCGTCTCGGCCAACCGATCCGCATCCATTCCCACCTCGTCCGGCGTCGCCTGCACCCACCGCGGTATCGGCCAGACCACCGCGTCAGCATCCGCCTCCAGCACATCGTCCAACGCTTCTCCGCCCCAGGCCGCACCGCGCTCCGCACAGCCAGCAAAACAAGCTAGGAGAACGCAGAAGCCAACGCTCCTCGCACACCCGACACCACGTACTTTCTTCATCGCGGATACCTCTTGTCAGATCTCATTACCGTCACCATGTCGTTAATCATCCCCGCCGGGATCTGACGCATCAAGGGATCGGTGGTACGACCAGGCATCGTCGACTTGTGGCTCGCTGAACGTTGCACGACAATCGGGGAAACCGATAGGGAGGGTTTACCGATGAATACGTTGCCCCGATGCTGGTCGTTGGTCTTTCTTCTCCTGTTGGGTTGGTCGGTCGAGTCGAGTGTCTCGGCTGCGGAGGCGGAGGCCGATGCGTTGGCGGCGCGCTTGCTGAGCGACGCGGATGTTCAGGGCGGATTGGTCGTACACCTGAACTTTGGCGATGCGCCGGTCGCGGGATTGACCGCTGCGCTGCGGACCAACGATCGGTTCCTGGTTCACGGACTGGATCGCCGCTGGGAGCAGGTCGATGCCGCCCGGCAATCGCTGCGTTCCCGGGGCGTCTACGGGCCAGTGTCGGTCGATTGGTTCGATGGCCGCAACTTGCCTTACACGGACCAGTTGGTCAAGCTGCTGATCGCCGAAACGCTCGGGGACGTTCCGCAGGACGAGGTGCTGCGCGTGTTGGCGCCGGGCGGAACAGCGCTGATCCGCCGCGGTGACTCTTGGGAAAGGACGGTCAAGCCGTGGCCGCCCGAAATCGACGATTGGACGCATTTCTTGCACAACGCCAGCAACAATGCCGTGGCGCAGGACCGGGTGGTCGGGCCGCCCAGCGGGTATCAGTGGATCGCCGGACCTCGCTGGGCTCGCAGCCACGATCACCTGTCGACGCTCAGCGCGATGGTTTCCGCCCGCGGACGGATTTTCTACATCGTGGACGAAGGGCCAACCGCCTCGGTCGCCGCCCCGCCCCAGTGGCAACTGGTCGCCCGCGATGCCTTCAGCGGCGTCTTGTTGTGGAAACGGCCGATTCTCTCCTGGGAAGGTCACTTGCGAGGGTTCCGCAGCGGTCCCACCGATCTGGCTCGGCGCTTAGTCGCCGACGGCGATCGCGTGTACGTCACCTTGGGCTACGGCCAGCCGGTCAGCGTGTTGCAGGCGGCCACCGGCGAGACGATCCAAACCTACGCTCGGACGGACAACGCGCTGGAGATCATCTTGCACGATGGCGTGGTGTTCGTCGTTGCCGGCGACCGTCCGCCGGACAATACGGACGGCGCCGCGCTGCCTCGCGATCCGCAGCGACTCTGGCATTGGTGGGCCATCTGGGAAGAGACGCCGCCGCGTAAGCGATTGGTGGCCGTCGACGAATCCAGCGGACGAGTGATCTGGGAAAAGGACGACACCGAAACGGCCGAGCTGCTGTCGACCACGTTGGCAGCGTCTGGCCCGCGGTTGTATTTCCAGAACTTTGAACGGATCGTGTCGCTCGAAGCACGAAGCGGCCGCGAACTCTGGCGGGCCGACCGTCCTGTCAGCCGCAGGCGTCCCACGTGGTCCACGCCGACGCTGGTCGTCTGGGACGAAGTGGTGTTGTCCGCGGATCGAGCCCTGTCGGGGGTGGCAGCCGATGCGCCGGACACCGACCGGCCGAGTCAGTGGGTCGTTAATTCCAGCGGCGGCCAATCGCCGACGGGACAGTTGCTCGCCTTCTCGGCCGAGACGGGCCAGCCGCTGTGGGAAGCGGCGTGCCGCGAGTGCTACAACGCGCCGGTCGATGTGTTGGTCGCCGACGGCTTGGTCTGGTCGGGCGACTTGGTCTCCAAACGCGATCCAGGGATCACCGTTGGCCGCGATCTGCGCACCGGCGAGATCAAACGCGAGCGTCCCGCCGACCAGGAATTCTTCAGCATCGTGATGGGCCACCAACGGTGTTACCGCAACAAGGCGACCGAGCAGTTTCTGGTGCTGGGGCGCGACGGCATCGAGTTGATCGATACGGCCAGCGGCGAAGCCTCAGGATACGCCTGGGTGCGGGGCTCGTGCCAATACGGCGTGATGCCGTGCAACGGCCTGATCTACTCGCCGCCCCATTCCTGCGCCTGCCATATCGAATCCAAGCTGAACAGTTTCAACGTGTTGGCGCCGGCGCGACCAGCGACGGCGCGACGGACGAGCCCAGCCGATCCGGAAGCTTGTTTGGAAAAGGGACCGGCCTACGGAGTCAATCCGGCGCACGACCAATCGGCGGAGTCGATCACCGCGACCGATTGGCCCACGTACCGCTGCGACGCCGCGCGCCGCGGAGCCACTCCGGCAATCGTGCCACCCACGCTCAAAGCGGCATGGGACGCCAAGCTTGACGAAGGCTCGATCAGCAGCCCCGTCATCGCGGACGGACGAGTGTTCGTCGCCTCGATCCAGACGCACACGGTCCATGCGCTGGAAGCGGACAGCGGGCGGAACCTTTGGAGTTTCACGGCCGGCGGACGCATCGATTCGCCGCCCACGATCTATCTCGGAACGGCAATCTTCGGCTCGGCGGACGGTTGGATCTACTGCGTGCGCACGGTCGACGGCCAGTTGGTTTGGCGTTTCCGGGCGGCGGTCGAGGACCGTCGCATCGTGTCCTACGAACAGTTGGAATCCGCGTGGCCGTTGCACGGCAGCGTGCTCGTCCTGGATGGTCAGGTGTACGCCGTCGCCGGCCGGACGGCCTATCTGGATGGCGGCATGGTGCTGCATCGGTTGGATGCCGCCACAGGCCAGTCGCTGTCCGCGACGCCGATCGGCACGGCGGCGCTGCCGGATGTGTTGGCGAGCGACGGAACCTCCGTGTTCCTGCGGCATCGGCGGTTCGACCGTCAAGGCGCCGAGCAGTTGCCGAACGTGCCGCATTTGTACAGCCCGGCCGGTTTTTTGGACGATTCGTGGTGGCACCGCACGTACTGGATTTTCGGTACGAACATGCGTTCGGGGTGGGGCGCCTGGCCCGACTCAGGAAACCAGGTGCCCGCCGGACGTTTATTGGTCAAGGATGATTCGACGGTCTACGGGTTTGGTCGTTTCAACCAGTACCACCGCAACGGCAGTCACGTCGGCATGGGTGGCGTCCGCCAATTGCTGTACGCCGCTGAGTGGAATCCACAAGCGGTGCCAACGAGTAAGCCGGTCAGCAAAGCCGGACAGCCGAAGAAGCCGGCCGCGGCGCCGGTGGCGCGCAACGTAGTCGCCCGCTGGTCCCGGACGCTGCCGCTGATGGCGCGAGCGATGGTGCTGAGCGACCGGGTGCTGTTCGTCGCCGGTCCGCCCGACGTGCTGACTTACGTGGACGACCGCGAAGTCTACGCGTACCGCATCCATTCGGAAGACGCGGTCCGCGAGCAGCAAGCGGCGTTCGAAGGCCAACGCGGCGGACTGCTGCTAGCCGTCTCCGCCGACGATGGCAGCCAACTGGGCGAATACCGCTTGGACACCATGCCCGCCTCGGACGCGATGGCGGCGGCCGGTGGACGGCTCTACCTGTCCACCCACGCCGGCCAACTTCTGTGCTTTGCGGCGGAGTGAGCGGATAACGCCGCGATCCAAGCCCCGTCGATTCGGCCGAATCGAGGCTGAGCGACCTCACGCCCAGCGCAATGTGCCAGCACCGCCCACGTCCACATCCTGCATGCTCCATAGCCTCCCTCCACGTCGGCGAGGAGATTCGAGCTGGCTGACACGATGATCAGACGTCTCCAAAATGGTTACTTGGCAGCTTCCATCCAGGAGCCGAAGGAGGCCACAAGGATGTAAGCACGACGATGATCTACACGCATGTACTGAACCGAGGAGGTCGAGGCCTTCGAATTCCCCTGGATAGGGAGTAAACGCACTGGTCGGCCTATGCCGGGGGAGTTGTCCGAGATCGAAATGCGCAACGTGTTTACGTGCGTAGCTTTAGGCATTCGATGGCGACCGAGAGGTGCCGGTGATAGGCCGACCCGGCCGGTCGGCCTATCCAGCCGCCAATAGGGCATTATCCAGGTCGGCCTATTCCGGTGGGCGGCACGGAGCCGGTGCCGATTCAACTGCTTGACGGGCAAGGGATTAAAGCGATAATCGTCGTGTGGCGGCGGCCGGGATAGCCCGCCGCGCCGGTCGGCCTATTCCCAGTCAGCGATGTCCGTGATAGGCCGTTCTGGATAATCATTAGTTACGTGCCAGGAGGTAGCGCCCACCTCCGCAATAGTGAGTCGTGCGCATGCGATTCCCTCGGATACAATTCACGCTCCGAACGCTCGGCCTCTTCATCACCGTTTCCGCGATCGTCTTCTGGTGGTGGTATCCCGGTATCGGAACGCAATGCTGGTTTCACCGGGGCAGGAGCCGGCAGGGATCGTTTCTCAAAGTCGAGCGACTGACGTCATTGGGTGACCTCGTCGATTACCACGACCGAATGCCGGACGAACCGTTTGGAGGTACGGTCCCCGTAGAAACGCCGCCGTACGTCAATTTCCAGGCCCAAGATATCTTGCTGGTTCCGCGTCCTCACGGAGCACACAGTCTTCCAACGCACGTACGGCTCTGTGGTCGGCTGGTTGTGTTTCGGGCCGAACAACCTGGCGACGGAGACGAAGGACAAGAGGTCATAATCCCGAAAGTGGCAAACGTCGTATTTTGGTCGGGGAACACGCTTGCAATACTGGACGTGACGGTGTCTTCCGCTGCACTTGCCCTGCTGCTGGCTATACCCGCCGGTCGCCTGCTTGTGCGAAGAAGGCACGTAACAAACGGGTGAACGCGAGCCGGAATAAGCTCTACGACTCGCTTCGCTCGGCAACGTCAACTCCCGGCCGCGTTACCCGAAACGTTACATTGCCAACGCATGCTCATGGCTGAACTTCTCTTCAACACACGCGAAGTGAAAGAGCTGCAACGGCAGTGCCTTCACCACAACATCTTTCCGATCGATCTGGCTAATGGCTTCGACGGCAAGCCAAAGCCAGTTGTTCGCGCGCTCAAGGGAATAGTTGACTCATGCGTTGAACAACTGGACGAAATGCCGTTCACCGAGGTACAGGCTGTCGTAAACGGGCTGCCGTCAGGTCTTCGACACATGCTGGAACCTCTTGAGGAACCGTTGCTCACCGAGGATCTTTCCCGTATTGCCCAATACTGTATCGCGGCCCAAATCCAGAAAGGCTATTCGTCGGTCGCTGACGTGATTGCATTGTCCGTCGACAATAGCCATGTCCTGGCGGAATGCCCGGAACTACGAGACCTCTTCGACGACGATGGACTCCTTAAACTCGACCATCGCTTTTATCTCATGGACGGTGGGATCAAATACGGAAAGTTCGTTCTCCACTACCATCAATTCCTGCGGCGAGGATTCTCGTCGAACCCCAACTTCAACTTCCTTGGGACATTTGCCCACTATCGTTCTCGCACGAAGGCGCAAAACACATTTCGAATCGCGATCGACCATCGGCGGCTAATGCGGTTTGACGACTACCACCAAATGATGGAGTTGGATACCTGGTATGGCCCTGGATTTGATCCAGACGAATTGGACGACCTTACGAAGACCGGACTTACCGTGGTCGTGCGATCACATCCTTCGCCGTTCGATTCGAATTACTCGCTCGTGAAAACGGAATTCCTATGGAAGGCAAACGAAACCGATGGCGTCAAAACCCTCGAAATCGAAGAGGTCGCAAGCGAATCAACTCCAGTGGACAATTGGCACGTTAATCGTTACGTCCACGCAGAGCGCGATACGGTCCGTCGCACATTTCGGCACTTTGACGCTGCGGCGAAAGTGTACCCGCACTCGACCTACAAACAGCGTGTAGACGAAACGATGCCAAACCAGATTAAGCCGGCTCACTACATCAAGCTGTTTCGGATAGACGGTAACATCAACCTGGACGACTGGCTTTCGCTGCTTTCAATGTTCTATAAAGGAAACGAAATGGTTGTCGAGTACTTCGATCCGCAACTGTTTCGGGAGAAGTTTCTACCAATCATTTCGCGATGGCAGGACGCAATGACAAACTGATCAGCAATGTAACTAATGAAGGATTAGATCGTGCGGTGATCGGGGTGAGACGTTTCGGGGGAGAGAGACGTTGTCGCGGGAAAGAGGTTGCGGGGCGGTAGATGCCGCCACGATCTAGTCCTCGTTCAAGTAGCCCGGCGCGCTCGGCGGAAAAGAACGGCGGCGCGGGAGAAGGGGCTCGCTGCAGGGTTTTGCATTCCTACTGGCCGGTTCCGGCCAGCGATCTCGAGCCTCGAAGGGGGCGGCAAGCAGCAGGGCGCCGAGTCCCAGTCGCATAGGCATCGCGAATCGGGACGGCCGTCTTTCGCTTCGCTGATGCCTTGCAGTGATCGCGTTCTCGAAGGCTGGCATCGCACAGATGGCAAAGCCGGAGCACCGATGATCAACAGCCTGTTTCGTGTCGGGAACGAGCCTTGGCCCGGATTATTCACGGGCGCGCGTTGTAGCACAGGCAGCTTGCCTGTGTTCCCCAAATACAGGCTGGCAGCCTGTACCACGGCCCCGCGGAGCACTTCGTGAACAATCCGAGTTGATGTGGTCGAAGGCCTTCTCCGCGGCTCGGGTTTGGTGCAGCAGGTCGTCGCGGCCGAAACTGTCCGCGTCCTGGCAGTTGCTGCGTTCGGTACGATACCATTCGGCGAAAAAAGAACAGAATGATCGTCGCTTCCACGTTGAATTCATTCTGCAGTCGATTGAAATCTCTGCTTTGGCCCGAAAGCAACGTTCGGTGGCGGATGCTTGCGCCGCTGGGTTAGGCCGATGGTCCTTGCGCGTCCGGAACGTCTTTCGTCGTACCGCCGGTGATGGTTCCGTCCTCCATCTCGTAGGTCGTGTCGAAGACATCCAGCGTGCGGTGGTCGTGGGTGACCACAATCACGCCGGCGCCGTGCTGATGAGCGACGCGTTGGAACAGTTCCATCACCTGCCGCCCGCGGTGGCTGTCCAGGGCGGCGGTCGGTTCGTCGGCCAGGATGACGCTGGGTTCGTTGGCCAGGGCGCGCGCCACGGCCACTCGCTGCTGCTGGCCGCCCGAGAGCATCGTCGGCATGTGGTCGAAGCGGTCCCCTACGCCTAGTTCGCCCAGGAGTTCCCGCGCTCGACGCCGCGACTGCCGCGGTGTCGATCCGTTCAGTTCCAAGGCCACCTGTACGTTCTCTCCGGCCGACAGGAAAGGGATCAGATTCGACTTCTGGAACACGAAGCCGATATGTTTCCGGCGGAAGGTTCTCAAATTGACCAACGACTCGGGGCCGTCGAAGACCTGGTATTCGCCGATGAAGATCTGGCCCGCCGTGGGCGGATTGATGAGTCCGACGGCGGTCAGGAACGTCGACTTGCCCGCGCCGCTCGGACCCAGCAACGCGATCAATTCCCCCCGGCGCACCGACATGGTCACGTCGCGCATCGCGACCACCTCGGTGTTCCCGCTGCCGTAGACTTTCGTCAATCCTCGGGTTTCGATGGCCGGTCGGCTGCTCATCGGCTTATCCCATCAAGGCTTCGTTCGGTTCGACTTGCATGGCTTTCCAGATGCCCAACAGACTGGACAGCACCGAGATCGCCAGGACGATCGCTGCCAGTTGCAGCAGATCCTGCTGGGTCAGCACCACGCGCCGCGGGAAATAGGGAAAGAGCTGCTGGCCCACAAGATACGCAATCGCGTAGCCGAGCCCACCCAAGACCACCGCTTGCTGCAGGATCATGCCCAGGATCACTCGGTTCGGCGCGCCGATCAATTTGAGCAACGCGATCGAGTGCAGTTTGTCGAGCGTCAGCGTGTACAGAATCAACGCCATGATGATGGCGGCGATCACGGTCAGCAGGGCCCGGAACATGCCCAATTGCCGGCGTGCCTTGTCGACCATCCCCTGCAGCAACAGTTCTTCTTGACCGGCCTTGGTAAAGACGGTCACGTCTCCCCAGGACGAAATGACACTTGAGACGTGGGCCGGATCTGCCCCGGGACGGATGCGGATCATCACCGCGGTCAACTCGGGCGCGGTCACCGCCGGCAGCTCTCCCGTCGGCCGCGAGAGCTGCTCGACCAGCGCTGGCTGCTTGAGAAACACCTCGTTGGTCTGGCTGCGCCGCTCACGCGCCGCGCGTTCCAGACGCACCGCTTCGCCGGCCGTGTCGAACTGGATGGACTGCGCGTCCGGCACCGTGGCAAAGGCCATCCCGTCGCCTCCCGAACTGACCATGCCCGTGGTGATTCCGACGACGGTATACGTCTCCTTGCCCAACTTGATCCGCTCGTGAAGGCGCAGCCCCAACGTCTTGTCGGCGATGATCTCGAAGTGGTTCTGCCGCAGGGGGCGTCCCGCGGTCAACGGCAACCACTCGCCCTTGTCCAGCGGCCAACTCAATCCCAGAACGGACATTCGCATCGGCTTGCCGTTGTGCTGGCGTTGGATCGTGTGGAACACGAACTCGCGGGCCGATTCGACACCCGGCACGGCCAGAGCTCGGTACACCAGCGTCTTGGGCACCCGCGAGACTTCGGCAAACGGACCTCGGGTGTCCCGCTGGACGACCCACAGGTCGGCGCCGATCCGCTCGATCAGCAGCGTGGCATCGTCGATCAGGCCCCGGTAGATGCCTGCCATGCCCATCACGATCATCAGCAGCATGCCGATCCCGACGACGGTCAAGGCGAACCGGCCCATGTTGTGCTGGATGTCCTTTCGTGCGAGGTTCATGGTGCAAAGACCCTCCGGCCTTCCAACGCAGGACTCTTGCCGCCCATCGCCATCACGACGACATCCCCCGTTGCCAACCCGTCGGCGACTTCCGCCTTCTCCCTCGACTGCAACCCCAGCGTGACGGGGCGCCACCGAGCATGATGGTCCACTTTGCAGAACACGCCGGGCACCCCATCGCGCCAGTGGACGAAACTGGTCGGCAGCAGCGTGACGGGGCTCTTGCGTTCGCTTTCGATGTACACCTCGGCCCGCTGGCCAACGGCCCAATTCTCGGGCAGATCCAGCACTCGGACATCGACCACGAATTCGCGAGTTTCCCGATCGGCCTCGCGTCCCAGCCGAGCCACCTCGGCTTGGTAACTGCGGTCCGGTTCGGACCGGAACACCACGCGCGCCGGTTGCCCGACTCGCAGCCGCGCCATCTCCGTCTCGTCGACCCAAGCGGAAATCCAGAGCTCCTCCAACGAGACGAGCGTCAACGCGGGACTGCCTGGAACAACGACGTCCCCGGGATCGCGAAACCGTCTGACAATCAAACCATCGAAAGGGGCCTTCACTTGCGTATCGGCCAGGACGGCAAGACGATAGTCCAGGTTCTTCTCCGCAGCGATCAATTGTTTGCGGCCCTCCAGCAGTGCCGCCTCGCCGCGCGCCACGCCGGCCTGGGCGACACTCAACGTCTCCGTTGCCTTGTCCAAATCTTCGGCCGTGGCCGCGCTGCGCAGCACCAGCTTCTGAATGCGCTCGTGGTTGTTCTGCGCCTGTTCCAGGATGGCCGCCGCCTGCGCCCGGTCGGCCTGAAGTCGTTCCAACGCAGCCTCGGCGGAGGCGATGTTGGCCCGCGCGATCTCGGCCTGCTGCTCCAATTCGGCGTCGTCCAGCGTGAAGAGCAACTGTCCCGCTTGGACACGATCGCCTTGATCCGCGGCGAGTTGCTCGATGCGGCCTGCGATCTTGGGACTGACCGTCGATTTGACTCGCGCCTCCAGGGTGCCGGTGCCCATCACTTCGGCCACCAGTTCTCCCGCCTCGATTCGGTGCTCACGAACCGGCACGGGGGAGAACTTCAGCCAGAAAACGAGGCCGCCCGCCACGGCGGCAACCGCCAACAGTTTCGCTGTTCGCCACGACCATCGTCTCAGTCTTGGCACGAGACCGCTCATGAAACTCTCTCCTTTGAAGATACTCTGGCGCGCAATGCTGCGAGCTGTCTTGGCCTCGAAAGAATTAGGACAGACACCGTCGCGACCTGCAATTTCTGGTGGGTTTCAAGGGCAGAGGAAACGCCGGCGGCCTCGGGCCGAGGTGTTGCGCAGGCATGGATTGTAGCCGCTCCATTCGACTTGACCAATTGGACGCACGGAACCCATTTCGGTATCACCGTTGATGAATTCGTCGTTCAGTCGGCGGCATTGAATCGGCAAGGATTTCCGTCGCTGGAAAAATCTTGGAATTTCTCGCGAACACCTGATTCCCATTTCGCGTACTTGTGTACAATCGGGTCTCTAGATGGATCTTGTAAAGCTCTCGCTTTGCTGTATTTCTACATTTCTTCTGACAAGGAGTTTCTTTGATGGCTTCTACTCTGCTTCATCGCCGCCGTGGCTTTACCCTGGTCGAGTTGCTGGTCGTGATTGCGATCATTGGCATTTTGGTTGCGTTGTTGCTGCCTGCGATCCAGGCAGCTCGCGAAGCGGCTCGCCGTTCCCAATGCACCAACAACTTGAAGCAATTGGGTATCGCCTTGCACAACTACCACGACACCTACAAAGCATTTGTTCCCCGAAAGCAGGGCACTTCCGTGAATTCAGGCAGGGCGAGCGGCTACATCGGCCTGTTGCCGTTTCTTGAACAGTCGGCCATGTACGAGGCGATCATGGCTGGCGATGCAACGCAACCACCCGGAGGTCCTTCGGCCTGGTCCGGTTGGGCTCCTTGGAATCAGGCACCCAAGGCAATCATGTGTCCGTCTGACGTTTTCCGCGGAGGAAATCTCGCCGTCTCCGCAAACTACATGTTCAACATGGGCGATACCGTGACCAACAACCGCGATGCAACGGCCAACCGCGGTATTTTCGCTTCGCGCGAAGGTGTGGCGATGAGCGACATTCTGGACGGAACCAGCAACACGATCATGATGAGCGAACACAATCGGGCGCAATTCGACATCGGTGCTCAGACTCCGGCGCGTATTCGAGACGGAATCGCCACCGGATTTTCCAACCTGGCGACCAATCCGGGGCAATGCATAGCAACTGGTGCCGGACTGTTCTACGCGGATCCCTCGATCGTCAAGGGCCGAACCGGGTGGCGTTGGACAGACGGTCAAGCCGAAAAACTCGGATTCACTACCATCTTGGGACCGAATTCGCCATCATGCATCGATGGTACGAATGCGAACGGGGATGGCCAGAACACAATCATGTCTCCCAGCAGCAACCATCCAGGCGGCGTAATGGCCGTGTTCGCTGATGGCTCGACCAAGTTCATCACGGACAACATCGACACTGGCAACACCGCGGCCGCCACCGTGACCTCCGGCCGCAGTCCCTACGGGGTTTGGGGTGCGTTGGGATCGAAGGATGGCGGCGAACCGCTATCCCAATTCTAGGTCTTCGAGCCGGACCGGAGCGTTCACCATGGTTTGCTCTCTGGATCGGCGTTTCGGTTGGAGCTGGATGTTGATCGCGCTGGCAGCGACTGTGGGCTGTTGCGGGGGAAAAATCCGGCAGTTGTTGCCCTTGCAGTTTGCCGACTCGGAGAAGTCCGGGCTGACCGCGTCGGTGAAAGACGGCCAAAATCAGATTCTCCTGGCCCTGGACGAGTAGCCAGCGGCGCGCAAAGTCGAGGTGTCCGCCAACACGCCGCTTGCCGGCGAGTTGGCGGGCGAATCGCGGGTTTTGGCCGGTCGCAAGTCGCATCGCGATGCCCGTCCAAATATGCGAGTGTCGAGACGCCGTTGGACGGAATATCGCGATCTCAATCGCCAACTTTCCAATCCAATTGGACACCCGTTTCGTACTTGTGTACAATCGGGTCGTCATTGCTCATTTGTCGCGTTTCCTGCGACGGAGTTTTCGCTGTCGTCAGTCCACAAGGGTGTTGAAGTGCCTTCGATGATTCTCAGCGGGCAGCACTCGTCCGTCTCGGTCGAGCGATCTGCCGCCAATTCCATCTTCGACCTGCCAGTCGCTCCCCAACGCAACTCGATTCTCGTTCGGAAGATGCGATGAATCGTATCGCTCTGTTGATCGTTCTAGCCGTGTCGCCCGTATGGGCCGCGGCGCCGTTGAGCCGTGTCGATTCTCCGCTGCGTGTGGATTTCCCTTTGCTGGTAACGCAGTTGCCTGTGCCGACGGGCAATGCGCGATCCATTCCAGGCGACGGAGCGCGGATCATACTGGTCGCTCCCGACGGCAGCAGCCGCGTGTTGACCGAGGGGTTCCACAGTGCCGCCGATCCGGACGTGGGTTTCGACGGAACGAAATTCCTGTTCGCAGGCAAGCGATCGGCGACGGACACTTGGAACATTTTCGAGATGTCGATGGGCGATGGCCAAGTACGACAGGTCACGTGCGATGAGGGCAATTGCCGCAGTCCAGTCTACCAATCGACTCTGTACACGCTCGATTCGCCCGAGCCTTGGTACCAAGTGTCGTTCGTGAGCGATGCTGCCCAAACACGCAACGACGACGGCAGCGGACCTGCGGTGCATTTGTACTCGTGCAAGCTGGACGGATCAGTCGTGCGGCGATTGACCTACAACATCTCCAGCGACTTCGATCCCGTCCTGATGGCCGACGGGCGTCTACTATTTTCGAGCTGGCAGCGCAGCACCTTGGCCCGCGGCCCGCGGGGGCGAATCCGCTTGTTCGGCGTCAATCTGGACGGGACCGATTACGCCTTGTTCGCCGATCCCGCGGGGCCGGCGATCCATCGCATGCCATGCATCACGCGGTCGGGCTTGTTGGTATTCATCGCGGCCGATCAAATCCTCTGGGACGGGGCGGGGTCATTGGCAAGTGTCAGCTACCGGCGCCCGCTGCGTTCGTTTCGCATGTTGAGCGAACCGGGGGATGGTCTGTTTCACAGCCCTTCACCGTTGCCGGACGGCGCAGTCGTGGTTGCCCGGCGTCCGGCCGATGGCACAGAGACTCATGCGGTGGGCCGCTTCGACCCAGCCACCGGCCAGTGGCAAGCCGTATTCGACGATCCGAATTGGCATGACATTCAGCCGCGCAGCGTCTGCCGTCGCGAACCGGCTGACGGTCGTTCGAGCGTCGTGAACGAGGAAAAGCCGAACGGCAAGCTGTATTGTCTGAACGTCTACGAATCCGACTTCGCAGGTTCCGATTGGCTGCCGCCAAGCAGTGTGAAGCGAGTGCGGGTGATGGAAGGGATTCCGGCGGCGTTCGAAACGGCGGACGGGGCCAGTCCCAAGGCATCTGCCGAAAACAAGCGGCCGTTGGTGCCGCGGCGGATCTTGGGCGAGGCCGACGTGTCGGAGGACGGGTCGTTCCACGTCGAGGTGCCGGCCAATACGCCGCTGGAATTGCAGACGCTGGACGCCGACGGCATGGCGTTGCGCACTTGCGGTTGGATCTGGGTCAAGAACCACGAAAACCGCGGTTGCATCGGCTGTCACGAAGACGGTGAACTGTCGCCGGACAATCGCTTTGCCGATGCGCTGTCACTGGCGGCAGTGCCGCTTGCACCGCCCGAGTCCCAACGGCGGACCGTGGACTTCCGGCGCGATTTGGGTCCGATCATTCAAACCAAGTGCGTGCCGTGCCACGGGGAAATCGCTGGAGCAGTCGGACAAGCGGAACCCCGTCTGGACGGGAATCTTCAGGTGCTGGCCCGGTACGTTCAACCCGGTCAGGCGCGCACCAGCCCCTTGATCTGGCACATCTTCGGTCGCAACACTTCACGCCCCTGGGACGGGGCGGCGACCGAGAAGCCGTTCAAGCCGATTCCCTCCGGATCATGCGAACCGTTGTCGAGCCAGCAGCGGCGGATGTTTGTCGAGTGGATCGATCTGGGTGCGTCAGGACTGGAATAGGGAGTCGTCAGAGGGAAAGATGAGAATCGAGGTAAAGCGTATGCGACCACGACAACGTCGCCGAATTCGTGTGAATTCGGAAATCGGAATTCTCACGAATTCCGCCACAGGGGCTGCGTTGTTCTCGGCTGCAATCCTGTCGTGGGTCGTCATCGGGCTTGCCTTGTCCGCGGCGTGTCACGCAGCGGAACCGGCCTTGCCCGTATTTACCGACGTGACCGAGCAGGCAGGGCTGAATGCAAAGCACGGTTTCGGGGACGATCAACTGAGCAACATCGTCGAAGGCACGGGCGCGGGGGCGGCGTTCTTCGATTACGACGGCGATGGCTGGATGGACGTCTATCTGCCCAACGGTGCATGGCTGCCGGACGTGAGCGACAATCGCAGTCGCCAGAACCGCGGCCGATTGAAGAACCGCTTGTTCCGAAACAACCGCGACGGCACCTTTACCGACATGACGGACCAGGCCGGTGTGGGCGACACCGGCTTCAGCTTCGGCTGCTCGGCGGCGGATTTCGACGGCGACGGGCACATCGACCTCTACGTGCTGAACTACGGACCGAACGTTCTGTACCGCAACAACGGAGACGGAACGTTCACGGATGTGTCGAAGGCTTCGGGATTGGACAATCCTCGCTGGAGTCTGGCGGCGCCCTGGTTCGACTTCGACGGCGATGGTCGGCTGGACGTGTACGTCGTGAACTACCTGGCATACGATGCGGGCAAGTTCCGGTCCTTTTACGCGGCTTCCGGGTATCCCGGACCGCTCAGCTACAGCGGCCAACCGGACGCGCTGTACCGCAACAACGGCGACGGCACCTTCACCGAGGTGACGAAGGAGGCCGGAGTGTTCAACCCGGACGGACGCGGGATGAGTGCGGCGGTCGGGGATCTGAACAACGACGGGCTGCTTGACATCTACGTCACCAACGATGCCATGGAAAACTATTTCTATCGCAACGCCGGGGGCGGCAAGTTCGTCGAGGAGGCGCTGATCACGGGCTTGGCCTTCGGAGAGGGAGGGCAGGGCGTCTCGTCGATGGGACCGGTGATGGGCGACGTGGACCGTAACGGACTGCTCGACATCTTCATCCCCGACATGAACTACGGCTGCCTGATGATGAACCTGAACCGCGGCCAGTTCTTCCAGGACCGCACCGCACAAGCGCGGATCGCCGTGGTCTGCGGCCAGTACACGGGCTGGGGCGGTTTGCTGACCGACTACGACAACGACGGTTTCCTGGATCTGTTCATTGCCAATGGAAACGCGCACTTCGAGTACACGCAGGCGGACGTCCTGCTGCGCAACGACGGCACCGGGCACTTCGTGGATGTTGCGGGCCAGTCGGGCGAGTATTTCCGGCAGAAATACGTCGGCCGCGGCGCGACGTGTGGCGATTTCGACAACGACGGCGACCTGGATCTGCTGATCGTCAACTTGAACGACCGGCCGCGTTTGCTGCGCAATGACGGGGGCAACGCCCGCAGTTGGCTGAAGGTGGTGGCCAAGTTACCCAACGGCCGCAGCGATGCGATCGGGGCGCGGATTACCGTCCAGACAGGCAACCTCGTGCAAGTTCATGATCTGATCCCTGCCACCGGCTACCTGTCGCAGGTCGATCCGCGTCCACACTTCGGCCTTGGCGGCGCTCAGCGGGTCGATTCGGTGTACATTCGCTGGCCCGACGGCAGCATGGCGATTTTGGAAGACGTGGCCGCGAACCAGATTCTGACGGTGGTCCAACGTGCGAAATAGACATCAACGCAACAATAGGTATGCTCTCCCCGCGACACCCGTGTTGTTCGCATGGCTGATGGTCGGGGGCTTGGCGTCGCCATTGCTGGCGGGATATCCCACGGAAAAGCATCCGTACTTCGTGGGCAACCAGCAGTGTGCCCAATGCCACGCCGGCGCAGGCATGGGACATCAGCAGAGCCTGTGGTGGCTGTCGAAACACGCCAAGGCGTACACTTCGTTGTCGACGCCCGAGGCGAAGAAGATCGCGCGGTTGAGCGGCGTGCCCGTCGAACCGCAACAGTCGCCGATCTGTCTGGGCTGCCACTCGACCAGTGCCGAAGCGGAGAACTGGGAACGTGAGGATACGTTCCAACTGCAACATGGCGTGCAGTGCGAGAAATGCCACGGGGCGGGCAGCGAGTACATGGACGAGGCGGTGATGATGGACCGCGAAGCCTCGCTGGCAGCCGGGTTGGCGATTCCCACCAAGGAAGACTGCCGCGCGTGCCATCTGAGCAAAGGCTCGCACGACGCCGTGCTCGGGCCATCGAAATTCGACATCGACAAAGCTTGGGAGGCAATCGCACATCCCGCGCCAGATGACTGGAGTTATCCCGAAACAGTCCCGTTGCCCGAACCTGCCGATCCGACGCAACCGAGCCACACGGGCTCGCTCGCCTGCGGCCAGTGCCACGGCGGCCCGGAGAGCGGCTACCAGTACAGCCGGTGGTTGCGCAGCCCTCACGCCAACGCCTACGCGACGCTGGCTACCAGCAAAGCGCGCGAGATCGCCCGGCAGTCCGGAATCGATGGCGATCCGATGGGCGCCGCGGCGTGCTTGAAATGCCACACCACCGCGTACCACGACCCGGCCGGCGGTGTGGAAGCCGGTTACGCTCTGTTCGAAGGCGTCGGTTGCGAGGCGTGCCACGGCGCCGGCAGCGGCTACTCGCCCGAACCCGTGATGCGGAACAAGCAAGCTGCGATGCTGGCCGGACTGAAGACCGTCACGCGCGACACGTGCCTGGATTGCCACGCCAACGCACACGGTAAGCCGTTCGACGTCGAGGCCGCGTGGCAGCAGATCCTGCACCCGACCAAGCTTCCGCCGCCGCCCGAGGAAACGCGATACAAGACGCCCCAGAACATGGCATTCCATCCCGATGGCCGCGAACTGTACGTGACGTGCGAGGCTGCCGACTCGGTGGCCGTGATCGACGTTGCCCGGCAAATCAAGATCGCCGAAATCCCCGTCGGGGGCCAGCCGAACGATGTCACGTTCCATCCCGGCGGTCGATGGGCCTATGTCAGCAACCGCCTGGACGACACGGTGTCGGTGATCGAAGTGGCGAGTCGCAGGGCCATCGCGACCATCCCCGTCGGCGACGAACCGCACGGCGTGTTGACCGACCGCGATGGACGGCTGCTGTACGTGCTGAATACTTCGACCGACAGCATCTCGGTCATCGACACCCAGTCGCTGAACGAGGTCAAACGGTTGGAGGCCTGCCGCAATCCGTGGGCGTTGTCGCTGTCGCCCGACGGCTCGCAGATCCTGGTGACCAATGCACTGTCGCGTTTCGTCCCATTTCGCCAGCCCCCGTTGTCCGAGGTGACCGTCATCGACACTCGGCGCGCGGTCGTCGAGGACCGCTGGCAGGTTCCCGAAGCGAACTTGATGATGGGTGTCGATTGGCATCCGAGCGGCGAGTACGGCCTGATCACCATGAACCGGACCAAGAACCTGGTTCCGATGACTCGCCTGCTGCAGGGCTGGACAATCACTAACGGCCTGGGTGTCGTGTGGCGGGACGGCCGCGTCGATCAAGTGCTGCTGGACGAACCGACGATGGCCTTTCCCGACCCGACAGGCATCGCCATCACGCCCGACGGGAACCTGGCGCTGGTGACCAGTTCCGCATCCAACCGCGTCGCTGTGGTGGATCTGCAGCGGATGATTGGCATGATCCGAGGAGCGACGGACGAGCAGCGCAAACGCATCCTGCCGAACCACTTGGGCAAGGCAACCGAGTTCGTCGTCAAGCACATCCAGACACCGCACAGTCCTCGCGGCGTGCGGATCGCGCCCGACGGTCGAACCGCGTGGGTGGCCAATGCCCTGGACGATTCGCTGACCGTTATCGACCTGCAGCGGTTGGACGTCGCCAGCCGGATCGATCTAGGCGGGCCGCGGGAGATCACTCAAGCCCGTTACGGGGAACGCCTGTTCCACAGTGCGAACATCACCTTCCAGCGCCAGTTCTCCTGCAACAGTTGCCATCCGGACGGCCACGTCGACGGCCTGACCTACGATATCGAGGCGGACGGGATCGGCGTCAATCCGGTCGACAACCGGACGCTCCGCGGCATCCTGGATACGGCGCCGTTCAAGTGGGAAGGCACGAACCCCAGCCTGTCGCGACAATGCGGGGCCCGGCTGGCGGTATTCTTCACCCGCATCCAGCCGTTCAATCCGACGGAGTTGGCCGCGGTGGATCACTACATCTGCACCATTCCGCGTCCGCCCAACCGCTACCGGCCGCTGGGGACGGAATTGACCGAGGCGCAACGGCGCGGACGGCTGATGTTCGAACGGACCCAGACGAATGACGGGCGAGTGATTCCGAAACAGGACCGCTGCGTCACCTGTCACTTCCCGCCGCTGTACACCGATCGCTTGCAGCACGACATCGGCACCCGGATGCGGTTGGATACGCACGCGGTGTTCGACACGCCGCATTTGAACAACATTTATGACTCGGCACCCTATCTGCACAACGGCATCGCCGAGACGCTGGAAGAGATTTGGACCAAGTACAATCCGGACGACCGACACGGCGTCACCAACGACATGACCAAGGACCAGTTGAACGATCTGATCGAGTATCTCAAGACGCTATGATTTTCGCGAAGGAACCATCGCATGACGTTTTTTCCCACGCTGATGCAGTTCGCGGAGTGTGTCCTTCCGCTGCTCGCCCGAGTACCAGACCCCCGTTCGGCGCCCGGGGGCCACAAGAGGTTCGCAGTTTGCGTCCTGCCGCTGATTGCCTGGGCAGTTGCGGGTCTGCTTGTCGACGCTTCCGCGGACGAAACGCGGACCGCAGCCGCGTCTGCCGCCGCTCCTGTCCCGACGAAGCCCGTCGAAGTGCCGGACGATCATCTGCCCTATGTCTACACCGACTGGGAACACTTCACCGTTGAGGACGGACTGCCGAACGACCACATCTTCGCGGTCAAGGTGGACGGGGACCGAGTCTGGGTCGGCACCGAGGACGGCTTGGCCTGTTACGACAAGCGGACCGGCAAGTTCCGCGCCTGGAAGGAAGCGGACGGGCTGCCTTTCCAGGTCGTTTCGGCGCTGGATGTCGACCGCAAGACGGGCGACCTGTGGGTCGGCATGTTCGGCGGCGGGCTGGCCCGTTTCAGCGGCGGGCGGTTCGATCATTTCCACCAATTGAACAGCGGCTTGGTCAACGACGTGGTGTATGGCGTAGCGGTCGAAAACGACCATGTTTGGGCTGCGACGACGGCCGGCGCCAGCCGCTACAACACGGTCAGCAAGAATTGGAAGATCTTCACCGAGAAGAACGCTCCGATGGAAGAGATCTGGAACTACGGCGTTTCGTACAATGATGGCAAAGTCTACCTGGGCGTGTGGGGCAGTGGCGTGCTGGAATTCGACGTCGCCTCCGAACGTTGGAATGTCTACCTGGATCCCGACGGCGAGATGGAGATCGACCTGTACCGCGACGACGGAATCGTCCATGTCATCACGACGGGAACCAGTTACGTCGAGAAGATTCTCTGGGTCTCGACGTACTTCGGCATGAGCCGCTACGACGGGCGAAACTGGCGAGGCTATTTCTCGCACGAAACCGGGTTGCCCAGCAATTTCGCCAATGCGGTCAAGGGCCGCAGCGCGAACGAAGGCTGGTACGCGACGGATCGCGGCATCGGCGCGGTCGTCGACTATCCGACCGACACCTGGGTGACCTACACGATGGACACGAAAACGCAAGGTGGCCGAGCGGTGATTCGACGCGGTAGCCGAGTCCTGAAAACCATCGAACTCGAAAAGTGTCTGCCACACAATTACGCGCTGTGGGTCGAATTCGACGGCGACGACGTCTGGATCGGCACCTCGAAAGGCTTGGCCCGCGGTCGCGGCACAGGATATTATCCTCGACTGAAGGAAGTGAAGCCATGACGCGAAAAAATGATCTGACAATCGCTCTGGTTGTCGTGCTGTCCGTTGCGGGTCGGGTCGGGTTGTCGTACGCCGACACGCCCTCGCCGGACGGAGAGGTCTCCGTCACGCCCGCCATGCAGGAAGTGCTGAGGAAGATCGATACCGATTGTCCGTACGATGTTCCCGACTTGCCATTGAAGGAAGACGCAACCTACGCGAACACCGCCCACGTGCTGGCGCCGTTCCGCCATGTCGAACCGTTCATGCGGCATTTCCTGGTCCAGTTGGAATACACCGGTCCCGGCCGCGCGAAGCCTGAACCGGAGCGCATCGAGAGCGTCAGACTGGGCTTCATCGGGCCGATCGAGGCGACCGTTTCGGTCGCAACCGGCGGCAAGAGCCACGGCGAGGACTTAGGAAAGAAAATGCTGCAAGGGGCGCAGTTGGCCATCGAGCACGCCAACGCGGCGGGCGGATACCAGAAGCGCCGGGTGCCGTTCGAATTGGTCGTTCGCAACGACAACGGTCTGTGGGGCTCGTCCGGCAACGAGATCATCGACATGGCCTACCGAGACAAAGTGTGGGCCATCCTCGGCACGATCGACGGCGCCAATTCGCACATCGCCATCCGCGTGGCCCTGAAGATCGAAATCCCCATGATGAACTCGGGCGATACCGATCCGACGCTGATGGAAACCAACATCCCCTGGATCGTGCGTTGCATCGGCGATGACCGTCAGATGGCATACCTGCTGGTCGACACCATGTACCGGAAGTTCGACTTCAAGCGGGTGGGGATCATCCGGGCGAGCAACCGCTTCGGACGTTTCGGCGTGCGGGAGATCAACGACGGCAGCCGTCGCTTGGGTCGGCCGATCGCTGTCGAGATGGCCTATCCGCTGGGCGCGGAGGACGTGTCGCTGCAACTGGAACGTCTCGAACAGGCTGGCGTGGACGCGGTGGTTCACTGGGGCGACGCCGAGGACGGGGCGCGCGTACTGAACCAGATGCGTGCCCGAGGCATGAAGCAGCCGTTTTTCGCCAACGACCGCTGTGTCTCCGACCGGTTTGTGGAGATCGCCGGCGCGAACGCCGAGGGAGTTGTCTGCGGCTTTCCCTGGAATCCCGACCGGGCGTGTCCCCGGCTGGATGCCTTCCGCGCCGCGTTTCGCGCCAGGTTCAACGAGGAACCCGAGACGTACGCCGCGCACGCCTACGACGGCACGAACCTGTTGATCTGGGCCGTGCAGGTCGCGGGTTTGAACCGGGCCAAAATCCGCGACGCGCTGGCGCACCGCACCGAATCCTGGCCGGGCGTGACGGGCGACATTCCGTTTAGCGCGGCGTTGGACGACGCCGGCGAGGTGTTCCTGGCCAAACGCGAAGACGGCCGTTGGCGATACTACTCGCGCGAGGAACTCGAAATCCCCGCCGAGTGACCTTCCGCCGCACGTTGCGGTTTGTGCCTCAGTTTCGGCGACCCGCGTTGGCTTGGGCCTGGACCAGTGCGCGGCGGGTGGATTCTTCAGGATAGTTGGCGGCCAGTTCGGCTAGCGCCGGTGCGGACTGTGGATCGGCGATTTTGCCGAGTGCCACGGCGGCGCTGTGCCGCGTGTCGGTGGCATTCCGCATGTCGCCGACGACGGTCAGCAGAGCTGGCACGGCTCGCCGGTCTCCGATCTCGCCCAGCGCCCATGCCACCGCGGCGCGCCAGCAGGGCGTCAAGTCGTTGTGCAGGAACAACACGCCGGGGCCGAGCGGATCGGGGTGTCCGTCCGCCGCCTCCGGGGGCGATTGTTCGAGCACGGTGGCCAGCGACCCAGCGACTCGCGAGTCGGACAGATTGCCGAGCGCACGGGCGAGATAGAAACAGACCCAGTGCTTGGCCGGCAATTCCAGAACGACGGGAATGCCGCGGTCGAAGACGCGAGGAATGTCCACCGGTTGAGCACGAAACCGCTCGAACGCCTCCAGGATGCGCGCGGCGTACTGCGGATCGCGGCAAGCCAGCGACAGCACCTGGGCCGCGCGGATCGCCGGTCCAGGATGACCGCCCCAGCAGCGGTGCGTGGTCGAGATGGCCGACTGGTATGCCGCGTCGCGGACCGCGGCCGTGTCGCCGAGTATCGCCAAGCAGGTCTCGACGACCGGGGCTTCGGCGCCGTGGCGGCGGATGACGCGGCCCACCAGACGCTCGGTATCGTCGTTCTCCAACAGCAGGGCGCGATCCGGGTCGACCGGCAGCGAGAGGATCAGGTCGGGCAGGATTTTGTGCCCGCGGGTCGACTCGAGCCGATCAAGCGCCTCGACGATCAGATGATGCACGGGCGATGCATGGCAGGCCATCAGCGCGGGATGGTCGCCGTACCACAGCGTGTACTTGGGATAGTCGTCCAAGGCGGCAAAGGCTTCGACCAGCGCGTCCTCCGCTTCGGGCGTGCCGATCCGACCCAACGCCTCGACACACGCCTCAGCCAGGAACAGATTGCCCGTGTCCGGATGATTGTGCTGAGCGATCGTCTCGGCCAACAGTTGGACAGCGCCCGCGTCCCGCAGTTCGCCGATCGTCCGCGCGACGGCCTGCAAAGTGCGAGGATTCACCTCGGACAGCGAATTGAAACGCGTGTTGTCCACTTGGTGTGTCTTCTTCCATTCGGGATAGGGATTGTTGTGGCGGTGATGGGCCAAGTAGCCTCGCAACGTTTCGGTTGCCGTCAGGCTGCCGGTGTGGCCCAGAGCCACGGCAGCGCGACGCACCGCGTCCCTGTCGTGGACAAACGGGACCGGCTCCGTACCAGGTGCCTGTCCCAACGTGTTCACCAACCTCTCACTCAATGGGATATCCTCCGGCGCGGCTGGGCCGACGGCGACAAACTGCGGCGACGCTTGCCGCTGACGGCTCGTCTGAGTCAGGTCGCGAACCGTTGGCTCCTGTCCGCCGTTGGCCACGCGGGCCACCAGTTCCGCTTCGATCTGCTCCCAGGTGGTTTGGGCGAACCAGTCACTCCAGGCGGCGGCCTGTGCCTTGCGATCGTCTACCGGCGCGAAGGCGTTGAACGGTTGATCGTGGCCGGTCAGGTTTTCCAGGGCGATCGCGGCGGATTGAGCCACCAGCGGATCGCTGTCGTTCAACGCCGCGAGCAGCGCAGGAACCGATTGACGGGTGCCGCAGGCAGCCAGCGCGATGGCCGCCGCCACGCGGACTTCGCGCCGCGCTCCGGTCAGCCGTTCGGCCAGGGCGGGCGCCGCCGCGCGGTCGCGGAACACGGCCAACCGCTGGGCGGCGGAAACGTGTTGACGCCAGTTGCTGTCGCGCAACTGGGCGATCGCCGCGGCGACTTCGTCCGATTCGGTCTCGTCCGCGTCCCCAGGTTCGCCGTAGCGATTGATGCCGGCGATCTCGCGGAACCGGTCGAACTGCAATTCCATCAGTCCGGTCACGGCCGGGTTGTTGCCGCGGAACCGCAGCGGTTGACCTTCGCCGGTCAGTCGCAGCGGATCGGTCTGCAGGGCCAGCGGCATCGGGCCGTCGATCAGCGGCGCCGCTTGGCGTTTGTGGTGGCAGCCGATGCAGCCTCGCTGCTCGCCGGGCCGGACATAGATCCACGACATCTCGTTCAATTCCGAGCGGCCTTCGGCGTCGACGGCTTGCAAGGCGATCGGCGTGTCCGCCGGCACTTCGATGGAGAACGAGCCGTCGGGAGCCAGCGGCACGGTGCCCAACTCCCGGACGTCGCTGCCGGAATGGACGATGTACGAATGGGCCGAGCGGACGGTCAAACCGCTGCCAGCCAGCACGCGGATCGCTCGGACGTGCGACCAGCCGGCGGTTGTCTTCTGGGTATATCGCGCATTCTGGCAGAACAGGACGCCGGTCGCAGCAGGATCGCGGTCCCGCGCCGGATCGACCTTTTCGATCAACTGCGGCGGGCGGGGGCGAGCGCCGAGGAAGACGGGCGAATGCAAGGCGCCCGACGAGGACTCGTACACCACCGTCAGCGCCGGGGGCTGGCTGTCCGGGTCCAGCACGGCAATCTTCTGGTAGCTCAAGTCCTGGATCGTCCGAGTCTGGTTGCCCTGGACGATCTCCTTGGGGACATGGACGGCGGTGGTACACAGCAACCGACCGTCGGGCAGCGCGGCGACGTCGCCGGCCGTCAGCGAGTAGTGCCGCAGATGCGCGGCGGGCATGCCTAAGCGGCCGACCGTGATACCCGGCGCGGACAGGAACGCCAGGCGGCCGTCGGGCATGGGCGCCGGGCTGCCGCACAGGTACGCTCGCAGCCGGCCTCCGTACTCGGGCCCGATGTCCAGACCGAACTCGGTGTACCCGCCCGAGCCGTCGGTGCGGGTCGCGTGCAGCAGCGTCTCGACTTTGCCTCGGTCAAAGAAGTTGTCCGAGCGGATGAAGACGATCCGACCGTCGGCCAGCACCTCGGGCTCGTTGTCGAAGATGATCGTGTGGGTCAGCGGCCGGACGTCGCTGCCGTCGGGGTTCATGATATACAGCGAGCGTGACGGCGGCGCGTGGTACTCTTCGAACCGGCCGATGCGAGTCGAGGTGAAGACCAGTCGTCCATCGGGCAGTTCGACCGGGTCGATATCGTGGAACGGGCCGTCGGTCAGCCGTTGCGGCGGACCGCCCTCAGCCGGGACGCGGTAGATGTGGAAGAACGGCTCGTCGTCGTAGACCATCGAGACCAGGATCGAGCGGCCATCGAAGCTGACGCTCGGCGAACCGATCGCGCCGCGGCCTGCGTCCAGCAGCACTTGCGGCTCGACGCCCGGGCGGACCGGCGCGAGCTTGTACAACTTGCGTCCGACCTTCATCGGCGCGGGCAGATCGTGCTCGGGATACACCCGCGCGTTGCGGGGATTGAAGATCGTCACGTTCAAACTGTCGTAGGCCGTGCCCTCGCGCCCCGGCGTGCGGTACAGGCTGCAATCGTCGCCGACGAAGGCCACCGCGGCGGGCCAGCGGAAGTCGTCGTCCGGCTGCTCTTCGACCACCGGGCCGACTTGGCCCTGACGCGACGCCTGTTGCAGAATGTCAGGGATCGACTGGGCGACTTTCCCGACCGGCGTGCCGCCCGGAGTCGCTTCGGCCGGCACCGTCACGCGGCCCCACGGTCGGTCGCCGTACTGGCCCACGACGCTGGCGGCGGTCCAGCGTTGGTCGTCGAAATCGGGTTGCTGCCAGTTGGCCACGGCCCGCGGCTGGCATTTCCACGTCGGGCCGCTGGTCAGCACGATCTTCTCGCCGTCCGCCAACTCAGCGGTGAACTTGACCAGCAGACCAGCGGGACCGGGCAGCGTATTAACCGCCTCGACGGCCAGGACGCAACGGCCCGGAGCCACTCGGCCTGTTAAGTCCCAGCGCTTCGGGCGTTGCCAGGCGTTGTTGTCCGTGTCGCTTTCGCCCATCGGTTGGCCGTTCACGTACAGCACGAACAGATTGTCGCACGTAACCATGATCTCGGCCGATTTCAGCGCTGGATTCTCCGGGATGTCGACGCCCCCGCGGAAATAACTGACGCCGGCCCCCATCGCTCCGAGGTCGCCGCCCGCGGACCAGATCCACTGCGCGTCGTCAAACGCCGTCGGTGCGGGCTCTGCCGCCACAGCCGGATTCCAGGACAATACGCCCAACGCCGCAGACACCAACATCGCTGCTCTGTTCATCGTTCTCGTTCTCTGAAAAAGCCGGATGATTTGCACCCCGAAGTCCACAATTGGCACCAAGATACACGATCTCTCGAAGGAATGCTCGCCAGGGAGGGAGAATTTCGCCAGATTCGGGCTGTTTGTGACATGGGAGGACGCGGGTTATAATTTGCTCTCGGTTTATGCCAGGAAGTTCACTGAGGTTCATCCCGGCGGGCGATGAACGGTTCGCGAAGGAGGCCCGAAATGGCATCTGCGGTTCTCAGCGAGGTTCCCAGGACGCACGAAGCGCGTCCTGCGGACGAAGAACCTCTTTACGAAATCGTCGACGGCCAGCAGGTGGATTTACCCCCGATGAGTGCCTACGCTACTTGGATCGCATCGCGTCTGAATCATCGTTTGGGACCTTTTGTCGAGGCCCACGGCCTGGGTACAGTCGTCGCCGAGATGCTGTTTGTATTGGACGCCGAGCAGAACCTAAGGAGACGACCGGATGTCGCATTTGTGTCGGCAAGGCGGTGGCCGCTGAATCGGGCATTGCCCGAAGCGGGCGATTGGGAGGTTGTTCCGGATGTGGCCATCGAGGTGGTGAGTCCCAGCGACGAGTTCTCCGACGTGGTGTCCAAAGTGGGCGAATATTTCGACCATGGCGTGCGCAGAGTGTGGGTGATCGTCCCGGAGCAGCGCCAAGTGTACTTGTACGCCTCACCCACCCGCGTCACGGTTCTGACGTCCGGCGACACCCTGTCCGACGACGAGACGTTTCCAGGTTTTTCGCTGCCCCTGACGGGCATCTTCACTCGCGAGACAGCGTCCCCGCCGCACGAGTGAAATGGGTAAGGAAGGCCCGTCGCCCTGTCTCCTCCACCTCGGAACCGAATTGGCTGAGCACCCGCATTTAGCTCTTCGGTTGGTGGTGTTACTTTTCGGAAGGATTGACAGAGGCGAGCATGGGCTTTGTTCCATGATGAACTGCGATGGCCATTCAGGTGGCGGACAGGCGTTGGCATGGTTATCATTGGCGATGGTTCATTGATCACCATGATGCAGACACGACAACTCCGCCGGAGAAAGGTCATGAAAACGTTCCTTCTGAACATGTTGCTTCTTTGCGTGTTGCCGCTGGACGAAACGCCGGCTGCGGAGGCCAGTGATCCGGCCGAACAGGCTCGCGAGATCATCGAGACCAGCGGCGTGCGGGGCGGCTTGGTGGTCCACCTGGGCTGCGGCGACGGGCGGTTAACGGCCGCCTTGCGGATTGGCAACAGCTATGTCGTTCACGGCTTGGATACGGATCCGGAGAATGTGGCGGCGGCCCGCGAATCACTGCGGCGGCAAGGGCTGTACGGGCCCGTGACCATCGACCGGCTGGACGGAACTCGGCTGCCGTACATCGACAACCTGGTTAATCTGATCGTGGTCGATCGGCCGGTATCGGTTGCCAAGGAGGAACTGCTGCGAGTGCTGTGTCCGGGTGGGGTCGCGGTCTTCGTCGCCGAGCGAGGACAACCGGTCGCGGACAAGTTCGTGAAGCCGCGGCCGGACGAAATCGACGATTGGAGTCACTACCTGCACAGCGCCACGAACAACGCGGTGTCGCGCGACACGGTGGTCGGGCCGCCGCGGCGGATGCAATGGGTGGGCAGCCCGCTGTACTCGCGGCACCACGACCGCATGTCCAGCGTTAGCGCCGTGGTCTCGGCGGGCGGACGGGTGTTCTCGATCTTCGATGAAGCGACGGCCGCTTCGATCCTGGTTCCGCCCAAGTGGTCGCTGATCGCCCGCGATGCCTTTAACGGTACGATTCTCTGGCGGCGACCGGTCGGCCCATGGCATACGCACCTGTGGCCGTTGAAGAGCGGTCCGGCTCAGTTGCCGCGGCGTCTGGTCGCGTCGGATGGGCATGTGTACGCCACGCTGCAATTGGACGGTCCGGTGTTAGCCTTGGACGCGGCGACGGGCGAGACGGTTCGAACCTACGAAGACTCCGCGGCGACCGAAGAGATTCTGCTGGATGACGGCGTCCTGTTCCTGCGTGTGAACCCTGGTGGCCGAGCCACCGAGTTTCCCGATCTGCAAACCATCTCGCGGGCCGTGCGCGAGCCGTTCTACGACAACGCGCCGCGGCAGATCATGGCCTTGGAAGCGGACTCGGGCAGGGTGCTTTGGACGGCCCGGCACGTCGTGCTGCCGGGCACGCTGGCAGTCGGTTCGGGCGGCGTCTTCTTTCACGACGGCGCGAGCGTCGTCCGGCTCGATCGCAAGAGTGGCGAGGAGGTTTGGCGTTCGGAGCCGGTCGCGCGGCAGCGCGAGTTGATCTCGAAGTTCATGCCGACGCTGGTCGTGTACGACGATGTGGTTCTGTTCAGCGGAGCGAGCGGACGAAGCCAACTGACGGCCTTGTCGGCCAAGACGGGACAGGTGTTGTGGCAAGGCGATCATCCGCCGTCCGGTTACCAGTCGCCCGAGGATGTACTGGTCGCGGGCGGACTCGTCTGGTGCGGCGAGACGACGGGTGGGTCCGGGATCTTCACCGGACGCGATCCGCGAACCGGCGAAGTCAAGGTGGAATTCCCCCCGGACACGGATGTGTTCTGGTTCCATCACCGCTGCTACCGAGGCAAAGCGACGGAAAATTATCTGCTGATGTCTCGGACGGGGATCGAGTTCGTCGATTTCCGCAGCCAGCAGTGGCTAGTCAACCACTGGGTGCGCGGTGCGTGCCTGTACGGCGTGATGCCGGCCAACGGCTTGATCTACGCGCCGCAGCATCCGTGCGCATGTTACCTGGAAGCGAAGCTCTCCGGATTCAACGCTCTGGCACCGGCCGCCAACGGCCCGCGAGTCCCGGACGAGATCGCCGCGATGCCGCGCTTGGAACGCGGCCCGGCGTATGACGCGACGGTCGCAGACGCCCGTATCGAAGCGTCCGAAGAGGACTGGCCAACCTACCGGGCCGACGCCGGACGTAGCGGCCGGAGTCCGATGTCGGTTGCGCCGGACGCTGCGCGGCGCTGGCAGGTAGAGATTGGCGGGAAACTGACTGCTCCGGTGGTCGGCGGCGGCCGAGTATTTGTCGCCCGAACGGATGACCATACGGTCTACGCGCTGGATGCCACCAGCGGGCAAGAACAGTGGTCCTTTACGGCCGGCGGTGCGGTCGATTCGCCGCCCACGCTGGACGATGGCCGGGTCTTGTTCGGTTCAGCCGATGGCTACGTCTACTGTCTGCGGGCGGCGGACGGACAATTGGCCTGGCGATTCCGCGCTGCTCCGATGGATCAACGGCTGATGGCTTTCGAGCAACTGCAATCGGTCTGGCCCGTGCATGGCAGCGTGCTGGTGCATGGCGGTGTCGTCTGGTTCGTCGCGGGCCGGTCCGTCTTCCTGGACGGCGGACTGCGGCTGGTTCGACTGGATCCCGTCACGGGGAAGATGCTTTCCGAAACGGTGCTGGACGACCGCGATCCGGCGACGGACAAGGACCGTCACGCTTACGTCAGTTGGCTGAACATGCCCGTCGGCTTGCCGGACGTCCTTTCGACCGACGGGCGCTACGTGTACATGCGCTCGCAGGCATTTGAATTGGACGGCACTCCCCGTCCCTTGGAAGCGTTTCCTCGCGCCGGCGAAGGCCACGGCGGCAGTAGCTTTGCCCCGCCTCCGAACCAGGAGGCTCGCTTCGCGCATCTGTTTTCCCCCACGGGATTCTTGGACGATTCGTGGTGGCACCGCACGTACTGGCTGTACGGCAGTCGGTTCTACAGCGGTTGGAGCGCCTACTACCTGTCCGGCAAAGTCGTTCCCTCGGGCCGGATTCTGGTCTTCGACGAATCGAACGTCTACGGGTTCGGCCGCAGGCCCCAATACTACCGTTGGACCACGCCGATCGAACACCATCTTTTCGCAGCCGACAAGACGATGCCGGAGCCGATGTCCGAATTGCCGGGCCAGGCGGCGCGCCGGACCGGCGAGTCGGCGGATGCCTCGATCTCGCGGGTCCAGGTGCCGAAGTCCGACGCGCTGAATCCGGCGGGCAAGCCGCTGACCGTGGAAGCTTGGGTCTACGCCGATCGGCCCGACGGCGTAGTCCTGGCCCACGGCGGCCGAGCGCAAGGTTACTCGCTTTATCTGCAGCAGGGGCGACCGCACTTCACCGTCCGTGCGAAGGATCAAGGCGGCACGGCGGCCGCCGACCAGCAGATCACGGGTCGCTGGTGCCACCTGGCCGGCGTGCTGACCGCCGACAAGCGTTTGGAATTGTACGTCGACGGAAAACGAGTCGCTACGGCGAAGACGCCAACCCTGATTCCTGCTCAGCCCCAAGAGAGTATCGACATCGGCGCCGACGGCCAATCGTTGGTGGTCGAGTACCGGACGGCAATGCAATGGGAAGGACGCATCGACGACGTGCGATTGTACCATCGCGAGTTGGACGCGAACGAGTTGGCCGATCGCGCCGCCGGGAAACCTGTGGCGAACGAACGGGCAGACTTGGTGCTGGCGTACGACTTTGAAGATGGAAAGGCCGCGGATGCGTCCGGACTCGGCCATCACGGCACCGTCGAACGAGCCACCGCCGCCGAAGGCAAGTTCGGCGGCGCCCTCCGGTTCGCCGTTGCTGGCAGAAGCCCGTCCGCCGCGCGAACGTTGGTCGAGCACCGTTGGAGCGTCGATCTGCCGCTGTTGCCGCGAGCCATGGTGCTGGCCGGCAACACCCTGTTCATAGCCGGCCCACCCGACTTGGTCGACGAAGAGCTGGCGGTGCAGAACATCGCAAGTCCGGCGACGCAAGCCAATCTGATCGAGTATGCGGCCGCGTTAGAGGGCCGGCGAGGCGGTCTGTTAAGGGCCGTCTCCGCCGCTGACGGACTGCAACTGGCCGAGCAGCCGCTCGATGCCCCACCCGTCTTCGACGGCATGGCTGCCGCCGAAGGGAAGCTGTTCCTGGTCACCGTCGACGGCCGCGTGTTGTGCTTCGGACCGTGAGACCCTGTCACCGCGTGACGAGCAGCAAGTCCACACGGCGGCGGCAACTCATGCTGGCTGCGGTTCGTCGGAATCGGCTGCGGGGGCGGCGGGCGTCTCCGGCTCGTCGTGCGGCGCTTCCGCCGTCTTTTCCGAACGCCAGCCGCGGAATAGGCCCCAGCGGCGCGGCTTGGCGGCCACGGCTTCGATCGCGCCGACTTCGAACGGCTCGCTGAAAAACGTTTGGAATCCGACTTCCACCACGGCCCAGACGAAGACCCGAGCCCCGTCCCACTGCGGGTCGGACGGCACGACGTAACCGGTCTGTTCGTCCCATTGCGGCCGGAGGACGGTGGCCAAGTGCAGCGCCGGCAAATCCTCGGGCAAGGCATGCGGTCCCGGGCGCGCCGTGCTGATGACCAAGCGGCATTCGTTGGAAACCGTCGCGGGCGGCCATGTCCAGCGGATGTGAAGGAGGTTTTCATCGTCCCGCGTGACTGCCGTCTCCGGATCAGCCGCCAACCCGATCCGGCCGACCGGCAGAATATCCGCTTCGATCCATTGCCGCACGACGGGCTGGTGATGGCGGTTCTGGCGGCAGACTTCACCTACGACGGCCGCGTCAAAAAGTCGGCCGAAGGCAGCACGGTCGTGTTCCAGCAGAGCGGTGACGATCGCCTGCCGACTAGCGGCGGCGTTCTGCTGACTGCGGGTCCGCAGTTCGTGCAATGCGGCACAGAGATCCGCCGGCAGTTCCGCCCCTTCCATGCCGGGCTGTTGCAGCAAACGTTCGGCTTCGGCCAGGTCTTCCGCTTCGACGGCGCGGGATAGACTTGCGATGAGTTCGCGTTTCGAACGGACTCCCTCGTAAAGATCTCGCCAGGGCAGCGCGGCCGGGCAATCGTCCAGCAGGGCGGGATTCCAGATCTCGACCACCGATTTCCGCTGCTGCTCGACGTCCAGCGTCCGGGGAATGTCCTTCAGCGCGTTCAAAAGCGGCAACCTCGCTTCGGCCAGTTCAATGCGTTTCTGGACATCGGGCGGAGCCAATACTCGACCGCGCACTTCGCCCAGCAATCTCCATGCTTCGAGGATCTCGCGTTCCGATGCGGAACTGGCTATGGCTTCTTCGAGCATGCGGTACACTTTGATCCGACGAGCCGCCTGGAGTGCGCGTTTCGCGAGTCCTTCGTGGTAGCCATCGGGCAAGCGTCGCGTGACGCCAGCGATAAATGTCTCGCTCTCGACCGTTCCCTGCTTCTCCAGATCATGCACCCGGCGAACGTACTTCAGCCTCCGCTGCGCCGCCAGATATTGCTGGACGGCAGGCAGTTTGGGATCCAGGCTGCGGACGAATTCCGGGGAGGCAGCGTCGGCCAGCTTCTTGTCGAAAAGCAGGGTCGGCGACGCGGGAGCTTGACTCGCCAGTTCTTCGAGTTTCGCCAGTTGCTGGTGTTGCCCCGCTACCCGCTGGACGGTCTCTTGCAGCGGATCGGCCTGATGATGCCCGCCAAGCTCCTGCAACTCGTCCCAGGTTTCGGACACGGCCACGGAATCGGGCGGCGAGACCGTCAACAGTTCGCGCAGTCGGTCGACCAGCAGCAGTTTCCGCACTTCCTGCTCGAACGCTTGCGTGCTGACTCGGCCCTGCAATAGATGTTGATTTGCCAGCCAGGTCGACTTCAGCTTCTCCCAAGCCTGCAGATGCCGCGCCGAGTTCATGATGCGCAGCAAGCCGCGCACCTCGCCGGCATAGCTGGCCGGCTCCAACAGATGCGCCGCGGCCGGGTAGTTGTGCAACAGCCCCGTATGAAACAACTGCTCGACTCGCTCTTCGTCGCCCCGCGCCAGTGCCTCCTCCACCGCCCGGCGGCATTCAACTCGCCGCTGGGCTTCCTGGACGAACGGATGCATCTCCGGCGAGACCCGTTCGTGCGGCCCCATTCGCTCGACCAGTCGCACCACTTTGTCCCATTCGCAGGCCGCGACCAGACTGTCGACCGATTCGCACCACAACAGCACCTCGTCCACCGGAGGCACGTCCTGCAATTCGTAGCGAGTCAACTCGAATAGATAGTGCGTCAGATCGCGGACTTGCTCGTCCGGCGAATTGAGCAGGTCGCGGTAAAGCGGCGAGAGCGCCGGCGTACGGAAATCGTCGTCGCGAAACAGGATGCGGTCATACTCCGGCTGATCGACGTACACGGTCCACAGTTGCGGCGCCGCCGCCAGGGCCCGCAGCGCCACGTAGATCACCAGCGCCGAAAAATTGTCCATGCCCGAGAACATGACCGTGTCCGCGTTGCGCCCCGGGTGCTGGTACGGCGGCAGACCCGTTTCCAGATTGCGGCGACCGATCAAAGCCGGAACGCACATGCAGTCGTAGTCGACCAGCTTGAAATGGCCCTCGGGCGAAACCATCACGTTGCCGTGCTGCAGATCGCCGTGGACCACGTTGTTCTCGGCCAATTCCCGCACCAAGTGCAACCACACATCGGCGGCAATCTGCAATGCCTCGGCGTAGCCCTCGCGGCACCGGTCGCGAGTCCATTCGAACAGCGTGATGCCCGGAACCCATTCCATCGTCAGCAGCGGATACAGTTTGCCGTCCCCGGCCGAACGGATTCCCCGCTCGTCGTATTCAAATGCGACAATGCTGGAAATCGACCGGTTCTCCAGATAGTCGCTGATCGTGCGGTAGTGTTCGAGACGTTCGTCTTGCCTGCGGTTGAAAACTCGGATTGCAAACTCGCTGCCGTCCGGCCGGAAGCCGCGGTAGACGGTCGCGAAATTTCCGCTACGAGCCTTCGGCTGCCCCAATTGGTTCATCTCGACCGAGCACTGCTTCAATTCCGCATTGTGGAATCCGACTTGCGGATTCTTCAGCATACTCGCGAAATGGGAAATCAACGGCCAGGATGACATCGTGATCGGGATTCACCGGGTGCAGGTTCTGAGAATGGGGACGCCTAGGGCTTGGCTACGATACCATGATTCTCGCCCGTCGCCAACCGCATGAACCCGAAAAGAAGGCGGTGTCGGATCGATGCCGCTTAACGCGAAGGGCCGCCAAAAAATCAGCGGACGAACCGAGAAAAGATCAAGACAACGTTCTGGCCGCCGAAGCCAAAGCTGTTGTTCATCACATGCTTGCACGAGATGGGACGAGCCGTGTTGGGCACGTAATCCAAATCGCATTCGGGGTCCGGCGTCTTGAGGTTGATCGTCGGCGGCGCAACACGGTGGCGCAGCACCATCAGACAGATCAACGCCTCGATGGCGCCGCAGGCAGTCGTCAAATGTCCCGTCATGCTCTTGGTGCTCGAGATGGGCACGTGGTAGGCCCAGTTGCCCAGCGCGCGCTTCATGGCCAGCGTCTCCGTCTTGTCGTTCACCACGGTTCCCGAACCGTGGGCGTTGACGTAATCGATGTCCTCCGGATTCAGCTCCGCTCGTTCCAGTGCCATCCCCACACAGCGGGCGGCCGCGCGGCCCTCGGGCTCCAAGTCGGTGATTCGATACGCATCGTGCGTTGTCGCCCAGCCCCGCAACTCGCCCCAAATGTCGGCTCCGCGGCGAACCGCATGCTGCAGTTCTTCCAGAACCAACATCGTGCCGCCTTCGCCCACGACGAAGCCGTCCCGTTCGCGATCGAATGGCCGAGCCGCTTCGGAGGGCGGGCCGCTCCACGTGCTGAGCGTCGACAACCGGTGAAACCCCGTCAGACCGAACGGGTGGATCATGCTGTGGGCGCCGCCCGCCAGCATCACATCGACATCGCCGCACCGGATCGCGTCGGCCGCCTCGCCCACCGCCTTGCTGCTGCTGACACAGGCTGCCGTGAAGTTGGCGTTCGGACCTCGCACATCGAGCAGTCCGGCGATCAGCCCGGCAGCCGAACCGGGTTCCAGAATCGTGCCTTCGTCAGCGGAACAGGACCGCTGGGCCGTCTCCAGGAAACTGCCCATGTCGAAGTCCCGATCACCGGTCGCTGCCGCCGTCCAGCGGCAAAACTGATCGAAGTCCGGATAGATCTCACCGCACCCGGTAAAGATCCCGATGCGATGCGGGTCGATTCCGGCGTCTGGCAAACCAGCGATTCGAGCCGCCTGCAACGCTGATCCCACTGCAAACCGTGTCTGCCGTGCATGCCGATGCCAAGCCGCCGGGTCTTCCCCCACGTCGGACATGCTCCAACCCCGGACCTCCGCCGCAATCCGCACGGGGTAGTCGCTGGCATCGAACAGGGTCAAAGGCCCGGCTCCGGACCGGCCCTCTGACAGCGCCTCCCAGAGTGCACGCGGATTGGCGCCGAGCGGTGTGACGCAGCCAGCACCTGTGATGACGACGCGACGTTCCATTGCCGTTTCCAGAATTGAAAGCGTTAACCGTGACCACACTTGGCAGCCGAATTCGTGAGCCTTCGGATCGAAACGTCAAGATTCAAAGTTCCGCAGTTTCGGCTTCGACCCGATCAGCGACAAAACCTCCCGGCCTCACGAACGGTGCCAAGACAATCACAAAACGCCGCCCCTGTTTTATCTAGCCATTCCATCTTATCATCGAATTGCCGACGGTGAAGAATCTAACTTCGGTTTACCGTTGTAGCGAAGATTCCGGTCGAGCATCGTCCATTATTAGGATTACGCGGCTTGGAGGGTCTGGAAACGACGAGTTGAATTCCGCGTGAAGTCCCGCTTCAACTCGTCTGGATGGTGAACCGGACTGGAAGGTTCAGGAAGATACGAACCGCAATCGCCAACTTCTGGACCTTTCTTCATCAGTTAGCCGCCCGTCGCGGCAGGCTGGGGAGGAAAGAGGGCTTTCCCGTGGCCGTGCGAAGCCTGACAATCCACATCACCCACTGCACATTGCACTGGGGGGTCGAAGTGTGACAGTCGAAGTGCCTTTCTGGTTTCCCGTTGCCCGGTTTGGCCTGATTGTCTGCGGATGGGTCAGCTCGACGGGATTTGGATGACGCAATGAATGCTGAAGAAACGTTGGATCGATCGTTCGCGCCGCAACGGATCTACGCCATCGGCGCGTTGCTGGCGGTCGCCGCCGTGCTGGCCTTCCCATTGGACTTGGCGGTCTTGGAGTTCATGCGTCAAGGAACAATCCGTGGCGATCTCAGGCGGGCGATCGAGTTTTCCGAGGTATTTGCACACGGGTTCGGCGTCGCGGCGATCTTGTTGACCGTCGTTGTACTGGATCCGCGGCGGAAACGCGCGTTGCCTCGCATGCTGGCCTGCGCCTTCGGGGCGGGGATCGCGGTGAATCTGGTCAAACTGGTGATAGGACGACTTCGGCCAGAGAATCTGCAGTTCACCACGGTATGGGAGAGCTTTCAGGGCTGGATTCCGGCGATACGCGCGGGGAAGTTGAGCCTTGCGTTGGAGAGCGACATCCAGTCGTTTCCCTCGGGACATGCCGCGACCGCCGTCGGATTGGCCGTTGCACTCAGTTGCTACTACCCACGCGGTCGTTGGCTCTTCGCCGTTTTTGCCGCGTTGGCGTCTCTCCAGCGATTGCAGGAGAACGCGCACTTCCTGAGCGACACGCTGGCAGGTGCCGCCATCGGGTGCCTGGTTGCCGGACTCTGCTGCGATCCGGCGCGCTGGGGCAAATGGTTCGACCGGAAATGGGAGGGGAAATGACAAGCCCACACCAAAAAGGCAGACTGGTTACAGATCGCTGTTCATAAACAGAGGATGCGTTCCGGGACGCATTCGCTCCATTTATGACCAACCATCTATAACCAGTCGGCTCTGCCCTTCATGGTCTTCGTCTAGTGGCCTCGTCCTGTTCTGAGACTCGGCGGGACTTGTTATTCTTCGCCGTTTTCCACCTGGGCCTTCAGGTCGCGAAGCTCCGACCGAAGTTGTTCGTTAGCGTCTGACAACTCCTGGACGGCCTTGATCAGGACGGGAACAAGTTTTTCGTAATCCACTCGTTTCAGGCCGCTGGTGTCCTCGCTGACGATCTCGGGCACCAGCGTTTCGACTTCCTGAGCAATCAAGCCGACTTCATCCTGCGACCCTAGCGTTTCACGCGGTTCGATCGTTTGGGTAACGGTCAACCCGTCGAGTCGCTTGACAGGCAGTTCGAGCGATTCGGTCCAGTGGAAGCGGACCGGGCGCAACTGTTTGACCGTTTCCAGTCCGTACTCGAGCGATTCGATGTCGCTCTTCAATCGCGCGTCGGAGAAGCCGCCGCCGCCGAGGCCGCCGCCACCAAATCCGCCACCGCCGCGCCCACCTCCGCCGAAACCGCCGCCACCGCCGCCGATGCCGCCACCGCCGCCGATGCCACCACCACCGCCGATGCCACCGCCGCCACCTTGGCCTTGGCCACCATCGTTGAAACTGAACGTCGTGACTTCACCGACGCCGGAGAACAGCGGCATGGGAGTGACACGCACATACCGACGATCCGCAGAGATCACGGCCGAGGCATTGAAGTTGGCGCCTTCAGGCAGCGTGATAATCACGGGCCGGACTCCGACGTTGCCGCGTGCCAGACGCCCGTCGCGCCGTGCTTGCTGCGACGCGCGGAGATAATCCACGGTCGCTTCCGAACTCTCGTAAGCGGACAACTGTTGAGTCAGCACAGCCCGGCCGATCGCTTCCTGGCCGCGAGCCACACTGGCGATCTGCTCTGCATTCATCGCCTGCTGCCGGCGACCGTCTGCCAATTCGAAGGCTGCGGCCGCGTCCGCCTCGCCGATTGACAGTTGTTGACGGATCACTTGCTCGCGGTCGGTGCCGTAATGGGTCGCCACTTCGACGGTCACCTTGCTTGCCGTGGGTTGCCCCCAGACCCGCTTGACCACCAGCCGATACTCGCCGGTGAATCCCTCGGGGCAGATGTAGTATTCCGAGTATCCATCGGCGGAAGCGCCGCCCGGCCGGGCAAAGTTGTCACCCAGCAGCACGCCGCCCGAAGGCGTTCGGGGATTCAGGGCCGAACAGATCGATCCACCCGGTTCTTCGACGTACAGATCCAAATCGGCTTCGCCGGTCCACGTGATCCGGATCAGGCAATCTCGGCTCATCGCCCGGACGATCTCGTCGGAGAACTGATCGGCTCGTTCCTTGCGTCCATCGGCTTTCATCTTCTCGAAGACGGACCTTGCCACGCGGTAGGCGTGTTCAGCCATGCTTTCCTGATCGGCCGGCCAAGCCTGGCGGAGTACGCCGAGGCAGGCCCAAATCACGCCATCCTCGTCGTCCAATCGCTGCGCGGCAGCCAAGCCGCGCAAATACGGTTCGGGGCGGAACGGCTGAACCGCGGCCACCTCCTGAAACAGTTCCAGCGCGCGGCGATCCAATCCCAGGTGCGTCATGTATTCGGCCACGACCAGGATGTCGTCCATGTTCTCCGCGAAATCGACGGCCGACATCATCGCCCGTTCGATCTCTTCCAACGGCGCGTCGGTAGCCTGCAGCGCCAGCGCCAAACCCTCGTACATCCAGGTCTGAGGGAATCCATGCCGCAACGCGGCCAGTTGCAGCGCGATTGCTTCGTCGAACTGTTCCCGGTTCATCAGGTGTCGTGCGGTGGCGCGGATCGATGCGCGAACCGCCAGTTGCTCGTCTTCCGTAGCATTGAGCAACGCTTCGAAGTAGCGATCCCACGCTTCCTCGACCGATTCCTCGGCGCGGCGATCCAACTTGATGACCTGCGCGTTACGCGGCTTGGCAGCCGCCGCGGATTCAACGGCAGCAGGCGAAATTGCTTTCTTGCGCGGTCCTAGCGTCAGGTCGTCCTCGACGGCGAACATACCGCCGCCCATCATGCCGCCGCCCATGCCGCCACCCATGCCGCCCATGCCGCCGCCCATGCCCATGCCGCCCATGCCGCCACCCATGCCGCCACCCATGCCGCCGCCCATGCCGCCCATCATGAATGGATCGATGCCCATCCCGCCGCTGATCGGCAGGACGAGGTCGCCGACAGGATAAACCTTGGTGACCAGTTCACTTTCGGCCTCGTCCGGCGTCGTGATAAGCAGGACTTCGTCGCGAATGACGTAGGTCAGTTCCAATTCCTTCAGCATCAAGCGCAAGGCGGACCGCAACGTGATGCCTTTCAGATCGCGCGTGATCGGCGTATCGGTGCCGATCCCGGCATCGTCCAGCGCCCGCGTGTCGATTTCGATGTTGATCCCGTGCTGGTCCTTGAGAAACCCGATCACCTGGTCCAGCGGCGTTTCGATGAACTCCAAGCGGGTATCGTCATCCAGGGCGTTGAAGATCCGTTCCTCGGCGCTGCCGCGGCGGGCGAGGTCGATCGAGGCATACTTCTTTCGCCGCAGCGACAGGTCCGCCCAAACCTGCGGTTCGGGGTACGTGATCGGCGGTTCGTCGGGGAACGGCACCAGCGCCTTCTCGACCGTCAGCAAAGCGCGGGCGAAATTGCGGTGGCGGACTTCGCGCAACGCGACCATTTCGTGAACATGGCCGCCGAAACGAGACCACCAGACGGCGGCGACCGGAGTCGTGCCGTACGGATCCAGCGCCCGAACCTCGGCCGCGATGATATCCTCGGCGTCGTTGAAGCGGCCTTCGGCCATCAACGAATTGAACCGGTCCAGCATCTGCTTGATCTTCTGCCGCGTGCGTGCGGTCTCTTCGACGGCCCGTTGACGTTCCTCGGCCGCCGCCCGGTTGGCTTCGGCCAACTCGCGCCGGCTGCGGACTTCGATCTCGCGACGTTCGGCCTCGCGGATTGCGCCCTCGACCTGCTGACGCAGTTGATCCTTGCTCTCGGGGCTGAGCGAATCGCTGCGCGAGATGGTCTCCAGCAGCAGTTTCAATTCCCGTTTCGCTCCTTCGGGGTTGGTGCTCATCCGGTCGCGGGCTTCGGTCAAGTCCTGTTCGACTTGCGCTCGCATGCGTTGTTCGTCAATCTGAGCCAGATTCTCGACGTTGCTGAGGAAATCACCGCCGCCAGCGAGCAGTTCGTTCAGCAGCGCACCCGGTTGGTTGCCGCCCGGATTTCCGCCCGGTGCGGCGGCCGGATCTTGCAGATTGACCAACCGCAGCCCCGGATCGTCGTTGGGTCCGGCAAGATTCTCGGCCGCTTGACGGATTGCGCGTGCCTGCGGATTGTTCGGATCTCGCTGCAACACAGTGTCGGCCACCTGCAAGGCGCCCTGGCGGTCGCCGGTGCGCAAGGCGGTCGCGCCCAACTGAGTCAGACTTTCATTGCTCTGAGCCATCATCCGCGCCACTTCGGCCAATCCCGCCGAGCCGACAGTCGGCAGACGGACGCCGCCGTCACTGCGAGCCGTACCCACCAACTCGGGAAGATAATGGAGATCTTCGTTCGACACGGACGGCTGCACGTCCCATTTCATCTCGACCGTTCGTCCACCGACCTCCACGGTCATCGCCAGACTGGTCGGGTCGCGCGAATCGAGAGTACCGATCAGCACCGTGTCGCGGTCGCTGCGCAGCGGGGGAACCCGACTGGGGAACGTCTCACGCATGGCCTGCGGCAGATCGGAGGTCTTCGGCCAGTACACCGTGGCCCGTGCCACCTCGGCCAGAGCCAAACCGGCTTGATTCGCCGAGCCGCCTTCGGCCGAATCGACGTAGACCATACCGCCTGTCTGATTCGCCAAGGTGGCCAACAGCATCACATCGCGACCCGGACCAATCGCGTAACTGGAGACGGGAACCTGCTTGGCCGCCAGATCCTGGACCAGCGATTCCAGATCTTTCGAATGCAACAAGCTCGCCCGACTGTGGCCATCACCTAGATAGACAGCCGCACGAGGCCTGGTCGATGGACCGGCGAAACTGTCTGCCGCGCCGCGCAAGCCTTTCTTGATGTCGGTCGAACCCAGCGGCACGCGACGTTCCAGTTTGGCCAAACCGGCTTGCAACGCCTCGCTGCCCGGCGCGACAAACTCCTCGGTCATCGCCACCGAGTTCAAGTCCGTCGCCATCAGCTTCACGCGATCGTCCGGCCCCAGGCTGGACAGCATCGACTTCAGCGCCTTCAGCGCGTCGTCCCGGTAGGCCCCGGTCTGGCTGGCCGATGTGTCGAATAGCACGACGATGTCATGCCCGCCGGCCGCCTGGACCTGCTCGGTGGGGTGCAGATTGAGAGCGAAAAAAGTCTCCCCAGCCGGACTGTCGTAGGTCATCAACTCGGATGCCTGCGGATCGCCCGCTGGATCTGCTGCGGCCGAAAACGTCGTCGCCAGCATCACCAAAGGTAGGGCTGTAAGCCACAAGTGATTGCGTTTGGACATTGCTCGAAGACTCCAATCCCAGAATTGTGCTGATTCGGCCCCCATCAGAGGCCTATGCCTTGCCCGGATCGATCGAGGCGCATTTCGGGCGCCGTTGCCTCTTCATTCTATTCTGCCAAAACGGTTTACGCCAGAGAATTCGACACGTTTGACGGCAGTTGACGACGGTGTCGAAACGAAAAGACGAACACTAAGGGTTATGTCCGCTGCCGATCCCATCCGTTCGGGGAGCAGTCGTAGCACAGGCTGCCAGCCTGTGAAACCCGGTTCCGTTGCCCGCCACCTCCGTCCGGAAAGGGTCGCCTTAGCTGCCCAGCGCGATGTACAGTCCGAGCAGCATTAAGATCAAACCGATCAACCCAAAGGCCAAACGAGCCCCGCGTCGGCCCCACCTCGCTTCGGCCCACTGGGCTTTGGGCATCCGGAAGAACCATTGCACATCGAACAACGCGACGCACAGACATACTGCGGCCAGGATGAACGCGACCGTGCTGACAAAGGCTTGCTCGATATTCATCGATACCACACGACTTGACCAAATGCGCTGCGACGTAAGAAGATTAGGCGATATCGATGAATTCACCAAGCCCGAGCCACGGAAAATGGGCTGAAGATTCGTGCTGGATCACCAATGACCAAAGACGACAAGAATCGCAAGTTTCGAGCGGATTTCCGAAAAAAGCACCAGGCACGGTCCCGGCATGGCGATTTGACTCGCGATTTCGCCGCGGGCGATCAGAATTTCGAGGAGGATCCGCACAGTGAACGGGTGAGCGGCAAAGGCGATCTGACGCGTAAGAGAACCGTGATCGGCGGTTCGATTGGCGAAGAGGAAAGCGGCGGCCTGACGGTTCAGTTGGGCGTGGATGAAACGACGTGCCTGACCGGACGAGTCATGAGCGTGCATGGTCTGACCAGCTTCGTCCAAGCCGCCAGTGGACAGATCTACCGCTGTGCCACTCGCGGGGTACTCAAGTCGCTGAGCACCGACCAACGCCACGTTGTCGCTGCGGGCGATCGAGTCTGGTTTCGCCCCGAGCCGGAGCGCGAGGGAATCAGCGAGGGGATCATCGAACGGATCGAACCTCGGCACGGCGTGCTGAGCCGCACCAGCAAAGGCCGCCGTCATGTGCTGGTTGCCAACGTCGATCAGTTGCTGATCGTGACCAGTGCCGCCGAGCCGACGCTGAAACCGAATCTGATCGACCGAATGCTGGTCACCGCCGAAAAAGCGCAGATCCGGCCGTTGGTGTGCATCAACAAGATCGACCTGGTCGATGCGGCCGATCTGCAGCCGCTGGCGGGTGTCTTCGGCCAGATGGGCTACGAGATCCTGATGCTGTCAGCCGTCACCGGTTTCGGCCTGGATCGACTCCGCCGTCGCGTGGCCGGCCGCCAGAGTGTCGTCGCTGGCCAGAGCGGCGTCGGAAAATCGTCGCTGCTGAACGCGATCGAACCGGATCTAAATCTGCGCGTCCAAACGGTCAGCGAAGAGAACCAGAAGGGACGCCACACCACCTCGGCCGCTCAGCTACTGCCTCTGTCGGCTGGCGGCTACATCGTCGACACGCCCGGCATCCGGCAGTTTCAGTTGTGGGATGTCATTCCCGAGGAAGTGGCCGGCTACTACCGCGACGTCCGGCCCTACGTCAGCCTGTGCCGCTTTCCCGACTGTACGCACACGCACGAAGCCGACTGTGCGGTGAAAGACGCCGTTGCCGACGGCCGCCTGGACGCTCGTCGCTACGAAAGCTACTGCCACTTGTACGACGGAGCATCGGATTAGCCGGGGTTCCTGGCAGCCGAATTCGTGAGAATTCGGAGGAAGATCGGGGGAATCCGAATTCTCACGAATTCGGCTACGAGTGGAGGGTGGTGATCAGCCAACCTGGAGCTTCTCCATCTCGTCAGGATCCACAATCCAACCGCGGCAATTCGGCGATCCGCAACGGCAGCGGATGGCCGATTCCGCTGTCCAGTTGTATTCGATCACCAGTTCTTCCCCCGGTTTGATGTGGCGCAGAGCGATTAAATAGACGCGGGTGGTCAACCCCGGATGGTCGTCGGCCGAGAGTGCGAACCAATCGAATTCGCAATTCGGTTCGCAACTGTGGTTCACATAGCGAAACGGGGCATCCGGCTCCAGGCAGCCCTCGTCGCCGATTCGGAAGCAGTACTCCGAACCGTAATTGGGGTCTTTGACCAGCGTGCCGGTGATCTCGCCGACGATGTCATGTTCCCGATAGTGATGTCGGGCAAAAATCCCCTTGCCGACTCGGGTACGTCCCACACGAACATCTTTCAGTGGCTTTCGGCAGGGCTCGTCCTCGGTGTTTGATTTCATGGCCGTAGTCTAACACGCCCGCCGGCGCAAGCACCATACGGCATATCTCGCAGCCGAACTTGCGACAATACCGACCATCAAGGCACTTACAACGACTTGAGATACTCGATCAAGTCGGACAACTGCTGATCGCTCAGATCCCCGCTTCCGGCCACTTCGCCGGGGCGGTGGACTCCGGTCAATACTTCTTCGAAGGACTTGGATCGTCCGTCGTGCAACAGCAGCGTTTTCTGATAGACGGACCGCAACGAGGGCGTGTTGTAGCCCGAGTAGCGGTCCATGCGGCGTCCCGTGCCGACATCGTGGACTTCGCCGTCCGTCAACTCGGGTCCGCGGTGGCAGGTGACGCAGCCAGCCTGGGGACTTTGGAAAACCTCGCGTCCGCGTTCGGCCGCAGCGGTCAGCCCCCCGTCGCGAAGCAAGAACGGGTTGGGTGGCGGTTCAAGCTGGTTGAAGTAGGCAAGCATTGCTCGCACATCGTCCTCGCTGGGTTCCGGGCCTTGCATGGTCGAAGTCAACGAGTTTCGGATGGCTTCCTGCAGATCCGTCTGCCAACCATGCCAAGTCCAAGGCGCTGTGCGGTCCAGTCGGTACAGCGGAAGCACCGTCTTGAACGTCAGCGACGATCCATCGTTCAGCGTGTCCATCGTGACGGCGTTCGTACCGCCCTCGTAGTGACAACTGTGGCAACTGTACCACTGGTCCAGGCTGCGAGTCGCGTCGTAGAAAATCGCCTCGCCCCGACGCGCCAGCGAAGGTTCCGCGGGACCACCCAACGAGATCTCGGCAGCGACGCTACGCTCGTCCAAATCCACAATCTGCAGCGAGTTGTTCAGGTAATTGGCAACGGCCACTCGATGACCGTCCGGCATCGCCCGAACCGCCATGGGACGCCCGCCCAGCGGGATGCGGAAGAATCGGCTGCGATCGACCAGCAATCCGCGATCGATATGGTCGCCGTGGGCGTGCGTCAAGAGCGGCAGTCCTTCGCGTCGCAAGACGAGCAGCTCGTGCGTTCCGGACGCAGTGACCACGATCCGCCGCGCGTCGGGCGTCAGCGCGATCCCATGCGGATCAGCGACCGCCTGTCCCGATGGGTCAAGCGAAAGAGCCTGCCACGCCGAATCACCGCCGCCATCGATCCGTCCAATCCGCGAACCCAGCACCCACCCCTGACGAATGTTGCTGGGGCTGATCGGCGTGCGCCGGTAGATCATCCACGGAAAATACACGTCCCGCCCGTCAGGTGCAAACGCGATGTGCCCCACGTTCAATGCCGCGAGATTCTCGGTTCGCACCAGCTTCCGTTGCCGCACATCCACCAGCGAGACGCCCAAATCCCCGCTCACTCCGACGGCCAATCGGGCGCCGTCGGGCGAAAGAGCGAGATAGCGGGGCCAGCGACCCACATCGACATGGGCCGTCACGGTACGCGACTGGAGATCCACCACCGCGACCTGCGCCGCCGCGGCCAGCGCCACGTAAGCCGTCCGCCCAGCCGAGTCCAACGTCACGCCATGCGGATGCTGTCCGACATGGATGCGGCCGAGCAGGTTGAGCCGCCCTCGCGCCACTTCCAAGACAACCAACTCGCCCGAATCGCGGCAACTGACCACAAACCGCGGATCGCGCGGGGCCTGTTCCGATGCGCTCGCCACATCGACAGCGGCCCATCCGATGGCCACCGGCCAACGTCCTACCGGTTGTTCGTCCAACACGCGACCAGCGTTCAAACCAACCAGCGAAACCGAATTCGAGGTCTGGTTCACCGTCACCGCCCACGAACCATCCGGGCCGATCGCCAAATCGACGGGCGAGCGATCAGGGTCCATCGCAACGCCACCGACTTCACCATCGGCACCGTCTGCATGCATATCTCCGCAAAGCAGTATCGAGGCCCACAATATAGCCGACCAGATCGAAATAGATTTTCGCAGGCATTTTGACATCGACATGCAGCCCCTTCGCGTTTGGTTCATGACAGACTTCGCATTGTAGGCATGACAACCTAGAGTTCAAGCATCTATCCGTCTTGATGGGTTGCCGCGCAAGGATTGCTCAGGCAAAATCTTCGACTGCTCGTTTCGTGATCGTCCTCGCAACGCGTCGGGAGTTGGATGTCGTTTTCGGGTCACGTCCAACGAGGATGAAAGCCAAATTCCGGAGTCCTCCAGACTGATGATCGATTTTCGCAAACCGCCATTGTTGCTCTCCGTTTCCGTGTCGCTGCTGCTGTGCAGCCGTATGTTCACGGCAGCGGCGGCCGACGATTTCCCGCCTGTGGTGAATTCCCAAGACCCTGCCGATCGGCCGCCAAGTTCGCAGGAAGCGGCCGCGGCGATCACCGTGCCCGAGGGTTTCCGCGTCACCTTGTTTGCCGGCGAACCCGACGTCGCTCAGCCGATCGCCTTCGATTTGGACGATCGCGGACGGTTGTGGGTCGTCGAGTGCTACACCTATGACAGCCGCAACTTCAGCCAGCAGTTCCGGGATCGAGTTTTGATCTTCGACGATACCGACAACGATGGTCGCTTCGACGTCCGCCGCGTCTTCTGGGACCGGGACCGCTGCGTCACGGGGATCGCCATCGGATTCGGCGGCGTTTGGTTGCTCGCCGATCGCCGGCTGATCGTGATCCCGGACGAGAACCGGGACGACGTTCCGGACGGCGAGCCGCGAATCATGCTCGACGGTTTCGACAACGGTCCTGTGGGACACAACGTCGTCAACGGATTGTTGTGGGGGCCGGACGGCTGGCTGTACGGTCGGCACGGCATCCAGGCCACTTCGCTGGTCGGACCGCCGGGAGCGGCGGATTACGATCGCCAGCGGCTGAATTGTTCGATCTGGCGTTATCATCCCGTTCGGCACGAATTCGAAGTCGTCACGCACGGCACGACCAATCCCTGGGGACTGGACTACAACGATTTCGGCGAGTTCTTTTTCACGAACAACGTCATCGGCCACCTGTGGCACGTCGTGCCCGGCGCCCATTATCGGCGGATGTACGGAGACGACTTCCGACAACACCTGTACCACTTGATCGATCAGTGCGCCGACCACTACCACTGGGACACGGGGCAGAACTGGGCCGCCTCGCGCGACGGCGTTGGCAAACATGGCGAACTGGGAGGCGGACACGCGCACTGCGGCGGAATGATCTATCTGGGCGACAACTGGCCCGAGCGTTACCGCAACGCCATGTTCACCTGCAACGTCCACGGGCGGCGCGTCAACCAGGATCGGCTCGAACGACACGGCTCGGGGTACGCCGGGCGACATGAGCCCGATTTCCTGTTCGCCAATCAGCCTTGGTTCCGCGGGGTCGAACTGAAATACGGGCCCGACGGCGGGGTTTATCTCGCCGACTGGACGGACTTGGGCGAATGCCACGATCACGACGGAGTCCACCGCACCAGCGGACGGATCTACAAGGTCGTGCACGGCGACTCGCCTCCGAAACAAGCGGTGGATGTGGCATCGGCGACCAACGATCAGTTAGTAGATTGGCAATCGCACCGCAACGATTGGTTCGTCCGCCGCGCGCGGCGCGTGCTGCAAGAGCGAGCCGCCGCGGGTCAAGATCTGTCGGCCATCCATGCCCGCTTGCTCGATCTGTTCGGCCAGCATCCCGATGCGACGCGACGCCTGCGTGCCATGTGGGCGCTGTACTCGACGGACGGCGTGGATGACGACTGGTTGCTCGAACGATTGGAGGACGAGCACGAGGCCGTGCGCGCCTGGGCCGTGCGTCTGCTGACCGACCGGGATCCTCCTTCGCCGGCGGTGAGCGAACGTTTGGCGCAACGGGCCGCCGTGGAAGCTTCGGGGCTGGTGCGACTGCACCTGGCATCCGCCTTGAGGCGTCTGCCGCTGCCAGCGCGCTGGCCGTTGGCCTCCGCGCTGGGATCGCACGGCGAGGACGCTTACGATACCCCCCTGCGCATGATGATTTGGTACGGGATCGAGCCAGCGGTCGTCGATCGACCCGCGTCGGCGTTGCAGTTGGCCGAGCATACCCGGATTCCGGTGCTCCGCTTGTTCATCGCCCGGCGTTTGACCACCGAATTGGATCGTACACCCCAACCCGTGGACCGTCTGCTGCAATTGGCGGCGGCATCCGACTCGCTGGACTTTCAGCGTGACATCCTGGAGGGCATGAGCGAAGCGCTGCGCGGATGGCGTCAGGCGACACCGCCCGCTTCCTGGACGGCAGCCCAAGGTGCGCTACAACGCCGGGGCGACGACCGTTTGACCGCTCTGATCCGGGAATTGGCATTGGTGTTTGGGGACGGGCGTGCGATGGACGAGTTGAGGTCGTTGGCCGGCGACGCATCGAAGCCGCCAGAACTGCGCCGGCGGGCGTTGGAATCGTTGATCGAGAACCGGCCCGCCGATCTGGCGCCGCTGTTGATCCGACTCGCCCGCGACCGGGCCGTCGATTCCGCCGCGATCCGTGGCTTGGCCGCATACAACGACCCGGAGACTCCGCAAGTCGTCCTGCAGCAAATGGAGCGTCTGGACGCCGATGGCCGCCGCGAGTGCATAAACACCTTGTGCGCCAGGCCGACGTTCGCCGTCGCGTTGCTGGAAGCCGTTGGTCGAGGCCAGGTGGCACGATCCGAAATCTCCGCCTATCACGCAAGGCAGTTGGCCAGTCTGAACGATTCGCAGGTCGATCGACTGCTGTTGGAACACTGGGGCGCGATCCGGGAGACTTCGGCGGAGAAAGCCGAATTGGTCCACCAGTTCAAAGAACGTCTGACCGACCGCTATCTGTCCGCCGCCGACATGTCGAACGGACGGCTGGTATTCAAAACGGTCTGCGCCAACTGCCACCGTTTGTATGGGCAAGGGGAGCAGATCGGACCGGATCTGACTGGTTCAAACCGCGACAATCTGGACTATTTGTTCAACAAACTGGTCGATCCCAGCGCCTCGGTGCCGCAGGATTATCGCATTTCGACCATTTTCCTGGCCGATGGCCGGGTGCTCGCGGGAATCGTCGGCGCCGCCACCGACCGCACCATTCAAATCCAGATGCAGGACCAACGGTTGACCATCCACCGCGACGACATCGAAGAAATCGTTCCGTCGACTCTGTCGCTGATGCCGGAAGGTCTGCTGAAACCGCTCGACGACGTTCAGATCCGCGACTTGATCGCTTACCTGCGAGGCCAGAATCAGGTGCCTTTGCCCACGGATTGAAATCTTCATGTCGCGTGTTCCGCTGGCAGGTTTCGTTCGGTTTTCACCCAATTGGCTTGGTGTGGTTGCTTGACAATTGCCGTTCTTTGCGTGAAGATTGCTCGATTCTTCGACGCATGTGTACGGCGTCCCGTTCGATAGTCAGTCGGGGCCACGATGGAAACCACGCTGAATCTGGATCTGGCGCAGGTCGCCCGCGATGTCAACCTGCCGGTCGAAAAAGTACAAACCACCGTTGAACTGCTGGACGATGGAAACACCGTCCCCTTCATTACCCGTTACCGCAAGGACCGGACAGGCGGGTTGGATGAAGAGCAGATTCGACTGGTCCACGAGTCAGTGGAGAAGTGGCGAGCACTGGCCGATCGCAAGCAGCGGATTCTGAAATCCTTGCAGGCGCAGGGCAAATTGACGGACGAGTTGACGGCGCTGATCGAGGCTGCCGATTCGCTCCGTCGTTTGGAAGACATCTACCTGCCGTTCAAGCCCAAGAAGCAGACGCTCGCCAATCTGGCTCGAAGCCGCGGCTTGGAACCCCTGGCGTTGGAGATTCTAAACGCCGCTCCCGAAGCCGCCGATCTGCAAGCTCGGGCCGCCCAGTTTGTCAACGAAGAGACCGGCCTCAAGAGCGTCGAAGAAGTGCTGCAAGGCACCGGGCATCTGATCGCCGAACTGTATAGCGAGAATCTCGAACTGCGCGACGAACTGCGGAAGATCCTCCGCAATACGGGGAAGCTGGTGAGCACGCGGATCGAAGAATCCGCGGAAACCGGAGACGAGAACGACGAAAGCGATGAGGACGGTCTGTCGTCCGCAACCGACGTCTTGCCGGAAGGAAGCGAGCAACCGGAAGAAGTCCACGACCAAGACGAAGAGCACGAGGAAGCCGAGGAGCACGAGGAAGCCGAGGAGCACGACGAAATCGACGAGGCGGAAGAGCAGGAGGAACTCGACGAGGCCGACGCGGAAGAGGAGGAAGAAGAGGAAGAGGACGGAGAGGAAGAAGAGCACGACGCGTTCGAAACGGCGGAACGACTGGAATCCGCGGAAGCTCAGAAAGCCGAGTCGCCGGACCAACCGGAAGCAGTCGAGGAAAACGGCGGGCCGAGCAACGAAGTCGAATCGACCAACTTGTCCGACGATTCCACCGCCACAGCCGCCCCATCGCCCGCCGAGGCTGAGCAACCAGCCGCCGACGAACCGACGAACGCTGGACATGCCGCGAGCGAGCCAGCCACGGCCGACGGGGTGACCGCCGAAGCTGCTGCAACCGAACCGACATCCCCGACGGATGTGGCGGGCGAAACGAGCGGCGAAACCACGGCCGGCGACAATTCCGCAAGCGAACCGGCTGCGAAGGAGTCCAGCAAACGTGCTCGCCGCCGCGAGAAGAAATTGGCGGCGAAGCTGTCGATCAAACAGTTGGCGTCGAAAACCCGCAAAGAATCGAAGAAACGCAAACGCGAACAGAAGATCGAATCGTTCAAGGACTATTTCAACTATCAAGAACCGCTCAGCAAGATCCCGCCGCACCGTTTGCTGGCGATCAATCGGGGCGACCGTTCCAAAATCCTGCGGGTCAAAATCGAGGTCGAGGCGGAGACGCTGTTGGCCAGAGCGGAACACGTTGCGATTCCGGCGGGACACCCCCATGCCGAATACCTGCGCGGCCGACTCCGCGACGCTCTTAACCGGCTGATCGTCCCGAGCCTGGAACGGGAAGTGCGCCGCGAATTGACCGAGTACGCCGAACAGCATGCGGTGCAGGTGTTTGCCAGAAATCTGCGCAAGTTGCTGCTGCAGCCACCGGTCCACAACCGGCGAGTGCTCGCCGTCGACCCCGGGTTCCGCAGCGGCTGTAAACTGGCGGCGTTGGACGAGTTCGGCAACGTGCTGGGTCACACCGTCATCCACGTGATTGGCAAGGACGAGGTCGTGCGGCGCGGCCGCCAGCAGATGGTCGAGATGATCCTGATGTACCACATTCCGGTCATCGCGATCGGCAACGGCACCGCGTGCCGCGAGACCGAGAAATTGGTCGCGGACATCATCGCCAACGAATTGAAGCATCGGGAAGCGCACTACATCATCGTCAACGAGGCGGGGGCCAGCGTCTACTCGACCAGTTCCGTGGGACGCGAAGAACTGCCCCGCTTCGATCCCGTCCTGCGCAGCGCCGTGTCGATCGGCCGCCGTCTGCAGGATCCGTTGTCGGAACTGGTCAAGATCAATCCGGCCAATATCGGCGTCGGGCTCTATCAACACGACGTCAAAGCGAAACACCTGCAGGATTCGCTGGACGCGGTGGTGGAATCGTGCGTCAACTTTGTCGGCGTGGATGTCAACACGGCCAGCCCCGCGTTGTTGCGTTACGTCTCGGGATTGAACCAGTTGACCGCGCGGCGACTGTACGAGTATCGCCAAAAGCACGGCCCGTTCCGCAGTCGCGACCAATTCAAACAAGTGCCAGGCTTCGGCGAGGCGACCTTCGTTCAATCCGCGGGATTCCTGAAGATCCTGGGTGGCGACAATCCCCTGGACGCCACTTGGATCCACCCGGAAAGTTACGACACGGCCGAGCAGGTGATCGACAAGCTGGGCGGAACCGTGGCGGAACTGGCGGCGCGGATCCCGGCGAAGAAGACCGCCGTCTCCGCAGCCCGCAGTGCGATGGCCCAGTTCGCACGCGGCGTGCTGGCCGAAAGCCATCACGAACGAGACTCCCACAGCGGAACCGAGACCGCCGATTCGCTGGAATCGGCAGGCCGATCCGCCCAGGAGCATCGCGCCGATCCGCAGCCTGCGATTGATTCCCAACCTGTGGACGATTCGCAGCCTGCGGCCGATTCGCCATCGGTCGCCGTCGAACAACCTGCCGCCGATGCGTCGCCCGCGGCGGCCGCGATCCCGGATTCGCCCCCGGACGACGCGCCCGCGGCGCCGGCGGACACGACCGCCGAGAACCAGCCGCACGCAGAAGCCACCCCAGCGGCCGAACCGGCGAATCCCTCGTCGGCGTCCGCACCGGCCTTGCCCGAACGCGCGGCGCGCGCCGATGCCGCTCGCATGGCTGCGGAACTGGGAATCGGCGAGTTGATGCTCCGCGATATGCTGAACTCGCTCAGCCGGCCCGGCCGCGACCCGCGCGAGGACTTGCCGCAACCGCTCTTCCGCCGCGAAATCATGAAGTTGGAGGATCTCGAGCCGGGAATGGAATTGAGTGGGTCGGTGCTGAACGTGGTCGATTTCGGGGCGTTCGTCGATATCGGTTTGCCCGATAGCGGTCTGGTCCATATCAGCCGCCTGGCGGATCGTTTCGTCCGCGATCCTCACGAAGTGGTCAGCGTTGGGGACATCCTGAACGTCTGGGTGGTCGACGTCGACAAGCAGCGTCGCCGCGTGTCGCTCACCGCCGTCCGGCCGGGCACGGAGAAACCGACCGAGCAGCGTCGGGACCGCAACAAACCGAGCGAGCGGCGCGAATCCCAAGGCCAACCGTCCCAATCCCCGCCGGGCGACCGCAAGGACTCTCGCCGCAGAGATGGTCGGCGTGACGGGCGGCGTCCGCCCGCGGGCAGAGATCAGCGGTCGGGCGGGCGGGAGCAGGTCCAACAACGTCCCGCGCCCAAGCCCAAGCCGGTTCGGCCCATCACGCCGGAGATGGTCGACGGCAAGGAGCCGATGCGGTCCTTTTCCGACCTGATGCAGTTCTTCGAGAAGAAGACGGGTCCCGAAGACGAAGACAAGAAGAAAAAGAAGAAGTAGGAACCGCACCGTCGAGTAGCAATCATGGATTTCGACCAGCGGCTTCAGAAAGCCATCGAGCGGGGACACCGTCGCGGCGAAAGCGAGGCGCAGGCTCAAGCGGCCCGCGGCATGAGCGAGGAAGAATTGCGCCGTCTGCATTCGCAGTACCGGTTGCAAATGTCCGAACACATCGAAAGCTGCGTCCGCCGGTTGCTACACCACTTTCCCGGCTTCGAGTACGAGACGATTTACGGCGAGCGAGGCTGGGGGGCCGCCTGCAAACGCGACGACGTGCGGATTCAGAGTCCCGGCCGCCGAAACAACCTGTACAGCCGGCTGGAGCTGACCGTGCGCCCCTATTCCTCGTTGCACGTCTTGGAATTGAACGCCAAGGGAACCGTCCACAACCGCGAGTTGCTCACGCGCCAGCACTACGAGCGCCTGGTCGATGTCGACCCGGCCTCCTTCCTCGAGCTGATCGACGCCTGGGTTCTCGAATTTGCCGAACTCTACGCCACCCGGGTCGGGCTCTAACGATTCCCTCAACGGCCTCTGAGCGAATCGGCTGTCCCGATGCAGTCGATCATACGGCAGGCGAAATGAACCTCAGCGGCGGTGCGCGCGGTCTTTGCGAACGGTTCTATCTTCGAACTGGTCCGCGGCGTCGATATGCGGAACGCCGAAACTCGAAGCGCTGTCGGCGTTCGTCGAGGAATCGGGAAGCGCATCGGCAACGCCCGGCTTGTCCGCCGCCGGCTTCGGGCAGAAGGCTCGGCCCAATGGCCCGGCCAGCAGCGCCGGCAGGAAGATCAGGTCGCCGATCAGTGCGGCGACCAGAAGCGCCAGCATCATCGTGCCGAAGTACTGGGTTGGGGTGAACGTGCTGAAGGCGAACACGGCCAGCCCCAGACCGCCGATCAGCGTCGTCTGCGTCATCGCGGCGGCACACCGCCGATAGGCTTCGGTGATGGCTTTGTGACGAGGCAACCCGGCCGCCACGCCGTCGCGGAACCACGTCAAAAAGTGAATCGTATCGTCGACGGCCACGCCCATCGCCACGCTGGCGGTCATCATCGTTCCGATGTCGACCAGGACGTGAGCGTGTCCCATCGCGCCGAAGATCAGCACGATCGGAAATACGTTGGGAATCATCGAGATCAACCCGGCACGCACGTTCAGCAGGTTCCACCAGGACAGCGGTCCGGTGCGCAGCAGGGCCATCATGACCACGGCGATCATGACGAACGCCCAGCCGATGCTGTCGATCAGACTGGTCAGCAGCGTGCGCTGCGCCTTGTAGACGATCGGCACCACGCCCGTGTAAACGACGTGGACCGGACTGCCTTTGTCGACGGCCGCCAACATATTGGGCGAGGCCGGGTCGAAGCGGTGACCGCGGGCATCGACCAGCAACTGGGCGTGCTGGCGGATGAAGTCCAGGTTGTACTCCGGCCGGTCGGCGATCAGGATGACGCCGTCGAAATGTTCGGCCAGATATTGCTGCCATTTCTCGGAGGTGTAGAAATTCGGCTCGGCGTCCTTGGGCTTGGGATTCACCATCACTCTTGCCCCGGCGCAGACCATCAGGTCGCGCAGCGTATCGCCAAAAATCCGCGTTTGATCGATCGCGTGCCCGCCGGACTGGCCGCGTGCTGGCGGCGCGGGAGGCGAGGCATCCGCTTCCGGATAGCCCAACACGGCGATCCGCGCCCCATTCGCACCCCGGCCTTCGCGCTGCTGGTCCAGTCGCTTGAGGATGTCGCTGCGCATTTCATACGCGGTCAGCACGGGCTCGACCGCCCGCTTCAACTCGGACACGAACTGTCCGTAATCGACATCCATCAAAGCGCCTAGCCGCAGACTGATACGCCATAGTTCGCTGCCGGCATACGGTTTTTCCCGGTCGATCTTCAGGTAGTCCGACGCCAGGTATTCGCTGCGATGTTCCTCTAGCTTGCGGTTCATCACCGAACGCACCGGATTGCGCACCGTCGCAAAGCCGGGCGAAGGCAGGTCGGGGGCGAATGTGGGCACCGACATGCCGCGGCCGACGACGCCTTGGCCTGCTTCGCCAAAAGTGGTCTCCAACACGTTCTGAATCCGCGCCGCGATTTCCATTCGTTCGAGGAAATTCAACTGGAAACGCGCGTCGACCGCGGGCTCGCCAACCGATTCCGCCTCCGGCTCCGTTTGGCTGGACGCCTGCATCAGTTCGGGCTGGACGCGGACCACCAACTCCATCGGCACCAGTTTTCCCAGATGGTCTTCCAGCCACGCGTAGTCGCGAATGATCTTCGCGTCGCCGTCGAACAACTTGATCAGATGCACGCTGGTGTTCAGCTTGGGTAAGCCCAGCGCCCCGATCGCGAAGACCAACAAACATACCGCGGCCACCCAACCGTGTCGCCGAACGATGAACCCGCCGACCGCTTCCCAGGAATTCAGCATCTTTTCGTGGAATCCGCCACGCCCCGACCTGCCGTCCGACTTGGCGGAAGCACGGAACCTGGGCGGCCAGATCTGCAGCGCACTGGGCAGGAAGGTGAACAGCAGGATCAATGTCGCCATCACGCCGAGCGCCGAGTAGAACCCGAAATTGCGAATCGGCAGAATGTTGCTGGTATTCAGGGAGAGCAGCCCCAGGGCCGTGGTAAAGGCCGCCAGCGTGCAGGGCTTCCAGCCGTGAGCCAGCGCGCGCCCGGCCGCCCCTTCGACGCCGTGCTCTTCCACAGCGTCCCGGTAGTAGTTGACGATGTGGACCGCTCCGGACAGACCCAGCACGTAGACCAACGAAGGCATGGACATCACGATCGCGTCGACCGTGCCGCCCGCCCACCAGACGATGCCCAGGCTGGTGATCGCACTCAGGCCGCCGACGAAGAAGATCATCATGGTGATCGTCAGACTGCGGAAACACAGCAGCGACAAACCGATTCCCACCAGGGCCGAATAGCCGACCAGACGCGCCAGCGTGATCGTGCCTTCCTCGTCGATCGCCACGTTGTCGACCGGCGGACCGCCCAGTTTCAAATCTTCCGGCGTGATTCCGCATTCGGCGCTGGCCAATTGCAGCAACCGCCCCTGCGGACGCCCCAACAGCGGCCGGCCGATGACTCGCTTCAAATCGCGTTTGCCGGGTTCGCTGAGCGTCAGGATGATGCTTGTCTGATGCCCGTCGGGTCCGAACAGTGTGCCGGTCAATCGTTCGAGCGCTTTGGCTCGGGCTTCCTCGGCCGCGAACTCCTCCGCGACGCCGCGAGGCCACAACGGCCCACCCTCGACGGCCAACTCCTGCAGCATTTCCGGGCCCGTCGTGATCGACTTGAACAACCGCGCCATCAACTTCTGCGGATCCGCGTGGAACTCGTTCGGCTGTTCCTCGGTCGCCGGACGCCCCAGCGTCGCCTGCAACTCGCCGTCGGCCGACCGCTGTCCCAACAGATTGCGCCGGACGCTGCGGTTCAGCCAGCCGAGCAGGTTGTTGCGACCGCTCCACCGGTACAGCTCGCCATCCGGCGTCACGAAGTACCATTGGTCCTTGTCGCCGCGCAGCCACTTCTCGCCCTGCCCGCCCCAGTTCTCGTAGTAGTCGCCGACTGACCCCAAGCCGAGCGAATCACCAATTTCGCGGGCGCGCACGCGTTCGAGTTCTGCCCGTTCTTCGTCGGTCAATTCGCTAAACTGCTTCCGCTCCAGACCTTGCATGTCGACGGCCGAAACTCCGCCGTGATCGGCTCCTCGCTCGGCCAAAGGCACTACCTCGTGGCTCAACACGTCCACAAACTTGTGGTAACGCGGGTCGTCTTCCGAGCAACCGGGCCACGTGACGATGACGAACTGTTCGCCCATGAAGTGGCGTCCAAACCACTCCAGGTCGGCCGTCTCGGGGAAATCGGCCGGCAGCCAGTCCTTGACATTGTTCTTCATCCTCTGCACCGACATGCGGGCGCCGCGCAACGCGAAGGGTGCCAGGAAGAAGATGATACAGAGAACGATCAGTGCGCGACGGGCGAAAAAATTTGGCTTCATGAACGAGCACTGCCGAAAAAATAGCGATCGGAGCTAGAGTCCATTAGATTATCGGCCCGTCCCTCCCGCGTCTACGCCGATTCAGCGGCACGCCGGCAACAAGAACCCGCGCTGATAGTCTGCGAACCTGTTTGATCGCCAAACCTTCGCAGACCGCCGAAGTCTGCCTATGTTACCCCGACTCCCAATCGTCCGTAATCCGTCCGCGCCGGGCTAACCGCATTCTCGCAAGACGCCACTGCAAACTCGCGAAAATCCCTGCACGGGTACTCGTCTGCCTGCACGCTGGACCGTTATTCGTCCAGGTGCTTGGCCCCCTTTTCCGCGGACTCCTGTGTGGCTGACGATGGTGCGCGGGAGATTTCGAACAGAGGCACAAGTCCGTCCGCCATTCGAAAAGCGAGCCAGCGGTGGTCGGGCGAGACGGCTAGATGGAAGCACGGATTGCTGCGGTCCTCGTACAGGCGGCACAGCAGCATTCCCAGCCCGGCGTGCCAGACCAGGACCGTGCCGTCTTCGCCCAAGGACACGACTCGGTCGTCGCCGACGAAGACAACCTCTGCCAGAAAGTCGCGGTGCCCCATCATCGACCGCCGCAACTCGCCTGTCTTCGCATCCCAGAGGTTGACACGGCGATCCCGGCCGCACGAGGCCAGCGTTCGGCCGTCGGGACTGAAGGCGACGCTCATCGCCGTGCTCTGGTGGCCTCGCAATCGGAGCGACGGCTGCCGCGTCGCCCAATCCCAAACGACGACGTCGTCCTCCTCCGTGAAAGCCAATTGCCGACCGTCGGGCGAGAATGCCGCGCCGCGGCACTGCTTGGCCGGAATGGTTCGCTCGGTCCGACCGGTCGCCGAATCGTAGATGGCGACGGCATCGTCGTTCCAACTGGCGACGGCCAACTGGTCGCAATCCGGAGAAAAGGCGAGTTGAATGCAAGCTTGATCCGTCGTCTCCCACAACCGCTGATAGCCATCCGGAGTCTTGCGATAAACCGAGACAACGCGTCGGGCGTCCAACGCCGTGGCAAGGTATTGACCGTCGCGGGAGACTGCCACTTGGCTGTACGGCTGCGCGTCTTGCGAGAGTCGCGTGAGCAGACGATTGCTCGGCCAATCCCAAATCTGTACCCCGTCCTGCGCGGCGACCAGCAACAACGTACCGTCCGACGAGAATGTCAGCGAACGATCCAGATCGTCGCATCGCCCCGTCTCGCCCAGCGACAATTGCCGACCGCTCTTGTCCAGATCCCAGAGGGCGACATGGCTCTCGTGCCCGCCGGTCGCCAGACGATTCTGCCGGGGATCGAAGGCAATCGCGTAGGCTCGACCGCGATGCGCTTGCCAGGCGTTCTCCAGCGGTTCCACAGTCGCCGAGGTGTCGTCCGCCTTGTCAGGCAGTCGCCAGATCCGCACCGCCCCATTCTTATCGCAGCCGGCGACGTGGCGTCCATCGGCCGAAAAAGCGACTCGCTGCACGCGGTCGTAATGCTGCCCGATCAGGACGTGCCCGAAATCCCAAGGCTGCTTCAACCGGTACACCCGCACCAAGTTATCCGTGCTGCCAGTCGCCACGTAGGTGCCATCGTGCGAAACAGTGAGGCACTTGATCGACGCGCGTAACTCTTGCCCGAACTGATGAACGACGCGCTGGGTCGCCCGATCCCAAAAAATCAAGTTGCCGTCGCGGTCGCCCCCGACAATCCACTTTCCGTCCGGAGCCACGGCCATGCTGTGAATCAGGCGAGGTTCCGTCGTCCAGGTCGCGACGCACTGGCCGTCGCGGTGGTCGATCAGACGGATGATCCCGTCCTGATCGCAGGTGGCCAGCAGCGGGCTGTCGGCCACGAACCCCACGTGCCACACGGGCAATTCGGCTACCGGCCAGGTTTGCGGCGTGCCGCCTTCGACCGGATATAGCCGCAACGTGCCGTCGTCGCAGACCGTGGCAAAACGGGTCCCGTCGTGAGAGAAAGCCAGATCGCGGACGGTGGTAAACGAAACCCAAGCAGCGGCTGCGCGGCCGCTGCCCACGTCGATGGTCTGGATCTGCCCGGGGTCGCCGGCCGCCGCCAGCCAGCGGCCATCGGGGGAAAAACCGACGCAGCGGACAGCGGCGGACAGTTGGGGCAGACATTGCGGACGCGGGCGGTGCAGTCGATCCAGCAGAAACCACTCAAAACCGCGCACGTCCGCCTGCCCCGCGGCTGGAACCTGTTCGTCCAACAGTCGCGAAAACTCGACCGTATCTCCCGCGCGCAACGCAATCTCGACATGTTGCATCGCCGCCGCGTAGACGGTCTCGCGGGCCAAATGCTGTTGCGAGACGACCTCCCTGCGCGCCGCTTCCGCCTGCGTCTGTAACTGCTCGGCGGAACGCCGCAGGCGAGCGGCTTCCTGGCGATTGGCTTCGGCCTCGTCCTGCCGCCTGTCCGCGATTCGATGCAGACCGTCCAAGGAATGCTGCGTGGTGTCCAATCGCACCGTCTGAACGGCCAGCAGCGACAACAGCAGCGTAGCGGCGAAGAATATAATGCCGCTCAAGGCCGCCAAATCGGGATGGCGGCACGCCCAACGCCACCGCTGCTGCCACCAGGAAATGGGCCGGGCGGAGACCTCTTCTCCGGACAGATAACGCTGCAGATCCTTGGCGAATTCCCGCGCGCTGGCGTAACGGTCCCCCGGCCGCTTGGACAGAGCCTTCAGACAAATCTGGTCCAAGTCCGCATTGATTTTCGGATTCAACTGCCGCGGCCGCACGGGCTCGCGGTTCTTGATACTGTCCAGCATGACGGCAAAGTGCTCGGCCTCGAACAATGGCCGGCCGGTCAGCAGCACGTACAGCACCGCCCCCAGGCCGTAAACATCGGTGGCTACCGTCAAAGGTGTGTCCACGGCGGTCAGACGCTCCGGAGCCAAGTAGGCCGGCGTGCCCATCATCGCGGCGGACTGAGGCAACTCGACGGTGTCGTCCAAGCGGCAAGCCAAACCGAAGTCGCTGACAAAAGGGGTGCCGGAGTGGTCGAGCAACACGTTGGACGGTTTCACGTCGCGGTGCAGCACGCCGCACTGGTGGGCATGATGCACCGCGTCCGCCACGTCGATCATCACTTGGACCGCGCCGCGCGGATCGTCCAGCCAGCGGCGGCAATGTTGTTGCAGATCGCCGCCCTCCATCAGCTTCATCGTAAAGTAATGGACGCCCTCGACCTCGCCCACGTCGTAGATCGGCACGATACGCGGATGGTCCAACTGAGCGACCGTCACGGTCTCCCGGCAGAACCGGCGCTCGTCCGCGCTCGCACTCCTTCGGTCCGGCCGCATGACCTTGAGCGCCACCGTGCGGTTCAACCGAACATCGCGGGCTCGAAAGATCACGCCCATGCCGCCGTGAGCGATGGCTTCGCCCAACTCGTACGGCCCGAACTGGCCCGAGTGATGCATTTTGCAAATGGCGGGAACCGGTATCGAAGGCGATCGTGGCTCGATCCCCTCCTCCATCCAGAATCCAACGGCCAATTGCTGTCGCAAGCGTTTCGCATGTTCGGGAAACCGCGCCTCGATCTCCTCGGCCGAAGGCGGCTGCCCCAACTGTTGCCGCGCGCGCACCTCGCCGTACAACAACTCGAACACATGCTCCGGGTGCTCAGCCAATGCCGGGTGGAATGCCAGATACTCTTCCACCTGCAGTCGCTTGTCCGAGCGCCAGCGAAACGACTGGTCGATCAAGCAGAGTTCCAGGATTTCGTCCAGCGAGCAGCCTTCGCAACCCGTCAGGAACGACGCCAAATCGGGAACGGTATCTCCCAATTCCCACGCGGTCAACAGCCGCTTGGCTAATTCGGCAGAATCGTTTGAGGTGTCAGATGCCATCGTTCCGGTTCTATATTTCGTAGGATGGACACGTCGGCAATTGCGACAGTCTGGACAAGAAAGAACGTGAACGGGTATTCGTTCGCTTCGTGTTGTTCGTGGTTCGATCGCGGTCCTGGAAGCCGCGGGGCGTCAGTCCGATTCAGATGCTCTCCTCCACCGGCGTCAAGCTCACTTTGCGGTAGATCTCCGCAATGGGGATTTGGCAACCGATCGACGGCAGCACGAGCACTTCATCGAGTCCACGTTGCTCCGTCAGCAGCCACTCGTCCGCCCCCCGGCGCACGTAATGCTCGACCAGCGGACGGTCCTGGCTGATCAGAACATACTCCTGCAGCGACGCCAGACGTCGATAGTGAGTGAACTTGCCGCCACGGTCGTAATCGGCCGTCGTCGGCGACAGAACCTCGACCAGCACGGTCGGGTTCAGCAGCGTGTCGACCTCGGCGTCCTCAAACTGTGGCTCGCCACACACCACCGTCACATCCGGGTAGGTGTACAGTCCCGTCGGACTGACCTTGACCCGCATGTCGGCTTGGTACACTTCGCACGGGCGTTCCCGCAATTGCTGTTGGAGCTCAGCGGACACGTTCGTTGCGATCAGATTGTGCTCGCGGCTGGCGCCCGACATGGCGAACATCTCGCCGCGCAGATACTCACTCTTCGTCTCCGCGCGGCGTTCGCGAGACAGATACTCCTGGGGCGTCAGCAAGGGCTTGGGTACAGCGGACACGAGCGCAGTCTCCTGAGAAGCACGAACCATCTGGCTGGATTGTAGGATCGATCACCCTCCAGCGTCCAGCCCCGCGTTAAGCACAGGGAAGCCGGGGCGGATGGTTCGGTCCGCATCGTCACGGGTCACAACTCCACGGCGGTTTACTCGGAATCCTCTAGTCCCAATTCGGCGGCCACTCGATCGATGGCCCGTTCGTACTGTTTCCGCACGGCTTCGGCCGAGGCCGCGGGGCCCATGCGCTGAGCGATTTCCGCCCAGCCCAATCCCTCCTGCCGCCATTGCAGCACTTGCCTAGCCGACTCGGGAAGCCGGGCGATCGTCTCGGCGACCAGTTCCTTTTCGGACAGGGCGCTGCTCGGAGTCGGGTCGGCGGAGGCATACTTGGTTTCGAGCGAAGCGCCCACGTCCTCGTGACGCCGCACGTCGCGGCACTGCGCCAGCCAGAACCGAGTCGCCCCGCACACCCGCCGCTCGGCGATCTTCCGCAGCAACCCGGCTAGTTCTGCGGGGCTGTTCACATCGAACTTGCCCAATTGCAGGCCCCAGATGAAGCGTGACATCGCCGATTGGAACAGATCGCTTTCGCCCACGACACGGAACAGCCGGCTATCGCGCAGCCGGAACCGGATTTCCCGTCGCACCAAATCCCCGTAGCGGTCGATCAACTGCCGCGCAGCATCTTCGTCCCCGGCCCGCAATCGGTCGAGCAGCTCGCGAAACTCCATGCCTATCGTCTCGTCATGATCCATCTATCGCCGCCCGGTCGGGCCACCACATCACGAGGTTACCTTCCAACGGGCCGCACCCCCTAATCCCGCTTCGGCATCCGAGACATCGCAAACCGAATCGTTGCCCAACCAAGATTATCGGCCATGAGGGTCATGAACACAAGGATCGACCCGACGAGCCACGGGAGATTGCACCCCGTTACTCCGCAGATCTTTATCCTCTTTTTTTCCGATTTCGTGTCCGGATCGCGCATCGCTTGCCATAAAGAGCTTGTAGGGATATGTCGCGGCCAGCCGAGGCACTCGGTACTCACATCGGCACGCCGCCGATTGCGAGAGGAATCCCCCGTGATCACCCCGAAGGCACCTCACACGCTAAGAAACCAGGTACTTCGAGAAAACGCTTGAGTTTCTCGACACCCCTTTGTCCGCAGAGGCTAACCAATGGAAATGTCCAATCATCGTACCCCGCGCCGGCGTGAGGGAATTCAGCGAAGCAAGAAACGCCGCCGGTCTTTCCGACCGATGATCGAGCAGTTGGAAGATCGTCGGCTATTGGCCATCGGAGATTCGGCACTGGAGCCAGGAATTTCGGCGTTTGATATCCTCAATCAGCGGCCGGGTGCGTCGGACGGCGTGTACTGGATCGACCCGGACGGTCCCGGCTCGATCGTTCCGTTCCAGGTCTACGCGGATATGACGACGGACGGTGGCGGCTGGATGCTGGCCGTCAACAGCGTCGCCGGCAGTGAAGCGCCGAGCAACCGCATCGACGCCAATGTGGGCTCGCCGCAATTCAGCACAGGCCATACTCGCAATGTGCAGCCTCTGCTCGCTGGGGGCGGCGAATTCCGTCACCAGATCGATGCCGGCGCTCAGGGCTTGGGAACGTTCCATGCAAAATACAGCAGTGCAGATTACTTCGGAGCGTTGCCGGGTGGGTTTGGCGCTTGGACGAATCTGGGGACTTCCAACCCCAATCTGCTTCAGGATCAGTACGGCCGATCCTGGTCCAGTACTCCGTTTGGCGCGGAGTGGTACTACAGCGGCCAGGTCTCCGCCATCCCATCGACTCCGGCCAACGGTTCGGCGGGTCCCACGGTCAACGGAGCGACCCAGGTGATCCAATCGTATCGGATCTGGGTACGCGAGCTGGACACGCCCGACTTCGCACCGCCGCCGCCCTCGACTCCCGATCTGGATCCGACGACGGACACGGGAATCTCGAACACCGACGACATCACCTTCGCATCCAGCGTGACCTTTGCCGGCACTGCCTTTGCCGGTCCTGCGCATGGCGTCTACGAGCTGAACGGCACATTGGCGGACCGATTGAAACGGACGGATTTGATTGGGCAGGGAGGCGTCACCGGCCCTTCGTTCTACTCCTTTGGCCCCAACCAGGGGCTGATCCTTCCGCAAACGCTGCCGGATCCCAGTGAATACACGTTGGAATTCGTGGTCAACCTGAGCAATCCGGGCCCCAACGGCTGGTCGAAGCTGGTCGACTTTGCCGATCGAAGCGCCGACGCTGGCCTGTATTTTACCCCCACGGGTGCTCTGCGATTTCATTCCTACGCGGATTCCGGAGCCAGCATTTTCGTCCCGAATACCGATTTCCACCTCACGCTTACCCGCGAGGCGAGCACCGGCCACGTTGCGGTTTACGTGGACGGTTCCCTGCGTTTTAGCTTCAACGACGGCGCCGGTGCCGCCGTAGCGAACTCGGTCTTCCGTCTCTTTCAAGACGATTTCGTTACCTCCCAGGTGGAATCGCCCAGCGGCCTGGTGCGTCGCGTGCGTTTGTTCGATGCCGCCCTGCCGCCCGGCGATGTCGCTCACCTGTTCTCCGGCGGTTCGCCTTTCGAGCTTCCCAGTTCCCCGGGGATCGCCACGGTCGAATTGTCCTCGGATCTCGACGGGTTGTTGGGGACGGCATCCGTAGATGACGGTCTGTGGTCCCTGACGACATCGGACCTAAGCCTTGGCGTGCATCAGATCCATGCCGTCGCCATTCAGAACCCCGGCTACCGAGTCAGCCAGCCGTCTGCGCCGCTGCCGGTGACGATCACGCCGGGTCATGGTCGAGTGCAATTCGTCGGCGCCTTTCAGGATTCGCAGGGCGACCCGCTGACCGGCGAACACGATCTCCAGTTGGCCGTTTACGATTCGGCCAGCGGCGGCTCGGCACTCTATTCGGAGACTCTCGCGGATGTCGCCTTGGGGCTCAGCCCCGGAGGTTACTTCCAGCACGCGATTACGGCGCTCGGGAACGCCGAGTTGCAGCAAGACCTGTACGTACAGGTTTCCGTCGATGGGAACCCGCTGAATCCGCGGTTGCGCATCAACCACGAATCGACCACGTTGTCTGGCTCCGGCTTCCAGAGCGTTGGGAGCACCGCCGCAGCGGTGGTGCAGCGCGGCGACACGGCTTCGTACAGTCAATGGCTGTTCGGTTACCTGCGCGATGCCTCGGGCAATCCGGTGACGGGAAGCCAGCAACTGCAGTTGTCGCTGTATGATGCCCAGACGGGCGGATCGCCGTTGTGGTCCGACACGGCGACGGTTGCAGTCGACGATGCCCATGCGGGCCGGATGGCGATCGAGTTGGGCACTGTGACGCCGCTGGATTTGCAGTTGTTTTCCAGCCACAGCGAACTCTGGGTAGAAATTGCGATTGCGGGCGAAACCCCGGCGCCGCGTCTGCGTTTTGACGGCGGGCAGCAGACGCTGCCTCTCACGGCGGCCGGCCTGCAACTGGTAAGCGCCCATGCTTCCTCCGCGGCCGACGCCTGGGCGGGCGTCCAGGGTTCCCCAATCACCACCAACGTGTTTGGCTTCCTGCGTCGTGCCGGCACCGGCAACCCGCTGCCGGGCACGCACAGCATAACCTTTCGGCTCTACGACAGTCCCTCCGGCGGCGCACTGCTCTACAGCGAGACGGCGAGCATCGACGTGGAGGACGACCTACTCGGCTCGTTTGCACACGGTCTGGGCACCATTCAGCCGCTATCACGCAGTTTGCTGACGATGAACGAGACAGTCTACCTCGAGTTGGAAATCGACGGCCGAGTGTCCGAAACACCGAGGACCGCATTCTCCCTGCTGCCCAGTTTTGCGGTCGCTGCGATCGACGTCGCGCCATTCAACGCGTTTACAAGCAGGGTATTCTCGCCGAATACTCAGCCTGCGGATGATGGATGGGTGTTTGTGGACGGATTGGAGAACGTGTTCACCACCGACTCGCAGCAGACCGTCCTCGTGAGCGGGGCCACCAGCGTGGTGACCGCAGGAGGCCAGGACAATCTTGAACTCCGCCTGGTAATCGACGGCGTCCCCGGCCCGGTGATTCAAGCCGGCCAGACGTCGTACGGCCAG
>JAHDXO010000024.1 GCA_023382975.1 Pirellulaceae bacterium
GCCGTTGGTTCGATTCCAACTCCCGCAGCTTGCAGACGGAAGTCATCCGGCCGGAAGCAAGGCTTGCCCGCCGACCGATGAGGGAGGATCAAGGGCGGCCGCGGTAGGAAGGCACAGCTTGAAAACAGGTGGTCGCCATCGCGACCTGTGGGTTCGAGTCGGGCACCGATCGGCGCAGCCGGATTGGTCACTTCCGCTGACTGACAGCAATACACGCGTCCCTGGTGTAATCGGCAGCACGACTGGTTCCAACCCAGTTGGTCAGGGTTCAAGTCCTTGGGGGCGTGCTTTTTTGTCAGTGGGCAGTGGGCAGTGGGCAACAGCGAACCACCACCGTTCATTTCGGCTCATTACCACTGACCACTGACAACTGACAACTGACAACTGACGAATCGGTCCCGTGGCCTAGCGGCGAAGGCAGCACCCTTACAAGGTGACGAGCGATGGTTCGAGTCCATCCGGGACTACTGAAAATGGACAGTGATTTGCAGGCACGGTACGACGCGGGTGTCCAGTTTCGGAACCGCCTGGCTGGTTTTGTAGAAAGCGGCGGTCGTCGCCGGAATTCAGCAAGCACAATTCGGTGATCGAAAACGGCCGGGTTTTACCAATGGCCGGCAATCCGCCCAGGTACGCCAAGCGGCAGAGCGATCCGGCTTAAACCCGGACGATTGCAGGTTCGAATCCTGCGCTGGGCACTGATCAGCAATATGGCTCGGTAGGCAACTGGCAGACCACCTTGGCTTAGAACCAGGGATGCTGTGGGTTCGATTCCCACCTGAGTCACTGGCAGAACAATTTGTCCTCGTGGAGCAGCCCGGAGTGCTCGCCTGCCTGTCACGCAGGAGATCGTGGGTTCAAATCCCATCGGGGACGCTTGAGACAACGACGGCACGGTACGCAAACTTCGGCAAAGCGGCCAAACTCAAACCTTGGTGATCGTCTGTGGGTTCAACTCCCACCCGTGCCACTGGAACAAGATGCGTCGGCTGGGCATTGGCGAGCCCAAGTGGCTGTAACCCACCCGCCTCGGCACTGCAGGTCCAACTCCTGCTCGGCGCACTGAAGAACGATGGATACGACGGCGCGGTGCGATGCTGGTCTTGCAGCGAGGCTTTCAATCTCGCCAACGCGGGTTCGATTCCCGTCCGCGTCGCTATTCTGGCTCGGTGTGATGTTGGTTTTACAGTTAGGCCCTCAACCTGACCGACGCGCACTTCGATTCCCGTCCGAGTCACTGAACAATGCAGCCAAGTGGTGGAATACTGGTAGACACGCGACGCTCAGAACGTCGTGCCCACTGCGGGCGTGGGAGTTCGACTCTCCCCTTGGCTACTGATGGATTGCAGGTGCGGCAGGTGCCCAGTTGGGTTTCATAAGCCCGACCCGTCCGGTTCGATACCGGAACCTGCAACTGACAAACGATGCGGGTGGGCCAGTGCTCATTCGGGCCTCATAAGCCTGGATTGCCGGTGTGCGACTCCCGGACCCGCTACTGATTCGTGGCCGAGTACGCAAACTGGCAAAGCGAACAGGCCGAGATCCTGTGCATCTGTGGGTTCGACTCCCGCCTCGGTCACTCAGAACATGATCCCGTGGTCCAGTGGCGGGGACGCCTGGATGACACCCAGGAGATGGCTTGGTTCGATTCCAGCCGGGATCACTGAAGAAGACGGTCTGTAGGTGTTGTGGCAGCACACGTCCTTGGTAAGGACGAGGGTCGGGTTCAATTCCCGGACGGACCTCTTCAATGCGGGCCTGCATGCCGTTGGGGGCGACTGACCCTTGCAAGGTCGGTGTGGTGGGTTCAACTCCCATCAGGTCCACTGCAGAAACACGGGCTCATGGTCCAAGGGGAAGACACCGCCCTGGCGTGGCGGGGATCCCAGTTCAACTCTGGGTGGGTCCACTGTTGTACGGAAGGTAACCGAACTGGCTCAGGAAGCTGGTTGCTAACCAGTCGCCCGATGATGGGTTGGGGGTTCGATTCCCCCACCTTCCGCCTTGAATGGCCCGATGGTGAAACGGATGATCATCCCTCGTTTCTACCGAGGGGTTCCGGGTTCGAGTCCTGGTCGGGCTGCTGGACGAAGATGATGTAACGGAAGGGCTACCCGATGGGTGACGGGAGCCGGTTGGAAGCCGGTCGAGCGAGAGCCTTGCGGGTCCGAATCCCGCCCCTTCCGCTCGAACACAAAACACACGCGTTGACCGTGGCCTAACGGGTAAGGCGCTTGATTGTGGCTCAAGTAGATGCCGGTTCGAATCCGGTCGGTCAACCTGACAATGGGAAGGAGGTGTATCTTCAGCAAGATCCTGCAACGTCCAACACTGGTGCTGAACCGCAACTGGCAGCCGGTACACGTGGCCACCGTGGCCCGTGCGTTGGTGCTGCTGTGGAACGAGTCGGCTCGCGTCGTGGACCCCAGCGATTACCAGACCTACACGTGGGAGGACTGGTCCAAGTTGCGGCCCGCCGAGGGCGAACGGTTCATCCAGGCCGTGCGGTTTCGGCTGCGCGTGCCCGAGGTGATCTCGCTGACGGACTACGACCGACTGCCGGCGGCGACCGTGTCGTTCAGCCGGAGGAACATCTTCAAACGCGACCACTACACGTGCCAGTACTGCGGCAAGCAGCCCGGCATGGAGGAGTTGACGCTCGATCACGTCATCCCGCGTGCCCAGGGCGGCGTATCGCGATGGGATAACTGCGTTCTTGCATGCCTGGAGTGCAACAAGCAGAAAGCCGACCGCACTCCGGAGCAGGCCAAGATGCGGCTGAGACGCAAGCCGGTCCAGCCTGGCTGGAACCTGCAGTATGCGATCCACCAGCAGCGGATCGAGAGCTGGTCCAAATTCGTCAGCGAGGCGTATTGGACCGTCGAATTGGAGAAGTAGTGATGATCACGCTCCCGGTCGGTGTCACCGGGAGCGTTTGTGCCGACGTGGCTCGACTGAGAAAGGCGTCCGCCTTGTAAGCGGATTGATGCTGGTGCGAATCCAGTCGTCGGCCCTTTGTTCGGAAAACGATTGTCCCGATGGTGTAACGGAGCGCACGGAATCCTCCTAAGATTCTGGTCCTGGTTCGATTTCAGGTCGGGACGCTGACAACATGGCCCGTGGTTGTGCCGGATCGCATGACAGCTTCCGAAGCTGTCGGACCAGGTTCGATTCCTGGACGGGCTGCTTGGTTACGGCCTGCGAGTGTGATGGACGGCACGGCAGACTTCGGATCTGCAAGACGGGGTTCGATTCCTCGGCGGGCTGCTGGAATAGGATGTCCTCGGAGTGTGCCGGATTGCACGCGACTTTGCGGAGGTCGTAGACCAGGTTCAATTCCTGGCGAGGACGCTGATACCGCGACGCTGGAGCCAGACGGCAAGGCAACCGGCTGCAACCCGGTTTCGAGTGGGTTCGACTCCCACCGGCGTCTCTGAGAGACCAACTGCCCGCTGGGACTACATCCAGGCTGATAACCTGGTGCCCAAGGCACCGTGTCTCAGCAACAACTTCGTTGGGCCTTGAACGATACGTGACCGACTGCCGAGTTGGAGTACATGCTTTGGGAGCCGGAGGTTGTGGGTTCGAATCCCATCGGCGCGACTGGCAATCGCAGCGCCGTAGCTCAATGGCAGAGCGCCGTAACGACTCTGATTCACACCCTCGTCGGTCATTTGATTCGATCTCGGGCTGAACCAGAAGGCGACCAGAGTGTCTTCTGATTTAGCCCAACTGCCTGTCGGGACTACATCAACCATCACCGACGTGTCTCGGCAACAACTTCGTTGGGCACTCTTGATTATTGTCAGAGGGAGACCATGGCCAACACGACTCTGTTTTCCAGCATCAAGAGCAAACTGCTCCGGACGGACACGGTCAACGAGGCCGGAGGCCAAGCTTACCAGTTCACGCCCAAGCACGCGCTGGCCCAGATGGCGGCCACGGGCTGCTTCAACGGCGTGTATTACGCGAGCGCCCAGAGCCAGTTGGACGAGATGCGCAAGCTGATCGACCAAGTCGATGACAACGTGTTCCTGGCCAAGCTGGCGGTCTACGCCCGCGAGCGGGCCTACATGAAGGACATGCCGGCGGCGCTGCTGGTCGTGCTGTCCAAGCGGGACACTGAATTGCTGCACCGCGTCTTCGATCGGGTCGTGGACAACGGCCGCGTGCTGCGGACCATGTTCCAGATGATCCGCTCGGGACAGTTCGGTCGCACCAGTCTATCGTCCAGCTTGCAGCGGGCATTCCAGCGCTGGCTGAACGAGGCGTCGGTGGGCAAGTTGCTGTCGGCGTCCATCGGCAGCAACCCGAGCCTGCGCGATGTGCTGCGGATGGCCCGGCCCACGCCGAAGGACAACGCGCGGCGTGCGCTGTTCGGCTGGCTGACCGACAAGGATGTGGAGAAGTGGGCACCGGCCACCGCGGCCGACCTGCCGGCTCAGGTCCAGGGGCTGATCGCTTACCGCCAGGCGGAAACCGCCGAGGCGCAGGCTCTGATCGTGGGCAACCTGTCGGTTCGCTGGGATCTGCTAGCCGACGCGGCCAAGGGTCCGTTGGTCTGGAAGGCGATCGCCCGCCAGATGGGACCGCAGGCGCTGCGGATGAACCTGAACACGCTGCTGCGGCACGAGGTATTTTTCGCTGGCAACGGCAAGGTTGATCACGAATTGGTGGACTACGTGGCGGACCGCATCGCGGACGCACACGAGATCCACCGCTCGCGGCAGTTCCCGTACCAGTTCCTGGCCGCGTACCTGAATGCGGACGAGAGCGTGCCGCAGAAGATCAAGGCGGCTCTCCATCAGGCGGCCGAGATCGCGTGCGGGAACGTGCCCGAGTTGCCGGGCCCGGTCGTGATCGGTCTGGACACCTCGGGTTCCATGGGCTCACCGGTCACGGGCCACCGGGGCCAGGGTGCGACCAGCAAGATGCGGTGCGTGGACGTGGCGGCGTTGTTTGCCGCGGCGATCCTGCGGCGCAACCCGGACAGCGTGGTGGTCCCGTTCGACACGGCGGCGTACGAGGCGAAGGTCGATCCGCAGGACACGATCCTGAGTCTGGCGGAACGGCTGGCCAAGTACGGCGGCGGTGGCACGGACTGTTCGCTGCCGCTGGCGCAGGCCAACGGCAAGTACGCCAAGCGGCGGTTTGCCGGTTGCGTGCTGGTCAGCGACAACGAGAGCTGGGTCGGCGCCGGCCGATACGGTTCCACGGGCGTGATGACCGAGTGGCAGAAGTTCGTCGCCAACCAGCGGCGGTTGGGCGTCGTGTCGCCCAAGTTGGTTTGCATCGACATCCAGCCCTACGGATCGACGCAGGCACCCGAGCGTGCCGACATCCTGAACATCGGCGGCTTTAGTGACGCCGTGTTCCAAGTGGTCGCCTCGTACCTGGCCGACGATGCCGCAAGGTTCGTCGCCGAGGTCGAGTCGATCGAGCTGTAGAAAGCCAAACGCCTCCAGATTGAGCGATCGGTCTGGAGGCGTTTTCTATTGATCCACCGCCTCCCACGATCAATCCCGCAACCGCAGCAGCTTTCCGCAGGTCGAGCAACGATAGCAGTAGCTGCGTCCCAGCAGTCCCATGAACACGTATGCCGGCTGGCTGCACTCGCGCCGATGTCATGCACCGTGGATCTGCCGGTTGAACCAGAAGATGGCCGCTGGCAGTAGCAGGGTCAATTTGTTCAAAGCCAAGAAAGCCGTGTGGCCCCATCAACCCAGTTGCACACCCGCCCAGATGACGGCACAGAGCAGCAAGGGCAGACCGACCAGCAGACTGATGAACAGGGCGATCATCCGCCGGTTCCGCGCAGGCGTGGTCACATCCGAGAACAATTCGACCAGCTTCTCGCCCGCCTGCTGCTTCAAATCCTGGCCGCAGCGTGGACAGGAAACGTTGACGAAGATCGTGGACCGGATTCCGAAGTGGATGGTCGAGTCAGGTGTCCAGTCAGCGTAGTCGGGCAGTCAATGATTGCCACAAGCAGAACGATCCAATTCGACTTCTCACCCGTGCTGACGCTGAAGTCGCTCGTTGTATTGCTTCAAGAACGTCAGCATGACAGTTGCCCTTCAAAACGGCAGTCAGGAGCCGTGGTGGTCAAGCCCGTGGTGTCGAGCATGCGGGATCGGCCCACGGGAAAATGGACAGTGCTTTGCAGGCAAGGTTCCATGCTGTGTCCATTTTCGTATGCCGACGGCATGCCCGGGCATCATCGGGATTCGATTTGTAAAAGGCGACGATCTGCGGTGTCTTTGAGCAAGCTGAATCCACAGGACCGGGTGCATCAAATCTTACAGATTCCTAGGCCGAGCCCAGTATGAGAAGGGTAGCACATGAAGCTGCTGGATCGATGGTCGCAGTGGGTGGAATGCCAAGTAGACTGGAAGCTATGGACGGGTGGGCTTTGGTCCGCGGAAGTGCGAAACGGTTGCGCAGGCGGTGGAGAAACCAATTGCGCATCGACAACAGGGATCGACGGGCGGATGAGCGACAAGAGCTAGATCAGCCGGATTTATCGGGTGTCACTGACACCCACCAAGCACCAATTCACCCCTGTTCTCGCCTATAAACGCCAATTCACAACCTTTCGACGATACGCGGCAAAATCCAATGTTTTACCGCGTTTTCGGCGTTCTTACAGATCGTTTTCTGAAAACGCTCAATCACATGGAAAGCGGGTTGCCCGAAAACGACTCCCGACCCCTTCCGCGAAACGCGACACTTATTCATTTGCCGGTCCTTAGACGCCGTCATTTCTCCAGTGCGGCCATCAGTTGCGCCTTCAAACCCATCGCCATTTGATAGATCACTCGATAGCTGCCGTGCTGCAAACCGTCGCCGCCCTTGTTCGATTGGGCGGCCCCGCCGAGTAGTCCGTCGGGAGTCAGGTAGGCGGTCAAGCCGTCCAGCGTTCGCTGGGCCATGCGCCGCGCGTCGGCCGGCAACCAGCCGGCTGCGTGCGCGTGGGCCAGGGCGGCTGCCAACCCGGCCGAGCCGGAGGTGTCGGCCGCGACCTGCGGATCGTGCAGGAAGTTGCCCCACAGGCCGTCTTGCCGCTGGTATTTCAGCAGCAGGTCGGCGACTCGCTGGATCTCGGGCTGCCAAGCGGCGGCAGTCTGCGGATCGTCCAGCGCCCGCAGGGTTCGCACCATGCCCAAGTAGTACCAGCAAACGCCTCGGCACCAATTCCGCAAGCGGCCCTGACCGGCCGGGTTGGCCCGCTGGTAGATGTCGCCGCCGTGGACGTTGGCGATCCGCCGGCTTTCGAGCTGGCGCAGCGCCATCGCGGCCAGACGATCGCGTTTCAGGACGCGGGCGAGGACCGCGGTCGGGTAGGCTGCGGTGTAATTGCCCTCGGTCGTCAGGCTTTCTCCCTTGGCGATGACCGGCGCGGGATCGATTTGCGAAACGAGGAAATCCGCCCCTAGCCGGATGGCCGGGTGGTCCGGGTTCCGCCGGGCCAAGGTCGCCCAAGGCAGCGGTTCCTCGACGCCGCCCACCCGGTTGCGCTTGGGCTGGCTGCGAGGATTCTCGTAGAAGACGCCGTCGTCGGTGAAATACATGCCCAAATACCGGTCGACCGCCTCGAGCAGGCCCGCGTCCTGGCGCGCCTCGCCCAGATCCAGAATGCCTTCGGACACGCAGCCGCTCTGCCAGCCGAACCCTTGCAGCATGACCAACCCGCGCAGACGCCGATCGAATTGAGCGGCGGACTGGCCGGGCGCGGCCACTAGCACGTGCGGCAACTGCACAGGATCGGGAGCGGGAGAAGTGCCGGGCGAAGGCGCGAAGAACCAGACGGGCTTGGGACCGGACACCATGCGAAGCACGGCGCCGCGAGCCAGAATTTCGCGGGCCTGAGCGGGACTCAGCGCCAGCTCCTGCACCTGGTACAAACCGGCGAACCGCAGATCGAACTTCCCCACGGCTTGGCCGTCCGCCGTCGCGACGGCGATGCCAAAGGTGTCTCGCACATCGATGGAATTGGTCAGCCGCAGACGGCAATCGGACCCCTCGGGCACCGCGGGCGCAGTATCGCCCAGGCCCTTCAACACGCTGACCGGCGCACCGGGTTCCCCGACCGCAAACGACCTCCACCCGAAACCCAGGAAGCCGGTCACCAAACCTTCTTCCGGTTTCCGTTCCGGGGCGTCGCCCACGGGCAGCGGCACGTGCAGGACGCCCCTTGCGTCCGTGTCGGCAGGGGACGATTTCGAAAGCACGGCTGCCAATCCAGCTCCGCCTGCGGCGGCGATCCAATTTCGGCGAGTCAGCGAAGCGAACGGATGGGGCCGGTTTTTGTCGCGAGCGTTCATGATGAAACCTCAGGTGACGGTTGTTGGAAATCGAAAAAGGACAAGCTGCTGTCCGAAGTTAGCATCGTTCGAGAAATAACTGTCCAGTGTTTATTGCTGATCATCCCACGGAGTGTGATGGCTACATTGACGAGGCGACAGTTGTTTCTCGAACGATGCTAACGTGGCAGTGTGGTCAAGGATCCGACCCGGCCGCTCGAACCGATGGCGATCTCAGGGCGGCTGGCTCGAAAACATCGACGGTTTGAATCGAGCCGTCGGGATGGAACCGCATGGGCGAGATACAAGTCTCGCGTTGGTAACCCGAGCCGCCCGGAATCGCAAACCGATGGTAGGCGACGAACCAAGAGTCGGTGCCGGGAACCTGGACCACCGAATGATGGCCGGCGCCTCGGACCATGCCTTTGCCTTGGAGAATCGGGTTCTTGTCCGCTTTTTGGAACGGCCCCAGCGGCGAATCCGAGGTGCCGTAGGCGACGCTGTAGCGAGGGTCCCGCGTATCGTGCTCGGACCACATCAGATAGTAGACCCCGTTGCGTTTGAGTACAAACGATCCTTCGTTGTAGCCGGACGGAGTGATGCAGCGAACGCCGTCCGGATCGAACGAGACCATATCCTCGTTCAGCTTGACCACGTAGCAGTTGCCTTGGCCCCAGTACAAATACGCCGAGCCGTCGTCGTCGACGAACACCATTGGGTCGATCGCTTGGCCTGGCCAGCGGCCGCTGGGCACCAGCGGCTTGCCCAACGGGTCGGCAAACGGGCCGTGCGGAGCATCGGCGACGGCCACGCCGATGTTCTGTGCGGCGGAAATGTAGAGATAGTATTTTCCGCCGCGGGTCGCGATGGCGGGCGCCCAGGCGCGGCGATCCGCCCAGGCTACGTCGACACCCAGCCGTAAAACCACCCCGTGATTCTGCCAGTGGACGAGATCCTTGGACGACATGCAACTGAACGAGGTCGAGGTCCAGCCTTCGCTGCCATCGGTCGTCGGATAGATGTAGTACGTGTCGCCAAAGACCGCGAGATGCGGGTCGGCATGGTAGCCCGGCAAAACCGGCGGTGGAGGCAACTTGTCCTGCTTGGTCGTCAACCCGTCGACGGAAACGGACTCCGACGCTTGTGCCCGATCGGCCATCCCGGCGCCGACCAGGAATGAAGTGACACATCCTACCCAGAGAAGGCAACGACAAACGCTCGAACATTGACTCATGGCCGGTTCCTTGCAGAGCCGCAGAGCTGCTGGGGATCTACGGCGCAGATCTCTTCGAGCCGCTGCTGGTCCCGTTCGATCTGCGGATCGTCCGCCAGGGAATCGGACATCCAATCCATCGCCTGCTGGACCATCGGCGGCAGATCGTCGCTGGTCAGGCGATAGTAGATCCAGCGACCCTCCTTGCGGCTCTCGACCAACCGGGCCTGTTTCAAGATCGACATGTGTTTCGACACGGTCGACGTGGCCAGCCCAACCAACGAGACGATCTGGCAAACGCACAACTCGTGCCGCCGCAGCGCCAGCAGCATCCGCACCCGTTGCTCGTCGGCCAGCGCCTTGGTGATCGCCATGAATTCGCGCATGGTTTCCTCGGAAAAGGCAGAAAGTCAAAATGCCACATCCTGCCCGTTTCTACTGGCAGCGCAGAATCCTGTCAACCGTTCGGCCGAGATCAAGAGAACGGTTTCCTCTTATACGCAGCATCCCTCGGGCTGTTCCGACGGAAACGTGTTGTCGTCATCCCCACTGCCGATTCGGCGCTCAAGCGACCTGCAGACGCTCCGCGGAATTCTCCTCCGGCACGATCTGTCCGTTGGCCAGAGGCAGCTTGCGCCGCGCCAGCTCCGCGGGCTTCTACGTGCTGCCCTGTTCGGAGCGATTTGTTACATTGGCGTCCCGGTTCCCGCTGGAACCTTGCAAATAACCGCTGGTTGCAGATCTCTCGAGGGATTGCCGTGCCGATTGAACGAAAACCGCTGTTTCGCCCGGATGTGATTCACCAGCACTTGGCGGCGTTCTCGTTGCCGGAGCATGTCGATGGGCTGCGCGCAGCTGACGCATTGGGCCGATCTGATCTCGTCGGGCCGGGCCGACAAGCTGAACGAGAAGGAACTGCTGCCGGATTTCCTGACCGACTACTTGGTGTCGCTGCTGGGATACACGCGACCGGCCGACGGCGGCGCGAGGTACACGCTGTCGCGCGAGAAACACGTCCAGGTTGACGGCAAAGGCACCAAGGACCCGCTCGACCGCCGCTACGCGGGCCGCAAGCTGTCGGCCGTCCAGCAAGGATACCAGTACGCCATCAATCTGACCTGCGATTGGATCATCGTCACCTCGATGCGCCAGACGCGGCTGTACTACAAGGGCGCCGACACGCAGACCTACGAGCTGTTCGACGCCGAGGCGCTGGCCGACAACGAAAACCTGTTGCGCAAATTCGTCTTTCTGCTCGGCGCGGAGCGCGTGGTGCCGACCAGCGGACGCTGCACGGCCATCGCATCAAAATCTCAGCCAAACATGAGCTTTTCGAGGAAATTCGTGTTCCATGCGGCACGTTTCTGCTTGCTCTTCAGGCTCCCTCGCAAAGTGTCTCGTTTGAGCAGGCTGACCACGAATTTTCTGAGGAAGCCAAAATTCTCGGCGACATCTCCGTTGCGCAGTCGGCTGGCGTCTTCGCCAAGAACGACGTCCAGAACCCAGTGCATGCTTTCAATCCCCCAATGTTCGCGCACCGAAGTTGCGAACTCTCCGACTTTCGCTGGGCGGCTGCTGATGTAGTAACGCACTTCGCACGTGTGCCCTCCTTCACAATCCGTCACCGTGATGACCTGTCCGATCGATTTCAATCCCTTCCATTCACGGACAAGTTGCTTCATGGATTCCGGCAGCGGGGCAATGACAAAGGAACGTTCTTCGTTCCGTCCCCGCGATCGCTCGGTGGTCGTGTGCCGGCGGCAGGCGACATTACCTGCGACTCATCGCGGCGTCAGTGGCGAGCTGAACTTGAAGCCGGAGAGCTGGCTGCTGCGGTTCCGCATTATGGTGATCCGGCAGAAGAAGGCCCTGCCGACGAAGAGGGCGTTGCAACAGGACCTGTTCGAGCCGAAGAGTCACGAGTTCACCTATCAAGTGATCGTCACGAACAAGACCACAGGGGCTGTACACACGATGGAATACCACCATGGTCGCGGCTCACAGGAGGGCGTGTTCGGAGAAACCAAGAGTCATTGCCAGCTCGACCACAGCTCCATGCGAGGTTGGCGGAGCAATCAGACCTACTGCCTGGCCGCGATCATGGCCCACAATCTGACGCGGGAATTACAGATGCAGGTCCAGGGTCCAAGCTCGGGCACCACCTCCAAACGCCGCAATCTGTGGGGCTTCGAGACGTTGAACACCCTTCGTCAACGTCCGGTTCGTCGCGAGGGACGTTTGATTCGTCCCCAAGGCCGCCTGACGCTGGTGACGCCAGGTAACGCCACCGTACAAGACGAGTTCGCCAAGTACCTGAACCCGTCCCGAAACTGAACTTGCCTCTTCGAACCCTCTGCAGGGCACCCAGTCGTCGCTACCGGTACGCGCACTGCATGTACCCTCCGCCAAGAACGCTGCCCATCCCCATCGGCACCAACTCGCAACCGGAGAGATTTATGCAACGTTTGGGTAAACAGAATCAGCGGCTGCGAGACGCGGACTTCAGAAAGCGACCTCGATCAATGGGCGGTGAAGGGAATCTATTATGTCGGCGATTTTAGCCTTGCAAGACCCTCTTTCGTGATAAGATCGCCTCTGCCCCTTGCATCTGGCCGTTCTACATACCCGAGTTCGCGCAGGTATTGCAAACGAGCACCGACCCCCTTCGGCACATCGTGTTCAGGGCAGGCTCAACAGCAGGACGGCGTCGCCGGCGAAGGGCGACTTGAAATCTCGGGTGTAGCCGCCGCTGATCTGCTGTCGATCCGGGGCCGCGTGCCAGCGTCCGGTACGTGGGTCGTACCAGCGGATTCGCCAATCGCCCGGCGGCAGGTGCAGGCGGCAGGTTGCCAGCGTCTCGGCGACGTTGGCCGTTTCCGGCGTGCGCGAGTCGGGGTTTTGCAGATAAGCGATGACGGCTTTTTCGCCCGCGATGACCTTGACCGCATGACCGTCGTTGCCCCCCATGGCGTCGTTGGGTTCCATGCCGACAAGGGTCAGTCCGGCCTCGTCGAACAAGCGGCGGATGTGCGGGAAATCCGCGGCGCCGTCGTCCAGGCGGCCGTCTTGGACGGCGGTCCGGTAGCCGTGCATGCCTTGGAGCTTGTTGGTGGCCGAGTACGGTTCGTAGGTGTTCAGGCCGCCGTAGGTCGCGTGGCCGCCGCTGAGCAGGTTGGCCCACATCAACCGCCGGAAGAAATACCGGTCGTGCCGGGGCGAGATGTAGTTGCCGTAGCGGTCTTCATCCAGGACCACGGGATCGTCCTTCGAGAGCGCGCGGTACTTGAGCACCAACTCGCCGGCCACCTGGTCCCGGTCTTCCAGCGTGACAATGTCCGACCAGTCGGCATCGACGAACGAATACCCTTGGAACCGCTTCTGGTGATTGGTCAAGAGCGTACCCCAGGGTTCGCGCGCCCGCATGTCGCTCCCGATCCGTTCGATGGTGGCTGGCGCGACGGTGCGCCGGCCCTCGGCAGGCCCCACGTCGCCGTCGTTCGAGATGCACCATTGGACGTTCGGGAAGGCCGAGAAGCGCGCCTGGGCATAGCGGGCCACCAACTGCGCGGCCCGGTCGCCCTCGCCGTAGTGCCGCAGCTCCGGCCAGTCCTCGCCGTATGGAATCAACTGGAACTGAATGTGCGGGTACTTGTCCAGAGCATAAACAAGCCGCCGTTCGATCTCGTCCCAGTAGGCCAAGTCCAGTCCCTGGCGGTCCGGTGCGAACAACGCCCCAACGTCATGGCGTCCGCTGCAGAACCAGGTGCGGATTTTGTTGAAGCCCGCCTGCGCGGCCTCGTCGATGTATTGCTGCCACAGCGGTTCCGTGGCCGTGACGTAGCGATAGCCTGTGTCGCCCAAGTGCAGGAACCATTGTCCGTCGTCATAGGCGAACTGCCGCGGGTCGTCGGGATGCTTGCGAAGTTTGCCAGGCAGCTCCGACGGCTGCACGACGAACTCGCCGCGTTTGCCGTCCAGCCCCGGACGGTTCGCCGCGCTCTGCCACTTCCACGGGCCGACTTGCCCGCAATACGCCCGGCCGGCCCAGCGGTTGCCTCCTTGGAAAAAGCCCTCCGCTTCGACCTCCGTGCCGTCAGGCAACGTGAAAAGGAATTTCACTTCGACGTCGAAGAACGGATTGCCGCGCGGATCGTCCAGCGGCAGCGAAATCTCCCACACGCCGCGGTGCGGAGCCGTGGACGTGCCGCGGACAAGGTTCGCGGCAGGCGAAGGCGACGCAATCAGAATCGCCGCGAGCACCAGCAGAGTACGTGGCTTCATGATCAGGTCCTCAGATCGAATCGGTTCCGTTCAAGGAGTGAATCGTCAATTGGCCAGAATGCGAACGGCTGCGGCGTCAGTGAAGCCGGGGCTGGCAAGCGCGCTCGCCTCGCCCTTCTTGGCCACGACAGTTTCGCGTCGGAGCACGCGGGCGTCTTCGACGGAAATCCATTCGGCCGTCCAGGTTCCTTCCGCCAGGTTCAGCATGAGTGTCGTGGGACCACGGCCCTGCACATAAATGGCATGGGCATTGCCTGGGTCTGACAGGGCATGCGTTACCACGCCGGGGGCTCGGGCGACCAGGAGCGGATCCGGATGGAGCCGAGCCAACTCGAATCCGTGAAGGAATTCGCTCAACACTTTCAACTGCTGCCGCAGCGCCGGACTGCCGCCGCCGGGCGCCTGGTTCGCCGTGTCGCTGCCGTCTTCGTGACCGACGGTGAACGAGTAGTCGAGGTTGTTGAAAAGTGCGCCGCCGCTCAGCATGAACCGCCATGCCTGGCGCCGATAGTGGGCGTCGCCCTGGCCCGCGAAACCGGTTTCATCACAGCCGATCACTCGTTTCAGGCCGCGATTCCACTCGACCGCCTCCGGGTAGGCGTAATGGAAGTTCACAATCGACGCTTCGGGCACAAGGTCGTCGTCGTTGACCGCCAGGCGGAAGTTCGCCACGTTCTGAGCAATCAGATGCCGGTTTGGCAGCCGGCTTTCTTCGTCGGCAATGATCCGCGCGATGGCCCTCTGCCAGGCAACGGTTTCGGCGGTGGGAATCTCGACGGCGTTGGGCCATGTCGGCCGGTCAAGCAGGTACGGATTGATCACCTCGCCCGGCAAACGGTTGTCGGCCCACGGCTCGTTCTGAATCTCGTAGAACAGGTTGTCGAACTCGTTCAGTTCGCGGACGAGCCACCGCACCAGGGCCTCTTGGACTTCGAACGCCGGCGAGGCGGCTCGGGCATTTTCGGGGAGTGTACCCGGGGGCAGCGTGTGCAACTTGCGCCACTCGGGCACGTTGAGTGACTGGATGTTGTTCGCGGGATTGAGCGGATGCAGCGACCACTGCTTCTCGTTGTAGGTGGCGCAGAAGAACGTGAGTTCGACCACCACGCCGCGTCGCCCCGCCTCGCCGATGAAGTCCTTGAGCCGCGCCAGGTAGTCGTCCGAAAAACGACTCAGATCGAACTTGTTGCCACCGCTCGCGTAACCCGGTTGGTCGCTCCGAGCCCACGGCGCGAGAAACCGTCCCGCCGCGGGCGCGAGCGTGTTCCGCTGGATTCCAAACGCGCCCGGCGGCTCGACGTAGCTGCCGGCGAAGATGCGGGTGTAGTTCATCCCGTCGCGCTGCAAGGTTTCGAGGTAGCGGACAAAGTCGAAATCCCGGTTCAGCACGGCGCCGTAGTGTTCGGCGCTGGTCACCAGCGCCACCGCTTGCCCCTGCCATTGGAACCAGCGCGGGTTGTCCGGATGCAGACGGATCGGCGGCGCGGCGCAGACGGTCGTTGCGATCAAAGCGAAACCAAGCGAAACGAAACTTGCTGTCTTCATCGTCATTGTTCAGGGGTTAAGCATCGTTCGAGAAATAACTGTCCAGTGTTTATTGCTGATCATCCCACGGAGTGTGATGGCTACATTGGCGAGGCGACAGTTGTTTCTCGAACGATGCTAAGGGCTGGTGAACGCGCGAGTTCGAGGATCAACACCCGAAAAGACACTTGGAAATCCTACGGTTTCAACCGGGACTCGAACAGCTCGAATGTCCGATCCCGGTCGATGTCGCCACAACGCAGAATCTTACCCTTGGTGCCCTTGAACTGGTAGGCGAGATCCCAGTTCACATCCGGGCACTCGACCACCTCCCACGTGGCCAGCGTCGGGTCGACCAGCGCCGCAATGTCGCCCAGGTCATAAAAACCCTTGGCGGGGCTTTGATACCATTGGCTCTCCAGGCGGAACTCGTGCAGAAACCTGCCCAGCGGCCCGAACTCTACCCACCGCGCCGACTGGGCCATGGGACAAGTCAGGTACGTGCCGGTGTCGAACAGCACGAACGGCAAGTCCGAGTGGAACACCAGCCGCGCGGCGCGGACATCGCCGATGACGTTGAAGTTCCAGCAGCGCTTCGGCCACTCGGTGCGAAAATGCCAGAACACCACCACCCGCTCCGCGATGCGCGGCTCCTTCAGATAGGCCGAAGCAATGTCGGTGGCGGCTCCCAGGCCGATCACCCACAGCGGATCCTCGGGCGTCGAGGCCATCGCCGCGGCGATGATGAAGTCCACGCCCTCCGACTCCGAGGGCTCGTACTGGTAGCGCAACGGCGGCGAGCCGTGCTTGATGGGAAACCGTCCGGCCAACCCGGCTTTCCCCAACACCGTGGCAATGGCGCGTGCCGAGGTCTCGACGCTGGCCGGGCCCGCGCCGGGATTTTGGTTGTCGTAATTCGCGGCGACAAACCCTTCGATTTGAAAGCGGTCCGGGCACCGCACGGCCAAGGCGATGGCCCACAGATCGTCGATCTCGTTCCGCGCGTCCGTATCGATAATCACCCGCAGCTTCTGTTCCTTCGGCGGGATGACGGGCACCTTGCGCTGCGCCGGGTTCCGCTGTTGCAAAGCCGCGCGCCTGGCGGCGTAAACGTCGCCCTCAGCGGCCGGCGCGGCAACGCTGCCCAGCAAGATCGCGCCGAGCACCAGCGCTCCACCGAGCCGCCTCGCAGGCCGCCGGCGTCGAAAAAAGGACCAAGGAGTCTTCGTCAATTCAGTCATGTTCAGCATGGCAAGGCTCGTCTTCAGGGTTGGGTCGGGAGGCACCAAGACATACGTTGGGCAAAGTCGCGTTGGTTATCAAGCCACCTTCATGTGGCTGGTTTGGTCCAGGGCATCCGCAATCTCGGGTATCGTAAACGGCTAAAACATATACATTCGTTCTTGCTGAACGCCCGTTGTCTTCCTTGAATTCAGAATTATCTGGAGCCGCCACGGTCGTTGTGTCCGGAGCGATACCGTTCCCGCAACCGCAGGAATTCGAAGACCTGTCGGTGATAAGGGCTGAATTCGGGGTCCGGAATCCCGTGCGGCGGGCAGGCGGGAGAACCGTAGCCGGTTTGAAACATGTCGTGATGATAGACGCCATAGCCGCCGACTTTCCAAACCTCCCAGATATGCAAGATATGGTCCGTGGGCGCCGTCGGTTCTCTGGGGCCACCGAACTGCGAGGTGCCATTGCGCGCCGGTTCGTCGTCCACTACCGGTTTCTTGAATTCCTGGAGCAACTGGGCGATTTCTCGCGGGGCGATCTCCCAGGTCTTGCCTTGGGCCTGGAACTGGCGGCTGGTGTGCGGTGTCAGGAAGTCGAGCCCCTCGTTCCGTTCCTTCGTTCCCAAGACACCGGAGAATCCCGGCGAACTGGTCACAAGCCGTTTCGGATCTCCTTCCCGGATCACCTGGACTAGCCGCAGCACGTGCTCGTCATGGTGTTCATTCCAAGTCCGTTTACGGTTTCAAAATCTCCATGCGGCCTTGCCAGTCGCGCAGATAGGCCTCGCGCCAACGGTTGACGGTACGCGCGCCAGGATGATTCTTCTCCCGGAGGGCGGGAGCGGGGTCATCGGACCAGTGGTTCGGCCCCGTGCCGCGCCTGACGAACGCCCCGCCCCAGGAATCGCCAGACGGGTCTTCCGCGCGGCCTCGCAGCAAGTAGAGAACGGACGGCGTGTCGCCCATCTTGATGTCTTTCTTTTTCGCGAAGAACAGGTCGCCCAGCGCGCCATGGCCTTTGACGTAACGTGCAACAAAGGCAACATTGCCGAGGTCGCCGTCCTGCTGTCCTCCGACGTACATGCCGCGGAAGGTCGTGTCCGCCTCGATCAGCCAGAGCCCCGGATGATGCTTGACCACGTAGTCGCGCGCGGCTGGATCCATGCGAGTATTCCAGGAGCCGATCGAATAGACGCGCAGTCTGGGTGTGATCTCCGGCGCGTCGTGGAGCGCCTGCGCGACATCGGTGATCGAGCCCCAGACGAGGATCCAGAGCGGCCGCGAGTCGGCAGCACGCGCGCGTTCGATAATCCAGCGCGAACCCTCGGTCGGCTCGGACCATCCCGCCGCCGGCGCCGGCTCGATGGCCCCTTGCTTCGTCACGGCGCGCAGCGCGTCCGCCGCCGGAAAACGCGGAGAATGCGCGATGAGCTTGGGGTGGTCTTGGGCATAGGCGTCGAGGGTCTCGTGGATATGCGACGCGCGGCCGGCGTGTGGCGGCGAGGAGATCAGTCCCTCGGTGTCGAACAGATCGGCATAGACCAAATAGTGAACGAGTGACTGATAGTCATCTGGGTCCGAGCCGCCGATGTCCGTGGAGACGATCACGCGGAAACGCTCGCCAGTGAGCGCGCCACCGCGCGGTGGTTCCGGCTCGCCTGAAAGCAGGGATGTCGTCAGAAGCAAGTTGCTCAGAATCACGCATGTGGTTTTCACGGATGTCCTCCTTAGGTTCGAGTTTAAGAGCGAGAGGATCACGGTGTTGTCCCGCTGGCCGGGATCGACGATGCGGTGCGTCCGTTCCGCTACTCCCCCGCCAACGGCCGTCCCGACACGGCGAACACCAGCAGCGTGACGTCGAGCACGTGATCGTGCGCGGCCGTCACGCCGACGATCTCCTGGTCGGGCTTCGGGTTCACCCATTCCCATTGGAACAGGTGGATGGGCTGGCCGTCGGCGCCGTCGAGGCTCCAGGCGTAGCGGTTATCGAGCGTGGCGCGGTTGGCGGAGGCCGTGTCGAAACGCTTGATGTTGTTCGTCAGCCGCACGGGCAGGATCGCCTGCGACCCGTCGGCGTAATGGACCTCGTAGTTGCCACACGGCCAGCCGTACATCCAAGCGCGGACGCTCGCCCCCTGAGCGCCCTTGTCTTCGGGATTATCGATGAAGGCCGAGTGCAGGAACACGAGCGAGGCGAACCGCCCGCGCACCGGCAGCGCCGCGGGGGCAGCGTCCTTGCCCAAAACGATGCAGTCGCGGCCGTCGGCGCCGCCGCCCAGTCGCATCGGCAGGAAGCCGATCTCGCGCGGGCCGGCGGGCAGGTCTACAGGACGGGCGTGGTCGGCGTAGGCGTCGGGCTTGGCCGTCTTGAGAAAAGCGTCGAACGAGTGCGTCAGCGCCGGGCCGAGTGCGATCGGCTCGACGCGAGCCGCGGCGCGCGGGTTCGGGCGTAGGGCCGCCGCATGCTGGATTGCCACCATCCGGCCGGCGTCAAGATCCTCTTCGCGCGCGAAGTTCCAGGCGTAGTCCGCCGTGCGCAGCAGCACGCTCATCGACGCCAGCGACGAGTACTCGTCCAGCAGCCCCTTCCGCTCGTTGCCGAACGAGTAGATACCCTTGCCGAAACCCATGACGCGGCTGCGAGCGTCGGGGCTCAAGGTGAACATGCCGGTGGCATTGGGCCAGACGCGGAAGCCGCGCTCGGTGAAGTAACGGATTTCCTTGTCAAGGTTGCCGCCGGCCCACTGGGTCAGGATGATGTCCTTGGGGAAGGCGTCGATGATCTTGTAGACGTCGAATTTCTTGCCGTTGTGGTAGGGAGAGAGCATGTCTTCGAAGATCATCATGGTGATGCCGCGGGCCTTCAGCCACTCGTTCAGGCGAACGTGCCACTCCAGGAACGCCTGTGCGCGGGTCTTGCCGCGCAGCAGTTCGTCGATCGTTTCGCCATCCTGGCGTCGGCCCCACCACTCGTCGGACTTGGGACTGACGTATTTCGGCCGCAGGGCCTCGATCACGTCGAGCATGCAGTCGTGGACGATGGCGTCGTGGTCGGGGTGGGTCACGTCGCCCTGGCTCTCCCAGCCCTTCTCGCGGAGTTCCGGGTGGTAGCCGAGGATGAGCCACCAGTTGGCGTGGCCGCCCACCTGCCAGGCGGGACAGAGGTCGATGAAATGGTCGCGGCAGAAATCGCCGAAGCGGCGCAGGTCCGCAAGCGTGTAAATCTTCTCGCTGCCGTTGAACTCGGGCCGCCGCTGATACCGCACGTTCGCCGCCAGGTCGATGTAGAACGTGTTGATCTTCTGGTCCGCGACGAACCGCTCGGTCCAGTCGATCAGATAGTCGATGCCGCGGTTCTCTTGGACGGGGCAGTTGCGGAACGTGTGCGGGTGCTCGAGCCGGACAAGGCGATTCGGGGTGTCGGGCCAGTCGCGGACGGTCACGCACGGGACGGGCGCGGTGTCGGTGACCTTCTTGAGGGCGTGCTTGAGGAGCTGGAAGAACGTGACCGTACCGTAGTACAGCCCCGGCTCGTCGGCGCCCGTGATGACCACCCGCTCCGGCTCGACGCTGAGCGTGTAACCCTGCGGCAGCAGCGACGGTTCGACCTCGCCGCCAGCCAGACGCAGGACAATGCCCGAGGCCGGCGGCAAAGCGTCGAACGTCTGCACCAAGAGCCGGTGGGCCGTGAAGCCGTGATAACGCTCCGCAAAGAGCGCGGCCGTGCGGCGCGTCCGCTCGGTGGCGGTCGTTTCCAGGACCAGCGGCCAGTCGCGGCTGGCGGGGAAGACGCCCTGCTCCCAAGCGATCTCTTTGGGCCGCGGCGAGAGGAGCGGCTCGCAAAAACGGTCGGCGGCGCGGTCCGCCCCGCCACGAAGATGCTCGTCTTCCTCGTCGTTAGGCCGTGCGTTATCTGCCACCTGGGGAACGCTGATCCGCTTCAGGCGGTACACCAGGTCGAGCGGGTGGCGGCTGCCCTCGAGCGTCAGCATGACGTAAGGGATCTGGTCCCAGCGGGGCGGATGTTTTTCGCGGCGGAAGCCGGTCTCGATCAGATACTCCTGGCGGCCGCGTTCCAGCGCCTTGTCGACCGTCAGGGCCGATTTGTCCTGGAAATGCACGCTGATGCCCATGTGGGGGTAGTCGTCGCGGTCGCAATCGATGATCAGCCTGAGGCCCCGGTAGATCCTGCCAGCGTCGGGCGGGGGCGTCGGGTCGAAGTAGATGGTCGAGCACGCCATGCCCTGACTGCCGCGGAAGGAGAACTCGACGTACGGCTCGCCGTCCTTCGTGACCGGCCGCGTCGAGGGAGTCAAGTCGCTGCCCTTCCGCCAACTGGCCGTATAGTTGTTGATGGCCGCAGGATCACTGTGGCCTGCCTCGAAGACGACCGCGCCGCCCGCCTCCTTCACGGGTGCCAAGCTTGGCGGCTTCCCGGCTGCCGGCTGCGCCGCCGTGAAAAGCGCAACGGCCAGCAACGCTCGCGATGAAAGCAAAGCGGCTGCCGCAAGTCCATGACGCAACGAGACGAGGCAAGGATAGTTCATTTGATCCTCCTGAAACGGAAGGCTTGTTCGTTTTCGTGCGTCCAGCAAATTTATGTCTCCGTTTCCGACGGCTCGCAGCGGCAACCGCTTCCAACGCACGATCTGCTCCTAGCGAGCCATGTTGTAGATCAAGTTGGTGACTGCGGGCGCTGTCTCACATACTCGGCCACCGTCGAGCCGCCATCGAAGGGAGTCACTCGACCGGGCCTTGCAGCGCGCGGATTTGGTCCAGCGTCAGGGCCGCGGTGCCGTCCAGAGGACTGCCATGAATGCGGATTTCGTCCAGCATACCGCGGAACATGCGGTCGGTAGCCTCCGGGCGCGTCAGGCGGTTGAAGTGGCCGGCGGCCAGCGGGCCAATAAACTCACCCACCGGGCCGCGATCGTAAGCGACGGTGGCATCCAAAGCGGCTTGCCGCTCGGGTGTGCCGAAGTAGAAACGCACCTCGGCCGGCGAGCGCGTCGCGTCGTAGGTCGCGGCGAAAAACCGCCAGTTGGCCGCCGGAGCTTCCGGGTCCGCCGGAATCTGGCGGGCAGAACTGCGCGCGGGGGAACCGTCGGGCCACTCGTTCACGCCAAGCTGCAATCGCCCGTCGGCGAGCATCACCAGATCGAAACCGTCGCCACCATGATGGATGGCGGAGACAATGCGGTTCCCGCCGCTGCCCACTTGCGCGCTGCGGCAATTGACCCAGCCGGAAAGGGTGAAAGACTTCAGGCCTTTGAGGGCCGAAACCGCGTCGCCCGTCAGTTCCACGGCGCGGTTGGCGGGCGCGCTGCCGAGGTCCACGGCGCTGGGGCCGCCGCCGGGCGGGGTGCTGGTGGTCCAGGTCAGTTGCTTGTCGGTACACGCGGCGTTGGGATGGGCGTGAGCCGAAGTGCCGGTGTTGGCGGTGGATTCGCCGCGGCCTTCGTTGAAGCGCAATTCGACAATCGGCCGCGAGGCGTCATGCACGTCGAAGGCCACGCGCGCCGGCATGGTCAGACGGTTGGGCGGCGAGGATTGGTCCTGCACCTCGCGCACCGTCAAGGTATAACGCGTGCCATCGGCAAGCCCGCTGGTGGCCAAGTTGACGGTGTTGGATTCGGCGCCGACCTTGGCGGCCAGGATCTTCACGGCGGGCTCCAGCGTGAAGTTGCCCACCACGATGCTGCGCGGATCCAGCGCCTTGGTAAAGCTGACGACGACCTCCTTCCGCGCCAGACTGGCGGTGGCCGTCGCTGGCACAGGGGGCGCGGTGTCCCGCAAGTTGGGATCGTGGCACAACAGCAAGGCCCAGTCGCCATCATCGGCCGGCGAAGGCGGCAGCCACCGCGGGCCGCTGGCCACCGGGGCCTCCGTCCATTGCCCGGAACGCGGATTGAACCAGCGGGCGTGATAATTGCCCGGCGCCAGGGCGAGGCTGACGTGGCAGGGACGCGGCAGATAGACAACAACCAGTTTGTCGGTTTCGGCCAGACAGTACGCGCTGCCCCGCACCAGGTCGTTGCGCGGAGACAAACGCCACCAGTCGAACGAGGTGAAGAAATCCACCATGTGGGCATAGCCGCGCAGCATGGTCATGGAATCGTCGCCACGCCCGCTGACCCAGCCGCCGCCGGTATCGGGCGGGAACCCGACGCCGCGGTTGGCCGTCTCGCCGGTGGTTTGATAGCAGCCGGCCATGGCGATCTCCCAGGCACAGCGGCGGCGCGTCTCGGCGGCGCGGTGACCGGGGGTTTTCTCCCACAGGTCTTCATACCCGTATTCCTCGTTGATCTGCGGAATGACCCGGCCGGTGGCGGCTTGTTGGGTGCGCTGGCCGAGCATGAAAGCGTTTTGGCCGTCGTCCCAGCGCTGGATAAGCTGCAGGTCGTTCCACGTCGTGCCGGGGGTGCGGAAGATCTTGTTGTGGGCCGAGAGGAGATGTTGGTAGGGATCCCACTGCTTGACGAGCGGGCCGAGCCAGTCGCACCACTTGGGAAACTCGCGGTGGAAATCGTGTTCGTTGCCGAGGTCCCAGGTGACGTTGGAAAACGCCGCCAGCCGCGCCACCCCGTAGCGGTAGTAGCGCAGTTCGTCCTCGCTGTAAGCCGCAAAGGGCGTGGGCAGCACCTGGCCGCCGATGAAGAAAATCACCGACACAACCACGTCGCGCTCGCGGGCATGACGGAGCATGCGCTCGTACTTCTGCCAGAACGGGACGTTGAACCGCGTCAAGTCGAAGCCCGGATCTTTGACGTCGTCCGGACGCTTCGCCGGCCAGGGGTTCAGGTACAGTTTGAATTCGGGCGTGGACTTCACCGGCTGGTTCCAGGGACGGTCGTGGTTGCGGCCATAGACGAGCACGCGCAGGCGGTTGACCTTGAGCGCGGCCAGCCGCTCGATGGTTCGGCGGATGACGGCATCGTCTTCCCAGCCCATCAGGTAATAGGTGGTGGTGCCGTTCCAGAAGTAATGCTCGCCGGTGCCCGCCCAGACGAAGTGCTCGGGAAACTGCGGGTCCACGCGCAGTTGGCCGCGGCGTTGGGCGTCACGCGCGGTGAACTCGCCGGTGTACGACTGCTCGAAACCGCCCTGCCGGTAGCGGACCGAGAACGTGTGCCGCCCGGCCGCCGTCGGCATGAAGCGGATGCGAAACACGTTGCCGTCGGCGGCGTCGCAGAAACCGTCCACCTTCAGCGGCGCACCGCCTTCACGGGCGAATTCGCCTGCGACCGTGACGTCGGTGAACGGATTGGCAGCGTCCGGTTGCGTCACATTCAGCGAGATCTCAACGAAGTCAAAGGCATCCACGGTGGTGGCGGATTGCGTGAAGCGGACCGCAGCGGGGGCCGCGTGGAGCGATTGCAACAGGACCAGGCTGAAGCTGGCCAACAGCAGGTGGCGAATCATGCTGGTTGGTCTCAAGGTTTCGTCTGAGCCACTGGGCATCGCAGTCACGCCGCTCGTCACGAGGATGGTGTCACCCGGTTCGACCATATCAGCCGCTTTCCGCAATAAGCTGTTGAATTCCAATTTACTGAAGCTCGAAGGTGATTTTCACCTGATTTCACTTGTACCAGTAGTCGCTGTGCCCCTGATACGGCGGATCCCATCGGCCGCCGGCATCGTCCATCATGGTGTAGAGATTGTCATCGGCCGCCCATGTCATGCACCAATTGTCGCCACGGCATCCTTTGCGCTCGAGGGTGTCCCCGTCGATGATGACTCCCGTGGGCACGGTGCTCGGCGAACGAGGGATCGCGTCGCCACCGGCGGCCAGGGCGTGGGCTAGGCACCAGACCATGATCGTTCCCAGAATGGTTCGTGGCTGCACGAGTCTCATGAATTGACTCCTTACGCGAGCAAGTCTTCCCTCCGCGTGAACATCACGGCAGGTTCTTCCGGACGGTCTCCAAGTCTTGAGCGCCGCGGCTGGTCACGCGGCTTCCGAAGATCTGGAGACCCAGAATCTCGCCGCGGAACTGGCGGTCCAGACCGTGGCCCTGCATCGTGCGATTGAAGTTCCCGATCGCCAGGCCTTCCACCTCGGCTCCCAGCGGGCCGTTGCGATAAGCGGTCTTGCGGTCCAGGGTAATCTCCACCTTGCCGGGCGTCTCTTGAGGCGCGCTAAAATACCAGGCGACGTTTTCCCCCGCCGCCTCGGCGTCATAGGTGACCGCGAAGTAAGTCCACTTGCCCACCACCAACTTGTCCGGCGAGCTGTCATTGCGCACGTTGTCCGGCCATTGGTTGACCGCCAGCCGCAACCGGCCGTCGGCCAAGCAGACCAAGTCGATGCCGTCAGTATCCGCTTTCAGGCAGTGAACAATCCGGTTGCCACCGGAGCCGACAGTCAGACTGCCCGGCCGCAGCCATCCGCTGACAGTGAACGAGCGCAGACCTCGCAACTCTTCCAACGGCTTGTCGCCGGCCTGCACCCAGCCCCACGGCGCGGCGTTGGGTAATATCAACGCGCCGTTGGCACCGCGTTTGGCCGAGCCGTGCAATTGCAGCGCCGGCGTTTCGCCGGACGCGAAACCGATCCGCACGATCGGCTCGTCCGAGACCCGGTCGGCCACCGCCCGCGCGTATGCCACCGCCGCGACCTTGCCGGCCTCGTCAGTCAGAGTTGCTTTGACCAGGTACACCCCCGGCGTTTGGTACGTGTGGCGCGCGTCGGCTCCGGTGGCTTTCGTGCCGTCACCCAGGTCCCATTCCACTCGTCCCGTGCCCCCCGTCGTTTGAAAGGCAGCCGTCAGCGGCACCAGGCCTTCCACGCTGGCCGGCTCGATGCGCAGCTCCGGGCGCAGGGCTTCGCCTGGCGCGTAGGGTGTCAAGCGAAAGGCGATGTCCGATGCCGGCGGCATCAGCGTATAGGCCCCCGGCCGCGCTGTGCCGGTGGGCGTGATCGTCATGTTCCAAGGGTCAACCAGGTCCACCTTGTAAGGGCGCGTGCCGGTCAGTTCGATCGTCTCCGGTTTGCGTTGTACACAGTAGACAAGGTAATACTCGCCGGGTTTGGCCAGTAGGAAACGGCCCCGGTCGTCGCCCAGCGGCTGGAGTTCATGAAACGCCGGGGCCTGAGACATGAAGTCTTTCAGCCACTGGATGCGCTGCGGGCTCTGGCCGTGCAAGACGCCGCCCTTGGCCCACCAGAGGATGTCTTGCGGATGCTTGTAGGTTTCGCCGTGTCCCACGTAGCAGCCGCCGAGCGTGCCGAGCCAGAACCGCTGCACCATCTCGCGAGCAGTGAGGTTGCCCCAGCCCTGCGGGATGTTCCCCTCGTACTTGCATTCGTCGTAAACGACCGGCTTGCGATACTCGTTGCGGAAGCGCACCCCGCCGTTCATGTCCGAGGTCTGGAGGCTGGCGTGCGTGACCCAAGCTTTGGTGTGGTCATACCACTTGCTGCCGTTGTGGATGCCGCGCAGCCGTTGGTGCGGATCCTCCTGCTGAAGGATCTCGAAGAACCGGTCCCAGTCCTCCCACTGCTTGTTGCCTCGATGACCGGCCGGCCGGTTGGTCATGAAGTCGTACTCGTTGGCCAGCGACCACCAGACGTTGCGGAAGGCCGAGAGCCGGGCGATGCAGTAGCGCAGATAGCGGTCGTCCTCGGCGTCGGTCATGTCGGCAAATCCCCAGCGGTCGTAGGGGTGCCAAAGGATCAGGTCCGCTTCGATGCCCAACTTCTGCAGATCCAGAATTCGCTGTTCAAAATGTCTCCAGAACGCCGGGTCCGGCTGGCTGAAATCGAATTTTCCGTCGGCCCGTTTGACGAACGCAAACCGCTCCGGCTCGTTCTGATTGTAGGCGTAGCTCTTGGGAAACACGCAGAAACGGATCTTGTTGAACGGCGAGGCGGCGAGCGTCCGAAGCGTCTGCTGCTGCAGTTCCTCGGTCTGATGCACCCAGGCGTAGCAGGTGGTGCCGAACTGGTGATAAGGCGTGCCGTCGGCGTAACGCAAGTAGTACGTCTGGAAAGCCTGCACCGGTCCGTGGTTGCCCGGCTTGGGGTCCATGCACAGAAACGTCCCGCCGCGGCCGTCCAGTTCCTTGCGGTTGCTGTGCGTGGCATAGCTCCATGGACCCGGCGTATCGGGCGAGAATCGGACACGGTACGTGCCCTCGCCGTCGTAAAAGCCCTTCACCTCGACCGCGCGGTCGCCCTGCCGGAAGCGGGCCGCAAGGGTCACGTCCTGGAAAGGGTTCCCGTCGGCCGGCCCGTTGAGGCCCAGTTCAAAGATCCCCCAACGCTCGACGGATTGCGGAGCAGCTTCGGTCTGCCCCGCAGCATCTGCGCTGGCGACGGCCCACGCGAGCGGATTGAGCATGGCAAACGCGAAAGGAAGGGCCAAGAGGACGGTTGGATTCTTCAAGGTGGTTCTCCTCTGTTGGTTGGATACTGCGCGGCGCAAGGCAACCGGCGTCCGTTGTGCTTCTTCGAGAACTTGGGCCAGGTGAGTATGGTGACCGCCGACTGTGCCCCATTCTCCCACAACGATCACCGGTTTACTCCCTTGAAACAGGAATTTTCTTGCGGGATACTAAGGGCATGGTTCGTTTCGATCCCACCCGCCCCGATTTTTCCCCGTACGGGTTCAGTTGCGTGCGCTGGACGCCGACGACGATGACCCGTTGCGACCGTCACAATGAAATCGAACTGAATCTCTTGGAGAACGGGATGTTGGCCTATCTGATGGGCGGGAGGAGGGAGGTCGTCCCTGCCGGACGGCTGACCGTCTTCTGGGCAGGCATCCCGCATCAGATCATCGATTTCGAGGGCTTGACGGAGTATTTCGTGCTGACGATTCCCTTGGTGTGGTTCCTTCAGTGGCGTCTGCCGGACCACTTCACGCAATCGATTTTGCACGGACGGACGATGATCGAACCGGACGAGGACCTGTTGACGCCGGACAGGGAGCGGTTCGCACTATGGGCCGAAGACGTGCGGAGTCGTTCGGAGGAACGCCGCCACGCCAGCCTGCTGGAGATCGAAGCCCGCTTGCGGCGTCTCGCGCTCCGCGTCGTAGCGGACTTGCCGCGTCGCCCGCGACGCAAATCGCCCGCGCTCTTGGACCAGCGGCAGTTGAGCCGGGCGGAACAGATGGCCTGTTTCATCGCGCAGCATTACACGCAGGACTTGACTGCCGAGACGATCAGCCACCATGTGGGACTGCACCCCAACTATGCGATGGCTTTGTTTCAGCAAACGTTTGGCACCACGCTGATCAAGTACGTTACGGAGCATCGCTTGTCCCATGCGCAACGTCTGCTCGTGACCACCAAGGACGCGATCGTGAACATTGCGTTCAGTTCGGGCTTCGGCTCGCTCAGCCGTTTCAATGAGGCCTTCCGGCAGGCCTCCGGCTGCACGCCGCGGGAATACCGCAGATTGCACAAGTTGATGTAATTCGCGACAAGTCGGCGCTGGTCAAGGTCCGCTCGGCAAATGGCTCCCGCACTTTCGTCTCGAGCAGTCCTTAGTAGATGGGCGGCAGACTGCGCGGCTGCGAGTTGGTGGCGACTCGCAACTGGTCGTTGACTTGGGCCAACATTGCCTGCGACGAGGGAAATTTGGGATCGAGTTGGATGGAGTGAGCCAGGTGGCGGGCGGCTTCGTCCATCTTCCGGTGTCGAACCAGCAAGCAGCCCACGTTGTAGTGAGCGATCGCGGGCGGATGAATCTGGCTGAGGGTCTCGACGGCCGCGGGGGCTTGGCCGGAAGCGACCAGGACGTTGGCCAGATTATTGCGATAGCGGGGGTTTTCCGGCTGCACTTCGACAGCTTGGCGGAGCGGTATCAACGCCTCCTGAAAGCGACCGTGCCTCGCATGGCACAAGCCCAGATCGTTCAAGGCCACGACGTTGCGCGGCTCGATCGACAACGCGCGCTGGATCAGGGCCACCGCTTCGTCCCCGCGGTCTTGCCGGTCCAGGAACCGCGCGTAGTGGATCATCGTGGTCACATTCCGGGGCGACATTTCCATCGCTTTTTCGTACTGCTGCCGGGCGTTTTCCGGATGGCCGTTGCGTTCGGACCAGAGGGCCGATTGGATGTAGATCGCGGGACTCAGATCCTTGGGCATGTGGGCCAGGCTGGCCGGATCGTCGGCCGGGATCACCTTGGGTTCGATCTCCAAGGCGCTGGAGATCTTGTGACCGACCGTTTGGACCGTCTGAGTGACCGAGCTGCCGATGGACTTGGCCATCTGCGCAGGCGTACTGGGCGGCGCGGTGGCGACCGCCGAATTCCCGGCCGGGCCGGACATGAGCGTGCTGCCGTCGGCGCTGTACCGCACCGGCGGTTGGGCTTGGCTGGCGCCGTGGTCCGTGAACGGCACGTTGCCGGCGCAGCCAGGAAACAGTCCCAGGACGCAGCCCCAGACGGCGTAAGCGAGTGGTTTTCGACGAGCCATCAAGTACCTCCATGAACTTGCCGGCGTGACGGGGGGACGCTCAGCGGGTCGCTGCCCCCCCGGCGAAGATCGACGGGTAGGTCGGGACCGGCAGACGCGGTTCGGGCAGCGACGAATCGTACGAACGGTTCACTCCGTTCTGATACCCCCCTTCCCCGTAGCGAGGCTGCAATCGCGTGAGGAAGACGGGAACCGTTTGATCCGGCGACAACTCGGCAATCTGTTGGTGAACGGATGCGACCCGGGCCGCCGTCTGCTCGACGCGCCGGGCCTCGACCACGAAGATCTGCCGCCGGTGCGGCGGCAACTGGGTCAGAATCGATCTCAGCTTCTCGCGTCCGGCAAGATTCAACTCGCCTTGCTCGTCGGCAAACAGGAAATCGCCGAACGTATTCTGCTCGCGCCAACCGTTGTCCGCCATCGTGCGGAACGGCGAGCGCACCAACTCGCGGTCGGGCAACTGAAACGGCTCGGGCCAAGCGTTGGAACGGGCGCAGTTCAGTTGAAAGTCGGCCGAAAATTCGTGCCAGCGCTGGCTCCAGGTCTTCGCCGCACTCTCGGGGGCGACGGCCACCGGTTCGGAGGCCTGGACGGGACCGTGATCGTCCTGGGCCCAGGCCACAAGATTCCCTGCCAGCACGATGGCCGGAGCAACGATGGCGAAACGAATATGGCGCACAGCTCGGTTCCTTCTTTCAGGGCGCAGCACTTCTCCCGTGTTGTTCCATCGGCAACGCCTCGCCACGCGCTCGCCTGCGATTGGGGAAATGCCTGATGTGCCTGTTCTGCGGATTGTCCGAGCCAGAATGCCCTCGCCGCATCCCGCAACAAAGGGGGCAACGGTTCTTCGTTACTGGGCTACCGGCAGCAGGTGCCGAATGATCGAGATCGCGGCGGGACCAACCAGAACGACGAAAATTCCCGGAAAGATGAACAGCACCAGCGGAAAGATCAGCTTGACGGCGCACTTGGCGGCCTTCTCTTCGGCGATCTGCCGGCGCCGCACACGCATCGCGTCGCTTTGGACCCGCAGCGCCTGGCCGACTCCGGACCCGAACCGGCTGGCTTGGATCAGCACCGAGGTCAGCGCCCGCAGGTCGTCTTCGCCGTTGCGTTCGGCCAAGTCTCGCAGCATCTGGATTCGCGAGATACCCATCTGCAACTGCAGATTGGCGATCTGGAACTCGTGGGCCAACACCGCATGCGACTTGCCCAGCTCGCCAGACACTTTCCGCATGGCGTGGTCGAGTCCCAGGCCGGCTTCGACGGCGATGACCATCAAGTCGATCGCGTCGGGCAAGCCCAGGAAGATCGCCTGCTTGCGTCGCGAGGACAGCATCCAGACGACCACGTCGGGCAGGAAAAAGGCGAACAGCGCAGCGGCCAAGGCCCGCAGCAGCGCACCGGGACTCGCCCCCACCGTGAGGACGGCAATGCCTCCGGCCAAGGTCAGGCCCGACAGGAAGCAGAGCGCCTTGAGGCCCAGATAGACGGTGACCGCGTTCGGATTGCGGAATCCGGCGTGGGCCAGGCGTTGCTGGAGCATGCCGGCATCGGCTTGGGTTTTTGGCTGCAACGGCGAGGCAAGCTGAGGCGACGCTTTCTCGACCCATTCCGACATGGTCGCCGAGACTTTCGAGAACCCGCCGTCGGGATGGGGTTCCCCGGCGGTGCGCGGATCGAAATCGTCCAGACGCTGTTCCAGACGGCTCTTCTTCCCGACCCAGGCCTCGCCGAGAACCCAGACGATCACCGCAAAGAATCCGAAGGCGGCGAACGGCAGGAAACTGGCGAACGGCACAGCGCTGGCGAACATCGACGATTGCGCGAACATGGCGTCCTCTTGCTAGACTCGAATATCGACGATCTTCTTGATCACGACGGCGCCCAGAACCTGGGCGATGACGGCACCGGCGACCATTTGCCGGCCGAGGGAATCCTGAAACAGCAGCATCAGATAGTCCGGACTGCGGAAATACATGTAAATGGTCAGCAGCACGGGAAGCGCCAGCAGGACGATCCCCGACAAGCGTCCTTCGCCCGTCAGCGCCTTGACCTGCCCGCGCAACTGGAACCGCTCGCGGATCAGCCGGGAGATCTTTTCCAGCAATTCGACCAGATCGCCGCCCGTTTCGCGCTGCATGACCATCACGGTGACGAAGAACCGCAGATCGACGTTGGGAACCCGCTGGGCGACTTGCTCCATCGCCTCCTCCAGAGGAATCCCCAGGTTCTGTTGTTCGTAGCATTGCCGGAACTCGTCGCGGATCGGTGCGTTCAACTCCGTGCCGATCATCCCGATCCCGTCGGCCAGACTGTGCCCGGCGCGCAGCGATCGAGCCAGCAGGTCGACCGCCTCGGGAAACTGGGCTTCGAAGCGGCTCAACCGCTGACGTCGCTTGTAGTACAGCCAGGCCAGCGGCAGCGCACCGAGCAATGCCGCCGCCAGAGGCACGGTCAGCCAGCGAATCGGGCTCGACATGCCCAGCAACGCTCCCAGCAAGGCGAAACTTCCAATCATCAGCAGCAGTCGCTGGGGCGAGATGGCTACCCCCGACTGGTCGATCCATCGGCGCAGATTGACAAGGCCGCCCAGATACCGTTCGAGAGTGTCCGAGGATCCGCCCTCCACGGCCGAAGCGAGCAGATCGTAGCGCTCGTCGCCGGAGTGCAGCGCGGACGGCAGATCCGACCGAGCGAGCGCGCCGAGCCGATCTTCGGTTTCGCTGCCTCGCCACGAGCGCACGGCGAGCAGGATGCCTCCGCTGGCCGCGGCCATTCCGATAAACACGGCGATCAGAACAATCAGCAACATGACGGTCCCCGCTGTTTTTAGTCCCGCATCAAGACTCGCTGCCGGAACAGATTCGCCGGCAAACGCACTCCGGACGCTTCCAACCGTTCCACGAACCGCGGCCGGACGCCGGTGCTGACAAAGTGCCCGCGCGCGATCCCGTTTTCATCGATCCCGTCCTGGATGTACGTGAAGATGTCCTGCATCACCACGGTGTCCTGCTCCATGCCGACCACTTCGGTCACGTGCGTGACGCGCCGCGGACCGCCCTGCAAGCGGCAGACTTGGATGATCAGGTTCAAGGCGTTGGCCGCCTGCTGCCGCATGGCCTTCACGGGCAGTTCGAAGCCGTTCATCATGATCATGGTTTCCAGGCGGGAGACCGCGTCGCGCGGCGAGTTGGCGTGGATGGTCGTCAGCGATCCATCGTGGCCCGTGTTCATGGCTTGCAGCATGTCCAGAGCCTCCGGCCCGCGGCATTCGCCGATGATGATCCGTTCGGGCCGCATTCGCAGCGCGTTGCGGACCAGGTCCGTGGCCCGGATCTCGCCCTTGCCCTCGATGTTCGGTGGTCGGGTCTCCAGCCGCACAACGTGTTCCTGCTGCAACTGCAGTTCCGCCGCGTCCTCGATGGTGACGATGCGGTCCGAATTGGAGATGAAACTAGACAGCGTATTGAGCAGCGTCGTCTTGCCCGAACCGGTTCCGCCGGAAATCAGGATGTTCAAACGCGCCTTCATGGCGCCCTCCAGCACCATGACCATCTCCGGAGTGAACGCCTTGAGCGTCAGCAGATCGTCCAGCTTGAGCGGTTGCTTGCCGAAACGCCGGATCGAGACAGCCGCCCCGTCCAGGGCCAACGGCGGGATGATGGCGTTCACGCGCGAGCCGTCCGGCAGCCGGGCGTCGACCATCGGGCAGGTCTCGTCGATCCGCCGCCCCACCTTGGAGACGATGCGATCGATGATCTGCAGCAATTGCGAGTTGTTGCGGAACTGGACGTCGGTGCGGACGATCCGGCCCTGCCGCTCGACGTAGACGTTCTTCGGGCCGTTGATCAGGATATCGCTGATCGTGTGGTCCTTGAGCAGCACTTCCAACGGCCCCAGTCCCAGCGCATGGTCCAGAACCTCTTCGACCAACCGGTCGCGCTCCTTGCGGTTCAGCAGCGTGTCCTCGGTGTCGATCAGGTGCTCGACCACCAGCCGGATTTCTCGCCGCAGGCGTTCTCCGTCGATGCCGGAGACGCGGCTGAGATCCAGCTTGTCGACCAGTTTGTTGTGGATGCGTTCCTTCAGGTTCTCGAATTCCTCCGACGACAGGATGCTGGTCTTGCGCGGCGGAACGACGGCTTTCAGGCTGGGTGAAATGGTGGCTTCCATAGTATGTTCGACAACTCCCAAAACGATGGTTTGGAGGGGGCGCAAAGCGAGCCCGCTATCCAAGCATAGCTTTCAAAACGGGCCGGAGCGGAGAAGAAAAGAAAAGCCGACGGAGGCTCAGCGGGCGACGGCCGAGGGCCAAAGGTTCAGCCATCGGCTGGGGGGGCTGATCGGCGCAGCGACCGCGGCCGATCCGCTTCCCGTCGGCGAGCCGCCGATCAGCGCCTCGGCCATCGCGGCGATCGATTGCGTAATCGCCGCTTTGGGCGCCTGCTGGATCAGCGGGACGCCGTTGTTGCAGACATCGACCATCAAGCGGTAATCGTTGGGGATCTGCCAGAAGATCTCGCGCCCGAGGATCTCCTGCGCTTTCTTCAAGCGGATCGGCCCTTGATCCGCGACGAACCGATTGACCACGATCCGCACCTTCTTGTCCATGTCGTCCATCTGCCGGAAGGCCTTCAACAGACGGACGCAGTTCCGCAGGCTCGGCAGATTCAGTTGCGCGACCATCAGGGTGATATCCGCTTGCTGCAACGCCGCCAGATCCAACGGCGTGTAGCCTTTGGACAGATCGACGATGACGTGCGAAAAGCCGGCTTCCAGCAAGCTCAGAATGCGGCGCAGGACGGTTTCGTCGATCAGCGAGGCCTCCTGCAGTTCCGCGGGACGAGGCAGCAGATAGAGTCCCGAATCGAGCCGCTTCAGCGATCGTCGAAGCAAATCGAAGTCCAGCCGCGCCACGTTCTCGGCGACGTCCATCAGCGTGTGTTCGTGGACGGCGTCCAGCAGTACGTCCGCGTCGCCCAACGGGATATCCAAATCCACCAAGACAACCGCCTTGGCTGGGTCAGCGGCTAGGATCGTCGCCAGATTCACCGCCAGACTGGTCGAACCGGCTCCGCCGGTGGCGCCGGCCACGGCGATCACCGTACTGCGGCGGCGGCGCGAACCGCTGAGTTCGACTTGGTCCTTGACGGTCTGGAGAGCGGTCGCCAGATCGTCCGCGTTGATCGGGATCGTCAGAAACTCCTTGGCCCCCGCGCGGATGCTGCGGAGGATCAGGGTGCCGTCGTTGGAGCGGCTGAAGGCGATGACCGGGCAACGCTCGCATTCGGCGGACAGTCTGCGAATGGCTTCGATTGCCTGCTGGGGATTGGCATCGATTCCCACGAACACCACGTCCAAGTCCTGGTCCTTGGCAAATCGCGGTCCGCTCGCGTAATCGTCACATTCGGTCTCGACCAACGCCGCGTCCAGGCGCGCCAGGGTGGCTCGCAACAATTCCCGCCCGCCGATTTCCGGATCGATAATCCCAGCCCGCAAAATCAAGCTCATGTCGGTTCCTACCTTCCCGATGCACGTAAGGTTCCCGCTCTCGCCGCAACGCTAACCAAGTCTAGGTCGCGATTCGGACCTTTGCGCCGCGGATGCCGGCGCGGCCGACTAAGGACCGGCAAGACACTTTAGTGTCGGACTTGGTTTCGTGGTACGCGACGCGACGGGGTCGGGAGTCGTATTCGGACCACGATGGACTACATCGAAGACCCTCTGCCCGAAAACGACTCCCGACCCCTTCGGCAAAACGCGACACGAGTTCATTTGCCGGTCCTCACGGCAGCGGATCGTAGCCGACGGGACCGTACAAGGACGGTGGACTGGCGGGTCGCGAATGGCTGGCGGGCATGGCGGCTGGCGTCTGTCCGGCTGGCGGCGCGGTCGAAGGCGACAGCCGAGACGACGGCGCATGGTAGGTCGGTTCGTCGGCGGGCGCCATGTCGTAGACCGGTGCGGAAGGCGTGCTCACGGGCGTCGGATTGTCACCGAACAGGCAGCAGTTCGGAACCTCCAGATGACCGTTCCAGTACAGATCGTGGTCGCAAGGGCTGACCGTCAACTGGCCCGGACCGCACTGGGGCACCTGGTGCGGGTCCAGCGGACCGATGATCTCCGGCGTTACGGTGATCAGCAACTCGACCTCGTTCACTCGCTCCTCGACGCGCGAAAACGCGCGGCCAATCCAAGGCAGATCGGCCAGATAGGGCACGCCGCGGTTTTCGGCCTCGACGCGACTCTGGATCAAACCGGCCAGCGCCAGCGTCTGTCCGGCCTTCATCTCGACCGCCGTGTCCACGCTGCGTTCCAGGATGCCCGGCCGGAAACCGAGAATCCGAGTGTCGTCCACCTCGCTGACCGTGGGCCGGACTTCCAGCCGGATGTGCCCGTTGCCCAGGACGATCGGGACAAATTCGACCCGCGTCCCCCACTGCTTCCACTGCAGGTTGGTCGTCCCGAAGGCCCCGGCGAATTCGTACGGGAACTCGCCCCCCGAACTGAACGTCGCCGGGCGACCCGTCATGGCCACGAGCGTCGGTTCGGCCATCAACTTGACCAAATTGTTTTTCCGCAGCGCATCGATATAGGCGGTAAAATCGCTGCCCACGATCTTGATCGTCGCGCCTCCGGAACCCGGCACGCCGGTCATCGGCAGGATGCCGCCCGCACCTTGTTCGATGCTCAGCCCCACCCCGCTGTAGACCCAGTCCAAACCGAGTTGCCGGAGTTTGGTGCGGGAGACTTCCATCACTTTGACGTGCAATGCGACTTGCTGAACACCGCCGACCGACAGGCCGTTGATGACCTGGCTGTAGTAGTCCTCGGCCAGCCGAACAATGCCGTCCACCATTTCGGGACGCGGGACGTAACCGGTAATGTAGATGCTTTCCGCCAACGGCCGGACGCGGATGTCGGCCTCGGGAAACTCGCTCTTCAGGACCGCCAGCAACTCGGAGACGTCCCGAATGACGATCACGTCGACCGTGTAGATCTTGCCCGCTTCGTCCCAAAGGTTGACCTGGGTCACGCCCGTCTTGACGCCCGAGATCTGGACCTGGTTCGGGGACAGTGGCGTCGCTTTCAGAACATCGGGATTGCTGACGAACAGGCGCGGAATGTTCCGCTGCATGGTCAGGATACGGCTGGTGTTGACCATGATCTCAAGCCGCTGGTTGGCCTGGGTGATCTGCATTTCGACGCTGGCCGCGCGGGACCGGGCATCCTGTGCCCAAGCCGCCGGGGCCAACAAGCCAAACGCAACGCACACGATGGCGCCGGTCCAGCAGCGATGCGAGAGGAGAGAATGGACCACGGGACACTTCCTTGTATCGAGGTTTTGGCGACGCGACACCGTTTTCCAGGCGGGGTCGCCACGAAATTGGCTCCGTGCTGGCTGCCGCTGCGCTGCGGGTTCATGATGGCGATCCCACAACACGCGGTTTATCTTTCATCGAGAAACACCGCGGGGATTTCGCAGAGAATGTCAATTCGTTCTCCGCGGTGCATCGCCGGAATGCCGCAGAACCGGCATCTTGCGTCCAACAGGGCGCCGCAGAATCGGTGCGACCGCTTCAGTTGGCAGAATCGAAAACCCCGGCCGCCCGAGCTACTTCCAGCGGAACCGCCTTCTTGGCCGGTGCAGGCGGCTCGTCCGGTTCGGTCGGCGAATTCGGCGGCGGCTCGTCGGCGGGCTTCTCCATGCCGCGGGCGGGCGATTCCTGCTCGGGCAATTCCCTCACGTCCGACCAGCAGAATTTCTGCGAGCCGTGCGGCGTGATCATGGTCATGGTCCAAGCCGGCTCGGCGCCGCCCCCTGGCGTCGCCGCGGAGTCGTCCCGGTTCAAGCTGGCCAGCATGCCGGCGGACGTTAAGTCGCTCGCCACATCGGCTCGCCCGAGAACCTGATGATAGGTGCATCCGGCCGTGGGATCGACCTTCGCGTCGTCTGGGCTGCGGAGCGCCAAGCGGATCTCGCCCAGTTTGGCAGCCATCATCAGTTTTTCCACATGTTCCGGCTGCAGCAGCAACGACACGGTCCGGGCCGAGTCGGTGGACTTGGTCTCGTCCTGCGCGCGGTCCATGTCCCGGTTCACCGCGAACACGCGAACCGCTTTCAGAATCGTCTTGGCGACGGCGTTTGTTTCGATCGGCTGCTCATGGATCACGACCACCACATCGACCCGGTCTCCCGGCTCGACCAGGTTCGACACCGACGTTTCCGCCGTGGCCTTAACCGACACGACGCGGTATCCCGGCGGGATCTTCATCGCCCCGCTGATCCCGTAGATATCCATGACTTTGTCCGCCAGGACCGGTTCTCCTTGGTACATTCGGACGCGGGCAAACTTGCCCTGGACGTCGTCCAGGCTGCCGACCGCGCCTTGCGGTACCTTGTCCGCTGGCCATGTGTCGATCCGGGTGTTTTTCTCGCTAAAGGGTTCGTTGATGTCGATCGCGGACGCCGCGATCACCACCTTGCGGAGCGGCACGGCCCGAGCGCCCGATTGCTGGATGAATTGATAGGCGCCTACGGCGGCCACAAGTCCGCAACCCAAGGCGATCATCAGCAACACGGTGGTCTTCATGGTCGGCTCCTTTCGCCGGTATCGCAATTCACTAGATCAGCATGCCGTTCCAGGCAAAGTACAGAATCGTGCCCGCCGCGATGGGAATCCCGTAGGGCAGCAGCAACATGGAACTCTTCCGCTCCGCCGCGATCGCAGCCAGTTGTTCCGGATCGCGGATGACGGCAATCTCGTTGGCGATGGCGAAGAACTGCCGCAGGTGCCGGCGCCAGTTCCCGCTCCACAGAACCATGACGACAGCCATCAGGGCCCCGATAACGGCCGAGACCACGAACGCCGAAAATGTATGGGACGCGTAGATCCAGGCGCCGACGCCGGCCAGCAGCTTGACATCGCCTGCCCCCATCCCGCCGATCGCGTAGGCCGGCAGCAGCAGGGCCAAGCCGATCACCGTTCCCAGCAGGCTCCAGCCCAGGCCGTCGATCCCGAAGAACATCAGGCTGTAGATCCACCCGCTGACGATCAGCGGATACGTCAATCGGTTCGGAACCTTGAGTTGCAGGCCGTCGATGATCGCCGCAACGACCAGCACAGCGCTTACCAACCAAATGCTCCAGTTCTCCAGCAGGGCTTCGCCCCAATGCGCCAACAGTTCCATTTGCGATTCTCCCGCGTCGATTCCTTGTGTTGTGTTGTGCGTGTCCGCCGCCGCGGTCCTCATCCCGCTGTGTCCGGGCTGTTCAGCCGCGCAGGTTCAGCATCCAACTGAACACGGCGACAACGATCGTGGAAAGGTAGCACGCGACTTCCACCGCGTTCGACAGCATTTCTTGTGACAGCATGGTTGTCATCGGTTTCCCTTTCATTCCTGCTCGACCTGTCCAAGGCTGCGAAAAGAGTGGGGACAGGCACCCTGCTCTTGAAGCCTAGGTCAGAAACGACCGGTGTCAAATCAGAACTGTTCGCGGCTGAGCGTACACGAATGGCTCACGGTCCTGCCGGCGACAAAGCGGGAGGGCACCCAGGTATGGTTGTCCAACCCGATGGTCACCCGCACCGTGATGGTATCGGCCGAGCGGCCGAGCGTTGCCGGCTCGATTTCGACCGTCGCCGTATCGACGCCGATGCCGGCCAATACCGTGTCGACTCGGGCTTGAACCGCGGCCACCGTAGCCCCGGGAACGACTCCGCGGCGAGCTCCCTCGAACGCGGCCACTTCGACCGTATGTCGGATCATGTTCAGGCGCGCGAACTCGAACGCGGCCAAGAACAACAGGAAGATGAACGGAGCCACAACGGCCATTTCCACGGCCGCTGCGCCGCGAGTCTTTCTGTGTGAGGATCTCATCGCCGGCGCCCCCCTCTATTCCGTCAATACCGTGCCAAAGGTGAGAGCGATCCGGCGGTAGATTTCCCGGAGTTGCTCGCCGTCGGGCGCGTGATAGCTGTTGCCTCCGGTGATCTCCGCGATCTGCTCCATCATCTCGGGATCCGAATCCCAACTGAACGAGATCGTATGGATGACGATGCCGTAGGACTTCGCCACTTGAGCGGCCGTGATCGGGTCGTAGCCCGTGTTGTGTTTGCCGTCGGACATCAAGATCATGGTCTTTTCGGTGTTCGGCCGCGCGTAGATGCTGCGGAGCGCCGATTGGCCTGTGGAGATTCCGCCTCCGATGTTCGTTTGGCCGTCCGCAATGATCCGGTCCATCGCCGTGCGGATACGGCTCAGGTTGGTCGTCAGGCTTTGGTCGAGCCGGGCGGTTTGGTTATAGGAGGCCAACGCCACTTGATCGACGTAACCGTCGCTTTCCAAAACGTCCAGAAAGATGGAAACCGCGTCCCGCAGGTCGGGCAGTTTCCCTTCGTAGTTCATCGAATTCGAGCGGTCGATGACCAGACAGATGTCTCGTTCCCATCGCGCCGCGGTGGCGACTTGGCGGGTGTCCCACTGCTCGAACCCGAGGATCCGTGCGAAGAACAGCGGAGCCGCGCCGGAGGGCGAGGACTGCTCCTTGCGTCCGGTCACACGAGCTGCGTTCAGCGGCGTCTGGTTGGCAGTAAAACTCACGGCCCCGTTGGACTGCCATCGTCCGCGCCCCAGGACGATGTCCGCATCCGTCAGCGTCACACCGCTGCTAGCCACCGTATTGACCGACGCGATGTGTTTGGCCGCAGCTCGTGCCGCGGCCGGATTCTGGGTCTGTCCCAGCACCTCCACGGCCGCCTGGGCGGCAGCGTCTGTGGAAGATCGCAGTTGCGAGTTGACCAGATGCATATAGGCGACGTCGACCGACAGAGCAGCGGCCGCCAGGAAGAGCACCAGCAAGATCACGATCAGCACCACGGCCGCGCCTCGGCGACGTTGCCGTCGGCATGCCGTCGGCAAAGGGCGTAGCTTGGCCCGCGGTGGTTGAGTCATCGGATTCACGGCCTGCATTTCCTTCGCGGAAGTGGTTATTGACGTTTCTCTCGGACCATCGAGCAGCGCGCCGACAACTGCGAGCCGGCCAGCACCCAGGCTGGCATGACGCGGTTTTCGGCGATCGGAAGCGTCACCGCGGCATCGACCAGATCGATGCCCGGATACCCGGGCAACTGCGACGTGCTGATCGTGACGGTCCCCCCGTGCAATCCGAATTGGTCCAGAACCTGAAGTCCCGCCGACTGGCCGTCCTGCAACTGGCGATACGGCGACGCGGCCACTCGGGCCGCCTCGTATGCGCTGCGCTGCACGCTCTGCTGGAGGAAGACGAACGAACAGGCTTCGATCGCGCCAAAGACGATCAGCACGATCACCGGCAAGCAGACGGCGAATTCGACGCTGGCCGCGCCGCGGCGACAGCGAGTCCGCTCGACGGTGAACCTTGGCAGCATCGGAGAAGTCCCCTGATTGTCCGGGTCGGGCAAAAACGACAATTCCTACCGAAAGCCTAGGTCATGCCCGGCCCGCAACTCGCCGCGAAGATGCCACTCGCCACGGTGATTTCACGATATCCCCCGGCAAATCCGGTACGACCTGTACGATCGTCTTCTCCGGACCGTTTCGCCGCATCGCGATAGGAACCGGCAGGGTTTGATTGTTCCAACGAGTTGCATTGTGCCGAATCCGCCGAAGAGCAGCGGGAATCGCCAGCACGGAACGGGAGGGCGCAGGGAAAGACTTCAGGTTTGCTTCCGCGGTCGCCGAAAGCAGTGAACGAGGAAAAGCCTTGCCGAGCATACGATCAATCCTTCGGGTTTTCCGTCGTCGTCGAACACGGATCGGTTCGGGAGATACACGACGGTCGGTCGACCCGTTGCCGGGCAGTTTTCCCGTCCACTTCTCCCTTGCGTGCATCGGATGCCGCCTCGACGTGTTGCGTCTGATTTGGGCGTCGGTCATCCCATGGAATCCTCGCTGGCGAGGGGCCTTGGCAACCTGCAAGCAATCATCGAAGGGAGAATTTATGGTGCGGGGTCCGTTTCATATTCCGCTGTTCTTGAGCGTTCTGTTGGCACTTAACGCTCAGTCCGTCGACGCACAGTCGCTGCTTGCAGACGCCGAGCCTTCGCCGAGCGACATCGGGAACGATCTGCCGTCGGGTTACGGCGCATGGCACGACTACGATCAACCGCCCGAGGCGACGACCTACCACCGTCCATTCCTGTCGCACTGCGACGGCTGGTACGCGGGCGTGGAATTGGTGATGGTCAAGCCGTACTGGGAGGACGAGGTCGATACGCTGATCAACGTCCTCGACCCCCAGGAAGGCACGTTCGCTCTTGACCCTCAGTACAACTGCAGCCTCAGTCCCCGCATCTACGTCGGACACCGCGACTGTACGGGTTTCGGCGGTCGAGTGCGGTATTGGTACTATGACGAAGCGGCGAAAACTCTGGTCGTCACGGATCCCGACATTCAACGGACGGCGATTCTCAATGCCTCGCTGAACGTCCAGGCGTTGGACATGGAAGCGACGAAGCTGCTCGGCGACGGTCTGTTCAGCCTGGAATTCGGTGGCGGCGTGCGGTACGGACGGACACAGGTCGAAGCGTCACTCGAATTCGACGAAGATCCCCCGTTCGGAAACCTTGGGGTTGCGACGTTCGAAGGCGTGGGGCCGACCGTTTTCGCCGAGGCGCGTCACCAACTGAGACACTTCAAACACCTCTCGGTGGTCGGCAACCTTCGCGGGAGCGTGCTGTTTGGCAAGTCGAATTTCTCCTCGATCGATACCCTGTTCCAAGAAGAGCTGATCAACGAGGGCAAGGACGACTTGGTTCCCATCCTGGAATCTCAAATCGGGATCGAATACGCCCGCAACGTGGGCCACGGCCGCTTAGCCGCGAGGGCCTTGATGGAGGGCCAGTGGTGGGGCATCGCGACGCCGGGCGCCAGTTTCTCACGGGACTTAGGGGGCGCCGGGGATCTCCGCTTCGACCGGTTCAATACGGGCCGGGACATCGGGTTCTTCGGAATCACGGCCGCGGTCATCTACGACTTCTAAATTCTGCTCTGGATTCTTCGGGTGGCATCGGTTAATGTCCCCGTCGCCAAGGGCGAGTCTGCGCGCCACCGGCGCCGCATGCCTCGCCCGCAGCAAATGCGACAGGGAAAGCTCGCACCGAACCAGGGCCCATGGAGGGGCAAGTGAACCGATTGACGACTTTTCTGTTCGGCATCGTCGTTGCCGCGGTCGGCTGGTTCGTCCTGGAAAACGGCGGACTAGACGGCCTGAAGGATTTTCGGGTCACGTCGGGCGACGAATCGCTCACCCCGACCCGAGCGGACGGCAACCGTGCTTCGACCGCGGGCCCGCCCGTTCAAACGGGCGAGACGATCCGGATCGCTTCGTTCAACATCCAGGTCTTCGGCACGACCAAGTCGAAGAAGCCGCAGGTGATGGATATCCTGGCCCGCATTGTGCGGGAGTTCGATATCGTGGCGATCCAGGAGATCCGGGCGATCGACCAGGACATCATTCCGAACTTCGTGGAACTGATCAACACCACCGGCCGCTACTACGACTACGTCATCGGTCCGCGAATCGGCCGGACCAACAGCAAAGAACAATACGCCTTTGTCTTCGATTCGACGACTGTCGAGGTCGACCGGTCCCAATTGTACACGGTCGCCGATCCGGACGATCTGCTGCACCGCGAGCCGCTGGTCGCTTGGTTCCGCGTCCGCGGCCCGCCGCCGGACAAGGCGTTCACCTTTACCCTGGTGAACATCCACACGGACCCGGACGAGACGAGACAGGAATTGGACGCGCTGGCTGACGTGTATCGAGTGGTGCGAGACGACGGCCGCCAGGAAGACGACGTGATCATCCTGGGCGACCTGAACGTCGACGACCGCAACCTCGGACGCCTCGGGGCGATCCCCGGCATCATGTGGGTCATCTCCGGAACCCCCACGAACACCAGCGGCACGGCCCAGTACGACAACCTCGTCTTCCACGGTACCGCCACGCGCGAATTCACGGGCCGCGGCGGCGTGTTCGATTTCCTGCGGAAATACAACCTGACGATGGAAGAGGCGATCGAAGTCTCCGACCATCTCCCGGTCTGGGCCGAATTCAGTGTCTACGAAGGCGGACAACCGGGACGGATCGCCGCCACCCCCGGCCCCAGCCCGCGCTGAATGGCTTGCGCGACACGTAGCCGAATTCGTTAGAATTCGGAGGCGCCCGCGCTGAAGTGTACGCTTCAGCGTGTCTTGTTGGAGTTCACGCTTCAGCGTGTTTATTCTCTGCCGCGGCACGCTGAAGCGTGAACTCCAGCAAGGACGCTCCCGCCATCGTTCGGTTCAACCGCGGCCCAGGGCCCGCTGCACGGCGGCGCCCATGTCGGCGGGGCTCTCGGCCACTTCGATGTTGGCTCGCCGCAGCGCGGCGATCTTCTCTTCGGCCGTACCTTTGCCCCCCGAGATGATCGCGCCGGCGTGCCCCATCCGCTTGCCGGGCGGCGCCGTGCGGCCGGCGATAAACGCGGCGACCGGCTTCGTCACGTGCTGTTCGACGTAAGCCGCCGCTTCCTCTTCGGCCGTTCCGCCGATCTCGCCGATCATCAGGATGGCTTCGGTCTCGTCGTCCGCCTCGAACAACTTCAGCAGATCGATGAACGAAGTTCCGACGATCGGATCGCCGCCCAGCCCGACACAGGTCGTCTGGCCGAGTCCCAGGTTGGTCGTCTGCCAAACGGCTTCGTAGGTCAGTGTGCCGCTGCGGCTCATCACGCCCACGCGGCCCCGCTGGTGGATGTAGCCCGGCATGATGCCGATCTTGCACTCGCCGGCCGTGATCACGCCCGGGCAGTTGGGTCCGATCAGGGTGGCGCTGGAGCGGCGGACCAAGTCGTAGACGCGGACCATGTCCAGCACGGGCACGCCTTCGGTGATGGCGACGATCACTTCGATCCCCGCGTCCAAGGCTTCCAGGATAGCGTCGGCGGTAAAGGCGGCTGGCACGTAGATCATCGTCGCGTTGGCGCCGGTCTTCTCGACCGCTTCGGCGACCGTGTCGAACACCGGCACGCCCTCGACCGTCCCACCGCCCTTGCCGGGCGTAACGCCGCCGACTACCAGCGTGCCATAGGCCAGACAGTGCTTGGTGTGGAACGCGCCGGCTTTGCCCGTGATCCCTTGGCAGATCACCCGAGTGTCTTTGTTGACCAGGATGCTCATCGTTGGTTCTCGATCGACTGAGTGGGGTTGACGGTTGGCTGGATTCAGGCCGCGGCCGCCGCGACGACTTTCTTCGCGGCTTCGGTCAGGCCGTCGGCCGTGATGATATCGACGCCGCTGGCTTGCAGGATGTGGCGTCCCTCTTCGACTTCGGTGCCTTCCAGACGGACGACCAGCGGGACGTTGAACCCCACGGTCTTGTAAGCTTCGAGGATCGCGTTCGCGATGGTGGTGCAGCGCATGATGCCGCCGAAGATGTTGACCAGCACGGCCTTGACGTTCGGGTCGCTCAGCAGAATACGAAAGGCTTCGGTCACTTGGTCCGTGTCGGCCCCGCCGCCGACATCCAGGAAGTTGGCCGGCTGGCCTCCGTGCAGTTTGATCAAATCCATCGTGCTCATCGCCAACCCGGCCCCGTTGACCAGGCAGCCGATGTTGCCGTCCAGTTTCACGTAGCTCAGCCCGGCGTTACCCGCGCGGACTTCGGCGGGCTCTTCCTCGGCCAAGTCGCGGAATTCGGCCAGATCCTTGTGCCGGAACAAGGCGTTGTCATCGAAGTTGATCTTGGCATCCAAGGCGACCATTTCGCCGCCGCCGGTGATCACCAGCGGGTTGATTTCCGCCAGACTGCAATCGTAGCGGACAAAGGCTCGGCACATCGCTTTCATGAAAGCGGTCGCGTGCCGGGCCGCGGGACCGTCGATCTTGAGCCGCTGGCAGAGCTTGCGGACTTGAAAATCCTGCAACCCGGCGAGCGGATCGAAATGCTCCTTGAGAATCAGCTCGGGCGTCTCGGCCGCGACCTTCTCGATTTCCACGCCTCCTTCGGTGGACATCATCAGCACCGGCATGGCCGCCGCGCGGTCGATCACGATGCCCAGGTACAATTCGCGGGCGATGTCGCAGCCCTCCTCGACCAGCACCTGCCGCACCGTCTGGCCTTCGGGGCCGGTTTGAATCGTGACCAGTCGGTTGCCGAGCATCTTGCCAGCCGCCTCGGCCGCGGCCTCGGCGCTGCGGACCAATTGGACGCCACGTTGGTCGGGATGCCCGATCATCGTGCCCTTGCCGCGACCGCCGGCATGGATCTGGGCCTTGACGACCGAGACGGGGCTGCCCAACTCGCGGAAAGCCGCCGCGGCCTCCTCGGCCGTCTTGACGACCATCCCGCGCAGGACCGGCACTCCCGCCTGGCGCAGAATCTGTTTCGCCTGAAATTCGTGGATTTTCATCGGTTTGTACCTATTTCGAACCAGTGCAAGGCATCTTCCAAGCAGGTGACAAGATTACCTGAATTCCGGCCGTCAGCAAGACGGGGCGCGGCCGGCGGGGTATTTCACCATGGCTGCGAAAGAACGCAAAGAACACAGAAGAAGGCGTCGCTGTTTCTTGTGTCCCTTGCGCCCTTTTGTGGCAATTCCGGCGTTCAACCGCCCACGGCCTGTTTCAGGAAGCCGTCCATGATCCACGCGGGCAGATTGCCCGCGCCCCAGAAGGCCAGTCGCGTGCGGAGTCCGACGGGATAGTGGGCCCGCGGCCAACGGGCGGTCAGCGCGTGCCGTACGGCGCGAACGACGCAACGGACCGGCATCCCGGTTCTGCCCATCTTGAGGCCCCCGGCGCGAACGCCCTCCATCTGCTTCAGGTACATCGCGGCCGTCGCCGCCTCGGTTTGATTTCCCAACTCCAATACCGACTGGTCCAATTTATTCCAGATCGGCGTGTCCACGTTGTCCGGTTCGACGATCGACACGCGCATCCGCCACGGACGCAACTCCACCCGCCAAGCGTCCGCCATCGCCTCCAGCGCGTGCTTCGACGCGGCGTAGGCGCCGTACTGAGGCGGCGCGATCCGCCCGCTGATCGATCCCATCAGTACCAAACGCCCCGTCGCGCGGCGGAGCATCGGCAGCAACGCCCGTGTCACGGCGTGCGTCCCCAACACGTTGACCTCCAACTGACGACGAAATGCCTCGGTGGGCAACAGTTCCAACGGCCCCGGCACGACGATCCCGGCATTGTTTACCAACCCGTCCAGCCCCGCGGCGCCCAAGGCGGCGTCCAGTTGCTCCGCGACCGTGGCGATGGCCGCGCCGTCGGTCACATCCACCAGGACCGGCTGTACGCGGCCCGCCGTTCCGTCGGCGATCCGCCGACTGTCGTCCTCGTTGCGCACTCCGGCAAAGACACGCCAGCCGCGATGGGCCAAGTCCAAGGCGCAGGCATAGCCGATGCCCGTCGAACAGCCGGTGATCAAGACAGCCGGTTCCTTGCGGTTCGCGCGATGGTTCATGTTCCGTCCGTGTTGTAGCGGTATTTTTCAAGGTAACCCGACCACCGCGCCGCAATCTGCGCGCGCTGGGCTTCGGGCAAGACGTAGCGGTTGCGCTGGTAGCCGGCCGTCCGCGCGGCGTACGCTTCCCAGCCGGGACGAGCCGCTTCGATCCCCCCCAGATTCAATTGCTCGTACACGCGCTGCATCTGACGCACGGGATCGAGTACCAAATCCTCGTAGCGGATTTCGCAGAAGCGGCCGGGTGGAATCAGCGACACGTCCTCCTCGAAGACGCGGTACATGTGGCAGAAGGTGTCCAGTACGTACTGCTCCAAGCCCTCGAAGCGAGGCACCTGGACGCCGTGGTAACGGTACATCTTCTGCCAGGTGTGGACCGTCGACGGAAAGATGTCGAACGGATTGCGCGCGATATGCACGAACCGGGCTTGGGGAAAAGCCTCCAACAGCGCCCGCACGCGGAACGTGTGCAACGGATTCTTCAGCACGATCCGCTGCGGGTGGCGCACCGTCAAGGACTTCAGGAACCACGTCAGGCAGCGCTGCCAATGCTGCCGCTGGGCGGGCGTCAAGTCGCGCAGATCGAGATACTCGGGATCTTGCGCGGGCCGGTTCGGAAACATGATCGTCAGGTAAGGGGAAGGGACGCCCATGTTGCACAGCGCCCACTCGTCCTCCTGCGGCAGATCCCAACCGACGGCCATGTTGTCCATCGGTCGCTGCCGCGGCAAGAGGAACGTCAACAACCGTTTCATCACCGCTTCGGTCAGCAAGAAATGGTTGGGTCCGAAACAGCAGTACGTGTTCGGGCACGTGTGCTGCGGATCATGGACCAGCAACTCGTGCAGCAGCGTCGTCCCCGACCGCCAGTGCCCGAGCACGAATAGAGGATCGTCGACCAGTTCCGTGCGGGCGATGCGGCGCCCGTACACCGCCTGTTGGACCAGCGACATCGCCGAATTGAAAGGCCCCAGGCCGCTGAGGATCATGGCCATCGGAATCCGCGAAGGCGACACGGCGCAGCGGTTGCGGACCAGCACGCGGAACCAACCGCTGGCGTTGATGCCCGCCCAGGCGCGCAGGTGCCAGAACCGGTCCGCCGCGCCGGTGGTCACCGTCCGATTTGGTTCGTCGCCCGTCCGTTGTGCCTCGTCCAATGCTGGCTCTCCTTCGCACCGCGTGTGTTCGCCTAGTCCTACACGCTGGGGCCCGTTTTGGCAAGACGACAAATCTGCCTCGCGCCCCCGGCGGCCGGAACCAGCCGCCCGGGTGACGCGCTGATACAATGCACCGGGACGAACGCGACTGCGAAACGCTGAACGATGTCTCCGGGATCGAGCCGATGCTGTGCGAATTGTGCCAAGTCGAAGACGCCTACAACTTTCACCACTTCATTCCGCGGACCCTGCATTCGAACAAGTGGTTCAAACGCCGCTACACGCGTCAGGAAATGCAGGCCGGGATCGAAGTCTGCAAATCCTGCCACGCCGCCATCCACGATCTGGTTCCCGAGGAAAAGGAACTGGGTAGAAACTACAACACGCGCGACAAGTTGCTTGCCCACCCGGAGATCGGCAAGTTCGTGCTCTGGAAACAAAGGCGAACGGCACCGGCCCCGAACCGTTCGCCCGGCAAGGAATCATCTTGACCGGCACGGCCACCGGCGCCGAGTGATTTGGCTGGGGGCGGGCGGACGCGATGGCCGCGTCCGGGACGCGAAGGTACCGCGGCCTCGTTCCGCTATTTCCTTGCCAAGAGCAGGGGCAGCACGATATCGCTGGTGCAACACGGAATCCAGACCGCCAGGAACAGGAACAGGCCGGTCGCGGCGTACTCGGGAAGGCTCGGGGCGCGTCCCATCGCCATCGTCATGTGGAACAGCGACGCCCAGGTGCTCAGCAGCACGTGCCCGGCGTGCGGAAATTTGGTGTGCGGCCAGCGATAGCCGACCAGTATCCCGGCCAGTGCCAGCGGATTGACAAGCCACCACTTTTCGATGAACCCCAGATGGATGCCGCGGCCAGGCAGATCCAGCAGCGCCTCGCCAACGTACGGGATCACGCAGTCGCTGAGCGTCGCGATCCCGACCGAACCCGCGTACCCGACCGCCAGCGCGGCGAGCAGACTGCGGCGGCTGTGCCGGGTGTACATGGCCACCGTCACCAGCGCGCTGAGCAGCACGTGCAACGGATGCAGGCTCCAGAACAGTCCGGTCGAGAAACCCAACGGAACTTTCGCGACGACGAACACCACCAGGATCGCAATTCCCGTCAGCGTTCCGAAAAGGGTGAAAGGCACATGGGCGCTCATCTCCCGGCTGATGCTGGAACACGCGCCGCCAGCGTACCGATTCACGAGGGACTCGTTCCCTGGCTGGTGAGCACACATCGGTGATTCCCGATCCGTATGACGAAAGGGAGCGTCGTCGCGACCATCCAGCCTACTTCTTGAACAAATCGGGTGCAAGCAAGATATCGCCGAGGTCTCGGCCATCCGGCCTGATGTCCAGGTCGACTCGTCCTCGCCCCCATTGCACCGCCGTGCGGCCGATCGTCACTTCGCTGAGATATCCCGCTTGCTCGTGCCAGAACTGAAACGTCCATCGCCCCACGGGCAGACGGGGAATCTCAAATTCCCCATGCTCGTTCGAAACGGCCATGTAGGGATGCGACTTGATCAGCAGCCAGCCCGATTCCCACGGATGGATTCCGCAACTGACGCGGACGGGAAGCCGTTCCTCCGTCGCGTACTTCTGGCTCACCTGTGCTCCGATCGGCAAGGTGACGTTGATCGGCGGGTTGCTCAAGGTATCGATCTTGGCATTGTCGCCGATCGGGTTGAGATTGCGCAGCATCAGCGTTTGACTTGTCCGCAGCAGGCAGGCATGCGGTTCGAAGCGACAACCACTCGCATCCAAAGTGATCGCGGCATCCTCCGCGGCTTCGTATGAAGCGTGAACCGGCGGCTGCTTGTCGGTTCGCCCCACATACAGCCAGGCAATCACATTGGCCACGCCCTTGTTGACCGGGTGTACCACCAGATGCTCGTCGAGGATGGGTTTCTTGCCGCAGAAATCGAGGTCCGCGGTGATGGTCAGCGGTTTTCGTTCCGGCGGCGAACCATCGTAAACGAATCGGCCTTTCAGATCTCCCCACTCGGCCGAGCGGGCGATCGATCCAACCAGGAACAACGATGCCAGCAAGACGCTGGTCAAGTGCCGTGTACGCATCGACCTCAAGCCTCCTTCCCATGCAGAGAGCGGCGCAACGTTCCAGAACAGAATGCCCGCTCTCACGCGCCAAACCGCAATGCCGCTGGTCGCTCGATGAATTTCGCGCTCGCCGTCGCCATCACCTGCTCCTCTTGGACCAGTTCCGCCGCCATTTCGTGCAGGGGACGGAGCGTCGAGGCGATCCACGCCCGCACCCGGGCCGGACGCTTAGTGACGACCGGATGGCGGAAACGAACCTTCAACTCGGCCGTTACCGCAGCATGCCCGTGCGCGAACAGGCAATTGGTCATCGCGCCGTCCAGCAAGGCGCAAATGATCCCGCCGTGCAGCATATCCGGATAGCCTTCGAACACCGCATGGCACGGAAACGACGCCTCGACGGCTCCTCGCTCGTCCAAGCGGAACTCCAAAGCCAAACCGTGGCCGTTCGCCGCCCCGCAGACGAAGCAACCGGGATGGCTGCACCGCCGCAGGGACGAAAGGGATTCGCAGCCAGAGCCATGGCGGGCTTCGCCATTCAGTGATCGCACGGATTTTGTCCCGAGGTGAGAGAGCCGTCTAAGTACGCTTCGACCAACTCCGCAGGCGTTTCGGAATCGGCGCCGACCACGACTTGGATTCCCGCGTCGCCGAACAGTTGCTGAGCCCGTTGGCCCATGCCGCCCGCGATGACCACTTGGGCGCCCTGTTCGTGCAACCAGCGCGGCAAGACGCCCGGCTCGTGCGGAGGCGGCGTCAGGAACACGGCCGGTTTCGGCTGGCGCGTCGCTTCATCGATCTCGACCAACGCAAACTGCTCGCAATGTCCGAAATGCGAGCAAAGACGTCCCGCCGATACGGGAATCGCGATTTTCATCGACTGTTCTCCTGGGAACGATTCGCTAGGGTTACGGATCACGGCCGAATTGTCCACACGCTTGGCAATGTGATCCTTGGGATAACTGTCGGCAGACTGCTATGCATCGCGCGTGCCAAAACAACGTTCGCTGCGACGGATGCCGAAAGATCCACCTGCCAAGCCCTGCGTCCGGTGATTCGCGAAGTCCAGTACCGCAAAATGCCACGCTGGACGGGTTCCCGGAGTCTTGCAGATTACCACGCGGGACCGCGTTGGCTTCGACGGTGCCCCGAAAAACCCCCTGGCGGTCGCCGATTTCGGTCAGCATTCGCAAGGTGTCTCGATTTGGCCCGATACGTGCAAGACAACCGCCGTATGAAGATCGCAATCCCTCACTGGCAGTCATGTGTATCGCCCGTGTGCGACGAGGCGCGGCACTTCCTGGTGGTCGACCTGCGGGACAACCAGGAAGTTGGCCGCAGCGAGTTGGAACTGACCCTGCCCGGAACCGATTTGGTCGGGCGGGCGGATCGACTCCGCAGTTCGGGCGTCGAAGCAGTGCTCTGCGGAGCCGTTTCGCAGACCCTGGAAACGATCCTGCAGGGCCTTGGCATCAAGGTCATGGCCCATGTTTGCGGCAGTGTAGAAGACGTCTTGCAGGCGTACCGCACGGGAGAACTCGACCAGGATTGCTTCATCCTGCCAGGCTGTGCCCGACGCAGACGTCGCCGCCATCGCGACGGACGATGCCAACGGGATTCGCGTTCCTGAGAACGACTCGATCGCCACCGCCAATCTGCTGAATGGCTCTCCGAATGTCATCAATCGACAGCGGACACGACCTGTAATCGACGCCCGATTCGCGGGAAGTCGGACTCTGCCAAGGTGAGCGCCCACCGTTCGTCCAGCCGATCGATTGCCGGGTTGCGGACGATGGGGCGATCGCATACGCTTAGCCATCCGCGACCCTCCCGATAGGTCAGGCGACATGTCCCAATCCGACCGCCCCACAAACACGAACAGCTCGATTCGACCCGGATGCTTGGTCAGCGGACCAACGCTGCCGGAACGGGTTGAGGTTCTGGCCACGGTCCCGATGGGCGATTCGCTGAGAAGAGGCCCGCGGTTGGGTTGTCGCGAGCGTCGAGTCTGGAAACCGCGGGTTCGATTTCATCAGCCGGCGCCCGCACCCCGAAGACCCCAGGCCGTTCGTCAAGGACCGTTTCATCGAGGTCAAAGGCCGCGCCGGCATCGGCGTTGTGGCGCTCAGCGAAAACGAGTACCGCACGGCGGAGCGGTTGAAAGACGATTACTGGCTGTACGCTGTGTTTAACTGTGCCGGCACGCCAAACTTGAACGCCATCCAGGGTCCGGCCCATCTCGGTTGGAACCCGGTCGTCAATGTCGAGCACCACCAACTGGACGTTGCGTCCATTTTGAAGCAAACAGATATAGACGACAGGAAGATGAAGGCAAGAACCGGCTTTCTGATATTCCTGGCCCTCGTCTTCCTGTCCACGTTTATGAGGACGAAGCAGATGGTTTGGCAAGATCGAATCACCGTCGATCCGCTGGTGTGTCATGGGAAAGCGTGCGTCAAGGGCACGCGGGTGATGGTGTCCGTGGCGCTGGACAATCTGGCGGAGAACCTGTCTGCCGACGAGATCCTCGCCAGCTACCCGTCGTTGACCCGAGCGGACATCGAGGCAGCCATCGCGTACGCGGCGTTCGTATTCGAGAGGGTGGTTCGACGGCTGAGCCCTGACCACGGACTGAGCTGAGTTGCTGAAAGGCATTACCAAGAAACGGATTGGGATGAATGGCCGATTCTGCGCCCTCGGAGGCTCAAGATTGGATTTGCGCCGTAAGTCGGTAGAATTACAGAAGTTCCGACTGGTACAACGGTTTTCTCTGGAGAAAGCGCGATGGAAGAACAGAAACTCCTGGAACGGATCACCTTCAATCCGCAGATCTTTGGCGGCAAGGCCATTATTCGGGGCCGAAGGTTGGCCGTCGAGCATGTTTTGGGAATGCTGGCGGCCGGGGACACCGTGGAGACGATCCTCGAAGGGTATCCGTGGTTGGAAGCCGATGACGTTAGGGCCTGCCTCTTGTTTGCCCGACGCGTCGTGGGCCATGAACGGATCGAACCCTTGCTGATCGGGTCCCCGACATGAAAATCCTGCTGGACAGTTGCGTTTGGGGCCGGGCGCGCGATGAGTTGGCCGCACTCGGTCACGATGTCGTTTGGAGCGGCGATTGGCCTACCGATCCAGGCGACGAGCAAATCCTGACCTGTGCTCACAGCGAAGGTCGAGTGTTGGTGACGCTGGACAAAGACTTCGGCGAGTTGGCCATTCTGCACGGTGCGGCACACTCCGGCATCGTGCGTCTGGTGGGGATTTCGGCCCGCCAGCAAAGTGTCGTCTGTCACCAAGTGCTGTCGGCACACGGCTCGGAACTCCTTGCTGGTGCGATCGTCACGGCGGAAGCTGGAAGGCTCAGAATCCGCCTACCCTGAACCTCACGCGATTAACGACTACGTTCTCCTGCCGAAGAGGATTTCGGATGGCTAGACTCAAACCTTGGTATCAGGTAGTGACCCCGCGCGAGGATCTGCGGGACAACCGTCCGCTGGATGCGTCGGAGTTCGCGATCCACCTGGACCAGATTCGCGACGGTCGCGCGCACAAGGACTACACCGATCCGGACCGCTTCTTCGAGCGGACGCACGTGACGGGCAGCCTGCTCGACTTGGCGTCGCAGACGCTGCTCCGACTGTCGGGCATCCAGCTCGAAACGTCGGCCGTTGCTAAGGCAAATTGGCGGTGGGGACGAGGAGCGAGCCATGAATTCATTGGTCGCCGCAACTTGATCGGCTAAGACTGTTTTTGGGACATGGGCGACCATCCTTTTGCTGCTCCGCTTGTCACGGGGGGCCGCGGTCCATAAGATTCCTCGGAAAGGGTGGAATCGCCCTTGGATTGATCTTGCAGACACCGAAGGGCCGTAGCTCATGCCTCTTGACGATATCTTGCCGCTGGACGCTCACGCGTTGCGAGCGGATTTTCCCATTTTGCAGACCAGGGTCCGCGACGAGACGCCGTTGGTTTACTTCGACAACGCGGCGACCACGCAGCGGCCCCGGGCGGTGATCGACGCCATTACAGCGGCCTACGAGCGCCAATACTCCAACGTACACCGCGGCATCCATTGGCTTAGCGAGTTGAGTACCGGGTTGTTCGAAGACGCGCGTACTGCCGTTCAGCGTTTCATTCGTGCCGAACGTTCGTGCGAGATCATTTTCACGCCGGGCACAACCGCCTCGATCAATCTGGTGGCCCGCAGTTGGGGAGACGCCAACCTGCGGGCGAGCGACGAGGTGCTGCTGACCGAAATGGAGCACCATTCGAATCTGGTGCCATGGCACCAGTTGGCTCAGCGGACGGGTTGCCGTCTGCGCTTCCTGCCGGTCACCCCCAACGGTCTTCTGGATCTGACGGCCCTGGACGAGCTGCTGACCGAGCGGACGCGCTTCGTTTCGGTGGTGGCCGTCTCGAACGTCTTGGGAACGATCAATCCGATCAAGACGATCATCGCGCGGGCGCACCAGGTCGGTGCCCTGGTTCTGGTGGATGCGGCGCAAAGCGTGCCCCACGACGCGACCGACGTCCGGGATCTGGACGCCGATTTCCTGGCCTTCAGCGGCCACAAGATGCTCGGGCCGTCGGGCGTTGGTGTGCTGTACGGCCGCGAGAAACTGCTGGATGCGATGCCGCCTTTTCTGGGCGGCGGCAGCATGATCGACCGCGTCACACTGGACGGATTCACGTCGGCCGACCTGCCGGAGAAGTTCGAAGCCGGTACGCCGCCCATCGTGCCGGCGATCGCGATGGCCGCCGCCGTGCATTACTTGGAAGCGGTCGGGTTGGCGGCCGTGTCGGCCCACGAGCGGCGGTTGACCGAAAAAATGCATGCGGTCTTGAGCCGATTTGACGGCGTGCGCATTCTCGGTCCGGACCCCGGCTTGAAGGGCGGGATCGTGAGTTTCGTGATCGATGGCTTCAATGCCCAGGACGTAGCGATGATGCTGGACGAGCAGGGAGTCGCCGTGCGACTCGGGCACCACTGCGCGATGCCGTTGCACGCCAAGCTGGGCGTCTCCGCCAGCCTGCGCGCCAGTTTCTACCTGTACAACACGCTGGACGAAATCGATCGGTTTGCCGAGGCGCTGCAGTCCGCCTTGCGGATGCTGAAGCCGAAAGGTGGGAAACGTCCCGCCAGCGTCCCGGCTGTTGGGTAACGGTCATCGGACCGCGGCGACGGCGCGCCGCTTCATCGTGGAGTCTTCGCCGCTTTCGCCCCCGTCGGCTTGGGCTTGGCCGGTTGCGGATTGGCGCGAGGCGGCAACGGTTCGCTCCAGGCCAGCCAGGCGGCGTGCAGACGCTGGACCAGTTCCGGGTTTTCGGCGGCCAGATCGCGGGTCTCACCGATGTCGTCGGCCAAGTGGAACAACTGCAACTTTGGCTGCCATGGACGGACGAGTAGTTTCCAGTCGCCTTGCCGCACGGCGCCGTCGTTGCCGTTCTTCCAGTACAGGGTCTCGTGGGGCGGTTCCGGCCGGTCGCCGAGCACATGCGGCAGCAGATCGACGCCGTCCAGTCGAGTGCCGTCGGGGACCGGCGCGCCGGCCGCAGCGCAGAACGTGGCGTACAGATCCATCGTACTGACCGGCTGGCGGTAGACCTGGCCCGCCGGCAGCCGCGCGGGCCAACGGAGCACGTACGGAACGCGGATGCCGCCTTCCAGGAATTGTGCCTTGTGGCCGCTCAGCGGGCCCGCGGAGCCGACGAGGATCTCGTCCGGCCAACCCTCGGGCCAGACCACGATCCGCGGACTGCCCATCGCCGGACCGTTGTCGCTGGCCAGCGCGACCAGCGTATTGCGCTCCAATCCGGACGCTTTCAACTGGGCCAGCACGCGGCCGATGTTCTCGTCGAGCGAGGCGATCATCGCGGCGTAGTAGTCCAGCGGGTGGGGCTTGAGCTGCGCGAAGCGTTGTCGGTCGGCCGCCTTGGCATGCCACGGGCTGTGGACCGCGTTGAAGGCAAGGTACAGAAAGAACGGCCGCGACTTGTGCTTCTCGATGAACTCGACGGCGTGCCGGCCCAGTCGGTCGGTCAGATACTCGTCGCCGGGCCGCTCCGGTCCCCAGACCCCCTGGACTTTGCTCGATCCTACTTGGGCCGGGTTGTCCACACCGACGTAGTTCCCGTCCTGGTCCGGGAAGAAATCCGCTTCCCAATCGATCAGCGAGTGGACTTCGTCGAAGCATTCGCCCGTGTCCACGGGGATGTTCCACTTGCCGATATGGCCCGTGACGTAGCCCGCGGACCGCAACGTTTGCGGCAGCAGTCGGTGCCCGCCGACGGTGTACTTCCGGCGGTCGTCGTTCCACTGCATGCCGAACCGCTGGTTGTACGCGCCGGTCATGATCCCGCAGCGACTCGGCGCGCATACCGGCGAGGTGACGTAGCCGTCAGTGCAGCGCACTCCGTCGCGAGCCAGCGAATCGATGGCCGGGGTGGGGACAAGCCGGCCTCCGTAGCAACTCGGATCGCCGTAGCCCATGTCGTCGACGAAGATCAACACCAGATTGGGCCGGTTCGACTCGGCGGCATCCGGCGGCGGGCCCGGGATCAACGCCAGCAGGAACAACAGGACGAACGTTCGGCGGCCGCCGGAAGCAAACTTGGGATGGACGGTCTTCATGGTCGCGACTCCGAGGATGGGAGACAAGGAACGGACAACGGACACGCAAATGACCTACCGACCCTGGGCCAGACGCACGGCGGCGGCGAATCGGCCGCGGTAGAACTGGGCCATGGCCAGCAGGTGCCGGTTCGCCTGGCTCGCGTCCAGGCGGCAGCAGCGGCGAGCGGCTTCGACGGCATCGTCATAGCGCCCGTCGCGCAACGCCGCCAAGCATGCCCGGCGCAGACGCTGGACTCCCCGCAGCGCCTGATGCAGCAGACTCAGGTCGCTGCGGCAGCGTCGGCACGTATCGGACCAGACTTGGGCCGCGCCGCACGTCGGGCAGCGCAGCTTGGGGGATGACTCCGGCGCCTCGAACATGGCCCACATTCCTCGTCCGTCGGTCAAGCGTCCTGCAGATAGAACACGATGTCTTCCAGTTTCTCGCGGTAGTGGCCGATATCCGAGAGCGACTGGTTGGCGATGGCGTCTTCCAGTTGCTCGATCAGGCCCCGAATCTCCTCCGCGTCTTCCTCGCCGGCCTCGGTCAACAGGTTCGTCGCCTTGGCGATCAAGTGGATGGCTTCCTTGATCGCTGCCCGTTCGGCCTCGGGCAAGTGCGGTTCCTCCGCGACCGGGTGTCGGCTGGCCGAGACGGGGGAGGTGCGGTCGCCGAAGATCTCGGCCAGTTTGGCGCGAGCCTCCTCGTGGCCTTCGGCCCGGAACTCGGTGATGGCGTTCTTGATCGTCAGCCGGTCTTCCAATCCCGTGCTACGTTCGACCGCGGTGACGTTCAAGATGCCGTCCAAGTTCAAATCGAAGCGGATGAGGATCTCGTTGCCCTCGTCCGCCGACTCATCCAGCCCTGCCAGGACGAATCCGCCGACGAACTGGTTGCGGCGCACGTCCGCCTCCTCGCCCTGGTAGACGTTCACCTGGACCGCCTTCTGGCCTTCGACGGAAGTGCTGTACAGTTCGGAACGCGTGGCCGGCAATGCGGTATTGCGCGAGATGATCGGCGAGAACGTGAACAGCGACGGCATGCCGTGGATGAAGCCCTTGCACTGGACGCCGAGCGTGTGCGGCGTGATGTCGACCAGCACCGAGCCGACGTCGTCGCCGGCGATCAACGCGCCTTGCACCGCGGCGCCCATCGCCACGCATAGATCGGGATCGATCTCCTGGTGCGGCGTCTGGGACAACTGCGATTCCAGCAGTTGATGGACCAGCGGCGTGCGGCTGCTGCCGCCCACCAGGATGATCTTGTCGATGTCTTTGGCGTGCAAGTGCGCGTCGTCGAGCGCGTCGTCGACGCAGCGGATGGTCTTCTTCAGCAGCGGTTCGATCAGATCTTCGTACTCGTTGCGGTACAGTTCCATTTTCAGATGCAGCGGAGCTCCGTCCCGTTCGGCGATGAACTCCTCGTTCAGGGCGACGCAGGCGTCGAACGAAAGCTGCTTCTTGGCCTCTTCGACCGCTTGCAGCAGCCGCGACCGGGCAGTGGGGATCTCGCGCAAATCCAGGCCGTGCTCCTGCTTGAACCGCTCGCAGACGTTGTTCAGCAACAGCTCGTCGAAATCGTCGCCGCCCAACTGCGTATCGCCGTGGCTGGACAGCACCTCGACCACGCCGCCTTCGACCTGCACGATCGAGACGTCGAACGTGCCGCCGCCCAAGTCGTAGACCAGCAGCCGTTCGCGCCGATCGGCCGTCGCTTCGTAGATCAGCGACGCGGCGGTCGGTTCGTTGATGATCCGCACGACCTCCAACCCGGCCAGTTCGCCGGCTTGGCGAGTCGCTTCGCGCTGCGTCTCGTTGAAGAACGCCGGAACGGTGATGACCGCTTTGCTGACAGGGCGGCCCAGCACCTGGGTCGCCCGGTCCTTCAAGGTCCGCAGAATGATGGCGGAGATCTCCTGCGGGGCGTAAGTCGCGTCGCCCATCGTGACCTTGGTGTCCTGGCCCATCTTCCGCTTGATCGACCGCACGGTCCGCTCCGGGGCCAGGATGGCCTGATTGCGGGCCGGTTGCCCTACGAGCAGCCGTCCTTGACTGTCGAGTCCGACCACCGAGGGCAGAATCGCCTGGCCGTCGGCGTCCTTGATCATCACCGGTTTGCCGTTCTGGATCAGGCAGACGGCGCTGTTGGTCGTCCCCAAGTCGATGCCGATAATCGTTTCCACGTTTCGTTCTCCGAAAAGGTTGAGATGCTGGGCTGTCCGTGCGATGGGTTCCGAATTAGTTCTGCTGCTCCGGCGGAGGCGGATCCTGCGGTTCGGCGGTGTCTTCCAGCCGCTCGTGCAGTTCCTGTTCTTCGCGCGGCTCCGCGTCCGCGTGCGCACTGAAACTCCATTGCGGTTCCGGATACCATTGTGGCTCCGGATACCACTGCGGCTCTTGGTGCGACTCCGTTTCCCGGTACTCGTGCGGCCCCTGGGACTCCTGTCGTGCCCGGGATTCTTGCTGGTCCGCGTGCTCGCTCTGCTCCATGTCCGTTGGCTGGTCGGGGTGCTCGCACTGCGTGGGGGTCATTTGCAGGTCCGGGACGTCCTGGTCCTGCGGGAATGCTTGCTCCGCTAGGTCGTGCTGCTCATCGGGGCGCTCGTGTGCTCCCCCCGGTTCCTGCTCTTCCACAGGCGATTGGCTCTCGATGCGTTGCTGCTGGTCCGCGGACTCGAGTTCCGTTTCGCGTCCGCCGTCTTCCTGCTGATCGGGTTGCGTATCAGGCGTGCGATCTTCTTCGTCGCGATGCGCCTCTTCGCGTTCGTGTTCTTCTTCCACCCGGCCGTTGTTTCCTTCGCATTCGTGCTCGTGTTCGACGGCCGAGTCATCAGCACCTTCATGCACGCGTTCTTCTACCTGCTCGCGTTCCTGCACTTCTTGGTCTTCAAACTCGTCTTCGTGCTCGAACTCGTCTTCGTGTTCATCTTCGTATTGGTCTTCGTACTCGTGTTCGTCTTCGAACTCGTGCTCGTCCTCCAGCGTTTCGTCGTGCTCACGCTCTTTCTCGAACTCGTCCCCGTCCTCGAGTTCTTCCTCTTCCCAGGAATCCTGTTCTTTCCCTTTGCCGATGTCCTGCCTTGCTGCGCGGACTTCGGCGTAGCGGATCAGGCGGCCTCGCCACTCGTAACCGGGTCGCACCAAGCCGACGACGGTCTCCGGATCGACCGTTGGGTCGTCCACCAATTCCACCACGGTCATTCGCGTAGGATCGACCGGTTGTCCCAGACAGTCGATGCGCTCGATCCCTGCTTGGCTCAGCGTCCGCTCCAGTCGCTGGTAGATCAACTGGTATCCTTCCAGCAGCGGCAGCATGATCCGCCGATGCAGATCGGTCGTTTGCTCCTGGAACAGGGCGGCGGATTGCTCGAACCATCCGCGGGACTTCCAGCGCTGCCAAGCGGACAGTCGATCGAAGCGCTGCTGTGCCGCCTGTTCGTAGCGGCGCACCGCGTCGTCCAGCATGTTGGCGTGAGCGGTGCGAGCCGCTCGGAGACCCCGTTCGAGCGCTTCGTCCAGTTCGATCAAGGCGTCGACCAGCGGACGCGCGGCGCGGGCCGCGGCCTCGGCTTCGCGAGCCTCGACCGACCGCATCTGTTCCGCGGCCTGGTCAAGTCCCTCGAGCGCTTGCTGGACGGCGTCTTCCACACCACGGTTGCTCTTGGTCTGCAGCTTGATCTCCTGCCGCAACGCCGTGAACGCTTCGATCAATTGGATCAAGCCCGCGTCCGGCAGCGCGTCGTCGGCTGTATCGTCGAACGTTCCGGCGAGTCCCAGCGCAGCGATTTCGGATTCCGTACGGCCCAGCCACTCGCGGAATCGCTTCAGGAGTTCTTCGTTTTCGTACCAGCTTCGCATGATCGCCCATCCACCGGCGAATTGAATCTTCGGTCTTTTCGCGTTCGGCGGCCCGTCAAGCGTCCGCAAGCGACAGCAAAACGTCCGTCGGAATCCGTTGCCGCCACAGGTGCTGTTTCTCCTCGGCGATCAACTTGTCAAACGTGTCCGTCGAACGAAGATCGAACAGCCGAAGCTTGAGACTGGTCACAGGATCTCGCAAGGTTTCGTACGCCGCCCGGATTTCGGCGAAGCGCTCCGGAGCGCGTTCCGGCGTGTACTGGCGCACCAACTCCAGATACCGTTTGCGAACGGCCTCGGTGTCGGCGCTGGGCTCGATCCCCAGCACTTGGTACGGATCTGCGATCATCGTCACCTCGTTGTTGTTGTCAATCGGGCGTCAAAACGGGAAAGTGCGCTGCGTCTTGCCGGAATCCGACGTGTTCCCCTGCGATCCACTGCCGGACGTCCAGCCCCACCCGCGGGATCGACCTCGCGACGGGTCGTCTTCTTGGTCGTCTTCGTCATCCCAATCGTCTTCGTCGTCCCAGTCGTCGCTCTCATCGGCCGGATCGATGAAGCCGCCCATCATGCCGCCGAACCGATTGAAGTAAGAACTCATCATGTCCCGCGTCAGTTGCGCGGCGGCGAGTCCGCGCTTGGCGTCTTCGAGGTCTTCCTCGGACAGCCGGTGCTCGGACGTCTTGTTCCACTCCAGAGCCAGTTCATAGTCTCGTACCGGCAACATGAAATCGGAGCGGTAGGGCATCGCCTGCATCGCGAACTTGGCGTGCAGGTAGGGAAACATCGGATCGCCGGGGAACCGCCGGATTCCCTCCGCCGCCAGCTTCGAACACATCTCCCGCGCCTGCCAAGTCGTCAGGTGTCTGAGGAATTCGCAGACGGCTCGCAGATCCTCTCGCTGCCACGCGACTCTCGTCGTGCGACTCAGGTAGGCGACGACCAGCCGCTGATGGGTGGCCAATCCCGAATACTTGACGCGGCGAACCAGGAAGTCGCGGAGAAAACCGGCCATGTGCCCGGCAGTTTCGCTCGTGGTCCGTCGCTTGACCGCCACCTTGAAGCGGTCGCGGAAATCGTTCTTCACTTCGCGGCTAAGTCCGAAACGATCTGCGTACGCATGCATCATCAACCAAACGGCCGTCGGTTCCTGGACTTTGCCGACCGCGGCCTGCAAGTGCATCTCGGCCGTCTCGAAGCTCTTGGCTTTGTACTCGATCGTCGCTTGCAGCAGATCCATCGTGTAGGGTCTCACGTCGCCGGGCGGCGCCGCGAAGGTCTCTTTCAATTGCTGCCGCGCCTGTTCGAATTTGCGTTTGCGCGTCAGTTGCCGCAGCATTCCCATCCGCTGGTTCCAGATCAGTGACTGGACGGCCGGGTCGCGGGGACGTAGACGGGAGACTTCGTCGGCATAGGGAGCGGCTGCGACCGGATCGTCGGCTTCGATGAAATAATTGGCCAGCCACAGCAGGGTGTCGAAATGATCGGGAAAATGCTTCAGTAGCTGGCGAGCTGCTTCGACCGCGTCCAGCGGTCGATCCATGTCCTGGTACAGCGACACCAAGTCTCGATGCGCATCCAAAAGTTGAGGGTGCTCGCGGAGGGCGCTGCGGAGATGCCGCTCGGCCTGTAACTGCAAGATTTCGAGGTAATTCTCCTGGTCTTCCTCTTCCTCGTCCTCGTATTCCTGCCACGATTCGTACTTCGATGCGGGGTTCGACGCTTCGGCCATCGCCGCGTCGATGAATGCCTCCGCCAAGCGGCGGTAGACCAGCGACACCGCGATCCTCCGCTCGTCCTCGCTCAAGACGTCACACTGCCGCAGATCGCGGGTGTAGGCCGTCCACAGATCTTCCAGGAGATTCATGTCCGACGAATCCGACTGATCCCACAGCAGCGCCCGGGCGCGATGCCAATTCGGATCGAGCGGCGGTCCCGGAACGGCCTTTACCAATTGTCGAATTCCGCGATCGTCTTCTTCCGCGACCAAACGTTTCCAAAACAAGTCGGTCATTCGCTCGATCAGTTTCTTGCGGGATTGACCGTTCCGCTGCCGAAACGAACGCAAGGCACTCAAGGCACGGTGACCACGACCGGATTGAAAATGGTCTCGGATGATTTCCAGTTGGCTGACCACCGAGCTGCCCGACGCGGAATACTGCAAACGCCGCTGGCCCGTGCCGACATCGAGCGGGCATTGCTCGGGCTTCAGCCGTCCGCTGAACACCTGCAGGTTGGTCGCGATGCGATACGCCGCCCGCTGGGAATCGAGCCGACCCCAGTTGGCCTCGACCCGCTCGACATCGTCTGCGTAGTGAGCCACCAATCCGCGGACGAACAGCCGCCAGTCGGCGAACGGACTCTTTCGCCCGATCGCCGCTAGCCGATCAACGGCCGCCGCGTCCTCGCCCCGTTCGACGTCGCGCAGCGATTCACGCACCAAATCCGCCTGCTCGTTCAGTTCCGTGTACGTCGGAGACCGCCGCTGAGGATAGAGGACGGCTTGGTCCGCTAAGACCGTCGCCAACTCATCAGGCGGCTGCGTCGGACTGACCCCCGCACAGTCGCTCTTCGGCGGCAGTATGCCCAGCAGGACCCGGAGCCGGCCGAGCGACGATGCGACCTCGGCAACCGTCACGCCAAGTTTGTCGAGTTCGCCGATCAGGCCCGTGGCAGCATCGCGGTTGCCATGGTCGTGCATCTGCTCGGCCCGCGCCAGCATCGCTCGCTCCAGGACATCGCGACTTTCAGCATCGGGTGATTCCTGGTGCTGCAGCCGAGCATGTTCGAGCGCCACTTTCGCATTGCGCTTTGCCAGTTCACGCTTGGCGATTAGAAGGTGATCGACATCGAAACGTCGATTGCCGCGGTCCCGTTTGTTCTTCTTCGACATGTTTCCATCCGTGCAACATCGCAGCGGGATCTTCCATGCCGACAGAGTCTAACACAGGACGAGCCACTCGTTCCAGTACCTGCTCTTGTCAACGCGAGCGGCAGCCGTCGCCCGACGAGGAACAGCGGCCCGTCCATTTCAGCCTTCGTTTGGCGAACTGGCGATAGCCGAATTCGAGAATTGGCGATACGACTGGCAGACGAGTCGCTGCCACCAGCCAGGACAAACCAACCGCCGAATAGAGACGGCGAAATACCTCGACGCCCACAACCCAAGACCCGTCCGGCAACCGGCCGTGAATCTGAGCCATCAACTGCGACATGCTTTTGCCGTACAGTTCCGGCGAAAAACCGGCATCCGCGATGTCGGTGAACCGGATCCGATTCCGTCGATCCAAGCGGCCGAGCGCGGCAATCTCGCGCCGGCACAGCGGGCAGTCGCCGTCAAAAAAGACTTCTATGTCCCAATTTGAATGGGGATTGCACCGGGAATCATGGACTTCGGGATCGGTGACGAGGCGATTGCTACTGATCATGCAGAACTATTTCGCCAGGGCAAGAGGCCGCTTCCTTTGTCGTAAGGCAGCCCGCAAAGAATAGCGTACCGCGGCGTTTTGCCGGTAACTTTCGCGGCGCTGTGGCCTGTCTCTGACCGAGCCACAGACCTCGACCGCAGGTCTCCCAAGCCGCTGGAGTGCCTTTCGACGTTGCGGCGGAGTCGGGGCCCCGTGCCGATCGTTGGTAGATTTCTTCCTGCGGGCTGTCCAAGAAAACTGGGACAGGCACTGGCGCGGATTATTCACGGGGGCGAGTTGTAGCACAGGCAGCTTGCCTGTGTTCCCCAAATACAGGCTGGCAGCCTGCACTACGGCCCCGCGGAGCACGTCGTGATAATTCGGGTTAGGCGATACTCCATTCCCTACTCCACAGTCAGTACTTATTGGTAAATTCATGTTGGCCATATTTGTAACGAATTTTGCGAATGAACTAACCCAGCTCAAGCCTTGTCGAAGAAAAGGCGATTGATTAGATTATGTTTTCCGCGAGCGATCCCCTGTAGCTCAGTTGGTAGAGCAGGCGGCTGTTAACCGCCGGGTCGTAGGTTCGAGTCCTACCGGGGGAGCTTTTACTGCCAGATTGGTGGCGACCTGATGGGTTGACTTTCAGAGCCGAGAGCGGTCGCTCGCGGCTTTTTTGGTTTCTGTCCTGCCCAACCAATGAGCAGACGAGATGACTTTGCTGTCCGACACGACGCCTGATGCCGATCAGGTACAAATGCGGCTGTTGCGCAGCAAATCGCCATCGGAGCGGCTCGGACTGGCCCTGCGACTCTCCTCCGAGGTGATCCGAGCGTCGAAACGCGCCATTTCGCGCGTCCATCCCCAGTGGACGGAACGTGAGATCGGCTACAAATTCATCGAGTTGCACTACGGTCGAGAATTGGCCGAGGCCACGCGGCAGTACGAGGACGAACGGGACCATGACCAATGCGAGTGAATTGGTCCAGTCGCTTTTGCCCGTCGTCGATCAACTAGATCGTCTGGGTGTTCGATACTGCATCGGTGGGTCCGTTGCCAGTTCGGTTCATGGCGCTTCTCGCAGTACCTTAGATGTAGACCTCGGAGCGGAACTCGACGAAGCGGCTGCGCTCCGCTTGGTTGCCGCGTTGCAGAACGAATTCTACGTCAGCAAACAAGCCGTCTTGGATGCGGTGCGGCGGCGCAGTTGTTTCAATCTCATTCACTTGGCCACCTCGTTCAAGGTTGATATCTTCGTCAGCAAAGGACGGGCCTTTGATCGCAGCGTCCAAGATCGAGCGGTACGAGACAAGATCGGCGAGGGCGGGCTCTTGGCAGCGCCGATTGCTACCGCCGAAGATATCATTCTGCTAAAGCTCGAATGGTATCGACTGGGAAACGAGACCTCCCAACGGCAATGGAGTGATCTGACCGCCGTGGCGAGACTGCAAGCGGATCGACTCGATCACGGCTATCTGCGCCACTGGGCGAATGAACTCGATGTCGCGGACTTGGCAGAACGTCTGCTGCGCGAGGTCACGGCTTAACGAAGAAATGGCGCACCGAGATCAAGTTTGGCCAGCGTTATCGGCCGCGACGTGCCGGGCGGCCAGGTGCTGGAGCTGCTGGACGCACACGAGATCGCACCGCACCTGTGGGCCGACTCGACCCGGCCGACGACCAACAAGACCCGGTTCATCCTGCGCGGCCAGCTTCGCCCCGATCGGTTCGACTTCGAATCCAAGGCTCCGATCCCAGGCGAAGCCGCCAAGTACCTGGCGGCCTGTCCGATTGGCGACTGCCTGCTGATCCAGGACTACGGGAAGGGCGTCTGTACGACCTCGTTGCTGCGATCACTGCTGTCGCGGGCCACGGCCGCGAACGTTCCCGTCCTCGTGGACCCGGCCCGCGGTCGGGACTGGCGGGAGTACGAGGGCTGCACCGTGATCAAGGCGAATCGAATCGAGGCCACCGAAGCCCTGGGATGCCACGTCGGAGATCCGCCAGCCATGATGGCCCGCCGCTTGGCGATTCGGCAGGGATGCCACGTCGTGGTCACGGCCGGCGAGTTGGGCCTCTGGTGGTCGGACGGGCGGGCAGTACGACGGGTCCCCGCGGTTTCGGTCCAGGTCCGCGACGTCTGTGGCGCTGGGGACACGGTGCTGGCGACGCTGGGCTTGGTGTTGGCCACGGGTGGAACGATCGGTGCCGGGTGCAGGCTCGCTGCTAAGGCAGGGGCACGCCAAGTGAGATGTATCGGAGTGGCACCTGCTTGCTAACCCTACGCATTCGAGGGTATGCGCAAACGGGCGCCCCCCTGACCAGGTGGAATAAAGGACTGGAGTGCGACGGGCGGATCAACCGATATTACACGAATAATCGATGCACCTTCCCTATTCCTTGAATTTCCCGTATTATTCACATCGCTTGATGGAAACTCCAATCTGAGAACATTGGCGTCATGGTAGCCCCCCGGATGATACGAGCAACGAGTACTTTACTGGCAGTTTTGCTGCTGGCAGCTACCGTTGCGCCTCCGGCAGTCAGGCACATGCACCCCCTCGCGGAGGGAGACGACTTTCATCATCGACACCACGCAGATCATGAATGGTCCGACGACCACGAACACCACGGAGATGAATCAGGGCACCGTTTGGCGGCACCCCATCTGAGCGAAACCGACATCATGAGCGGTGATTGGTGGCATCTGCATCTTCAGTTCCTGGGTCTTGACTTCACCCTGCCTGAACCGACGTCGAACGAAAACGATCGGGAGACTCGTGGGAAAGACGCGCTGTCTGTGCTCGCATCCGACGAAGAGCCGCTGCCATGCCAGACAACCGTGTCGAGTTCAATCCAGCAGATCATCCTAGCGTCGATGCATTCCTCGTCGGATGATGCTGCGCTCGTGCAGGTCGTTGTGTCTGCTCCAGCACCTGTTTCTTGCACACCTCTGTGCGATCGTGCGCGCCGTGAAAGATCCGGCGTTCTGATGGCGTGAGTTTGACTGCGCGCTCGGCTGTTTCTTGATGCGATAGCCTTTCGTCTGCGCGCATCTCCAATGCTGCTGGGAAGTGTGATCCCGGCGAGTTGCGCGTGGAATCTGTCCTGACTCCCGTGATTTCTTTCGTCTACTTTGCAAGGAGAAGTTCTATGTCGATGAGATTGTCTGCCGCCCTGCTAGTTGCTTTCAGCGTGGTTGCCTTTGGTGTCCTGAGTGGCTGCTCTCAGCCATCACAAGAACCGTCCCGTGTCGGTGAAGCGCCGGCGGCACAAGGTGAGGATGATTACAACCCCCATGATGTTCCGATCACGGAGGAACAGAAAACCGAGCTTCGCGAACGGACCGCCAAGTTTGCCGACGCGGTGGCGACGTTGAAACAGTTCCGTAGTGAGATCGAGCAGGAAACGGCTGCGGGCATTCCAGAGAACCCATACAAGGCTCACCAAGCGCTGGACCAAGCGGATTTGCTGCTGCAATGGCTTCCAGAGATCGCCCGCAACTCAGGCATACCCAAGGAACATTGGGAGGCCGTCAACACCTCGGCCAACGAACTGCGGACACTCTTTGAGCAGGTCCATCAGAACATTGACAATAAACAGGATCCCAACTTCGCGGCTGTGGCTGGTGACATCGACCAGAAGTTGGCCGGCCTCGAAGAAGTTGCTACGGCGCAGCCGTCTGACACCGCTTCAGAGGGCTGATCCCGGCTGCCTTTCCGTTGTTTCGTTTCACCAACCCAAGATTGAACGATACGCAAGGAGACCTTGCGATGTTGTGGAAGAACCTCCTTGCGATAACTCGCACCCTTGTAGCCGCGTCTTTTGCGGCTGGGGCCTTCTTGGTCGTTTCGAGTCAAGCAGCGGCGCATGAAAACCATGCGCCGCTGCCGACCAAGGGTGTGACTATCGCCGGCGACACCATCATGCTTTCGGATAAGGCCCGCGAGGCGATTGGCCTGACGACCGCCAAGGTCGAGTTCGGTGATATTCACCGTGCGGTCACCGTCAACGCGCGGGTGGAACTGCCTTGGCACGCACAGGCGATGGTAACGTCGCTGGTGCCCGGCAAGATCGACCGCGTGCTGGTCCGACCGGGCGAAACCGTAGCGCCGGGGCAGGAACTTGCTCGTGTGGTCAGCACAGAGTTGGAAACGCTTCAGCTGGACCTGATTCAAGCCAAAGTGCAGGTTGACTTGGCCCGCAAGCTGGTCGAGCAACAGTCTGCGCTCGATCGCCAGGGCGTGATTGCCGGCAAGACACTGCTCGAGTCAGAGTCAAAGCTCACTGAAGTGTCGGCTGCCCTTCAGATTGCCCGGCAGAAACTGTTGGTAATTGGCTTCGACAACCAGACGCTGGGTCGCGTCGAACAGCGGGGCGAGTTGCTCTCCTACGTTTCGATTGTCAGCCCCGTGGGCGGCGTCATTACCCACGCCGACGTGCGAATTGGGCAAATGGTCAGCCCTACGGACCACCTGTACCACGTAGTCGATCCCACAACGCTCTGGATTATTGGCGAAGTGCTGGAGTCTGAAGTGCGACTGCTGGCGAAGGGCCAACAGGTTGAGGCTAGCTTTGCGGCGTTACCCGGCGAGCTCTTCCGCGGCGAAATCGACCACCTGCGACTGACAATGGACCCGCAAAGACGGACCCAGGGCGTGGTAATCGCCATCGACAACTCCAATCAGAAACTTCGGCCCGGTATGTTCGGACGGGTTCGAGTTTCCGTCCAAGTCGCCAAGGAAGCAATCGTATGCCCCGTCGATGCGGTGATTCGCAGCCGCACAGGCAACTACCTGTTGGTCCAGCGGATGCCCGGCAAGTACGAGAACCGGAAAGTGAAACTGGGCTTGACCGAGGACGGTGGGATCGAGGTGCTAGAAGGCGTCTTTCCAGGCGACCAGGTCGTCGTGGTTGGCAACTCTCTTTTGGCCGCGTTGTTGGGCAACGAGCACAAGGCTCGCGTCAATGACGCAGAACCCGAGCCAGAGCCAGAACCGGACTCGCATCAGAATGTTGTCGCCGTCGCTCACGGTTCCGTCGAATTGCCCACGGACCAACAAGCCTTGGTCACATCGCAGATCGAGGGCCGCGTGCGACGGATCTTCATCCAGCCCAGTCAGCAAATCGCGCAGGGCGATGTGCTGGCGGAGATCGACAGCCTTCAATTGCGGTCGATCCAATTGGATTTACTTCAGACGCTCAGTCACGTGCGGCTGATCGAACAGTCTCTTAAACGTCTGGAAGAATTGCATGACCAAGGCGTCGTGGCAAAGCGGCAGCGTTGGGAGCTGCAAAGTGAACAGCAGACGCTCCGGACCAAGGCTCAGGTGCTCGAACGGCAACTGGGCCATTTCGGTTTGCAGCCAGAAGCCATCGAAAGACTCAAGCAGGCTGACATGACGCAAGCCGGTTCGCTGACCGAACTGGTTCAAAGCGTTCCTCTTCGCTCGCCAATGTCCGGCCATGTCGTCGCCTTCCGCGTCGTACCGGGCCAGGTCGTGCATCCCGGGGAACCCGTGTTCGAAATCGACGACCTGTCGAAGGTCTGGGTCAAGGGGTTTGTCTACGAACGCGATGCAAATCGAGTTCAGTTGGGGCAACCGGCGAATGTCCATTTCACCGCCTATCCGGACCTGGAGGTAAACGGCAAGGTGGTGCGGATCTCGCCGCTGATGGACGAACGCATGCGGGTACTGCCAGTCTGGGTGGAAGTGGCCAATCCCGACCACCTGTTGAAGAGCGGCATGCTGGCCCGGATGACGATCATCGAAAAATCGACGGGAGATTCCGACGCCGGCGATGTGGCTCAACTTAAGTCCATCCGAGTAAATCGGTAAACGCGGGCCTTCCCAACACGGAGTCCATTTCTGATGCTGAACCATATTATCGCCTTCTGCCTGAAGAACCGGGTGCTTGTGCTTGCGGTCACCGTCGTGCTGATCATCTACGGCGGACGGCGGGCGGCAGAACTTCCCATCGATGTGTTCCCCAATCTGAACCGCCCCACGGTCACGATTATGGTCGAGGCTCACGGGCTAGCGCCGGAAGAAGTCGAGACACTGGTGACGTTCCCCATCGAGTCGGCGATGAACGGCGCCAGCGACGTCCGTCGCGTGCGATCCGCCTCCGGCATCGGGCTTTCGATCATCTGGGTCGAATTCGATTGGGGGACCGACATCTACGTCGACCGGCAAATCGTCGCCGAGAAACTGCAACTTGTCGGCGAACGGCTCCCCGAGGAGGCTCATCCGGTGATGGCGCCGATCAGCTCGATCATGGGCGAGATCATGCTGGTGGGAATGAGGGCGACCGGCGAAACGACGCCGATCGAGTTACGCACGCTGGCCGATTGGGAAGTCCGCCAGCGGCTGTTGGCGGTTGCCGGTGTTTCTCAGGTGAGCGTGATGGGCGGCGAGATGAAGCAGTATCAGGTGCTGACGTCGCCCGAGAAACTGGCGCGGCATGACGTGACGCTCGATGAATTGACCGCGGCGGTCGAAAAATCGAATATCGTCACCGGAGGCGGCTTCCTGCTCAGCAAGACGCACGAGTCGCTGATCCGCATCATCGGCCGCGCAACGTCGCTGGAGGAGATCGCCGACACCGCGGTCCGCGCCGGGGATCCCGTGCCGATCACCGTCCGCCAGGTAGCCGATGTCCGGTACGCCGGACCGGTGCGCCGCGGCGACGCCAGCATCGAAGGCGAGCGGTCGATCATTCTTTCCGTCCAGAAGCAGCCCGGCGCCGACACTCTGCTGTTGACGAAAAAGATCGACGAAACGCTGGACAACATCCGGAGTCGATTGCCGCCAGACATCGTCATCTCAACCGATATCTTCAAGCAGGCGGACTTCATTGAATCGGCGATCGACAACGTCAACGAAGCCATCCGCGACGGCGTGATCTGGGTCATCGTCGTGTTGTTCATCTTTCTGTGGAACCTGCGGATCAGCCTGATTACGCTCACCGCGATCCCCATGTCCATCATCATCACCGCTCTGGCGTTCAGCTATTTCGACATCTCCATCAACACGATGACGCTGGGCGGATTGGCCGTGGCCATCGGCGAGTTGGTCGATGATTCGATCGTCGACATCGAAAACATCTTTCGACGGCTCAAAGAGAACTACCACAAGCCGTCGCCCGACAAGCCGCTGAAGGTCATCTTCCTCGCCTCGTGCGAAGTCCGCAACAGCATCGTCTACGCGACGCTGATCGTCGTGCTGGTGGTCTTCCCGCTCTTCTCCCTGGCCGGCCTGGAAGGGCGAATGTTCGCACCGCTCGGGCTCGCCTACATGGCGACGCTGCTGTCCTCGTTGATCGTATCGCTGACCGTCACTCCGGTGCTCGCGTCGTACCTGCTGCCGAGGGCGAATTTCCTCAAGAAGGAAGGCGACCCGTTGCTGCTTCGTTGGCTGAAGTGGGTGGAAACTCACCTGCTGCGGTTTACGTTGCGGTACGCTACGGCCGTGATCGCCGTGTTTGCCGGGCTGGTCCTGGTGTTCTCATCGGCCATCTTCTGGATGGGCGGTGAATTCCTCCCACGCTTCAACGAGGGTTCGCTCACGATCGCGGCCATGGCCCCGCCGGGGGTGAGCATGGAGGAGTCGAATCGCATCGCGCTTCGTGTGGAAAGAATGCTGATGGAGATCCCGGAGGTGAAGCACGTTTCGCGCCGCACCGGTCGCGCCGAACTGGATGAACACGCCGAGAATGTGAATTTCTCGGAAATCGACGTTGGACTGATCCAGCCCGAACGGCCTAAGCCCGGGTTCCACTTCGCCGTGTTGCGGGCCATTCCGGGCCTCCACGGATTCGGCGTGGAAATCGTCGGGCGACCTCGCGACGAGGTGATGGCGGAAATTCGAGACATCGTGGCTGAAGTCCCCGGCGTCAAGGTCAACATCGGTCAGCCGATCTCCCACCGCCTGGATCACATGATGTCAGGCATCCGTTCGCAGATCGCCGTGAAACTGTACGGCCGCGACATCGAGGAACTTCGCGACCGCGGGCAGGACATCGGCGAAGTCATGGCCGCCGTGCCAGGCGTGGTCGATCTGCAACTGGAACAGCAAGTCGACATCCCACAGGTGAGAGTGACCATCCGCCGACAAGACGCCGCCCGTTATGGGCTCGCCCCGGCCGACGTGGCCAAGGCCCTGGAAACGGCGTTGCAGGGCCGGACCGTCTCCCAGGTGCTGGAAGGGCAACGCGTGTTCGACTTGGTCGTCTGGTTCGACGAAGAAGCCCGAAACAACATCGACGCCATCCGGGCGACGCTGATCAGCACGCCGGACGGTTCGCGGGTGGCGTTGGGAACGCTGGCCGACGTTGTGCCGACCCAGGGCCCCAATACCATCAACCGCGAGAATGTCCAACGGCGATTCATCATTCAGTGCAACACGGCGGGGCGCGACTTGGTCAGCGTCGTCCAAGACATCCAAGCGGCGGTGGAAGAGAAGGTCAAGCCGACCCTGAAGGACGGCTATTTCGTCGAGTACGGCGGCCAGTTCGAGGCCCGCAAGGAAGCCAATCGACGGTTGCTCCTGCTGGGCAGTTTCGCCGTGGCCGGGATCTTCCTGCTGCTCTACAAGTGCCTCGCCTCCTGGCGGGCTGCGTTGCTGGTCATGAGCAACATCCCCCAGGCCGCCATCGGGGTCGTCATCGCTCTGCTGTGGGTGAACCAACCCACTGCCGAGACGCTCGCCGACGCGTCGTGGTGGGAGATCCCGCGGGTCTGGGCCGGTGCGACGATCCTGTCCGTGGCCCACTGGGTCGGTTTCATCACGTTGACCGGGATTGTCAGCCGCAATGGGATCATGATGATCTCGCACTACATTCATCTGATGAAATACGAGGGCGAGGTCTTCGGCGAGAAGATGATCGTCCGCGGCACCCTGGAGCGGCTTGCGCCGGTTCTGATGACCGCGATTACGACGATGATCGGCTTGATTCCCTTGGCGCTCGGCGCTGGCCAAACTGGCAAAGAGATCCTCCATCCGCTGGCCGTCGTGGTGATCGGCGGCCTGCTGATGTCGACCCTGCTGGACCAAATCGTAACACCCGCGTTGTTCTTCAAATTCGGCCGTAAGGTCTACGAGAAGGTGAAGGATGAGGAAGACGCCGAAACCAGCGGACCGTCGGCTCCGTTGCATCTGGCGAAGCAATTTGAATGACTTGTTTGCGAGTGATTTGGCGTGGCATATCGAAACGGGCATGGGCAAAGCACAACGCCCGCATAATTGGTTTAAGCTGCATAATCCATGCAGCCGATACAATTGGATGTGAGTCGAAGCGCAAACGCCTCAGGGAAGGGGTAAACGTGATTCAACAAATCTCAAGAGTCTTGCACGCGGTAGTCTTTGGCGGCATTTGCGCGTTTGCGGCAAGCAACGCGTGGTGCCAGCAGCCTACGGCGAATCCGACGCTGGCAGCCCCGGAGAATCAGCCGGCGATTCGTTCTGAAGTCGTACCTGCACCTCGACCGCAAGAGCTGACTCGCGTAGAGACAATCAGTATTGCGCAGCTGGAGCAAATGGCTGAGAGCCACAATCCGACGCTGGCTCAGGCGGCTCGGCAAGTCGAAGCCATTCAAGGGCAGCAAGTTCAAGTTGGTCTCTACCCCAATCCGGTGATCGGATATCAAGCCGAGGAAATGGGGGAGAATGGAGGCGCCGGCCAGCACGGCATGTATCTGCGGCAGGAAATCGTGACTGCCAACAAGCTGGGGCTAAACCAGGCAGTTGTCAGCCAGGAGGTACAGCAGGCAGAGTGGAACCTTCAGATGCAAAGGCAGCGCATTCTGAATGACGTTCGTTCCCGGGCGTATGAAGCCCTGGCCGCACAACAGACGATGGAAATCGCGGAGGAATTGGTGGGCATCGGGCAGACTGCCGTCGACGTGGCCGACCGTCTCTTCAAAGCACGGGAAACGAGCCAGGTCGATGTCCTCCAAGCCCGCGTTGAAGCTAACTCGGCGAAACTACAACTTGCAGCAGCTCAGAAAACACACAGCGCCGCCTGGCGGCGGTTGGCACTCGTGGTGGGCGTCCCCGGTATGCAACCGTGTCCTCTGACTGACAGTCTGGATGGGGATCTGCCGGACCTGTCATGGGATGATACCTCGGCAACTCTCCTCAACCAAAGTCCGCAGTTGGCTCACGCCTATTCGGGAGTCGAGCGGGCGCGCTGGGCTATTGCACGGGCTTGTGCGGGCAGGAAGCCAAATGTCGAGACTCAGGCAGCCGTCCGCTACAACGATGACTCAAGCGATACGACTCTCAGCCTTCAGCTTGGTGTGCCACTGATGATTTTCGATCGCAATCAGGGCAACATCATGAAGGCCAATGCGGAGTTGGCAGCTGCCCAGCGAGAAGTTGAGCGAATCGAGTTGGCACTGCAGGATCGGTTGGCCGAAGTGTTCCGGGAATACGACATCGCTCGTGAGCAAGTGAAGCAATACCAGCGCGACATCTTGCCCTATGCAAAGCAATCGATCGAGCTTACCCGTACCGGCTACGAGCAAGGTGCGTTCAGTTATCTTGAGCTTCTCACGTCGCAGCAGACTTTTGCTCGCACGAATCTCGCCTACATCGGCCGTCTCCGTGAGCTTTGGCTGGCGTCCGTTCAAATCGACGGATTGCTTCTGAACGGGGGACTTGAGGCACCGGGGCCACAGTAAGTACGCGAAGTCACCCATTGGTACGCACGGGGACCGCCCTCCCCGCTTGCTTATTTCCGGATGTCTTTGTGGGTCCTGTGGTCGGCACAAGGTCTTTCGCGTCTTTGTTTTGCCTTTTCGGTTTCCTCAGTCTTCGTCGGGTTCGACTACCACAATCCGGGGAAGTCGCTTCGATCCTCCGACTGCGGCATCATCCCCCGAGCACCAGGCCACGCGCCGCAGTTCGACGAGGGTTGCATTAGTGAGCGGCCCGGATCATCGATTCGATCGCCACTAAGTCAGGCCCCTTGGGCATGATGAAGAGGCATCGGCCGTTGCTGCGGTCGGCCCACAACTCGCCTATGGCGCGCTTTTCGCGTGAATCATCGTTACTCCAGCGATCTTCGCCCTTGTACTCCACAACCAGTATCCGGCCGTCCGCCAGCAGGGCCACAAAATCCGGGTAGAACTTGTCGGTGGCCGTCTGCAACCAGAACGACCCTTCGGCGCGTCGCTCCAGGTTCCGGACCCAGAACTTGACCGTATCAAGTTGATCCAGGAACACAGCACAGTCGAATTCCTCACCCTCGCTCTTCAGTTCGCCGACCAACGGGAAGTAGTGCCTTCGGAATCTATAGGCTCCCTCGTAGTACCAGTTGGGGGCGTAACGATCTTGATCAAAAGCGAAACAAACCTCCGGGCTGACTTCGATGCTCCCGGTACCTGTGTCGAACAGCATCCGATTGAACGCCTGCTTGGCCTGTCGCGCCCGATGCCCGTCGATCTTCTGGGCGATAGCGGGACGCAACCGAAACTTCTGGGTCGCCAATTGCTCGATCGTCAGTCCACGCGACTCGATTAGGGCGGTCAACGCGCGATGTATGAACAGGCTCGATTCGGCTCGGATAATATCGGGGTGAGGAATCTGGCGATCAAGCCAGTTGGCCAGCCCGGCTACGTCCCAGCCCGGCTCGACCCCCAGCAATCGCAGTTGCCGACGAACGCGCTCGACGAAGTGTACCTCCAGCCGCCCTTCGCGTGTCACGTCGATCTCACCGTGAGACTCGCTACTGCTTTCGGACGGAAATTCGGCCTCGGTCAGGCAGCTATCGCAGTCAGACAGTTTCCAGGGTGTGTCCAGGAAATGGCCGTCTTCGAACAGTTCGAGCTGACCGTCCACGCGGATCGACAGCATCGGCACGCGAAATGGTGCGCGCTCCACAGATTGCGGCTCAGGCTGCGCTGGCCGCCCGTGCGACAGGCGGTAGAGCGATTCGACCGCCCCCTTGCCCTCGGCCGTGGTGAAGCACGCCTCCAGTGCAGTTCTGTCCTGTTCGGTAAGGAACTTGCGAACGGTCAGCGTTCGCGTGTTCTCGTCGAACGTGACACGCTGACGCAGGTCTTCCGGGAGTCGGTACAACTCCGGCGTTTCGTTCACTACTTCGGCGGCCTCAAAGAACAAAGAGCCAACGCCGAAAAGCGTCTGCTGCGGTTGCTCGTCACGGACGAATAGCTCAGCCTCCAGTTGCTGGAACCCGTTTTCGACCAACGCGTCCTTCAGCGACTGGGCCGCCGCCAGGAACTTGGACGACGCCACCAGGGCATACGCACAGTTCAACGCGGCTTGCTGCTTTTTTTTGGCCCGTGGCAATCGCAACACCCGTCCGAGAATCTGCTCCACCGCCCTTGCCGACCCGATCTCGGCAACTGAACACAGCACGTAGGCGAACGAGCAATCCCAACCCTCTTTGAGCGCCGCAACGGTAATGATAAACCGTATCGGGCACTCACGCGCAAACAGGTCAACATCGTCGATCTCGCGGGTCTGCCCGGTGGCAACGGCGATCTGGTCTTCGGGAATCTTGAAGTCGTCGAGCAGCGATTGCCGTACCACGTCCACCGTCAGCGTGTCTTTGGTTTGACTCTTCGGCTGGGCCTGAAGCAGCACGATGGGACGCACGTACTCGCCGGTCTGGATTTCCTCGTCTCGTGCAAATTGTTCGAGGGTCCGCTGAGTCTTGAGGGCCGCCGCGACGACTTCCTTCCAATCTGCGTGAGTCTCCAGCTTGATCGGCAGCTTGACCATGTCTTCGGCCTTCAGTTCCGCCGCCGACACGTGGTGCAAGATGTTGCTGGCAAACTGTCCGCGATCGGGTTTGTGCGTGGTCTCCGGCGTGGCGGTGAACTCGATGATGCACGAAGGGTTGAACCGAGCCAAGGTGTCGAAGGAGAGCTGCGTCCGGGCGTTGTGTGCTTCATCCATGATGACCACGGGCCGCCAGAGTCGCAGCACGTTGCACAACGAACGGGGCACCACGCCGTCGGCGTTCTTCTCCAGCCTCGATTCCATCTCGGCTGATAACCCCGTGAAGTGATCCATCAGCGCGCCGGCCGGTTCGTACACCTTGCGGCCTTCCGTATCTTCGACACGCAGGGCGGCCAGCGTGCAAACGACGATGACCGTCTCGCTGGCCAGCGTAGGACGGGTGACGTACAGGGCTTCCGTCAGGTCCATCACCGTGACCGGTCCACTGAAGTGGGCCTCAACCGCTTGACGGTAAGGGTGCCGACGATCCCGCAAGGCGGCTAGGGTTTGCTCTCGAATGGTGTTAGACGGAACCAACCAAAGGCAGACCACGGTTTCGGTCTGAAGAAACTCCGTCGCAACGACGCCCAGGGAATGACATGCCACGAGCGTCTTGCCGCCGCCGGTTGGGATTCGGAGGCAGATGTACGGCAGTCCGGGCAGTTGCGGCACGGACCGATACGGGCGCTCCGTGTGGTGGAGAAACGCCATTTTGTCGCCTGCCGTCGCAGCCATACAGAGGTAGCTTTCCAGCGCGGCGAGGCTTCGCTTCTGGTATTCCTTCAGCTCGAGCATGGTCAGAACACCTTGATTCCGTAGGGGATGTGCCTGAAAACGATCTGCTCCCGTTTCAGCCTCGCCGCGCCCAGTCGGCAGCCTTCGCCGAAAATGATCCGCGGTCCGTCGTGTGGCGGAAGCATCGCCAATACAGCGTTTGTCAGGATGTTTCCGCCGTCAGGGCTTCGGTCACCAAGCACCCCGTTGAACAACAGGTAAACGGCCTTATCGTTATGCACCCCCAGCAGTGCAGACTTGCCGCTGCTCCGCTTCGGCAGGGGTTCACCGGTTTCGGCAAAGAACACGTGCGCGGCGAGATCGGCAAAGGATACCCCCGCGCGGATGTTGCCGGCTTCGTCGAAGATCGTTTGGCCAAGGCGACAATAGCGAAAGCCGCCGCCCAGCCCCGGCTCGCCTTTGTGGCCTTCGATGACTCGGGTCAACCGCTGAGCGGTGACACCCTGGGCGATGCCCTCCTCCATCTCAACCACAATGAACCGGCGACTGCCGCCGTCTGCTTTGTTCATCGCCAGGACAGCTTGCCCCGTGGTTCCGCTGCCGGCGAACGAATCCAGCACAAGCGAATCTTTGTCGGTGGCGATTTCCAGAATTCGCGTAACCAGCCGTGTTGGCTTGGGGGTGATGAACACAGACGGCGAATCCTCAAAATCGCATATCGACACCAGTTCCTTCTTGGCTTCTTGCGTGTTGCCCACGTCACCATGAAGCCAGATCGTGTCGGGCACGAGCCCTTGCTTGACTTCGGAAAGAAACCGCTTCAGTCGGGGGACGTTGTTTCCGTTCTTACCCCACCAAATGCGACCATCCCGATTCAATTCATCGAAAGTCTCCTTGGAGAAACGCCAATACGTTCCCTTCGGAGGTCCCTGGATAACACGACCTGAGGGACAGGTAATTGCGTATGTCCCCGCACCGTAGAAGTTGCGTGCCGAGCAGTCGCCTGATGTCCACGGTCCCCTCGGATCGTTATCCGGATTACGGTATCGGGCGTCCTGCTTGGCGGCGCGGGGGATCAGGTTTGGCTGCCACCGATTGGCGTCTCTCGCGTACAAGATGATGTAATCGTGACTTTCGGAGAGGTGGCGTGCGGAATTCTTTGTGGAGAAAATCTTCTGCCAGATGATGGACGCGACAAAGTTTCGCGGGCCAAAAACCTCGTCCATGAGGTGCCGCAGATTGTGAACTTCATGATCGGCGATGCTAACGAAGATTGCCCCGTCTGGGCTCAGAAACTCCCGCAGCAGGGACAGTCGTGGGTACATCATGCACAACCACTTGTCGTGGCGGGACAGGTCCTCGGCCTCGGCTCCCACGACTTTGCCCAGCCAGTTCCGCATCTCTGGGCTGTTGACCGCATCGTTGTAGACCCAGTTTTCGTTTCCCGTGTTGTACGGCGGGTCGATGTAGATGCACTTCACGCGGCCCGCGTAGTACGGCAGCAGGGCCTTCAGCGCCAACAGGTTATCCCCCTGGACGAGCAGGTTTCCGCTTCCGGGGTCCCCTACCGACATCGCGGCGTCGCACTTCAAGAGGCGAAACGGCACCTCCCGGTGATGATTGACGACTGCCTTCTTCCCAATCCAGTCCAGCGTTGGCATTTCGATTGTCTTTCCGCCACGGCGAGGTTCCCCTCCCGCCACGTAGGTTTCGTGCAAGGGCCGATTCAATTTGCAGATAAGCGTAACGACCGCAACAAGTTGCGACAACCACAGGACCTGAATTCCCCGCCGACCCTGAACGCACGTCCCTGGGACTAAGGCAATTCAGGCGGGAGATCAATCCTCCCTGCTAAGGTGGTTTTTTGGCATGGCTATCCGACGCCGCCCGATCGTCTTCCCATTGGACGCGGACGATTTGTTGATCTTCGCGAAGGGTCCGACAATGGGGGTAACACGCCCACAAGGACTTCTTTGATCGCCATGCGGCAACGGTCCCTTTCGCCGCCTGCCACCGGCGTTGACGAAAAAACAGCAAGTCGCTATGCTACAACGAGTTGGCGAAACCGGCTCGGCGTAGCATTGTTTCGAGGACAGTCCCCTTCGGGGAGCTTTGTTTGATTTCACCAATCAAAAAACCAGCTTGCGTTCTCCTTGAAAGGCGGGTATTTTGCCTCGCCAACTTTTTGGGGTCTTCCAGAGGGGGGCTGCATTCCGTGGCGCAGGTATTCGACACGGCAGCGTTCGACCGAGCGACTGACCCGCTTTTGCAGTTCATCTCCCGAGACCAAGCGGAGGCACTGGTTGCTTACCGCGGTGACCCTCCCCTGCGCAACCGCATCGACGAACTGGCGTCGAAGAGCACCGAAGGCGAATTGACCGACGGCGAGAGAGCCGAGTACGAGGGTTACGTCAGAGCCAACCATTTCGTGGCCATTCTTCAAGCGAAAGCGCGGAAGCTGCTGGCCGACGGCGACGCTAATGGACCAAGCAACGCGTGAAGTGGTCCAGCAGCGTGCTGGAAATCGCTGCGAATACTGCGGGTTGCATCAACGCACCACGATCCAGGCATTGCAAATGAACTCCCAAGAACAGGTGGAACTGCGAGCCGTCTCGCGAGATGCGCATGGTGACACGAACAGATCCGTCTGAACGGGGCAATCTCGCCCGGATCGGTTCGACTTCGAATCCAAGGCCCCGATCCCAGGCGACGCCGCCAAATACCTGGCGGCTTGTCCGATCGGCGACGCCCTGCTGATCCAGGACTACGGCAAGGGCGTCTGCACAGCGCCGCTACTCCGATCACTGCTTTCGCAGGCCCGTGCCGCAGGTGTGCCCGTCCTCGTGGACCCGGCCCGCGGTCGGGATTGGCGGGACTACGAATCCTGCACCGTGATCAAGGCGAACCGGATCGAGGCCGCCGAGGCTCTGGGCTGCCACGTCGGCGACCCGCCCGCCATGATGGCCCGCCGGTTGGCGATCCGGCAGGGATGCCACGTCGTGGTCACGGCTGGCGATTTCATCGGTTGTCGGGCGCGCTTTGATTCCGATTCCAGCTGGTGGATTCTGGCGTCTCGCGAGTTGCCAGTTTCGATCAACGCTTCACGGCCCGCCAACATGATTACATGGTGGAGCAACCCCTCCTCATACTTACGCATCAAGAACCTTCGGAGACGCTTGGCTGTTCAAGGGTCTTGATGCGTTCCAGAATTTCAACCGCTCGCTTGGCTTCTTCGGTCCGGCGGTATTCGAGACGCTCTACGGCGTCTGCCTTCCGCTCGTTACTGAATGCTCCGTCTAGCAGGTTCTCGGTCGGGTCATCACTTTCCGGAAGATCCCATTGATCGGTACGGAAACTCGGGAGTGGAATATCCTGATCCCCTCTGAATTTCAGGTTGCCCATGGGACTTGTTGACCAACCGTAGCGGAGGGCCACAGGATTCTTCACCATCGGGCTCCAGACCCGCACCGTCTGCCAGCCTTTTGTCCATGTTTCGTCTTTATCCCAAGGCTCGTAACGCGCATGGGCCATGTAGAACTTGCCGTCCTCGCCGGCAAGGGAAAAGCCTTCTAGAACGCGGCTTCCATCATCTGGCTGCAACCGCTCCTTGTAGCCAAAGCGGACAATCATCATATCACCCTTGGTTTCCACGTTTGGAATGGTCGGGGTATCCCAGGAGGCATTGGGCGCCTCATAGATATCACTGAGTGCCCACTGGGCTGCTCGCCGACCGTGCTCGCGCTTCTTGCCCGGATGCAGCCCCGGGACCTGGACATCATAAGCCGGAATGAACTCGGTGTTCTCCGGATCGCCGACGTCCGCAAGACCGAGTCGCTGTGATTCGCGGATGTAGGGGCCGAAGTCGATCGACACCAGCTCGAAATTGGTTTCGTTTTGCGGCTCGCCGCCCGCGCAGAACCCGATCACGCCGACCGGAAGATCGGGATCGTTGAAGTCCTCGCGCCAGCCCTCGACCATCAGTTTCATCAGCACGCGGTAGCGTTTGGGACGGCAGTTGTTGCCGAGGGTGTTGTTAAAGCCCTGGTGGAAGAGCACGCCCTTGATGTTGTAGCCCTTGAACACTCCGAAGAAGCCGTTATGCACGCTGCCCATGTCGCTGGGGCTCTTGCCGGGCACGTTCCACGAACTCAGGTCTTTCGGGTCGGGCCGCTGCGGTTCAGGTTGGTTCCTCCGCTTGGCGTGCGCCTTCTCGATTTCCCAGATGCGATCGGCCTCGGCCTCGGGATCGAACTCGGCCATGCGCTGCCTGACCGAGTCGGCATAGCGTTTGGCGAGGGGGTGGTCATCGAACTTGTGAACCGGCACGATGCTCTCGATGGAGGCGCCGCCCCGGGCGTTCTTGATCACGCCGATGGGGATCTGCAAGGCTCGCTGGATGTCCGCGCCGAACACGAAGCCGATGGCCGAGAAACCCTTCGCCGTCTCCGGCGAGGAAACGTCCCAACCGCCGCTGACGGTGTCGATGGCGTCCGGCCGGATGTCGTCCTGCAGCGTGGCTTGTTCGTTGGTCTTGATCGAAAAGTATCGCAGCAGCGGTATGTTGGACTGAGGGAGAAGGTCTTTAACATCGGACTTTTCGGCGGGAAACGCCATGTTGCTCTGCCCGGACATGACCCAGACGTCGCCGATCAGGATGTCTTCGAGGGTCACCGTCTCATCGCCGCTGGTTGCAACGAGCGTGATCGGCTCGGTGCTCGCTTCGCGGGCGGGAAAGGTGACTTCCCAGGGGCCCGAGCCTGCGTACTCGTCCTCTAGGCCGAACACTTCGACGGGGGCTTCCGGTTGCACCTTCGCCTTGGCCGTTTCCTCGCCCAGTTTCACCGTGACCGTCTCGCCCGGCGTCGCCCAGCCCCAAACCTTGATCGGCTTGTCACGTTGGAGCACCATGTGGCTGGAGAAGATGTTATGCACTTTAAGGCGCTCTGCCTGGGCGACTGTTGCACAGGCAACAAAGATGCACACGACGAACGTTAGGTTGCGAAAGCGTAGCATGGTCAGTCCTCTTGTATGGTCGAGAGTGGTCGTGTCGATTCGGCTAACCGCCCAAAAACGAGTTTGGACGAAAAAATGTCTAGCCTCGGCGTTTTTTGTGGGGGGCGCTGTCAAGAATCAAATGCAGCGCAGTTTCTTGGCAAGGACTTCTTCGGGCGTTTGGTAGTCGAGTCTCTTCCGGGGGCGTTCGTTGAGTAGCTTTTCGACGCGGGCCACCTGGCGGTGACTGATCCGCGCGAAATCGGTGCCTTTGGGAAAGAACTACCGCAGCAGTCCGTTGGTATTCTCGTTTGTGCCGCGTTGCCATGGAGCATACGGCCGGGCGAAGTAGATGTCCAGGTCCAGGTTGTCTGCAAGCTGCTCGTGCTCGGCAAAATCCTTGCCGTTGTCGAGTATCATGGTACGTCGAAGCGCCTCTGGAAGGTCACGCAGGCTGCGACAACGCTATCGACGATTCCGCTTGATTCACAGCGCGGCACAAGCCTGGATCTGACGATTGTGACAGCGATGGCCGTTATCGCTGGTGATCTGGGACTCCACCAGAGGGCTGGTGAAGGTCGCTGGGCCACCGCAGGACGACAGCCCCTCCGGGCGAAATGTCACCGGGTGAAAACTGTCTTTATTCGCCCGCAGTCCGAGGAGTTTCATTCTCGATCCTTCCCTCATGATTCAGCTTCACCGCACCAACGCAAAAGAGCAACGCGATGACCAAGTGGTCGAACCGGCGGGAAGGGTGCGCAGCCGGCCGAACGCTGGCGCGGCTTGCGTCGCCCGCGGTTGCGGAAGGGAACATGCGCGGCGTTGTGTGTATCCCCAGACGCGGGATCTCGGCCGCAGGTCTCGAACGCGATCCATGGACTTCTGGACGCGGTGCAAGCAATCGTCGACGATGGATGATGAATTGCGTGATCCGACGGTGCCAGCAGGCCGGAGATTGTGGAAATGGACCAAGGGAAAGCAAGGACCAAACGCGAGGTGGTTCGCCAAGTATTCACCGGGCAACGCCCCGCGTACGTGCCGTGGCATTGCCAATTCACGCAGGAACCGTGGGCGATGCTGGTCGACCATTTCGGCGGCGAGGACGCGGCGGAGGCGGCGGTTGACAACCACATCCTCGAGCTGGGCTCGGCCATCGGGTTCTTCGAGCAGATCGGCAACGACCGCTTCCGGGACGTCTTCGGCGTGACATGGGACCGCTCGGTCGACAAAGACATCGGCATCGTCGAGGGCTGTGTGTTGCCGGAGCCGACGCTGAAAGACTACACGTTCCCAGATCCGCTCGATCACCGGTTCTTCGCCGACATCCCGGCGAAGATCGCGAAGTACCCGGACCGATTTCGGGTGTTCTACCTCGGCTTCTCGCTGTTCGAGCGGGCGTGGACGCTGCGCGGGATGGAGAACCTGATGTTGGACTTCATCGACAATCCCGGCTTCGTTCACGAGTTGCTCGGCGCGATCGCCGACTACAACCTCGCTCAGGTTCGCGAAGCGCTGAAACATGACATCGATGCCGTGTATTTCGGCGACGACTGGGGCCAGCAGCGCGGGCTGATCATGGGCAAGCCGGCTTGGGAAACGTTCATCAAGCCGCAACTCCAGCGCATGGTTGGTCTCGTCCGCGGAGCCGGCAAATTCCAGATGATCCACTCGTGCGGCGACGTGGACGAACTCTTCGACGATCTGATCGCCCTGGGCCTGAACTGCTTCAATCCGTTCCAACCGGAGGTGATGGACACCGCGGCGTTGCTGGCGAAATACCGCGGCCGGCTGGCGTTTCACGGCGGGCTTTCGACCCAGCGCGTACTGCCCTACGGCACGGAACAGCACGTCCGCGAGGAATCCCGCAGGTTGCTGGCGCTGGGCCGGGAGGGCAGCTACATCTTCGCCCCGTCGCACGCCGTCGAGAGCGATGTGCCCCTGGCCAGTATCCTCGCCTTCATCGAAGAGGCCCATGCGCACCGAACCAGATTCATGCAGGAACAACCATGAAATACACCCTCGAAATCCCTGCTGTCGTCCTCCTCCTGCTCACCACGTTTGCGACGCTGCACGCCGTTGAATTCCACGTCAGCATCGACGGCAGCGATCATGGCCCCGGTACTGAGGAGCGGCCTTTCCGCACGATTCCGCGAGCACGCGACGCGGTGCGGGAGTTGAAGATACGCGGGCCGTTGGCGACTCCTGTGGAGGTCATCATTCACGGCGGGACTTATTTCCTGCCGGAGACCATCCTGCTAACGCCACAGGATTCCGGCACGGACCAAGCTCCGGTGGTGTATCGGGCAGCCGACGGCGAGACGGTGGTGCTGAGCGGCGGGGAACGGGTGGCCGGCCCGTGGAGGAAAGAGGACGGCGAAATCTGGAGCGCGGAGCTGCCCGCGTCGAAGGACCAACGGAACTTCCGCCAGTTGTTCGTCCATGGACGGCGCGAAATCCGGGCGCGATTTCCCAACGCGGACGCTCCAACGCCCCATCTGTTCGGCGGCGGCGGCAGGAAGGACTCGATCACGGTCGAGCCGGGAATCATCAAGCCGAGCTGGGGTGCGGCTCGCGACGCGCAGGTGCATGTGGTGCCGGAGTGGCGATTCTTCAACCAAATCCAAACCGTCACGGGTGTGGACGTGGCGAGTTCGACCATCCGCCTGGGGCCGGACGAGCAACACGCACGGATCGTGGACGGATCATGGTTTCACATCGAAGGCGTGCGCGAGGAGTTGGATCAACCCCGCGAGTGGTTCTTCGATGATCAGACGCACCGGTTGTTCTACTGGCCGGAGGCCGGACAGGACCCGAACCGACTGGAGATGGTCGCACCGCGGCTGAACCGGATTTTCCAGTTCCAAGGAGATGTGAACGCGGGCACGCAAGTCGAGCACGTGATCCTGCGGGGGTTGGAGTTCCGTCACACCACGTACACCCTGGGCCACATCGAAGCGCGAGTGAACACGGACGCGGCCGTGATGCTGGAGAACGCGTCCCGCTGCCGGATCGAGCGGTGCCGCTTCGAGAACCTTGGCGGCTACGGCGTGTGGTTGCATCTGGACTCGTGCGAGAACGCGCTGGACGGCAATACGATCACCGATGCTGGCGGCGGTGGCGTGTTGTTGACGTCGGCCCGTTTCAGTTATCTGGACGATTCCAAGCTCTACACCCCCGGCGCGGCGGCGGCCAAGGTGGCGCCGTTAAGAAACCGCATCACCCGGAATCACATCCACCACTGCGGCCGCATTCGCTACTACAACAGCGGCGTGCATCTGGACTCGCGCCCCGCGGAAACCGCTCTGGCCGCGGGCAACCTCATCGCGCACAACCACATTCACCACATGTCCCGCAACGGGATCTTCGCCTTTCGCAACCAGGGCGGGAACATCATCGAGTTCAACCGCATCGAGCAGATCATGCTCGCGACCGAGGATGGAGGCGGGATTCACTTCGCCACCATGAACCAACTGGCGGCGCCGAATCGGATCGCCAACAATCTGGTCGCCAACGTCTGGGGCTGGCGGCAAGTGCCCGGCGGGCGGGAACGCCACATTGCCCGTGGCATTTATCTCGACTGGTTCACCGCCGCCACGCGTATCGAGAACAATGTGATTTACAACACGCTGTCCGGCGGTTTGCAGTTCAACGCCGGCGACGACAATCACTTCCTGAACAACGTGGTCGTCGGTGACTCGGCCAGGTGGGACAAGAATTGGAGGGGCGCCAACGCGCAGGGTACGCGGGACGAACGCAACGTGATCGTCGCGTCAAGAACCGCGCCTTCGCCCCTGCGCGATCCGGCGCGCGGCGACTTTGCGCTCGCCAGGGAATTCCGCGGTTATCCGCAGGGTTTTGTGTGGGTGGACGTCGACGAGATGGGGACAGCAGGCACCGCCACCAGCAGCGTCGAGCTTTCCGCGATGGCCCGTGCCGGCGGTGTCTTGAACTGGGACGCGCCGCAGGACGTGACGACCCGCGGCTCGTGGCAGAAGCGAACCGCCACCGGGATGTGGGGCCTGTACAGCTTCAACTACCTCCTGGCGGGTCCGCAGGAGGACGCCGCCGTCACGTTCACGTTGCCGGTGCGGAGCGAGGGCCTTTACAGCGTGCGGCTGAATTTCCCGGCGCATGCCAATCGCGCGACGAACGCGCACATCGAAGTCGCTCACGCGGACGGAACGGCGGTGGAGCGCGTGGATATGCGCGCCTTCGGCTTCGGTCGCCTGCTGGGGCGCTATCGGTTCGCACCCGGCAAACCGGCTCGCGTGACCATCAGCACCAGCGGCGCTGACGGCTACGTTGCCATCGAGGGGATCGGCTTCGTCCAGGCGACCGCCGAATCACCGCAGCGGGAGGCCCCGTTCTCCGACGGCAACCCAAGCCCATGAACTGACCATCGTGAAGGACGCCCTCGAGATCCGCCGCGTCGGCCGCTGGTCGAGGTGCGTGCCGGCGACGATCCCCGGGCGCCGGTCGACAGGACATTTTCCGGGTCGGCCTATTCCCAGTCAGCGATGTCCCAGATAGGCCGTTCTGGACAATCACAAGTTCCGTCTGCCAAGTTGCGCGGTCGAAACGACGGCGTCGTGCTGGAACGGGCGGCAGCGTTTCGACGGTCTGCGGGTTCGATGCGGCCGGTCCGGAAGGAAAAATCTCTCACAGAGACACAAAGGCACGGAGAAGCCCCATAGAGATCGAAAACCGGATTGCCCAACACCTTCTCTGTGCCTCCGCGGCTCCGTGAGAACAAACTCGCAGAATGGAACTTCCTTGCGGTCGATAACGGATAATGCCTGTACTCCGGTCATGAAAGACGTCGGCAATGGCCTACTTGTGGCCTACTTGTGGCCTACTTGGTCGATGACGGCAACTTGTTCGTCGACATTTGCGACGGCATCCATCATCGCCCGCTCGGTTACAAATACCCGAGCGTTGACGTGCGGCCGGTTGCGGGTATGCTGGTCGATGTGAACATCTTCCGCTTCTTCACACGCCGTGAACCAGCGCCCTCAGGATTCGTTTGGTGCTCCACTTGATTCATCGTCCCACGAAGAGGTTAGGTCCATGACGCGTCGCGGTTTTACTCTGGTGGAACTTCTGGTGGTGATCGCCATCATCGGGGTGCTGTTGGCTCTGCTCTTGCCGGCCATTCAGGCGGCGCGCGAAGCGGCGCGGCGGACTCAGTGCTCCAACAACCTGAAGCAATTGGGCCTCGCCGTTCAGAACTACGAGCTGATGCTGCGGGGTCTGCCGCCCTGCGCCTTGGTCACGCGGCGGCCCAACGGGTCGATCTGGACCAGCTATCTGGGGCCGCACGCCCGCATTCTGCCTTTCCTGGAATTGAACACGGTCTTCAGTTCGATGGATATCGATACGGCCTACGGCGATTTGACCAACAAGGAAGCGGTGGGGCGCGTGATCGACGGGTTTCTGTGCCCCAGCGAAGTCCGTCGCGAGCCGCTGGCCCACGGCTCGTTCGGCAACATCGGCGGGGTGAACTACGGTTTCTGCATGGGCGATTGGTACGTCTGGAGCGGCGTGGATCAGACCGAAATCCCCACGCGTTCGGCCATCGGGGTCAATTTGAGCCGACGCTGGTCGGATTTTGTCGACGGGCTAAGCAATACGCTGCTGATGTCCGAAGTGAAGAACTACCAGGTCACCATCCGCGATTGCGGACCGTTCTCGATCATCAACAACCCTCACCATGTGCCCCTGCCCGACGCCGACCCGCTGGCCGTGTGTCCCGAATACCAGGGCGGCGGCTCGTGTGTGGTGTTCGGCAATTCCCACACCCAGTGGATCGAAATGTCGGTCCACCACAACGGTTTCACCACGGCTTGGACACCCAATCGCGCGACGCCAGGCGGACCTGGGCTGGTGCGTCTCGATGTCAACGTACTCAGCGTCCGGGAACGCAACGGCGGTCCGACATTCGCGGCGATCACCTCGCGCAGCTACCATCCCGGCGGCGTCATGACGCTGCTGGCCGACGGCTCCGTTCGCTTCGTGCCGCAAACGGTCGACGGTATCGTCTGGCGCGCCCTGGGCACCGTCGCCGGCGGCGAAGTCGTGCCGGGGTCGTGACGCAGGCGAGGATTCGGAGCCGACCCCAACGAATGTCCGAATCCGACGAAGCCTTCGTTCGTTGACAGCAACTTTTTCGGAAAGAAGATCTTCCCGCCCTTGCTTGGCTCGGCGTCTGCCAGTACATTAGCGTGTGATGTATGACGAATCGGTAATCCGTGTGACACCGGGACGGGAAAGGGGCAGCATGCGATCAAAACGGGGGTTCACGTTGGTCGAGTTGCTGGTGGTGATCGCCATCATCGGCATTCTGGTCGCCCTGTTGCTGCCGGCGATTCAGATGGCGCGCGAGGCGGCGCGGCGCGCCCAGTGTACGAACAATTTGAAGCAAATCGGCATCGCGCTGCACAATTTCCACGACGCCAAGGGGCAGTTTCCGGCCGGTCAGCCTCACAAGGTGGTTCCTGCTTTTCCGAGCGTCGGGTCTTTCCTTTATCGCTGGTCGGCTCATGCGATGATCACTCCGTACATGGAGCAGTACAACCTCTACAACGACTTGAACTTCGAAGTGCCGTTGTACACGTTCAGCGGCCCGAATTCCGGTCCCGGGTACGATGTCCATCCGGACAACCTGGAGCCGGTGTCGCGATTGGTGAAGCCGTTCCTGTGCCCCAGCGATTGGCATCAGGTGATCGATACGGGATACGGGCCGGCGAATTACTCGGCTTGCTGGGGAAGCGGCATGCCGCCGTGGACGGTATACACGACCAGTCAAACCAACGGCATCTTTCACGACGATTCCAAGACGCGTTTCGCGGATGTCACGGATGGCACCAGCCACACGGCGATGTTTTCCGAGAGCACCCTGGCACGTCCAGGCAGCGGGACGACGCTCACCGCGTCGAACATGAGTGACGTCATGGTGGGCCTTCCCAGTGGCTCGGTGCCGGCGCTGACCGAAACGCTGTGTTCGACGCTCGGTTCGAGCGTGAACACCTTCCGCAATTCGCGCTGGGTGGACGGCTGGCCGACGCGCACGGGCTACGACCATCGGCTCGCCCCGAATTCGCCAGTTCCGGACTGCTCGCGGGTCGCGCCGGTGCGCGAGTTATGGAAAGCGGCACGCAGTCGGCATCCCGGTGGCGTGAACCTGTTGCTGTGCGACGGTTCGGTGCGTTTCGTCGGCAACACGATCGAGTTGGACACTTGGCGAGCGCTGGGTTCGCGGGACGGCGGCGAACCACCCGCCAAGTACTGAACGGCGCCCGGTCATCCATGTCCGCTTTTCCGAACACTTAGGCAATCCATCGCAAGTGTCTTGTATCTACCTCGATGAAAGGGAGAGAAATGGCAGGTGTCGAGCAAGCGAAGTTCTCGCGACGTATGTACTTGTGCCTGTGGGCCGCCGCGATGATCGTCTGCGCCGGGGGCCTGACCTCGCGGCAGGCGGCGGCAGCCGAGGCGCCGGCGCCATCCACTCAGCTTTACCTGGTGGGGGTTGGTCCCGGCGATCCCGATCTCGTCACGGTCCGGGCGTTGAAGGTGATGAAACAGGCCGATGTGTTGTTCTGCTCCGACCGGATCAAGGAGAAATTCCCGGCGGAGTTCGAGGGCAAGGAGGTGTTCGGCGGGTATTGGCGTCTCTTTCCGTATTACGGCCAGGATTTGACGCAGTTGGAGGGCGACGAGCGCCGCGAGGCGGAGGCGTTGGCGACCAAGCGGAACGAGTTCATCGCCAAGGTCAGGGCGGCCGTCGAGCAGGGAAAGACCGTCGCCATCGTGGACAGCGGCGATCCGCTGATCTATGGTCCTTGGGCCTGGTGCTTGGAGGAATTCGAAGATCTGCGTCCCGTCGTGGTTCCCGGCGTCAGTTGTTTTAACGCCGCCAATGCGGCGCTGCGCCGCGGTGTCACCAGCGGCGAACGAACCAAGTCGGTCATCCTGACGGCTGCGGATTGGCCGGGAAAGACGGACACGATCGACAAGCTTGCCGCGCATGGCTCGACGATGGCGTTGTTCACGATGCGGACGGACTTCGAAGAGTTCATCAAGAAACTGTCGATCAACTACCCTGCGGAGACTCCGGTGGCGATCGTGATCCAGGCGGGCTACGCAGACAAGGAGCAGGTGATCGAAGGGACCTTGGGCACGATCTTGAGTCAAGTCGGCCAGAAAGACCTGCCCTTTGAGTACATGATCTATGTAGGCGATTTCCTGACGTATCGATACAAGAAGGCGAGGTGAACATGAGTACCCATGGAACACGGCACACGTTGGCGTGCGCAAGACTCGCGGTTTCCGCTTTTTTGGTTGGCGCGGCGACCTTGTGTGCCGCCCTTTCGGCGAATGGGCACGAGGTGTGGATCGAGACCGCCACAAGCGCCAAGCGGGGAGAAGCTCACGAGATCCAAATCTGCTGGGGACACTCCGGTCAAAAAGAAACCGGCCCCGCGATGGCTGCGCAACAGGACAAGCTGACCGTCTGCGTCCTGGGACCGGGCGGCCGCGAACCCCTGACCCTGGCCAAGGGCAGCGACAGCTTCACCGCGAACTTCACTCCCGAAAGCCCCGGCGGCTACGTCGTCGGCGCCGATCTGCAGGTGGGGATCATCGACCGGGAGTTCCACGGCATGCCGCCCAAGACCCGGATCGTGATGTACGGCAAGGCCGTCGCGCATGCCGGCGGCCAGGGCGAAGCGACGGTTCCGCTGGGCTTCGATCTGGAGATCGTGCCCGCATCCCCGATTCGCGAACTGAAGCCGGGCGACTTGGTCACGGTCAAGGTTCTGCACAAGGGGCGCCCGATCGGTGGCAGGAACGTTCAGGTGTCCGCAAAGACATCGGGGCCGCTGCCTCCGCCGGCGGACTCCAGAGTCCAGACGAGCGAATGGTCCATCCAGGCGATGGCGGATCCCGTTTCGGGCGAAGTGACGGTTCCGCTGATCGTCGGCGGGCAGCATCTGTTCCACGTCAAGTATTTCGACGAGACTCCGGGAACCTACGATGGCGACAGGAACGACAGCTCGGACTTCAGCCACTTGCGCAAAGGCGACACCTACGAGCGAACGATGTACGTGTCCACCCTGACAGTGCAAGTCAACTGAGCCGGGCTCAGGGCAGGGAACCGGCTCGATGAACTTGGTCGTGCCGGGCCGGTCACGAGAGCTACGCCCCTATTCCCGGCTTCCTTCCCGGAGGATTCGCGCGACGATCTCCGACTGATCGTCGTCGCCGGTGCGGATCACGAACCGGCATTCGCTCAGGCTGCGAAACCACGTTTCCTGATGCCGGGCGAAGCGGCGCGTGCGGGTCTTGACGGCTTCGACCGTTTCCGCCAAGGGGCTGCTCTGTTCCAGTCCGTGGATCACTTCGCGGTAGCCGACTGCCTGGCGCGCGGTGCGGCTGAGCGAGTGGTGCCGAGCGAGAATACCGCGGACTTCGTCGACCAGCCCCGCCGCGAACATCGCCTCGACCCGCCGGTGGATCCGTTCGTGCAGCACGTCGCGCGGCCAACCGACGACGAAGACGCGACACTGCTCGGCTGGGCGGCCTTCGTCGAACTGCGTCTGCAAGTGGCTGATGGGGCGGCCCGTCAGTCGGTAGACTTCCAGCGCGCGGATGATGCGGCGTTTGTCGTGCGGATGCAGTTTCGCCGCCGACAGGGGATCGACTTGTTGCAACCGCTGGTGCAATGCTTGCAGTCCGACCGACTGCAGCTCCTCCTCGATCTGCTGGCGGAACTCCCAGTCGGCCGGCGGTCCCTGAAAGATTCCTCGCAGCAAGGCCTTCAGATACAGGGGCGTGCCGCCCACAAACAGCACTTCGCGTCCGCGGCCACGGATATCGGCGATGGCGGTCTTGGCGGAGTCCACATAGTTGGACAAACTGAATTCTTCGCTCGGCGCCAGAATATCGATCAGATGATGGGGCACGCGATGCTGCTGCTGGATCGTCGGCTTGGCCGTGCCGATGTCCATCTCGCGGTACAGGGTCATCGAATCCAGGGAGACGATTTCGGCGCCCAGCCGTTCGGCCAATTCCAGACCAATCTCCGTCTTGCCGCTGGCGGTCGGACCGGTCAAGTACCAGCAATCGATGGCGGGCACGATCGAATTCGGCGGGGTGGGTGCGGCGGGCGTAGGATTCGGCATGGGGTGGCTTGTTCCCAAGGTCATTGCCAGAGTCAGCGGAAGAAACTACGATATGCCATTCTTCAGACACATCGGCCCCCGTCAAGAGGGGCGAGTCATCGCCCAAGCTGGAACGAACATCTATGGAACCATCGATTCTCCAACGACTGATGGACGTGATCGAGGACCGTCGCGCCAATCCACCCGAGCGGTCCTACACCAGCCAGTTGTTCCGTGGCGGCGTCCAGAAGATCGGCAGCAAGATCATGGAGGAAGCACGCGAAGTGGTCGAAGCGGCCCAGGAGCCGGACGAGGCAGGACGCCAGCACCTGATCCATGAAGCGGCCGATCTGATCTATCATCTGTTCGTGATGCTGGGCCACTGCAACGTCCGACTGCCCGAGGTCGAAGCAGAGTTGGTCCGTCGGTTCGGCATCTCCGGCCTAGACGAGAAAGCGGCGCGGTCATCATGAATCATTTGCGAATCGGAGTCCCCAGCAAAGGACGTTTGTCGGAGCAGGCAGCGGAGCTGCTTGGCCAAGCGGGACTGCATTTCCGCCGCCAAGACCGCAGTCTGTTCGCGCGGGTGAGCGAACTGCCGGTCGACGTCACTTTCTTGCGGACCGACGATATCCCCGTGCTTTGCGCCGAGGGTGCGATCGACATGGGGATCACCGGCAGCGACCTGATCGCCGAATCCGGAGCGGATGTCGAGGTGCGACTGGCCCTGGGCGTGGGCAAGTGCCGGTTGGCGCTGTGCGTCCCCGACGACTCGGACATTCAGAGCCCCGGAGAATTGAACGGCTGCCGCGTCGCCACCAGCTTCCCGCAGGTGACCCAGCGGTACTTGGCCGAGCATCGCGCCGACGTGCATTTGGTTCCGCTCTCCGGATCGGTCGAGATCATGATTGCGCTGGGCGTCGCGGACGCGATCGTCGATCTGGTCGAGACGGGCAGCACATTGGCCGCAAACCGGTTGCGCGTGTTGACCGAGATCGGCACCTACGAGACCGTGCTGATTCAGAACCGGCAGCGGGCCAAGCCGGAGATCGCCAACCGGGTCGTCCGCCGCTTGGAAGGTGTCGTGATCGCCCGCAGCTACTCGCTGCTGGAGTACAACATCCCGAAAGAAAAGCTGGCCGAGGCCGAGCAGATCACCCCCGGCTTCAACTCGCCCACCGTCAGCCAGTTGGAAGATCCCGCGTGGTGCGCGGTCCGCGTCATGGTCCGGCGGAAAGAAGTGATCCGCGTCATGGAACAGCTCGAATCGCTCGGCGCCTCGGCCATCCTGGAAACGGCCATCGCCAACTGCCGGTTGTAGAGCTTTCTTGCAGCGAAATCGCGCGAGGCGGCGCAAAAAAAGGCTTCGGGAGAACGATCGTCTTCCCAAAGCCTTGTGCGTTTCGGCGATTCGTTCGCCTCGACGGATGTCGGCGATCATTCCGAACCAACAGCCCTACGGCAACGGCGGCGGCAGAGGAGTGATCGAGAAGTTCTGGCGGAACGTTTGACGGAAGTCTTCGAAATCAAAGTTCAGGTTCTCGCTGAACAGCTTCCCGCCGATCAACCAATTGAAGGCACCGCGTTCCGCCCAATTGTTAGTATCGTTGTTGATCCCGATGTTGCCGCCGAGTCCGGCAAAGTCGCCTTCGACCTCCAGGCTGATGGTCTTGAACGTGCCGTCCGGCAGAACGATCTCCTCGTTGATCGAGTAGCGAATCGTCGCCGTGAGGCCTTCCAGCATTTGGGCCGTGCCGCTGCCGACTCCCGTGAATTCGAACTCCTTAATCTGCGAGAAATCGATCCCCCCACCGATCAGCGCTTGCCCTCGGATCTGATGAGCGTCGTCATTGGCAACCACGCTCGATTGTGAAATGCCGGCCATCTGCAAAGCAGCGGGCAGCTCACTCGTAGCTGCTTTGCCCGGCTCGTCGGCGAACACTGGCGAGCTGGCAAGCATCGCCACCAAGGCCATTTGTACCCATGCATTCTTCATCGTTGACACCTTTCCCTGCAAAATGCGCGAAACAGAAAAGAGCCACGTGACTCTTTACGCTGAGAGTTCGGCAAACGTCGCTCACCAGTCGATGGGTTACAGGACTGTGTCCAGGTCTCCCGGCTTGGCCCAACTTGAACGTTTCTCACCGATACGAGGGAACCGTATCGCGACAAACCAACCTTTAGGGTGCAAACGGTACTTCTTGGTGAAGCAATTTGCCACATCCAGACAGTTTACTAAGGCCACACGGGCTGTCAACGAATTCGACGAGAAAAATGCAGAAGTCGGGTAGTTTTTTCGTGGCAGGCGCAGGCCGCCACGCAGAATCGCCCGTAGGTGAATTTGCGAGAGTTCAGCCGAAGCCGCCGGGAATTTCCGGATCGAAAGTTACGGAATGACGATACGGATGAACATGGGAGTGCCTGCGTTGGCGCCTCCGCTGATCGTCCAGAGATTCAGGCTGAAGGGTCCGTGGCCTTCGATCCGGGTGGCGAAGTACGGCAGGTTCAGGTTCAAGATCCAGTTTCCGCGGATCTGGGCCGCTTGCCCGGCCGTGACGATCTCGTCCGGCTGCAGCGTCATCCCCTGGAGGGCGGCCGGCAGGTCGTCTCGATCGATCAGCGGTTGGGACAGCGGCTGATCGGCAACCGCGATTGGCGGTGAGCAGCAAAGTCCCAGAAGGGCGAGCACGATGGCTGTTCGGGCCGGATTCATGTTGCTTACTCCAAGTCGGCTGGAAACGGCTATCGAAGTTGGATGGAGAACAGGCCGGGCAGGGCGACGACGTCGGCGCTGGTCGGAGTGCCCTCGAAAGTCAAGATCCCGGTGAAGTTCGAGGATCGCGTAGCGATCACGCCTTGCACCGGCGAATAGTCTCCCAACACGGCCATGCCTTCGGTGGCAAAGAACAGCGTACCTTGCATGACGCCGATCGACACCTTTTGTCCCCCGCCGCTCAGCAGGAATGAAGTACTGGCGTTGGGCACATGGTTGCTGACGCCTGCCAAGGTGATGACGATCCCATGCGACGGAAAGAACTCGCCGCGCACCTGATGCGCCTCGGTCGCGGTCAGGATTTGCTGAGGCTGGACGCCGCCTTCCCGCAGAGCGGCCGGCAATTCGTCGGTGACCATCCGCTGATCCGCCGGCGCCGCCTTGGGCAAGACGCACAGCAGTCCGATCAGCACCAGCGGAACGGATCGAAGCAACATCATTTCCCACCCCTTCACGAAGAATCCTCATCGAACCGATGACCGTTACTCGTCGACGTTCGTCATCATCCGGCCATCACCTCCCGACTCGCTACTTGACGTAGAGTTGAGTGAAGATCTGCTCGTACACACCGACAAAGTCGATTTGTTCCTGCAGGGCTTTGCCTTCGAGCAAGAACTGGAAATTCCCATTCGGCGCCGCGCCGAGATAACCGGCCAGACCGCCGAAGTTGCCTTCAGCCACGGTTGTCGAGGTGCCTGTCTGCTGAGCGTGCTGGAACTCGCCGACCACTCCCTCGAACAACAGGATCGTCCCCGTCGCCTCGCCGGTGATTTTGAACGTCTTGTGCTGGGCGAATTGTCCAGGTCCACAGGGAGGGGGACACGGTGTCGGGGGCGGACACGGCCGAGGCGGGCAAGGGATGACACAGACGGGGTAGCACGAGGACGGAACGTTGTACCCGCCTTGCCCGCGAATCGCATGCGCGTCGGCCGCAGAAACCTGGAAGGACGCATCGATCCCCGCCGCTTGCAGAGCGGCGGGCAACTCCGCGGTCGCTGTTCCTTGTTCTGCTTGGACGTGGCCAACGGCCATCAAGGCGAAGATGAAACAAGTCGAAATGCGAAACATGACGGGCCTCCGAAAATTGTGCCTGAAGAAGCCGGCACCCGCGATCGGCACCGACCAGCGTGTGCGGGTGGGATTCGCCGCAGGACAAAGGTGCTTTCGAAGCGCAAAGCGAGCGAATTCGACACGCACCAGCCGAATTACTTTTCCCCAGTTACCTAAAATAGCACAGCTTGGGCGGGTGTCAAACAATATCCTCAAATGCGGGATTTCCGGCTTTTGTCGAAGATAGGGCAAGTAGGGTTCCGATACGATATATCAGGGTGCCTCAAGAAAACGGCTGGAAGTGGAGAGCGTGTCATTCCAGCAACGAAAGACGCGATCCGATGAATTCCGCCCGCCTTCGTCTCGCCGGAACTCTCGTCCTGATGATCGCGGGTGGAGTTTCCCTTTCGGAACCAACCTCGGCTCGGGCTCAGTGGCCGGACGGCCGATTGCCGATGATCGCGGACGAGTTGGCACAGAGCCCCGATCCTCGGACGGGGCGCCTGCCGGCGGTGCCCCTCGGCCCAGATGAGGAGTGGTCGGCCGGTTCGCTCGCGAATCCCCAGTATCCGCCGTTGACGGGTCCGCTTTGGGAACCGGCTGTTGCACCGGCGACGGCTCCGCAGTATCACGCGCCGCTCCGGTTTGCGCAAGGGCCGGAGCAGGGGCAACCCAATCCACAGCCGCCGGCGGGTAGCGCGGGCGGCGGCGCGGCGGCGGCCGATGCAGACCGACCCCAGGGCGATGGTACGATCGGGCCTCGGCCACCGGAAGAGATCAATCGCTTGGCCCTGCGCGGCACCAGCCTGCTGCTGAAACCAGGAACGTTTCAGTACGACTTCACGGCCCTGTACGTCCGCCAAGAGCAACTGGCGGTCGGCCTCCTGCCGGGAGACATTCCCGTGCTGGAGCGGGTGCGAACCCGCACCTTGATCGCTCCGATGAGTCTGCGGTACGGGTGGAAAGAGAACATGGAACTGTTTGGCGTGGTGCCCTTCGGCGTCTCGATGTTCGAGTACGACAACCCGGCGATCAACGTGACGGATCAGACGGGCGTCTTGGGAGACATCACCATCGGTTTTGCTCGCCAGTTGCAGAAGTGGAAGGACTGGCCGGATGCCACGTTGACGTTTAACGTCACGGCGCCGACGGGCGCCAACAATCAGCAGATCTTCGGCGACAACGAGGCGAGCCTGGGCAACGGCGTCTGGCGGATGGGGGCGATGATCAATCTGGTGGAATCGGTCGATCCCTTCGTGTTCTTCGGCGGAGTGGGATACGAATACACGTTCGCCAAGGAAGTTCAGGGATTGACGCTGCAATACGGCGACGCGGTCAACGCCTACTTCGGCGTCGGCATGGCCGTGACCGACGACATTTCGCTGTCCGCCCAGTTGAACGCTTCGTTCCAGGACGTGACGAGCATCGAAGGTATTCAAATACCGAATTCGGATCGCGAGCCTGTGGCGCTGCGGCTGGCCCTGGTTCGTCGTCTGACCCTCAAGTCGCGTGTTCAGCCCTTCGTATCCTGGGCGTTGACGGACGACGCCCCGGACTACATGTTCGGCGTCCGTTTCACTCACGATCGGTAGCGTGCGATGGCCGCGGGACGACGCGCGAAATGGCGAAGTTGGGCATGGGCGTTGATCGGCGCGTTGCCGTTGGCCGGATGCACTTACTTCTCGGTCGCCGGGCCGGAAGCCCAGCGCAAGCGGGACTACGGAACGGGCGAGGTGTTCGATCTGGCCGCCGATGGTTTCCAGTTCCGCAAGGACACCCGCAGTTGGCGCTCGATGCAGCGCGAGAACATCGTGATGCAGAAATACGACTACTCGTGCGGATCGGCCGCGCTGGCCACACTCCAGCGATACTACTTCGAAGACCCGGTGGACGAGCAGGTGGTGCTGAAGGTCATCTTCCTGCGACTCTCGCTGGCGCAGGATCCGAAGGCGGAGTTGAAAGACCGTTTCGAGAACGGTTTCTCGATGCTGGACTTGTTCAACGCGGCCAAGGACATGAAGTATCAAGCGGCGGTGGTCAAGATTCCTTTCGACAAGTTGGCCGAACTGCAGTCGCCGAGCATCGTGCGGATCGAAAAGCACCAGTTCAAGCACTTCGTCGTGTTCCGCGGAGTCCACGACCAAACGGTTTACCTAGCGGACCCGATGCGAGGCAACGTGCGTCTCTCGGCGGACGAGTTCTTGAAGCAGTGGAGCGGCGAGGTGCTGGTGCTGGGCAAAGCCGGGTTCGGCCTGCCCAAAGAGCATCCGCTGGCCGTCCGCGTCGACGGCCCAGCCCGTCCCGAACTAGAATTCGCCCGCCAGGCACTCTTCCCCATTCACCGCTGAGAAGCTGCTTTACCAGCGAACGGTCAGGCCGATGAATCCGCCGTGGGCGATCAGCGTGTTGTATTGCACACTGGCCGTGTGGGCGATCAAGTCGGTGGCAACCAACTGGTCCGGGGCCAGCGCGACGGCGCCGATGCCGAGCAATTGATAGCCCGCCCGGATGTCGACACAGTGGGTGATCCGGTAACCGGCGGCGATGGCGAATTCGCCCGAGTACGCCAGCGTGGTGCGGCTGGCCCCGGCCGGCGGACCGATGACCGAGGACATGGTGTGCTGGCTGGACTCGTTGGCGTAGATGCCGAACTTCAGCAGGGTTTCCACGTAGAGCGGCCCGCCGCAGTCATACAGCAGATAGCTGTTGCCGAAATGGACGCCGTACAGATTGTTGGCGGTCGAGATCTTGAAGAGGCTGTAGATCGGCGCGTTCAACTCGGAGAGCCGAAACGTCTCGTCCAACCGAATGTAGCGGAAACCTCCGAAGAACGAACAGCGACTGCTGAAACAGTCCATGTGGTTCATCGGACGGTAATTGATCTCGAAGCTATGCAGACTCGAATCGTACTCGGCCAAGAACAGCCCCGGGCACGCTTGAAGCGAAAAGCCAAGACCTTGGAAATACAGATTGCCCGAAGCGGTTTGGCTCGCATCCCATTCCGGCAACCCGAGATAGCCGAACTCCCAGCCGCCATAGCAACAGTCGGAGCGGGCGATGCTGACTCGCACGCCCAATTCGTAGCCAAAGCTGAGATCCCCGACGTCCATCTGTGGGTTGTCGCAGCCGCATTCCTTGACGAACAGATGGTCGTTCGCGGGCTGTCGGCGCAGCCCGATCAGTTCCGCGGTTACCTGCCAAGCCGGCAGACATGTCGCGCAGCCCATCTCGCAGTATTCGCCTTTGACCGGCGGCAACGGTTCGAATGCTTTCGGATCCTCGCCCGGACCTGGGGCCTGATGCGCCGCCCAGGTCAACGGCTGGGATGGCGGCTGAGTCGGCGCGTAGGTGCCGTCCCGGAAGGAAGGCGAATCGCTGGCCATGCGGTAGTAGTCACCCGATGCATCGGCCAATGGCAGATACGGGGCTGGATTCTGGTACAGCGGCTGGTTCGGGTACGTCTGCGGATATTGGTACGTCGGCTGGTTCGGGTATGCCGGCGGATTCTGGTACGAGGGGGAAGAGTGATACGTCGGCTGATTGTAGGGATTGTAGTAGGGTTCGGTCGAGGGATAGGTCGGACCGGTCGTTTGATGGTACGGCGCGGCTGCGTTCGGATTTTGCGGACGCTGGACCCACGCTTGCGCGCCGGCCGATGCCGGAACCGAACACAACCCTAGCGCCAACAAGAACAAACGATACGACCGGAATAGGCACATCGGTCGAACTCCTCCATGCATAACATCCGACAGGTCAAGGCGGCAGCGAACACTCCGTGTCTGGTTTGGTGTCGTCCGCCGGGTGGTCCTTCCATCAACATCATTGAGGCATGTGGAGGAATCCGAACAGGTGTCATATCTGGCGGAAGGCTGAAACGGCGCGGGGACATGCGCGGACAGATTCGCATGTCGCTTTCGGCCCGCTGAGTTTCTGTGGCGATGGCCGGTGTACGCTGCGCCGCCAATCCTCCGAGGCTCGCGTGAACGGCAATTCTTGGGCGTCTTCCCGGATCAAGTCAAATCCTCATACCGAAGGAATGGCTTCCACGAGGTTCCTCGGCGCATTGATTAGAACTTCGACAGGAATCGCCGTGGTGAAGGTGGGCGGCATCGAACAAAGCGACCAACACGTTGATGTCGAGCAAGTATGTCATCACGACTCGTCGCGCAGTGAATTAACGATTTTAAGTCCTGGCCGGGGCCTTTCACGCAAACGCGGAAAGACTGGCACGCCGTTGCGCATCACGAGCCTTGACGATGCCGACGACTTGCTACGAGATTCCTCGCGCACAGGCTCGACGGTCACGAACGATCCCTCAGGCAACTCGACTCCTGGAGGCAACACGACAACGCCATCGCGAACCCTGCCCTGATAGATCATTCGACCGACCCTCCCAAGATCCCTGTCATCACCTAACTATTACCGTAACCTTCTCCGCCTTCAACAACCACCCTGTGCGCGAACATGATCGCTCAGCCGCACCGCGGGACAGCGATGCGCCCCCGAGGCTACGGTGCGGCGGCCCGCGGTTCGGCACCGGTGTCGATCAGCAGGTAGCTCGACCAGAAAAAGGGATGCGTCCCGCGGAGTTCCTCCGTCAGCGGAATCGCGCGGATCTTCGGTTCCTGAGTGGGATCGATCGGATTTCGCGCACCGAGCAACACGCTGCGCCGCCAGGCTTCCGAGGCTCGGGTGAACGGCAATTCCTGGACGTATTCCCGGATCAAGTCGAACGACGATTGCCCGCCCACCAGCCAACGGCTGAGCAGGATGTTGCCCGCGCCGGAAGCCATCAAACCGCAGACCGGCAAGAAGATGTCGTCTCCGTTGGCGCCGCTCTTCAGCTCCGTATCGGCGGCGGTTCGGAATCCCGGCAGCACGATTTGCGCGGGGCCCTGCCAGGGTAAAGTCAGCCAGCTCTCCAGTTCCGTTCCTCGCACGCCCCGGTCCAATTGCATCGGCGACCAGCCGTACGGACTGCGGCTGGGCAGATCCAATTCGTGCAACACCACCAGTCGGTCCAGGTTGGCGGCCGCCAGCGACGACGGCACGACGGGCGCCACGGTCAAGCGCTGAGCGGACTGCAGTGCGGCACGGATGCCGTCGGCCGCCGTGGCGGCGATTTGCAGGTCGAGACCGGGAAACATCCGGCCGGCAACGATGCCGGTGACAGCCTGCGGCCCCGCGACGGGGCCAGCGGCGTTCGCCAGGGATGCGGTGGGGACGTAGCGAATAGGCAGCTTCGAGATCAGTGGTCTGCCCTGGGCGCCTTCGCTGGTATACAGCGTTTCGAAGGGGAGGTACCACAGGTAGCCGTCCGGCACGATCACCACCTCGCGGTATCGGCTCCATGTCTCTACGTCCCGGATGTTCGACAACCGGGCGAGCAGTGCCGCCGAATCCTTCTGCCAAGCGGTGTTCTTGAAATCGGCGATCTCCAGCGCCTTCTTGCGGTCGCTTACGCCTATCGAACGCAGCAGCGCCGTGACTTGGCTGGGCAGGTCTTCGGCCGATTCCACTTGCCAACTGACGATGCGTTCCTTGTCTACGGCAAAGGCGGTGACATTCCGGGCGCCCACGACGTACGCCAGCAGCAACTGGCCCTCGGGCATCTTGGCTTGAATCTGTTTCAATCCCAGCAGCGGCGGAAATACGAACTCGGACGGCTCGCGCCGCAACGCGATGTTGCTGAGAATCAACTCCTGGCGGTCGCTCAACTTGGCCAGTTGCGTGAACAGCGACTTCTGCTGTTGTCGCTGGCCCGCGTCGTCGGTTTCCAGCGGAATGGCCCGCAGTTGCTGGCGAGTTTCGGCTGCTTGCGCCGTCAGCTTGGCGTACTCCGGGTAGCGGACCAGCAGATCCTGGCGCTGCAGCACGGCCGACTGACTGAGCACCTCTTGCGGAGCCTCCAGAATCCAGCGCAGTGCGAGCGTTCGGCCGCCCAGGGGCAGCGTGCTGTGGAAACGATGGCGGCGCAACCGGTCGGCGATCTCGATGGCCTTCTCGTCGTCTTTCAGCAGGACGGCCAAGTCGAACCAGCGGAGCATGGGGGCCAGTCGCGGAGCGCCCAGGTACGCCAGCGTCTCGGCGGGGTCGGCCGCCCAGTCGGCGGGCGTCGGTTCGCGGAGCAATTCGCTGTACAGTCCTTCGGCGATGCGCTGGCTGAGGCCCCCGGCGACGTAAGACCGGTCGGCCAGACCGATTTGCATCAGCCACTTCGAACTGAACCCATAGAAAGTCATCGCGGTGGTCAGCGCCTTGGTGCCGGACGCGAGGTTTCCCTGTTGGAAGTCGACCAGCGCCGAAAGGTAGTTGAATCGGCCGCCGATGCGTCCATTGCGCATCTCGCGGTTGCCGATCGTTTGACGCGCCTGACCCAGCAGCGCGGTGGCCTGAACGGCCTCGCCGCCGCTCAGGTAGTTTTCGGCGGTCGTCAGCAGCAGCGCTGCCTGGGCCGCGCGCGAGTGACGCTGGACCCACTGGGCGGCCGGGACCAGCGGCGCGTAAAGTCCCGGTTTGCCCGAGATCAGATGGGTCAGCCATCCGCCTTGAAAAGCCTCGAACAATACGTCGAACTGTTCGAATGCCGCCGCCGCGAACGTCGCTTCGAGATAGAAATCGGCGGCCAGGTTGTATTGTCCTTGCTCGAATGCCAGATGCCCCAGCTCCACCAGCGCCAGCGGCGTCAACTCGTGATCGAACTGACCGGCCACCACCAGCGACCGGGTCAGCTCCGATGCCGCCTGCTCCAGCTTTCCCGCCGACTTGTAGGCCAACCCCAACTGGCAACTGATCCAGGCCTGCGACCAGTGGTTCGGCTGTGTGGGCCGCGATCCCAGGGCCGCCAGCAACTGACCGGTCAACGGATCGTGGCGGCAGACGACGCCCATCAATTCCTGACGGCGCCGAATCGCCACGGCCGTGCAGCGCACGACCTCCTTGACGTTCAACGGAAAGATCTGTTGGGTGGCGACCACGCCGCCGCCCTGAATCGCCTGGACGTTCGCCGCATCCGACTGCCCCTGGAAGGTTCCCATCCGGTCGGGAATCCGCGCCAAGGCGGTGGGACGCTTGGTCGCTCCCCAGGTAATCGTCGATCGGACGGTCGACGCCGACGGTTCGATGGCGTTGGGAAACTCGACCCGCAGCATCCAGTTGTTGTGGACCACGGCCAGCTTGACCGCCATGTCGTACTGTTCGAGTGCCTTGGCCACATCGCCCATCTGGTAATAGCATTCGCCGATCATCGTGTGATAGCAGATGGCGTCGACCCATCTTCCCTCGGTGCTGCGAACACCGCTTCGAAGCGATGCTTGGAAGATGCCCAGGGCGTCGCGGTAATCGCCCGCATGGAAGGCGGCGAAACCAAGGTAGTAGCCCGTTGGGGGGACGCTCAGATCCTGCTGCGCTCTCGCGGGGACTTGCCAAGCGACGAGCAGCAGGGCGAGGCACAGTCCGTTGCGTACGTTTGCCATGCGACAGATCCTCGATGCAATGACTGCATCACTAGCGGATGACCGGATTGGTCCTGACCGTATTTGCCCTTGCCTTCTTTATGATAGCGGATCGCTTGATGAAGAAAGAACAACTGCTGGTTTTTTTGCGGGTTTCGTGCAAGTGGCGTGGCGCGGCGTCCGATAAAGACGTTGACGACTGTAACGGTTAGGCGGATAGCTGGGAGTTTGACAAACATGAAGGCGATGACGACCACGACACGGCTGCGGTTGACGATTTGCGGGCTTGGACTCGCCGCCTGTTTGGGCGCGACTGGATGCCAGAGCAGCATCGGCGGTCAGACCCTGCCCAGCCCGTACTACATCGACGACGATGTTCAGTACTTCCCGCCGGGTACCGAATTCAAGCTGTCCCGGGAAGCAGCGGCCATGAAGGCCTACAAGGCCGAGCGGGAATTGCAGCAACTGACGCCATAATGCGTCGTGGTCGAGTTCGCGTGGGCGGCTGCCCGCGCCGGAGTGTCCGCGACATCGTGCGGCGCTGGTGTTCATCCTCGGGCGTGTTGGATGTCGAGTGGGAACTGCCCCGCTCGCTTTCGTCGAGCGACGGGCGACTTGCGGTCCGGCGCGGTCGCCTTTGGCCTGCCGCTCCACGAGTTAATTGTGGTCGCGCCGTGTTCGGCGTGTACTCCAACACGTTGCTTCTGATCCGCTAGTGGGGAGAATCATGGAACGTACGCTCGTCTTGCTCAAGCCCGATTGCCTTCAACGCCGTTTGCTGGGACGTATGATCAGCCGCTTCGAGGACAAGGGCCTGAACCTCATCGCCTTGAAGATGTTGTGGGTCACTCCCGAACTAGCCAAACGCCATTATGTCGAACACGTTGAAAAGCCGTTCTATCCGGGGTTGGAGGCGTTCATCACCAGCGCCCCCGTGGTTGCGATCGTGATCGAAGGTTTGGAAGCCATCCGGGTCGTCCGCGAGATGCTGGGGGCCACCAGCGGTCTGAAAGCGGTTGCCGGCACCATCCGCGGTGACTACAGCAGCAGTCGTCAGATGAATCTGGTTCATGCTTCCGACGGTCCCGATGCGGCCATTCGCGAGATCGAATTGTACTTCTCCGCCAACGAGATTTGCTCGCACCAGCCCGCGGTCGCCGCGTGGCTGCGCGCTTCGGACGAGTAACGTTGCCGAAACGCGCTCGAGTTCCCGCAGAGTGCGCGAAGAATCGATGAAATCTCTCGTCGATTGGTCCAGGCGACACCTCCTGTTTCGAGCTCGCAAAACCTGATCCGTGCCGCGTTCTAAACCGTACGGATTCTCAACGAGATGCTAGGGATCGTAGACGATCCGATCTCCGGCTATCGCCCTGTGGTTCATGCATTCGCCTCGGTTGCGGTGTCTTGATTGGCGATTGAGGCAGGATTTCGATACCGGAGTTTCGCCTCCACTCCTTGTGAAAGCCTTTCGATCCAGTTAACCTATCCAAGTCAGTCTAGCGCGGACAGGCAGTTCGCGCACTCTCTCAACGTAGCCTGTCGAGAAGCGCGCACGGATCGGTGCCCGTCGGTGACTGCCCATCTCGGTGTTTCGAGCGGCTGTTCCCGGGACGTCCGGCTTCTTGCAGTCTGTTCGACCCGACTCGTAGCCCCCAAGGAGCAAAGACGAATGAGCGACACCGCGACCCCCGAATCAGGGTATCAAGGTCAACGACTTGCCCCGCCCGCCAATTTTGCGGGTCAGGCGCATTGTCCCTCGTACGGAACGTACGAAGAGATGTACCGCCGCTCGGTGGAAGATCCGGAGGGCTTCTGGGCCGAAATTGCCGAGGGCTTTGTCTGGGAGAAACGCTGGGAGAAGGTTCGCGAATACAGTTTCGAACATCCGATTTCGATCCAATGGTTCATCGGCGGTAAGACCAACTTGTCGGTCAACGCTCTGGATCGGCACTTGGCGACCCGCGGCGACCAGACGGCTTTGATCTGGGAAGGGAATGAGCCGGGCGAGCACGCTCACGTGACGTATAGGGAACTGTACGAGCGCGTGTGCAAGTTCGCCAACGTGCTCAAGTCGCTGGGCGTCAAGAAGGGCGACCGAGTCTGCTTGTACCTGCAGATGGTTCCCGAGCTGCCGGTGGCGATGCTGGCGTGTGCCCGCATCGGCGCGATCCACTCGGTGGTGTTCGGCGCGTTCAGCGAAGACTCGCTCCGCGACCGGATCCAGGATTCCGAATGCGTGGTGCTGATCACGCAGGACACGGCGCTGCGCGGCAAGAAGAACGACATCCCGATGAAGGCCAAAGCCGACAAAGCGGTCGCGCAGTGCCCGAGCATCGAGCACGTGGTGGTGGTCCGGCGGACCGGCGTGAATGTGCCCATGCAAAGCGGACGCGACCTTTGGTGGCACGAAGCGATGGAAACCGCTTCGCCCGATTGCGAACCCGAATGGCTGGACGCGGAGGATCCCCTGTTCATCCTGTACACCTCCGGTTCGACGGGCAAGCCGAAGGGCGTGCTGCATACGACCGGTGGCTACATGGTGTACGCGGCCACGACCTTCAAGTACATCTTCGATTACCAGGACGGCGACATCTGGTGGTGTACGGCGGACATCGGCTGGATCACCGGCCATACCTACATCGTGTACGGTCCGCTCTGCACCGGAGCCACCAGTGTGATGTTCGAGGGAGTTCCGACGTACCCCGACGCGGGCCGCTTCTGGGACGTCGTGGACAAGTACAAGGTGACTCAGTTCTATACCGCGCCGACGGCGATTCGGGCTCTGATGCGCGAGGGCGAGGATCACATCAACAAGCGCGACTTGTCGAGCCTCAAGCTGCTGGGTTCGGTCGGCGAACCGATCAATCCGGAAGTCTGGCTGTGGTACTGGCGGCACATCGGCAAGGAGCGCTGCCCGGTGGTGGACACTTGGTGGCAGACCGAGACGGGCGGCATTCTGATCACGCCATTGCCGGGCGCCCACACCCTGAAACCGGGCAGCGCCAGCCGCCCGTTCTTCGGTGTCGAGCCCGTGATCGTGGACGACCAGGGCCGCCCGCTGCCGGCGGGAACCAGTGGCAAGCTGTGCATCTCCAAGCCTTGGCCCGGGATCATGCGGACCATGTACGGGGACCACGACCGCTTCGAGCAGACGTACTTCAGCGCCTACAAGGGCCTGTACTTTTCGGGCGACGGTTGCCGCGAGGACGCGGACGGCGACTATTGGCTGCTGGGCCGCGTGGACGACGTGATCAACGTGTCCGGCCACCGGTTGGGCACGGCCGAGGTGGAGAGCGCGCTGGTCAGCCATCCGGCCGTGACGGAAGCCGCCGTGGTCGGGTTCCCCCACGAGATCAAGGGCCAGGGCATCTACGCCTATGTGACGCTGAGGACCGGCTTCGAGCCCAGCGACGAACTGCGGGTGGAACTGGTCAAGCACGTACGGAACGAGATCGGCCCGATCGCGACGCCCGACGTGCTGCAATGGGCTGCCGGTCTGCCCAAGACCCGCAGCGGAAAGATCATGCGGCGGATCTTGCGGAAGATCGCCGAGAATGAACCGGACAAGGTCGGTGACGTCACCACCTTGGCCGACCCGTCGGTGGTCGATGACCTGATTGCGCATCGGCCGAACAAATAGGTTGATGTTTTCCGGCGGGGCGGCTCGATCCGCCTCGCCGGTTTTTTCCGAATGAGAACGACCGGAGCCGAGAATGAGTGACGATTCCAATGCTGCTGTTTCCACCCCTGCGCGCGTCCGCGACCTGGAGCCGCTTTTCTGTCCGCGTTCGATCGCCGTTGTCGGCGCGTCCCGCAAAATCGGATCCGTCGGGCACGCCATCACGCGGAACCTGATCTACGGCGGCTATACGGGGGTGATTTACCCGATCAATCCCCAAGCCAAAGGCATCTTGGGAATCCCGTGCTTCCGCGACTTGAGCGCGATTGACGGTCCGCCGGATTTGGTGGTCGTGGTCGTGCCCGCGCCGTTTGTCGAACGCGTGGTGTTGCAGGCGGCGGAACTGGGGACGAAGCACATTCTGGTGATCTCCGCCGGTTTCAAGGAAGTGGGCGGCGAGGGGCTGGAGCGGGAGAACCGCATCCGCGCGATCGCGGCCGAATACGGCCTGTGCATCCTCGGCCCCAACTGCCTGGGCCTGATCAACACCGACCCGGCCGTGGGAATGAACGCGACGTTCGGCCGGGACATGCCGCCGCACGGGGCGCTCGGCTTGATCTCGCAAAGTGGCGCGCTTTGCGCCGCGCTGCTGGATTATGCCAAGGGGCGCGGAATCGGGTTCTCGCGATTCGTCAGTTTCGGCAACAAGTGCGACGTGGACGAGGTCGACCTACTGCGTTCGCTGGCCGCGGATTCCAAGACGCGCGCTATCATGATGTACGTCGAGGAGATCAGCAACGGTCCGCGGTTCCTGGAAGCGGCTCACCAGATCACGCACGGCGACAACCCCAAACCGATCGTGCTGATCAAGAGCGGCCGGACCGCCGAAGGCGCCGCGGCGGCGGCCTCGCACACCGGATCGCTGGCCGGTTCCGACGAATTGTACAACGCCTTGATGGCCCAGGCGGGCGTCTTCCGCGTGGAGACGGTGGCCCAGTTGTTCGACCTGGCCGAGATTTTCACCGACGCGACCCTGCCTGCCGGACGCCGCGTGGCGATCATTACCAACGCGGGCGGGCCGGGCATCATGGCCACCGACGCCTGTATCCGCCACGGCATGGAGTTGTCCAAGTTCCGCGACTACACCAAGAAATCGTTGCAGTTCCAGATGCCCGAGGTCGGCAGCATCAAGAACCCGGTCGATGTGATCGGCGACGCGCGGCACGACCGCTACCGCGCGGCGTTGGACGCCGTGACGGCGGACGACGGCGTCGACCAGGTGCTGGTGATCGTCACCCCGCAGACCATGACCGATGTCCACCAGATCGCCGAGGTGATCGGCGAGAGCAAGGAGTTCTGCAACAAGCCGATGGCCGCTTGTTTGATGGGCTTGGTGGATGTGTCGAGCGGCGTGCAGTTATTGCAGCAGAAGTACGGCGTCCCGACGTTCGCCTTCCCCGAAAACGCCATGCGGGCGATGGCGGCGAAAGGCCGCTTCGGCGCGTGGGTCCGTTCCAAGATCCGCGGCTATCGCCAATTCGATGTAGACCGCGACGCCGTGGGACGCCTGTTCGACGAGGAACTCGCCGCCGGGCGTTCGAAGCTGATCGAGCTGAAGGCGCTCGAGGCGCTGCAGAGCTACGGGTTCGCTACGGTTCCTTTCAAATTGGCCAAGACGGCCGACGAGGCAGTGGCGGCGGCGGCCGGCATGGGCTATCCGGTCGTGATGAAGATCGCCGGCCCCAAGATCTTGCACAAGACGGATGTCGGCGGCGTGAAACTCAATCTGGGCGACGAGGAGAGTGTGCGCAACGCCTACGCCACGATGATCCAGACGGTTCGCGAACGCATGGGCAACGACGTCGAGATCTGGGGTGTTCTGATTCAGAAGATGCTCGACCCCGGCAAGGAGGTGATTCTGGGTGTCACGCGCGACCAGCGCTTCGGCCCGGTGCTGATGTTCGGCTTGGGCGGCATCTACACCGAGACGCTCAAGGACGTCTCGTTCCGCCTGGCGCCGATCCGCGAGAACGTCGCCGAAGAGATGATCCACGACATCCGCGCGATCAAGCTGCTGCAAGGCGTCCGCGGCGAACCGCCGTCCGATCTGGCCGCCGTGGCCGAATGCCTGCTGCGGCTCAGCCAGTTCGTCACCGACCATCCGCGGATCCACGAACTGGACATCAATCCGCTGCTGGTCTACCCGCGCGGCAAGGGAGTCATGGTCGCGGACGCACGGATCATTTTGGACGAGTAACCACATCGCCACGCCGCCGGCCAACCGGCGGTCGAGCGAGCAAACAGATTTCAACAACATCAACCCGGCTTACGGGAAAGGAAGTGACATGTCTACGGATTGGCGAGAAACGTGGCGGAAGAAACTGGTGCCTGCCGAGGCGGCGATCGGCCATATCAAGCCCGGCAACCGCGTCTTCATCGGTTCGGCCTGCGGCGAGCCGCAGGCCTTGGTCCGTGCGTTGGTCGATACCAGCAGCGGCGCCGAGGACACCGAAGTGCTGAACGTGTTGACCATGGGAGTCGCTCCCTACACCGACCCGAAGTACTCCGAGCGATTCCGGGCCAACGCCTTCTTCATCGGCAACAGCGTGCGGGACGCCGTCGGCCAGGTGCGTGCGGACTACACGCCGATCTTCTTCTCGCAGATCCCCGAGATGTTCCGCTCCGGCCGTCTGCCGATCGACGTGGCGCTGATCATGGTCAGTCCCCCCGACGTGCATGGCTTCGTCAGCCTGGGCGTCTCGGTGGATATGACGCGATCCGCCGCGTTGGCCGCCAAGAAAGTCATCGCGCAGGTCAACAGCTTCATGCCGCGCACGCTGGGCAATTGCTTCATCCACGTCCGCGACATCGATTATCTGGTCGAGCACGACGAACCGCTGTTGGAATGGCCCGTGATCGACGAACCCGACGAAGTGACCGCGGCCATCGCCGAGAACGCCGCCAGCTTGATCTCCGACGGCGACACGCTGCAGATGGGCATCGGACGCCTGCCCGATACCGTGCTGCTGTCGTTGACCGACCGCAAGGATCTGGGCATCCATACGGAAATGCTCTCCGACGGTGTCATGCACCTGGCGCAACAAGGCGTCATCAACGGCAAACGCAAAACGTTCCACCAGGGCAAGATCGTCAGCAGCTTCGCCGCGGGCAGCAAGGAACTGTTCTGCTTCCTGCACGACAATCCGATGATCGAAATGCACCCATCCGAACACACCAACGATCCGCGCGTGATCGCCCAGCACGACAACATGGTCGCCATCAACGCCGGCATCGAAATCGATCTGACCGGCCAGGCCGTGGCCGATTCGATCGGCGAACGGCTGTACAGCGGCATCGGCGGCCACGCCGATTTCATGCGCGGAGCGGCCATGTCCCGTGGCGGCAAGCCGATCCTGGCCCTGCCCAGCACGGCCCGCGACCGGGACGGGAAGGTCCGCAGCCGGATCGTCCCCTTCCTGCAGCAAGGTGCCGGGGTCGTCACCACGCGTGGCGACATCCACTACGTCGTCACCGAATACGGCGTGGCCTTCCTGCAGGGCCGGACGATGCGGGAGCGGGCGATGTCGCTGATCAGCATCGCGCATCCCGATTTCCGCTCGGAACTGCTCCACGCGGCCAAGCGGCGGCGGTTGGTTTACGCGGATCAGATCCTGCCCTCGGCCCACCCCTATCCCAAGGAACTCGAGGAAGTCTACAAGCTTCACGACGGCGGCGAGTTGCTGATTCGGCCCATCCGGCCCGACGACGAAGACAAGATCAAGGGCATGTTCTACACGTTCAGCGAGCAGACCAAGTACCTGCGCTACCACGGTACGCTCAAGTCGCTGCCGCACAACAAGCTGCAGGTCTTCTGCAACGTCGACTACGATACCGAGATGGCGCTGGTCGTCTCGCGCGGCCGCGCGGGCCACGAGGAGATCATCGGCGTCGGCCGCTACATGACCAATCCCGGCAAGCGGTCGGCCGAGATGGCCTTTGTGGTCAGCGATGACTGGCAGCGCAAAGGCATCGGCACGCACCTGTTCCGGCGCCTGGTCGAAATCGGCAAGCAATCCGGACTGCGCCAGTTCAACGCCGACGTGCTGCCCGAGAACAGCGGGATGCTCAAGATCTTCCACCGCTCGGGCCTGAACACCGAAACCACCACCGACGAAGGCGTGGTTCGGGTCACGATGAAGTTGGAAGGCTGACGGCGCCGCGGCGGAATTGCGAACCGACGAAGCCTCCGCCGTCAACCGGCAGACGGAATCCCACTCGCACCCATCATTCCACCCCTCGTACTCGAATGCGCATCCCAGCGATCCATTCGAGTACGATCGCGAGTGTCATTCCGTCGATGGCGTACCCATGCCGAATTCCAGCGCTGGAGTTCATGCTTCAGCATGCCCGCACTACGCACTCTACAAGGACGATTTCGGGAATTCGCAGCATGCGGTGGCCATCGAGGATGAGGAGGTATTCCGCTCGCCTCGCCTATACGAGACCCCACGACCTGGATGGCATGCTGTCTCAGACACCTCACAGGTACTCCACGCGGTTCGCCATATCCTCCGCGGCATAGACTCGCCAGAGCAAGGTCAGATCGAGGATCAGTTGGCCCACACTGCGATGCCGCGAATGCCAGAAAGCGATCCCGCCATGCGACATGCCCTCGGCGCTCAACGCGAGGAAGTCGGTGTCGCGAGTCACAAGTACCCGATGATTGCGTGTGGCAAACGCCAGTTGCTCGAAATCACTGGCACCCGAAAGACCCGCCTCGACGGTCGTCGTGACGTCCACCCCGCGCCGGCGCAATCCTGCCGCAATGGCGGGATCCAGGTGCTCATCGAGATGATACCGGATCTCCACGGTTCGCGCCCTTCAGTCCGTCGAGCAGACCAGGACCGTTTTCCTGTCTCAACCTCAAGATCAAGTCCTCGTCGTCCCGGATCTGTTGATCGATCTGCTCGCGATGATCGTGATAGTATGCCAGCGCGGCATGCACGTCGGCCAAGGAGAGTTGCGGAAAACGATCGATAATCTCGTCCGGCGACAGGCCACCTTCTGTCCAAAGAGTGATGTCTTGGACACGAATCCGATGTCCGGTGATGCGCGGTCTGCCTCCGCATACCCCCGGCGTTACCTCGATGTGTGTTTTTTCGCTGGCTGTTGACATGCACGCATTGTAGCAGGATTGGCACGGCGGGCGAGGGCGAACCGGAGAAAACCTCGGAGCCCGGGCAAGCGTCTTGGGAACGGCTGCCATGCTCGCGCTGCCGGTTCCGTTCGTCAGGGTTGAAGTGATCGCACGTCCCTGTCACCGCGTACCACGCGAACGACCTCGATGCCGCAGGAGACGGGGCGGAAGAAGATCACGTAGTTCCCGAAAGAAAAACTACGGCATTCGCCTGATAGGAATCGAATCGACCTTTGCTCGTTCGATCGCTGCGATGCGACGGTCCAACAGTTCGAAGACCTCGTCCTCGTCGAGCCCCTCACCGCGATCCAACTGAGCGATCCCCGCATCCACGTCTCGCCGCAACTGTTCTCGAGCCCGCAGCAAACGCAAACCCTCTGCGAACACCTGATCCCCGTTTTGGTATGTCCCGTCGGCAACCAAACCTTCAACAAACCTGCTCAGGTCCGGCGAAATCTGCACGTTCATCGCGCATGCTGGGCACCGCGCGGGCGGCGATCAGTGCGGTTGCGGGGCGGTCGGGATGCGTTGCAAATGGGCCATCAGCAGGGCGATATCCGCGGGCGTGATGCCGCTGATGCGACTGGCTTGCGCCAGACTGACCGGCTGGACGCGAGTCAGTTTCTGGCGGGCTTCAGTGCGTAAGTGAGCGATGCCCGCGTAGTCGAAATTTTCCGGAATGCGTTTCTGGGCCAGCCGCTGCTGGCGGTCGACTTGTTGCTGCTGCCGGACGATGTAGCCCGCGTATTTGATGTCGTAGGTCACTTGTTCGGCGATCTCGGCGTCGACCTCTGCCAACACGGGCAGACGCGCCGACACCTCGTCCCAAGTGACCTCGGGACGGCGAAGCAGTTGGGCCAGCGTGATTCCGTCGGCGCGGTGGGTTTCCAGCAACTGCTCGACACGTTGGATGGTTGCCAGCTTGGCCTCCATCCGCTGCCAGCGCGCCTGGTCCACCAGTCCGACCTCGCGGGCCAGCGGGGTCAGTCGCCGGTCGGCGTTGTCTTGGCGCAACAGCAGCCGGTACTCGGCGCGGCTGGTGAACATGCGGTACGGCTCGTCCACTCCGCAGGTCACCAGATCGTCGATCAGCACGCCGATATAGGCTTGTTCGCGGCCCAGCACGAGCGGTCCGCGGCCGCGTTGTTTCAACGCGGCGTTCGCGCCGGCGATCAAGCCCTGCGCGGCGGCTTCCTCGTAGCCCGTCGTGCCGTTGATCTGGCCTGCGAAGTACAGCCCGTCCACCAATTTGGTCTCGAGCGTCGGACGCAACTGGTCGGGCGGACAGTAATCGTACTCGACCGCGTACCCGTAGCGCATCACGCGCGCCCGTTCGAGGCCCTCGATCCGCCGGAACATTTCGTCCTGGACATCGCGCGGCAGACTGGTCGAGATGCCGTTGACGTAGATCTCCAGCGTGTTGCGGCCCTCGGGTTCCAGGAACAGTTGATGCCGGTCCTTGTCGGCGAAACGCACGACTTTGTCTTCGATGGACGGGCAGTAGCGGGGGCCGCTGGTGCGGATCTGCCCACTGTACATCGGCGCGCGTTGCAGATTCTCGCGGATCAGGTCATGGACCTGCTGGTTCGTGTAAGTGATCCAGCACGGAATCTGTTCGACCGACAACTTGCCCGTCAGAAACGAAAACGGCGCGGGTGGATCGTCGCCGGGTTGGACCTCCAGACGGCTAAAGTCGATCGTCCGGCCGTTCAGGCGGGCCGGCGTGCCTGTCTTGAATCGCTCGACGCGGAACCCGGCGCGGCGCAGGGCCGCGCTCAGTCCGGACGTGGTTCCTTCTCCTGCCCGGCCTCCGGGCGTCTTCGCTTCGCCGGTGTGCATCAGGGCTTGCAGGAACGTGCCCGTCGTCAGGATCACCGCCGCAGCCCGGTAGACGGCGTCACCGCGAACCGCGACTCCGCGGACACATGCCCGGCCGTCGATCTGCTCGATCAGCAGATCCTCGACCGACTCCTGGCACAGATCCAGACCCTCCTGGCTTTCGACCAAGCGTTTGATCTCGAACTGATACGCTTTCTTGTCCGCCTGGGCTCTCGGACTGTGCATCGCCGGCCCTTTGCGGCGGTTCAGCAGGCGGAACTGGATGCCCGTCGCATCGATCGCACGTCCCATCGCGCCGCCCAACGCATCGATCTCGCGGACGATATGGCCTTTGGCCACGCCGCCGATCGCCGGGTTGCAACTCATCTGCGCCACGGTGTCCAGGTTGGTGGTCAGCAGCGCGACGCGCGCCCCCATCCGAGCCCCGGCCAGCGCCGCTTCGGTTCCTGCGTGACCGGCGCCGACGACCAGTAAATCATAGTCGTACGAGCAAGCGGACATCGCTCAGGCCTTGGCCTTGGCTCGTGATTCGCGCAGGCCGCGGCTGAGGATGTCGCGCAGCATGGGCGAGTAGTCCTCGTACTTCACCAGGTCCGGGGCGCCGTTGGCGAACTGATAGATCGCGTCGCGCGGTTTCTTACCCAGCGACAGCAGCGTCGAACTCAGCGTGCCGCGGTCCTTGCCGCGGACGATCATCGACGGACGCCCGGGCGGCGCCGGCGCTCGCGCGAAGACCTTGCTCGCCACGGCCAGAAACTTGACGGGCGAATCCAGGGTCTGCAACGTCAGTAGACGGTATGCCAATTGAACCCGGTCGTCACGGGGGTCGTTCACGTCGCTGTTGGCAATGATGTTCAAACCCTCGTCCAATTCGACCACGTTCGGTTCGTCGCCACCGTGAACGGCCCAGGCACTTTCGGAATCCGCGACGATGTAGTTCACGCCTTCGTACTTTCCGGTCGTCAGTTCATCCATCGCCTGGTCGACGGCCTGCCGGGCCGAACTGGCTCGCAGCAGTTCGCGGCACAGCACTCCTCGCGAACGCGGGGCGATCGTCGGCATCGACTTGATCCGGTTGCAGCACGCCACGAACAACCCGTTTTGGTTGACTCCAAGCCACGTCCCGCCCGCCTGTTGGTCGATTCCGCACAGGATGCGCGGCTTGCCCGATTGGATCGATGGCGATTGAGACGGGCGGTCGTAAAATTCCTCGCGGTTGGCGGCAACGAGGATCGGTGAATCGGGAACCAGCCGGTACTGAATCGCGAGAATACACATGTTCGATCAACCGTTTTCGTGGAAAGTTGGAGGGATCCATGTCTCACAGTCTACGGTGCGAAAACCCTTAACTTCACGTCAATGTATTCCGAAAATCAAAGCTCCGACACCTTACATTTGGGGGTGCGAGTCACTTTTTTGCGTTGTCGCTGCTGTCAATTTCGAAATCCGCCGACTTGTTAAATTGGAGAGAATTGCTTAATCTTCATTCCGAGTTTGCCCAATCCGCAAATCACGCCAAGAGTTTCAACGAGACGCCGCCCGATGAGTAGTTCTTCCACCCAATCCCCGGTTCGGATCGCCGTTGTGGGCGTGGGGGCGGTTACCGACTATCACCATGTGCCTGCCATCCGGTTGGATCCGCGCGCGACACTGGTCGCCGCTTGTGACACGGACGAGAACTTGTTGCGAGTCCGCGGGTCCGAATGGAAGGTTGACTTCCTAACGACTGACTACAAAGAGATTTGCGAGTCGGATCAGATCGATGCGGTGATTATCGCCACACCGAATTTTACGCATTGTCCGATCGCGGTGGCAGCGGCACGGCACGGCAAGCATGTGATGTGCGAAAAGCCGTTGGGGCTGAATTCGGGCGAGGTGCGGGACATGTACCACGCGGCCCGAGACGCGAGAGTGGTACACATGACCGCTTTTACTTATCGATTTGCCCCCTCGATGCGTTACATGCGGGACTTGGCCAGAAGCGGTGCGTTGGGCGAGTTGCGGCATTTTCGCAGTCAGCGGTTTTTGGATCTCCCGGAGACCAGTTGGGGTTGGCGGCAATACCAAAGCAAGGCGGGGGCGGGGGATTTGTTCGACATGACGATCCATCGCATCGACTTTGCGATGGACCTGCTCGGGCCGATCGAGCGGATTTGCGGTTCGGTGGCCCGGTTCGCTCCCCGCGACCGCACGGCCAGCGGAGATACGTGCCCTGCTTCGGAAGTGGACGATTGGTCCGCGCTGATCGGGCACTTTGCCAGCGGAGCAGTCGGTGTTTGGGAAGGGACGACGCTGGCCAAAGGGTACGGTTTCAACGGCTTCGGACACGAGTGGGCCGAGATCAACGGATCAGAGCAGTCGGCCGTGTACCGTCTGCATGAACCGAACAAACTTTGGCTGGGCCGCACGGGCAGCGACTTGGCTCCCGTCGACGTTCCGCCCGAGTATCTGGTTCCATCCGGCAGTCCGCGAAATCCCAACGATGGCGTTCCGGCAACCGTGTTTCGCTACGACCTTGTGTGGGAGTTCGTTTCGGCGATTGTGCAGCGCCGGGACGCGATTCCGAGCTTTTACGATGGATTGCGGGCGCAGATGGTGGCCGATGCCGTGCTGGAGTCCCATCGGCGCCGAGTCTGGGTGGAGATCCCTGACGAGCCGCGGTAACCTTACTTCCTCGTCCCATGGACGGGGCGGGTTTGGTAGGAAGCGGCAGCGATGGGACTTGGCAAGAGCAGGACAGATTCGAAACTTTAGCTCGACCGGAGAGGCTCGAGATATGACGACGACGATTCCACAGCAGAACCTGACCGTACCCTCCAGTCGCCGGGTCGAGCGGGGACGACGCGCCGACTTCCTGACGGAGGACCGTCGTTTGCCCTCGGGACGCAGCCGTTTGGGAACGCTGACCGGCGTTCGGATCGTGGGGACCGCGTCGTATCTGCCCGAGACAGTTGTGACGAACGGTGATCTCGCCAAGCTGGGCTATGACGAGCAGTGGATCGTCCAACGAACGGGGATTCACGAGCGGAGACATGCGCCGCCCGAAATGGCGACCAGCGACGTGGCCTACGAAGCGGCCGTCCGCTGTCTGGCCGACGCGGGTGCTTCGCCGCGCGACGTGGATTTGATCCTGGTGGCCACGATGACACCGGACAGCCCGATGCCGACGACCGCTTGTTTGTTGCAGCAACGACTGGGTTGTATCGCTCCGGCGCTGGAGATGAACGCGGCCTGCGCCGGGTTCATGTACGCGCTGGTGACCGGGATGCAGTACGTCAAGTCGGGTTGCAGTCGCTGCGCGCTGGTGGTCGGGGCCGACTTGATGTCGCGGGCCGTCAATCCGGCGGACGCGAGGACGTATCCCTTGTTCGGCGACGGGGGCGGCGCCGTGTTGCTGACCTCGGGCGAAGAGGACCAGGGCCTGCTGTCGTTCACGCTGGGTGCCGAGGGCGATGCGGACGGCGCGCTGTGCCAACCGGGCGGGGGCACGCGCGAGCCGTTGACGCAGGACGCGCTGGCAGCCGGTCGCCAGTTTATCCACATGGAAGGCCGTTCGGTCTTCAAGTGGGCGGTCCGCGTGCTGATCGACTCGACGCGCGACGTGCTGGGACACGCCGGGCTCTGCCACGACGACCTGGAACTGGCCGTTCTGCATCAGGCAAACGTGCGCATCATCGAGTCCGCGATCGAAGAGCTGGGGATCGAGCGGAGCAAGGTGCTGATCAATCTGAACCGCTACGGAAACACGTCGGCCGGCAGCATGCCTTTGGTCCTGGACGAAGCCTGCCGCAGCGGTCGCATCGGACGTGGCGACCGTGTGCTGTTGAATGGCTTCGGCGGGGGCTTCTGCTGGGGCTCGGCCGTGATGCGCTGGTAGGCGCGAAACGCTTGCGAAGAAGCGAGACGTTCCTCTTCAAGCTTCCAGGTAGCAGAGCAAAGTTTGGTGGAGGGTGTCTGCGTGCAAGTGCAGACGCTGCGGACCGGCGGCGTCGAAGGGGATGTCGATGACGCGCAGGACGGACGACCAGGACTCGGCTTGCGGAACGAGTTCGGTGAGCCGGTTGGGACACGATTCGAAGAACTCGAAATTGCAGTTGTCCCGCGGCCGGCCGGGAAAGACGGCCAGATACAGGATGTCCATCTCGACCAGGTCGTTGAAGAAATGCGTTCCCAGCGAGACGTCCGGCACCAGATCGTCGCGCATGGCAACGACCTCGCACAGGACTGACGCGCGGTCGATCTCGTGGAAGGTCACCGGAATGCCCAGCGACGGCGATTGAGTTCCCCAGCGGCCGGGACCGATCAGCATGATGCTCGCGGGCGGATGCTTTTCCTTGACGTGCAGGACGCGGCCCACGAGCCGCGCCAGCGCGTAGCGGTCGGCGATCGGCAACTGCCCGTACAGCGACGGCGCGATGTAAACGACCCGGTCGACGGTCACGGACCGGCTGCGGCCGATGATGGCGGAATGCGCTTCGACGACCCGGTCCTGCTCGGGAATGTGCCTCCGCAGTTCCAGCAACGAGTCTTCGGCCGCGATGGGCAGCGGACGACATTGAACCAGATTCAGCCGGTAGCCGGCCTTGGGAAAGAAATTGGCGGTGAACTCGACGTCCACGGGGCATCCGTAGGATTCCTGCAGGATGCTCAACAATTGCCGCATGTCGGTCACGAACGGAGTGTCGCCCAGCAGTTGCTCGAACGTGAGGATCGACGTGGCGCCCGGCGCCAGACCGCGGGCTTCGGGACGCCGAGCCAAGGCTTCGTCCGGCGAGGTAAACAGGGAAATGGGCAAGTCCCGGCATTCGGAGACGAGGTCGACGAACTGGCAGGCGACCAGTTGGTTGGCTTCCAGGTCGATCACATCCACCTTGCGCTGCGAATACTGCCGCACTTCGTCGAAGCCCGTTTCCGGGCGCCGATCCGGAGCGTTCAGCGCGACGATCCGCGTGTAGTCGTCGTCGGCGCGGTCGACCGCGCGCGTCCCCAACCCGAAGACCAGCCGCACCATGCCGGCCTCGGGATCGATGTACTGGCTCCATACGTACGGATTTCGCGAATAGGCCACCCCGGCCGCATGAGGAAAGAACATGTGGCCGTAGCGCGATCCGGAGACTCGCTGGACCAGCAACGACATCTGTTCGTCCTGCTCCAGCAGTCCGCGCTGGGCGCGGTAGCGGAGCGCCTTTTCGCTCATCGTGCTGGCGTAGATGGTCCGCACGGCGGCCAGGAAGTCCGCCAGTCGCTTCTGGTGCGAACCTTGATTGGCGCAGAACACGCTTTCGTATTTTCCCGAAAAGGCGTTGCCGTAGTTGTCCTCCAGCAGGCTGCTCGACCGGACGATGATCGGGGATTGCCCGAAATAGGCGAGCATCTCCGAGAACTCGTCTTCGATGAATTTGGGAAACGGCCCCATGATGATCCGCCGCCGGACCTCTTGGAGACCGTCCAGGAACGTGGCCGGATCCCGCTGCTTCTGGCGCATCCACCAACAGCCGTTTTCGACCAGGAACGAATAGAACACATCGGAACCGATGTGGAAGGAATCGTGCGGCTCCAGCAAATCCTGCCAGCGGGGATCGGCTTTCTTGAGCATCGCCCTCGCCAGCAACATGCCGACCGCTTTGCCGCCGATCAACCCGGTGCCGACGACCCGCTTGCCGATGCTCAGCACGTCTTCGAGTGTCAGGTACTTCTCCGCCAGCCGCAGCACGCGCGGGTCGTGCGACACCATCATCCGCAGGACGGTTTGCAGCGCGGCTTGAGCGTCTTCGGCCGTCCGGCGGCCGCGTTGCAGCCCTGTCCACGTTTCGGCAGCGTGCAGCAGATTGCGGTTCCAGATGCCTTCCCGCAGTCGCTCGAAGCCCGAACCGGACCAGGGCATGGACGTCAAGATTTCGGCCGTCGTGGAACTTTCCATGACCGGGGTGAAGGCGTCTGCTTCCCAAACATGGAGCATGAACATCGTGGGCGAATAGCGATGCTCGACTTTTTCCGGATACAAGAAGATCTGGCCCCGGTGCCGGTACACGTCGAGCACCACCTGCGCGGTTTCGGTAATCGGCGTGATGGCGTGGAACGAATGCCGGCCGCGCTGAATCGGAAAATAGGCCAACGATTCGATGTCGTACACGTACGGGCAGGTGAGCCGGAAGAAATTTCCCAGCATGCGGTCGCTGTGCCACGTCTCGGCCAGCTTGGTCAGCGAGTCAAACACGAAGTAGGCGCAGCGGCCCGATTCGTGCAGCACCTGGTGGACCGCCATGATGAACTGTTCGAACCCCAGATCCGGCTGCAGCGTGCAGACCCGGACCGGCAGCGACGGCGGAACCAGCGGCTCGTGGTCGGCGAAGCGGAAGTAGATCACTTCGCGACCTTGGTCGAGTCCCCGCTGGCAGTACGGCGGGACAAACGGCGCCAGATCCTCGATGCTTTCGAACTGCCAGACCAGATTGTCGCCGGGGATCAGTCCGCGCAAGAGCCGGTCCAGTCCCGGCAAGCCAGTCCCCGGTTGAAAATCCATCGCCATGGCCACCGTCCTGTCCCGTTGAAGCTTCGGGCTGTCCTGGTTTCCGCACGCTGCCGCAGACACCGAATTCTCTCGCGAATTCGGTGTCTTGGCAACGCTCCGGACGTCAAACGATGCCTTGCTGCAGCATCGCGTCGGCCACTTTGACGAACCCGGCGATATTCGCTCCGCGAACGTAGTTCACAAACCCGCCTTCGTCGCCGTACTGGACGCAGTTGCTATGAATCGACTTCATGATCTGCTGCAGTTTCTCGTCCACGACTTCCCGCGCCCACGAAGTCACGCCTGCGTTCTGACTCATCTCCAGTCCCGACGTGGCCACGCCGCCGGCGTTGGCCGCCTTGCCCGGCCCGTACAGGATCTTCGCGTCCAGGAACACGTCGACACCCGCGGGAACGGTGGGCATATTGGCGCCTTCCGACACGCACATGCAACCGTTCTTGACCAGCATCCGGGCGTCGTCCTCGTCGATCTCGTTCTGGGTCGCGCTGGGGAACGCCAGATCGCACGGCACGCACCACGGCCGCCGATCCGGCAGATACTCCGAACCCGGGAACTTCTGGACGTACTCGCTGATCCGGCCGCGGCGGATGTTCTTCAGCTCCAGCACCCAGCGCAGCTTCTCGTTGTCGATCCCCGACTTGTCCACGATCGTTCCGTTCGAATCCGAGAGCGTGATCACCTTGGCGCCCAGTTCGTTCAGCTTCTCGACCGTGTACTGGGCCACATTTCCCGACCCCGAGACGGTCGCTGTCTTGTGACGCACGCTGTCGCCGCGAACGGCCAGCATCTCCTGGGCGAAATAGACCGCGCCGTAGCCGGTTGCTTCCGGCCGCAGCAGTGAACCGCCGTACTCAAGTCCCTTGCCCGTCAGGACGCCGCAGAAGCGGTTCGCCAGCTTCCGGTACTGTCCAAACATGAATCCGATCTCGCGACCCCCAACGCCGATGTCGCCGGCTGGGACGTCGGTGTCCGGCCCGATGTGCCGGAACAGCTCGCTCATGAACGACTGGCAGAACCGCATCACTTCCATGTCGCTCTTGCCCTTCGGGTCGAAGTCCGACCCGCCCTTGCCACCACCCATCGGCAGCGTGGTCAGGCTGTTCTTGAACACCTGCTCGAAGGCCAGGAACTTCAGCACGCCGAGCGTCACCGTGGGATGGAACCGGAGGCCGCCCTTGTAGGGTCCGATGGAGCTGTTCATCTCGATGCGGAACCCGCGGTTGACTTGCACCTCGCCGCGGTCGTCCACCCAGGGCACACGGAACATGATCACCCGTTCGGGCTCAATCATCCGCTCCAGGATCTTGGCCTTGCGATACGCAGGAGTCGAGTCGACCAGCGGCATGACCGACTCGACCACTTCGCGCACGGCTTGGTGAAATTCGAGTTCGCCGGGATTCTTCGCCACCACCTGCTCCATGAACTCGGCCACCTGCGCAGAACGACCACCATCCTTTTCCAAATTCCCGTGTTGCATTGCTGCTCAGCTCCTCGCAATTGAATGAAAGTAAACTCGACGCCGTCGCGCGCTGGGAGGCAAGAACCATTGCTCGGACATTGCCTATCAAGTGGATTTCCTCGGCGCCACTTCGAGCGATCCTCTTTCGGCATCACGCTGCCGATAATTGGCAGGCGGTACTATACTATGATCCGCATTTTTGCGAAAGAGTTGCAGAGGAAAATATTGCAAAATTCGAGAAATCGCGGATATTTCGGGATTTCTTGGCAAACTCGATGTCCTCCCGGTAGAATTATCCGGCAGTGTCGATTAACATCTTCCGGAATAAATGCCGCAAAAAGCACTTGAATCTGCATGCTAGGTTACCGCACTCCCCCTGAAGAATGGTCGCGGACCAAATCAAAGGTCGTCGATGGACAAGAAGGATCGGACCCGAACGGCCATCTTGATCGCGTTGAGCAAGATGGCGGCGCCCGCCAGCGCTTTGCGTTTGGTCGAGTATCTGACGGCGGCAGGCCAGAACTTGAGCGAGAGGACGGTGCGTCTGTACCTGCACCAGTTGGACAACGAGGGACTGACCGAAGCGCGCGGCCGACGCCGGGCGATCACCGAAAAGGGACTGGCCGAGTTGCGCGCCGTCCAGGTGTTGCAGCGGGTCGGATGCCTGGCCGCCCGGATCGATCGGATGACATTCGACATGACCTTTGACTTGGCGAGTCGGCGCGGGACCGTGGTGGTGAACCTCACGCTTGTGGAAGCGGGGCAACTGGCGGCTAGCGCGGCGAACATCGCGTCGGTATTCGAGCACGGCTACTCGATGGGACGTCTGTTGGCGGTTCTGGGTCCCGGGGAAACGCTGGGCGAGTCGGTCGTGCCCGAGGGCATGTTGGGGTTCTGCACGGTCTGCTCGATCACGTTGAACGGCGTGCTGCTCAAGCACGGCATCCCCACCACGTCCCGGTTCGGCGGGTTGCTCGAACTGCGCGACGGCCGGCCCTTGCGGTTTGTGGAGATGATCCATTACGAAAGCTCGACGATCGATCCGCTGGAGGTGTTCATTCGTAGCGGCATGACCGATTGTTCCGGGGCCATCCGCGACGGCAACGGGATGATCGGCGCCGGGTTCCGCGAGATTCCGGAGAACAGCCGCGATCTGGCGGTTGAATTGGCCGATCGCGTTTCGACCGTGGGACTTGGCGGATTCCTGGACATCGGTTGGCCGGAACAGCCGGTCCTTGGATTTCCCGTGAGTCCGGGCCGGATCGGGGTCGTCTTGGCGGGCGGCCTGAATCCGGTCGCGGTGATCGAGGAGCAGGGATACCGCATCAGTTGCCGCGCGTTGGCGGGTTTGATGGAATACGAACGCCTAATGCAGTATCCGCAGTTGCCGCAGATTCTGAGCCAGTACGCCGCGTTGCCTTGATCGCGGTGTCCGCGTCCGTTCGTTTCCGCGACGGACGTTCATTCTTGGAACATGGCGCTGATCGATTGATCGTGGTGAATGCGCTTCAGGGCTTCGCCCAGCAGTGGGGCAACGGGCAGCACTCGGATCTTGGGGATCAATTGCTTTCTTGACAGGGGGATGCTGTCGGTAACCACCACCTCATCGATCGGCGCCTTTTGAATGTTCTCGATGGCGTTGCCGCACAGCACCCCGTGAGTCGCCGCCACGTGGACGGCGCGCGCACCGGCGGCGCGAACGAGTCGGGCCGCTCCGCAGATCGATCCGGCGGTGCTGATCAGATCGTCGAACATCAAGGCCACTCGCCCTTCGACGGGGCCGCCGATCAGGTTTTCCTGCTTCGTCTCTGTGGCGTTCGATCGCCGCTTGTCGATAATCGCCAGGGTTCCCCCCAACCGCCGGGAATGTCCGATCGCCCGCTTGATACTGCCTTCGTCGGGACTGACCACGACGATCTGGTCCGACGGAATGCCCATTTTTTGAAAGTGGGCGTTCAGCACCGGGGCGGCATACAGATGGTCCACGGGGACGTCGAAAAAGCCCTGGATTTGGGCGGCATGCATGTCCATGGTCAGCACGCGGTCCGCTCCGGCCCGCGTGATCATGTTCGCCACCAATTTAGCTGTGATCGGCACTCGCCCTTCGTCTTTTCGATCTTGGCGAGCGTAGCCGAAGTACGGGATCACGGCGGTGATCCGCGCTGCGCTGGCCCGTTTGCAGCTATCGATCATGATCAACAGTTCGATCAAGTGCTCGTTGACCGGCGGGCAGGTCGGCTGGACCAGGAAGACGTCGCGTCCGCGAACGTCCTCTTCGATCTTGCAGTAGTTCTCGCTGTCCGGGAATTTTCCCAGGCTGATGCGGCTCAGTTTCAAATGCAAATGCTCGCAGATCGCTTCTGCCAGAACCGGATTGGCTCGGCCGCTAAAAATCTTGAGTTCACGCATGGAAGTGTCCCAGTCTCCTAAGCTCGTTTTCGACGACGGCCAGTTCGTCCAGCGTGTTGACGCTCAGCGCCTCGCACGGCTGTAGCACGGCCAACGCCCGCACGTCCTTGCCCTCGGCCCGCAAAATCCCAGGACAATCCGTCAAGTAGTACTCCTGCTGGCGATTGTCGGCACGCAAGCGCTGAAGTGCGTGGAGCAGATCCGGGCCATGAAACACGTAGGTGCTCATGTTCACCTCCGTGATCTGACGTTGCGAATCCGTGGCATCCTTGTCCTCGACAATCCCCAGAAACCGGCCGGATTCATCCCGCAGGATCCGACCCAGGCCGCTCGGGTCCGCCTTGTGCAACGTCCCCAAGATGCAAGCGGGGCAATCCGCTTGATATTCACCCAGCAGACGACGAACGGAATCGGACTGGATCAGCGGAGAATCCCCGGCCACAATCAGCACCGGCCCGTCATGGCCATCTAATTGCCCGCGGCAGACCTGCACGGCATGGCCCGTCCCCAATTGCTGGCTCTGCTCGACGAATTCCACGCCACGATGGCCAGCGAGCGCCCGGCGGACATCGTCGCCTCGATAGCCAACGACTACGAGGATTCGCTCGACTCCAGCCCGCTGCAGGGAATCGATCACATAGTCAATCAGGTGGCGACCAAGTGCCTCAAACAGCACTTTTGGCCGGTCCGACTTCATGCGGGTTCCTTTGCCGGCCGCCAGCACCACGGCCACAGGATTGCTCATCGAAGATGATCCCTCGATCTGCCGAGTAAGATTGTTAAGCCCAGCCAGTCATCTTGCCACGAAGGGCCATCTACATCCAGGGGAGACCACCGAAAAACGGGACGGGTGCCCGTCGGACGGAACAACTCGATTTTTTGCCGGTCAGGTCTCTGGACAAAGAGGGGAATTCTTGGGTAAACTGCTGGACTTGCTGGCTTTGCGTCAAGTATCCCGTACCGGACGGTCCCCGCTGTTTTTTCCACTGAACTGTTTGAGGAGGAATAATGGTCAAGCTGGTCGTACGCGACAAAGAATCGATTCAAGAAGCTGTGCGCCGTTTCCGCAAGTTGGTCGAGCGGAGCGGCATCAAGAAAGAAATGCGGCGACGGGAACACTACGAAAAGCCCAGCGAGATCAAGCGGCGAGCCCGTTTGCGAGCCGAACGCCGCGCACGCCGAACCCGCCTTATGGCCGGAGCCTAGACGATCCAGCCAGCAATTCTCTCTGGCATCCCGATCGATCCTCCCGTTCTTTCAACGCCTCGAACGTGTACGATCAACGTTTGGCAAGCGCGTATCTGAGTCCTTGATGGGAGGCAGCATGGAGCCGGTCACGCTTGACTTCTTGACGATCCAATTGCAGTTGGCCGAACAGCTTCATGCCGGGAGAAACCGCATGTTCGAACCCCAGGAGCTGCCTGGCCCGTATGGTCGCGTGGTGGTGGCGCTGGATCATCTGCTCCAGGCGATTCAGTGCGAGGCGGTCGTGGGCGGCGTTTGGGCGGTTTGGCGGCACGGGTACGCTGGCCGCGTGACGCGCGACATCGATATCGTCCTCCCGGCGGACAAAGTGGACGAATTTCTGCGGGCGGCACAGGTCAGCGGTTTCCAAGTGCTGACCGTACCTCCTGGGCGTTGGCCCAAACTGGTCCATCGCGAAACCACGGTCGACGTCGACATTTTGCCGGAAGGCCAGCGCCCCGGTACGCCCGCCAAACCTGCGCCGACGACGATTCCCCATCCAACCCGCCTCGGCGCATTGGGGACGGCACTAACCTACGTGCGTTTGCCAGGCCTGATCGAATTGACACTGGCCGCCGGGCGCAGTCAAGATCTGGCGGACGTGATCAAGTTGATCCAAGCCAATCCCGACCAATTGTCCGCCATCCGCGAACATCTGACCGAGGTCCACGCGGACTACGCCGCCCAGTTCGACCGCCTCGTCCAGTCGGCCCGGGACGAAGACGGGGAAGCGCTTTGAGGCGACGCCGTTTTCCGTTTGTGTTTCCCGGAAGACTTCATCCGACAAGGCGCACAGGCTGGCTGCCTGTGCGACGGGTTTGGTGATTAGTCAGTTCACGCCTCTTCGATGACTTCCCAATTCAGGGCGTCGGCCAGGGCGAAGATCGGTTCTTTCAGGTCGCCGTAGAAGGTGACGCGGTGCCAGCCCCAGCGGTCCCACTGGCGGAACAGCTTTTCGATGTCGCCCACCGGCTCGGCGGCCAGCTTCGTGCGGCAGGCCCGGTCGTCCGGGATGTTGTCTACCGCCTTGGCCTGATGGAACAGAATCTGCTTCCGATCCGGTGCGAACTCGAGGGTCGTGGTCATGTAGCCCACGGGCAGGACCGACCGGAGCGAGGCGCCTTGCCGGTCCTCGGAGTGTGTGAGGATCTCGAACGGATTGGCCGGTCCCTTGGGTCCGAACGGTTTGTTGGCCGCGACGCAATGGGCGTAGATGATCTGGTTGGTCGACGTGTCGATGACCGGATCTGAGATGTATCCGGGCCGTCCGTTGGTCAGGGCCGTGACGATGGCCATCGTGAATGTCGACCGGGTATCGCACTCGCAGGCGCCGATCAGCCCTTCGTTCAGCAGTTCGTGGAAGCCGAGGCACGGATAGGCGTGAATGTGGCCGCCGTAGAAACCGCCGAGGCAGTTGATCGTGATCGCAACGGCCCCGTGCTTCTTCAAGACCGCTTTCTGGCCCAGGTACATGGCGGCCGAACGGACGAGCGTTTCTGGATCGACGCCTTCGACCAGCTTGGCGGTGTCTTGCCAACGTTTGGCGATCTCCTTCGCCTGATCGGGGTCGGCGGCTTCGCAAGCGGCGTTGACTTCGGCGAACGGGATGTTGACGCATTCAATTCCGGCGCACTGGTCGGCGAATTTGGCCAAGTCGAGCCACCCTCGTTCGACGGCCAGGATCTTCATGCCCTTGATCTTTTCCAAGCATTCGGCTGTCGAGAGCAGATCGACTTGATCGGGCTTGCACTGCATTCCATCGGGCTTCTTCGCGCGGTCCAGCCGCACCTTGGCCGTCGCCGCAGCGAACTGGGCGACCGTCCCGCCATTGCGGACCACGTTGAAACACTTCGCCGCAGCGACCAGATCTTCCAACCGCTGGGACGCGACAAATCCGTAGTTCTCGGCTCCCGCCCGCAGAAAGCCGGCGTTGTAGACCAGGAACCCGCCACTGCCCGCGTACAGAAAGTCGGCGTAGATGACCGGCTTGCCCGTCGGCACGATCGATTGAATCACGCGGTTCCAGCAGTTCATCTGAACGACGATGTAGCCGTCGATGCCCGCCGCCGCATCGGCCTCGACGATCTTGTTCGCCTCTTCCGGGCCCGTCGCGGTCGCCGTGACGAATTCGAACTCCGGACACCCTTGCTGCAAAGCCGCGGTGGTCTGCTGCATGACAGGCCGGAAATCGTAGCCGACATTGGGCCAGTCCGGTTTTGGCTGGACGTCGGCATGAAGCGAGTAGATGATCTTGACCTTGAACTTCTCGCCCGCCTGGAAGGCTCGCGCTGGCGCCGGAGCGGACAGCGTGCCAAGCGCTCCGGCACACGCAACGCCACAGCCGGTGGCGGCCAGGAAATCGCGTCGAGACATGGAACAGCAACTGCAACCGGAATACGTGGCGAACGGTTTCATCGCAAGATCCTCCTCGTTGGACATCGGGCTTGGCCCCCGGGTACGTTCCGGGAGTTGTCGCCCTAAAGGCATCTTTATCTAGCGCTACCGCGCCCCTCTGCGCCTGTCAATCGCCCGAACCTGTCTGTCTTGGATTTTCCGGCGATGCGGCCATTGGCAACCTACCGCCGGTGGGCGCACTCGTTGGTTGTGAGAAAATGGGGCGAGACCTCGGACGTTGCCTTTCCATTCCAGGAGCGAAGTTCCATGTTTTCTCGACGGTTCATCACCTTGCGTCTGTTGCCGCTCGTCTTCATCTGCTTTGCCGTGCCGCCAAATCTCTTGGGAGAGAACCGGTTGCGAGTCGGCGTGGCCGAGGTGGACATCACGCCGCCGTTGGGCTATCCGATGGCGGGCTACTACCACGAGCGGCTGGCGACCGGTGTGAAGGATCCGCTCAAGGCCAGGGCGATGGTGTGGATCGACGGCGACTGCCAAGCAGCTTTGGTGATCTGCGACCTGACGGGGATCGCGGTTGATTTCAGCCTTCACGTGCGTCGGCGGGCGGCCGAGGCAACGGGCATCCCGGCCGAGCATATCGTGGTGGCAGCCACACATTCGCACACCGCACCGGACTATACCCGCGACTTGTATCAGCACCTGGCGGGCGACGATAGCGCGGGCGATCGGCCGCGGCACGCGGCCCGGATGATCGAAGCGGCGGTTGAAGCGATTGTCCAAGCGAATCAAGCGGCGCGGCCTGCGGTGATCGAAGCCGGTTCGGCGATCCAACGGACACCCGTCTCGTTCAACCGCCGCTTCGTGATGCGCGACGGGTCGGTGCGGACCTGGATGCGATTGGACCATCCCGAGGTGATCCGCGCAGCGGGGCCGATCGATCCGCAAGTCGGCATGGCCGTCGTGCGCACGGTGGATGGAGAAAGACCGCTGGCCGTGCTCAGCAACTTTGCCCTGCATCTGGACACGGTCGGCGGTACGCTGTGGTCGGCCGATTACCCGCACTTCGTCGAGCAAGGGCTGCGGGACGAACTGGGACCGAACGTGATCTCGCTGTTCGGGTTGGGTTGCTGTGGCGACATCAACCATGCCGATCCGGCAAGCAAAGAGCGGAATTCGACGGCCTGGATCGGCGGCGAATTGGCCGCCACGATGCGGGGGGCGGTCGCCGGACTGCCTCGCCTAGCCCGCACCGACCTGCGGGTGCGCCACGAAGTGGTGCGTCTGCCGCTGGAATCGGTCGAGCCCGACGAGGCTGCGCATGCCAGGAAGCAATTGGAGGCGATCCGTAGCGGAGCCAAGCTCGACTTTTTCGACCAGGTCACGGCGTACAAGCGGGTGCTGATCGACCGGCTGCTGCGCGGAGATCCCGCGAACGGACTGTCGGAACCGATCGGTCTTGGACTCTCCCACACCTGGTCCGGCATCGGCGACCACGTGCCGGTCGACGTGACGGTGATCGCCGTCGGTGACGAATTGGCCATCGTCTACTTGCCGGGCGAACCGTTTGTCGAATTGGGCTTGGCGATCAAGCAAGCCTCGCCGTTCCGCACGACATTGATCGTCGAACTGGCCAACAGCGTCGAGATGATCTATCTACCGACGCGAGTCGCCTATGCGGGCGGCAGCTACGAAGTGACCAACTCGATGGTCCAACCCGGGTCGGGCGAACGGCTGGCCGAAACCGCCGTGCGATTGCTGCGCGACGCCGCGGGGCGGTGAAAAAGAAAGGGACTGACTCCGAGCCGAAACGGCGAAAACGCTGAAAAATCCGCGGTCGCGAAGGTGCCTGTCCCAATCGTTTCCCAACCTCGACGGGGAATTTGCACCAGTGGCCGAACCGCTGCCACGTGGACCGGGGTCTCCGATACGGGTGCGATGTTGTCAGCGACTCCCAGAGCCGTAGCTTCGGCCTGACGGATCATCCTGGGAAGAGGTCTCCTGGTCGGAGGTCTCGTTGGGCGAAGTGTCGCACCGCGTAAACAACCACTTGTTGACCACGAATGGCAAACAAGGCCCGATGCGTCGGCTTGCGTCCGAGGCCGTAGGTGATTTGGCGGATCGGAAGCGGCAACGCTTCGTGTTCTGGAGCCAGCGGACAACGCTGAGGATCGTTCTCCAAGGAGGTAAGAGTCTACACGAGCCCCAGATACCAGCGTTGGGCTTGCTGAGCGGAGCGATGTTTCGCCCACCAGCGGGCGGTTGCCGTAATTTGGCGCTCTGCCTTTCTGGTCAGTACGACATCGTAGGTCACGTCGCAAACCCTAGCGACTGGCGGGATTCGGCATCGAATTCGCCTAACGATCGAATTCGGCCGGCTGCTTCGTCGTCCAGCCCCTCCCGGATGTCCGCTATGGCCTCGTCATGTTCCTTGAGCGATCTCAGGGCCTGTACCAGAATCTCGTCTTCCGACGTGTAATCACCGCTTTTCATGCGCTCGTCGATCAGATGCCGAATTGTGTCAGGAAAAGGATATTTCATGCTTCACGATTACCTCAAGTGTGTGTCCCAAACCCGAGAGACTCTAGCCCTCAATGTACGTTCTAGGTATCGACCCGCCAAGCCAGCGAATCCGGTCGCCGGGCCGACGTCGGCGTCTCGGAGATCCGCCGCCACGTGAATCTCCGAGACCGGCGCCGCGTTGTCAGCGGTCCTTGAACCGCAACTGGCTGCGGAGAATCGTCGCCGAATGGACCGAGCGACCATCGATGTCGACGATTTCGCAGCGGACCTCGGGATCGGCCTGGGTGGTGTCGAAGTGCATCATGCCGACCGAGCAGGTCTTGCTGTAGCCGAACACCAGCCCCGGAGTCTGCACGACGGAGTGCGTGTGCCGGTTGGTCAGGCGCGAACTCTCGAATTCGTACAGATCGTAGCCGTTCTCGCGCCGCGTGATGCGCAGATCCGAGCGATGGCGGTCCGCGGCGATCAGCACGACGCCTTCGATCCGTTGCTGCTCGATGAACCGGAAAATCTCTTCGCGTTCCTCGGGAAAGCCGTCCCAGGGATCCTTGCTTCCCGGCTTGACTCCCTCGGACCACGGCACGGGCGAGGCCAGCACCTTGAACGTTCCGCGGGAATTCTTCAAGGTCTCGAGCAGCCACGCTTTCTGCGCCGGACCCAACATGCTGGGCGTGCCGCTTCGGCTGCGGTAATAGCGCCCGTCCAGCATGATGAAGTGGACGTCGCCGATCGAAAAATCGTACCAGCAACCGGGCTGAGCTTCGCCACCGCCGTAGGCCGGATTGACCCAATTCTGTTGGAACCGCCGCCAGACATCGCGTTTCCAAGGCGGCTCGTCCACCTCGGCTCCCGGAATGCAATCGTCGGTTCCGAAATCGTGGTCGTCATAGATCGCGTAGACAGCCGTGCGGGCCGTCAACTGACGCCACTCGGGCCGCGACTGACGCCGATAGTAGCAGTAGTGCTGAGTCCAGGGCTGGGTGGGATCGTCGATGTAGACGTTGTCGCCGAGCATCAGCAGCGCGTGCGGCGAACGTTCGCGGATCGTGTCCCACATGGATTCGTGTTCGGGCACATACCCGGCTCCGCCGCCGAAAGCAATGGTGAACCGAGCCGCTTGACTCGGCGGCGGCGCGGTGCGGAACCGCGGCTGGGGATCGAGCATCGGTCGACCGTCGACCAGCACTTGATACGTGTACTCGGTAAGTGGTTGCAGACCGTCGACTCGCAGGATGGCGGTGTAGTCCGCATCGGCTTGCGTCTGCGAATCACTCGCGATTTCCACCGTTTCCGCTTCCGCAGCACGGACGACCGCGCGAACTGGCAGAGCGCTGGCGGTGCGCACCCAAAAGGCCGCCGAGCGGTCGGTGACGCAACCCAACAGCGGGCCGTGAAGCAGCGGCGACGCCTGCTGGTCGGCCCACCGGCGGAAATCGGGATGGGCAGCCAGCGGCTGGAAAGCGTCGCGCGGCCCAGCCACGAAGCGCTCGATGGGCAGGCCGGCTTGCACCGCGCGGCGGGCGGCCGCCAGGGATTCGTCGGGTTGCTCGCGCAGCGCGGCCATCCAGGATTTCAGGTACAGCGTCTCCGGATCGTCGGGGACCGGTTCCAGCATCGACTCGGCCGCCTGCAGATCTCCCGCCGCGATTTTCCGAACCGAGTTCCGATGGACATCGTGTTGCGCCGTCACTGTTCCCGCGACGGCGCATACCAGCACCCACGTCCAGATGCCGAGCCGGTACCCCACCCGACGCTGCGTCGAACGGCCGGCGCCTCGAAAGGCCGAGATTCGTTTCGCCATGATGTTTCTCCTTCGGCTTGCCGTTACACGAAGATGCGCACCCTACGATCGTATCCGGTGCTTGGGCGTCCGACAAAGGGGGCGCCGGCATCCTGTGCGCCTCGATTTCCGAGCTGATCGGTCAGGCGATGATTTCGCGGCGGCGGTTCAGGTAGTCCCAGACCACGTAGCGGTCCAGGTCGCTGCCGGCGGTGAAGAAGACTCGGCCGCGAGTCGATTCCGCCAGCCGGTACGCGAAGCGGATGTCCTCTTCCGATTGCGACCAACTGGGCACCAGGAACAGATTGATCGTAATTCCCTCCCGCGCGCACATCGCGCCTTCGCGCATCGTGGCCGCTTCGGTCTGCGGATCGGGCGGGTACAGCATGTACAGCCACGAACCTTCGAAGTGCGCGGTGGGCAATCCATCGGTAATCAGGATGATCTGGCGGTTCGGCGTGTCCTGGGCAGTCAACAGGCGCCGGGCTGTCTGCAGCGAGTGCTGGATATTCGTGAAGTGCGATGGGATCATATATTCGCTGATGTCGTCGCGGCTCATGTCGACCCGGAACCGCACGATCGGATCGAATACGGTCACCGGCTTGGGCAACAGCTCGACGATCTCGCCGCCGGACCGCTGCTTGGCGAACGTGTACATCTCGACGAAGTTCAGGTAGTCGCCGGGGTACTCGGTGCGGATCAGTCCGTTCAACGCCAGCGCCATTCGTTTGACGTTGACGTACTGCGAGTCGTACCGCATCGAACCGCTCATGTCCATGATCAGCACGGTGGCGCACTTGGGCGTGTTTCGCGTGCGATGGACCTCGATGTCGTCCGCCCTCAACCGCACCCGCCCGCCGAGCCCTTCGCGGAGCATGGCGTTGATCATCGACTGGGGGATGTCCATGTTGGTCAGCGAATCGCCGAACTCGTACGGCTTGGTCTGCTGCAATTCGACCGCCCCCTCGCCGACGACGGCGCCCTGGTGTCGCCCAGTGCGCGAAGCTTGCAGGTTGCAGAAGATCCGTTCGAGCAGTTTGCCTTGGAACAGCTTGTAAGCCTGCGGCGTCAGTTGGAACGCGCCGTCTTCGGTCGTCAGGCCCTGGCGCTCGGCCAACTCGCGCAGATAGTTCTCGACCATCTGCTGCAGCTCCTGCAAACGCTCCATGTCGCCCGGCTCGGTGAATTCCGCCAAGGCATCCAGGTCGATGACGGCAATTTGAGCCGTCTCGCGGGCTTGCTCCAACTGCTTGAGCAATGCTTCGATCTTGTCCAGTTCCGCCTTGACTTCCAGCGCCTCGGGAACCGTCATCGACGTGCGGCCGGTGAACTCGTAGCGCGCCGCCAACTCGTCCACTTGATACTTGTCGCCCAGCGTTTCCATCAGCAGGACCAACCCGCGGGCGAAAGGCGATCGCTCGTCGTCCAAGGCGTACCACAGTCGTTCGAAGTCGTAGATCTGTTCCTCGCGAACCGCGATGTCGTACTTCGACCGCAGTGGTTTCGGCGGAGTCAACCCGGCCGCTTGGCGGCGGAACTGCTGGGCGGCCGTTTGCTGGACGGTGTCCGTTTCGTACTTCTCCAGGATCTTGCGCTTCCGTTCCAGGAGCATCGCGATCAAGGCGTCCAGACTGGGGCCGAGCCCCGCGATCTGGCTGGGATCGATCCGCACGGCCCGAGCCAATTGCTCGGGCGTCAGTCGCTGCATCCCGCCGAAACGCAACAAGTGCTCGAACGCTGGCGAGACCATGTCCGGCGGCGGTTGAGTCGGGCTGGGGAAATTCTTCGGATCGTATTTCTGGTAGGTATGAATCACCCCACCGATCGTCTGTCGCGTCGCCATCAAGATTCCTTTTGCGAAGCCCGGAAACGGAACTGTCACCGGGGCACGGACGCTTGGTGCCTGTCGCAGTTTCCACGGCTCCGGGCCAGTCCTGTCCACGATGCGCCGCTGGAATCATAGGCAGCGGTGACGATTCGGGAAACCTCCGGGAATCTCGAACCGGAAGACGAGAAAGCAGTCCGTTTCTCTGCTTGCCCGCTTCCCCCATTCAAGTCCGCTCGGCTTGACGAACCTCTCCAGACCGCTATTCTGAATGACTGGGGTACACCAGTCCGCACGAGATCGAGGCGACAGCCCATCATGGTCCAGACGCAGCGAGCAGCCGCATCTTTGGTTCCTTTCGCCACGCGCGAGCAAGCATCGAGCCCGGCTCCGCTGCCCGATATTGCTCAGGATGCGGTCGCGTTGATCGGCGGCGCGCTGGATCGCGTCGGCATGTCGGGGATCGAAGTGGCGTTGCGGCTGCGCGACGATGCGGGCCAGTTGATCATCGCACCGGCCCGGGCGACGGCGCAGATCAGCCTGGACGATCCGGACGCCAAGGGCATCCACATGTCGCGGCTTTTTCTGGCTTTGCAGCGGGAGCTGGAGCGGTACGACTTGAGCCTGGAACTGATCGACCGGCTGCTCGAGGACTTCGTCACTTCGCACGGTTCGCTTACTCGATCGAGCTATCTGAGTTTTCAGTTCGAGCACATGGCCAAGCGATCGTCGCTGCTCAGCAACCACTCGACGTGGCGCAGCTATCCCGTACGCATCGAGGCACGCCGCGAGGGCGACCGCGTCCAGCATCATCTGCATGTCAGCGTGACCTACTCCAGCACCTGCCCGTGTTCGGCCGCGCTGGCCCGCCAGTTGTTGCAGCGGCAGTTCCAGGAGGAGTGCGGCGAGCATCGCTGGCTGAGCGTCTCGCAGGTCATGCACTGGCTGGGCAGTCAAGGCAGCTTGGCAACGCCGCACAGCCAGCGGAGTCATGCGGACGTGACCGTCGAGTTGCACGAGAACTGCCGCGATCTGCCGATCATCCGGCTGGTCGATCTGATCGAGACGGCCGTCGCCACGCCGGTCCAGGCGGCCGTCAAACGGCGGGACGAACAGGAATTCGCACGGCTGAACGGCGAGAACCTGATGTTCTGCGAGGATTCGGCGCGCCGCATCCGCGCGGTCTTGGAGGAGGACGCCGAGTTCGTCGATTACCGCATCCAGGCGAGTCACCTGGAGAGTCTCCATCCGCACGACGCCGTGGCGATCGTCACCAAGGGCATCCCGGGCGGCCTGCGGCCGTAGAGAGAACGAAAGGGGACCCGTTGGAGTTCACGCTTCAGCGTGTCTTTTGCAGCAGACACACGCTGAAACGCACACTCCAGCGTGAAGAAACCGCACGCTAAAACGTGAACTCCAACGGGGTACAGGCGCGACAATGGAACTGCTCGAGGCTCAACAACGGGTCGACCAGTGGATCGAAGAGGTCGGGGTCCGCTACTTCTCGGAAATGACCAATCTGGCCCAATTGATGGAAGAAGTCGGCGAACTGGCGCGGATTTTCTCCCGAACCTACGGGGACCAGAGTTTCAAAAAATCGGACGAGTCCTACAATCTGGCAGACGAACTGGCGGACATCCTGTTCGTGCTGATCTGCATCGCCAACCAGACCGGCACCGATTTGACCGAAGCGCTGGAACGAAACCTCGAAAAGAAGACCTCGCGCGACCGGACGCGGCACCGCGACAATCCCAAATTGCACGGAGACACCACTCGATGACGTTGACGATCATGCGCCGGATCAAGTTCTGCGCCGGCCACCGGCTGCTCGGACACGGCGGCAAATGCGAATACTTCCATGGACACAACTACACGGCTGAATTCTACATCGAGGGCCAGCAGACGGACGACATCGGCCGGGTGATCGACTTTGCCATCCTCAAGCAGCTCTTCAAAGGCTGGATCGACGAACACTGGGACCACGGCTTCGTGTTGAACGAGGCGGACGAGAACGGGATCGCCGCGGCCAAGATGGTCCAACCCTGCAAATACCACCTGCTGCCCTACAACCCGACGGCCGAGAACATGGCCCGCTACTTGCTCGAAACGGTCTGTCCCCAACTGCTCGCCGACACCGGTGTGGCGGCCACGCGGGTGGTGATCTGGGAGACGGACGAAGCCTGTGCCGCTGTGTCGGCCGCTGCCGATTGAGGACAAGATGGGCGTGTACGAACGCGACTATTTGCAGGAAGACTACCAGCCGCGCCCGTTCGGGACCGGGACGCGGATGATGGTCACGAATCTGGTCATCCTGAACGCAGCGATCTTCTTGTTCCTCAAGTTTCTTGATGATCAACCCGGCAACGCGACCTCCGGACTCACGGCTTGGCTAACTCTGACACCTGATGATCTCTGGAAACCTTGGCTATGGTGGAAACTGCTGACTTGTGGCTTCGTGCATAGCAAGGAGCATATTGGGCACATTTTATGGAACATGTTCGGCTTGTTCATGCTCGGACGTGACGTCGAGTTGCGCTATGGCCGCGCAGAGTTCTTGAGATTTTACTTGACGGCGATCGTGGTTGGGTCGCTCGTTTGGTGCCTGCGTTTGAGTTTAATAGGCACCTCAGATACGGTCCTCCTCGGCGCATCGGGTGGCGTGGTCGCCGTCGTGATGCTTTTTGTGTACAATTTTCCTCATCGCACCATACTTCTCTTCTTCGTGCTGCCCGTGCCGGCTTGGCTACTGGGAGTCATCATAATCGCTGTGGACGTCTTCGGCTTTCACGGCTTCGGCCGCGGCGATCAGAACATCGCTTTCGATGTCCACTTAGTCGGCGTCGCCTTTGCCAGCGCCTACTACTGGTTCGGCTGGAATCTGGGACATTGGACTCCCGGTGGATTGTGGAGCGGCTTCCGCTGGCCATCGATGCGGCGGCGCCCCAAGCTGCGGGTCCACGATCCGGAAGAGAAGATCCAGCGGCAGGACGAACAGGCGGACCGCATCCTGGAAAAAGTCAGCCGCCAAGGCATCGACAGCCTGACCGCCAAGGAACGCCGTATCCTGGAGGACTACAGCCGCCGCATGCGCGAACGCCGTCGTTAGCAGCGCTCGGGCTGATAAATGCCCACGGCTTGTCCGTGGGATACTTACGCTCGATGCTACACGAACGCTCTTCGCCCCCACCACCCCGCTGGGGACCGGGATCGTGGGCTAGGAATGTCCGCCGGTGCTTAGGACCGGCAAAACAACAACTGTCGGATTCGGTTGGACGGTGCGCAACGGGGTCGGGGGGCGGGTTGGGGCCCCGCCGAAAAGGTCAAAAAGCGCCTCTTCCCCAAAACACGCCCCCCCCCCGGGTGAGGGGTGGTTTGCCGGGGGGGGGTGGGCGGGGGCGGGGGGGGGGGGTTTTTGTTTTCAACCTTCCAAATACTCAACCCCCCCCCCCCCAACCACCCCCCCCCCCCCCACCCCGGGTTCATCTGTCTTTGCCCGGATGGGCGGTTGTCTTAGAATCGGGGCTACCGTGTGATGCACCCTATCACCATCAGTCACCCGAGAACCGCGAACCGATGACCCCGCAACAGTTTGTGGCGAAGTGGCAACGCGTGGACCTGTCCGAACGATCGGCTTGCCAGCAGCATTTTCTTGACCTGTGCGAACTGCTCGGCCAACCGAAACCGGCCGAAGCCGATCCGGACGGCGCGTGGTACACGTTCGAGCGGGGCGTTCGCAAGACGGAGGGCGGCAGCGGCTGGGCCGATGTCTGGATGAAGGGCCATTTCGGCTGGGAGTACAAGAAGAAGCGGCGGGATCTGTCCGCGGCCTACAAGCAGTTGCTGTTGTACCGGGAGGACTTGGAGAACCCGCCGTTGCTGATCGTCTGCGACCTGGATCGGTTCGAGGTCCATACGAACTTCACGGGCACTCTGAAGACGGTCCATGCCTTCGACCTGAGCGGGTTGGCAGAACCGAAGAATCTGGCCGTGTTGCGGGCGGCGTTCACCGATCCGAACTCGTTGAAGCCCGGTGTGACGGCCCAGGGGGTTACGGAACAAGCGGCGGAACTGATCGGCCAGCTTGCCGATGGGATGCGGATCCGGAAGATCCCGGCACAGCAGGCGGCCCACTTCCTGATGAAGCTGATGTTCTGCATGTTCGCCGAGGACATCGATCTGCTGCCCGGCAAAGTCTTCGAGCGGATCATGGATGTAGTGACCAAGGCCGGAAGCCGCGGGTTGTCCGATCCGGCGGCGGGGCAGCGTTTCGCCCAGTCGTTGACCAGTCTGTTCCAGGCCATGGCGCACGGCGGCCTGTTCGGCCCCGATGAAATCCTGCATTTCAACGGCGGCCTGTTTGCCGACGCGGACGTCATCGAACTGACGCCCGACGAGATACTCAAGCTGCGCGACATCAGCCATCTGGACTGGAGCGGCCTGGAGCCGTCGATCTTCGGCACCCTGTTCGAGCGGACCTTGGACCCGGAGAAGCGCTCGCAAATCGGCGCACACTTCACCAGCCGCGACGACATCGTGACGCTGCTCGAACCGGTGGTCATGGCGCCGTTGCGGCGGGAGTGGGCGGAGGCCAAGGCCAAGTGCGAGAAGCTGACCGGCGAAGTGGCGAAGGCCAAGACGCCGGCGGCCAAGCGGAAGAAGATCCAGCAGCGCGACCGGGTGTTGCTCGATTTCGTCGAGCGATTGGCCCATGTCTCGATTCTCGATCCGGCTTGCGGTTCGGGCAACTTTCTGTACGTGGCGTTGAATCTGCTCTTGGACTTGGAGAAGGAAGTCATCGCCTACGCGGCCCGCTACGGCATCGGCCTGCTGCCCCAGGTTCGCCCCACGCAGTTGGCCGGAATCGAGATCAATCCGTTTGCCCAGGAACTGGCATCCGTCGTGATCTGGATCGGCTATTTGTAGTGGATGAAGTTCAACGGGTTCAATCCGCCGAACAATCCCGTACTCGAACCGATCAAGAGCATCCGGCGGATGGATGCCATCCTCGATCTGTCCGACCCCGAGAACCCCAAGGAACCTGAATGGCCCGAAGCGGAATTCATCGTCGGAAATCCGCCGTTCTTGGGCGGGAAGTTGCTGCGGAGCAATCTGGGAGATGAATACGTTGATGCGATGTTCAAGGTTTGGAGTGAGCGGATCCGTCTAGAGGCAGACTTGTGCTGCTACTGGTTCGAGAAGGCTGCCAGTCAGATTGCGGCAGGGAAGTCCCGGCGGGCAGGGCTACTGGCAACCCAGGGGATTCGAGGCGGTGCGAATCGCGAGACGCTCAATCGGGTCAAACGCCAAGGCGACATCTTTTTTGCGGAATCTGACCGGGACTGGGTTCTCGACGGGGCAAATGTGCATGTGAGCATGGTTGGGTTTGACTCGGGAGAAGATCGCTCTTGCGTGCTGGATGGCAAATGCGTGTCGAATATCACGACTAGCCTGACGGCCACGGCAGACATCCAAACTGCAAAGAGGTTGACGAGCAATCGTGGTTTGGCGTTCATGGGGGTGACGAAACAAGGGCCGTTCGACGTGTCCCAACGGCAAATCGAACGCTGGTTCTTCTCGGGCAATCCAAGCGGGAACCCCAACTCGGACGTACTGCGAATGTACCTCAACGGAATGGACGTCACCAAGCACTCACGGAATTCCTTCCTGATCGATTTCCCGCATGGCGTCTCGCACGAGGAAGCAAGCCGCTACGAACTACCGTTCGAATATCTCAAATCCACGGTCCAACCTTTTCGAGCTGCGCGTGCCCGAGATTGGTTTCGACAGAGTTGGTGGGAACTGTACGCACCACGCCCCGAAATGCGACTTGCTTTGCATGATTTGGAGCGGTACTTGGTAACGCCTCGCGTCGCGAAACACCGATTGTTTGTATGGCTGGACACGGTCGTACTTCCCGACTGTCAGCTCTTCGCCTTCGCCCGCTCAGATGACTATTTCTTCGGCGTTCTGCATTCGCGACCGCACGAGTTGTGGGGACTGAAACTCGGTACTCGGTTGGAGACACGCCCCCGCTACACTCCAACCACCTGTTTTGAGACCTTCCCCTTCCCCGAGCCAACCGACGCCCAGCGCGATGCGATCTCGGAAGCGGCCAAAGAACTGGACCGGTTGCGGTCCAACTGGCTGAACCCGCCGGAGTGGACGCGAACCGAGGTTCTGGAATTCCCCGGTTCGGTCGATGGCCCGTGGAAACGGTACGTCGATTCGGCGACGGTCGACGAGCGGGGCATTGGCACCGTCCGCTATCCCCGGCTGGTTCCCAAGGATGCCGAGACGGCCAAGGAACTCAAGAAACGGACCCTGACGAACCTCTACAACACGCGGCCCACCTGGCTCGATCTGGCCCATCGTCGCTTGGACGAAGCCGTTTTCGCCGCTTACGGCTGGCCCGTCGATCTGTCCGACGACGATCTGCTCGCCCGCCTGCTGGAATTGAATCTGGCCCGTGCTGGTCGCTAACTGAATCGAGCGGACGCATAAACTACCTGCAAGACTCGTTTAGGATCGGCAAGAAAATAACGGTCGCCAAATTGGTAGTCGTCACGCTCCGCCGTGACGACACGTCATCACGGCGGAGCGTGATGACCCCATT
>JAHDXO010000025.1 GCA_023382975.1 Pirellulaceae bacterium
ACCTCGGTTCTTGCCAGTATTTCAGCAGGCTCCTTCGGCTTGCCGTTAAACGACTGGTGCCCAGCGCCTGCCCATGTTTTCAAAAGGGCATGACGACCCGCCGAATGAACTTCGGTGATCCCCTATTGACTCCTGCAAGCAAGCGATAAGATGTTGCGTTTGAGTGTCTGGATTGTTCAAGCAGCGAGCCATCCGCAAATCGCTCAGCGACTATCGAGCTGAGCCGCTGATGCGGGCAAACTCTTGGCGACATTCACCTCTATTACGGCAGAAGAGCGGTGATCGTCTGCTTCTCTCCCCGGGTGATTCTCGGGCCAATCACCGAATACGTTACGTTTTCGAGTCTTGCGTCTTTCAACAGTAGGAGCGTTGACATGTCCATGATGTGTCGTTCTTTGCGGTTCACAACCGCGATCCTCGTGATTGGCCTGATTGCTATTGCAGCCGATGTCGCGTCGGCTCAATCGAAGAAGCCGAACATTCTGGCGATCTGGGGTGACGACATCGGCACCTGGAACATCAGCCACAACAATCGGGGCATGATGGGCTACCGGACGCCGAACATCGACCGCATCGCGAAGGAGGGCTTGGCCTTTACCGACTACTACGCCCAGCAGAGTTGCACGGCGGGGCGCGCGGCGTTCATCAGTGGCTCCGTCCCGGTGCGTTCGGGCATGACCAAAGTCGGACTGCCCGGCGCCAAGGAAGGCTGGCAGAAGACAGATTGCACGATGGCGACGGTCCTGAAGAGCCAAGGCTACGCCACGGGCCAGTTTGGCAAGAACCATCAGGGCGACCGCGACGAGCACCTGCCCACGATGCACGGTTTCGACGAGTTCCTCGGCAGCTTGTACCACCTGAACGCCGAAGAGGAGCCGGAGAACCGCGATTACCCGCGGGACATGAAGCTGGCCAACGGCAAGACCTTTCTGGAGACCTTCGGCCCCCGCGGGATTCTCAAGTGCAAAGCCGATGGCCGGGGCGGACAGACCATCGAAAACCTCGGCCCGCTCACCAAGAAGCGGATGGAGACGATTGACGACGAGACGGTCGCGGCCGCAAAGGATTTCATCGAGCGCCAGCATCGGACCGGTCAGCCTTTCTTCTGCTGGTGGAACGGAACCCGGATGCACTTCCGCACGCATGTCAAGCAGGAGCTGCAGGGCATCTCGGGCCAGGACGAATACAGCGACGGCATGGTCGAGCACGATATGCACGTGGGCATCCTGCTCAAGGTGTTGGATGACCTCGGCATCGCCGACGACACGGTTGTGATGTATTCCACCGACAACGGCCCGCACTACAACACCTGGCCGGACGCCGGCACCACGCCGTTCCGCAGCGAGAAGAACTCGAATTGGGAAGGCGCCTACCGCGTCCCCACCTTCGTCCGCTGGCCCGGCAAGTTCCCGGCGGGCGTGACTTTGAACGGCATCGTCTCGCACGAGGATTGGCTGCCTACCTTTGCCACCATCGCCGGTGCGCCGGACATCAAGGAGAAGCTCAAGGCTGGCGTGGAACTGAAAGGGCGCACGTACCGCAACTACATCGATGGCTATAACCAACTCGACTATCTAACTGGCCGAACCGACAAGTCGCCCCGCGACGAGTTCATCTACGTCAACGACGACGGCCAAATCGTGGCTTTGCGCTACGCGGACTGGAAGGCCGTCTTCCTGGAAAACCGCGGCCAAGCCTTCGGCGTCTGGCGCGAGCCGTTTACCGAGCTGCGCGTTCCGCTGCTGTTCAATCTGCGCCGCGATCCGTTCGAGAAGGCGCAGCATAACTCGAACACCTATAACGACTGGTTCCTCGATCGGCCATTCATCATCGTGCCGCTTCAGCAGGTGGCCGCCAGATTCCTGATGACCATGCAGGAATACCCGCCGAGCCAGACAGCCGGTTCGTTCAACCTGGAGAAGATCCAGAAGATGATCGAGTCCGGGGCGGGCAGCAAATGATCGTCGTCCATCGGTTGGGGCGGCCGGCGCAGGCCGCCCCGGCGGTTGAAACGGAGGGAACAGCAGCATGAAACCGGTCGCTGGATTGATGATCGCGTTGGTCGTTGTCAGCAGCAGCCGGGCGGCCGATCCACTTCCGTCTTGGAACGATACGGCGCCGAAAAAGGCGATTGTCGCCTTTGTCGAACGGGTGACGACCGAGGGGTCGCCCGACTTGGTTCCTCCCGCCGAGCGGATTGCTGTCTTCGACAACGACGGCAACCTGTGGGCCGAGCAGCCGATGTATTTCCAAGCGATGTTCATCTTCGACCGCATCCAGCAGCTCGCGCCTCAGCATCCCCAGTGGCAGACCCAGGAACCGTTTGCTTCGGTACTGAAAGGCGATGTGAAAGCCGCGTTGGCCGGAGGCGAGCCCGCACTGCTGGAGATGGCGATGGCTACCCACGCCGGGGTCACGACCGAGGAATTCGAGCGGATCGCCAGCGACTGGATCACGACTTTTCGGCACCCCCAGACCGGAAAACTGCTGACCGAGATGGTTTATCAGCCGATGCTGGAATTGCTCGACTTCCTGCAAGCCAACGGCTTCAAGACGTTCATCGTTTCCGGGGGCGGCATCGAGTTCATGCGGCCCTGGAGCGAGAGGGTCTACGGCATCCCGCCCGAGCAGGTCATCGGCAGCAGCATCAAAACGCGGTTTGAAATGCGTGACGGCAAACCGGTCATCGTACGTCTGCCGGAACTGAATTTCATCGACGACAAGGCAGGCAAACCCGCTGCGATCCAGCACCATATCGGCCGTCGGCCGCTGTTTGCCTCGGGAAATTCCGACGGCGATTTGCAAATGATGCAGTGGACCTCGGCCGGCGCGGGGCCGCGATTCTGCCTGTACTTGCATCACACGGACGCCGAGCGCGAATGGGCTTACGATCGCCAATCCCATATCGGGCGTCTCGACAAGGGACTCGACGAAGCCGCGACCAACGGCTGGACGGTCGTGGACATGAAGAACGATTGGGCGCGGGTATTCCCCGTTTCCCAATGATCGACGGAAGTGCCGCCGACTTGCCCTCGCAGGGCGGCGGCAACCATGTTCTCTCGGAAACGGCTGACCGATCTTCTGTCGCTTGAGCTGGGTGCCGTCGTGATCGGTCAGGCTCCAACGATCCTCACGCGCCGGCTGACGGCTGCCGCACCAGTTGGTGGACGAATTGCATCTTGGCCGCAACTTGGTCGGTGAAGATTTCGGGCACTAGATCGATCAGGCCCATGCTGCGGTTCAGTTCGTTCAGCACGACGCCCAAATGGCAGTAGTAGTCGAGCATCGCCTGGAATTCGCCGTGGGCGCCGGGTCCGCCGAGGTTCGAGTGGTACGCCGTGTCCAGGACGCTGACCATGTCCAGATAGGCCGCGAACGTTTCGGCGAAATCTTCCCACGGGTGCATGGTGGCGTAGGCACTGATGTACGCGCCGCGCCAGTTCGGCGGCGGGCCATCCCGGTAGTACCGCTCCAAAGCTTCCGCGTACAGCGGGTTCTCCGGATCGCCGAACATCGCTTGAAACGATTGATCGCATTGGCCGGGAACCAGCAGTTGCCAGTAGTAGTGGCCGATCTCGTGGCGGAAGTGGCCGATCAGCGTGCGGTGGGCTTCCTGCAAGTCGACTCGCAGTTTCTCCCGCTCGACATCGCATGTTTCGCGCAGATTGATCGTGATCTTGCCGTTGGCGTGCCCTGTGTAGACGCGTTCCTGATTGCCCATCGTACGCCACACGCCGTCCTGCGGAATCGCGTCGGCTTTGAAGTCGAACGACAGCGGAAGCGGAAATCGGTCCGCTTCGGTGCCGTAGGGCAGTTCCAGTTCGTCCAGCATGTAGATCATCCGGCGTTTGGCGACCTCCAATTGATACCAACGTTGCCGGTGCCCCGGTACGGAAAGGTCGGGAACGGTGTCGTTGAAGCGGCAGCAGTCGCACAGTGGTTGCGACGCGGCGTCCGCTGATGCAGACGGTGCGAAACCGATGGTTAAGCAGCGGTTGCAGACTTGTTCGACCGCGTAGTTGTGGCATTTCTGCAGGGCCGCCCGACAGCCGGGGTTCCCGCACACATGGCCGCCGGGCTCGCCAGGCAACAGTGCGACGATGTTCCGGCAAGTCGGACACCAACCGGCCTCGCGTCCGCACACAACGCACTGACTGTTCTCGAAAAACAACGTGTTTCCACAGACACAGCGAAATGTTCTCATGGGAGATCTTTGTGTCGAGCAGAGAGGGAAGCCAACAGACGCGAGGAAATTGCGCTCGGGAACGCCTTGCGACGAGAGCATGTTACTCCAGGACGCAGGCCGACGCCATGCGGGGACCTGTGCGGTTCGCAGTCCATGCCAGAGACAATTGGGTGAAATTGACTCCGCCCTGCTTGGTTGCGACTCGTCGGGTGGTTAGCATCGTTGGGGTGGGTCCCGATGCGCCGGGGCCGCAACGTGGGTGTCCATTCGAGACTTGGAATTTGTTTCGATTTCGGGATTCGCGTTTGCTACCAGCCAAACTGCCTTGGAGGATTCGCAATGAGTCGTGCTCTTGCTTTCTGTTACCCGCTGGCCGCGGTCACGATATGCTGGACTGCAGTGGCCTTGTCCGTGCCGGCGACCGCCGCCGAGACGGCGACGATTTGGATCGAGGCGGAGAAGTACGACGCTACGAACTTCGCCGAGCACTGGCAGGTCAGCTCGATGGGCAAGGAGGATCTGCTCTCCGGCGGCCAGTGGATCATGCGGGGCGTCAGCAGCGAAGAGGTGGCGAAGATCGTACCCGCCGAGGGCGTGACGCTACGGTATGCGGTGCCGGTGGAAACGCCGGGCGAGTACCGGTTGTGGGCGCGTGTCGGCTGGTTCAACGCGCGGTCCCATTTGCAGTGGCGGATCGGCGACGGCGATTGGCAGGATCTGGCTCGCGATGCGCCGACGACGAACTTGATGGAGTTGGGACTCTTCTGCGAGGTGTCGTGGGCCGATCTTGGTCCGGTGCAATTGGACGGCAGAACCCGATTGGAGATCCGCTATCCGAAGCCGGCCGACGAGAAGGCCCGCATGCTGATGGCGCTCGATTGCCTGGCTCTTGTGCGTGGTCCTTTTGTCCCGGACGGTCCTTTCCGGCCGGGCGAGACGTATGACGGGCCGCAGGACCGCGAGGCGGCGGCACGTGTATTCGAGCTCCCGGCGCCGGACGGCGCGAACCGCAGTCAGATCGAGCTGACCGGTCTATGGCAGGTCGCCCGCTTCGACGATCCGGACATGGACCGCGGGACCTACGAGCCCGTGTCGGACTTGCCCGCGCATGATTTGCGCTGGATGGGATTCCAGGTGCCCGGCAATCCCTGGAACTCGCCGCCGTTGGTGTTCGGCCACCGGCTGATCTACCGCACTCGCGTGCTGGTGCCCGAGCAGGCCGCCGGCCGCGGCTTCCATCTGCATTTCTCGGGCACCAACTGGATCGTCAGCGTCTTTGTGAACGGGCAACTGGCCGGGACGCACAAGGGAGTCTGGGTGCCGTGGGATCTGGACATTACGCCGCATGTCCGGCCCGGAGCAGTGAACGAAGTGGCGGTTGCCGTCAAGGGCACCTACTACGCGTTGGATGCCGCAGGCATGGGCGGCGGTTCGCTGCACTCGCACAGCAACCGGCCGTTGAGCCGCAAAGAGTGGACTCGCTGGTTCGCTCCGATGTATCCGTCGATGAAAGGCGACGGCGACGGGTACATCTACGGGATCGTGAATCCGGTGACCCTGGTCTGCAACGGGTCGGCCTATGTCGAAGACGTGTTCGTCAAGCCGTCGGTGCAGAACCGGTCGCTGGGATTGGAGTACACGCTGCGCAACGCCGGAACGCGTCCGCTGCGCGCGCCGCAACTGACCATCGAAGCGGTCCACGACGCGACGGATCAGGTCGAGGCAACGTGGACCCTGCGTCCCGCGCCGCTCGAACCGAACGCAACAATCACTCTGCAAACGGACGGTCTGGCGTGGGAGAACCCCAAGCTCTGGTGGCCCAAGCCGAACCCGGACCTCTATCGGCTGCGAACGACGTTGCGCGACGGAGACCGGGTGGTGGACGTTCACGAGCAGTTGTTCGGCTTCCGAGAAGTCACGATCAAGGGCACGGGGCTGTACATCAACGGCGTGCGCCGTAACTTCTGGAACTGGGTCGATGTGTCGGCCGATTCGATTTCGCGGCCCGAGGATTGGGCCGAATCGTGGCGTGCCGACGGCAACCGCTTCATCCGTTTCGGCGCGGACTTGCGCATTTCACAGGTCCTGCCGTCGCGCGAGCAACGCTTGGAATTCTACGACCGACAGGGCATCCCGGGCCGTCTGTGTACGATGATCGACGGGATGTTCATCAGCTACCGCCTGCTCGACCGCTCGGGCCGCGGCAACGACCAGACGGTCCAACCGAACGAAGTGTTGTGGGAGAACTTCCGCGAGCATCTGGCCCAAGTCGCGCGAGCTTACCGCAACCATCCCTCGGTGATCCTCTACCAAGCGGAGAACGAGCTGGTCTACATCAACGGCATGAACGTCTACGGCGGCGATTTGGACCGGGTCGAGCAGTTGATGCACGAGGTGGTCGAGGCCGGGCGGAAACACGATCCGACTCGACCTTACACCGTCGGCGGCGGAGGCGATTTGTCGGGTCGCTTGGAGATCAACGCACCGCACTATCCGACGGCCGGAGCGGACTACTATCCCGAGAACGCCTACTCGATCGAACGCTACTCGACCAAGATCGAACGCTGGCCGTGGGATCGCACCAAACCGTGGCACGTGGGCGAATGCAGTTTCTCCAACCATCTGGAATACGGTACGCTGGTCGCCGGCAGTCTGGCATCGCGTTCCAAGCAGCACGCCCGCGAGGCCAAGGCGAAATACCTGCGGATGCTGTACGGCGGCTATCGCTGGGCCGGCGTCCAAGCGTTCTTCCCGTGGGACCGGCTCGCCGAATTCGATGACTCGCAGAAGATCTTCTCCGACCTGTGCGTCATCCCGCGAAAACAAACGCATCGGCTGTACGGCGGACAGAGCAACGAGCTGTTGTTCAAAGTGATGAACGACACGTGGAGTGCCGAACCGCTGACGTTCACTTGGTCCTATTCGGTGGAAGACCGCGAGATTGCGGGCGAGCAGCGGGTGTTGAACATCGAACCCGGATTCGGTCAGGAAGCGACGTTGCGCATCGCCGCGCCGACGGTCTCCAAGCGGGTCGAGGGCGTGCTGCGGTTGAGTGTGCGGCAGGCGGGCGCCGCGGAGTATCGGGACGAGCGTTCGATCCCCGTGCTGCCCGCGGTCGAACTGCCGGGTGGCGAAGGAATGGGACGGGCTCCCGACTTCGAAGCTGCGCGTAGCCGAATTCGTGAGAATTCGGTGGTGTTTCGCGGCGGACGGCCACCAACCCAGAGTCCGAATTCTCACGAATTCGGCTACTCCCCGTCGAATAGCGCCACCTCAAAGGCTCCGGACACGGCGCCTGTCCCAACTTCTTCGTCGCCTCGCCACCTAGCAGGAACCGTGTTCGTCCACGATCGTTCCGGGAAAGTCGCCGCGTATCTCAAGAAGGCTGGCCAGGCATTTGTCGCCATCGAGTCGCTCGACGCGGTGCGGGCCAAGTCCGGATTGTTGATCGTCGGTCCGGAGACGCTGACGGTCGACGAGGCGTTCGGCCCCGGACTGTTGTCCTTTGCGGTCCGCGGGGGGCGCGTGATCTGCCTGGAACAGCAGTACCCGCCGGCGGGCGCCGCGCTGCCGGCGCCGCTGCGGACGACTTCGCGATTCGGCGGCTACGCGCATCCCACGGCACTCGGCACGCCCGTGTTCCAGGATCTGGGCGCTGATGATTTGATCGATTGGGCCGGTGGGCATCCAACGTATCAAGCCGTGTACCAGAAGCCCAGTCAGGGCGCGCGCGTGCTGGCGGTGGCCGGCAGCGAACTGGAATACAGCCCGTTGATCGAGGTGCCGTGCGGCTCGGGCGTGATCCTGCTGTGCCAATTGCGAGTCGGCGCGAACTTGGGCTTCGACGCTGCGGCTGACATCCTGCTGCGGAACATGATCGATGTCTACGGCAACTACCGTCCGGCCAGCGGCGTCGCGGCCTTGGTCGGCGAGGCCGGTTCGCGGCTGCACGACCGTCTGCGGCAGACCGGCGTGCTGCTGGAGAACGTCGAGTCGGTCTCCACGGCGCTGGCCCCGGATAAGTACGCCGTCGCGGTCGTCCCCGCCTTGCCGGACCATCTGCGGCAGTTGCTGGACGAAACGGAACGAGCCGCGAGGTTCCAGGAGGCGGGAGGTTGGATCGTCGTGTGCAACGTGGATCGGGACGGCATCGGCGCCTTCAACCGCTTGGTCGGCGGCAACTTCCTGCTGCGTCCGTTCCGGATGGAGAAGGTGACGCTGAACCACAACGAATATCGACTGGCTGCGACGTTGTCGGACGCCGACGTCGCATTGCTGAGTCCCGAGAAGATCATGCACAGCACGTTTTGGGCTAGTCAGGACACGTTCAGCGGCGTGATCGACGCGACTCGCGAATTCAGTCGCTTTGCGCTACCGCCGGGCGCGGCGGACGATCCATACGAGTATCAGCCGACGCGCGACGACCACGATCCATACAACCTGGTCAACGGGTTGATGGCCGACGATTCCTGGCGTTACACCCGGCAGTTGTGGGTCGGCGAGGACGAGACGATGGAGGATCTGGTGTTTCGTCTCCGCAAACCCGATCTCCTGAAGGCCGTCGAGTTCTGGAACCTGGACACCTACGGCACGATCAACGACTTGCTGATCATCCCGGACGGCGATCTGTCTCGGGCCGTGTCGATGCGATTGCCGGACGCGACGGAGCAGGTGACGCTGGAGTTGCCCGAGCCGCTGGCGGTCCGGGAAACGGTCACGCTGCGGCCGAAGTCGTGGACGTTGCGGGGCCGACGCAACCGGGAAGGCGGCGAGATCCGACTGGTCGGGATCAACCACATCGCCTTCTTGCGTCCGGAGGGGGCGATCTCGCTGGACAGCGTCGGCGGACTGGTCGCCTTCCCGCGCGGCGGTGGCGGCCTGTTCCTGAACCAGTTGCAGTTCCTGGACGACGATCCGAAGCCGGCCAACGAGGCGCAGAAGATCCGCGTCTTGGGCACGATTCTGGGCAACATGGGCGTCGGGTTCCGGACGGCGGCCCATGTCGCGGTGGCCGGTGTGAACGTCCGCTTCCATCCGCTGGATCTGCAGGAGTACGGCAATACGTATCTGGACGGCCGCCGCGGCGAAAAGGCTTGGTTCGGCGATCCCAAGGGCAGCGACTTGCAGTTGTTGCCTCGCGGTCCACAAGACTTGGCCGACGTCGCTTGGCACGTCACCGATTACGCCACTGCGCCGACACCCGACACGATCATCCTGGGCGGCGAAGCGGCCCGCTGGAACCCGGCGAACACGCGGCACCTGAAGGATCAAGTCACTGGGATCCGCGTCGGTCGCAAAGCGGACATGCTGTATTTCCTGCACACCGCCCACGTCGCCGGTCCGATCACGGATCGCGAGCGCGAGCAGATGAGCGACCGCAAGCGGCCGTTCGAGTTGCCCGAAGTGATGAAGTATGTGTTGCATTACGCCGACGGCCAGCAGCGCGAGATTCCGGTCGTCTTGGAGCGTCAGATCGGCCACTGGGTCCAGGATCAGCCCGCGCCGCTTTCGGATGCTCGAGTCGCCTGGCGGCAGCCGCTGCCCTCGCTCGACGGCCGTTACGCCGTGCTGTACGCGATGCAGGCCGCCAACCCGCGGCCCGACGTCGTGATCGAATCCATCGACCTGATCCGGACCAGCCAGCGAGCCGTCCCGGCGGTCCTGGGCATCACGCTGGGCGAAGTGCTGGCTACGGATACGGTCCGCATCAACCGGTAAGGGCGAGCCGCGGGCGATGACTTGATGTGAGGCAAGTCGCAATCGCCGTCTTGAAATCCACCCATTCGCATATTACTATTCGTCGATTGGACTGCCGAACGGCTTCGATTTCTCGGTGCCGATGTTCGTTCTCTTCTTCGCTGCTGCGTCGAGCCATTCACGAAGGGCAATCGCGCATGGATGATCGATCAACAGATGATGCTCTACAGAGCTTCCTTGAGCGCACCAAGGTGCCTCAACCTACCGCGGACGATGTTGCCCGGCTCGACAGTCACGTCCAGCGAGATCCGCCGACGCGAAGGTTCTCAAGAGTAGACAGGATCGTATTGTGGTCCTTCGTATCCATTTTTGTGTGTTGGAAATTGCTCAAGCTGGTCAAGATAGTCTTGGAACACAATTAGTGCCCTTGCCAGGTCGTATCACACGGCTTCCGCGTACCGGTAGGTGGGATTGGGACGGCCTGGGCGGAAGCTTTGGGTCTGAGCGAATAACGGTGCGGCTCCCATCGCTCGGCATACATCCTGCACCACGGTTTGAACTCGTTGTTCCAGGATCTGTGGGTCAATGGCCACGCGCGCATTGACGATGACATCGGCCGCGCGCGCATCCGACCGGGATGCATGCGACAAGGCGGCCGGGGTATCGCTGCTGACGAGGTTCGCCACCGCGTGCATCCCGTCCGAGATCGCGATCGTCTTCAAATGGGCCGGTTCGGCGTCGTCGGCCGCCAGTGCCTGCTGCAAGTGCCGGACGATGTTCAGCGTCAAATCGTCCAACGAGAACGGCACAGCCGCCGTCACGCGCAGACTGCTGTTCAGCCAGCCGAGTTCCGCCTCGCCATCGGCATAGATGTCGTAGTCCAGGTCCAGAATCCGACGCCCGAAGTTGCCCTGCTGATCCAACACGTCGCGCAGTGCATCGAATCCCGCCCCGGTCTTGGCTGACATGCGGACCACGGGAACGCCGGGATACCCTTCGCCGATCAAACCCGCTAACTCCTCGACCTGCTCCGTCGGCAGTTCATCGATGCGGTTCAGAATCACAAAGTCGGCCTCTTCCAACTGCTTGCGGAAAATGTAGGCGGCATTGGGCGAGAACCCTGCCCGCGCTTCGTTCCGCAAGATCTTTCGACCGTGGCTGGGTTTCAGGATCACGCCATACGGCGCGACGTCGAACCGGTCTTCGTACAAATGCCGCAGCGGCTGGAAGACCGTCGCCACGATATCGGTGCAACTGCCGACCGGTTCGGCGAGAATCACATCGGGACGCTCGTGCGTTTCGAGTTCCGCAACCGCATCTGCCAATCCGTTGAAATTGCAGCAGAAGCAAGATCCAGCGACTTCGCCGACCCGAAAGCCTTCGGCTCGCAACGCCTGAGTATCCACCAGATCGGTCGCCTGATCGTTCGTCACGATGCCGACATTCCGCCCCTGCTCGCGATGCCATTTGGCCAGCCGAGTGATCAACGTGGTCTTGCCAGCTCCCAAAAAGCCGCCCACCAACACAATTCGGACCTTGGACATCTCTTTCCTCTCCCGGCAAGGAGCCGGCTTCGCTCCAACGGAATGAAAACCGCAACGCGATGGTAGACTAAGGCGACTAGAAGCCATTGTCAAGCATCGCGCGGGCAGATCACCCTGACGTCGGCACGCTCGCGGACGATGATGAATACGTCTGCCAGTCGATGGTGTCTGCTGGTCACGGCGGAACGAGAAGGGTGAGGGAGATGGACGCCGGACGATAAAACGGACCGCGAGGCTCACTGCACCGGTGCCATCAGGCGGGCGATGCGGACGGCCAATTTGAACCAGAACGACCGGTGTGTCAGATCTTCCGGTTTCGCCAATCGGCAGCGGGTGAAATCGTGCTCGAACATCGCGGCCACGTCCGACGCAAAACCCTCGTCGTCCACGATCACGGTGATCTCGAAGTTCAGCCGGAACGACCGATTGTCCAGGTTGGCGGTCCCCACGGCGGCCAGATCGCTGTCGATCAGCAGAACCTTGTGGTGCATGAAGCCGGGGCGGTAGCGGTAGATTTTGACGCCGGCCTGTTCGGCCTCGCTCAGGAACGAAAACGATGACAGATAAACCAGCACGTGGTCAGGATTCTCGGGCAGCACGATCCGCACGTCGACACCGCGGAGAGCCGCCAATTGAAGTGCGACCATCACTTGGCGGTCCGGCACGAAGTACGGACTGGCGATCCACAACCGATGGTGGGCCGCATTGATGGCTTGGACGAAGAACAGATTGCAGGTTTCCAACTCATCGGCCGGTCCCGTGGCCAGCACCAGCACGTTCTGTGTCCCGTCCACCGCGGCGCTCGGATTCCAATCCAACGACGGGACTTCGTGCGTGGCCCAGTACCAGTCCTCCAGAAACGCCAGTTGGGCGACGTGGACGGCGGGGCCTGCGATCCGTACGTGGGTGTCGCGCCATGGCCCGATGTTCGGGTCGCGTCCCAGATACTCGTCGCCAAAATTCAGGCCGCCGACAAAGGCGATGCGCCCGTCGACCACAACGATCTTGCGGTGGTTGCGGAAGTTCAATTGGAACCGGTTCCGCGGTCCCTTGGTCGTGCGGAACGGCCGGATCTGGACGCCACCCCGGGTCAACTCGCGTTCATAGCGGCGAGTCAGCGCGTAGCTGCCGATCTCGTCGTACAGGAAATACACGCGGACGCCTTCCGCCGCCTTGCGGATCAAACGCGCCTTCAGGTCCTGCCCGGCCCGGTCGTCCCGCACGATGTACGATTGCACCAGAACGTAGTCGCGAGCGGATTCGATCCCCGCGAAGATTGCGTCGAACGTGGCCTCGCCGTCGATCAGCAACTCGACCCGGTTGGAACGCAGGAAGGGCATCTTCGCCAGTTGTTCGAAGACTCGCCGATCGTCGTGCAGATCCTGCCGCACCAGACCGTCCTGATACGCTCGCCGCGCCGCTTCCTGCAAGACATGATAGATTTCCAGATCGCCTGACCGACGAGCCCGGACGTAACCCTGGAACTTGCTGCGTCCGAAGACCCAGTACAGCGGAACGGTCAGGAGCGGAAACGTGATCAGGGACAGCGCCCACGCGATCGCACCCTGGGAGGTACGAGCCTCCATCACCGCCTGGACCGCCGTCACAATCCCGACGATCTCCGCGACGGCAGCGACGATTCCAAAGAGGGTGGCGATGTCCGTTGCCATGAGCAGGCTTCCCAGGGCAAAACGCTTGATCAGCGAGACTGTTGCAGCTTACAGGTTTACGGCCGGATGGGAATTCAGGTTCCGTTGCGGCACGGCGACCAACCGACGTGTGGCCACGGCGAGAGCAAAATCCGCCGCACTGCCATTGTCAGGATAGATGTCAGGTCGAATTGCGTCAACGTCGAGAAGTTGCGCCGACGGCAGGGCCCTAATCGTTGCGCTGAATTCGTGGTGGTCTTCGCGCGGCGGTATCTTCGACTTGCCCAACAATCGCGATGACTGGGCCGCCGCGAATCGTCCTTCGGCTTGCACCTTTCAAACGGCGGCGGGCAAGCTCGCCTGCAGTCAATAGCCTACAGCCCACCGACCACTGACCACTGACCAATCGGTCATGCAGCCGGACCGGTGCTGCGGGTATCGCGGGATCTGTCCTTTGTAGGGAATACCCCCTGCGTTTCGCGCGTAGGGTCCGCGGAGATTCCGGACAAGTAGCTTCGGGCCATTGTCCGATGACCATCGACGGTCCTGAATTCCTTCGCTGGGGATATCCACTATCATGTTCACGCGAAAAGTCATGTTCCCCGTTCTCTTGGCGACGGCTGCGGGAGCCCCCTATCTGTTGATGGAGGAGGGCGGTATTTCGTCGCTCACCCAGCAAGTCACGGGCGTGTTTTCGGATTCGGATTCGACCGCGGGCGTTCCTCAGTCGCCTTACACGCCGGTCGGGCTGACTCGCGAAGTGCCCTCGGAATACGGGTACGGTGCAAGGGCTCAGCACCCGCAATTGGCAACGGCCGATTGGCTGGCCGGCCCTCCCGTGCGCGAGTTGAACGAAGTGATTCGCTTTGATATCCCGCCGTCCTGGGTGACCAGTCGCTGGCCGCGGGTCACGACCACGCTTTCCGAGACGGGCATGGAGGGGCTGCGCGTCCCCGTCGTCACCGGCACTCAGACCGACGATTTGGCCGGTTCGTTGACCTACTACTTCGATGCCCAGCACCGGGTGCAGCGACTGACGTTCGAAGGGTACACGGGCGACGACCGCCGCTTGGCGGCCTTGGTGATGCGAGATTTCGGGTTGCAGCGCGAGGCGTCGCTTCACGCGGGATTGTACGCCGCCTGGTGGAATGCGACTCCGACCAGTGTGCTGCGAGTCGCGCGTGCGCCCGTCATCAGTTCAGCGACGCCGCATGCCCAGCTTCAGGTTTTTCTGGAACTGAACCGTCCGGGGATGCGCTACGGACTCAGTCCTGTGGCCCACGACATTCTGCTGCGGGACCGGTCGTCGCAGCGTTGGTAGGATCGCGGGGAAAGCACTCCATCACCACTTGATGGAATTCCTCGGGCGAACGGACGTGAGCCACCAGCCCGCGGAAATGCCGGGCGCCCGGCCGTCCTTGGGCGTAGCAGCAGGCGTACTTCCGCATCAGCACCGTGCCCCGCTGGCTGCCGAACCGCTCGACGATGTGCCCGTAGTGTTGCAGCAAAACGTCCCGTTGTTGGTCGGCGGACGGATCGGGCGGAACGGGCTCACCGCGCAGCGCCGACTGGATCTGACGGAACAGCCAAGGACGCCCCAAGGCGGCGCGTGCGATCATGACGCCGTCCACGGGGTAGCGACGGAAGGCTTGCACGACTTTCTCGGCGGAATCCAAGTCTCCGTTACCGATCAGCGGGATGCGCCGCAGCACCGACTTCAACTCGGCGATCCTGTCCCAGTCTGCCTCGCCGCGGAAGAAATCCTGCGCGGTGCGGCCGTGAACCGTCAGCGCCGCGGCCCCCGCCTGCTCGACCGCCTCGGCCACGCGCGCGGCGGTGATCTGCTCCGGCTTGCACCCCAACCGGATCTTGGCGGTGACCGGCACGGGCGCACAGGCCTGGACGACCCGGGCGACGATCGCCCCGATCCGGTCCGGATCCCGCAACAGGTACGATCCGCTATGAGCCTTGTCGGTAACGCGCGGCACCGGGCAGCCAAAGTTGATGTCGACGACACTCACACGGTACTCGTGCGCCAACCGCTCGCCCGTCCGCGCCAAGACCTCCGGATCGTTGTCCCAAATCTGGACGGCCAATGGACGAGGTTCCTCGCGCACCCCCCACAAACGATCCGGGTGTTCGGCTTCGTGCTCGTCCTTCCACACGAAACTGCGCGCGCTGATCATCTCCGTCGCTTGTAGTCCTGCCCCGCCGAACTGTCGCACTAAATGCCGGAAAGCGTAATTCGTGAAGCCCGCCATCGGCGCTTGCAAGACGGGCGGATCGATCCGCAAGGGACCGATCATCAGGGGCGGCGCGAACGGGCGGGCGCGCCAGAAAGAAACGGGGACTGGCTCCGAACAAACACCGGATAAACACGGAGAATTCGGCGGATTGCGAGGTGCCTGTCCCAATTTTTCCACAGCCTCGGCACGATTCGGAACGGGAGGAACAACGTCGGACATTCGCCCGTCAGTCGAGTTGCCGCCAAGTGCTGCGCGGGCCTCCGACAATCAAGAGCACGAACAAAATGACCACGGCTCCGGCAATCGTGCTGCCGGACACCATGACGACTTGGTGCGGATCGACTTCACTCGGATCAATGGGCACATGCGCTGGCAACGCGCGGTACAGGATCACGTGCAACCCGCACATCACCCCGCTGGTCAATAACAAGGCGTAAAACGCCCATTTCTTCCAGCGCAGCAACGCAATCGCCCAGACAATGTTCAACGCCGCGAAGATCGTAACGGCTGGAAAAAACCAACCTGGAGCGTTTGGGAACTGCCCCTGCAGTTCGCGGTTGCTGTCCGGATTGGTCAGCGCAGCGATGTTCACCGAGACGCTGAAGCTGTACAGCACGATGAGAACCGCCAAGAACACCGTCACTGCGAGACTCCGCGACCGCTGACGACGTCCGTCCGGGAACGCATCGTGCATCGGCATCATGTCCCGTTCGGATTCTTGGTTCACGATTCTCTTCGCCTCGACATGCGGTGTAGTATCCGACGAGATGGCACGCCTTCGTCCTGTCACTTCGGACGACCAAGCTTCTTAGACTATTCACTCGCAACCGGGAAATCCAGTCGCCCCGGACGGAAGCCGGCGATTTTTTCCGGATCGACCGGTCTTGTCGGGCTATTCGGCCACGGCGATTCGAGAAGAACCGGCCGATGGTCGTCGTGGCTCCAGTTCGAAACCCCGCACCAGCCCTTGAACGTAGCGAAGGTCGGTACTCCGCAATTTGGCCTGCAAGTGCTCCAGTCGAAGTCGGTCCTGGAGCGAATTCAGACCGCTGCCGTACGTCAGCTTAACCAGCTTATCCATTTGAACTAGCCGTGCTTCGCAAGATTGGCGACGGAATTCGGCCAGGCGGAGTTCCGCTTCGATCGTGGCCAACGATTTGTTTCGAGCCGCTGCAACGTCCGACACGAACAGACTGCCTGGTATGGCGGCCTTGCCGTCCGCTGCCGAGACCAATTGCTCCCGCTCCAAACGCAGAGATTCCAGCTCCTGTTCAGCTTCCTGCGTGCCATCCCGCAGAGTGGCAAGTACATGAGAAAACGAGGAACGCGGCGAAAACGATCGAACCGGCCCTCCAACCGTTACGGGGTTGTAGGTCTCGATGCCGGGCCAGATGTCGGTCGGAAAGAACCCGAGCGTTTCGGGGGACGCATACGCATTCAGTTCGGCAAGTTGTGCCTGCCTGCGGCGGAAGGAATCCAGTCTCGCTTCGGTCACCGCAATCCGGCTGTCGATATCCCTCAAGCGAGCCGGTATCTCGACCTCGGCGACCCACCGCCGAATGACTGCGTCGTCTGGCTTGCCATCATCTCGCGGTTTTGCATCGCGTTGCCCCATGCTGGGCGTGTGGGCGACGAACTGGTTTGGATTGGCGGGGGCGTTCTGCGACGCCACAGCAGTCACTCGCGGCGCAATCTTGCTGTCGTGTTGAACGACTGGACCAAGGCGAACGGCCCAGGTCGCAGAGCCAGCCTGGCTTGCTGCCGGCCGGTTGGCAGTTGGATTGGGTTCGTCGGCAGATCGCGAACCTGCGTCTGCACCCTTGGCACTCTGGACTTGGGCGAGAATGCTGATCGTCAGGAAGACAGCGGGAAAAATTGTTCTCGGCATCTGGGGTTCTCCGGGGCGACCTCCCCTTGGTACACAATTAGGCTGTAGTGCGTATCGGGAGAATTCTCTCAGATATGCAGCTTATCTGCATCGTAACGATTGCGAAGTTTGCATAGTCTGGTGAATCAGTGACCGGCGTGGGGCCATTGATGTCATCGGGTACGCCCGACACTTCATTGCCCACGAATAAACTGGGCCACGACTTCTGGCTTTTCCCGAGCGACGTTACGGGATTCAGTCGGATCCTGGCTCAAGTCGAAAAGTTCAACTTCCTCGAGCTGCATCTTGCCCGGGGGACGCACCACCTTCCAATTGTCCCGCCGAACCGCCTGCCCGAAACCTGGGACATGCATCTCCCAATACAGCATGTCCTTGCGAGGCAAGTCTTTTCCGCCGCGCAGGACGGGCAGCAGCGAAATGCCGTCCAGCGGTGCGGGACGTCGACTTGCAGCGGCGATATCGGCGCAGGTGGGTAACAGATCCCAAAACGCAGCCGGCGCATCGCATACCGCTTTCGCCGCCACGCGACCCGGCCAGCGAACGATCATTGGCACACGCAAGCCACCTTCGTACAGTTCGCCCGCGCGGCCTCGCAAGCCGCCGGTGCTGGCCAGTCGGTCCTGACTCGATGCTTCCAACGCGGGCGGTCCGTTGCTACTGGTCACGACAACGACCGTGTGCCGATCCAACCCTCGGGCTTCGAGCGTCTGAAGGATCCGCCCCAGGTCGCGATCCAATTTGCCGACGGTCGCGGCGTGTGTCTGTTCGCGTTCCGACCAAGCCGAAGTCGCGTCGAACTCGATCTCCAGGCCATCGGTCTCTCCGGGCAGCGGATAGCTGGCCACCAACAGAAATGGTCGTTCTCGTTGACCTTTTTCAAGGTAGGACACAATCTCGTCGGTGAAGAAATCCTGGGCCAGTATCGTCTTTTGCCCACCTGCGTTGGCGCGCAAGCGGATTTCCGCACCGTCGCTCCACAACGAACCTGGGAACGCTACCGCAGCTTCGTCGCCGAGCGACCCCAGCCAGCGATCGAAACCGTGCAGATGCGGCATGTCCTTTCGCGATTGCTCGGTCAACCGCCAACCTCCGACGAACACGGTCTCGTAGCCGGCTTGCCACAATACCTCGCCCAACGTGATACGCTCGCTGGCCAGAGTGTATGAAGTGCGGTTCCCTTGCCGGGCGCGTGACGTATCGCAGCCGGTCATCAAGCTCCATTGGCTTGCCGCCGACGATACTCCACCAGCATAGAACTGGGTGAATCGCATCCCCGCAGCGGCCAGAGCATCCAGATGCGGCGTCTCGAACCACGCTTGTCCATAGGCCCCGACATCGCCGTAACCCAGACGGTCGGCGACCACGATTAAGATATTCGGAGACCGCTGAGGAGGTCCGGGAATCTGCCGGTTCAGGTCGCGAAGCGCCCGCCGGTTCTCAGCTTTCACCTCGCTGAGGATCGAATCAGCCTGCAACAAACCCTGCTGCAACTCGCTGTCGTCCTCGATCAATGGCGATGCGCCTAGCAAATTGCGGAAGCCGCGGATCAAGGGATTGCTCGCGTCACCGCCGGGCCCTTCGTCGGTTCCGACGGGCGGTGCCGCATCGTCGGTGAGTGCAGGCGGCTTCTTGCCATTCGAATCGGTCGAAGCGTCGGGTTCGCGAGCTGCTGCCCCACCCCCATCGACGACAGGAGTTCCGCCACCGGAGCAGCCGGCCAGGGCCAAAGCGCAGAACAACACTGCGGCCGATCGGAGAAGCTGACCTCGGAAATTTCGGAAACGATGAACAACCATAGCCTACATCCTAGTGGAAATGGGAGGGCTAGGCAAGAAAAAGAGCGACGTTACAAGAATAATCGCGTCCCGGGCCGCGTCGTCGTCTCACTTTTCGAGGCTCGTTCCGCGTTGGCGAACCTCAGATTAGACGAATTCCTGAACGATTTCGGGGCGGGGACGCGGGATGACCACTTTTTCCACCAGCAAGCCGCGGCGTTCGATCACGCGGCTGCCAATCTCCACCGCTTCGGTGACCGAGGCCACATCGCCGGTCAACGAAACCCAGCCCTTGCCACCGATGGCCATCGCCAGATGAATGGTGATCAATTGCACCGGAGTGGCTTTGACGGCAGCGTCTGCCGCCTCGATGACGGACGCCACGCTAAACGCCTCGATCACGCCTAACGCTTCCAACTTCGGCAGATGCGCTACGCCGCTGAGCGCCGGAAACACGGCGGGATGAACATTCGGGATTACGAAATGGTCGACCACCGTATGGGCTCCGGCTGCCAATCCTGCTTCGATGCTGGCATTGACCGCGTCGACATCGCCGCCGATCAGAACCATGTACTTGCCGGGGCAGATCGTGCGATTGACGATGATCTTGACATTGGCGGTCTTCAGAACCGTGTCCGCGATCTCGAACCCTTTGGCGATGCTGGAGGTTTCAACGATGCCGATTGCACTGCCGTTTTTCATCGTGTTGCCGTTTGTCTTGCGAGGGGTGGGTAAAGGAAACGAATGGTTCGGAAGTCCGGTTGAGTCTAAGCCGTGATCTCGATCGTGCGCGGCCCGACTGCTGTGACGCGTCCATCGATGCTGGCATGGACGGGGCAGCCGAGTTGCTGATCGCCAACCGTCGCGATCAAGTCCCCGCGCCGGACTCGATCACCTTGGCCGACAACGGGCTCGGCCGGCGCGCCGATATGGGAATTCAACGGGATCGTGACGCGGTTCGGCTGCCAGTTTTCGAACCGCTTGAACTTGGCCTTACGGTCGTAGGGCCTAAGTCCCAGACGCGTGATCAAGGTCGGGATCGGAATCTCGCGTCCCTTGCGGGCTGGATGCGGATCACGGAAGAGGACTTCCAATTCGGCCTCCGTCCGACCAAGCTTGTTTTCGCGAAGGATCTTCTTCGCATCGACGCAGATGTTCTTTGGGTCGAGCGACTCGGGACAGGCGATGAAGGAACAGACGTTGCATTCGCAGCAGTACTGGGCCCACAGACTGCCGCGCTGCTTCGCTTCGCCAGTCATCAGCAGGGTACGCATGACCTTATGCGGCTCGATCGGATACCCCATGATGTAGCGGGGACACAGTTCCGTGCAGAGCGAACATTGGTCGCACTGTCCGTGACCAATCCGCGTGTAGGTTTCCCGGCTCTGCGATTTTCGCATGGCCAAGTAGTGATTTCGAGGCAGCGGGATGATGCCGCCCATGTTCTTCGCCACGGGGAGCATTGGATCGGTCGTGACGCCGCCCATCATCAGGCCGCCCGTCAGGATCACGGGGTCGTCCACTTCGCAGCCCCCGGCCAGCTTCAGGCAGTCCGCGATCGAAGTTCCGATCGGAACGATCGTGGTAACCGGTTCGCGCACTGCACCGCAAATCGTCACGTACTTGTCCGTCACCGGTCGGCCGGCCAGCGCATGCGCGATGTTGATGATCGTCTCGACATTGTCCACCACCGCCCCGACCTGCAGCGGAAGCCCGCCGGGAGGAATCAGACGGCCCGTGATCTCAAAAACCAGGATGTACTCGTCGCCGGCTGGATAGACGTCCGGGTAGACGAGCGTCTCGAAACCATGCGAGGCCAAGTCGCCCTGGAATCGATCGATCACGTCAGCGTTCTTCTTCTTCACCGCGACCGTCACGGTGCCGGCACCGGTTAAATCCCGCATGATCTCCAAGCCGCGGAAAAACGCTTCCTGGTCCTGTAGCATGGATTCCCGGTCTTTTTGAAGCAACGGTTCGCATTCGGCGCCGTTGGCGATCACGTGCTCGACCTGGGCATCCAGCTTCTTGTAGGTCGGAAAACCAGCGCCACCGGCACCGATTACTCCTGCGTTCCTAATCTGTCGTAAGATGTCTCGCTTACTAGCGTTGGTTGCTGACATTTTCTCGTAGGACTCCGCTTGAAATGCGAAGGGCTGGTCACCGATCAATCGGGGGCATCAACATGCTTCTGGGAGATTGTAGACACCTGCGCATCGCGCCCGCTAGGGCGTACCAAATATCAAACTTCACGCAGATATCCCATTCTTTCTCTTTGATCATACCACACGGGTCAGGAGCTGTCCCGCGCTTAGGGGCTTTCTTCGCGATTGGGTTGCTGTCGGGACTCGGCTATGCCACGACGTCTTGGATCTCTTCATCCGCAAACTGCGGTTGTTCGGCCTCCTCCAGAAGCTGCCGAACCTCCCGGCGACTGGCCCAGTAATAACCTACTCCGACCATTGCGATCACGATGGTCATCACGCGGTAAGCCATCGCCACCAGAATTCCGTCGGAGCACGGAGGAACGGGCAGCAGCTTGTACAACTGGTCCATCGCCAATTCAAACGTACCCAAACCGGCGGGTGTAAGCGGCAACGCCCCCGCCACCATCGACAGCGGCACGATAATGAAATGCGATTCGAGCGATGGTGGGTCCGGCAGTGTGGCTAGGGCCGCCAAGTAAAGCGAAAGGGTCAACAATGCATGTACGGAGATCCCGATCACCAGCACTTTCAGCAGCGCAAACGGTCGGCGGCGGTACGTTTGCAAGGCGCCAATTAGCCGGACCAGGGTGTGTCCCAGTCTGGGTACTCTCCGAGCGACCGACAAGAGCAAATGGCTCGTATGGGGGGGGACCATAACCAGCGAAACAGCTACCACTGCGACCGCCGTGGCAACCAGCGTGAAGTTGCAGACTGCCTTGACCAGCGGCTCGTTTGACTCTGGCCGAGCGATCAAAATCGCCGCACTCGTCAAGATCAGCAGCGAGAACATGCCGACCACTCGATCGATCAGCACGGTGGCAACAGCTTCCGTGCGCCGGCCCGGTTGTTCATGAGCAATGAAGACGGCTTTGAACAGATCGCCGCCAATACTACCCCCCGAGACGAAGGTCAGTAGGTAGCCCAGAGACCCCAACCGAAATGCGTCGGACAATCGGAATGGCAAGTCGAGCGCTCGCACGAGCAGATACCAGCGATAGAACGACAGGCAAATTGCGATGAACGCCAGCATTCCACCGGCGATCAGTATCGGCCAGTGTTCGCGGTGTTGCGACAGGCGGGCCAATTGCGATCGGTCTACACTCGACAACAGCCACGCAATTACCGCGAGCGGAATCGCATACTTCAAACTGGCAGGGAGAAATTTCTTCAACAAACGACTCCGCAATCGACGAATGAGAATCCTTGAACCGGCCCATGCTTGACAGTCGTGGGCAAGGTTGTTACTTTCGCAGTTGTATTCGGCAAGGGCAAGACGAAAAACAGCCCGCATGGGGGATTAGCTCAGTTGGGAGAGCGCTTGAATGGCATTCAAGAGGTCGTGAGTTCGAATCTCATATCCTCCACTCGGCAGAATTTGGTGAAACAAAGAGACTTGCAAGATGGCCGCTGCGGCGGCCATCGTCGTTTCTTGGGTACGGTTGCCAGCCGGAATTTACTGAATCGTGAAGAGCTGTGCCGGCTTCGATGCTACTTGATCGCCGACTGAGGGTACGAACTCGAATCGCCACACGCGGGCGGCGGGTAGCAGACGTGCGGCAGGGGTGGCGGTGGGCAATAGCCGTGGGGCACGCATCCGTTCGAATAGGTGTGGTAGGCGGGCGCGCAACCGGCGACTAGCAGCGGAACGAGCAGCAGCGCGGTCTTGAAAGGGATGTTGTCGAGCATGGATGCCTTTCTTGCTCGTGTGGGAGAGCTATTTTCTCGAATTACCCAGAGCTAAACGCAATCCTTGTGGTGCAACAGGTGGGCCGGTAGGACGAGGTTTGTTGGGCCGCTGTGAAGTCAGTTGACCGGCAGCGGCACTGGTTCGCGTTCGAGGTTGTCCTGGGGTAGGACGTCCGCGTGCAGGTATCCGCCGACGACGCGTTCCAGGCGGGCGAGCGACTGACGCAACTGGGCCTCCAAGCGATGCTGGGAGATCTGGAAACGAAGCAACTGCCGCCAGTTGTCGACCAACTGCAGAAAAGCCACTTCGCCGACCTCGTAGGCCCGCAGCGATACTTCGAACGTCTGCTCGGCTTTCGGGACGATCTCCTCGCGCAACAGTCGCAGCAACTCCTGCTGGCTGTGGATCTGGGCGAACAGATCCTTGACTTCCTCCTGCGTCTGGTCGCGCAGCGAATCGTACTGCCTCGCGCTGGAAACGACCCGCGCTTCGGCCTCCCGCACGCCAGCGTCCAGCCGCTGGCGATAGACCGGCAGATTCATGCCGACGCCCAGCAGGAACGCATTTCCCGTCTCCGGCGGGCCGTTCATCCCGTTGTTCGGCATGACCATTCCCATCCACATCCCGGACAGCCGGACGTCGGGCATGTAGTCCAGCCGGGCGAGATCCACGTTTCGCCGTTGACGCATGACGTCGGCCAATTGCGCGTGCAGCTCGGGGCGAGCGGCGATGGCCTGCTCGTACAAGCGATGGATGTCTTCGGGGATCTGTTCGACGGGCAGATCGTCCAGCGCCCGGACAGGTGTCTCCGGCGACAGGTGCAGTCGGCGGGCCAGGCGCGCCTGAGCGGTGTCGAGTTCCTGCCGCAGTCGCACCAACTGGTTCTCCAGATCAAGCACTTCCAGCTCGGCTCGCAAGACGTCCTGCTGACTGACCTTGCCGACGCGAAACCGAGCGCCGGCGATTTCGAGCAAGCCCCGCAGCAGCTCGCGGTCTGCCTCCGTGACCCGGATCGCCCGCTGGACGTAATACAACTCGTAATAGGCGGTCTTGACCTGTTCGATCACCGCCAGTTCGGCAGCGGCCAGTTCGGCGCGCGCCCGCTCCGTCTCCTGCTCGGCCACTTCGGCGCGCGTCCGCAGTTTGCCGAACCAGGGGATCTGCTGGCTGACGCCCATCTGGATCACCTGTTCCATTTCGCCCATCTGCATGGGCACCAGATACGGATTCACCTCCAGCATCGGATCCTGCAGGCTGGCGGCCTGAGGGACGCGCATCGCCGCCGCTTCCACCTGTTTGCGCGCCGCGTGGATGTCGGGGTTCTGCGCCAGGGCGTAGCTGACGAACGTTTCGACCGGCTGCGGGTCGGCCAACTCCGGTGCCACTGGGCTCTGTGCGTAGACCGGCTGCGGCGCGTACCAAGTCTCGGCGATGGCGGCTTCCATCCGGGCGTAGTCTGGGTCGCGGATCGCATGCGCCGGTGGCGTCGCTCGGCAGCCCGCCGCCGACCAGAGCAACGGCAGGCAAGCCGCCAGTTGCCAAAGAAGTGCTTCCCTGCACGACATAGCGATCAACCTTTCAGGTGGGCGATTACGGGCGGGCCGTTGCGTCCGCGGTCGGGGATTCGTCCTGGAACGGACGCTGATTCTCGTCTATGCCCCGTTCGGAGAAGACTGAAACAAACGCCGTTTTGCAGAGAGCCGGCCCCGTGGGCGGGGAACTCTGCAACATCCGCGCGAGCCATGGGGGAACGACAGTTGCCCCCGACATCTTTGGGATGTTCCTGCTTCTTTACGTATCGGCAGAAGGTGCCAGCTAAGCCATCGCGCCACGGGAAGAATCTGCAAACCACTTGCGCGTGGATGCTGGCATCGCTAGCGCGATCTGCTCATCAGACCAGCCGGTCCCGATGGTTGACGCAATGGGATGCTGATCGAGCCGTAGGGGGCAACGGAGTTGGATGAAACGCCCCCGGCGATGCTTCGCGCAATTTGGGGATTTCTATTTCGGCTGCTATAATGCGTTGGGACGCGCAGGTCGGGTGACGGGGCGGAGTCCGCCGACTGCTATTCCGGGAACCATACCCACAACTCTCGTCTTTTTCCCGGCGAAGTTGGCGTGAAGAAACGCGAGGAAGACTGCATCCAACATGCAGTTGAGCTTGTCGTTGCGAATTGAGGTTTGACATGAGAAACCCGCTGGAAACCGACTGGTGGCGAGGCTTTTACGGCAAACATCGCCGGAAGCTGTTCGTTGTTCAGGCGATGGCGTTCGTTATGCTCGGCGTGGTGGTCGTCGGCGTGCTGTGGCGCTCGCCTGCCGAGCCTCAGGCGACTGGAACCGAAGCACCGGTTACGACCGACGTGGCTGGTGAAACGCTGTGGACTTGCTCGATGCACCCGCAGATCCGGCAGCCGAAGCCGGGCGACTGTCCCATTTGCGGCATGGATTTGATCCCGGTGGTCAAGTCAGCCGGCGGAATGCGCACGCTGGCGGTCAGTGCGGAATCCAAGGCGTTGATGAGCATCGAGACGTCGCCGGTCGAGCGGCGGTACGTCATGCACGAGATCCGGATGGTCGGCCGCGTTGACTACGACGAGACGAAACTGGGCTACATCACTGCCTGGGTGCCCGGGCGGCTGGACCGGTTGTACGTCGATTTCACCGGCATCGAAGTGAAGAAGGGAGACCATCTTGCGTCTCTCTACAGCGAACAACTTTACTCGATCCAAGAAGAACTGATTCAAGCTCTCAAGTACCGCAGCGAGCGGCCGGCCACGACCACAACACGCCTTCCGTCGATTGATCTGGCGGAATCCGCCCGTGAAAGGCTGCGACTCTTGGGGTTGAAAGAAGAGCAAATCGCCGAGATCGAAAAACGGGATCAACCCGAGGAACGCATGACGATCTACGCGCCGCTGGGCGGCATTGTGATCGAGAAACTCAAGCAGCAGGGCGAGCGGGTGCAACTTGGCGAGCGGATCTACACCATCGCGGACCTGAGCCAACTGTGGGTGCATTTGGACGCTTACGAGTCCGATCTGCCGTGGGTTCGCTACGGCCAGGAGGTCACGATCACCACGGAAGCCTATCCGGGCGAGGCGTTCCACGGGCGGATTGCGTTCATTCAACCGGTGCTCGACGACAGAACGCGCACGGTCAAGGTGCGGGTCAACGTGCCCAATCCGCATGGCAAGCTGAAGCCGGATATGTTCGTGAGTTCGGTGGTCCGTTCCCGGGTGGCGGCGGGCGGGAAGGTGATGGACCCCAGTCTGGCCGGCAAGTGGATCAGTCCGATGCATCCGGAGATCGTGAAGGACGAGCCCGGCGCGTGTGACGTGTGCGGCATGCCGCTGGTGCGGGCCGAATCGCTGGGCTACGTGACGCCGGACTCCGACAAACGGGGAGCGCCCCTGGTGATTCCCTACTCGGCCGCTCTGGTGACCGGGACGCGGGCCATCGTTTACGCGCAGCTTCCAAACATGCCTAGCGCCGCGGAAGCAGCGTTTCAAACGCTGTCCGTCGTCGTTCAACAGGGCGATCTGCCAAAGATCCGCGAGGCGTTCGCCAGTTACGCCAACATGCTGGACCAACCCTACGACCAGCCGGGAACCGGCTATGCGCGAAGCCTCTGGAACCAATACGCGGACACACTTTCCCAGCACGCCTTGGCCGGTCAGCGTGCCACATCGGCCAAAGAGGCGGAGCTGATGTTCGCGAAGATTGAAGCCACGATGAACGAGGCTCGCGAGCAGTTCGCCCCGTCCGACCGGCCGACGTTCGAAGGCCGCGAGATCGTGTTGGGTTCGCGAGCCGGTGATTACTATTTGGTCGCACACGGTTTGGAAGAAGGCGAACTGGTCGTTACTCGCGGCAACTTCAAGATCGACGCCGAAATTCAGATTCAGGCCAAACCCAGCATGATGACGCCCGAAGGAGGCGGTGGAGGCGGTCACGACCACGGCGGCGGCGGAGCGGCCGCGAAAAAAACTGGTGGTGATGAACATGCCCAACACCAAGCCGCTTTGCCTGCCGACTTCACGAAGCAAATCCAACGCCTCGAAGATGCTTATGCGCAAGTCGCCGAGGCCGTTCAGCAGCAAGATGTGGGCCAGGCGACCGCGGCATTCACACAGGTCGGACAGGCACTGAACGACGTGGATGGCTCCGTGCTGACCGGTCACCCGCGGATGCAGTGGAAAGAGTTCGCCATGCTTCTGGGAAACGACGCCGCCGAAGGGCGCGCCGCGCAGCAAATCGCCGAGGCCGACCGCGTTTTTCTCTTGCTGAAAGGGCACATGCGGCGGATGCGGGAACAATTGGGAGTCGTGGCCGAGGAAGAGACGCACCTGGAACGCATTGTGGTCTCGCCCGCGTTCCGGTCCGATCTGGCACGCGTCTGGGAACAGTATCTCGCCTTGGGCCAGGCTCTGGCCGCGGACAACCTTCAGGATGCGCAGAAGGTCCTGCCGGGGTTCGAATCGGCCGTCGCGGCAATCGACGACAAGACGCTCGACAGCAGAGCCAAAGCAGTGTGGTCGAGCGAGAGGACGAACCTGGTCAAACTGATCGGCAGTCTGAAGAACTCGCAAGAGATCAAGGCCCTGCGCGCCCAGTTCCTGCCGTTGTCTCAGGAGATCGGCGTGCTGGCCAAGACATTCGGCTTCAGCAAACGCGGACCGATCTACGAATTGCACTGTCCCATGGCGTTTCAAGGAAAAGGGGCAGTGTGGTATCAGGACAGCGACCAAGTGCGGAATCCGTACTTCGGCTCGACGATGCTGACTTGCGCCGACCGCGTCGACAGGATCGCGCAGGACGAACCACCGGCGCTTGAGCAGCAAGAATCGCACGGGGATCATTCGCAACACTGAGAATCAACGATCTGGACATCGTCGATGATTGACACCGTCATACGTTTCTGCCTGGAAAACAAACTGATCGTCGCGCTGGTGGTCATCGCGGTGATCGGCTGGGGCGTGTTGGTGGCGCCGTTCGACTGGGACGTCGGGGCGTTGCCGCGCAATCCCGTACCGACCGACGCGATCCCCGACATTGGCGAAAACCAGCAGATTATCTTCACCGAATGGATGGGCCGCTCGCCCCAGGACGTCGAGGACCAGATCTCTTATCCGCTGACGGTGTCCCTGCTGGGGGTGCCGGGGGTCAAGACGATCCGCAGCTACTCGATGTTCGGCTTCTCGACGATCTATGTCATTTTCGATGAAGGCGTCGAGTTCTATTGGTCGCGAACGCGGGTGTTGGAAAAGCTGAACAGTTTGCCGGCGGGAACCGTGCCCGAAGGCGTGACCCCGACACTCGGCCCGGATGCGACGCCGCTGGGCCAGGTTTTCTGGTATACGCTCGAAGGCCGCGATCCCGACGGCCAACCGGCCGGCGGCTGGGATCTGCACGAGCTGCGCACGGTTCAAGACTGGTACGTGCGTTATTCGCTGCTGTCGGCCGAGGGGATCTCCGAGGTCGGCTCGATCGGCGGCTTCGTGCAGGAATACCAGATCGACGTCGATCCCGACGCCATGCGCGCCGCGCGGGTCGGCATCGACGACGTCTTCATGGCCGTGAGAATGTCGAACATCGACGTCGGCGCCCGCACCATCGAAATCAACCAAGCCGAGTACTTCATTCGCGGCTTGGGCTTTGTCGAGACGGTCGAAGACATCGAGGACAGCGTCGTCGCCGTCAATGACAACGTGCCAATCACGATCAAGGACGTGGCCCGCGTCTCCTTGGGCCCGGCGCTTCGCCGGGGGGCGCTCGATAAAGGAGGCGCCGAAGCCGTGGGCGGGGTCGTGGTCGTCCGCTATGGCTTCAATCCCTTGGCGGCCATCAAGAATCTCAAGGCACAAATCGACGAGATTGCTCCGGGGCTTCCGACCAAGGCGGTCGTGGATTACCGCCAAGTGACGCGCGACGCGGTCATCTCCTATGCTCGAGCAAACAACTTCGACGCGTTCAGGGATGTGGAAGTCAACCACGACGCCTGGGTGAAGCACCTGCGTTCGACGCCAGGCGGCAAATGGCCCGTCTGGGTCACGACCAGCCAGGTGACGGTCGTTCCGTTCTACGACCGCACGGGATTGATCTACGAGACGCTCGGCACGCTGAACAAGGCCCTGGTCGAAGAAATCCTCATTACCATGATCGTGATCCTGGTCATGGTGATGCACCTGCGCAGCTCGATTCTCATCGCTGCCCTGTTGCCACTGGCGGTGCTGATGTGCTTCATCGCGATGAAGACGTTCGGCGTGGACGCCAACATCGTGGCCCTGTCGGGCATTGCTATCGCGATCGGCACGATGGTCGATATGGGGATCATCCTTTGTGAAAACATTTTGAAGCATTTGGACGAGGCAAGCCCGGATGAGAGCCGACTCGAAGTCATTCAGCGCGCCTCGACGGAAGTCGGCAGCGCCGTGCTCACGGCCGTTTCGACCACGATCGTCAGCTTTCTGCCCGTGTTCACGATGATCGGGGCCGAGGGAAAGCTGTTCAAGCCGCTGGCCTTCACGAAAACGTTTGCGATGGCCGCCGCCGTGATTGTTGCGCTGACGATCATCCCACCGGCCGCCCACATTCTGTTCACGACAAGAGTCAGCTCCCGGATCCTGAAGCAGATTCTTTACGCCGGCCTGATTGTTGCTGGCGTCGTCATCGGAATTTGGTTGGCGTGGTGGGCGGGGCTGATTGTCGGCGCGCTCGGTGTGTACAAGGTGGTGGAGGAGTCTTTGCCGGATCGGCTGGGCCGGTGGCGAAACCGGATGCGCTACAGCAGCACCGTGATGGCGAGTGCCGCGGCCGTGCTATTGGTAGGCATCCTGTTGACCGACGGCTGGCTGCCGCTGGGGCCGGAAAAAGGGTTTCTGCGCAACTTCGCCTTTGTCGCCGTCATGATCGGTGGACTGTTGACCTTTTTTCAACTGTTCCAAAGGTATCTCTACGAGCCAGTTCTGTGGTGGTGTCTGAATCACAAATTTCTCTTTCTTTGCCTGCCGGCCCTGATTCTGATTCTGGGGTTCGGTGCCTGGCTCGGCCCCAACGTCATCTTCGGACGCATTGCGCAGGAGTACGACGCGCAGTCGTTGTCGGAAGCGGAAGTTGGCGAGCTGTCGTCATTCGAACGATTCAAGTACGAGTTGGGGGGATTGCGTGGACAATCCTGGGACGACATCCGTCGGCAACCGCTGGCGACCAGGTTGAAATGGACATTGGCCACCACGTGGAAGGGTTTTGGCAAAGAGTTCATGCCGCCGTTGGACGAGGGCTCGTATCTCTACATGCCCACCACGATGTCGCACGCCTCGATCGGCGAGTCGCTGAGCATTCTTCAGCTTCAGAACCAGCGCATCCTGGCGATTCCCGAGGTGGAGTTGGCCGTCGGGAAGATCGGCCGCGTGCAAAGCCCGCTCGATCCGGCGCCGATTTCGATGATCGAAACGGTCATCAATTACCGATCGGAATACATCGCCGACAAGGACGGACGCCGGATGAAGTTTCGCTACGACCCGGACGAAGTTGACTGGTTTCAGGACAGGGAAGGGGCGTTTTTGCCGGCTGGAGACGGCGAGCCGTACAAGGTCCAGGGAAAGTTTGCCCGCGATGAGAACGGCCAGTTGATTCCCGATCCGGGCGGCGTGCCGTTTCGCCAATGGCGCCGGCCGGTCGATCCAGCGTTGAATCCCGGCCGCGAGGCCTGGTTGGGAATCGTGACGCCAGACGATATCTGGCACGAGATCACCGAGGCCGGTCAGGTGCCCGGCACGACATCCGCACCACGCTTGCAACCGATTGCGGCCCGCATCGTGATGCTGCAAAGCGGGATGCGAGCGCCGATGGGGGTGAAAGTAAAAGGTCCGGACCTCGAGACGATCGAACGAGTGGCCCTGGAGATCGAACGCTACCTGAAAGAAGTTCCCAGCGTCGAGGCCTCGGCCGTGATTGCCGACCGTATTGTCGGCAAACCGTATTTGGAAATCGACTTCGACCGCAAGAAAATCGCGAGGTACGGCATGACCATTCGCGAAGTTCAGGACGTGGTGGAAGTCGCCATCGGCGGACGGCGCATTACCACGACGGTCGAAGGCCGCGAACGCTTTCCGGTGCGCGTGCGCTACCTGCGCGAGCTGCGCAGCGAAATCGAAACGCTGAAGAAAGTTCTCGTCCCCGCCAAAGACGGCACCCAGATTCCGCTGTCTCAGTTGGCGGAGATCCGATACCTTCGCGGGCCTCAGGTGATCAAGAGCGAAGACACGTTCTTAATCGGCTATGTGCTGTTCGACATGCAGCCGGGCAAGGCGGAAGTGAACGTTGTCGAAGATTGCCAGCGGTATCTGCAGGAGAAAATCGACAGCGGCGCGTTCAATTTGCCGGACGGTGTCAGCTACTCCTTCGCCGGCAACTATGAAAACCAGATCCGCTCCCAGAAGACGCTGATGGTCGTGTTGCCGCTGGCTCTGTTCGTGATCTTCATCATCCTGTACCTGCAATTCCGCTCGGTGATCACGGCGTCGCTGGTCTTCAGCGGCATCGCGATCGCCTGGGCCGGCGGTTTTATTCTGCTGTGGCTATACGGGCAGCCGTGGTTCCTGGATTTCACCGTGTTCGGCACGAATATGCAGGCGCTGTTTCAGATCCATCCCATCAACCTGAGCGTCGCCGTCTGGGTCGGTTTCCTGGCCTTGTTCGGTATTGCTTCGGACGACGGAGTGGTGATCGCTACCTACCTGGATCAAAGCTTTTTCAAGCATCGAATCACGAGCAACGTGGAAGCCCGCCGCGCGACGCTTGAGGCCGGGGTCCGTCGTGTCCGTCCCTGCTTGATGACGACCGCCACGACCATCCTGGCGCTATTGGCCGTCTTAACCTCGACCGGCCGCGGTTCGGACATCATGGTCCCCATGGCCATCCCCAGCTTCGGCGGCATGATCATCGCCATCATGACGATGCTCGTCGTTCCCGTGCTCTATTGCTCCGTCCAGGAATGGAAACTCCGGCTCGGCATCCACGACCCGCGTTTCGCCGAGCACGGCGGATCGGCGATGTCATAGATTTTCAGAATTACGTGGCCTCGTGGCGCGGACTCGAGCGTTGATTGGGATCCTGAATTGAATAAGGAGACAAGAACATGCGAAAGAACATTCGAAGAACTGCCTGTTTGTCGGGGGCGATTCTCGCCACCCTGCTGGCGTGGGTCAGCTTGGGTTGCGGCACCTCGCCGCAGCCGGCAGCGCCGGAATCCGCCCCTGGAGCCCCTGTGATGGACCACGCCGAGCACCAACCTGCGGCTGCGGACCAAGGAGAGGAGGTTCGGGCAGCGCTGACCGGACTCTCGCCGAGCGACCGCGAGTCGGCGAAGCGCCAACGCGTCTGTCCAGTCAGCGGCGAGCTGCTTGGCAAAATGGGCGAGCCGGTCAAGCTGGACGTCCAGGGACGCGAAGTGTGGATCTGTTGTGCCGGCTGCGAAGACGCGTTGCGAAAAGATCCCGAGCAGTACTTTGCCAAGTTGAACAACCGATAACCCATCCGCTGATCGCTTTGTTTCCAAGCACCGCGAGGGACGAACCGCGTTACTGGCCCGGTGCTTCCAGTCCGCCGCTCAGGAGCAGGCCGTCGATTTGAACAGTGGCCAGCCAGAGTTCGCGGAGGCGGCTGACGTAGGCGAGATTCGTGCGGGAAAAAGTCTGTTGGGCGGTCAAGAGTCTCAATTCGCTCGATTTCACGCTGCCGTTCAAGCATCCCGGAGCGCGCTGACGATCTGCGTCCGGGCTGCTTGAAACGCCGGGACGAGCCCCGCAAGTACGCCGACGACGAGCGAAACCGCGATGCCCAGGGCACCAAGTTGCCAAGAAGAACGGAAGGCAATCGTCACCCCTTCGGCCCCGACCGCGATGCCGCTGGATGCGAGAACCGCCAACGCCGCTGCCGTCCCGATCCCGCCGCCGATGACGCACATGAGCAGGCTTTCGGCGATGACAAGCCGGAAGACCCGTGCGGGACGCAGGCCCAGCGTCTGCAGGACGGCATGTTCGCGGACTCGATCCTGCACCGACATCACCGTGGTCGTGGCGACCAAGGACAGGACCAGCGCGACACAGGCATAGCCGAGCCAGTGCGCAAAGCCAATCAGGTCGACCAGATCGGAGAGCGTGCTTGTTTGGAACGCCCCCTTGCGGCGAGTCGTGGTCGCCACCGGCCCGGCCCGGAGGGCTTCGTCGATCGCGCGGGCCAGCGCGTCCGGTTCGGCATCGTCCGTCAGATGGACCTCGTGCTGCGTCACCAATCCAGCGGCATTCAACCCCTGCGTATATTGGAGAGATTCCAGATTCGTGTAGATCAGGTTGTCTTCAGCGGGGATGGACGATCCGAAGACTCCGGCCACTTTGACGGAAATCTCGCCGATCGAGAACTGATCTCCCACGGCCAGGTTCCGCCGCTGGGCCACGTTGCGGCCCACCAACGCTGCGTCGTGACGCGAGATGAACTCGCCCCAGTTTCCCGAACTCAACCGCAGATCGCGTGCGGATCGAAGTTTCTGGGCCGGAACGCCGTTGAACACGATGGCATCGAGGATGGATCGGCAACTGTTCGTCCAGACTAGCACCGGCACCACGTCCTTGACGCCGGGCATTTTGCGGATGCGGTCGGCGTAGTCCTGCGGAAGACGGCTACTGGTCGGGCAGAAGCGGTTCTCCTGAAAGACAATCAACGTCCGCTGGGCGTGCTCGTCCTCGGTCAGCCGTTCCAGCCCTTCCTGGACCGACCCCACGAAGCAAAGCACGAATAACGCCACCGCCGCGCCGCTCACGGTCAGCAGTGTGCGCGCTTGGTGTCGCCAGAGGCTCTTGATGACGTAGGGGGTGAAGCGAAACATGACCGTCCTTCTGTTAGTCTGCCGTGGAGAGAGGGTGCTTTTGATGAACGTTACTCGCCGGGCTGTCTTCGACGATCCGGCCGCGATCCAAACGCAATCGCCGAGTGCCGATGGACGCCACCTGTTGGTCATGTGTGACCATCAACATGGTCATGCCGAGTTCCCGGTTGAGCCGCCCCAGCAGCACTTGAATCTGCTCGCTGGTCGTCGCGTCGAGACTACCTGTCGGCTCGTCAGCCACGATGACCGTGGGACTGGCGACGATGGCGCGGGCGATGCCCACCCGCTGCTCCTGACCGCCGGAGAGTTGCCGGGGATAGTGGTCTCTCCGGTCTGTGAGCCCGACAGCCTCCAGCGCCAACTCGACCCGTTTGCGGCGTTCGGAACCGGACAGGGGCAACAGCAGCAAGGGAAGTTCGACGTTCTCGTAGGTGGTGAGGACGGGGATCAGGTTGTGCGTCTGGAAAATGTAACCCAGATTTGCGGCCCGCCAGTCGGCCAACTGACTGCGCGACAGACGCGTGATTTCGGTGCCGGCGACGTGGATCGTACCCTCGTTGGCGCGGTCGATCCCGGCGAGCAGATTGAGCAGCGTGCTCTTGCCGGTGCCGCTCGGCCCCATCAGGACGACAAACTCGGACGGCTCGATGTCCAAGTCCACATCGTCCAAGGGGGTGATCGTCTCGTCGCCTTTGCGAAAGCGTTTCGTGAGACTGCGGATTTCAACGAGTGCCATGATTGCCTCTCGATCGGGTTGTCGGGTGCCCGTGGAAACGGCTTCCGTCCTACGTAGTGCGGGTGGATGCCGCCATGCCGATGCTGCCGTCCTCGCCGGCGATCGTCACGCGGTCGCCGTCGCCCAGTCCCTCGCGGCCCCCAGAGATCAGCCGGTCGGTCGGGGTCAGCCCCTCGACCACTTCCACCAGGGCGCCGGTTCCCGCGTTTCCCAGCCGCACGCTTTGGCGGCGAGCGACGCCGCTTGGATCAGCGACCCAAATGGCATGGCCGTCGCCTGCCGACTCGACCAGTTGCCGGGGCACCAGTAATCGCTCCTGCTGCTCGGAGTTATCGGATTCGGAGCCCGGCTGTTCCGGGGCGAGAAAAGTGGCCGTCACCAGCATGTCGGGCCGGATCGTCGCCGGTGGCGACGCGATCGCGACCTTGACTTCCAATGTGTTCTTTTGAATGTCCGCCTGCGAGGTCGCGTACAAAACCTGCCCCAGAATCGGCTCCTTGGCCGACGCCGTCTCGATCCGGACCGGCTGACCCGGCTGGACCAGGGGCACGTCTTCGAGCCGCACATCCACCCGCACCTGGAGCATGTGCGGATCGTAGAGCGTGACCATCGTGTTGGCGTTCTGTTCGCCACCCGCTTCGATCCCCATCACGCGCGAACCGGGGCGAGCGACGAGGGACAAAACTCGCCCGGCGGTTGGCGATTTGACGACCATCCGTTCCACGCGAAGCTGAGCGGCCTCGACCGCCAGCTCCGCCTGACGCTTGCGCGCCTCCGCGATCGCGACCTGCGCCTCGGCGCCGGCGACCTGTCGCGTCTCGTCGATCAGCAATTCAAGCTGTCGGGCCAGGGCCTCCCGTCTCTGCCGCAAGGCGTCCGCTTCACGCTCCAGTCGGGGCATGCGGCCTTCCAATTCCCTCAGTTCGGCCAGGGCGCTATCGTACTCGCTCTGCGCCTGCTGAATGACCCGTCCCGCCAACGCTTCGCCCGCCCCCTGCTTGCCGGCCAAGTTCAGTCGAGCATATTCTGCCCGCGCGTTGGCGGCTTGGATCAGGAACGGAATGCGAGCGGATTCCGTCTCCGTCTTGGCGAGCAGCGATTGCGCCTCCGCCAGCACGGCCTGAAGATGCACAGGATTCTCCAGCCGGAGACGCGCGGCGCGAAATTCCGCCTTGGCGCGCGCCAACTCCGCTGCGCGCAAGGTGAGATCGACCTGAGCCTGCTCCAGCGTCAGCTTCGCATCGGCGTCGATCAGCCGCGCCACGGACTGGCCGGCCTCGATCTCCTGCCCCTCAACCACCAGCACTTCTTCCACGACTCCTTCCGCCAGCGCCGAGACCAGCACGGGCGTCGGTCGCGGCTCGATCCAGCCCGCTGCCTGAAACAGCGGCGTTCCGGGCGATTGGACTTCGGCGCGCGTGACGACCACCGGGACTACCGTGACCGTCTTCGACGGCAGCAAGCGGTCGCGCGCCGCCCAAACGAGCATCGCCAGAAACCCGAAAATCACGACGCCGGGCAGGACGTACCGCGAGGCCACCGGTCGGCGACGGGCACGGGGCGGACGATGCGCCGTGCTTCGGTCGACGGCCAATGGGCGGAGATCGAGTTCGGTCATGGTTCGAAACTCCAAACAGCAAACCTCAGTCCTTCACCACATGCACCTTGTCGGCTAACACGGTCAGATTCCCTTGCTCGTCCCGCTCCGCCTTGCCGCGGACCACGATCCTCGAGAGTTCGTTCACGCCGAGCAATTCCCGAGCGTCCTTCGAGACGGGCCGACCATCCGGCCCTACGATCTTGACCAATGCCAACTGGCCGGTCGTATCCGAGCAGCAGTAATCCCACGGCGTTGGACAGCCCTCGTCGTCGGCACACCACTGGAGTTTCGCGTCGACGAGCGTGAACGCGGCGAACCCCTCAACGAACGGTTTCCTTGAGCCGCCGATCCGGCCTTCGACGGCGACGTCCGCGTCGTTTTGACCGTCGTTGCGGACCTGTGCCACACCGCGGACATCCGCCGGCTTGTCAGCCAGCAGAAAGGCGGCATCGGGCGCAGTGGCCGCACCGGCCGGCGCGGCTGGATTCTTCGATTCGGAGCACCCGACCGCCAGGGAAGCGGCCACGACCAGCAGTCCCACAATCTTTGCACTTTTCAGCATCTGCTCTTTCTCCTACTCCTGCGAGGAATGAAACGACTCGTCCGATTGCAACTCACACCGCCTTTAGACTTTCGGCGACCGGCAGGCGGAGCGCCTTGATCGCCGGTGGGATGGCTCCCACGATTCCCAAGAGCAGCCCGGTTCCACAGCCTACCAGCAGGGCCACGCTATCGACGCGAAGCGAGAAGGCGCCCATCGTCACCCGGACGGCCACGCCATTGAGCCACAGCAATGCGACCAACCCGGCCAACAAAGAGGCCGCTGCCGCGAGCAGTGCCCCTTCTTGAACAAGGCTGACCAGAACCGCGTGCCGCCGATACCCGACCGCCTGCAAAGTCGCGATCTCCCGAATCCGCCCGGCCACCGCTCCGTACATCATGTTCAGCCCCGCGAACACGCCCGCCGCGGCAACGAGGAAGACCACCAGCCACGCCAGCATTCGCACCGGCTTGTAGTGCTTTTGCAGCGAGGCGTAGTAGTCCGCCTCGCCGACCGCTTGCAGTTCCAGATCGACGCGCTGTTTGCAGAACAATTCCACCTCGGCCGGGTTCGCACCGGGTTGGAACAGCATCGCGACGACGCTCAAATCCTGCCGCTTGAGCGCCTGCTGCAAATCGGGCAGTCGGCACCAGAGTTCCGACTCGAAGGCCGAACCGCCTGCCGTGAACTGCCCGCTGACGCGCCAGGTCCGACCCTCGAACTGAACGTGCTGACCGATTGCCAACTGCAGCGGATCGACGCCGAGCTTGGCTGCCGCCAACCGGCCCGCCAGAATCTCGTCCGGACCCGGCCACTTCCCCTCCACGATCCTCACCTGTCGGCGCACCAGTGCCGCCGTCGTCGTGACGCCGCGCACCAGTCCCAATGCGCCTTGCTGCTTACCCGCGGCGACGCGCGTTCCCAAGTAGAGTTCGGGAGAAACATGGGGCAGGCCGAAACGCTGCTGCACGCCTTCCACGCTGGCCGTCAGCAGCCCCGGCGTCCGGGCGGCGACCGCCGAATTCTCGATGTTCATATCCGCCCCGAGCGAATAGACCAGCACCACATCAGGATCGCCGCTGACCGCCAGCGACTTCTCTAAGCCTCGAATGAATCCGACCACCACGAAGACCAGCAAGATGACCACCGCGAGCGCGCCCAGCGTCAGCGCGCTGCGGGACGGCCGCCGCAGCAGGTTGCGGACCCCGTATTCCCACGGTAAGAGTCGCAAACGGAACATGGCTATTCCTGTCGGGGGCTCTTGAGAACGCTCCCCGTCTTGTCACGGCACATTGGAAACCAAACGACACGATTCGGCTCGACAGAGACCCGCTGGGCTGATGAAAAAGGGGACTTTTCCACAAGATGCTGTATCTTCGCGTCAGTGCAGCAGCAATGGCGCGCCGACCAGCCGAGCGATTAGATTTGCAGGGACTGGATGACGAGCCGGAGGGATCGTCCAGCGGCAGACGCGAGAAGCGGTGGACCATCATCGGGTCTCGCCGTAAAGCCCCCGCAAACGACCGTGGCAGATTGCGTCAGGAAGTCCGCGAGCCACAGACCGGCGACAATCACGTCAGGGACGGAATCGTCGTCCATCCGCACCGCCCCTTCGCACACACAACCGTTGCAGTGGCAGCCCGGGTCAGGAGCCGATGGCGTCTGCTCCCTCTCCGCCGGCCCGGATTCGACCGGCGGCTGGGACGGGGCGTCACAACGGCTAGGGCAGCACGAATAGGAGACCGGCTGCTCAGCCGACGCGAGCGTCAACCCTCCAAGGCCCAAACACCGGAAGGGGCAGGCCACAAGGGAGGCAATCAGGAGTAGTGTGCAAATCGTGCGCGCCATTGGTGGTAGTATACGGCCTTCCGCCCATCGAGTCAAGCAGGTGCATTTCAGCTCTTGCGCCGGTTGGCATCGGCCTAGGAGCCTGTCCGCTTACCCATGCCGCCCTGGTAAACCGCGTGCGAATGCGCCAGCTTATCGATCGTTGGGTTCGCATTTTCGTATCGGATCGCTGGGAACACAGAGTTGGGTCGCAAGTCTCGCGAATGGACGCCGGATCAGCACTACCTGTCTCCGCCGTCAACGCGGGATTGGTTGCCTCAAAGTCATCTGGTTTATTTCCTCCTCGACGTGCCGCAGCGGATCGACATCACGCCGATCGTCGACGACTACGACAGCGAGAAAGGCGGCCAGCCGCCCCATCACCCGCGGATGATGCTCGTGCTGTTGCTGTATGCCTATTGCGTCGGCGTGGTCTCGTCGCGGAAAATCACGGCCGGCTGTGAAACGGACGTCGCTTTCCGCGTGATCGTCGGCGACGACATCCCGACTTCCGCCGCATCGCCGAGTTCCGCCGCCACCTGGAGCACATGCAGTTTCTGTTCCAGGAAGTTCTGGCGTTGTGTCGCGAAGCGGGACTCCTGAAGATCGGCCGCCTGACGCTGGACGGCACGAAAGGGAAAGCCAACGCTTCGTGTCACAAGGCCATGAGCTACGACCGCATGACGGACGAGGAAGAGCGTCTGCAGCGAGAGATCGACGAACTGTTGGCCAAGGCTCAGGCTGCGGACGAAACGGACGACGAACAGCATGGCGACGCCCGCGGCGACGGGACTTTCAGGATGGAGAATTGAATGATACGGGCAGCTTCCTCTGTCTCAAGCTGTATCGGCAATTCCGGTTGTATCGGTTCGGGCTGATTCAGGACCTTGGCCGTTCGGGGCTATCGTACATGGCGGCTTCTTCGTTACGGGACCGCAACTCGGCTGGAACGACGCCCACCACCGCCATCGGAGCCAGCCAATCGCGGCTGCAAGTGCATGGGTGTACTTGACATCGCTCTACAAGAGATTTACGGTTCGTACATCTTCACCGCTTTGGAGCGAGCCGGGCGGTGATGGCCGAATTCGTTGATATCCTCTTCCGTGCATCGGGGAGGCGTTCTTGGGAATTTTTCGAAGGAGTCTGCCGTGAGTTGGTCGCTGTACCTGCTGTTGAGCGCAATGATGTTCCTGCAGTTTGCGGTATGGGGTGCGTGGATGCCGGTGATGGCTCCTCGCCTGCTCGGGCCTCTCAAAATGACCGGGAAGCAGACGGGGTGGATTTTTGCGACCCTTCCGCTGGCGTGTATTTTTGCCCCTCTGATCGCTGGCCAAGTCGCGGACAAATACTTGAACACCGAGTGGGTCTTGGCGGCAGCTCACGGCCTGGGAGCGATCCTGTTGTTCGTGGCGTCCAAACAGGTGCGTTTCTGGCCGATGTTTGTGGTCATGTTCCTGTACTCGTGCTGCTACGCGGCAACGCTGCCTCTTGTCAATTCGCTGATGTTTTATCACCTGGGCCAGGTCGTCTCGCCCGAGGCGATCGCCGTCGAATCGGGGAAGATCTTCATCATGGCCCCCATCGCCTGGGCATTGGTCGGCTACTTCCTGACCGGCTGGCGGCAATTGACAAAAACAGAAGGCGGCGCGGCGGATGGATTCGTGTTGGCCGGACTGCTCTCGCTGATGATGGCCGCGTTGTGCGTTTTTCTCCCGGCGACGCCGCCGGTCGCCGCTGCCGGTCAACAGGTCGGCGATTTCGGTGATATGCCCATTATCAAAGCGTTGATGTTGCTGAAAGAGTTTGACTTCCTGGTATTCGTTCTGATTTCGATGGTGGTCGCCGGCATGATGCAGTTCTACTTCATGGGAACTGGAGCGTTCATGCAGGACATCGGCATTTCCGGCAGGAATGTCTCGGGGCTGATGGGCATCGCTCAGGCGGCGCAGGCAGTGGCCACTCTATTTGCTTTGGGACCGATGACGGATGCGATCGGCTACAAATGGACCTTGGTGATTGGTGCTGGCTGTTGGCTGCTCTTGTACGCCGCCTACGTGTTCTCGCCGCAACGCGCTTTGGTCATTTTGGCTCAGGCTTTCCATGGGGTTGCCTACGTGACCTTCCTGATTGCTGGGCAGATCTTCGCGGGGCAGTTTGCTCCGGTCGAGATCGGAGGCTCCGTCCAAGCCCTGATTTTCGCCGCAACGACGGGCGTCGGTCTGTTCCTGGGCACTCAGTTGGCCGGTATCGTCATGGACCGCTGCATGGTCGAGGGCCGGTTTCAATGGAAGCAGGTGTGGACGGTGCCGATGGCGATCATGGCGGTCAGCGTGCTCGGTTTGATCATCGCTTTCCAGGGAACTTTGCCGGTCCGATAGGCCATGAGTCTTTCGAGGCCGTCGCCCAAGCAGGGTTACGGCACTGGCGTGGCCGGCATTTTGCCCGTCAGTGTGAGCAGGGCGATGGCGACGTTCATGTAGATGACGATCCCCATGATATCGATGATCCCCGTCACGAACGGGTTGCTCATCAAGGCGGGATCCAGCCCCAGGCGGCGGAACACCATCGGCAGCATCGATCCGACGATGGTGCCGGCCAGCACTACCAGAACCAGGGTCGATGCAACGACCGCCGCGGAGATGAGTTCGCGATGCAACAGCATGGCAGCGACGAACCCGAGCGAGGCCAGGAAGCCGCCCAACAACAGGCCCATCGCCAGTTCGCGTCGGACGACCCGAACCCAATCGTTGAGTTTGACATCGCCGCGAGTCAGCGCCGTAATCACCAGCGTCGCCGCTTGCGTTCCCGAATTCCCGCCGGCGGAGATCACTAAAGGAATGAAAATGACCAGCCAGGCGACTTTCTGAGTATCTTCCTCGTAGTGCCGCAGTGCAAAAGCCGTGAACAGGGCGGTGACAAACAGAATCGTCAGCCACATTCCGCGTTTGCGGCTGAGGGTGACAATGGGCGTCTTTAGATAGCTCTCGTCCAACGGCTGCACGCCCGCACTCAAGTGGGCGTCTTCGGTGGCTTCCTCGCGCATGACATCGATCACATCGTCGTGCGTGATGATCCCGAGCAACCGGAATTCGTCATCGACCACCGGAATGGCCAGCAAGTCGAATTTGGCGACCTTTCTGGCCACCTCTTCCTGGTCGTCCATGACATTGACGGTGGCCAAATCGGTTTCCATCAGGTCTCGCAACCGTGTTTCGGGCTTCGAGATGGCCGACAACAATTGCCGGGTGGAAACGACGCCGCGCAGATGATCGGTGTCGTCGACCACGTACACGTAGTAGACCGTCTCGAGTTCCTCCGCTTGGCGAGCCAGTTCGTTCAGCGCCTCGCGGACCAGCAGATTCTCGTCCAGTCTGGCGATATCGCTGGTCATGACGGCGCCGGCGACGCCCTCGGGGTAGGATTTCAGCCGCAGAATGTCGCGGCGGTCTTCGGGCGACAGCAGCGGGAGAAGTTCAGCGACCAGTCCCTCGTCGGCTTCGTGCAGCAGGTCGACGCGATCGTCGGAGGCCAATTCGGCGACCAATCCGGCCATCTCCGTACGGTCTTGCGTCTCAAGGATCTCCAACTGCTTGTCGGGATCGAAATAGCTGAAGATCTCTTCGCGCGTCTCCGGATCGGCGTGTTGCAGCACCTGCCACGCTTCGGTCGCCGTGAGGCCTTCCATGAACTCGGCCGTCCGCGCCGGATGCAGAGCCGTACAGAATTCGTGCAGGCCCTTCGTATCGGCTTCGGCCAGCATCTCGCGCAATTCGGGCAAGTACAGCAAGTTGATCATGTTCGTGGCTAATCCAGCGGCAGCGGTTTCAAGGTCACCTGCAAACGAACCGATTCGCCGCGCCGCACGACCGTCAGCGGTTGCTGCGAATCCACGGGTTTCTGCTCGACCAAGTCTTGCAGATCGCGCGGGCCCCGCACCGGATCGCCCGCGAATTCAACGATGACGTCGTTGACTTTCAGCCCCGCGGCCGCCGCCGCTCCGTCGGGCAGGACGTCGGCCACCAACACCCCCGACCGCGGCGGCAGTTTCAACTTGTCCGCCGCCTCGGGGCCGAGTTCGTCGATACGGATTCCCAGGTAGGCACGCCGCACGGCCCCATGCTTCAGCAGTTCGTTCGCCACCCACTTGGCCCGGTTGACGGGAATCGCAAAACCAATCCCTTGATAGCCGCCGCTGTTCGAGGCGATGGCCGTATTGATCCCCACCACCTCGCCGTCGAGATTCACGAGCGGTCCGCCCGAGTTGCCGGGATTGATCGCGGCGTCGGTCTGAATCAATCGCCCACGCTCGATCTTGTCGATCCCTCGCCCTTGGCCGCTGATAATCCCGGCGCTGACAGTCATCTCCAATTCGAACGGACTGCCGATGGCAATCACCCAGTCGCCGATATCCAGTTGCGACGAGTCACCCAACCGGGCCGCAGTCAGGGGTGTTTCGACCGGGATCTTGACGATCGCCAGATCGCTCTTCGGATCCGTTTTGATCTCGGTGGCTTTCACCTCGCGCCCGTCGCCGAATCGAACCACCACGGTGCCAGCCCCCTCGATGACATGGTTGTTCGTGAGAATCACTCCCGCGGCGTCGATCACCACGCCCGACCCCACCTGGGTATCCATGCCGGGCGGAAAGATCGAATCGGTATCCTCGGACAGCGACTCCGGATCGAAGTCTTCCGGCAAGAGACGCCGAAACCGCGGATCCTGCAACAGGTTCCGAAACTCCTTTTGCCGCTCGTCCGCCGACGGAGTGGCCACAAGCGTAACCACCGAAGGAATGGTCGACTCGGCTGCTTTCCGGAACGCCATCGACAGCGATTTGGCATTTCCAATCGCCTCGCTCATATCCCGTTGGTCCTGGGCGAGTCCGCTCGAATTGCCGGAGAGCCAAGTGCCTGCGGCAAGAAACGAAACCATCAACGCCGAGAAACGCCAAATACTCATGCCCATGCCGGACTCCTCGTTATTGGGTAGCCAAACCTGCAGGGCGTCACTCGCAATCCGTCGGATCGCCGCCGAAAAAACCTCTGTTGTCACGCCTGCAACCTTGGCATTATAAAGAAGTTACGTTTTAAGCCAATGACAGCCCGTACTCCCAAGGCCGTGAAAAATTGGACTGGCTCTGAGGTAGCACCGCCGATCTCGCAGGATCGGTGGCCACCAGCGAGCTGCCTGTCCCGTTTCGTCCGCCGCCTCACCGCGTTAGCAAACAGACCGATTGGTGGAAAGCCTCTCCGCGTGAACGACGAACTTGCCACTTCGACCGAACCGGTTCCAAACTCGATTTCGGATGCGTTTTCTCCCGATCTGGAGGATCAACAGCAAGAGCGGATGAATCGATGCGAACACCGTATCGGATATCGGTTCAACAATCGCGCGCTGCTGCGCGAGGCCCTGACACATGCCTCGGGCGCCCATCACCGCCTGGCCTCCAACGAACGATTGGAGTTTCTCGGGGACGCCATCCTGGGAGCCGTCGTCTGCGAGCTCCTGTTTGAACAGTATCCGGAGTATCTCGAGGGCGATCTCACGAAGATCAAGTCGGCGGTTGTCAGCCGCCAATCGTGCGCCAAGATCAGCGAGGCGTTGGGACTGCAAGAGTTCCTGATCGTCGGCAAAGGGATGGCAGCCAGCCAATCGATCCCGCCGTCGCTGTTGGCCGACGTCTTTGAATCCCTGGTGGCCGCGATCTACTTGGACGGAGGCAACGATGCTTCGCATCGCTTCATCCGGCAATATGTCGGGCCGGAAATCGAATTGACCGCGGCGGGAGATCTCGGGGGGAACTACAAGTCGCTCTTGCAGCAACTGGCTCAGCGTGAATTCTCGAATACTCCGGTCTACTTGCTGCTGGACGAAAAGGGGCCAGACCACCGCAAGTGCTTCAAGATCGCCGCTCAGATCGGCGGCGTCCGCTATCAAGCCGCTTGGGGACGAAACAAGAAAGAAGCAGAGCAACGGGCTGCCTGCAACGCTCTGGCCGAAATCAACGACGAACCGCCCCAGTTCATCAGCGACTGAGCAATCCCATGGGAATGCTCTGCTGGGCATCATTCGTCTGGATCAACACCCAACTGCCGCAACCGCTCCGCTAGGCGTTCCGCCCGTTGCCGCTCCTGCTCCGCCCGCAGGCGTTCGCGGTCCGCCCGTTGCCGTTCGCGTTCTGCCCGTTGCCGCGCGGTTTCTTCTTGCTCGAGCAATTCCAGGTACGTAGCGAACCGAGTTCCGTCGGGTTGGAAAACCTGTAAATCGCCCGATGACAGATCAAATCGAATCCCCAGCCGAGGGCTCGTCCAGCCGTCCGTGTCGTCGATCGCTTTGAATCCTCCGTTTTCGCGAATCCAACCGTCCAGTTCGTTCTTTTGGGGATCGAAAACGTAGTACTCGTCCACCCCGTAGTGTTCGTAAAACCGAAATTTGTCCACCAATTCGCCGGGGCGGTTGCCGGGCGACAGCACTTCGAATACGACTTGCGGTGCGATGTTGTCTTCTTCCCACTGCAGATACGACCCGCGGTCGCCTTTGGGGCGGCCGAACACAACCATCGTATCCGGGGCGACGCGAGTCTTGTTGTCGCCCTCGACCGGATACCAGAAGAGATCTCCGGCAACAAACACGTTTGGGTCGTCGCGGAACAAACCGTCCAGGCCGCCTTGCAGAGTGACAATCCAACGGAATTGCAGCGTATTTTCGGCCATGGGTTGCCCATCGCTCTCCGGGTACTTGACGCGGGGCTTTCGAATAAGTGCGGTTGGGGCGTTCATCGGACTTTGAACTCTCCGGTCGGCGGGTTTCGCGACGGCCACTGGCCCGATTATAGCCGACACGGCGATGCAAAGCGACACGTTCGGCCATGTCCCGCGAAGTCACGCCCTGCTGGACGAAAACGGCGTTCGGCGCCCGCGTACACCCCACTCCCGCGCGTACGGCTGAAGTGCTACCATGCCCGGCTATGGCAAACACCCCGATGATGCAACAGTACGAAGATGCGAAAGCTGTCTGCGGCGACGCCCTGCTTCTGTTCCGCATGGGTGACTTCTACGAGCTGTTCTTCGAAGACGCGAAGATCGCGGCAAGGGCCCTTGGCCTGACGTTGACAAGCCGCGACAAAGGCGAAAACCCGATCCCGATGGCAGGGTTTCCCTACCATCAATTGGACAGTTACCTGGGCAGACTGATCGCCGCCGGATACCGGGCCGCGGTGTGCGAGCAGGTCGAGGATCCCAAGCTGGCCAAGGGGCTCGTCAAGCGGGAGGTGACCCGCGTCGTCACGCCGGGCACCTTGACCGACGACGCACTGCTGGACCCTCGCGAGAGCAACTACCTGGCCGCTGTCGCGGTCAGTCCGGCGAAGGAGAATCGCGGGGAACCTCAAGTCGGCATCGCTTGGGCCGAGTTGTCCACCGGCCGATTCCAAGCGGCCGTGTTCCCGGCTCCTCAATTGCTCGATCAGCTAGCCCGGATCCGTCCGTCGGAATGTCTGGTCAGCGACGACGACAACCTGGCGCTGGACCGCGACCTGCCATCGTTGTTGCTCACGCGCCGTCCGGCCTGGGCGTTTGGTTTCGACACCGCGATCAGTTCGCTGACGCAGCAGTTCGAGACGGCCGGGTTGGAAGGATTCGGTTTCGAGGAATCGGACCGGCTGGCCGTGCGCGCCGCTGGCGCCATTCTGGATTACCTGCGGGAGACGCAGAAGACATCGCTGGACCATTTCGACCGGTTGATACCGTATCGGCAGGGCGCTTCGCTGGAGATTGACGAAGCGACGCGGCGTAGCTTGGAACTGACCCGCACGATCCGCGGCGACGGAAGGGAAGGCTCGCTGCTGGGCGTACTGGACCGCACGACGACGGCGATGGGGGCGCGGTTGCTGGGCGAGTGGCTGGCCAGTCCGCTGACGGACCGCGCCGCGATCGAATTGCGGCTGGAGGCAGTCGAGGAACTGATCGGGGAGGACGCGCTGCGCGGGCAGTTGCGGGAATCCCTGCGGGGCATCTACGATTTGCAGAGGCTGCTGGCCCGCGTCACCACGGGCCGAGCCAGTCCGCGCGACTTGAGTTCCATCGGGCGTACGCTGGCCGGGCTGCCGAAGCTGAAGGCCAGGCTGACCGCGCGCCGCAGCCCGTTGCTCTGCCGCCTTGAGGCCGAACTGGACCTTTGTCCCGACGTGCGCGGGAAGCTCGAATCGGCCTTGATCTCCGAGTGTCCGCTGGCAGCGCGAGAAGGCGGGTTCATTCGCGACGGATTCGATCCGGAACTGGACCGGCTGCGCGAACTGGCCGCGGGCGGCAAACAGTGGATTGCCAAGTACCAGGCGGAAGCGGTCGCGACGTCGGGAATCCCCAATCTGAAAGTCGGATACAACAAGGTGTTCGGCTACTACATCGAAGTGACCAACACGCACCGCGGAAAAGTCCCCGACAACTTCATCCGCAAACAGACGCTGAAGAACGCCGAACGCTATATCACCCCCGAATTGAAAGAATACGAAGAGCAGGTTCTCACGGCCGACGAGCGCGCGATGGAACTGGAGTACGAACTGTTTCTCGAACTGCGCGATCTCGTGGCTGCCGCGGCGCGGCGGTTGCAAACGACCGCCGACGTGCTGGCCAACCTGGATGTGCTTGCCGCCTTGGCCGAACTGGCACGGCATCGCGGCTACTGCCGGCCGAAGATCGTCGACGAGCCGGCGCTGGACATCGTCGACGGCCGCCACCCGGTTCTGGACATTACCGAGGCCGACGGCACCTTCGTCCCCAACGACACCACCGCCAGTCAGGACCGCGGGATGATCCTGCTGATCACCGGGCCCAACATGGCGGGCAAGAGCACGTACATCCGACAAGTTGCCTTGTTGACGCTGATGGCTCAGATGGGATCGTTCGTGCCGGCCCACCGGGCGACGATCGGCATCGCGGACCGCATCTTTGCCCGCGTCGGAGCCAGCGACGAACTGTCGCGCGGGCGCAGCACGTTCATGGTCGAGATGACCGAGACGGCGCGCATCTTGAATACGGCCACGCCGCGCAGTCTGGTCATCCTGGACGAAATCGGCCGCGGGACCAGTACCTACGACGGCGTCTCGTTGGCTTGGGCCATCATCGAACACTTGCACGACCAGGTCGGTTGCCGGACCCTGTTTGCCACGCACTACCACGAACTGACGGATCTGGAGAGTTCCCTGCCCGGCATCAAAAACCTGAACGTGGCGGTGAAGGAATGGGAGGACAACATCGCCTTCCTGCACAAGATCGTCGACGGCGCCGCCGACAAGAGCTATGGCATCCACGTGGCTCGACTGGCCGGCGTTCCGCCCGAAGTGAACGAACGGGCCAAGCAGATCCTGGCTCAACTGGAGGCCGAGCACCTTGATGCGGAAGGCCGTCCCAAAATCGCGTCGAAACCCAAGCGCCGCCGCGGCGGCGACATCCAACTAACGCTCTTCGGAACCGTCGAGCATCCCGTGATGGATGAAATCCGCAAGCTGGACCTGAACCAGTTGTCCCCTCTGCAAGCCTTTCAGCGGCTGCAGCAATGGCAAGAGCAATTGGCCGGCGAAGACCGGAAGAAACCGCGTTGACGTCCATCGAATATCACCGTCGGGAGTCGTCGATGGGACGAGGAACATGCGGAAATAAGGCTCCGCGCAGACTGGCCGACTCGACAGTCCACCGTGAAATTTCAAACATCTCCATGCAAAAAGAGGGGATCGGCGTACCAAAGCCGCAGTTTTCCTCTCGCATTGGAGTGATTTCCCTTGTCCATATTGACTACATCCTGACGGAACCGATGTTGACTCTTGGCGAATCGCAATTAGAATGAGCCTCGCGACGGACGCATTTTGAGAGGATCGCGACAGCGGTCCAGGGCCGAGCAAACGGCCAGCCTGCCTGCCAGAATCCCACCAGCGTCTTCGCCTACTGAACGGACTGAACGGCGAGACGCAACGGAAGAGCGAAGAGGACTTGCGGATCAGGGACGTCCCGGAGCCTGTGGGTGCCGCGATGCGGCAACCCAGGCAACCTTACCTCCAGCCCACCTACGATTCAGTTTGCCTACCATGATTGTTGCCCAAGCTTCCATGCAAGGAAGTGTCTTGAGCCCCGCGCACCTGGAGATGGTGCGACAGGCTCACGTCACGGACGGACAACTCGACGCGGTTGCGCTCGAGTTGGGCTACGCCTCGGTCGACGACTTGCAGCGCGCCGTCGGCGAAATGCTGGGAATGGAATACGTCGATTTGACTTCGATCGACGTGGATTTGAACGCGTTGCAGGGGTTTCCTCTGCGGCTCATCCATCGCTACGGCGTTTTTCCTTTGGGACGCCGGGATGGATCGTTGCTGGTGGCGACGGGCAATCCGTTCGACCTGCCCGCGATCGATGCCGTCAGCGCCGCGATCCAAGAGAGCGTCATCCCCGTGGTGGCTCTGCCGGACGAATTGGCCCGGTTGGTCAAGACGCATCTGGGGGTCGGTGCCGAGACCGTCGACGATCTGATCGCGATCCGGGATCAGAATGCGCACGGCATCGAGATTCTGGAAGAGGTCGAGTGGGACCGGTCGGAGGCGTCCGAAGCGGCTCAGGAAGCGTCCGTCGTGCGGCTGGTCAACGAGATCCTGTGCGAAGCGATCGAGGGGCGTGCCAGCGATATCCATCTCGAAGCGCAGGCCAACGGCATGAAGATCCGCTATCGAATTGACGGCGTCTTGCAGACTCAGCCGGCCCCGCCGCAGATCAACCGTTTCCAGGCGGCCATCATCAGCCGCCTGAAGATCATGGCGCGGCTGAACATCGCCGAGAAGCGGGTTCCCCAGGACGGCCGGATCAAGTTGCGCGTGTCGGGACGCGAGATCGACATCCGTGTTTCGATGATCCCCATGTTGCATGGCGAAGGCATCGTCATGCGTATCCTGGACAAGGACCGCATGAATTTTTCGCTCCGCGGTCTGGGTATGGGCAAGGAGGTGTACCGCCAATTCAATCGGCTGATCAAGCTGCCGCACGGCATCGTCCTGGTCACCGGCCCGACGGGCTCGGGCAAGACGACTACGTTGTACAGCGCGCTCACCGAAATCAAGGACGAGCAGACGAAGATCATCACGACCGAAGATCCGATCGAATACCAATTGGACGGCATCAATCAAATCCAGGTCCACACCAAAGTCGGCTTGACCTTCGCGGCCAGTCTGCGGAGCATTCTCCGTCACGATCCGGATGTGGTTCTGGTGGGCGAGATCCGCGATTTCGAAACCGCCGAGAATGCCGTTCAGGCCTCGCTGACCGGCCACTTGGTTTTCAGCACGTTGCACACGAACGACGCCGCCGGGGCGTTCATGCGTTTGGCCGACATGGGGGTCGAGCCTTTCTTGGTGTGCAGTACGGTCGAGGGCGTGCTGGCTCAGCGGCTGGTGCGCACACTGTGCAGCGAGTGCTCGGAAGAGTACGAACCGGACCTATCGGAGTTGCCCGACGATTTTCCGCTGGATGCAATCCAGGGCGGCCAGCCGATTTTCCGCGCCGTCGGATGCCGCCATTGCCGCGGCACCGGATATCGCGGCCGCGCGGGCATTTACGAACTGCTGGTCACCAACGACGAGATCCGCCGTTTGGCGTCGGAACGGACGCCGACGAATCTGATCAAGCAGGCCGCCATGCGGGCGGGAATGAAAACCCTGCGGCAGGACGGTTGGCACAGAGTCTGCCGCGGCCAGACCACGGTGGACGAAGTGCTGCGGGTCACCAAGTCCGACTGAGAGTTGCGCCATCATGCCCCAATTCGCTTACACAGCGCGAACGCTGACCGGCGAGAACGTCGCCGGAACGATCTCGGCGGGAAACAAGCGAGAGACGCTCAAGTCGCTGGCCGAGCGATCGCTGTTTCCTTTGCATGTCGAGGAGAAGCGACAAGCGAATTGGTCGCGCCAGCGACGGGTCAACACGCCTGTGCTGGTGTCGAATCTGATGCAGTTGGCCGACCTGTTGCAGAACGGCGTCCCGCTGATGGAGTCGCTTTCCCTGTTGGCGTCGCAGTGCCCGCATCCACATCTGGCGGATATCTTGACCGATGTGCGCGACCAAGTGGCTGAGGGCACGCCGTTGGATGAAGCGTTCGGCAAGCATAGCGATGTGTTCGGCGAGTTGACGGTGAGCATGGTTCGCGCGGGCGTCGAGGGTTCGTTCCTGGAAGATGCCTTGAAACGGACGGCCGAGTTTCTGGAGAAACAACAGGAACTCAAGGCCCGCGTCACCGGCGCGATGATCTATCCGGCCTTCCTGGCGACGCTGGGCGGCGTGATCACGGTCCTGCTGATCGTGTTTTTCGTACCGAAGTTCGCCGAGTTGTTCGAGCGACTTGAGCAGGACGGCGGCGGACTGCCGCTGCCGACCGTGATTCTGCTGGGGATGAGCGACACCGTTTCGCAATACGGATGGTTCCTGGGCGCCGCGGGCGCGGGCGGATTTCTCTGGCTGCGAAAGCTGGTGAGGACGGAACGCGGGCGGGTGTTCGTCGACCGCTGGAAGCTGAAGATCCCCGTGTTCGGGCCGATCTTCCACGGTTACGCCGTGTCTCGGTTCTGTCGCATCTTGGGAACCCTGTTGCGGAACGGAGTGCCGTTGCTCCGCGCGCTGGAGATCAGCCGCGATTCGGCCGGCAACCGGGTCTTGTCGCAGGCGATCCGCAACGCCGCCGAAAATGTGTCGGCTGGCGAGACACTCTCCGGACCGCTGGCTGGCTGCGGGCTGGTTCCGCGGCCGGTGATGGCCATGATCCGGGTGGCCGAAGAAGCGAACAACCTGGACGAGGTGTTGGTGGGAATCGCCGACGGCATCGACCGCAACACCGCTCGCCAAATCGACATCATGGTGCGGTTGGCCGAGCCAACGATGTTGCTGGTGATGGGAATGATGATCGGTTTTGTTCTGGTGGCTTTGTTGCTGCCGGTTTTCGATACGATGACGACGATGGGCTGAACGGCAGCCACAGACTCCGACTCGCCTTACATTTTGAAGGAGGAAAGAACGATGAAAGGACGAACGAATCGACGAGCCCGCCGTGCTGGGTTCACCCTGACGGAGATGTTGATCGTGCTGGCGATCCTGGTGATGCTGGTCGCCTTGGTCGTGCCCCGGTTCCTGGGCGCTCAGAAGCGGGCCGACCGCCAGACCGCCCAGGCCCAGATCGGATTGCTCCGCGGCGCCTTGGAACGCTACGCGATGGACACCAAGGATTTCCCGACGACCGAACAGGGCTTGCAGGCGCTGGTGTCCGCGCCGGGCGAAACCACCTCGGGCGAAACTACATCGGGCGCCGCGTCGTCCTGGGACGGCCCGTACATCAGCAAGGACGAGATCCCTATGGACCCGTGGGGCAATGCCTACCAGTACGTCTATCCGCCGGAACGGGGCTCGGGTGACTTGCCGGATATCTGGTCGTACGGGCCAGACAAAGAAGACAACACGGACGACGATATCTGCAGTTGGAACGTCGCCGCCAGTAGCGATACGGGAACGGGTCCTGCCGAGAATCTCGATATCCAGGTCGACGCAAGTTTCGGAGAGCGGTGACCGTTTCTGCTGAACATTCAGGCAACTCCGTGACTGATGAACCAATCACCGCCATTGCGTTTCCGCCACGGTTACACCCTGGTGGAACTGCTGATCGTCGTCGCCGTGCTGGCGACGGTGGTGAGTCTGGCGGTGCCCTCGCTGCGTAAGCTTTCGCAGAGGGGGCAATTGCAGGATGCGGCGAGGCAACTGCGCGGCCAGTTGCTTGCCGCACGTTTGCTGGCCATCGAGTCGGCTTCCAGTACGTTGTTCTACTATCAGCCGGACACAGGCATCTACCTGGTGACCGGCTCGGGCCAAGCGCCGCGCGAACTCCCTCCGCTCGGCGATTTGGCGGTCGGCGAGGCGGTTTCCGACGACGCGGCCGCGACCGTGGGGCGGATGGCGGAACCATCGGAGCAAACGCTGCCCTCCGACGTCCGTTTTCTCTCCCCGGCGGAAGCGGCCGTCCCGCTCGCCGCGGAAACGACGGCCGGCAATGCCTCTGGCAGCGGATGGTCCGAGCCGTTGATCTTCTATCCCAACGGCCGCGCGCTCAATGCTCGCATCCGACTTGCCAGCGACCGCTACTGGATCGAAGTGACGGTTCGCGGCTTGACGGGCACCGTCCGGTTGTCGCCCGTCCAGCGACTGGCCGCCGCCGCGGACGAACCGTCGGAGGCACTGCCGTGACCGCTGGCCCCAAGTCCGGTTTCTCGTTGATGGAGGTGCTGCTGGCGATCAGCATCCTCTTGGCCTGCTTGGTCGTCCTGGGCCAAATGGCGACCGTCGGACGTCGGCACGCCGAAGACGCCGAATCGCTGACCGCGGCGCAGTTGCTGTGCCAAGCCAAACTGAACGAAATTCTGGTCGGTGCCGTGCCTGTGGCCAGCCGCGCCTCATCACCGGTCCCAGAAATGCCGGACTGGTCCTGCGAGGTGGAAGTCCAGACTCTACCGCAGTACGATCTGGTCGCTGTCCGCGTCACCGTATCGCCCACGCTGGCCGAGGACGGAGCCAGACGCCGCGGCAAGCAGTTCTCCCTGCTCCGCTGGATGCATGCCCCCGCAGCGTCCGCCCGCTCGTCGTCCGTGCCATCCCCCTCCGCGACGGACAACCCCGACCTGCCGGCACCGCTGGACAACTGGCTGGACGACCAAGCAAAAAGGGGACAAGTCCCATTTCAACCCAGCACCCTTCGAGCCGTTCCTGCAACATGGGCCTGGCCCTTTTTTCCAGCGGTCTTCGTTTGCAGGAAGCGCCGTCGCGCGGCGTTCACGCTGCTGGAGATGCTCGTGGCAGCTGCGCTGTGCGGCGTTTTGCTGATGGGGCTGTGGACGCTGTACAGTACGTACGCCAACCTGTTTGAACGCGGGCAGGCACGTGTCGAACGCTCGCAGTTGTGCCGATCCCTGATGCAGCAGATCGCCGATGATTTGCAGTCGGCGATCCAGGATCCGATCGCCGGATTGCCAGACCGCAGTTCTGGCGAAGCGCAACGCCGACGCTTCGGACTCGCCGGAACGTCCAGCGAACTGCGGATGGATATCCTGCAAATCACGCCGCGCCAAGGCAATCCGGCGCCGGTCGGCGCGACGGCGGGTCAGCCGGAGGATCCAACCGAGGCCCGCGTGCCGGAGCTGCGGACCGTTTATTACACGTTCTCGCCGCCGGGAGCCGCGTTCGACGCCGAAGCCACAGCCGCGCCGTCCGGACTGATCCGCCGCGAACTGGATTTCGAAACGCCGCTGAACGCGATCGAACCGTCTGCCGCGGCGGATGCGGAGCCGTCGGTCGGCGTGGATACGGACCTGGCCGCGCCGAGCCCGACGCCGGATTCCGGTTCGTCGACCGCAGCGCCGACCGCGGTCGACGATCGCTGGACCTGGGTGCCCGAGGTGGTGTCGCTCGAGTTCCGCTACTTCGACGGAAGCCGCTGGTCCAGCAGTTGGAACAGTCTGCTGCGCGGTTCGCTGCCGGTCGCTGTCGAAGTGCGGGTAGCCCTGGGGGATCCCCTGGCCGCGGCTCCGATCGAAGCCGAGATGCAAGATATGGACGCGAACATGGAGCCCGACGCCTATCTGGAATCCGGCGTGAATCCGAATCCGGATGCGGCACAGAGGCCCGCGGTTTCCTCGGCGGTGACCAACGTGCAAATGATCGTCGATTTGCCTTCGTCGCCCGAGTACCGCAAGCCACAAGCCGCGGAATCCACCGCCCAACGCTCGCCGCAACGAAGCACGGCGCGCCGCATCGTGCCACGGCGCTGGACATCTCCCGGTGCAAGCACGCAGCGCCCCGAGGACTGGCTCAGAACGTCGAAGCCATGAAGTTCCACCACCGACAATCCGGATTCATTGTGCTGATCGTGATGGTCGTGATCATCATGCTCGCGCTGGCCGGCATGGCCTTCGTGTTGAACCTTTCGCTGGAGAACAAGGCGGCGCACCTTCAAGGCGATCAGCAGCAACTTCAGCAGACTCTCGCGTCGGGCGTTGAATTGGTGCGAGGGTTCTTGGCGCAAACGCCCGCCGGACGGCAACAGGCGGGCGGCACGTTTCAGAACAGTGCGGCGTTCGCGGCCATCGCTATCTCGACGGATTCGATCGTTGGGAACGACACCCGGTTCAGTGTGGTTTCGCCCGACGACGAAAGCGAATCGTCCGGCGGCGTGCGGTTCGGATTGCAGAACGAGTCGGCTCGGTTGAATTTGGCCTCGCTCGGCGACTGGGACGCTGCCGAGCCCGGCGCCGCGCGTGCCGCCCTGATGCAATTGCCGGGAATGACCGAAGCGATCGCCGATGCGATCCTCGATTGGATCGACGGGGACGATGTGCCTCGCGCCTCGGGGGCCGAGTCGGAGTACTACATCGGACGCGGCCTGCCTTACGAACCGCGGAACCACGTTCCCGCGGTCCTGGACGAATTGCTGCTGGTCCGCGATGTCAGCCGCAACAGCTTATTCGGTGTGGACGCCAATCGAAATTACCGCGAGGAGCCGAGCGAGGTCCAGCAGGCCGGTGTCCGAGGAGACGCAGCAGGCGGCCAGACACCTTGGTGCAGGCTGCTCACCCTGTACAGCGCCGAGGGCAATCGGACATTTGAGGGAGAACCTCGAATCTTCCTGAACCACGCCGACCTCAAGATGCTGCACGAGCAACTGGCGGCGGCGTTCGATCAAAAAGCGGCCGATTTCGTGATCGCCTATCGTCAATTCGGGCCGCACGACCCGACCGCGAAGCCAACGCCGCGACGCAAGGCATCGTCGGCCAGGGCAAAGGCCGCGCCACGTTCCTCTGCGAAGCGACCGGTCCGCGACGGGCACGAACTGCTGCTTGATCTATCCCAGCCGGCCGAGTACGAAATCGAGTCGATCCTCGATCTGATCGAAGCCCGAGTCGTGCTGCCGCCGGACGAGGATTTGGAACTCGCTGCTGACGACGGTTTGGTCGACGATTTGATTGACGATCCAGTCGATCCCGAACGGGAGGTGGAAAACCCGTTTGACGAACAGCAGGGTCGGATGCGCGAATATCTGCCGGAGTGGTTCGAGTTGACGACGACGACGGACGCGATGGTTCTTCGCGGTCGCGTTCAAGTCAACGAGGCCGCCCGGACGGTCCTGCTGGGAGTGCCCGGACTGGACGAATCCCTTGTCGATCGTATCATCTCAGCCCGCGGCGGATTTTCAGCCGCTGCCAGTGCCGAGTATCGGCATCCCACTTGGTTGTACACCGAGGGGCTGGTCGATCGTCAGCAGATGCGGCAGTTGGAGCCCTACTTGACTTGCGGTGGCGACGTTTTCCGAGCCCAGGTGGTGGCGTTCAGCAGCGACTCGGGACTCGTGGCCCGGGCCGAAGTCGTCCTGGACGCTTCGGTTTCGCCGCCTCGTCAGGTATACTGGAAGGATCTGGGACTGCTAGGCCGCGGTTTTACCGCCGAAGAACTTGGCCTGGAATCCAGAGTACAGTAACCATCCGTGAGATTCCAAGTTGCCTGCCAGCCATCCCTTGGTTTTTTGGGGATTTGAAATCTGAAATCGGACGTTTCGGATTTTGAATTTGAGATTCCTTTATGCCGCATGTACTTGCCGTAGACTGGGACCAGGACCAGGCCCGCTTCGTGCTCGGGACGATCAGCGGCCGGCGCGTGCGAGTGCGTGCGCTGGGGTCACGGGACTTGGTGACGGACGAAGCCAATCCCGGGGCGGCGGACGAGGCGTTTGCCGGTTGGATCAAGGAGGTGCTGAAGAAACACTCGGTCACTCGTTGCCGTCTGTTGGTCGGATTGCCGCGCAGCAGCGTCGAAATGCTGTATTTGACGCTGCCTCCCGCGACCGATGCCGAATTGCCCGAACTGGTCGCCAACCAAGCGATGCAGGAATCGGCCACCATTACCGAAGACACGATCTTGGACTTTGTTGCTGCCAGCGGCGCGGCGACCGAGCCGAGGCGGGTGACTGTGGCAGCGCTGCCGCCAAGCGAGTTGCAGCGAGTTCAACGGCGATGTTCCGCAGCCGGGTTGAAGCCGCAACGCGCGGTCCTCCGTCCGCTGGCGTCGATCACGCTTTTTCGCAGGCTGGTGAGCGGTTCGAAACAGGCCTGCTTGGTGGTCGACCGTGTCGGCCGCGAGGTGGACCTGAACATCGTTGCCCAAGGCCGATTGATGCTGGCTCGGACCGTGCGCTTGCCAGCGGACATCGCGGGGGAGGATTTGGCGGACCGACTGCTGGCGGAGATCCAGCGGACGATCTTGGCGGCGCCGCGCGATCAGATGGGCGACGAACCGATCAAGCGGGTCTACCTGATCGGCGGGCTGGCCGACTACGAAGCGCTGATCGAGCAACTGGATTTGCTGGAATCGCTCACGACGGAGGTGCTCGACCCGTTTTCCCTGACCGGCGTGGCCGAAACGCGTGTGCCGCCCGACCGCGGACGTTTCGCGCCGCTATTGGGGATGCTGTTGGACGAAGTGGTGCATTCGCATCCCGTGGACTTTCTGCACCCGCACCGCCCCGTAAAGCCGATTCCGCCTTGGCGCGTGGCCGCCGCAGTGGTCGGAGTGGTTGCCGTCTTGGCGCTGGGCCTGACGTTCTACGTCTGGGGACAGTTGGCCGAGGTAAACCAGGTCAACCAGGATCTGAGGCAACGCCTGCGCGACCTGAACACGACGTCGCGCAAGGCAGTCGAGCAGAAGAACCGCATCGAAGCGATCGCCGCTTGGAAATCTAGGGACGTCAATTGGCTGGATGAACTGCGCGATCTTTCGCAGCAGTTTCCCGGCGCCCGCGACGCGGCGGTTCTGCGCATGACGATGCGCCCGGCCCAGAGCCGCGGCGGTATGGTCGACTTGCAGGGCTTGGTCCGGGATCCGAACATCGTGGCCACCATCGAAGGCAAGGTCCGCGACCCGTTCCGCAGCGTCCGCAGCCGCCGGATCCAACAACGGGCTCTCGAAGAAGACTACGCGTGGTCGTTCGAAACGTCGATCTCTGTCACTCCGCGTCGCCCCGAGCAATATCCCGGCGTCCCGCCCGCGGTGCCGGCCGAATCGGCGAACGAGACAGTCTCCACACAATCGACGCCGCAGATCGACAAACCGCTGAGCGACGAGGCAACTCCGTGAACGCAAAATCGACGGACAACACGAAGCTTGCCCGCTACCGCCAGTATGGCCTGGCTGCCGTCATGCTCGCCATGGCCGCGTATTTTGGCGGCACGTGGCTGCTGGACCATTGGATTCAAGGGCCGCTCGAAGCAGCGCAGCGCGAGACCGATCGGTTGCGCGAGGACGTCGCGCGGCGCGAAGATGCCCTGGCCAAGATTCGCGCGGCCGGAAAACTGCTCGAACAATGGGAACAGCAATCCTTGCCGGAGAATCTGGAAGTTGCCCGGTCGTTGTACCAGGCGTGGCTGGTCGAATTGGTCGACGATGTCCAACTGGGCAATCCGAGCGTGACTTCAAGCGAACCGACAACTCGCAAGGGTTTGTACCACAGCCTGTCCTTCAGTGTTCGCGGACGCGGTACGATCGACCAACTGACGCGGTTTCTGTTTGCCGTGTACCAGACCGATCTGCTGCACACTGTCCGGTCGTTAACCATCACACCGTTGCAGCGGTCCGATCAACTCGATCTGTCGTTGTCGATCGAAGCGTTGGCTTTGATCGGCAGCGGCAACGCAGCGGCGGTTGGGAATCCCGAAACCGTTTTCGAAGAGTTCCGCCGCCGCACGTGGCGGGCATCGAACCGCTTGGCCTTCCGGGATTTGCAGGCCTATCAGGCCATCGTCACGCGAAATCTGTTCGGGATGGGCGGCACTTCCGATCCGACCGATTCCGCTTATCTGACCTCGATCAACGAAATCGACGGCCAACCGGAAGTCTGGTTCACGTTGCGAGGTACCGGGGAACTCGTCAAACTCCGCACCGGCCAGCGGTTGGAAATCGGCCCGCTAACGCTGGAAATCGCCGAAGTGTTTGGCACCGACGTTGTCCTGCGAGTCGAGGGCGAACGCTGGCTGCTCAGCCTGGGCGACCGCATCACCGATGCTTACGCTCTGCCGCCGGAACACTGATACCGAGCCGCCGATTCGGTCTTGCGAATCGGGAGTGCGAGAGAGGATATCCACATGACCGCCCATACTCCAAATGAGCAAGCGAGATCCCGTATCCGAGCTGCCTACGACCCGGAACTGCTGCGCCGCGCCGGCCACGTGTTGATGGACCGTCTGGCGGACCATCTTGCCGCCGTGCGGGATGGCGCCGGGCCGGTGCTCCCTTGGCATCATCCGCCGGACTCGATTTGCCGAGCGGCCGACATCACGGAACGATTCCTGCCGCCGGGTGTCGATCGGGATGCATTGGTCGATCACTTCCGCGAACTGGTCGCGACGATGCTCGAACACGGTTTGAACTTGCACCACCCGCGCTACATCGGGCATCAAGTGCCCGCCCCCGTACCGATCGCCGGTCTGTTCGATGCCGTGGGCTCGATCACCAATCAGGTCATGGCGATTTACGACATGGGACCGTGGGCGACGGCCGTTGAATGGGCCATGGTCGAGCGATTGGGGGAACAGATCGGCTGGCGTCCGGGTGCTTTCTCCGGCTTGGTGACCCACGGCGGTTCGCTGGCCAATTTCACCGCACTGCTGACGGCCCGAAACGTTGCGCTGCCGGATTGCTGGGAGCGAGGCATTGCGTCCCATGCATCTCCGCCGGTGCTAGTGGTTCAAAGCGATGCCCATTACTGTGTGTCGCGAGCCGCCGGGATGCTTGGCATGGGGACGGAACAAGTGGTACGGGTCGGCCTGGATTCACGGCGGCGGATGGATCCGAACCGACTGGACAAGACGCTGGCCGCCCTGCGCGACGAGAACCGCCGCGTCGTGGCGGTCGTCGCTTGCGCCTGTTCGACGCCCATCGGCGCATTCGATCCGCTCGAAGAAATCGCCGAAGTCTGTCAACGGCACGAGGTCTGGATGCACGTCGACGCGGCACACGGCGGGTGCGCGTGCCTGAGTTCCCGCTATGGACACTTGGTTTCGGGATTGCACCTCGCCGACAGCCTGATCTGGGACGCTCACAAAATGCTGTTCGTGCCGGGGCTGTGCGCGCTGGTTTTCTACCGCAATCCGAAGCATCGCTTCGAGACGTTCCGGCAGGATGCCCCGTACTTGTTCGATCCAGCGGCACCTGGGCTAGCCGATTACGACAGCGGATTGCGAACCGTCGAGTGTACGAAGCGCGCCGCGGCCTTTGGCCTGTGGGGCGTTTGGTCGATGTTTGGCCCACAGTTGTTCGCCGACATGGTTGACGTCACGTTCGACATGGGCCGCGTGCTCTACGAAAAACTGCTGGCTGCACCGGATTTTCAGCCGCTGCACGAGCCGCAGTGCAACATCGTGGTGTTCCGACATGTGCCGCCGAGCGTCGAGAATGTGCCGCCCGAGCGACTGGGCCGCTTCCAGTTGGAATTACGGCGGCGCGTGATCGAATCGGGCGACTTCTATGTCGTGTCGACCACGATCGACGGCGTCGGGGCGTTGCGGGTCACGATTATCAATCCCTTGACGACGCCGGACGATCTGGACCAGTTGCTCAACGTCCTCCGCACGCGAGGAGCGGAACTGGTCGGGACCGCCCAGTAGCTGCTTCGGTGGTATGTCAGGCCGTGCCATCCTCGAATTCCTAGGAATTCGGGCGTTTGAAACCGAGCGAGATTCGAGTATGTTTACGAGGAAGAGAGGAGGATCAGCACCATGCGCGAGCGAGTGAAAGTCTTTACCCACGCCAGCGGCGAAGGTTCGACCGTCGCGGACACGGCCCTGCAAGACATGCTGAACGAGTGGTTGACCCAAAACGAGGGCCAGATCTTGCGGATTACGCAATCGGAGAGTCCGCGGCCCGGCAAGGGGCAACACGTCACGATCTGCATTTGGTACGTACCGAGTTAGCAGCACCGAAACGGGAACGGGCACGGGGAACGCGGACTCCAAGGCCGAAGTCGTTCGACTTGGATTCCTGCCGTTTCGAAACGAATTCCCAAGAATTCGCCAGCAGAAACTTACTGGTTGCCGCTCCAGGGACCGTACAGATTGTCCAGTTCCGCTAGGCTCACACCCAGCAGAGATGCAGCGAACTCTTCGTCCGTATAGTAGGCGTCGCGCTCTAAACCTCGTTCGACCCCCAGGGTTTCCAGCAACCGCTCGGCTTTTTCCTGAGGATACTGGCGTTGAACACTGCGGAGAAGATGCAGGAAGTCGGAGTCCTCTAGAGCCCCTTCGACGCTTTCCCACCGTCCTATCAGGTGGTGTGGGTTGTGGTCTAGTATTTTCGATTTACAATGTTCCGCAATTCGGGTTAAGCGACACCGTGCTGCGATTGAAGCCGCGATGACCAGCAATCGGTCTCGCACGTGCGGACGGTAACGTTTCTCGCTGGCAGTTGCCAGATGCAGGTACAATGCAAGAATGTCAATTGGTTCGGACATGGTACATTTTATGATGCACGATCGCGGCGCGGATGCAAGGCCGAACAGGACGCACTGATGACTGAACTGGGGAATATCGACGACTACCGTTGGCTGGTAAGCAGCGACGCGGTGTCGTGGCTGGAAAAGGCGGCGCAGACGGAAGACGATCCCGACTCGTTGCTGAGGACGACGGTGGCACTGCGTCGTGACTTGGGCAAAGCACGAACCAATCTGGTGATCGCACTGGTCCAGTTGCGGCGGCGCGGCAAAGTCAAGTTTAGTCAAGCTGATCGGATGTTCTTCACTCGCCAGTTGCTCGAACAGGCGACCGACGAGCAAATCGGCGCCTATAAGGCAGCCCGCTATCCAGATCAGGGAGAGTTCGCGGACATCTGCTGCGGAATTGGTGGTGACTTGATTTCGCTCGCTCGCCGCTCGGTGACTCGGGGCATCGACTGTGACGAAGTGGCGGCCCTCCTGGCGGCTGCGAATTGTGACTCGCTGGAGTTAAAATCCACTTCCGTCCATGTCGATGAGGCAAGTCAGATTCCGATCGCCGATTTCGCCGCGTGGCACGTGGATCCCGATCGCCGCCCGGAAGGTTATCGGACAACCCGTCTGACGTCGCACCAACCCGACTTAACGATCATCGAGCAATTGCTTGCGGCAAATCGGCAAGGGGCGATCAAATTGGCCCCCGCCGCCAACGTCCCCGAGCATTGGCGCAACAACGCCGAGTTGGAATGGATCGGAAACCGGGGTGAGTGTCGGCAGTTGGTCGCTTGGTTCGGCGACTTGGCGAAGTCTCCGGGGCAGCGAACCGCGACTGTGCTTTCCAACGGTGCGCTGGAAGCTTGTTCAATCCGCGGCGAGGCGCATGTGGAGATACCGCTGGCCAAGCAGGTTGGTCGCTTTGTTTTCGAACCGCATTCGGCGGTGCTCGCCGCCGATTTGACCGGCGTTCTGGCGAACGCCTACGGCCTGCAGACAATCGCGCCGGGCATTCCCTACCTGACGGGTGACGAGGCGGTCGACAGTCCGATGCTGGCCCGGTTCGAGGTATCCGAAACCATGCCCTTCAACATCCGGAAACTCCGCACGCACCTGCGTCAATTGGACATCGGCCACATGGAGATCAAGAAACGCGGTGTGCGGCTGAGCCCGGAGCACGTGCTGGCGGAACTGTCGTTGTCCGGCGAAGGGTCCGCAACCCTGTTGTTGATGCCGATGGGTAAAAAGATGCTGGCCATCCTCTGCCAGCGAGTTTGAGCATTGGCCTGGAGAGTCGTTATGCTCCGCCCACGGTCGGGAATCCATCGTCGCGGTTTCTTCCAGGCTTCGGCGGTGGCATGCATGTTGCCAGTCATTCCCAGTTGGGCCAAGGAGCCGCGAGTGAAGATCGAACGGATCGAGGTCTTTCCCTACCGTTATCCGATGCAAGGTTTCTTCAAGTTCCTGGCGGGCCGCGGGGCGCCCGGGCGAGCCGCCGTCGTCGTCAAAGTCACGGCGGACGATGGAACAATTGGGTGGGGCCAGAGCCTGCCCGTCGAAACATGGAGCTACGAGACGTTCGAAGCGGCGATCGTTGCGTTGCGGGACTACTACGCGCCGCGGTTGATCGGCCACGATCCGACCGATATCGACGGGGCGCATCGTGTGATGGACCGCACGATCGTCGGGGCATTCAGCACCGGGATGCCGATCACCCGCGCAGGGATCGATTTGGCTCTGCATGATCTGACCGGCAAACTGCAGGGCAAGTCTCTGAGCGAACTGTGGGGCAAGCCGCGCGGCGGACCACTGACACTGAGCTGGACGGTCAATGTAACGAGTTTGGACGAATTGGACGAACTGCTCGACACTGGCCGCTCGCGAGGCTACCGCAATTTCAACATCAAGGTCGCTCCCGATCCGCGGTTCGATATCGAACTGGCACGTCGCGTCCGCCGAGCGGCTCCCGACGGCTTTCTCTGGGCCGATGCCAACTGTGGGTACGATTTGCCGACAGCGTTGGAGGTGATTCCCAAGCTGGCCGACGTTGGCGTGGACGTCCTGGAAGCTCCGTTGCGGCCCAACCAGATCAGCGGCTACCAGACCGTAAAGAAACTGGGAGCCCTGCCGATTCTGATGGACGAGGGGGTGGTCTCGCCCGTGGAACTGGTCGAGTTCATCCGTTTGAAGATGCTCGACGGGTTGGCCATGAAGCCCTCGCGCTGCGGAGGTTTGTTGTCGAACAAGCGGCAGATCGAAATCATCGAGCAGGAGGGCCTGATGTGGGTCGGCAGTGGGTTGACCGATCCCGATATCGCCCTGGCCGCCTCGCTCGGATTGTACGGCGCATTTGGATTGAAGAAGCCCGCCGCTCTGAATGCGCCGCAGTTTCTGACGACGGACATCCTGGTTGCTCCGATCCGGGTCGAGGGCGACCAAGCCTACGTGCCGATGGGATCGGGGCTGGGAATCGAAGTCGATGAGGACAAACTGCGGCGAATGGTCGAGCAATCACGTCGTTGACTCAAGACTGTCGCAGCCCTCAAAGTCGATACGATCAGCGCCGTCCGCAGGTTGTGCGTGCAACACGCCGCCAACGGCCACTTCTTCGCTTGTATTTTCGAAACAGCTCATCTTAACTGGATTCCGTCATTCTGCACGAACAGTCGCATTAGCGGCGACGGTTCAAGTTGAGAGGTGCTGTACATGTCTGGCAATCGCGAGAACATCCGTTCACGACGTCCGAAGCGGGAGTCCAAAGCCGACGCACTTCGATCGCGCAGGCTCTCGCGGCGATTGCACTTTGAGTCGCTGGAAAGCCGTTGGCTGCTGGCGGCGGATCTGTGGCTCACCAAGATCGGTTCACCCTCCCCGGTTCTCGCGGGGGAAACGGTTACCTACACGTTCTCGGTCACCAATCTCGGTCCGGATGAAGCGGTGGGAGTGGTCGTTGCCAACACGCTCCCAGCGGGAACGAGTCTGGTGGCAAGCGGCGGTTGTGCCGAAGATCCGCTCGGCCAGCCCGTCTGTTCGCTGGGGAACGTAGGCGCAGGTGCGTCGGCGTCGGCCACGATCACGCTGGCGGTTGATTCCAATGTGCCCGCCGGCACGGTGCTGCGCAATGCTGCTCTGGTGTCCTCGTCGACGGGCGACCCCGATCCGATCAACAATGTCGCCTTCGAAGAGATCCTGGTCCAGCGGGCTGCCAATCTGGCATTGAGCAAAACCGAATCGGCGGATCCTGTGACTCCCGGCGGCACGCTGACGTACCAAGTGGTGTTGACGAACAACGGTCCGTCGGACGCATCGGGAATCGCGCTGGCCGAATCCATCACGTTGCCGACGGGCGTCGCGATCGTTTCGATCTCGCCCGGCGTTGGCACCAGTTACTCGCCGCCGGCCGCTGCCAACGGGACTTGGACCGTCGGTACGCTTCCCGCCGGCTCGAGTGCAACTCTGACGGTTGTCTTGAATGTGGGTGCCGCCACATCGCCCGGTGTCGACGTGATCGGGGACACCGTTACATTGCTGACGATCAACGAGCCGAACTCCGGGGACACGTCGGTCACGGAGCGGACTTCCGTAGCGCCCGGCCCGCCGCCGCCGGTGCAGATCGTCAACGACAGCGATCCCGAGGCCACGTTTACGGGACCATGGGTGTACTTGGGTAACTGTCTGGGTTTCTTCGAGAACGATGTGACCTATGTTGCGGGCGATGTCGGCGGCAGCGCCGCGGCGACCGGATCGTTCGTGTTCAGCGGCCTGATCCCCGGCGATTACCGAGTCTCGGCGACTTGGCGCACAGTGCCGCAGTACGTGCAGTATCGGGCCACCGACGCACCATTCACGGTGAGCGGGGGCGATTTTCCCGTCACGGTCCAGGTCGATCAAACACTCAATCCGGGCGACTATGCCAATTCGTTCGTCGACCAAGGAGCGTACTGGATGGATTTGGTTCCGTCGTATGCGGTTGTGGGGACGACATTGACCGTCACGTTGTCCAACGACGCCGACAACTACGTCGTTGCCGACGCGATTCGAATCGAGCGTCTTTCTGCCGGAGCCGTGCCGTTCTCGGCACCGTCGCCGGTCCCATCACCCACGGGCGATGCGACGTTGCAGATCATCGACGACGGTGATGCTGGCTACCGGTCCGGTTGCTGCTGGGTCACCTTCGACGGAATCGGCCATCAGAGCGATGTGCGGTATCACGCGTCTGGAAGCGGCAGTGGCCGGTCGCTGTGGACATTCCGCGGGTTGACTCCCGGGGCCAGTTACGAAATCGCCGCGACTTGGGCGCCGCACGCCAACCGGGCGACGAATGCGCCGTACCGGATCTATGACGGCAGTGATTCCATTGGCATCGTGCTGGCGGCGACGACCGCAGACCAGCAAGCCGCACCGGACGACTTCCAGGACCAGGGGAATTGGTGGGAAATTCTGGCTCGGGTGGTCCCCACAGGCGACATGATCACGGTCGAGTTGAACGATGCTGCCGATGGCTTTGTGATCGCCGACGCCATCCGCTTGCAGCAGACAGCAGCTCCGGAAGGAGAGGCCGGGTTCCGCTCGGCCCGCTACACCAATCCAGAGAATCGCTTCGACGTCAATGGCGACGGGGCGCTGACTCCCGTCGACCTGTTGTCGATGATCAACGATCAGAACGCGTCCGGGCCCCGTGCGCTGCCGCCGCGGGTGATCGACGCGGCCCCGTACCTGGACGTGAATGGCGATGGCCGAGCTTCGACTCTGGACATCATCATGGCCTTGAACACGCTCAACGGCGCGGAATTCGTCACGTCGTCGAGGGCCGCCGAAGGCGAAGCGGCGATCCTGCCGTTTGGCTACATCGACAGCGACACTCCGGCGGATGCGCTCGTCCAGCCTGCCGACGTGCCGCTCGTTCGCATCGTGAGCTCGGATTCGCCGACACGCGACGCCGCGATTCCCCGGACGCTGCCCGACGATTCGTTGCGCACGCTGTACGATGCCGCGGACAACGCCGAACGTGAACTGCCCGCTCCGACAAGGGAGGAACCTGGCGACGACAGGGAATCGTGGTGGGAGAGCATTGCCGAGGAATTGGCGGGAGTTCTCGACGGCCACTGACGGTCCGGGCGCGAAGCGACCGGATGTCTTATCCGGAGGCGTCCTTCGTGACGAGCGACGGTCCGCGTTTCAGGCATCGGCGACACGGGTTCGAGATCCAGACAGTCGAGACAGTCTTTTCAAAGTAAACAATCATGCACGCAAGGAAATCAACGATGGCATCTTCTCCTATTCTCCACTCGGCTATTCATCGGCGCAAGATCGCTGCGAGTCATCGAAGCGGCCGCCCCGGCCGCCGATTGATGTTCGAGTCGCTGGAAGACCGGCGAGTCTTGGCTCCCTTGTTGATTGTCGATGACGGGGATGCCGGGCACAGTCAGTCGGGCGCGTGGACAAACTATGGGACGGCAGGCTTTGCCGGCGACTTGCGCTATGCAGCCGCGGGTTCCGGCACCTCAACCGCGACATGGTCGTTCAGCGATCTGTCGCCCGGTCAGGACTATCTGGTGCTGGCGACCTGGATACCGCATGCCAACCGTGCCACCAATTCGCCGTTCAGCGTCTACAACGGCACGGCGGTTCCGGGAAATCTTGTCGCCACGACGCCCGTCAATCAGCGGCTGACGCCCGGCGACATCTTCGACAGCGGCGCCGGGTGGAAGCAACTGGCGCAACTGACCGTGAGCGGCTCGACGGCCACCGTGCAATTGACGAACGCTGCCAATGGATACGTGATCGCGGATGCCGTCGCGCTGCAGCCGGTGACAGGACCGCCGCCGGGCAGTTCCTGGATCATCGATGACGGCGACCTTGGGTACAGTCAATTGGGAAGCTGGACGTCCTACAGTTCCGGAGGATTCGGCGGGGACCTCGACTATGCGCCCAGCGGTTCGGGTTGTTGCGTAGCGACTTGGCAGTTTGACGGGCTGACGCCGGCAGTCAGCTACGATGTCTACGCGACGTGGTTGGGGAACACCAACCGTGCCACCGATGCGCCGTTCAGCCTCTACGACGGCACGGCGGGGCCAGGCAACTTGGTCACGACAGTTCCCATCGATCAGCAAATGCAACCGGACGACTTCTTCGACAGCGGCGCTTGGTGGGAATACGTGGGCCAACTGACCCCGACCGGTCCCACGCTGAGCGTTCGCTTGACCGACGATGCCAACGGCTTCGTGATTGCCGATGCGATCCAGGTGCGACAACCCACCGCCTTAACGGTGCAACAGATCGCCGTGCTGGACGGCGCGGTCAATATCCCCAACAACACCGGCTCGTCCGCGTTTGGCTCGACAGCAATCGGCTCGCCGCTGACGAAGGTGTTTACCGTCCAGAATCAGGGCCAACAGCCCCTGCTGCTGACGCAGCCCATCTCCGTACCGGCTGGATTCACGGTGACCGGTTTCGGACAGACGACGCTGGGCGCGGGAGAATCCACGACCTTTTCCGTCACGTTGACGGCCCTTGTCGCCGGCAACTTCAGCGGTTTGGTTTCGTTCGACAACAACGATCCCGACGACAATCCGTTCGCGTTCACAGTCAGCGGCACCGTGACGAATGTGGCTCTGCCGGGCGCGATCATCATCGACAACGGTGGCCCTGGACACAGTGCCGTGGGCCTCTGGCACAACTGGCCATACGGTGGCCACGACGGCGACGTGGCATGGGCCGCTCCGCGCACGTGCAGCTTCTCCACTTGGTCGTTCACGGGGTTGACCCCGGGGCTCTACCGCGTTTCCGCGACTTGGCTTGCCAACACCAACCGAGCCACAAACGCTCAGTTCGAAGTCTACGACGGCGTTGCCAATACGCCGAATCTGCTGGCGACGATCCTTGTCAACCAGCAGATGGCACCCAATGACTTCACGGACTCGGGTAGCAGTTGGGAGGATCTGGGCGCGGGGATCTTCAACATCACCGGCAGCATCTTGACCGTCACGCTGGCTGACAAGGCAGCGAACGGTTACGTGATTGCCGACGCCATCCGAATCCAGCCGGTGGCTCCCCTGTTGGCCGTTAGCAGCGACGCGGGCGCCTTGGTGTCGACGGAGGCCAGATCTCTCGGTGCCGACGATCTTCAACCACTGCTGCAAGCGGCGATCGGACGTTGGGATGCGACGGGATTGGCGAGCGAGCAGTTGGACTATCTGCAGTCGGTCTCCGTGCAGATCGGCGACCTGCCCGACGGTGTACTCGGCGTTGCCGGCGAGCTGGGCATTGTGATCGATTACAGTGCCGACGGCCGCGGTTGGTTCGTTGATCCGACGCCGTGGGACGACTTCGAATTTCTAACCATCGAGCACCCAGTCGGTGTCGATTTGTTGACTGTCCTGACGCACGAATTGGGGCACATGCTAGGCTATCCTGACGGCCACGACAGCGGCCACGAAGCCATCACGGCGGTGATGGGAATCGATGCCCTGGCCCCCGGGACGCGAGTGCTGCCCGGAGGGCTCAAACCAGCCGTTGCGAGCCAATGGAATGAGGTCGCGTCCGACTTGTTGAACGGTGCGGACGACGACTGGGATTCGCTGCTCGACGCCCTGGCGTCTGACGGATCAAGGCAGTCGGATTAACGACTGGCTCTTGACGATGGCGGAATCGTCGGGAAAAGTGTGGAACGCCTGGACGAGCACGCTGCGGCTGCGTGTTTCGATGTTGACGTAGCTGAGCGCGCCCATTGCCAATCGTCCGCTGGAATCGAACCTGTGCAACAACCCGCGGCGGTCGCCTTCGCGGGCCAGTTCCTCTTGGAACATCCAAAAGATCGCGGGGTCCGCCGGCTCCAACTGGAACGTGGTCTGGTAGACGATTCCGCCGCGGCACTCGACCTGTTCCTTGCGTTCGCCGCCCAGACGGTGAAACAGCAAACGCCGCCGTTTCGGCAGCGGGTGGTGCGCCGCCGCGGCGACTTCGGTCAGCGTGAAACCCTGATAGTGCCATGTGATGACGTGGCCTGCGCCGGTGATGTCCACTTTGGCCCAATATCCGCCTCGTTCGATGCGGCGCGACTTGTAGATTTGAAACAACTCCGGGTGCAACGGTCGTCCGTAGAGCTGGAATGTCAGCTCCGCCACTTTCGGTCTTACGGTCAACACACGCAAGTTCCTTGTCGAATTGGACAGCTTTCGATGGATGAGACACAGATGAACGCAAGGAGAACAAGGCGTCATTATAGACGTGACTTTTTCGCACGACAAAGCCATTTTCCGGCACAATTTTCAAAAGCGAAAATCCGCTCTTGACAGTGCGCGAGTCAGTTGCTCTGCGTCCCGTCGGCCCGCCATCGGATCGCCTTGTCGGCAGCGCGGATTCCTTGGTTTCTGCCGCTCGTCCTAGAACCACAGGGTGAACAAGTCGTACACCGCGTGCGTCCCGACGGCAACTCCGAATCCTCGATACCAGAACAACAGCGAAAAGAAAATCCCGGCCAGAAAACGGAACACGAAGCTGAACCATGCGAATGTCTCGCCGAAGGACGTACGAACATGGTGCCCCGCCAGGACGATATCGAATTGATAGTGCGCGGCGGAAAACAGAAGGCTGACCGTCACCACCGCAGCGACGATACTCAGCCGCGGCGACAGCCCCGTCAGGCGGTAGCCGCCCAGTACGACGGGCAACAGCAGCAGCCGGAACAGCAGTTCTTCGTAGATGCCTGCACCAACGTAGCCGACCATCACGGCCCATAAACTGCTGCGCGGCGACGCTTCGACGCTCGCCGCCGGCAAGACTGCGTTCAACAGGGCTCGCTGCCAGCCCGCCAGCAACAGCAGCAGCAGCCCGAAGAGCAGCGATTCGAGCAACATCCCGTAAAGCACCTTGCCGCGAAGACGCCACGGTTGATGCGTGGCATGATGCCATGCTAGCAGCGCTGCGCACGTCAGGGCGGGAAGCAGAAAATACTGGCCGAATCCCAACTGGTCCAGCAGTTCGCGCATCCAAACGTCCGCCGCGTTGCGGATCGCGCGGTGGCCAAGCATCAGGACGCCCAGTTCGTAGAATAGCAGCAGCGGCGCAACGAACACCAGACTGGTCAACGGGCGAGTCGCCTCGTGCCAGTAATCCAGAGTCAGCGCGGCGGAAGCCGGTTCTTTTTTTGACGACATGTTCGGCGAGTCCGGAGCGAGTCCCGATCCATCCCAGCCGCGAAGTTTAGCGCCCCGTCGGAGATTGAACAAGACGAGTCGGACGAAGGACAGGCCGCAGGGATCAGGCGGCTTTTTGCAGCGCGTCGCGGCGTTTCAGCTTCTTGAGACGGCGGCGTTCGGATTTGCTCAAGCCGGCGGAGTCCTCCTCCTCGTCGTCGGATTCCATCGCCGCGTTCTGAGCGACGGGCGGTTCGGCCTGCATGGCGTCAGCCGGTTCGCGGCGGATCGAGGGAATTTCGGAGACCTTGCCAGGTTTGGCTTGCTTTTTGTCTGCCTCTTGCTCCGCTGCCGCATCCGCGATGGGGAGCACGGCGGCGTGTTCTTCGACCGCGTCGGTCTTTTTCTTCCGGCGAGGCGCTCGCTTGGGACGAACCGTGGGTTGGACTTGCGGACGAGGCGCCAGCAAGCCGTGGGCATCCAGATAGACGTAGCGGCTGTAGGAGGCCACCGTCATGAACATGGTCAAATGCCCCAACATCGTCAGACTGCTGATGGTCAACGCAGCGGGTAGGGAGAACAACTCCGCCGGCGCCGCCAGTCCGAGCACGGCAGCCGTGCAATGCGCCACCGCGGCGAATGCTAGCGCCGTCCATGCGGCGCGGCTCTCCCGCACCTCAAACGTCAGACGCAGCGCGATCAACAGCCACATAACCGCCGGCAGCACCGACGAAAGAACCCGCGGTTCAATGGACGCCAACACGTCCGACCGAGCCGCCGCGACGGTCACGAGATCGCGATAAAGATGAGTGCCTGCTGCCAAAGACGCCGCCAGCAGCAGCGGCGACGCCCAAACCCACACCCGGTATCGGCCTCGATAGTCGTCGGAGCGGTGGCGGCGCAGCCGATAAATCTGAATTCCCTGCACCGCCGCTGCCAGCAGAAAGATGGACGAACACCACGAAGCCAAACCGCCGGCGGCTTCCACGTCCAGCGAGGCAACCGCGCGCATCCAATGATCGGGTGGCTGACGACTGGCCTTGCCGTACGACGCGTGAATGACAGCAATTAGAATCAAGCCAACCAGCGCGAGGAAGACTAAGGTGAGCGGTCGCTTGGGAACCATCGCAGTCAGAGGTTGATGGTGGTCCGACGAAGCTTCCTCGCCATACCGCCGCCCCGGAAGCCGCACCGTTTCGGGGCCATCTTCTCGCGGCTCGTCCTGGGCCGATTTGGCGCCGCATGTACCCGAATGGAGTTTCTCTTCGATCAAGACCCGGCGACGTCGCTGATCGCATGACCCGCTGCGTTGGATCGGCATCTCGTCGAATCCTCCTGTTCCACCGCGCTGCTTCCCTGCCACCCTACTCAATTTCGGCAGCCCAGCACCCGTTCTCTAGTTTCTAGGCGAATCCTCCCGTAGCGGAAGATGGGCGATCGGCGCCGTTTGGGAGAAATGATTCAGCGTGGCGGTCTGCGAGCCCGATTCGCTGCCCTTGATCGCACATCCAAAGCGACCAAGTACGCACGGGCTCTCCCCTTCCCGCGCTCCGTCCAAAATCCCTTCACCCTTCAATCACTGGATTGGCCAACACGCCGATCTTTTCGATCTCGACCTCGGCCACGTCGCCTGGCTTCATGAAGATCTGCGGTTTTCGCGCTACGCCGACACCGGGCGGAGTCCCGGTAAAGATGATGTCGCCGGGCTTCAACGTGCAAACCTGGGAAATGTAGTGGACCAGATGCGGAATGGAGAATATCAATTGTCGCGTGTTCGAATCCTGCAAGACTTGGCCGTTCAGTCGCAAGCGGATCTGCAAACAGCCAGGGTCTTCGACTTCGTCCGCCGTCACCAGATGGGGTCCGAACGGCGCGAACGTGTCGAACGTCTTCCCCAACAGCCACTGTCCCCCCGGTTTGGCCAACTGCCAATCGCGGGCCGACACATCGTGGCCGCACGCGTAGCCTGCGATGTATTCCATCGCTTGCGACTCGGGAATGTCCCGCCCCTTGCGTCCGATCACGACGACCAATTCCGCCTCGTAGTCGACCTGGTTGCTGCACTTGGGCAGTACGATCGGTGCCTGATGGCCGCTGACCGCCGTCGGAAACTTGTTGAAGATCACCGGTTCGGTCGGGATCTGCAGTCCCGACTCTGCCGCATGATCCGCGTAGTTCAAGCCGACACAAATCACCTTTTCGGGACTCGGCACGGGTGCCAGCAGCCGTATGGAATGTGGATCGAGCGGTTGGCCGGCGTGGATGGCCGCCTGGGCGCGGTCGAGGCCCGTGGCGCCCAGTTCCAGCAGTCCTTTCATGGTCGTCGGAAGTCCGGGGTCGGCCAAGTTCAAATCGACGAAATAGTCGCCGCGTCGGCCGGCGACTCGTGAGCCGCTTTCGGTTGCGTAGCTAATCAGTCTCATGGTTGTTTCTGCCTCCTGAGTTGCGACGGTCTGCGCGTTCGGCAGGTCGCCCGGAATATCCCAAAGCCGTTCTGGTCGATCGTGCGGTTCAACGTGACGCCAGCGTAAGAAACTTGGCGGGTTTCCACAAGGGTTGGCAGCGCGGAGAACTGCCTTGGAGGTCGGGAACTCGATCGGGTCGAATGATCTGCCGGACCAATTTGACAAAGCGGCCGAGCGACGTAGGTTTCTGTGGCTTATTGTCGGTAGGGTTCATTGTTTTTGGGTGATCAAACGATGTTCGACCAACGATCGGAAAGCATGGCACGGGAATCGGCACAGCCGACGGCGGTCCCGGCAGCGGCAGATCAGGGAATTACGGCACTTACCTCCCTGCTGGAAAATTTGGAGGAAGTCGCGCAATCGGAAACGTCCCCTCGTTACTCGGCCGATTCGGCTCACCAGAATCGCCTGGTGCAGGTGCGGTTGGGGGTGGCCAGCGGCCTGTTTCTGGCCTTGCGGGTGAAACATGCGCCGACCGCGGCGCACAGTCTTCGCGTTGCGCTGGCCTGCTCGTCCTGGTCGCTGCGGTTGGGTCTGGACTCGTCCCAGCGCGACGAGTTGGAAGTCGCCGCGTTGTTGCACGACATCGGCAAGATCGGCGTTCCCGATGCGCTGCTCAGCAAGCCGGGCAGGCTGTCGAAGGAGGAGATGGCCATCATGAACCGCCATCGCGCTCACAGCCGCGAGATCCTGTCGGCCTGTTCGGCATCGTCCGAGTTGCTGCGGATCGTCTGGTACGCGCCGGCCTGGTTCGACGGGCGGCGTCCGGAGTTCGACTGCAAGGGGGAGGATCTGCCGCTAGGCGCGCGAATTCTCTCGATCGTCGATGCCTTTGATGCGATGACCACCGATCACTTGTATCGGCGAGCGTTGTCGCGCGAGCGGGCGATGGCGGAATTGTTCGAGCATGCCGGAACGCAGTTCGACCCAGCCTTGGTCCGGGAGTTTCACGGCTTCTTCCAGGCGAACCACAACCGACTGGCCGAGTCGGTCACGCGGCGCTGGCTGCACGACCTGATGCGCCAACCGAAAGACGATTTCTGGCGGCTGAACCATCCGGCAGACCAGGACGACGTTGCTTCGGTTCATCGGTTGTTTCACGAGCAACTGCTGGACAACATGCATGACAGCGTCGTTTTCCTGGACGCCGACCTGACGATCCGCCGTTGGAACCGCGCTATCGAATTTCTCACGGGAATCCCGTCGACTCGGGCCGAAAACCAGCCCTGGGATCCCGCCATCCTGCAGGTCCGCGACGAGAACTTCAAATTGGTCACGGCGGGGAATTGCCCGGTGATCCAGGCGATCCGTTCGGGAACGATGGCCAGTTGTCGGCTCTACATCTCGGACGCCAAGCAGGAAAAAGTCTCGATCGACGCCCACATCACTCCGGTCGTCGACTCGGAAGGACAGGTTCACGGCGCCACGCTGCTGCTGCAGGATGCATCGTCGCGGATCAGTTTGGAAGAGCGGGTACAGACGCTGCATGAGCGGGTCACCCAGGACGGGTTGACGCGAGTGGCGAACCGCGCCGAGTTGGATCGGGTCCACAAGGAATGGGTGAAACTGCATTTGGAAAAAGGTTCGCCCTACAGCATGATCATCTGCGACCTGGACCATTTCAAGAAGATCAACGATACGTTTGGGCACCAGGCAGGGGACGACGCCCTGGTCACGTTCGCCTCGATCTTGAAGAAGTTCTGCCGCGCAACGGACTTGGTGGCCCGCTACGGTGGCGAGGAATTCGTCGTCCTGTGTCCCGATTGCGACAATGCGACCGCGACGGTCCGAGCCGAAGCGATCCGCGAAGCCCTGGGCGCGCGCCCCCATCCAACCCTCGACGGCAAGTGCGTCACGGCCAGCTTCGGAGTCACCGAGCTGCAACCGGGCGATACGCCGGAAACCATGCTGCGACGTGCCGACCGGGCCTTGCTGCAGGCCAAGGACGACGGCCGCAACGCCGTGGTTCAACTGGGAGCCGGCATGTCCGAAGGCCCCTTGCCTCGAAGCCGGCGCCGAGGCTGGCTGGCCTGGTTGCATCACGACCCCGGCCAGTTGTTGCTAAGCCGAAAAGTCATCACGGCGGTGCCGTTGAATCTGGCCGTCGAAAAGCTGCGAGGCTTCATTTCGGACAACAAAGCGGAGATCATCGATATTTCCGAGAGTCGCGTCACTCTGGGGATCGACGGCAAGAGCGATCTTCTGCACCGCCGCAGCACCGACCACCCCACGGCGTTTCTGATCGAACTCGAACTGCGGGAGATCATCTGGGACCAGCCGGCGGTGGGCGAGAGCGTCAGCGTGCGAACCGTGGTGCATGTCACGATCCGCCCCAAACGTCACCGCGACCGGCGACGCCGCGATTCGACCGAACGCGCGCGGCGTCTGCTGCTTGGGCTGAAGTCCTACTTGATGGCCCAAGACTACGACCATCTGGGCAAGTAGGCTCGGGCTCGGAAGTGCATCCTGGCTAGCGGGATGATCGCAAGACGCTAGAATCAGCGGAACACGCCCGGAACGTCGCGTGTCGGACGACAAGCGATTCGTGTCGCGAGTCCGACGCGTCCAACCGCTGTTCCCGATTCTGGATCAAGGAGACTTGCGATGCGCGGACTGCAACCGACGATCGTTCTTGCCCTGTTGACTGTGATGGCGATGCCGCTGGCGGCTCAGATTCGGTTCGAAGCGGAGGATGTTTCCGAGCCAGGGGATGCCTGGGTCGAGAACCGGGACTCGGCCAACCGCTGGAACTTGTGGAGCACCGATGCGGATGCCGAGCGCAAATGGTCGGGCGGAGTGGTGCTTCGCAGCCCGCTGGTCATGGCGGACCGGCAGCGTCCAGAGGATGGCGCGCCGCCGCTCAAGACGGTTATCCACGATGTCTCGCCAGGAGTCTACACGGTCGAACTGAAGGTCAGCCGAACGCTGGGCGTTTCGCTCGACGGCGTCACGTGGCAGCGCTACACCGGTGGGCCGCTGCTGACCGGGCATCGGGTCGCGGAGGGCGATTCGATTTCGTTTTGGGTGGACGATCGGTTCGCCGTCGAGAACGAGGCGGGGCGCGGGGCGGCTTACTACGACTGCGTGTTGCTCACCCCGCATCGCAGCTTCGAACAAGGCATCGCGAACCCCGGCTTCGAGGAACAAGCGGCCGATGGCGGCATCGCCGATTGGACTTGGTGGTCGCGCGACGGGAACGGCCAGGCGGCGCTGGTGACGGGCACGGCCCGAAGCGGCGAACGCGCGGTGCAAATTGATTACGATGGCGAAACCGACTGGGCGTGGACCAATGCCGTCCGACTGCCTGTCCAACCGGAGGATGAGTTGTGCGTCCGCGCCTGGGTGCAGGGTTCTGCCGGTGGCCAACCAGTTTCGATCGATGTCATCGGGTACCGGGACGGCAAGCTTGTCTCTTGGCAGATTGGACGAACTGGGGCGTCGCCGCGCGGTGGGTGGACCGAAGCCAAGGGCTTTCTCCGGGTGCCCGACTCGGTCAACGAAGTGCAAGTCCGTTTGACCGGCCGCGGCAAGACGGACGTGATCGTCGACGACGTCTCGTTGCGGAAGGAAAAGATCGAGTTCCCCGACCGTCCGCCGGTTCGCGGCTGGGCCGAAACGCGGGTCCGCGAAAAGCTCGGACGCGGCGCCGTGGCCATGTGGCGCGACGACGGTGTGTACCTGAGCTGGCGGCTGTTGGACGAAGATGCCGCGGGAATCACGTTCGACGTGCTCCGCCAAATTGGAGACGGCGCGGAAGAGAAGCTCAATCCGCAGCCGATCGAACAAACCACGGGTTATCTGGACACGTCGGCGCCGCGGCAGGGACCGCAACCAACGTACACGGTCCGGCCTGCCGGGAAGCAGTTCGGACCTGCCTGCGAGGCAGTATGGGCGGAGGCCGACGGTAGCACGCCCTACGTGCGAATTCCGTTGCGGGACAAGACGATGGTATTTCAGAAGGTGGGCATCGCCGATCTGAACGGCGACGGCGTGTACGATTATGTGATCAAACAGCCGCACCAGAACATTGACCCCTGGCACGTGTACTGGCAGAAATCGCCGGATACCTACAAGATCGAAGCCTACTTGAGCGACGGCACGTTCCTGTGGGCGAACGACTTGGGGTGGGCCATCGAGCGAGGCATCTGGTACTCGCCATACATCGTCGGCGATCTGACCGGCGACGGACGAGCCGAGGTGGCTGCCAAGATCGGCGAAGGGGATCCTCGCGACGAGGATGGCAAGGTGACCAGCGGTCCGGAATACATAGTCGTTTGGGACGGAATGACGGGGCGCGAGATCGCTCGCGCGCCGTGGCCTGACCGCGACCTGTTCGACTCGTACAACTATGCCAGCCGCAATCAAATCGCCATTGCGTACCTGGACGGGAAGACGCCCTGCCTGCTGACCTTGCGCGGCACCTATAACCGGATGGTGGCGCATGCGTACCAGTTGCGGGACGGCCGACTGGAGCCACTGTGGAAGTACGACAACGAGCCTTACGGCGGCTTGTACTGGGGACAAGGCGCCCACTTCACTCAGTGCGCCGACATCGACGGGGATGGCCGAGACGAAGTCCTGCTGGGCAGCGTCGTGCTGGACGACAACGGCACGCCGCTGTGGAGCACGGGCCGGGGCCATCCGGATGCCTTCTATCTGACGGACATTCTGCCCGCGACTCCGGGGATGGAGATCGCGTACGTGATGGAGACTCGGCAAACGGCCGGGGGCGGACTGAATGTGATCGACGCCCGCACGGGCCGGACAGTTTGGAAGTTGGACGAGCCGACTCGGCACGTCCACGGCAAGGGCATGTGCGCAGATATCGATCCGACGCAAACGGGCTGCGAGGTCTACGGCGCCGACGCGGATGGCCATGCGCTGACGGAAAACCGCTGGTTCTTCGCCGCCGACGGCACGCTGCTGCGCCGTGGCACCGATTGTCCGTGGAGCTTCGACATCAGCACCGTCTACTGGGATGCCGATCTGCAGAAAGAGATCCTGCGAGGCAGTCGGATCGCCGCCTACCAGGGCGGCACGCTGGCCGAAGGAATCTCTGGGCGAGTGGTCTTGAAGGCGGACGTGCTGGGCGATTGGCGGGAAGAGATCATCGCGTCGGTCGACGGCGAGTTGAGAATCTACACGACGCCGATCCCCGCCATGGATCGTCGCGTGTGTTTGATGCAGGATCCCGTCTATCGCCAGGCGACGACGATGAACGCGATGGGCTACACGCAGGATCCGACCTTGTCCTACAATCCAGAGATGCGGTCGCCCAACTTGAACATGACTTGTCTGACCGAGGGCCGCACCGAGCCGGTGTTGCAGGTGGTTGTGTCTGCGCCGTCCGATCGTCCGATCCAGGGTCAAGTGCGTCTGGCGACTCGCGCCGAGCTGAGTTTGGAGCCAGCCGAACTGGCCGTCCAACTCGAACCGGGGGCGCGGTTCGTCCAGTTGGTCAAAATGGTCGCCAGAGAAAATACAGCCGTGCAAGGAGTCGTCCACGCCCGCCTGGATGGGCCCGGCGTGTCGCTGCGCGGGCAGACGTCGGTGGAGATCCCTGGGCGGCGTGATTGACCTTGGCTTCTCAGCGGAGCATGTCCCATGATCCTCGGCATTGATCCCAAAGTTGATATCGTCTTCAAGAAGGTGTACGGCAGCGATTCATCGACCGATTTGACGGTCTCGCTGATCAACGCCGTGCTGGAAACGTTTGCGGCGCACCGCGTTGTCGAGGTGGAGTTGCTCAACCCTTACAGCGAAAAGATGGCCCTGGACGATAAGCTGTCGATTCTGGACATCAAAGCCCGGGATTTGGCCGGTTGGTTGTTCAACGTGGAAATGCAAATGCTGGCCGTGGCGGCGCTAGCCCCGCGGTTACTGTACTACTGGGCCAAGGTGTACAGCCAGCAATTGTCCGCCGGTGATGACTACACAGGTTTACGGCCGACGATTTCGATCTGTTTTGTGAACGGCGTCTTGTTCTCGGAGCGAGCGGAGTATCACACCTGTTTTCGCTTGTTGGACCCAACCGGCGCGGTCTGTTTGACGGGAGACTTGGTGATGCACGTGCTCGAAATCCCCAAGTTCAACAAGACGTTGGCAGAACTGGAAACGCCTCTGGACTTTTGGTTGTACTTCCTCAAGAATGGAGAACAGATGGACGCTGACGCCTTGCCGACCGAACTCGACCGGGAGCCTGGGGTACGCAAAGCGATGGGGATTTTGAAAATGTTCACTCAGAACGACATGGAACGCGAATTGTACGAAGGCCGCTTGAAGGCCAAGCGGGACATGCAGACGCTGGAAAGTCAACGACGGATGTTGGAAGCCGAACGGCGAACGTTGGAGGTGCAACGGGATCACTGGCAGCAACAGTACGACGTCGCCAACCGCGAACGGGAGACGGCTAACCGCGAACGGGAGACGGCCAACCATCGAGCGGAGCAGATCAACCGCGAGCGCGAGCAGGCTCACCGGGAAGTGAAACGGCAGTTGGCGGAGCGAATCCGTTTGTGCCAACGGCTGCTTCGTTGTCCCCTTTCGCCGTCCGATGAACTCCTGGGCAGCAACGCCGAGGAACTCAGGGAACAGGCCGAGCGACTAGAGCGGGAACTGACCGAAGGAATCGGCTCGTCGTGAAAGCATGGGCACACAATCGCCCTCAACGGGATGCAACCAGGGCATCGAGCAGGCGCTGAACGTGTTCGTCGGTATGGCCGTGGCACAGACTGATGCGCAACAGTGACTGATCGGGCGGGACGGATGGTGGGCGGATTCCTGGCACGAGCAGACCGTGGCAGCGAAGTTCGGCGGTCATCTCCATCGTGCGGCGCGCTTCGCCGAGGATGACGGGCACGATTTGGCTGGCCGATTTGCCCGTTGCCCAGCCTTGCTCGCGCAATCGGGATCGCAAGTCGGCGGCGAGTTCCAGCAACCGCTGCCGCCGCTCAGGCTGCTGCTGGACGATCTGCAACGCTCGCCGCGCTGCTGCTGCGGCAGTTTCGGGAGTCGCGGTCGAGAAGACGTAGGCCCGCGCCCGGTTGGCCAGCCAATCGATCAAACGGCGCTGCCCGGCCACAAAGCCGCCGATCGACCCGAGCGCCTTGCTGAGCGTCCCCACCCGGACATGCACGCCGGCCTCGACGCCCAAGTGCTCGCAGACGCCTCGGCCCTGTTCGCCAAACACGCCGGTGGCGTGCGCTTCGTCGACCATCAACATCGCTCGATGATGCTCGGCCAGTTCGGCCAGGTCGGGCAGCGGCGCCAGATCGCCGTCCATGCTGAACAGCGTGTCGGTGACAAGCAGCCGCCTGCGATAGCCGCCTGCGTCGGTCAACAGGTCGCGCAGTGCGGTCGTGTCGCCGTGAGGGTAGACGACGATGGTGGCTCCCGACAGACGGCAGCCGTCGATGATGCTGGCGTGGTTGCGCGCGTCGCTGAAGATGACGTCGCTCCGATCGGCCAAGGCGGGAATGGTCGCCAGATTGGCCGCGAAACCGCTGGGAAACAGCAACGCGGCTTCCGTGCCTTCGAACACGGCCAACTCCTCTTCCAGCCGGGCATGAACGCTTCCGCGTCCCGTCACCAAGGGGCTCGCACCGCTGCCCCAGCCCGCCCGGCCGAGCGATTCGCGAACGGCCTCGTTCAATTCATCCGCGGCCAGGCCCAAGTAGTCGTTCGACCCGAAGTTCACGAGATTCCGGCCGTCCAGCGTGATCTGCGCCGGCCGTTGCGGTCCCTCGCGAACCGCCTGCTGCCGAAGCAGACAACGATCCGACAGATCGGCCAATTCACCATCCAACCAGTCGAGCGGACTTACGCGCATGGCTCGTTGTCCTCCGGACACCCATCGTTGATCGGGGTCGCGCCTGGGGGCGGGGTGCCGCCGCCCTGCTGCACGTAGCGGGTGCGGAGTCGGGCGTATTCGCGAGCTGCGGGCAGCGCTGGTTCGTTGGAATCACCTGCTTGAGCTTGGCGAAAGAGCTGTTCGAGATACGGGCGGCACCAGCCGCAACCGGTGCCGGCTCCGAAGCATTCACTCAACTGCGAGGCCCGCTGAGGCTGTTCGACTCGCAAAAAGTTCAGCACCTTGCGCCGCGTCACGTGGAAGCACAGGCAGAGTTCGTCGTCGTCGGTCATTGGTCAGTGGATGCTCCGCGTTCCATTGCATTACGGGATGTAGATGCGACCGGCCCCGAGGATTTCTTCAAGATAGGTCAAGTACTCCAGCAAGCTTTCGGCCGTTCGCTGAGCATAGGCTCGGTCGGTGCGGAGTAGATCCGCTCGTGCCAGTGTGACCACCGGAATCGCGAGGGGATGGTTCTCTTTGCGAATCACTGCCTCCAAGGAATCGGCGTCGTCAGCGTTCCGGTTGTTTGTGATCAGTAGGATTTGTTCGAGTTGGCAGATCCGCCATATCTCGGCGTCAGACGCATCTCGATCAATACCAACTTCCTCGAACGTGACCACGGCCGCTCCGAGTTCATTCCAGACTTCGCACCAAGGTGCCTTACCAAAAATGCGCACCAGTATTTGCAGATGTCCCTCGGCATTGTTGTCAGCCAGAATTCTGATCATCCACTCCCACCGTGTACTCCGCTGCACGTTCCGCCAAACGGGCCTGCCATTTTTGGTGGATTGCTTCTAGTTTCGCCTTGAGCTCCGGCGGATTTCCACGGCGTTCGCGTGTCAGTATCCTCTCGTACTCGGCGAAAACTTCGATTTGATGTTGTTGGATGTATTGCAGTGCCGCATCGACTTGAGCCGAGGACAACCGCAGCGTGGCGGCAATCTCGTCACGGTGCCAATTCTGCCGAGTGTAATCGCAGATGTCGAACACGGTGATCCGGGTGCCCTCAATCTCGGGGCCTCGTCCGCGGTTGATTATCTTCGATCCCATGCAACCGTTCCTTCGTGAGAAGGTGTCAACACATACTCTCTGTCATTGGTCACTGGCGACGGATTACCAGGTGGCTTCGAGTTCGGTGTATTGGTGGGCGGCGATTTGCAGGGTGATCTTGCCGTCCTCCAGGGCACAATCGCTGCGTGGCGAGCCGTCCAGGGCGCGTTGGCGAGCGTGCTGGACGGGCCGGAAGCTGCTGAGGCTCAGTTTGACGGCACGCCCGGCCGTTTCCAGCAACCGCACTCGAAAACCAGTCGCCTCGTTGCCTTCGAGCAGTGGTTCCCAATGCGTGGCCGTCACGTTCCTTGCGTCCAGGTGAAACAGCCAGCCCGATCGACTGGGGGTTGGCGGCGGGGCCGACTGGAACAGGGCGTGGACGGGCGTCTGCAGACTCATCGCCTCGTGCAACGGATTTTTCAGATCCAGTCCGATCCCCATTCGGAAACGGCGGCCGGTTTCGCCGCGCACGATCAAGAGACTGTCCAGCATTCGCGGCGCCGGCTTGCGGTGAAACGACACTCCGCCGGTCAAAATGGTCGTGCGTTTGCCGCCATCGTCCAATTCGACGAAATGCGGCGCCTCGAAGCGTTTGACCGACGTGGGCTGGCGGGTCATGTTGACCGCGCGGCGCATTTCGGCGGCTTCGCTCGCCCACGCGAATCGCGCCGCACAGTACGAATTCCAGGGGTCCGACTTCAGATCGTCCCGCGGATCCAGTTCGATGTCCATCTGAAGCACGCGACTGCCACGCCACAAACGGTACGTCTGCCGAAAACCGGCCAGGACGTTCCCCTTGGCATCCTGCAATCGCCCGCGGGCAACGATCTCGCCCACGATCGGTGTGCTCAGCGTCGTCTCGACCGAATCGGCTACCATCACCGAATAGAGCTTTGCCAAGTCGGATTCCTGCCAGACGTCGCTCGATTTGCGGCGCGGCGCAGCGCCCAGCCGGATTGCCAGTTGCTGCGACATGCGGTTCGTGCGCGAGTTGTACTCGCGAATGGCCCGCAGACCGCCTGTCGCCGGGTCGACCAGGACTTCGAAGAACTCGTTGCGCAGCAGGCACTCCTCGGCCATCGACTGCGTACCTTTCGCCGCGGCCGAAGCCGCACCGGCCGCGACCCACACGAATCCCAGCGGCGGCACGTCGACGACGACATGCTTCGTCCCGCGCGCCTCGGCCGCCGCGTAGACCGGACGTTCGATGGTTGGCAGACCGGCCAACTGCGGCATCTCCAATCCGACGCGGCGCACGAAGCTGAAGGGATTGAGCACCAGATAGCCCGGTTCGGCCGCTTGGCTCGCGCGCGGCAGACACGCGGCGAACCGTGCCGTTGTCTGTTGACCGGCCGCTTCGATCTGCCCATCGAGCGATTCATCGTGCGGGGCTTCGTCGGCCGCTTCGTCGATGGCTGTCACCAACGGCGCGAGGGGCGCACGGTCCGCCGCCGCGGCTGATTCGTCGCGTCCGGCCACCAGCGTTGCCAGTGCGTCCAGCGATTCGGCGGCTTCCACGGCCGACCGGCGCTGCCAGTAGCGGACGACCGACGAAACGGCGTCCGGTATTTTGCGGATGACGGCTTGCTTTAAGTACGGTGCCTGGTATTGATCGATTCGAAAACGGTCCTGATGCACCGGAAGATCGGTATCCCGGAAAAAATGCTCGATCGTGACGAACTTTCCCAAGGCCGCGCTGTACTTGGCGATCCGCCGCAGATCTTCGTACCAAGGGCTGATCTGGCCCGGCCAATGCGCCAGGCAGATCGTGGCCACATGGTCCATGTCCATCGATTCGCCCATCTTGATCGAGTAGTTCAAGTAGGTTCCGGGCTTGTTCGCGTCCAACGGAGTCCGGGCGATGGCATCCATCGCCGTACCGTCGCAGCCTTCCCAGCGAACCTTGGTCTGCGTTCCCTCGGGCGACACACCCTCCTCCAGCGTCGCGTGCAACGCCGCCTCGAAACCGCACTGTTGAAGAATCTGAGGCAGCATCGGCGTCAGTCCGAACCGGCGGCGGCCAAAGATGCGAGGCCGACAGCCCAGCACCTCCTGGAATCGGGCTAGGCCGCGCAGCAACTGCGCGCGGATCGTCTCGCACGAAATCATCAGCAACCGAAGCTCGGAGTATTCGCCGCCGATCAGACCCAATCGCTGTTCCTCAGCCGCCTGTTTCATCGCTGCCAGCGTGGCGGGATGGCTCTCGACGATCTGGTCGAGCAACTCGGCGGTGAGCAACAGGTTGCTGGCCAGCCCCGATTCCAGTTGCTCGCGCAGCGGGCTGCCGAGTGTGGTTGATGCCACCATCGTCATGTCCAGAATGCAGGCGTCGACAGGGTAGTAATGGTCGCGTTCTTCCGCCAAGACGTTGAAACATCGGCCTAATCGCTCGCAGGCTGTCTCCCGATCACCACCCGCTGCGGCGGTTGCCGCCTCGACCAGTTGACGCTGGAAGTGGATCTCGTCCAGGTTGCTCGAGTAACGCATCTGGCGCGTTAGCAATTGAACTTGAAGAAAGCAGTAGCCCAGTGCCAGGAAGTCGGCTGCCAGATCCGGATCGATCTCGTGCTCCGATGCATCCAAAGCTGCGAGAGCCTTCTCAAGGATCTTGCCGCGATCAATCTCGTCCCGGACCACAATCGCCCCACACTCCTTGGCGCGCTGGGCCAGGCCAGTCGGAATCTCCGATTGGCTCACTCCAGGCACGACAACCAGCCTATTCGTCAGTACATCCGGGGGGGAGTCGGCGCGGAACCAGCTTGGCATCTTCTGACTTGAAGCGATCAGTGCCGGATGCCAGAGCGCCGACCAGCCGGCCAGCAATCCCGCAGCGTCGTCGCCGCTGTGATGGGTCGGGAAGTCCTCTAAGCTGTGACAGGGCAATAAGATCAGCAGATCTTCGTATTTCATCGTACTATAATTGGGTTGGAGGCCGAATTCGATGGTGCGCAAGTCGTACTAACACCATAGCCTCTCCGGGATAGCCAGTCGAGCGTACCGAGTCGTCCATCCGGTTACCCCAAAGCAAACGGAGAATCTTACTTGAAATCAAGGTGCGCATTTCGCACTCGGCGAGGTTTTATTGACACTGCGGTTTGGCGCTCAGTACACTGGAAGTGAGGTAGAGTTGCGTTGGCGGCTTGATTTTTATGCCGGGGGCCGTTCTCTTGTCAGCCAGGTTGGCCCGGCGCAGGCGGTCCGTTGCCGGACGGCGGCTCGATGAAACGCTTTGCTTGAGGATCTGTCATGGCTTCTACTAGAGGGGTCTGGGGCATCGACATTGGACACTGTGCGCTCAAAGCGTTGCGCTGCGAGTATGACGCAGACAATCGAATGCTGGTGGCGACTGCCTTTGACTACATCGAACACCCGAAGATTCTGAGCCAACCGGACGCCAATCCCAAGGAGTTGATCCGCGAGGCGTTGGCGCAATTCCTGTCGCGAAACGAACTCCGGGGCGACCGAGTCGCGATTTCGGTCCCTGGCCAGAACGGTTTGGCCCGGTTTTTCCAGCCGCCGCCGGTGGACATGAAGAAACTGCCGGAAATCGTTCGCTTCGAAGCTCGCCAGCAGATCCCGTTCCCCTTGGAAGAAGTGATTTGGGACTACCAGTTAATGGGTGGTGCCAGCGAGGTCGACGGCTTTTTGATGGAAGCCGAGGTCGGTCTGTTCGCCATGAAGCGGGACCAGGTTTACGAAGCGCTGCAACCGTTCCTGGCGTCCGACCTGGAAATCCACCACATCCAACTCGCTCCGTTGTGCGCGTACAACTTCATCGCGTACAACCTGTTGGCCGAGGTGATGGAAAACGACGTGTACGACGCCGACAGTCCGCCCGAGTCCTACGTGATTCTGAACGTCGGCACGGACACGACGGACCTGGTGATCACCAACGGTTTCCGCGTCTGGCAGCGCAACATTCCACTCGGCGGGAACCATTTCACCAAGCAGTTGACCAAGGAATTGAAGCTGACGTTCGCCAAGGCCGAGCATCTGAAGCGAAACGTCCGTGAAGCCGAGGACGCCAAAGCGGTAATTCAGGCGATGCGGCCGGTGTTCAACGATTTGTTGACCGAGGTTCAGCGGTCGATCGGATTCTTCCAGAACATCGACCGACGCGCCCAGATCGGCGGGATTGTTGCGCTGGGCAACGCCATCAAGTTGCCCGGTCTCCAGCAGTACTTGGCCAAGAACTTGGGATACGAACTGGTGGACGTCGAGCAGCAGGCCTGGGGCACGCGTTTGGCCGGTCAGGCTGTGCTGACGTCGCCGCAGTTCAAAGAGAACATGTCCTCGTTCGCGATCTGTTACGGGCTGTGCGTGCAGGGGCTCGGGCTGGGCAAACTGAACACGAACCTGCTTCCCAAGGAGATCGTTACCGAACGGCTGATCCGATCGAAGAAGCCCTGGGCGGTGGCCACGGCCGGCGCGTTGATGCTGGCGTTCGCCGTCAACTTCTTTTTCGAATACAACGAATGGTACAAGGTCCATCCGACCATGAAACGGACGGAAACGACGTGGGAGCAGGCCATGTCGGAGGTGACCGGCGTCCAAACGCTCAGTTCGAACTACGATTCGGAAGATCGGAAAAGGGTATCGCGGCTTGAGGAATTGGCGGCCCTGGGCGAAGAACTTTCGGGCAATTCCGATCGCCGACTCTTGTGGCTGGAACTGATGAAGGCCATCAACCGAGCGTTGCCGGTGGACGAAGGTTTTGCACCAGACCAGATTCCGGATCCACGGGTCAAACCGATTTCCCAACGCAAAGATTTGCATATCGAGTACGTCGAGTCGCAGTACTTTGACGACTTGGCTCGCTGGTTCACGCCGCCCGTGAAACGCAAGTACCTGGAAGAACTCGCGCGCCGCGAGGGAAAGCTCCCGCCCACGACCGGTCCGGTGGAGGTTCAACCGGCGGAGCCGTCTGCGACCGAAGGAACCGAGGAGAACGGCGATGCGGCTGAAGCGCCTGTGGTGGACGCCGCGGCGGAAGCCGCGCTCGATGCGGCGTTGACCGAGTTGAATCTGGAGGAAATCACGGGGCCGAGCGGCCCGGGCTGGGTGATCGAGTTGCGCGGCTACCACTTCTACAACGATGATCCCAAGACGTGGGCGGGTACTCACGTCCGCGATACCCTGCTGAAGAATCTCCGCGAACTGACCATTGATCTGCCTACGGGGCCGGGGCGGGCCTTGGAACCGTTTACGATGGAGGAACTCGGGATCGGCTACGGCATTTTGGCCGTCGAGACGCGGATCGACAACAATCATCGTGTGCCGAATCCCTACTACGAACCACCGACCCCGGGGCCCGGCGGGACGGCGCCCGGCGTCGGTCCGGGGCTGGGTGGCCTTGGTGGATTGGGAGGCTTCGGTGGTGGAGTACAACCCCCGCCTCCCGCCGCTCCAGCGGCCGGCGGTCGAGATGCCAGGTCGGGGGCGGCCTCCGCGGACAACCCGCCGTTCTTCTTGGCGCCGAAATATTCGTTTGTGGTTCAGTTCTGCTGGCAGGAAAAGCAACTGACGGATCGCCTGCGGGCTCGCCAAGAGGCTTTGCTGAACCAGCAAGAGAACGAAGCCGTACCGGAAGGACAGGACGTCACGGAACCCGAGACGACTGAAACCCCGCTCACTACTCAACCAGGAGCCTGATCGTCATGGACCAAGTCAAAACCATCCTTCGCGCGCTTTCCAAGCACATGTTCTGGATCGGCTGCGGCGTGATCATGATGGTCAGCATGTTTAGCTGGTACGCCGCCCGTAGCGGTCTGAAGGCGGAATTCACCGAAAACATGGGCAAAATCAAGACATCGTTCAGTTCGGCGGACACGCTGAAGAAGAAGCCGGCGCCGCCCAACGAGCACTCGAATGTCGAGATGGACAAGTTGCTGGACGACGCACTGCAGAAGGTCGTTCAGGCTTGGCAGAAACAGTACTCGCATCAGGAAATGATCCTGCGGTGGCCCCCGGAACTGACCAACGAATTCATCGCCAAGGTTCGACCGCTGAAACCGATCGAACTGAAGGTCGATTTTCCGACACCGCCCCATCAGGAAATAAAAGTCGACTTTCGCCAGTTGTATGCCAACTACGTCGAGCGTCTGCTTCCCAAGCTGGCCGTGTTGATCAACTCGCGCTGGATGCCGGGGCGCACGGTCACCGACATGGAACGGATGGAAACCACGCCCGGGGCGATTCCCGGAGCAGTACCTGGAACGACGCCGGGAGCAGGTCAAGTCGCCGGGCAGAAACCGCCCCTGGTGATCTGGGAAGGCCAGGACCAGGCACGGTTGTTCGGCGTCCATTTCGACTGGTCGAAGCAGTCTGACCAGGCGCCGACGACGCTGCAAGTTCTGTACGCCCAGGAGGATCTCTGGGTGTTGACCGCCCTGATGTACATCATTCGCAATACGAACGGTGAGATCGAGTCGCGGCACGAAGCGGTGGTCAAGACCATTGAATCGGTGATGATCGGCCGCAGCGCCGTGGGCCGTGCGGGCCAAGTGGTCATGCTGGCCGGCCCGACACCGATGTCCGGCGGCGAAGGCATGTACCCCACGGGTATGGAAGGATCGATGAGCGAAGAATCGGGCGCGGCGGGCACTGGCATGTCGGAAGGCGGCATGTCGCCCGGCGGCATGATGGAAGGCGGCATGATGGGGGACGGCATGACCGGAACGATGTCTCCACTGGCTGTCGATCCCGCTAACTTCCGCTACGTCGACAACGAATACAAGCCGCTTCCGGCGACTCGCGTGCGAGAAGCCATGCAGACCGGTAGCCCGGAAGATGCGTTTCTGGTGGTTGCCAAGCGGATGCCGATCCGGATGCGTTTGGTGGTGGATCAGCGGAAGATCCATCGACTGTTGGCCCAGTTCGGCAATTCCGCGCTGCCCGTGGAGATCCGGCAAGTCCGCGTGAATCCACCGCGCGGCGCCAGCGCCGGATATGGCGGGTACGGCGAGTCCGGCGGCTACGGCGAGGGAATGGGCTACGGCGGCGGCATGGGCTACGGCGGCGGCATGGGCTACGGCGGCGGCATGGGCCAGATGATGGGTGCGGGGGGCTTCAGTGAATATGGTGCCGGCATGGATGCGGAATCCGGCGGATACGGCGCGATGCCCGGATACGGCGCCGGACAGTACGGTATGGGAGGCACGGGATACGGCGATGAAGGCTACGGCTCGACCGCGGCCGCTAATGTCACAGGCCGCCGCGAAGTGAGCAGCACCACAAAGTATGACGTGCCGGTCGAGGTCTATGGGATCATTTATATCTACAACCCGGTCGACGGGAACAAACTGGGAATTGAACAGGTGCCGGCGCTGACGGGGACGATTCCCGCGGTGACGCCCACGGCCGGGTGATCGCCGGCGGCGACGAGATCAACAGGATCGAGGACAGGGGTAGGACGCTGGCCAAGGCTGCAAGGGAGAGAAGGCGATGAAATTGAAAATTGGATTTGGCGAAGGCGGCATCAAGGGTTTCTTCGTGCGCCATGTCGAGAAATTGATTTTTGGCGTCGTGATCCTGCTGGTGGTGTCGTTCGTCTACTCCAGCGCGACCCAGGAAGGCATCTCGATGAGCGAGACGCCGGAGAAGCTGAAATCCGAGGCGCAACTGGCCCGCGGCCACATCACGGAAAACTCGTGGCGCGCCTTGGAACCCGAACGCGTGAAGAAGGTAGGGAACTATCCCGCGCGAGCCGAAGAAATCCGCACGCCCATCCGCGACGACCAGTACGCGCCTGACCGCCCCTTGCTGCAACGAGACGTGATCCCTCCCCACCAGAAACGCCGCGATCCGGAACTGTTCCCACCGGTCAAAGTCGAAGCGACGGGAGGGGTGTTCAGCGTGGCTTGGCGACTGACCAAGCCCGATGACGCCTACGCCAGCGACAAGGATGCGGTTGCCGCGCCGGTCGAGGCACCGAAGCCCAAGAAGCCGAAGAAAGACCGTCGTCGCCAGATGTATGGCGAAGAAGGCTACGACATGTACAGTTCGGAAGAGATGATGGGCTCGACCGGTTCCGAATCCTACATGTCGGAAGGTTCGGGCGAGGGGATGTACGGCAGCACGACCACAGTCGGAGCGAGGAAGGTAAGCAATTTCTTCCTCGAACACTACGTCAAGGGATTTCCCGGTCGTATGGCCGCGGGCGGTGCCCTGCGCGGGATGGTCGTGCCGAGAAGCTTCGGAGTAGTGGCGGTGACAGCACTGGTTCCGTACGAGCGTCAGTGGGATGAATACGAGCGGGCCTTGGCGGAAGCGCAGGGCTACAGTCCCGCCGCGGATGTGCCCCGGTACCTGTACTACATGGCCGAACGGGCCGAGGTTACCGACGACCCCGATGCGCCGTTGACCTGGAAACCCGTTTCGAACACGAAATTTGCCCTGCAGCAGGCCATGCAGTTCGGCGGTTTCCCCAAAGAAGTCGCCGATCCGAACTACGTGATGCCGAATATCCTGACCATGCCCATTCCGCCGGTCCTCTTGAAGCCCTACGAGAGCATGGCCTTGCACAGTGAAGTGCCCAAACTCGAATTACGGCCGACGACCCTGGCCGCGGGGACTCCCGGAACGACGCCGGAACTGGCGCCGGACGCCACTCCCGGCGAGACTGGCGACTTGTCTCACGGCCTGCCCCAGTTGCCGAAAATGGCGCCCGGCATGGGAACGTCCGGATACGAAGGCTACGGAGCTACCGGCATGCCGCCCGGCATGGGTGCGAGCGGTTATGGCGAAGAAGGATACGGCATGTACGGATCCGAAAGCAGCATGGAGTATGGAAGCAGCGGTTACGGTGGAATGCCCGGCCAAGTGCGCCGGCCCGTGGCAAAGCATCTGATGGTTCGGTTCTTCGACTTGACGGCCGAGGTCGGCAAGTCGTACCGCTATCGAGTCAGCGTGCTGCTGGAAGACCCGAATCGGCCTCAGAATCCACAGGCCGAACCGAATCGACGGATACTGGAACAGACGGTGGTAGCGCGTTTGACCAAGATTGAAGCCGAGGATCTGGACTACCAGAAGCGGACCAACACGCCGCGGCGCACCTTCTATGTGCAGACGGGCTGGAGCGAGCCCAGCGCCGTGGTCAAGCTGCAAGGGAATGACGGGTACTTGGCGGGAGCGGTCACTCCGGGACGCTTCATCAAATTGGCTAAACCGGGTGAGCGGGGGCCGGAGGTGCAAATTACCGAGACGGCTGGCAAGATGGTGGTTGTCGCCTGGGACCGGCGGCGCGCGGTCGAAGTGCCTGCGGAGCGGGATGTGCGTCGCGGCGCCTTCCTGAACTTCACTCAGGACGCTGATGTGATGCATCCGCTGACGACCCAACTGAAGACGATCGCCCAGTTCTCGTTTGCTTCCAACGGACTGGTTCTCGATCTGCGCGGCGGCGATCCATTGATCGAAGATGTCATCGGCGACGCCAAGTCGGGCGAGCGCAAGAAGTTGGCCACGCCGGGAGAATTCATGGTGGTCGATGCCGCGGGCAATCTGGTCGTGTGCAACGAGATCGACGACACGGAAGAGTATCGCCGGCTGATGTTCATTGAAGAGGCTGCTCAAGTTCCCATGAGCAGCGGAATGGGCTACGAAAGCGGCAGCGACATGAACTACGAGTACGAAGGCGGCTACTTCGGCCCGTAAGCGTAGGACAGACTGCCAGTCTGTCCAGCCCTGTCGCACGCTGCAGCATACACTCCAGCCAATTCACGCCGATCCTAGGCAACTCGCAGGAAATAAGTTACCGCCTTGGCGGAACGGCGCGAGTCCGGTGACAAAATACCGGAGGGCTCACGCCCTACCGCTACTTGCAAATCCGGTAGATTATCTCCCGCGAGTTGTCCTACGCCGACTGACGCAATTGGATGTCGTGCAAACGGCGATACAGGCCGCAGCGGCCGATCAGCTCGTCGTGCGTTCCCAAATCGATGGCGCGGCCGGATTCCATGACAAGGATGCGGTCGGCCAACTCGAGCGTCGCGAGCCGGTGGGTGATGATGATCGCCGTGCGGTCGCGGATGAATTCTTCCAGCGCCTGATGGATCAGTTGTTCGCTTTCCAGATCGATCTGGCTGGTCGCCTCGTCCAGGATCAGGACCCGCGGGTCGCGCAGGATCGCGCGGGCCAGGGCAATGCGTTGGCGTTGTCCCCCGGACAACTTGCCGCCCCCGGGGCCGACGACCGTGTCGTATCCGTGTTCGAGTTTTTCCTCGATGAATCGGTGCGCGTGGGCGCGCCGGGCGGCCTCCACCACTTGCTCGGGCGTCGCTTGCAGCGATCCGTAGCGGATGTTGTTGAACACCGTGTCATCGAACAACAGCGTCGTCTGGGTCACCATGCCCACGAATTTCCGAAGATCGCGCAGCCGAAATTCGCGCAGGTCGATGTCGTCCACGCGGATCGATCCGTCGACCGGATCGTAGAATCTCGGCAGCAAACCGACCAACGTCGATTTTCCACAGCCGTTCGGCCCGACGATGCACAGCGTCTCGCCGGCTTTTACGCTGAAGTCGAGATCCCGCAGCACGGTCTGGCCGTCAACATAGTGAAAATGGACGTGTTGGAAACTCAAACGCAGGTACGATTCCGGCAATGGTCGCGGAGTGGCCGGATCGGCGATCAGCGGCTGACGGTCCAGAACCGGGAACAATCGATCCGCGGCGGCCACCCCCGCCTGCAACCCGTTGAACACGTCGGACAAACGCCGCGCCGGGTCGCTGGCGCCGACCAGCATTCCGTAGAAACACAAAAGGGCGGCGACACTGATCGGTCGATCCGTCATGCGGATGCCCAGGATGTGCGTTTCCTGGTTGAGGACCAGATAGGCGCCGGCGATCAGCGCCGTGAAGATCATCGCCAAACCCAGGATTTCCGTCGCGGGTTTGGCCAAGGCGTTGTACAGCGCGATCCGCATGCCTTTGTGCAAGCATTTCTTGGAAACCGAATGGAAACGCAGTCGCTCGTGTTTTTCCATGGTGAACGCCTTGACGGTCTGCATTCCCTGGAATGCCTCGGACAGCACGCCCATCAACTGGGCGTTCTCCTCCATCGCCCGGCGGTTGGCTCGCTTGATCGACCGGGCCAAGACGCGGATCAGCAGCGCGGCCAGCGGTGTGAGTAGCAGCGAGAACAACAGCAGTCGCCACGAAATGAACGCGGCCCCGGCCAGGCAGGCCACCGCCTTGAACGGTTCGAGCATGGCCTTGCCAAACAGGGACCGCAAGCCGACGGTCAGGCACTGCAAGTCCATATTGAAGCGACTCATGAGTGGACCGACCCGCTGTTCGCCGAACTCGCTCAAGTCCATTCGCAGCGTGTGGTGGTACAGTTCCTTGCGGACATCGAACGAGACCAATTGGACGAGTCGTTCCAGCAGCATGTGATTGGCGAAAATGAAACCGTTCTTCGCGGCGGTGGCGATCATCAGTCCGATCACGATCACCACGACGGTCTGGAACGGATCGTTCGGAAATCCGCGGTGGATCGCCGGCTGCAGCCAGACCAGCCAGCCCAGTGCGGTCTGTTCGGCTGCCTGGCGGTCGCGGAGCGCCGCGATTCGGCCTTGGATGTCGGTCACCTCGGGATCCGCGGAGCCGGCGAGCGAGGCATTCAGGCGATCGATCTCTTCCGTCAGCTCCTGTGACTTGGCGGTTGCCCCTTCGATCTGGCCGTCCACCCATTGCTGCAGCGTCCGTCCCTGGAATGCCACCTCGACGATAGGATACAAAGCCCCGATGTTTCCGCCCCAGAACACGGCGACGGCCAGGGCGCTGAGCACCACGCCGATCGTGGTCATGCGATACTGAAATGCCATCCCCAGCACGCGTCGGAAATTCTTCATCGTCGTTTCCTGCAACCCGGTTCGAAAATGGTTGCCGGATGATAGCAGGATCGACCCGGGGCACCTAGAGAAATTCCACGGCGGGGATGCTAGCACCACGGTCCCCGCTCAACTCGATCCGAGCGTACGCCGCCAGTAATCCAGCGAGTCGCGCAGCGTTTGCTCCAGCGGGATCTCCGGTTGCCAGGCGGTCGCTGCCCGCAGTCGGGCGATGTCCGCGATCGCTTCCCGACGAAGTCCCGGCGACGTTTCGACCGTGTCGCGATGGCAGCCGGCCAATTCGTACATCCGTTGGTAGATGTCGCCGCTGCGGAGGGCGTTGCCGCTGCCGACATTGTAAACTGCCCCGCTGCGGCCCTGCTCGGCGACCAACCGGTACGCCCGAACCACGTCCCGCACGTCGGTCATGTCCAGATAACTGTCCAGGTTCACCACTCGAATCGGGCCATTGTCGGGCCCGCTCATCTGAATCGCCCATTCTGCCAGCATCAGACGGGCGTTCTGCCGCGGACCGGCGTGCTTGAAAGATCGAACAATCACCGCATCCAATCCGGTCGGGCCGCATTGTTCCTGGACGATCTGTTCGGCAGCCAGCTTCGTCTTGCCGTAAGCGGTCACCGGTCCCAGCGGCGAGTCTTCGCCTCGTCGCGTCTCATCCCCCGTCACCGGCGCGTACACATGACCGCTGCTGACCAGAACCAACCGCGGCGGCTTCGACAAACGCCCGAGCAAACTCACCAGACGACGCGTGCCGGCGACGTTCAATTCCCAAGCCCCGCGATTCGGCTCCCCTACCCCGCAATCGCCCGGAATGGCTACCGCGGCCAAATGGTACACGACGTCGGGCGTTAAGCGGTCCAGGACTGGCAGGATCGGCGACTCATCGTCTCGGGACAGATCCCAGGTCACCAGCGGAACCTCGGTCAAAGCGTCTGGCACCGCCGTTCGCCAACGCCCGTCTTCCGAACAGCCCGCGACGCGATCCCCGCACCGGACCAAATGCTCGGCCAAATGCGATCCGGCAAATCCGGTCATGCCTGTGATGAATGCGATCACCGTGTCTGCTCCCGGAGGCTTGCCTTAGCGAAGTTCGTTCCGGACGCGGCGGAGATCGGCATCGACCATCATGGCCACCAATCCGGCGAAACTCACCTCCGGCTGCCAGCCCAGAACACGGTGCGCCTTGCTGGGATCGCCCCGCAAGGTATGCACGTCGGCGGGCCGCAGCAGGGCCGGGTCGATTTCCACGTGGTCTTCGTAGTTCAGGCCGGCATGCTCGAACGCCAATTGGGCAAACTCGCGCACCGAGTGCTTGATCCCGGTGGCGACAACATAGTCGTCCGGTTGGTCCTGGTTCAGCATCATCCACATCGCGCGCACGTAATCCCCGGCGAACCCCCAGTCGCGTTGGGCATCCAGATTGCCCAACTTCAGCGTCGTCTGCAATCCCAGCTTGATTCGCGCCACCGCGTCCGTGATTTTTCGCGTGACGAATTCCTTGCCGCGGAGCGGCGATTCATGATTGAACAGAATTCCGCTGCAAGCAAAGATTTCATAGCTTTCGCGGTAGTTGACCGTGATCCAGTGCCCGTAAACCTTGGCGACCCCGTAGGGGCTGCGAGGCCAAAAGGGAGTCGATTCGTCCTGCGGTTCGGCCCGCACCGTCCCGAACATCTCGCTGCTGCTCGCTTGGTAGAAGCGGATCTTCGGGTTGACCTGGCGGACGGCTTCCAGCAACCGGGTGACTCCCAGGGCCGTGAACTCGCCCGTCAGGAGCGGTTGCTCGAAACTGGTCGGCACGAAGCTTTGGGCGGCCAGATTGTATAGCTCGTCGGGCTGGACGCGGTCCAGCAGTCGGATCATCGACAGTTGGTCCAGCAGGTCGGCCTGATGCAGCCCGAGGCGATCCCGCAGATCGTCGATCCGTTCCATCGGACATGTGCTGGCGCGGCGGACCATGCCATGCACTTCGTAACCCAGGTCGAGCAGGTAGCGAGCCAAATAGGCGCCATCCTGCCCGGTGATCCCCGTAATCAATGCTCGTCGTGCCATAGTTGTTCACTTGCGGAAAGAGGGTCGGTAATCCCGAATTGCGTCTTTTTGTCCGTCACTGGCGAAAACTGCCCTTGACCCGTTCTCTGCCGATCAGTATTTAACTCGCTCTCGTCGAAAACCTCCAGGCCCGTCCAGGGGCACGGAGCGCCCGCGGCGCCGCCAGCGCCTCGAACGCTTGTGCCGCTGTCAACCGGCTTGGTCCGGAGTGAGTTCCTCACGCCGACGATACGGCACGTAGATTCGGATGGGCTTGCCGGCATGTACACCAACCCGTCCCGGCGATGGATTTGACGGATGGTCAGTACGCATCTCGGAGAAGGAGAAGCAAGTTGAGATCGACCGCCTTCCTACTCATTGGCTGTTTAGCCGCATGGCTGACTGTCCCAATTCGTCAGGGGCTACCGGCGCCTGCGCCGGTCACTGCGAGTTATTCTGCCAGCCTCGCAGCCGTCTCGCAAGCACCGCCCCCAACGGGTTCGCCCGCGGGGGACGAGGCCCAGCGACTGCTGCGAGCGTCGCGGGAAGCGATGCTGCAAGGCGACTTCGCGCTGGCCGAAACCTACATCGGGCGAGCCGAGCGATTGGACGTCCGGTACGACCCCTTGTACGAACGGTTCTTGGATTCGCCCGCCAAAGCGCGGCGGTCACTCCGGGAACTGCAAGCGGGCGCGGCTGCCCAGGCGCCGGGCGCCAACGAGGCTCCGCTGGCGATGCTCGGCAGCGATGCCAAGAGCACGGCTCGCAGCTACTTGGACAAAGCCCGATTGGCCTTGCAGCAAGGCGATCTCACCGGAGCGATCACGTGGCGCCAACGAGCCCTTGCGACGGGTGCCAGCTTTGCCCCAGGCGAGTACTCGCCCGACACGCTGGCCGCGGACCTGCGGCGAGCCGGTGTGGCTGAAGAACTGTTGGCCGGTCGTTCGGCCCCCAGCGGCCCCGCCCCGACGGTTCGTCCGGAAGACTTTGCCCAGGAAAACCGTGGCGACGCTCTGCTGCCCCTGGCCGGCGGTGGCTTCGGTCAGCACATCAGCGCATTTCAGTCCGGGTTGGTGACCGATCCCAATTCCTTGGAACGGCCTCGCGAGCTGCTGCCGATGGCCCCGAGCGCGGCTCGGCCCGCGGCGCAACCGCCGGAGCAATTCGGCTATATTACCGACGATGAACCCGTAGCGTCGGGCGGTACGCCTCGCCGGCTGCCCACGGCCGATATCCCCTTGGAGACACGCAAACAGGAAGCCCTCCGCTTGCTCGCGATGTCGCGCGTCGCAATGGATCGGGGAGACCTGCAAAACGCTTCGATCTTCGTCGAACAGGCGCGAGCCCTGGAAGTGCCGGATCAAGCCTATGGTCCCAACGAGCCTCGCCCCGACCATCTGATGATGGAGATCCAGAGCGCAATGGCCCGCCGCGGCGCCGCTCCGTCCGCGCCGCATTACTCCGTGACGCAAGCCTACGATCCGGGCGGTGCCTCCCGCGGTCCCTATCCCGTCACGCCCGGTGTTTACCGCCCGGACGAAGACCGTTCGCGGATGGCGCCTGCCGAGGCCGTGATGCCGGTATCGGCCGGCGAGCCCGGCTCGGCGTCCGTCTCGCCCGGTGTTCACCTCTATCAACAGGGTCTTGCTGCCCTGGAACGGCAACAGCAGACTGAGGCATTGGCGTTGTTTTCCCGCGCTTGGCAGCACGAGGCCGAATTGGATCCACAGACTCGGCAGTCCTTGCGGGACAAGCTGACGTTGTTGCGAGTCGCCACGCCCCGGGAATCCGCTCCGTCCGAGAATCCTCTGGAGCAAATCGATTCGCAGCAGCAGTTGCTGCGCCAGAAGCTCAGCCGCGAAGTGTTCCAGGAGCTGAGCGCCACCGAACGGATGCGGACCACCGATCCTCGCGGCGCCCTGACGCGGCTGCGCGATCTCCGCGCCCGCGTCGAACAGGAAACGCTCGATCTGCCCACTCGCCGTCAGATCTTGGCGCTGGTCGACCAGGGCATCAAGGAATCCGAACAGTACATCCAGCAACACTTGGCCGACATCGAACTGCGAGAGCGGAACCAGGCCGTCGGCCAGCGGATCGACCGCGAGAGGCAGGACAAACTGGATCGCCAGAACAAGCTGGCCGAACTAGTCGAGAAGTTCAACGATTTGATCGACGAGCAGCGATACGCCGAGGCCGAAGTGATGGCCAAGCAGGCTCGCGAACTGGATCCGCACAATGAAGTGGTGCGGGCCATGCAGATGACCAGCAAATTCGCATTCCGGGTCCGCGAACAGGAGTCGATCAAGTCGATGAAGGAGGCCGGCATGTACGACGCCATGACCAGCGTCGAACTGGCCTCGACTCCGTACGACGACCGCCATCCGCTGCTGTTCGCCGACACGACGAAGTGGCAGCAACTGTCGCGGACGCGCGGCGAATGGCTCCAGGAACAGCGTTCGCGGCTGACGCCCGCCGAACAGGCGATTCAGAACGCCCTGAAAACCAAAGTCGATGCGAAGTTCCTCAACCAGCCGCTGTCGGAGGTCGTGGAAACGCTGGGACGCATGGCCGGAGTGAATGTCTACCTCGATCCGCAGGGTCTGCATGCCGAGGGCGTGACGACCGACGAGCCGATCTCGATCAATCTGACCGAGCCGATCTCGCTGCGCAGCGCCTTGAACCTGATTCTGGAGCCGTTGCACCTGAGCTACGTGATCCAGAACGAAGTCTTGCGGATCACCAGCGAGCAGACCCGCGACTCGGATACGTTTCCCCGCGTTTACAACGTCGCCGATCTGGTCATCCCGATTCCTAACTTCGTGCCCAGCTACAATATCGGCTTGCCGGGCGCGTTGCGCGAAGCCATCAATGCGACCGGCCAGACGCGACCGATGGGCGGCTACGAGCCGATGGCTTTGACGCTGGCCGCAAACGACAATTCGCCGGCGGCCGCGGCCAACGCCTCGGTGCTGGCCCAGATGGGCTCGGCCGGCATGTTGCCCAACGCCACCTCGCGCACTCCCACGCCCTCGGGCCTCGCTCCGGGCAGCATGGGCGGTGCGAGCATGGCCGACTTCGACACGCTGATCGATTTGATCACCAGCACGATCGCGCCGCAGTCGTGGGACTTGGTCGGCGGACCGGGCTCGATCGAAGGCTTTCCAACCAACTTGAGTCTGGTGGTCAGCCAGACTCAGGAAATCCACGAACAGATCGCCGACCTGTTGGACCAGTTGCGCCGCCTGCAGGACTTGCAGGTGACCATCGAAGTGCGCTTCATCACGCTGAACGACCGGTTCTTCGAGCGGATCGGCATCGACTTTGACTTCAACGTTAACGACAACAGCAATCAGATTGCCGGGCAGAATCCGGTGATTCGGGACAACAGCCCGAGCCTGTCGTTCGGCCTGGACCCCACCGGCCAGCCGACGGTCGATTTCGACTACCAGTTCCGGCAAGGTGGCTTTGGATCGGCCATTCCGCAGTTTGGCGGCTTCGACGCTTCGACCGCGGCCGACTTCGGATTCGCGATCCTCAGCGATATCGAAGTCTTCTTCCTGCTGCAAGCCGCGCAGGGCGACGACCGGACGAACGTGCTGCAAGCCCCGAAAGTCACGCTCTTCAACGGCCAGACGGGCTTCGTTTCGGATACGTCCCAGCGGCCGTTCGTGATGAGCGTCATCCCGGTGGTCGGCGACTTTGCCGCCGCTCATCAGCCGGTGGTGGTGGTGTTGAGCGAAGGTACGTCGCTGAGCGTTCAGGCGGTTGTTTCGCCCGACCGCCGTTTCGTGCGGTTGACGCTGGTGCCGTTCTTCAGTTCGATCGGCAACGTGGACACGTTCACCTTTACCGGTTCGCGGTCCTCCGATTCCGGCACCAACATTCAGGATCCGGCCAACGAGGGCCAATCGGTCCGGAACAACGAACGCAATGTGATCTCGGGTACTACCGTCCAGTTGCCGACGTTCAATTTCACCACGGTCTCGACCACCGTCAGCGTCCCGGATGGCGGGACGGTGCTGTTGGGCGGGATCAAGCGATTGAGCGAAGGCCGCAACGAACGCGGTGTCCCGATGCTCAGCAAGCTGCCCTACATCAACCGGTTGTTCCGCAACATCGGGATCGGCCGCGACACGCAGAGCTTGATGATGATGGTCACGCCGCGAATCATCATCCAGGAAGAGGAAGAGTTGCTGCAAACCGGTTACGATAGCTCGCAGCAATAGCTCGGACGACCTTTCCCCCTGCGACACCGTCCTGTCTTCGGCCCGCGAAGACAGGACGGTGTCTTTTCTTGAGGGCTTTCCTTCCGCAACAAACAGGCACTTGCAAACGCTGCGATTCGCTGTAGGATCAACACCCGCGTGGGTGGCCGTATTCGTCCGGGGGCTCTTCGATGATTATCTTCGGTTGGCGGACACGCGAATCGACGACGGGTTCAGGCACGTTCCAGTGCCCGCATTGCCGAACCATGCAATTCTATCGGCACGTGACGTATCGGCGCTGGTTCACGCTGTATTTCCTGCCGGTGATCCCGTTGGGACGGGTCGGCGAGCAGTTGGAGTGCCAGGGTTGCCACTGCTTCTTTTCTCCGCGAATTCTCGAACCGACGTCCTCGAACGGGCCATTCGAGCCCAATGACCTGCGGACGCCGAACGCGGGCCTGCCCGCCAAACCCGAACAACAAGCTCCCGCCGAGGCACGAGCACCCTGGGAGCCCGTCCGAACCTCTTCGCTGGCCATCACCAGCCTCGTGCTCGGCCTGCTGTCGCCTTTGTTCCTGTGCCTCTGCAACCTGTCCGTGCTTACCTCCCTGACGGCGGTGATTACCGGTCACCTGGCACTTGGCGAAATCCGGCGGGGCGGCGGTCGAGTGGACGGCAGCGGGATGGCGGTGACGGGATTGTTTTCCGGCTACCTCATGCTCGCGGTCTCGATCGCCGTATTGGTCCTTGTTTTTTCTCCGGTTCGGCAGGGTTGGGACGAAGCGAGACAGAGACACCTTCAATACTCGGACAACGACGCAGAACCCTCGTCGCCGCACGGCAACGATCCGGTGGGCGAAGCCGGCCAGCAACCGGCGGAGGGAATGGCGCCAAGCTTCGCCCCGCCGTTCGGGTCGCCCTACGCTCCGAGACCGCACGAACCGCGGCCTCGTGCGACGATCGAACCGCCGGTCGTTCCGTGGATGCGTGAACCGCCTCCGCGTCGTCCCGAGCCAGTAGAAATGCCCCCCGATGCGGCGCCGCAGGTCAACGAACTCGATATCGAGGTGGTTCACCGTTTTCCGGACATCGGTTGGCAGATCAAGTCGTTGGCTTTCGCCGGCAATTCCCGCTGGCTCGCTGCAGGCAAGATGGATCAAACGGTGATAATGTTCGACGTGGAATTTGGCGCGCACATCGGTTCGGCGACCAAGTTGAGCGAACTGAGTCAGGTCGAGTGTGTGGCCTTTGCCAAGGACGACACCCATCTGTTTGCGGGCGGCAGCACAGGAGCGATCCGGGTTTGGCCCGTCGGCCCGAGCGGGCAACTGGGTACGGCGGCATCGCTGGTCCGGCACTCTCAAGCCGTTCGCGTGCTACTCCCCAGCGCCGCCAGCGACATGGTCCTCAGCGGCGGTGCCGACGGGACGCTGATCTGGCAGACCTACGGCCGCAAGACAGCCCGATCGAGCTCGTTGAAGCCATTCGACCGCAGTGTCCTGGCGGCACGTTTGCCGACGGATGGCTTCGAGGCGGTCGCCACCGATGGCCGGCGGCTTTTTCGATTCGATCTGCGCCGCGCGGCGGAGAAGCAATCCCAAACGCTGACGAGTTCGGGCGCGAACGCTGCTGCGTTCTCGGCCGACGGGACGCGACTGGCGGTCAGCACGCTTTCCGAAATTCGCGTGTGGGACACCGTCGCGGGCCGCGAGATTCAGACGCTGGCGCGCGAGACACGCGAGTTGCAGTGGACCGTTCGCTTTCATCCAAGCGGTCGATGGTTGATGTCGGGCGGCCAGGGACGAGTCTGGATCTGGGATGTCGAAACCGCCCGCTGCCTCGCCACCGTGAAACTCGATGGACCGTTTTATATCCAAACGCTGGCGGTCTCGAACGACGGAACCCTCATGGCCATCGCCCCCAGTGCTGCCGGCCAGACCCTGACCGTCGTCCGCCTGCCCGTGCTGGAACTGCCTCCGAATGAAAACGGGGAGACAGAATCGGAAATTAACCCACCCTAGCGATGAGTGTGGGGTCTGTCGGGAATGGCACTGCCGGTTGTCAGCGTGGGACCTACGTCGCGAGCGGTCAAGATCGGGAGCACGGAATCTCGGCGGCGATCGGGAGTCAGATTCGGGTGGGACGTGGGGCGCCAGGGATACCGTCATCGGGCAATCGGGCGCGCACGATGACCTGCGGCAGGCCTGAAAGTCCTCTCAGGCAATGGCGCAGTACGCAACGGAATTCAAGCGGGGCGTGCGTCGGGTTCCTCCTTCGGCAGATGGGATCGGCGTGGGGGAGGCTACGCAGCCCCGCGGGCCTCGGGCTCCAACACGCCGCGCAGCAATTCGGCCTGGGTCTCCTGGCGAGGTTTGGTGAGCAGGCGATGAGGTTGGGGAAGCCGAGTCCTTCCTTCTGCGCCGAATGCTGCGGAAAAGCGGCTCGATTCTCTGTCGTGTCCGGCATGCTGACGGTGTTCCCAGCGACATGAAGCACGGATGCGTGGCAACGTTCAAGAACCAGCCCGTTCGTGAGCGTTTCCGGTGCGTGCCGATCCGCCGGGCCCGCGGCAACCCGATTCGAATTGCCCTCCGAGCACGCCACCGCCGCTCGCTAACCTTCCGCCCCGTTCCTCACGACTTGACGTAAATCCTTGTGGGACAACCGGCAGTCCATTCACTCCTAACACTTTCTCGGCCGTTGCTAAGGCTCCATCGTCGGGCCCCAGAACCATAGTTCCCGGGACGCCTGATCGAGGACTCGAAGTTCACGTTTCGCCAGGTTGGCATGCTGTGGCGACACACCGAAGTCCTCGCCGCCTTGGCACCACGTCGCGATCGCTTCCCGAAGCAACTGCAAACCTGCCGCGGTCATCTCGATGGTTGCGGTTGCTTTCTCGCGCGTGATGCTCAAAACGCAAAGGTCGGCGCGCGGTGGAACGAACAGCAACCGCAGCGTGTCGATCTCGCGTTTGCGGCCCGACGGTTTGAAGGTCGCGGTCCGTTTCGACACGCCCCCTTCGGCCAACAATTCATCCAAAGCACGAAGCAGGCGTTCGCCGTGATCGTTGGCCGTTTGAAATAGGCAGATCTCCCGCCCGGCCATGCCCAACTTGCCAGCATGCTCCCAACACTGAATCTCCAGGTCTTGGAAATTGGGTTTGGGCATCGCGGACCTTATTGGCCGGGGTTGTGGGCCTGCTCCTCAGATTTCCATTTCTTCGGCGACTGGAGTTGGCTCGCGAAAGCAGCGTCACCTCGCCGAAATAGGAAATCTTGGAGGACAGGCCTCGGCTCCAGCGACGGGCCTACTTGGGCAGCAGGCATCCGCTGACAAACCAACCGTTGTCTTCGGACAACGCAAAGATCCCTGCGGGGCCGAAGTAATGGCGGATCTTCTCGTACTCGGGCAGTTTGTCGCCTTGAATCTGCTGCTCGCGCACGACGCCTCGCTCTTCCGGACCCAGCAAGCGGTTGAGTGCCACGCCGAGTATGCCTTCGGACTCGGGCATCTTGCCTTGGCGGATCAAATCGTAGGTCGTGTGATACGCCTTGTCGGTCCGCGAGAAGAGACGTGCGCTGTTGACGCCCGCTCCCAGGCTGGCCAATTGCTTCTGGACTCGCACGAAATCCGCCGCATCCGAAATCGGCTGGTTGGCTCCCGATGTCGGGAAAAGCTCTTCCATGTAATCGAGATGGGAAGCGACGATCAAATAGCCGTAGGCCACGGTCAACGCGGCATGTTCAAGCAGAGGCGCCGATTCTTCTTCGTCCTCTTCCTCGGTGCTGCCGAATCCGATCCCGCCGATGTCCAGTTCCTCGACGTCCATTTCGTCGTTCTCGCGTTGGATCTCCCAGACTTTCTGTTTGCCGACCATGCGCATGTTGGCGTCCGGATCGGCCTCCATCGCCTTGTCCAACGTCTTGGCGACAACGGCCGGGTTAGTGATTTGAAAAGCCGCCACCCAGCGATCAGAAGTCGGTGTGATCGGCTCGCGGTAGTCCGAGAACAGGATCACGCGCTCGCCCAGGTGCTTGATCAATCCCTCGCGAACGTTGATCCGAGGTCCATTGGGATCTTTTTCGAGGCTCTCGAGGATGTCGTCGAAGACCGGCGCTCCGGCAACCTCGTCGACCAGCGATTTGGCGTACTCGAACGCTTCTTTCATCTTCCAGTGGAACGACATGTAGTTCGATACCTCGGCCGGCATCCAGGCTTCCGGCGGCAATTCAGAGCCGTTCGGGAACTTCATCATCCGCGCCGCCAAGTTGTACTTCTCGCCGGTCTTGTTGACCGCCGGAGCGTAGATGAACGTGCGATGTCGGATATCCTGGCCATCGATCGAGAAGTTCACGAAACCGCCCGCGCCCCGAATTGCGGAAAAACCTTGGTTGGACAAGACTTTCAGCATGTCGGTACCGCGTCGTTTGCGGCCTCCGCCCGCGGCTCGGACCGCCTGGGCGTAGCCAAACGGCTCGACGAACCATCGCACTTGCGGTGCCGTGTCCCCGGCGGCCTGCGAGCAGCGAGCCATGGTTTGGCGGTACGCTTCCAACTGGGCGAATCGGGAGCCAGTTGTCTTGCCGGCGTGATCGAGTATCCACTTGATGGTCGCTTCGTGATTCGAGGCGATCAGTTGTCGGTCCTTGATGAAGTAGAAGGCCCGCTGGCTGTCGGTGGCGCCTTCTTTTTTCGGCAGCACCCACGCGACCAATTCGACGCCGCCGATGGTCTGGACGCTCCGAACCGCCTTCTTTTCCTTGAGTTCCTTTGACAGCCGGTCCAGCAACTCGCTCGTTTCCTTTTCGCGGTCGGTGATGTCGGCCAGCACCACCGAAGCGTGTTGATTTTCATCTTCCTCCGGCTGAACCATCGCGACGCAGACTTCGCCCCCGCAGATCTTCCGTAAATCTTCGAACGTGATGCTCAGCCGCGCGTCACTCTTAATCAATCGCGCCTCCAACTGGGCGCGCAGATCGTCGAGGAACGGCTTCATCAACGGATCTTCCAGGAGTTTGCCCATTTGAGTGGCGTTGAAACTCTCCTCAAGCGAGTCGACATCCGGAACCGACAAGTAGCCCTTGGTCGTCGGCGGCAGCAGCGTATCGCTCGGCTGAACGGCTGCAGAATGCTCGGGCTCGAGCCCTAGCTGGAACACCAAGATCAACAAAAGCACCGCTATTCGCTTCACGACGACAACTCCTTCACTAAATTTCCTTACCGCCGCCTGGAGCCACGACCTCCTGCCACAACCCCCACGAGCGGGACAATGTTTGAATCCCCCGTATCATAACGAATTTCCTCCCGATTGGTAAGACTGACAAAACCTGCCTAATCGCCAAGGACACACCCCTCCAAACGAAGTGTTATCGATCGTGGATGAGGTTGCCTATTGTTTAGGCAGTTAGCCGGGCCTTCGTTGACAGCGTGATACAACGTGCCTAGCATGAACGCCTTGGCGCGTTAATGAAACCGGCAGATGGCATCCAATCACGAGGCACCCGTGGACAGCCCCAGTCGCAGCGGCGTCTTTCAAAAATCCACCGATGGACGCATGGAAGAATTTGCGGAAAGCATCAGCTTTGATCACGAGTTGTATGCGCACGATATCGCCGGATCGATCGCGCACGCGCAGATGCTGGAAACGGTGGGGCTGCTGAGTCCTGCGGAAAGCCAGAGCATTCAGGATGCGCTAAGCGAAATCCGAGGCGATATCGAGGAGTGGCGGCTCGAGTTTCGTGTGGATTTGGAAGACATCCACATGCATATCGAGCAGTCGCTGATAGAACGTTTGGGGGATGTCGGACGAAAGCTACACACAGGCCGCAGCCGCAACGACCAAGTCTCGACCGATCTTCGGTTGTGGGTCCGCGATGCGATCGACCGCGTCGACCGGCGACTGGTGGAACTTCAACGGGCATTCCTCGGCCGGTGCGCCGCGGATGCGGACGTGATCCTGCCCGCATACACTCACCTGCAACGGGCGCAACCCGTCCTGGCGCCGCATTATTGGCTGGCCTACTGCGAGAAATTCGAACGCGACCGCGGCCGGTTGGCCGATTGTCGAAAGCGGGTGAATCAATGCAGCTTGGGCGTAGCGGCCGTGGCGGGCACGAGTCTGCCGATCGACCGACACGACGTCGCTTCGCGTTTGGGCTTCGATTCGGTGGCTGCCAACAGCATGGACGTTTCGAGCGACCGGGATTTCGTGCTCGAATCGGCCTTCGCTCTGACGTTGGTTGCCGAGCATTTGAGCACATGGGCCGACGAGTGGATTCTATGGTCGACGGTCGAGTTTGGTTTCATCCGTCTGCCGCAGGAGTTTTGCACGGGGTCGTCGATCATGCCTCAGAAGGTCAATCCGGATGCGCTGGAATTGACGCGAGGCAAGACGGCGCGGGTTATCGGGAATCTTCAGACATTGCTGGTTTTGGTGAAAGGTCTGCCACTGGCCTACAATCGCGATTTGCAGGAGGACAAGCCGGCACTGTTCGACTCGTTCGCTACGGTCGAAGCCTGCCTGGAGGTGGCACCGCCGATCGTCGGGGGGATGCAATGGAATCGATCGGCAATATCGGAACGCTTGGAACGAGGATATTTGGACGCGACTACGTTAATGGAATACATGATCCGGCGCGGTGTGCCTCAGCGGACCGCCCATCACTCGGTCGGACAGTTAGTCGGTTTGGCGATCCAGAAGGGGGCTCGTCTCGCGGAATTGCCACTGGACGATTTTCAGCAGGTTTGTCCCGGATTGGACAGCGGGGTCTATGGGGTGCTCGGCGTCGAAAATGCGGTTCGGGCCTACACGAGCTACGGATCTTCCGCGCCGCGGGAGGTGGAAAAGCAGGTTGCTCGTTGGAAAGACAAGCTAGGTTTGAGTAATCTGTAAATGATGCGAAAGCAGCAACGCATGCGATGGACGATGTTGGCGACTTGGCTCCTAGCCCTGGCGGGACTGGGATCCGTTCTGCACGCGCAGGATCCATTCGGCGGCCCGGCGGCCGGCGATCCGTTCGGCGGTGCGCCCGTCGGCGGAGCGATGGGCGGTGCTCCGCCAGCGGCCAATCCGTTTGGCGGCGGAGCCGGAGCTGTCGACCCGTTCGGCGGAGGGCCCGTCCAACCACCTCCGCCGGCCGCTCCCGCGGCCGGAGCTGGGAACGCGCAGCAGCCGGGTGGTGGGGGCCTGCCGATCGGTAGGGACGAGCGGAATCCCGTGGTTCTTGCAATCCGCGACATGAACCCGACCAAGCCTGCGGAGTTGATGTTCGCGGTTCGCTCGTTGTTCGACATCGGGCGGACGGACGAGGCGAAGTTCTTCCTGATCAAGTTGATCGAATCCCAGCCGGGCCCGGAATTGCTGACTCAGTTCTACACCGAGTACGGCGAGGCCTTGTTCTACCGGTTGAGCAAAGACCACCGCATGACGCCGGAAGGCGAGCAGTTCGCCAACCTCGTCCTCGCGGCCGCGCACCGATCCGCTCACGACCCGACTCGAGTTCAGAACCTGATTCGCGACCTGAGTTCCCCGTCGCCCTCGAAACGCTATCGGGTGATCGATTCGCTTCGCCGCCTGGAATGGACGGTCGTCACCCCGCTGCTGGAATCGCTGGCCGATCCATCCCGCGCCGCGGAGCATCCCAACATCCGGACGGCGATTCCTGAAATGGGTGACTACCTGCTCGATCCGATGCTGGGAGCGATGGATTCGCCGGACCAGGAACTACGGATTCAGGTCATTCAGATTCTGGGCCAGTTCCGCAGCTCTCGTGCCTTAAGTGCGCTGGTGGGGCCGTTTGCCGATCCGGACACATCCGAGGCAGCTCGCCGCGCAGCCGCGCAAGCGATCGTCGACATTGTGGGCCAATTGCCCGACCGCCAGCATGTCACCCGATACTTGTACGATCGAGCCCGCGCTTACTTCGACGGGATGCTTCCCGGCCGTCTGGATCATGAAGATCGAGTCACGATCTGGACCTGGGATCCGGAGCGGAAAACGAGTGTCCCGATTCGACTCGAAGCCCAGGACGCATCACTGCTGTCCGCGGCACGACTGGCTCGGGATCTGTTTCGAGTAGCGCCGGAGAACGTCGATTATCGCCGCTTGTATCTGTTGACCAATCTGCAATGGGCCAAGCAGTCGGGCGGGCTGGACCGGCCGCTCGATCTGCGCGACGGCTCGCTGGGCGCCCAGTTGGCCGAGGTCGGACCGGAGGCCCTCGAGGACGTGCTGACCTACGCGATGGAAACGAACCGTTCCGTCGCGGCGATGGCGGCGGCCGAGTTGTTGGGACGCCTGGGCGACGCGGGGTTGGTGCAGGCGGCTGGCGGTAGACCGAGGCCCCTGGTATTGGCTCTACTGCACAGCGACCGGCGATTGCGGATGGCGGCTGCCGAGGCGATTTTGCAACTGGATCCGCAGCAGGCGTATGCCGGATCAAGCTACTTGGCCGAAACGCTGGGATACGTGGTCCGCACGGTGGGCACGCGGCGAGCCCTGGTGGTTCATCCCCGTGTGGAGAACTCGCAGTCGATGGTCGGTTTGTTGCTCGAGCTGGGATTCGAAGCGGACTCGGCGAGCACCGGTCGCGATGCGTTTCGCCTGGCGGCTCGTCAGCCGGATTACGAGTTCGCCTTGATCAGCGATGGCGTGGATCAGCCATCCGCACGGGAAACGATCCAGATGTTCCGCAAGGATCCGCGGACCGCTCGCTTGGCGATCGGATTGATGGCACGTCAGGGAACCCTGCAAGCGGCCGAGGCGTTTGCCGATCTGGACGCCCTGGTTCTGGCGTTTCCGCATCCCATCGATCCCGAGGGTATGTCGTTCCAGGCGGGACGGTTGCTCCGTCTGGCTGGCCGGGATTTGGTGGGCTACGACGAACGCCTGGACCAGGCGGAACGCGCGATGAATCACCTGCTGAGAATGACCGAACAGCCGCAACTCTACGACTTCTACGACTTGCATCGCCAGACACCGTCGCTCGCCGCCGCCTTGGGAACGCCCCAGTTGGCTTCGCACGCCGCCACGCTGCTCGGCCGCCTGGGCTCGCCCGAAGCACAACGGGCGCTGGTGACATTGGCCAGCCAGCCTGGGAGGCCGCTGGAAGATCGTCAGGCTGCCGCCGAGGCATTCGCCGACGCGGTGCAACGACGGGGACTACTCTTGACCCGCAGCGAAATTCTGCTGCAATACGACCGTTACAACCGCAGCGAGTCTCTGGACGCCGGCACCCAACAGGTGCTCGGGCAGATCCTCGATGCGATCGAAGCTCCCAGCCAAGCGGCAAAGAGTCAAGCGGAAGACACGGCGCAGGACTCCGCCGCGTCATGAACCAGCCCAACCAGCGATGAACGCCACCGATTCTGGACCCGACGGATGACTGCTTACGGTCCGCCCTACCGCGAAGAAGACGGCCCTCCGATCCCGGGGATCATCGGCTCCAGTCCCGCGATGCAGGAAGTCTACCGCTTGACCCGGCGCGTGGCGCGCAGCAACGCCTCGGTGCTGCTGCTCGGCGAAACCGGAACCGGCAAGGAATTGATCGCCACGGCCATCCATCGGTTGAGCAACCGGGCAACCGGTCCTTTTGTCAAGGTGAATTGCGGTGCGCTGAGCGAAAGCTTGCTGGAAAGCGAGTTGTTTGGCCATGTCCGCGGCGCGTTCACGGGAGCCGTCACGAACCGCATTGGACGCTTCGAGGCCGCCCACACCGGGACATTGTTTCTGGATGAGATCAACTCGACCACTCAACATCTGCAGGTCAAATTGCTGCGAGTGTTGCAGGAACACGAGTTCGAGCGAGTGGGCGATACCCAGACGGTGCGCGTCGATACTCGCTTGATCGCCGCCAGCAACCGCGAACTGTTGGACGAAGTGGATGCCGAACGGTTCCGCGAGGATCTGTACTGGCGGTTGAACGTCGTTCCCATCGTGATCCCCCCGCTTCGCATGCGCCGGGAAGACATTCCGGCGTTGGTCACGCACTTCCTGAACTTCTACAACGAAGCCAATGATCGGTACGTGGCGCACATTCAACCCGAGGCGCGCGAGGCGCTGCAGAACTACCATTGGCCAGGAAACGTGCGCGAACTGCAGAACTACGTCGAACGCGCCGTGATCATGGCCGAAGGCGATGAATTGACCTTCGATCTGCTGCCCGGCACCGTCACGGGCAAGCAGCGCGCACGGCGAGGCCAAATCCGCGGCGTCGATTTGGACGCGCTGGTCGAGGAAGTTGTCCAGCAAGGTCTGGCGGACGCCGGTGCCGAGGCGGAAAACCTGCATGCCAGAATCGTGGACCGCGTCGAGCGGGAACTGATCGCTCAAGTCATGGCCCTGTGCAACGACGTCCAGATCAAAGCCGCGGCTCGTCTGGGGATCAACCGCAACACGCTGCACAAGAAGCTGAAAGACTATCAATTGGGCCAGGACGACGGCACGGAGACCTCGTAGGGCAGTGCCTGCCGAACCGCGCGAGTGGCTCCGACTGGCAACCTCCGACGCTCGGGGCGATTGGGCTACTCGGTCTTCTCCAACAGTTGCTCAACCAATGGAACGATGTGTTCCGCGTACGTGAATCCGTCTTCGCCGTATTCCTGATCGTCGTTGGTGAATGTCTTCTTCAGCTCGCCGTCTCGGCCATAGACCAGCACGACCGGAACCGATGCGGCGCCGATGGTCTCGTACAAGGTTTCGTCCGGTGTGCTGCAGATGATGTTCGTGAATGTCGCGTTTTGTTGGCGAAGAAAGGCCAGGATTTCTTCGCGAAACGACTCGGGCGGTTCGTCCGCCAGTCCGCTGTAATTCGCCGCGACCGAAATGCACGCCAGCTCCGTCGGAAACGCTTCCTGGAGTTTCACCAAATGCGGAAACTCGACCGTGCATGGGACACACCAGGTGGACCAGACGTCCAACACCACGACTTGCCCCCGCAGGCCGGCAACGATCTGCTGTACCTCGGGCCAGCTCTTGATTTGCACAGTCACCGTGTCAGCGGGAGATTCTGGCGACGATCGTTCGGCCGGTTGGATTTCGTTGGCCGGTACCGCCCCTTGCGGCGAAGATTCGAGCGAAGTCTCCGATGGTTGGCAGCCTATCGACAAGATCACGACGACGATGCCCGCCGCTGAAAAAGCACGCTTCTGGTTCACGGTCATGGATTCCCCCACAATGCCTTCGTCCACATTCGCAGAAGTTCACGCTTGCGCCCGTCCGGCAAGCGACCAACGAAAATCGGGAAGCGATTGTGCCTGGTCCACAGATCGCTTCCCGAATTGGTTTGCGCGAGATGCGCGCAGGCTTCCTATTCAAGCACGGCTTTCGCGCCCTCGACGACAGCTTTCACCGCCTGGTCTCCCAAACCGTCCTTTTTCGCGGAGAAGTTGTAAGCCACCTTCTTGCCCTTGTAGAGCATCACGGTGACCTCCACGTCGTCGCTGATGTTGAACTTCTTGGCATCTCCCGTCACGACGAGTGCCGTGTTCTTGATGCCGTTTTTCTCGGCGAACTCCGCGATTTTCTCCAGATTCTCGTCCGTTGACTCGCCCGTGAAGTTGATCACGGCAGCCATCTTCTTCTCGGCGTTGTCGGCAACCAACTTGTCAATCGCTTTGGCCAAACTGGCCAAGTTATCGTCGGCGCTCTTCGCAAATGCGAAAACCACCGGACGACCGCCGAGCCGTCACGTGTAGCACAGTGACTTACCGGCGTCGACCCCGTCCTCGATGCCACCGCATTTGGTGCCCGAGTAACTTCCAATGCTGCCACCGACGCTGATGCCGCTGGTCGCGTCGTCGGCTGGTACCGAACCGCACGCGGTCAGAACAACCACCATGGCGGTCGCACTCAATGCTCCCAAGACTCGCATGAGTAACCTCCTCATACAAAAAAACCTCCGAATAAAGCGCCGTCAACGGCAACCAGGACCGTCGCAGCGTCAACAACACGAATCCACGTTTCGTTATATGGTATCCGAGAGAACCGACAAGCAATAGTAGTGAAGAGAATTCACAACCCCCGGAATGGGTGCGACGGGCGTACGGAAGACGGCACGAGCTTCTTACGGTTCTGGCCCAAGTTCCAGTTGATCAGCGATGGCGGACATGGCATCGATGACGAACTGAATGTGCTCGTTCAGATCAACCCCCAAGTCTTCGGCGCCGCGGATCATGTCCTCGCGGCTGACCGCGGCGGCGAAGCTTTTCTGTTTCATCTTCTTCCGCACGCTGGATGCCGTCAGTCCCCGAATCTTTTCAGGGCGAATGACGGCGACCGCACTGACAAACCCGGCCAATTCGTCGCACGCGTACAACGTCTTGTCCAAACGCGAAACGCGCGGGCAATCTGTCAGATAATCCGCATGGGACTTAATCGCGTAGATCACCTCGTGCGAGTAACCGCGTTGGGCAAGAATCTCTGCGCCCTTGAGCGGATGATCCGGGGGCGTGGGCCAACGCTCGTAGTCGAAATCGTGCAACAGTCCCACGACGCCCCACAATTCTTCGTCTTCGCCGAATTTCCGCGCGTACGCCCGCATCGCCGCCTCGACGGCCAGCATGTGCCGTCGCAGACTTTCACATTGCGTGTACTCGCAAACCAGCGCGATCGCATCTTCGCGATTCATCAACCTAAGCCTCGAAGGGGCTGCGCCGCGGTTGCACCGAATCTTCCTTTTCTTCGACGGTCTGGCGTTCCCGCCACGGCTTGTTCTGTTTGTAGCTCTCCAGTTCGTTCTTCAACTGTTCGTCGGTCTCCTCGTCCTTGGCACCGGCGTCGACGGCTTTCTGAGCCCATTTCCGCGCCGATTCAAAGTCGCCGATTTCGGCGTAAGCCGACGCGAGGGTGCTGAGGATATGGGCTTTTTCGTATTTCGTCACTTCACACGCTTCCGTGGCCATCTTCAGAGCCCGTTGACCGTCCCGCAGTTCGTCCTCGGGCGAGGTGGCCAGGACCCAGGCGAAGTTATTCAAGATCCCGTCGTCTTTCGGTGCCTGCTTCAGCAGGATTTCGAAATCCGCGATCGCCTCGCTGTGCTTCCCGACGCTCAGCAACGTGTCCGCCCGAGCCCGGCGAGCGTCCTGGTTGTTTTCGTCGTCGGCCAGGATCTTGGTGAAGATGTCGATCGCTTTGCTGTGCCGATTGTCGCGGATGTAGTAACCGGCCAGTTGCATTTGCCAGCCGACGTTCGCCGGATCGTCTTGCAACAGCAACTGGATGTCGGCGATGGCGTCAACCAGTCGCCCTTCCTCGGCCGCAATGATGCTGCGAATCAAAATGCCTTGGATTAAACCGGGGCTCAGAAGCATCGCGGTTTCCACGTCCTTTTTGGCCGCCGCGATGTTCTCGTCGGCCAAATGCACTCGCGCCCGGATCATCAATGCCGCAATATCTTGAGGATTCAGGCGGATCGCCTGATCCAGATCGGCCAGCGCCGCTTTGGTATCCTCTTTGATCAAGTGCAAGCGGGCTCGCAACGTGTATGCCAACGGCGACTCGGGTTTCATCTGGATGGCCTCATCCACCTGCTTCGCCGCTTCGTCAAACCGCTCCATGTTGGTCAAGGCTTCGGCCAAAGCCAAGCGGGCGTTCACGTTCTCCTTGTTGTCCTCGATCAAACGCTTGAAGTCCGCAATCGCCTTGTCCGCCTCGCCCTGATCCATGTATGTTACCGCACGGCCTTGCCACGCTTCGGTATTCGTCGGGTCCAATTCGATCGCACGACCGTAATCCTTCAATTTTGCGTCGCCGTCCTCGCGCAATTGCGCGCGCAACACCAAGGCCGCGGACTGTTTCTTCCCGTCGCCTTCGAAAACGTTCACCGCCGCCGAGGCCGCTTTTTCGGCACGGGCCGCTTCCCCGCCCGGCAAACCATGAAGTTTGGCGATCAACAGATGCGCATCGCCCAGCGTCGGTTCGACCTCGACGGCCCGCTCCAAATCCCGCAAAGCGAACTGACGCAACAAGGGCCAGCGGCGGTCGGGCGGACTCTGCTCAAAGATCGGCTCCGTCAACCTACTGGCGTGTTGAAACAGGGTGGAAGACAGCAATTGCTTGGCAAACGCCTGGTTGCCCTCGTCCAACCCCTTCTTGAGCGCTTCCTCACAAAGCTTGGAGACCTGCTCAAGATCGGCCAAGGTCTGGGCGCGAATTTGCAGCTCGGTTGCCTTGTCCAGCTCCGCTTGCCCCTCGTTTTGAGCAATTGCTGGAGCGGCGGTTAAGGTGGCTAGAAGGCACACAATCAGCCAGCGGCCTACACGATGAATGTTCATCTCTGTCTTCTCCAAAACGCGGCATGAGCCGCTTCCCAATAGATCACAGCCTACTCCGCTCAGGCAGTCTCGCTTCTCCCTAAGCTACTATTCGCCCTTCGTCCATCGGCGGACGAGCCATGCGGTCGTGCGAGCTTTAGGGGTCATTATGCCGCAAATTCAGCGCCAAGGCTATAAGAAACTGTAGCTGTTGTGACGGATTTGCCGATTGTTCCAACAAGCTAGGTCTATGCGAGGGGGACGCAGCCATGCATGCAAACAATCAACAATCGGTGTGGATAATCGGCCTGAGCCTGTGCTGGGTTGCGTGGTCCGCAAGCGCCAACGATGCCGCAGAGTCCAAGCCTGCGGAACAAGCTGTTGTCTTCCAGGTCGAGGATGACTTGGATCTAGATGATCCGGAAATCGGTGACCAGGCCGATCAGGTGGATTTTGAATTCGAGTTCGCCGATTGGATGATGCAACCGCCGGCGATCGCGCCGGTGAGACCGCCCAGCGAGGAAGCAGGAATCACTGCACCGCGAGCAGCGGCGGAATTTGAGCAGATCGTGTTCGCTTCCGAGAATCTGCGCCGCAGCCAGATCGCCGACTATCGTGCGCGCAGCGTGTCGCCAGTCGGAACGGAATTGGTGTTCGGTTCGGAAGGTCGATTCCGCGTAACGACGGACTCGGGCGACCTGTTGGGGAAATCGATGAATGCACCGTCGGTGCGAGTCCAGCGGCGCACCCCGGCCGTGTCGGAGCCTCGGATCCGCGGCAGCAGAGGTGGCCGTCTGCTGGCGTCGGGTTCATACTGGGCGCCGGCGCGCGACGATCTGGATACCGCGCTCAGCAAGATCGATTCGCAGACGATCCGCGACATCATCGTGATCAAAGGGCCGTACACGGCATTGCTTGGCCCCGGATTCTACTTCATCGATTTCGAGTTCGCGCCGACTCCGCGGTCGTGCTGCGGATACGAGTGGTCGGGCAGCAATGCCCTGGAGTACCAGAGCAACGGGCAGCAGTTCTTCGGTCGTCAGACGGTGCAAGGCGGCGGCGAGAACTACGGATACCGGATCAACTACGGCCATCGAACGGGCAACGACTACGAAACCGGGGACGGCTGGTCACTGCCGACCAGCTACAATTCCCGCTATCTGGATGTGGCGTTCGGCTACGACTTCTCGCCCAACAGCCGATTGGAATTCAACTATCTGCGGGTGGACCAGACGGGCGTCGAGTTTCCGGGGATGGTGTTCGACATCAACTGGCTCGGCACCGATGGCTACGAATTGCGTTACATCCTGGAAGACCAGCCGGAATTCGACCTGCTGACAATCGACGGCTGGTACAACCGCACAGAATTCACGGGGGACACAAGCCGCACGGGGAAGAACCGGCAGATTCCGTCGCTGCGATCCGAATTCGGTCTGGGCCCCGACCAGTTCCTCACCACGGACGTCGATGGGATGTCGGCAGGCTATCGTCTGGCGGTCACCTGGGGCCAACGTGACGATGCCAACTTGACCATCGGCACCGACCTGATCCGCGTGGGCCAGCAGTTGAACGACATCGTGCCCGAGCATGACGTCGTCTTGCCACTGCCACCGCCGTTTCCCCCGTTGGTCAGTACGTTCCCCGAGCGAAACTATCCCATTCCCCGGTCGCGCAGCATCGATGTGGGTTTGTTCGTCGAACACGAAAAGCCGCTGGGCGACTCGGTTCAATTCCGCACCGGTGCCCGCGTGGATCTGGTCAATACTAACGCGCGAGACGATGTGCCGGGGATGGGAGTCTTGGATAGTGCATTTCCGAATCCCAACTTGATTGAACTTCCGCTCTCGATCCTCAAGGCGTCGCAACTCGAAAACAACTTCGTACCGTGGTCCGTCTTCGCAACGGCTGACTACGAGATCAATCCCTGCTGGACCGCGTCCGCCGGAGCGGGGTATGCCATGCGGACTCCAACGCTGACCGAACTCTACGCGGCCGGTCCGTTCATCGGCAGCCTGCAGCCCGGATTGACTTTCGTCGAGGGCGATCCGCAATTGGATCCCGAACGACTGCTGCAGATCGACATCGGACTGCGCGCCGATCTTGGTGGCACCCGCATGAGTGCCTCCGGATTCTACGCCTGGATCTTCGATTACATCACGTACGACGACGTTGGCGCGCAGTATCAACCGCCATTGCCCACGTTCGAACCGGGTGTCGATCTACAGCAGGTTGCCTACGTGAACACGGACCGAGCAACGCTGGTGGGGTTCGAGTTGGTTGGCGAGCAGGATCTTACGACTTGGCTGACTGGTTTCGGCGTAATGAGCTATGTGGAAGGACGCGATCACACCCGACTGAAACCGTCCCGCATCGCGAGCATCATTCGGGAAAGAAATGAGCTTGATCCGAATGCACCGCGCAGCTTCAACGGCACGGTGGACAGCGAGCCGTTGCCGGGTATCCCGCCGCTGGAGGCTCGCGTGGGCCTTCGCGTCAAAGAGCCCTACTGCGAGCGGTGGGCGGTCGAAGTGGAGGCCCGCATCGTCGACAATCAGGAGCGGGTGGCGGCGACTCTGTTCGAACGGCCCACGCCCGGATTCACGGTCTGGAACGTCCGCGGCTACTGGCGACCCTACGAACGCATGACGCTGTACGGCGGCGTCGAGAATGTGGGCGACATCTTCTACCGCGAACACTTGGACTACCGGCCCGGTCTAAGCGTCTGGCAACCAGGTATCAGCTTCTACATGATGGCCGAAGTGTCCTACTGACGCAAAGTGGGTCGCGGGCGTTGAACGCGACTCTTGCAAAGTGGATCGCGGGTGTCGAACGCGACTCCGGCAAAGTGGGTCGCGGGCGCCGAACGCGACTCGATAACGACCGGAGTCCCCGCGCTCCATGCCGTAGCACGCAACCACGGCCAAGCGGCCCGCTCGTCGCGGCGGAACCCGCCCTTGCTAGTTATCGCACTCGTGCGCAGCGTCGCGGACCACGTACTCGATGGCGTCATGGCTGTGATATATTGACAGGCCCCGTTCGCTGCTGTGGACCGGGGTTTCCGGCTGGTTTCGGAGTCAGTGGCCATGAATACCGATCAGAATCTGTTGTTCGGCGTACTCGCTTTGCAGTTGGAGTTCATCGATGCCCGGCAGTTCGTCGAGGCGTGCAGCGTTTGGGCCACCCGCAAAGAGGCTGGTCTGGGCGACGTGTTGCTCGAACGAGGCTGGATCGATGCCAAAGCCAAACAACAAGTCAAGGAACTGCTGGACCGGAAACTCCGCAAGCATCGCGGTGAAGCTCGAACGGTGCTCGGAACTCTGGCCGACGCCGGTTTGCGAAACCTGCTGCATCAGGTGGAGGATCGCGACGTCGACGAGACGCTCTCGTTGTTGGCCCCGGCGCCCGGCTACCTTCGCGTATCCGACGAAATCATCGCCGTGGGCGAGGAGCGGTCGCATTACACGCTCTCGCGGATGCACGACCAAGGCGGCCTGGGACGCGTCTGGATCGCCCACGACAAGCGTCTCCATCGCGAAGTGGCCCTGAAGGAGATGCGTCCCGACGTCATCGACAACATGCAATCGCGACAGCGTTTTGTTCGCGAAGCGAAAATTGCCAGCCAACTGCAACACCCCAACATCGTTCCGGTCTACGAGTTGGGATACGACCCGAAGACTCGCTTGCCATTCTACTCCATGCGGTTCATCAAAGGGCAGGAATTGGCCAAGGCGATCGAGGAGTACCATCGCCTGCGTTCGTTGGGAAAAGCTGGGCATCTGGAGTTGTGTCGTCTGCTGAACGCGTTTGTCAGTGTTTGCCATGCCGTCGGTTATGCTCACAGCCGGGGAGTCATCCATCGAGATCTGAAGCCTTCGAACGTCATGCTTGGCGGCTTTGGCGAGGTCGTCCTCCTCGATTGGGGACTCGCCAAAGCGTTGGGTGAGCCCGAGCAGAAAGATGACGAAGCAAACCAGGATCAACCCGATAAATCCTCGCTGTCGCTGAGCGAAGCCGGAAGAAGTGAATTGACTCGCGATGGCCAAGCCATTGGAACTCCGGCCTACATGGCGCCGGAACAAGCCAGGGGCGAGCGGGAAACCATCGACACTCGTACGGACATCTACGGTCTGGGGGCGATTCTGTTCCGCATCCTCACGGGCCAACGCCCTCATCGCGGGCGAAAGACGGAAGAGATCTTAGCCAACATCACCGAGGGGCCCACTCCCGAACCGCGACTTGCCGACCCCAACATCTCCCCGGCGTTGAATGCCATCTGCTTGAAGGCCATGGACAAAGCGCAGGTCGACCGTTATCAGACCGCTGCCGAATTGGCCGACGATGTCCAGCGTTGGCTGGCCGACGAACCGGTCTCGGTTTACGCCGATCCGTGGACGGAACGTGCTGCCCGCTGGTGCAGAAAACATCGCGCATTCACTCGAGCGGCCGCAGCCACCTTGATCGCAGTGTCGCTGGTCGCTACGATCGCCGCGGTCCTTGTCGACCAGGCTCGCCGTGCTGAGGCTGCGGCCAAGGACGAGGCCGTTTTGCGGCTGGGACAAGCGGTCCAAACGGTAGACGAAATGCTGACCGGTGTGAATCTCGCGTTGCGGGATCAGCCGGCATCCCAACCCTTGCGCCGCAGGCTGCTGCAACTGGCCGTCGAACGTTACGAGAGCTTTGTCTCGTTGCACGCCGACGATACTGATTTGCGCATCGAGCACGGCCGGACCTACCTGCGGATGGGCGACGTATTCCTCAGCGTGGACGATACGAACCGGGCTCTGGATGCCTATCAGAAAGCCGGTCGCATCTTGACCTCGCCGACGCTTCAGCCGCAGAAGCCCGCCGAACTGCACTTCGCTCTAGCCGCCTATCACAGAAAGCTGGGCGAGTTGTCGACGGAACTGGGCCGCCGCGACAACGCGCTGAAACAGTTCGACCTAGCCCGACAGCAGTTGCAGAAGCTCCCGGACTCGGTGCCGCGCACGCTTCAACTGGCCGAACTCGACGTGAGTGTCGCGGATGCGCAGCAGCGACTGGGAGACCTTGACGTGGCCGCCAAAATGCTGGCCGACACCGCGGACGCACTGCAAGTGTCGCTCAAGATCGCCGCCGATGACCCGGGACTGGTTGCCGAACTGGCGCGAGTCCGCAGCGTCTGGGGCAGCGTACTGGTCCGGCAGGGCCAAAGCGACGTCGCAGCACAGGTGCTCGCTCAAGCCGCAGACGGATACGGACAACTGCTGGAAATCCACCCTGACAACCGATCGTATGTCGAGGGCAGGGCATTTGCGGAATTGAACCGGGCGCAGGCACTCGCCTTGCTGGGCGAACCGGCGAACGAATTCGAGGCGTACCAGTCCGCAGTCGACGATTTCGAAGCCGTGCTCGATTCGCTCACCGACATCCCCTATCTCCGCGAGAACCTGGCGATCGCCCACTGCGGCCTGGGCAGCTTGGCAAACCGTAACTGTCAGAACAGCCAGTCCGTGCGCTGGGTCGATGCAAGCCTAGCCGAATTCGGTCGATTAACGAGCAGAAAGCCTGTGCCGCCTCGTCGTTACGAAGGACTCGCTCATGCTGGATCGGTCTTGGGCGCCGTCCTGGCGGATCTGGGCAACGTCGATCAGGCTCGCCAGAACCTCGATTCGGCGATCAGTTTACTGGTCCACACCTTGATGCCGGGAACCGACGACGGTTGCCGCTATCACCGGGACACGGCCATCGCCAGCACTTGCCTGGGGCGAGTCTATCAACAACAGGGAAAGATCGATGAGGCGAGATCGGAATTCGAAATCGCGATCCGATTGCTGACCGAGGCATTGAATGACGACCCGGAAGAGGTTTACGCGCGCGACGCGCTGGCCGCGGCCATCGAGTGTCTGGGCGATCTGCTGTGGGATCAGCACGACCGGCGAGCCGCGTTGGAGCAGTACCGAAAAGCGTTCGAATTCCGCAATGACGGACTGCTGCCCCAATTGCCCGTGTTTCAGTTCCGCAAAGCCGCCTTGTTACTGAAGTTCGAAGACGACGCGGACACCAAGGCCGCCATCGAGATCGTCGGCCCGTTGCACAAATCGCATCGCGATCATGGCAGTTTCCGGGTTCTGCTGGCGACGGCTTGGCTACAGGCCGGACAGGTTCAGCCGGCGGTGGAGCTGCTCGAAGCCACTGACCCGACACGCCATTTAGAAGCGGGTCCGGCTCGCGACTTCACACTGGCGCTCGCGTACTGCAAACGAGGTCAACCGGGTGACGTCGAGTTGGCTCGAGAAGCATACGATCGCGCCGTTCTGTGGATGAGCGAAGAAGCGACAGGGAATCTGGCCCTGCGACGGCTTGCAGACCGAGCGGCCGAGTCGCTGGGCGATGAACCGCCGTATCCAAGGCATCCCCAGCCGCGGCCGGATGACATGATCGATGAACCTACGCCCCCGTAACCGTGCTAAGTGCCCGTGCGGAAATTCTGCCCATTCGTAGTACACGACGAGGAAAGATATGATCGGGCCTTTACTTCGCGGTGGGATCACTTGGCTGAACCGCATGCCAAGAGCAGCCGAAAGACCCGAGCTGTGATCCCAATCTATAACCACCAATCTATAACCACCAATCTATAACCACCAATCTATAACCACCAATCTATAACCATCCCTCGAATTCCGCCTTCAGGATTCCAGCCGTTCGGCACGGTTTTCTTCTTGCACGGCCTCGATGCCTGATTAGATTGGTAACTGTCCACCATCATTGGCGGTTCAGTTAAACAATCGTCGTAACCCGGAACGCACCCCCAGCATGGCCTGTTCGCGAAAGCAGGACAATACGCTGCCGGAATCTAGCTTGGCTATCGGCCAGGGCGTCGAACATTATTTGCCCGAGTTGACGGCCCTCTGGCCGCTGACGCGCGGAGTCCCCGACGTCTGCGTGGCGGTTCTGGACGGGCCGATCGACTGCCAACACCCGGCTCTTGAAGGGGCTAACCTAAAGCAATTGGACAGTTTCACCGCATCTGGGCGGCAACGCGGGCTCCCCCTGTTGCACGGCACGCACGTGGCAAGTCTGATTTTCGGTCAGCATCCAGGCCCGTTTCGCGGAGTGGCCCCGCACTGTCGCGGCATCGTGATTCCGGTCTTTGACGAACGCGACGATGGATCGCTGATTCCGTGTCCGCAATTGGATCTAGCGCGGGCCATCTCGCTGGCCATTGCCGTGGGGGCCAATGTGATCAACATCAGCGGCGGGCGCAACGATCCCACGGGCCAGCCCGAACCGGTTCTGACCCGCGCTCTCGAGTTGTGCTCTCGGCAGGGGATTCTGGTCGTCGCTGCCGCAGGCAACGATGGTTGTCGGTGCCTGCACGTACCCGCCGCCGCTCCTACGGTCCTGGCCGTCGGTGCCACGGATCGAAACGGCCAACCCTGGGAGCAGAGCAACTGGGGCGATTCGTACCAGTTCAACGGACTGCTTGCTCCAGGGCAAGACATTCTGGGCGCTGTACCGGGCGGTGAACTGGCGACCTTCAGCGGTACAAGCCTCGCCACGGCCCTGGTCTCGGGTGTCGCCGCACTGTTGATGAGCACCCAAGCCACGTTAGGGCGCCCCGTTGACGCCGCGACGGTTCGCGCGGCACTGATCGATGGAGCCCGCCAACACGAGCCCAAGACCGACGGAGACCCGCGAACATTGGCTGGAGTCTTGAATATTGCCAAATCCTTAACTTTGCTATTGCCTGGAGAGCTACCGAAGATGTCCCACGAAAATCGAACTATCGAGGCTATGTCGAGCGATCGCGACGAGATTCAAGCGGCGCCGCCGGAAGCACCGACCGGCCAGCGGACGGTTGTTAAGGCATCGCCACCACGGCACATTGGAGATAGAACGCCGGTCGCGGAATCGGGGTCAGCAAAGGAAGGCTGTGGCTGCAGAGGCGGAGATACCGCGCCAGCGATGGTCTACGCCCTTGGGCTGATCGACTACGATTTTGGCACCGAGGCCCGGCGAGATGCCTTCATGCAACGGGGACTTGCCAACCCGGCGGATCAGCGAGCCATGCTCGCGCACATCACGGCGAGTCCATGGGAGGCGACAGGCGTTACGTGGACGCTACTTCAGGAAACAACGCCGATCTATGCCGTCCAGCCAGCCGGCCCCTTCGCGGCCGAAACGCATCAGCGACTGCGCGAATTGCTGAACGGCCAATTGAACGAGGGCGTTACTCAAGTCTCGATCCCTGGAATCCTTGTTGGCAGCACCCTCTTGATGAACGGACAGCGGGTGCCTATGATTTACCCTGATATCCGGGGAATGTACTCGTGGTCGACCACCGCTTTGATCGATGCCGTGTTGGGACCGCGGCCGTCGGACAATCCCGAGCAGGATGCCTACGATCGTCAGGTGGAAGAGATCGCGAACTTCCTGGAACGGGTGTACTACGAACTGAGCAACCTGGGCGTGGCGCCGCAGGAGCGAGCGATCAACTACGCGGCGACGAATTTGTTCCAGGTCGCCGCGGTCTATCGAGACGCGGTGGCAGAGGGCTTGCGACTCGACAGCTTGCAGGTCGAACGCAGTTCGCTCTGCCGTCCCGGTTCGGATTGCTGGGATGTCAAACTAACTTTGTTCGATCCCGTACGGCGGCAGGAGCGAGCCAAAGAGGTTTTCCGGCTGACCGTGGATGTGAGTGAAATACTGCCGGTCACCGTAGGCAAACTGCGGAAGTGGGCGGCATTTTGAATCGTATGTCTGACAAAGCTCCAGTTCACCTCTAACCCTCGGAGAATTGCCATGTTATTACCGAAGCAGTCTGAGCCGATGCGCGCGATGCACACTAAGACGAATGAGCACTACGACGGTAAGGGCGCCTTGCCGCAGGTTACTTGTGCATGCAAGACGAATGCCAGCGGAGTAAGTACGATCGTTTGCGTGATTGGAAGGGATATTTACAACACTCAACAGCCGTGTACTCCTTAAGACGAGTATACTTGAGTATTTCAACGCAAAAGGAGCCCACTGTGAGAATTCCAACTCAATCACCGCCGCGAGTTCGAGGAATCACGTCCGCAGCTTCATCGCGTTTCGATGGGGTTGAGCCTTGCGCTCGACAGTGGACGAGTGAATGCAAGGATGAGCATTTAGTTCTAACCACCGGGGGAACTGGTCAGCCAGTAAAGATTTTTCTGGACTACGCATGTACGGGAAGTCTGTCAAAACCTCTAGTGCCAGTTCCAATTCCCTGAATTTCACGGTACAGGCGAGAGGCTTCGTCTGACACGTTATCTCCTACTCCACCTTCTCCAGCATGTTGAAGGGGACGTAGTATTTGCGGTAGTGTTTGCCGTTGCTGTAGCGGATGCCCTCGGGGTCTTCGACCAGGATGGTGGCACGTTTGGTGATGCGGTTGACGATGCCGGTGTAGTGGCTGCCTTCGAAGCGGAACCGGACTTGATCACCCGGGCGGATGCGGTACTGCGTCCATGCTTTCTCGCGCGGCGTGATCAGTTCGTGGGTATGCTGGGTGTGGCCGAAGAACTTCCCGGCGATCGACTGGAAACGGGACGCCGCGCAACTGGAATCGGTCCACAGCAGCATTTCGACCAGATGGACGATCTCGTGCTCCATCACCCGCTGCAAGGCCTGGAGCCGGTTGTTGCAGACCAGACCGCTGACGGTCACCGTCCGTTCCTCGCCGCAGAACGTCTGGAACAGCAGCGTGCTGGAGACGGAGATCTCGTATTCCCGGCGCACGGTGCCGTGCAACCGGTGACGCTGTTCCCGCCGCATCGTCTTGCCCGCCGCTCGCGTCATGCGTTTTGAAATGCTGAAGTTCAGCGGCACGTCGCCCAACAGTTCGCGGCATCCGTCCTGGAAAAAGGTCCGGTCGTACAGATCGAACATCCGCCGCAGATCTTGGGGATGAAAAACATGGAAGTTTGCGGCGTCCAGATACGCCGAATCGCGCAGCACCCGTTCAAAGATCTCACTGGTCCGTTCCGCAATCGCTTCGCGGGACAGACCTGCGGTCGTCAGCGTTGTCAACAACGGGTGGTTCATCGGCGACTCCGTTCTTCGATCTCGAATCCAGCCCTCATTTCACATTGGGAATTGCCGGTTCTTTTCCGCCGAACAGAGCTTCCAGACAGATCCGCGACCAACTCTCGAACCGGTCCAAATCGGCAAGCAGCTCGCCAACCGGGACGAAGCCGGCCTCGGCGATCTCCGCTTCGCGAGGACGAACGCTCGGCTCATCGACGTCGAACAAATGGACGACCCCCAGGTGTACGCGGCCGACTTCGGTCTGGTCGTCGTTAATCAAACCGGCGCACTGGGCACGGTACGGCGTGTCGATCCACACCTCTTCCGCCAATTCCCGGCGCATGCCCTCCTCGTACGGATCGCACTCCTCGGCGTCGTCGGCCGAGATATGGCCGCCGATGCCGACGCTGCGTTTGCTGTGCAAGCGTTGTTCGCCCTGGCCTTTGCCTCTTGTATAGCAGAACAGGCTGACGCCGCCATCGGCATCCGTGTAGCGGAAAATCACGTACGGAATCAACTGCTTGAAGTCGGGATCCTGTTCCATTTCGCTACGAGGCCGGTAACTCGTGTGCCCGCCGTGAAACAACTCGCGCCAGTAGCGATCCACGTCGCGCGTAAAGCCCTGAAAATACCCCAGGCGATGCAGCAAGCTGGTAGGTACAACAAGCACTCGTTCCGTCTGCACGTTCGACATCCAATTTCCTTCCGGAATGCGTTCACAGGATGAACTTGCTCAATTCCTCGTCGTCGCTGATTTCGTCCAAACGCTGAGCGACGTAGGCGGCGTTGATTTCCACGGGCCCGGCCTGCATGTCGGGCGCCTCGAAACTGAGTTCTTCCAGCAGTCGCTCCATGATGGTGTACAGACGCCGGGCGCCGATGTTCTGCGTCGATTGATTGACCTTGTGCGCGTAAGTCGCCAACGATTCGATGGAATCGTCCGTAAACACCAGCCGTACGCCTTCCGTTTCCATCAACGCCGTGTACTGCCGGGTCAGCGAGTTCTTCGGCTCCGTCAGGATGCGCACGAAATCTGCCTGAGTCAGGTCGTTCAACTCGACCCGAATCGGAAACCGGCCTTGCAATTCGGGCATCAGATCGGACGGTTTGGCACGGTGAAAGGCACCGGCCGCGACGAACAGCACGTGGTCCGTGCGGACATAGCCGTAGCGGGTCTGGACCGTCGTCCCCTCGACGATCGGCAACAAATCGCGCTGCACGCCCTGCCGCGACACGTCCGCCCCGCGCGAGTCGCTGGCGACCACCTTGTCCAGTTCGTCGATGAAAATGATGCCGACATTCTCCGCCAACTCGATGGCCGCGTGGTTGATCTTCTCGGGATCCAGCAGCGCATCGCACTCCTGGTCGAACAGCACCTCGCGAGCCGTCCCCACCGTCATTTCGCGATGCGTGGTCGTCCGCGGCAGGATCTTCTCGAACATACCCTGCAAATCCAGGTCCATCTGCTCCATGCCCAAGCTGCCCACCATGACCGGCATGGCCTTCTGTTCCATCGACAGTTCCACCTTGCGCTGGTCCAGTTCCCCGGAAACCAGCATGGCACGCATCTTCTCCCGCGTCCGGTCGTAGTGGCCCGCCTCCTTGGCCGGCTCTTCGTCCTCGTCATCGGATGGGTACTCGAGCGGACGGGGCGCCAGCAGATCCAGCAGCCGCTCCTCGACTCGCCGCCGAGCCTCCGCCTCGACGTTCTTCCGCTCGCGTTCGCGTACCAATCCGATAGCGTTCTCCACCAACTCGCGAACCATGCTCTCCACGTCGCGGCCGTAATACCCGACCTCGGTGTACTTGGTCGCCTCGACCTTGATGAACGGTGCGCCGGTCAGCTTGGCCAAGCGCCGCGCGATCTCGGTCTTGCCGACTCCCGTCGGACCGACCATCAGGATGTTCTTGGGTGCCACCTCCTCGCGCATGTCCTCGCCCAGTTGCTGCCGGCGCCACCGGTTGCGCACCGCCACGGCGATCGCACGCTTGGCATCCGCTTGTCCCACGATGTACCGATCCAGTTCGGCCACAATCTGCCGCGGAGTCAGCGCGACCTGAACGGCCGGGACGGTCTCTGTCAACGATCGGGTTAGGTCTGGCACTCCAAATGCTCCACAAGGAGGGTGTCGTTCGTGTAAATGTCGATTCCGGCCGCGATCTTCAGTGACTCGCGGACAATCTGGACCGCGTCCAGGTCGGAATGCTGCACCAGGGCTCGCGCAGCGGCCAAGGCGTAGGTTCCTCCCGAACCGATACCAACCAAGCCATCGGTGGGCTGAATCACGTCGCCCGTGCCACTCACCAGCAGCGTGTATTTCGCATCCGCGACCGTCAACAGGGCTTCCAGCCGTCGCAGCGCGCGATCCGTCCGCCATTCCTTGGCTAATTCAGTGGCCGCGCGAGGCACGTTCGAGGGATGGTCTTTCAGCTTCGCCTCGAATCGTTCGAGCAAAGCGAAAGCATCGGCGGCGCCCCCGGCGAATCCGCACAGCACCTTTCCCTCGCCCAACCGGCGGATTTTTACCGCGTCGCCCTTCATAATCGATGTGCCCAACGTCACTTGTCCGTCGCCGCCCATCGCGACGCAGTTGCGGTGCCGCACCGTCAGGATGGTGGTGGCATGGATTTTCATCATCAGGGAAACCTGTGCAAAGGCATTCGGGAGACCGGGGGAAACGGGCCTGACGACGAAGGGACTGTCCCTTTTTCAGCAGGCCCGAGCGAGACGCTAAGTTTCCTCGAAAATGCCCATCAACTCCAGGGGCAGGGAAGAAAAATGGTGTGAACCCTGGCCGCTTTGCCAAGACGTTGCCAAAAAAAACGACGGCGTCTCAGCCACGAATGACTTCGTGGACGACGTTGCCGTGGACGTCGGTCAGCCGGAAATCGCGTCCGGCGTAACGGTGGGTCAAACGCAGATGGTCGAAGCCCAGCAGGTGCAGGAGCGTGGCGTGCAGGTCGTGGACGTGAACCCGGTCTTCGACCGCGCGGAAGCCGAATTCGTCGGTCGCACCATGCACGTACCCGCCGCGGACGTCTCCGCCCGCCAACCAGACGGTGAAGCCGTAGTGGTTGTGGTCGCGACCGTTAATCTTGCCCGCGTTCGAGCCCTGCTTAGGCATTTCGACCGCCGGCGTTCGTCCAAATTCGCCGCCCCAGACGATCAACGTCTCGTCCAGCAGGCCGCGCTGCTTCAGGTCCTTCAGCAGAGCGCCGATTGCTTGGTCGCACTGTCCGGCCAACCGGCGGTGCTGGATCTCCAGGTCGTCATGGCTGTCCCAAGGCTGTCCGGCACCATGCCAGACCTGCACGAAGCGCACACCTCGCTCGACCAACCGGCGTGCAATCAGGATCTGACGGGCTTGGACGCCCGGACCGTACATGTCCAGGATGTGTTGCGGCTCCCGGCTGACATCGAACGCTTCAGCCGCTTCGGTCTGCATGCGGAAGGCGAGTTCGAACGATTGGATGCGGGCCTCCAATTCCGCGTCCTGCTGCCGAGCCTCCTGATGCCGTTCGTTCAAACGGGCCAGCAGATCCAACTGTTCTCGTTGCCGAGGCAGCGAAATCCGCCGGTTCCGAATGTGGTCGATCAACTGCTCGATCGCGGTGTGCTTGGTGTCGATGTACGTCCCTTGGAAGATCCCCGGCAGAAATCCCGCCTGCCAGTTCTGCGATTCCTGGATCGGGTAACCGCCAGGACACATGGCGACGAACGCGGGCAGATTCTGATTCTCGGTGCCCAACCCGTAGGTAACCCACGATCCGACGCTGGGTCGGATCTGCCGCGCGGCTCCGCAATTCATCAGCAGCAAAGATGGCTCGTGGTTCGGCACGTCGGCGAACATCGACCGGATCACGGCGATCTCGTCGATCGATTCGGCCGTCTTGGCGAACAACTCGCTGACCTCGATGCCGCTCTCGCCGTATTTCCGGAACTTGAAGGGCGAAGGCAGCGCGGCCCCCGTCGGCCGCTCGGTCTTCAGGTTGCCCATCGGCAGTTCCTTGCCGGCGAATTTCTCCAGGATCGGCTTGGGATCGAACGTGTCGACGTGCGATGGGCCGCCGTTCATGAACAAATGGATCACGTGCTTGGCCTTGGCCGGAAAATGGGGCTCGCGAGGCGCCAGCGGATTGCTGCCGCCCGCCACAGCCGCGGCCGGTTCACCCATCAACTGGCCGAGTGCCAGCGCGCCGAGCCCCATACCGCAGCGCCCCAGCAGTTCTCGGCGGGTGAGCGCCAAATGTTCCAGTCGAGCATCGTGTGCCAACACCTCCGGCTCCTTTGCATCAGTCGATAAAGGCGAATTCATTGGTCAACAGCAGCACGTGCGCCAGTCGCTGCCAACGGGTGAACGGATCCGGTGCCGGGCCGCCAAATTCCGCGGCGGAATCCCAAGTCCGGGCACTCGAACCGTCGGCCGGCTCCAGGCGGATCGTCACCGTCCAGCGGAAACCGTCGAAGTTCGGATTGTCCCGGCAATCGGTGACCAGATCGAAGGTCTCGCCTGCCTGCACGTCCAGCGGGCCGCTCCGCGTCGCGGTCTTTCCGTTCTTCGCCGCCCACTCGGCAGCCAGCCCCTGGCGGTCGCTGACCAAGCGGCATCGCACGCCGTCCCCTTGGCCCGACGGATGCTCCAACGTCCCGTCGACGATCACCTTGCCGGCCTGCGGCGCGATCCAGCGGCGGATGGCCGCATGGCGAGCGTCATTGCCCGGATGCCCGCCGGCGGCGTTCAGGGTGACCCACCCCAGCACCGGGTCGGGCAACTGGGAACCGCCCTGCCACGCGCTGCCCGTGAAATGCGGCAGCGAATGAAAAACAACTCTCGTCGCCGATTCGTCGTACTCGCCCCACCCATACTGCCAGTTCGCCGCGCCAGCCAGCTCGCCAGAAGCGTCGCTCGCTCCGGCGAAGTCGCGCACCAGTGCCAATTCCTCGCCGTCCGGGACGCGGCCCAGGGCCAAGCGGAACAACTGCACAATCCGTTCTTCGTCCGTCGCCGCTTGCTGCACTTCTTCGCGGGCAGCCAGATACGCCGCTTGCTCCAAGGCAAACGGACTGTTCATCAAGAACAACGCCTGCTGCGGCACAGTGGTATATGGCCGCTTGGGCGAATGCGTGTCCGGGCCGGCGAAATCGAACGTGCGGAACATCCCGGGCAGATTCTGCCGCTCGACAAACCCATAGACGGTGCGCCGCGTCGGAAACGGCTCCGTGGTCAATTCCGCCGAAGGGCCGCCCATCGTGGTGTCCAAACGGCCAGCGGCCACCAGCAGACTGTCGCGCAACGCCTCCAGATCCAACCGGCGGCGATTCATCCGCCACAGCAGACGGTTTTCGGGGTCCGCCGCGGCGCATTCGGGTCGGTTCTCGCTGGCTTGGCGATAGACACTGGACAGCACGATCTGGCGGATCAACCACTTGGTCGACCAACCCTGCTCCACAAACCGAATGGCCAGCCAATCGAGCAATTCCGGATGACTGGGCGGATCGCTGCGCGTGCCGAAATCGCTGGGCGTCGTCACCAAGCCCTCGCCGAACAATTGCGTCCACACGCGGTTCACCCAGACGCGGGCGGTCAGCGGATTCGTTTCGCTGGCGATGGCCTGAGCCATTTCCCATCGCCCGCTGCCCTGCTCGAACGGCTTGGGCTCGCCGTCGCTCAGACAAGTCAGAAAACGCCGCGACACCCGGTCGCCACGGTTGCCGGGACTGCCCCGCAGGAAGACGACCGGCTCGTACGGCTTGTCTGCGTCGACCAGCAGTAGCGGCGCGGCCTCGTCCTTCGGTTCGCGCGAACTGGCAAAGACACCGTACAAAGCGTAGTAGTCGGCGATCGAAACCGGATCGTACTTATGGTCGTGGCAGCGGGCGCAAGAGACAGTCAGTCCCATCAACCCGCGGGTCACCACGTCGATCCGGTCGTCGATGATGTCGTGCTGGTTGTTGATGAACCGTCGGCCCAGGGTCAAGAATCCCGTCGCCGCTTTGACGGACGAATCGTCCAACCGGTCGGCCGCCAGTTGTGCGACGACAAATTCGTCGTAGGGCATGTCCTGGTTAAAGGCGGCAATGACCCAGTCGCGATACGTGTAGGCCTTGGGATAGTTGCGGTCTTCCTGAAACACGTAGCCTTTCGTGTCTGCATATCGGGCCACGTCCAGCCAGTACCGACCCCAACGCTCGCCGAAGCGAGGCGAATCCATCAACCGGGCGACGCATTCCGCGTAGAACTCGTCATCCGCTGCTTCGAACGCAGCCAATTCATCGGCCGACGGCGGCAGTCCGGTCAGGTCGTAAGCCAGACGGCGAAGCTGAGTCCGCCGGTCAGCACGCGGCGACGGCGTCAGGCCGTTCTCTTCGAGTCGCGCCAGCACGAAACGGTCGATTTCTGTCCGCGGCCACGGCTCGGTTTGGACCGCTGGCGGATCGACAAGAACCGGCGGCTGAAAAGCCCAATGAGCCGACGCCTCGGTAGCGCTCGGCGCAGGCGTCTGGGCGTCCGGCGTCTCGCGACGCGGATCGGGCGCTCCCATCTCGATCCACCGCACGAAGTGATCGACCACCTCGGCCGACAACTTGCCGTCGGGCGGCATCTCGTAAGTCTCGTACCGCAGCGAGTCAAGCAGCAAGCTGCCGTTGGGCTTGCCCGGTTCGAACAGCGGCCCGGAATCACCGCCACGGCGCATCGCCGCAGCCGAATCCAGCCGCAACCCGCCTTGCAGCGTCGCCGCCTCGCCCGAATGGCACTTGTAGCAACGCTCGACCAGCACCGGCCGAATGTGCTTCTCGAAGTAGTCCAACTGCTCCCGCGTCGGCGAAGGCTCGGCCCCAGCCGACACTCCGAGCATGGCCACAGTCAGCGCGGACACCGCCGCACCCAACCAACAGACGGATCGTTGCAGGCTTCTGTTCACGCGAAGATTCCCCATTTGTCCGGAAGGGAACGGAACTGATCAAAGCTGATGGATTATATCGGCGGCGTAGCAGAAGTCAGCCCGGTGAAGGCAGGATTCCCGCCTCCACGCCAGATGCGCCACGTCATGGACCAGGATTGTCCCCCATGGTACGCCACAGCTAGAATCGTCAGCGGTCGTCCTCGTCGAGTGTGCGTTGGCGAACGAAGCCGACTCACGACTCGCGCCGTTTCCGCTTCCCTCGCAACCCAAGAACAAGCAGAAGGAGTCCGGAACATGTGCCGCGAAACAAACCATTCCGCATGTGCCGTGGATCGCCGCGGCTTCCTGCAGTCCGGCCTGAGCGCATCCGCCGCGTTGCTGGCAAGCGGACCGATACTGCTTGCGGCGGACCGATCGCCCGTCCGGCTGGCCTTTGTCGAAGATCGAAACCAATTCTCGTTCGACACCGGCGAGCTGCGCGGCGTGTTGCGGCCAGACGGACTCAGCCGGGGCCTCATGCCGTTGGTCCACGTGGCCACCGGCAAGCCGATCGCCCGCGGTCACGGCGTTTTCTCCCATTACCGGTTGCTCGACGCCGAGAAACGGTACGGCGACGGGGCGTGGAGTTGGCCGAGCCAAGCGCGGCTGCTGGACGACGGCGCCGTGGAGGTCGTCTGGACATTCGACGACTCGTGCCCGTGTTTGATGCAAGCCATCTACCGCTTTGCCGATCCGCAAACGCTCGACCTGACCACCACCGTCACGGCGCGCCACAAGCTGCGACGGCTCGAGGTCTTCCTGGCGTCGTACTTCGAAGGCTTTCCCGCCTCGTTCGTCTACGTCCAAGACTCGCCGCAGGCCGCAGGCCAACCTGGATTCCTGGAAGCCCGTCGGGAACGAGGCGTCTGGCAAATGGCTCCGCGTGACGAAGCCGCCGTGCGCATGATTCAAGACGGGCGCTGGCAGCGTCCGCCGCATCCAGTCGATTGGCAAATCCTGCCGAACTTGGCGGCTCCGTTGGCCATGCGCCGCGATAGCGAAAGCGGCTTGGCCGCGCTGGTCATGGCCCGGCCCGAAGACTGCTTCGCGGTCGCCACGCCCTACGGCGAAGACAGCCATCGCTCGCTGTACCTGTCCCTGTTGGGCCGCGATCTGCAAGCCGGCGAGTCGTGTACGGCGAAAACGCGACTGGCGATCCGGCGAGGACTGTCCGATGCCGAAGCGATCGAGTGTTACGAGGCGTTCCGCCGGCTTTGAACCCACCGCGGCTACGCGTCGAAACTCAGCATCCGCCGATACTTGTCCATGCGCAAATCGAGATCCCGTCGATCGATCTGCCGCAGGCGGTCCAGGCTGAAATCTTCGACGGTGAAGCTAGCGACCAGAATCCCGTAGGCCATCGCCCGCTTCAGGCTGTCCGCGTCAAAGGCATCGAGTTCGGCCAGATAACCCATCATCCCGCCCGCGAACGTGTCGCCCGCACCGGTCGGGTCGACCAGCGTGCTCGTCGGAAACGCCGGCAGCACGTACGTCTCGAACTCCGAGAAAAACATCGCTCCGTGCTCGCCCTTCTTGATCACCACGAACTTCGGACCGAACTCGCGAACCTTGTGGCCGGCGAGAACCAGATTCTCCTCACCCGTCAACAACCGGGCTTCGCTGTCGTTCAACACCAGGCCGTCGACTCGCTTCAGCACCTCGACCAGATTCTCATGTTCCGACCGGATCCACAAGTCCATGGTATCCGCCACGACCAAACGCGGACCGATGCACTGATCCAAGACCTTCAACTGAATCGCCGGAGAACCGTTGGCCAAGAACACGAACGGGCAGCGGCGGAAGTCGTCCGGCAGCACCGGATCGAAGCTGCCCAGCACGTTCAAATGCACTTCCAGTGTTTCGCGGTCGTTCATGTTCGTCATGTACTTGCCCCGCCAGCGGAACGTCGCCCCTCCCGGGACCACTTGCAGTCCGCGCGTGTCAATCCGCCGCGACTCGAGCAACCGCGTATGTTCCACGGGCCAGTCTTCCCCCACCGCGCCAACCAATCGGACCGAAGTGAAATAGCTCGCGGCATACGAGAAATAAACGGCCGAACCGCCCAGGAGTTCGTCCCGCGAACCCTGCGGCGTATCCACGCTGTCCAGTGCGATCGAACCGACAACCAACAAAGGCATAACAGAATTTTCCCTTCCATCCATAAACGGTTTGGTGATTCTTCAGATGCTTCTCAGCGCGTCTTCTTCGTCTTCGCGAATGTCAAAAAAAGTGTCCAGACGCGCACCGTGCAGCGTTTCGCGGACGATCGGATGCATCCCGCACAAAATCAACCGCCCGCCCGCAGCGCGAATTCGCTTCTGCATGGCGATCATGCCCGCCACAAATGCGCTGCTGATGAATTTAAGACGGGACAAGTTCAGGACAACGCGCGGTGGCTCCTCGCCCGTGATCAGCGTCTTGCTCACTCGATCAATGTCCGTGTTGATCGCGACCATCCCGGAGAACACGTCCAGAATCGCGACCCCGTCGATCGTACGTTTCTCGTACCAGACCACATGGCCACAGTCGGTGCAAGCGGTTTCACCGCTTCGAAACAACTCGATGCGAAGCCGCGCACCACAGATCGGGCATTGGCGAGTCAATTCAACTGGCGTTTCCGCAGAGGTACTCATCGCATGGTCCATGCTCTCGACTCGTGGGGCTACCAATACAAACTAACTTAGTTTAACCTGAACTCGAAGCAGGTGGGAATCATAGTCCCTCGATAGAAGTGTTTCCAGCAGGCATCGCGGAACCGCATGCACAACCCGCAACGGGAGTGACCCATTGATTGTAGCGTTCGGGGATCGTCCGCAATCACCGGGCAGCGGCGAAGACCGTCCACGCCCGGCATGCCGAGTTGCCACTGCCGAAGTACCCGCTCCTGAGCCGCACCGCCCAGTACCGGCCGTCGCGGTCTGTAAATCCGCAAACAGGTGCCCGGCTGAGGAGTTCCATCCTCGCCCTTCGCGCGGCATCCCGAATCCTGGCGAGCGGTTGGGCGTCAGCCCACCGGTGTTCCCTCCCCGCCCCTCGCGCGGCATCTCGAATCCTGGCGAGCGGTTGGGCGTCAGCCCACCGGTGTTGCGTCCCCACCCTTCGCTCGGAACCCCGCTCCGCCTTGCCCTGTCGATGTTCGTAACTCTATTTTTCACCGTACTTTGCGCCGCTGCGCCGCCGCGGTTCTCCGCTCGGCTTTCCGATGGAACTCGCCTGGAAGGCAACGATCTCTCCGATTGGCACAAGCCCGATCTTTCCCCACGACTTGATGGCCAAGCCCTCATGGAACCGAATCGTCCGGCAATGTGGCTGTTGAATCGACGATTGGCGCCCGCCAGTCCGCCAACGGCGTTTATCGAGTTGATCTCGGGGGATTGCCTGCCCGGAACGGCCATCGGATATCGCCCATCAGAGGAAAGCGACGTCGTGAAGACTGGGGATTTCTGGATCGTCCGTCCGGCGGTTTCTCTGCACCCGCCACGTCCGTCCGATTCCCCGCGAATCCGCGTCGCAGCCGATTTTGTCCGCCGAATTGTCTGGCAGCGGGGCGGTTCCGACGGATACGTGCCGAGCACGGCGATGCTGCGTGACGGTCGCCGTTTGTCGTTTCGGAACGCCCGGATTCGGGATGGCGAAGTCGTGTTGTTGCAGTCGGACGGCGTGCGGCGAGTGACCTTCGGCGAGTTGGCCGAACTGCATCTGCCCGCGGCGGATTTCTGGACCTCGACCGTTTCGGAAGTCGCGATTTTGTCTCCGGATTTGCAGACGCGACTGATTCAGTTCGAGACGGACGACGGTTTGATCGTCACCGGATCGTTCGACCGATTCGCGGCGTTCGCCTGGGGCTCGGAGCGGATCAGCGACCAATGGTCGCACGGCATTCAGCCCGCGTGGTCGCTCGATTTGATCTGGGTGCCGCACGCCCGCATTCGCGTGTGTCGCATGTTCGCTCCCAATCAGATCCCGCTGACTCGACTGCCGCTCGACAAGCAGCGTGGGACGTCCGAAGCAGCAGCCGGATTCTGGCCGGCGCAGTGCAACCGCAACGTCCGAGGAGGGACGATGCAGAGCGGCAATCTCGATTTTGGTTGGGGGTTTGGCGTGGCCGCACCCGACCGCTTGGCGTTCCCCTCGCCGCCCGACCGGTCGCGGTTCCGTTGCGAATTCGGTCTCGACCGCATCGCTCAAGGCGGCGGTTGCGTTCGGCCGCGGATTTTGGCCGGGACAGGGTCGAAGCGTACGCTTTTCGAAGGCCCACCGCACACCGGCTCGCAGGCGGCCCTGGCGATCGGACCGATTGACCTCGCGGCCGGCGAAACGCTGCACCTGGAGACCGACCCGGCTCATCAGGCACGTCCGGCCGGCGCCGACCCGTTCTCGGTCCGCGATCTCGCCAATTGGCTGGAGCCGATCCTGGACATCGAGACCGCCGCTTGGAACCGGCGAATCGGTGAACAGGTCCCGCGTCAATTCCCTGCCTGGGCCGGTTGGACCGCACGGACCGGTGGACAAGTTGCCTGGCCCAGCCGGCTGCGTGAATCCTACGCCGGGTTGGGCTCGTTCGTGCGCTGCGTCGACGTGCGCGACCAGCCGCTGATTCTGTCGCGTTCCGCGGACCTGGTGCCCGGCCGGAATTTCCTGGTGCTCGCCGTCAGCCGCACCGGCGCACGTGACGCGAAGACGACCGTCCGGGTGTCGTTGGACGGCCAAGTCTTGGAGGAACGCGAGATCCCGTACCGTGAGAACTGGCAAACCGAGGTGGCGCCGCTCGTCTTTCCGTTGGTCCGCGCCGACAACGCCGTCACGCGCCCGGTGGAAATCGAGGTCCAGCAAGCGGCCACGCCCGCCGCCGTGCCCGTTTTCTGGGAAGGCATCCTCGCGACGTCCCGGCTGCCGATGATCCGCGCGCTGTTCGAAGACGACGCGCCGCTCCGCACCGTCGACGGCGAACCGGCCGCCTTGACCGCTGCCGCTCGGTACACCGGCCAGTCGGCGATCGCATTGCCGCCGGAAAGCGTTTGCGCATGGCGGCTCGAAACGCCCGTCGCCATTCGCGAACGTCCTCAGTGGGGCGAATTCCGTTTTGTCCGCTTCGCCGTCCGCAAGCCGAGCGGGGGGCGAATCGGCCTGGAACTGCTGCATCCCGATGCTCTGTCGCGTCCCGCCCGCTACGATCTCGGCGCGGGCGAACCAACGCTGCCAGGCGCCAAACGCGTGGGAGACCGTGCGCTGTCCGACCAATGGCAGATCGTCACACGCGATCTGTACGCCGATTTCGGGGAACTGGACATCGACGAAATCGTCCTGCACTCGCCCGACGGAGAAGCCGCCTTTATCGATCACCTGTACACCGTTCGCAGCGGCAGCGACTTTCAGTACCTCCCCGTCCCCGAACCCAACAGAGTTCCCTAAGGATCGGCAAAGGAATTACCGTCGGATTTTGAATGTAGTCATCACGCTCCGCCGTGATGACGTTTCGCCACGGCGGAGCGTAACGACTACGAACTTGCGGACAGTTATTTTCCTGCCAATAGTGACCACTGACCACTGACCACTGACCACTGACCACTGACCACTGACCACTGACCACTGACCACTGACCACTGACCACTGACCACTGACCACTGACCACTGACCACTGACCACTG
>JAHDXO010000026.1:0-46986 GCA_023382975.1 Pirellulaceae bacterium
GTTTCTACACTTAGCGCCAAAGGAGTGCATCATGTTGGACACGCTTTAGCGTGTTATCGTCGCAGGAATCCGTGTGTGATTCAATTGCCCGCGCAGGACTTTCATGGAGTCTGCGTTTCCGATCGCTTCTCTCGTCCCGTCTCGCTGAAGCGTACACTCCAGCGCAGATCGTTCAGCCTTCCAGCATGGCGCGAAGCTGCTCGCCCCAGGCCTTGGCTTCGGGAAGGTTCAGCAGGTCGAAGCCTTTCAATTCGTCGCGCATCAGGAATCGATAGAACCATGCCAGCATCTTGTGGTCCGCCTCGGCCAACTGCTCGGGCACTAGCCTTCCTCCGAATCCCCGTGTCGCGATGACTTCGCCGCCTGCCAAACGCGCCAAGCCGTCCGCGTAAATCTGCTGAGTATGCAGCAGATCGTCCTCGTCGCCCGTCAATCCTGGCTGGATTTCCATGTCGGCGGCGGCCGTGATGAACGCTGCCACTTTCCGCTGCTGAAGCGAACTCTTGTTTTCTCTGACAAAACGCGAGACCGAGTCCAAATAGTCGCCGGCGTAAATCGGCGAACCGATCACGACCAAGTCGTAAGCCTGAACCTCCGGGTTGCTGCCGACCTCGGCCAGATCGGCCCCCAGTCCTTCCGCGACCGCCGACGCCACTTCGTGCGTGGATCCGTACTTGCTGCCGTAGACCACCAAGCATTTGGCCATTGCTGTTTCTCCCTAGACTTCGAGTGCCGCCATGCTGGAACGAATCAAGTCCGCCGATCGGTGCATCGCCGCACGCTCGTCGTCGGTCAACGTGATCTCCATGATCTGTTCGACACCGCGACTGCCCAGTTTCACTGGCACGCCAAAGCAGATGTCGTTCAGACCGTACTCGCCCTCCAAGTACACGCAGCAGGGCAGAATCTGTTTGCGATCCTTCAGAATCGCTTCGACCATCTGCATGGTGGCGGCGCTCGGAGCGAAAAACGCACTGCCCTTCTTCAGCAGCGAGACGATCTCGCCGCCGCCCTTGCGAGTGCGTTCGACAATCGCCTCGATTCGGTCCGGAGGCAGCAGTTCCGTGATCGGAATCCCCGCCACGGTCGAGTAACGCGGCAAGGGCACCATTTCGTCGCCGTGTCCGCCCAGCACGAAGGCGTGCGTGTTCTCGACGCTGACGTCCAATTCCATCGCCATAAAGGCCCGCATGCGGGCGCTGTCCAAGACGCCTGCCTGACCAATGATCCGTTCGCGCGGCAGGCCGCTGACCTTCTTTGCCAAGTAGACCATCGTATCCAGAGGGTTCGTAACGAGGATCACGATCGCATCCGGCGAGTGCCGAACGACATTCTCCATCACCTCGCGGATGATGTTTCCATTGGTCACAACCAGATCTTCGCGAGTCATGCCAGGCTTCCGCGGCAACCCCGCCGTGACCACCACGATGTCGGAACCGGCCGTGTCCTGGTAGTTATTCGACCCGACGATGTGCAGGTCGTAATTCTCGACCGGCCCGGCTTCCAACAAGTCCAATGCCTTCCCTTGCGGCATCCCCTCGACCACATCCACCAGAACCACATCCCCCAATTCCTTGACGGCACACCAGTGAGCGGCGGTCGCCCCCACGAACCCGGCACCGATGATGGAGATCTTGTTGCGCATCGCACGAACCCTTCCAATGGTGAAAACTTCACGGCCCGACAGTTAAAGCAACATCTGGAATCATGCGGTCGGTCGCCGCATTCCGGAATCCGTGGGCTCATTTTCGAATCAGCAACGACGAAACGCAAGGCCCTGCACCCTATTCAAGTTTCCCCTCCGCTTAGCCAAAATAGAAACCTATCGCAATTCTCCCATTAACAAGGAACCCGCCATGACCGATTCTCGACTCTCCCGCCGAGCTTTCTTGCAGGGTTGCTCCGCCGCGGCGACCGCCGGCGTGTTGACTCCGTACTTTTTCACCGCCAACGCCGCGGAACAGGATCTGCCGCAAGCGGCCAGCGACCGGTTCCGGATCGGGGCCATCGGGATGCGGTATCAAGGCTCGGTGGTGGCCGAGAAGGCCGTGGCACACGGCGACATCGTGGCCATCTGCGATGTGGATCGAGAGATCGCCGAGAAAGCCCGCGAGCAGTTCGGTGGCAAGGCGGAATTGTACGAGGACTACCGCAAGCTGCTCGATCGCAAAGACATCGAGATCATCACGATCGGCAGCCCGGACCACTGGCACGCGGCGATGGTCATCGATGCTTGCCGTGCTGGAAAAGACGTCTACGTGGAAAAGCCGCTGACGCTGACCGTCGAAGAAGGGCAACAGATCGCCCAGGTGGTCCGCGAGACCGGGCGCGTGGTCCAAGTCGGTTCGTGGCAGCGGAGCGATCACCGCTTCCGACTGGCCGTCGAAATGGTCCGCCAAGGCCGGATCGGCGATTTGCAACGCGTCGATATTGTGCTGGGCAAAAACGTGACGGGTGGACCGTTCGAAGTCAAAGACCCGCCGCCGCATCTGAATTGGGATCTGTGGCAAGGCCAGACGCCCGCGGTTCCCTACATCCAGGAACGCTGTCACTACACGTTCCGCTGGTGGTACGAGTATTCCGGCGGCCAAATGACGGACTGGGGAGCGCACCATCTGGACATCGGCCAGTGGGCTATCAACGCCCAACCGATCGAGGTTCGCGGCCAAGCCAAGTACCCCGACGTGCCCAACGGTTACAACGTGGCGATCGACTACTACGCCGAGTACCAGTATCCCGGCGGCGTGATCATGACCGTGGCCGACAACGGCCGCAACGGCATCATGTTCACCGGCACCACAGGCCGCATCTTCGTCAATCGCGGCAGCATCGAAGGCAAACCGGTCGAGGATCTGGCCGATCAGTCGCTGGAACGCGACGCTTTCCGGATCTACGCACACGACAACCTCGACCGCCCGGCCCGCATGGGCAAGCTGGATTCGATCGTCAACCACATGGGCAACTTCTTCGATTGCGTCAAGACTCGCAACACGCCCATTTCGGACGTCGTCAGCCAGCACCAGAGCGCCACCACCTGCCACATCGGCAACATCGCCATGCGCCTAGGTCGCCCGCTGAAATGGGATGCCCAAGCCGAGCACTTCGTCGACGACGAAGCAGCCAACGCCCTCCTGCGCCGCGAGCAACGCGACGGATATCAGGCCGGCTGAAACTCTCGTGTGTCGTGCCTGCGAAAGCGGATCAGCAAGAGGAGCAATTACGTGTCGAACGATCGAATCAGTCGGCGGCAATTTCATCTGGGGGTTGCAGCCGCGGCGGTGTCGGCGGTTGCCGGCGATCGGAACGGGATTTGGGCGGCGGACGACGCGTTCCGCTTGAACTACATTCTCGGGTCGCCGATGTACGGAACGACGGCGATGGGCGAGGTGCTGGGCGAGGTGCGGAAGACCGGCGCCGAATGGATCGACATCTGGCCGCGGCGGCATGCCGATCATCGCGAGCAGGTCGAGGCGATGGGGCACGAGCGGTTCCTCGAACTGCTGCAGCAGCACAACGTGCGACTGGGCGTGATCACGCGCTACGACCTGGGGCCATACAGTCTGCAGGACGAGATGCGGGTGTTGAAGAAACTCGGCGGACGCGTAATCGTCACCGGAGCGAGGAATGCCGAGGGCAAGACGCTGCGCGATCAGGTCAAGGCGTTCGTCGCCAGCCTCGCGCCGCACGTCGCGGTGGCGGAAGAACTGGGCGTCGCGATCGGTATCGAAAACCACGCCAACTCGCTGATTCACACGCCCGACTCGATCCGCTACTTCGCCGAGTTCGCCAAGCCGCCGCATCTGGGCATCGCGTTGGCGCCGTACCATCTGCCGCAGGAGGAAGAGACGATCGCCCGCGTGATCAAGGATCTCGGCCCCGCGCTGGTCTTCTTTCAAGCCTGGCAGCACGGCATGGGCTCGATGACCAAGCTGCCCAAGGAGCAGGAACTGCTGCAGATGCCCGGGCGCGGACCGCTGGATTTCACCCCGCTGCTGGCCGCTTTGAAGCAGATCGGCTACCGAGGCTTCACCGAGATCTTCATGCATCCCGTCCCCCGCGGCATCCCCATCCTGGAAACGACCGAAGCGGTGACCGCCGAGATCAACCGGGCCCGGGATTACCTGGAACGTTGCCTGAACCGCGCGTAACCCGCCGTTTCAGCAGGGGAACGCCGCAAAAGGACCGATGCCGCGGCGGCACATACAGGCTCGTGCGAGCTATCCAGTTGCTTGCACGCATGGTTCGCAGAATCATGGATTACAGAATCATTTCTGAATGGTCTGAATGCTCACGGTTTGACGATTCAGATTGACCCATTGGATGGCACGCAAAGATGTGTGCCGGAGAAAACGGTGATGGTGTTCCCGCACGACGTGTGGGCGGTGAACCGACGCGGTCACGGAGAACGCGATGTCATCAGCTAGGTGGCGGACTTTTTGCGTGCCGATGACTCCGCGTGTGGAAGCGACCTCGACGTGACGAACCACGCTGCCTTCTCCTCCGAGAAAATAAGTCACGGCGTCGCGATACAGTGTGGGATCAAGGCCACTGCCCCAATCCGCGAGTACACGTTGCATGGTGTTATGGAGTGTTTCACACCCGGTGCTGAGCGGCCTCCACTCATCGAGTTCCCAGGAGACCTGTCGGCGCAGGGCCGAGGTGAGTTGCGTGGACACGAACTCGTGCTGAACTCGCTCGGACCGGAAGTTCAGCAGCGTGGCGTGGTGAAGCTCGCACAAGTAGACATAGTTCAACACCTGCGCCCGGTGCGAGGCATTCAGCGATTCGGCCGCTTTCGTCTCGATGATGACACCGCGATCAACAAGAATATCGACATAGTAGTCCCGGATGAAACCATCGAGGATGAGTGTGATCTTCATCTCACGGATGACAGCGTGCCCTCGGTCCTCGAGTCGGGCCGCCAGCTCGGCTTGGTACAGACGCTCGTCAAGGTAGCGGCCCATCTCGTTGTGAATGTCAAACGCGCATCCCGTCGCGATCCTGTCGACAGCGTGGAATGCCTCTTGATCGAAAGTCGTGATGGGACTAGCAGTCAAGATGGGCATGATCCAAACTCGTGGAATGGTCGTCACCAACTCATGATTCTGTAACCATGATTTTGTAATAGGGTTCTCGAACTCGCTAGCCTAGCAACGATCGCTGGGCCGGGCTGCGGCCAGGGCGGCGTCCAGGCGTTGGATGGCGTGGTCGAGGTGGGCGACGGCGCGGGGGAGGCAGGCGTCGACTTCGTCGATGTAGCCGTCGGCCGAGGCGGACCAGATGCGGTTGACCGTTCGTTCGGCCAACGCGAACTCGGTCATGACCGCCGCGAACCCAGACAGTCCGAACGCGTCGATCAGCGATTCTCGCAAGTCGGCGAACAGCGCAAAGTCGTCCGTCAGATGCTCGTCGATCGCGCGATGCACTTCATGCACGGGCATCCGCCCCGCGTCCGTCTGCCAGAACTCAAGGCGCTCACGCAAACGCATCAAGGCGGCTCTCATCTCGGCAACATTTCCCGCGTGTTTCCCGTTGCCTGCGCTGATCGAGCGTCTGGTCGTTCGGAGAATCATCACGCCAGCCAACGCCACCGCCAGCGCCACAGCATATTCGAACCAGGCGATGGTCGCCCACGGATCGCCGGGAACTTCGGTGCTCCGCACGGTCACCAGCGCACCGTCCAGGAAGCCGATCCACAGCAGAACATGGCCGCACAGTCGAGGTACATTCATGAGAACGCCCCTTGCAGGATCTGGTAGAAGGCGTAGCCGACGCCCACCATCGCTTCGCCGACGATCAGACCGGCGGCGACCGGCACGCCCACGTGCTCGGAGAAATGCCGGCCCAGATACCGGTCCGCCAGGATGCGGAGCAGATTGCCCAGCGTGTACGTCAGCACGATGTCGAACGGCATGTAGAAGCCCAGTCCGATCAGAACCCCGATGCCGCCCAGGCCGCTGAAGGCCAGCGCCCCGCCCAACCCGGCCCCGGCCACGTAGCGGTAGGTCGGCACGTTGTCGCTGACGATGCCTTGGATCATCGACGCCAACGCCTCGCCCTGCGGCGCCGGCAGATTCGCGCTGCCCAACGTGTACTGCTTGTGCAGCACGAAGATCAAGCCGATCACGATCAACGGTCCCAGCCAACAACCGATGAACTGCGCGATTTGCTGGCGGCGAGGCATCGCGCCGATCAGATACCCGGATTTCAAATCCAACATCATGTCGCCGGCCTGGGCGATCGCCACGCAGATCGCGGCACCGACCATCACCGAACTCAGAATGGCCGCCGGACTGCTCATCCCGCTTCGGGCGATGACCAGCAGAATCGTCACGGCGATCAGCGTCATGCCGGACAGCGGAGACCAATTGGTCCGCCCCAGGCATTCGGACACGATCACTCCGGCCACCCACACCCAGACGGTCCCCAGCACGGCCATCAGCGCCGCGCGCCACAGCGTCATCTCGTCGCCCACCGACTGATAGCAGATCGTGGCCAGCACGAACACACCGGCGACAATGGCGAAGTACAACAACCGAATCGGCATTTCGTCGGACATGGCCGCGCTGTCCCCGTAGTTGGCGCGGCTGGATTCCTGCAACGACTTGAACGCGCTCAGGATCAGCGGCAGCGCCGCCACGATCCCCCCCAACGCCGCGCCGATCAGCATCCCGATCCCGGTCGGCCGATACAGGGTGACTCGCAAGGCGTTGGGGTCTTCGAGCAATTCCGTGACGCCGCCTTGCCCCATGTGGACCAGCAGCGGCGCCAACAGCCAATAACAGAGAAAGCCGCCAGTGCCGAACCACAGGCCTCCTTTGCCGGACAGGAAGCCGACACCGATCGTCATCAACGACAGAAACAGCGTGACGTTCAGATACGGCGGCAGACCCAACTGCTCGCCCAGCGTCCAATCCGGATGATCGCTGCCGGTCAGTTTGATGGCGGCCAGGTAGAACGCGCCGGCGACCAGACCGGCGCCGATCAGGTACAGCGCCTTCTGCAATCCCGCACCCGGCGATTTCAAGATCGCGGCCACCGCGATTCCGCCCGGATAGGCCAAACGGTCGAAGTCGATCAATTGCTTGCGCAGCGGGATGATGAAGGCCAGTCCGAGCACGCCGCCGGTGATGCAGGCCAGCACCATCAACGGGATGTTGAATTGAGTCAAGCTGGCAAACTCACCCGTCGGATCGCGCGCGGGCGTGGTCAGGATGAACAGGGCCGGTATCGAGAACATCATCCCAGCCGACGCGCCGTTGACGGCCGAGGCGATCGTCTGGTTGATGTTGTTCTCGACGATGCTGGTGCGCCGCAGCACGCCGCGAAGAATGCCCCAGCCCAGGATCGCAGCCAGCTCCGAACCCTCGATCGAGAAACCCAGGATCAGCGAAGCGTAACCGATCGAGACGGCGATCATGGCGCCCAGCATCCAGCCGACGATCACGGCGGGCCAAGTCAATTCGGGGTACGGCCCGCGATGGATGGTTCGCGGCGCCGCGGCGTTCAACTCAGCAGACGGTTTCAAGCCATTCATGGTTCGATGCTCGTCGAATTCACGGTACGGGCCATCGGGGGAGTGAAAGACGCACTTCGCTCTGGCCTTCGTAGTTGCTGCCGAACGATTCTAAGCCACAGCGCGGGAGACCTGTGTCAATGCAAGATTCGGAACTTGGCAACAAAAATGGGATACGCCCATGATCTGAACGTCGCAGACGGCCAGTTGTTCCGTCGCACCAGAACTGCCCAGGCTCAGCCCGAGGCGGTCGATTTCCTGGCTGATGCGGTCTGCTTCACCAAAAATCTGGTCGTTCACGGCGGCTTCAAGTTCATCGAACAAATCGCGCACGGCAGCAAAGTCGGATTCTGGGGTGAAAACGCCGACAATTTGATTTCGCTCGATACGTTCGACCGATACCCGGCCCAGGCATCGCCCCTGCAGGTCTGTCAGGCAAAGTATCTGGTTGGGATCCAGGGGCATAGTCACCTTCCTCCACTATTTGTGAATACCTGAGACAACTTTCGAAGATTCGCGTCAGTGAACCCTCCTGCCTCCTCACAACACAGTCTAGCCCGTTTGGAAAAAGGTGCCAACCGCAAGAAAGCAACGCGGGAAACAAATGCACAAGAACCATGTTCCGATCAGACGCCAAGCCTTTCTCGATCATCGGATAAGAATGACGACTAGGGATTGCAGTCTGACGGCGGGACCTCTTGCTCACAACTTGCGTCATCGGACAAGGCAGTTGACGAGCCACGACGAACCGCTTATCCTGCATCGTTGCATCAACGAACGATTATCTGTTGACGTGCCTTGGGCGTGTCCTTCGGCATTGACCGCCAGTTGGCAATGCGCCCGTTCTTCCAACGAAATCCGTCCCAACAGTGATGGGATACTGACAGAATCAGGAGACGCCACGATGAAGTCACTTGCGATCTCGCGACGGACATTGCTCAAGGGAGCGGGCGCCGCGGTGGCCCTGCCTTGGCTGGAAGCGATGGGCGGCAGCGGCGCCGCGGCGGGGGAAGTGTCGAAGATCCCCACGCGGATCGCGTTCTTCTACGTGCCCAACGGCGTTCATATGCCGGCGTGGCGTCCCAAGTCGGAAGGCGAGTTGACGGAGTTGCCGACGACGCTTCAGCCGCTGGACAAGGTCAAGGAGCACATCGTCGTCGTCAGCGATTTGGCCGCCGATCACTGCCGCGGCACCAGCGCTTCGCACGAACCGACCGGCGGCGGCTATTTGGTGGGCGCCAAGTGCAAGCATTCGGAGGTTCCCGAAGTCGCTGGCGCTTCGGTCGATCAGTTGGCCGCGCGCGAGGTAGGGCTCGACACGCCAGTGGATGCGCTCGCGTTGGGGATCGATCCGGGCAGCCGCGGCGATCATGGGTACAGCGGCACGTACATGTCGAACATCTCCTGGCGCAGCCAGACGACTCCCGCGGCCCTGGAACTGAATCCCAAGCAGTTGTACGAACGGCTGTTCCGCGGCAAGCCAGCGCGGCAACCCGACTGGAATGCTCTGACCGCGTCACCGGCGGCCGCCAGCGATTCGGCAGCGGCCAGCGTACTGGACCTTGTCCGCGACGAAGCACGCGACCTGCAAAGAAAGCTGGGCTACTCGGATCGCCGGAAGATGCAGGAATTCCTCGAAGGACTGCGGAGCGTGGAACGGCGAGTGGGGCAAGCGGAGGCCGACGACCACGGCCACCATGCCGAGGGCCTTGCCACCGATCCGCTGGCCGGCGTCGACGATCCTCGCCTGCCGAAATTGATCATTCCGGAAGGACGAGGCATTCCGCCGACGTACGCCGAGCACGTCAACTTGATCCTGGACATTCTGACGCTGGCGTTCCAGACGGATCAAACCCGCATCGCCAGCTTCATGTTCTCGTACGAGAAATCGGGCCGGTCGTACAAGGAGATCGACGCGCCGGGTTCGCATCATTCGAATTCGCACCACAACGGCGAGGCAGAGAAGCATCGGGCGCTGACGCGCATCAACTCGCATCACGTCGAGCTATTCGCGCGGATGCTGCAGCGGATGTCGGAGATCCAGGAAGGCGACGGTACGCTGCTGGATCACGTCATGATTTCCTTCGGTTCAGGGATCAGCGACGGCAACCGACACAACAACGACGACCTGCCGTTGCTGGTGGCCGGAGGGGGCGGCGGACGAGTGCGTGGCGGACGCCACGTGAAGCTTGGCAAGAAGACGCCCATCTGCAACCTGTACCTGGAAATGCTCGCCGCTTTGGGAGTCGAGCGGTCGCAGTTCGGCGACAGCACCGGTCGCCTGGACCTGTCGTGAAGAAGTTGCCCATGCCGATTTCCACACAATCCTCTCGAGTCGGCGAGTGCCACCGTTTGGCCGCGGTCATCCTGGTGTTGACCTGCGCCGCTCCTGCGCATGCGCAGCCGGGCAGGCACGAAGATCCACTCTCGTGGGACCGCAACGTGGGCGGGCTGTTCCGACGCTACTGTTACAGTTGCCACAACGAGGAACAAACTCGCGGCGACGTCAACTTGGCGATGGACACCGACCCCCGGCTGATCCTGAAGCACCGCGAGAAATGGGAAGTCGCCTCGCACCTGCTGGAGAGCGAGGACATGCCGCCGGCGGACGCCGCGGCGCGTCCCAACGCGAACGAGCGCAAGTTGATGCTCCAGTTTCTGGAGCAGACACTCACCGATCTGAACTGCGATTCGGTCAACGACCCGGGCCCGCCGCCGTTGCGGAGGCTGAACCGCACCGAGTACGACAACGCGATCCTGGACTTGACCGGCCTGGACCTGCGTTTGGCCGAGGATTTTCCGCCGGACCCCAGCAGTTTCGGTTTCGACAATATCGGCCCGGCCCTCACCTTTACGCCTGTCCAGGTCGAACAGTACCACGCGGCTGCTCGAATGGCGGTCCAGGCGGTCGTCGACGTCCGGGAAACGTCGCCCGATCGATATACTCGCATGTTCGGCGGCGACGACAAGACCGACGCGGACGCCACTCGCGAGGTGATCCGGCGTTTCACCACTCGTGCCTTTCGCCGGCCCGCCGCCGAACCGTTCATCGAGCGGCTGACCGGCCTCTACCAGAAGAGCCGCGAAGCGGGCGAAGATCGCCAGACTGCGCTGCAGCATGTCTTCACCGCCGTGCTGATGTCGCCGCGGTTCCTGATCCGCGTCGAAGAGAATCGCGAATCGTCGAACGAGCCGTACCGCATCGACGACTACGAACTGGCTACGCGCCTGAGTTTCTTTCTCTGGTCGCGTCCGCCCGACGAAACCTTGCTGCAATTGGCAGCCGGAGGCCGTTTGAGTGAACCGGAGACACTTCGCTCCCAAACCTTGCGCATGCTGAAGGACGAGCGCAGCCAGGCGCTGGTGAAAAACTTCTTCGGCCAATGGCTGGGGTTGCGAGGCATCGCATCGCACCAGGTGGACGCGGACGTTTTTCCGGACTACGACGCGGAGTTGGGCGGATTGATGCTGGCCGAAGTCGAGTCGCTGCTGGCGGGGCTCGTCCAGCAGGATCGGCCGGTCACCGACCTGATCGACGCCGACTATGCCTACTGGAACGAGCGGTTGGCGAAGCACTACGGTCTGGACTCGGTGCGCGGTTCCGAACTACGGCGGGTGACGCTGATGGACCGGCGCCGCGGCGGGGTGCTCACGTCGGCCGCGCTGCTGATGCTGCAGTCCGACCCGAACCGCACCAACGTGCCGCGGCGCGGCAACTACGTCGCGGACCGCATTCTGGGCACTGCTCCGCCGCCTCCGCCGCCCGACGTCCCCGCCTTGGAAGTCGCGGCGGACGGGAAACCCGTACCGCTGCGGGAACTGCTGGAGAAACACCGCGCATCTCCCGCTTGTGCCAGTTGCCACGCGAGGATCGATCCGCTGGGATTCGCCCTGGAAAACTACGACGCGCTCGGCCGTTGGCGAACGCACGACGCCGGAAAACCGATCGACGCTTCCGGCCAACTTCCCGACGGCACGGAACTGGATGGGCCCGTCGCCTTGAAGGATGTGCTGCTGAAATCGCGCGAGGCGTTTGTGCGGAGTTTCGCCAAGAATCTGCTCATCTATGCATTAGGCCGAGGGCTGGAGGAAGTCGACCAATGCGTGATCCGCGACATGATCGCGGCAGCGAACGCGGAGGAAGACCATTTTTCCGCAATCGTCCTGGCCCTGGTCAACAGTCGTCCCTTCCTGTACCGTCGCAATCCCGAGTTCTGAACCGCCATGCGTCAATTTGCGGAAGCCGCGGTCGTCCATGCCCAGCAGCGACATGGCCTGACGCTTGAGATCACCCCGTTGGGCGTGCCGGCGGCGGAACGCATCCTGGACGCCCAGCGCGAACGTGGCGACGCCGCCGAGTTCGACTCGCTGGCCCTGTGCTACGGCAGTTGGCTGGGCGAGGTCGCCGTGCAGCATTTCGCGGCCCAGTGGGTCGGGATGCATGAACCCCATCCGCCACGTCTGCAGGTGGCCGGCGTTTTGTGCAGCCCCATCGAAGCCGTGGCGCGACGGCTGCAAAGTTCGGCCGAGCCGCCGCTCGGTCGCCGACTGCAGGAGCTGGCCGCGTGGGTTGCCGATCTGCACGCCGCGGAGGCCGCGCGCGAGCGGAATCGGCGAGCCTGGGACGAACTGGCCTGCGAGCCCAAATTCGTCCAAACCGAAGGAATCAACGAACTGCTCATGGATCCCGAGACGGCGGAGGCGGCGCTCGACCCTTGGCTGCGAGATCTGCCTCGGCCCGGCTCCACGCTGCTCTGCCTGGCCGCCGGCGGGGGCACCCACAGCGTGCTTTACGCCTTGGCCGGATTCCGCGTCACGGTGGTCGACATCAGCCCGCGGATGCTGGCCGTCGATCAGCAGTTGGCTGCCGCCTACCGCTCGGCGCCAGTCTCGTTTCGTCACGGCCACGAAGTTCACGTCGCGACGCTGCTGACTTCGATGGACGACCTCTCGGCACTGGAAGATGCGAGTTTCGACTGCGTCCTGCAACCGGTCAGCGCGTGTTACCTGCCCGACCCGCTGCCGGTGTACGCGGAAGTCGCGCGGGTACTTCGCGACGGCGGTCGCTACGTAGTGCAGCACAAGCAACCGGCCTCGCTGCAAGCCAGCGGAACCGCGAGCAACGACGGGTATCGCGTCGTGCATCCCGCCTTTTCAGGTCGCCTCGCTTCCAGCAGTGCGTCGAGCGAACGGCATTTGGAGCGAGAGACCCTGGAGTTCATCCACCCGCTGGATACGCTCGTGGGCGGACTGTGCCGCAGCGGATTCGTCATCGAAGATTTCCAAGAACCGCCCCGAGCCGACGCCTGGGCGGCCGTGGGAAGCGACCAACACCGAGCCTGCTTTTTGCCGCCCTACCTGAAAATCAAAGCCCGCCGCTTGAACCGGAATCGACAACCACAGGGTTGAAAACCGGAGCTGCCAACTTGGCACCTTCGCGCACAGCATATCTCTCATTTGAGACGTCGGGATCAACTGTTCACGGGAACAAACGCGGGAAATCGCGCGAGGCGTCCACGACACGGAGTATGTCGACACCGTCGTTCTTGGGGCGATAGACAACAATCCACCGCTTGTGCCGAAAGTAGAGCCAGCCGTCTGGGAAGTCGGGATGGCGTTGGCCAAGTTTCGGATTGGCCGCGTAGAAGTCCGCTTTTTGCTGAATTTCCTCAACGATGCTGCGCGCCGTACCGGGACGCCCCGCCTCGACCGCGATCCAGTACGCAATCTCCGTAAGTTCGTCCTCGGCGGTTGAGGTCCATTCCGCGCGAGCCATCAACGCTCTCCGGATTGACCCTGCAGACGCTCTTGAACTCGGAGCATAACTGCGTCGACGTCCAAGGGCCGTGTTTCCCCACGCTGGCTTTGCTCCGCTGCGGGCTCGGTTTCACGGAGGAAACGATCGAGTTCTTCCTGGTACAAGCGAAACTCGCGCACGCTCTGTTCCGGCGTCAAATCAGCATCGCCGTCGTTCAGTCGCCTGCCGAGAAAATGATAGAACGCCTGAATGGGACTCTCAGAAATACCGGCGATCATACAGCAGCATCCTTCATCATCTTCGTCCATTCCAGCAACGCCACCATTCAGTCTACGACACCCGCTCCGGCGCGGCAAGCCTGCGGAACCGAGCGGGCTACTCGCCGGCCAGGAACAAATCTGCCGAGACGTGAAAGAACTTGGCCAGTTGGCCGCGGCTGGTTGCATCGATGGATTGCGAACCGTCGAGAATCGTGGCGAGCGCCCGCTTTGGAATGGCGGTTACGGCAGCCACATCTTCGACGGTCGCGCCGCGCGCTTCCAGCAGGTGAGCAGCCATTGCTTGCCGCGCATTGTTCGCGTTGCAGGCGTGGGATCGGAGCAATCGCGTAGCGAGTGGGAATGCGCCGGGGGAAGTTGCGCGGGGATGGTCTCGATGCTACAGCATCTGCAACGCCCGCGCGACTTTTTGGGCGTGGTGCGGAACGCCGAGCATCTCGAAGAGGGCCTTGGCCTTTTCGTAGTGCCGCCAGGCCTGCTCGCGGTCGCCGGTCTCGCGGTAGAGGTTGCCGAGGTTGAAATACATCGCGGCGGAAGTGTGCTGATCGCCGATGCGTTCGGTAATCTTCAGCGACTTGTCGAAGTATTCCAGAGCCCGAGCCGTGTCGCCCTTTTGCCGGTACACGCTGGCCAGATTGCCGTAATCCTTGGCCATACCCGGCTCGTCCCCGATCCGCCGGTGAATCTCCAGGCCTCTTTCGATCATGCGGATCGCCTCGTCGAACTGGCCCATTTCCCGGTGCACGTTGCCGAGGTTGCCGTACTGTATGGCCGATGTCGGTTCGTCGCCCAGCCGCTCGCTGATCTCAAGACTCTTCAGATATATCTCGATCGCGCGGTCGTAGCGTCCCTGCTGTTGATAGACGCTGCCAAGGTTGCCGTATTGGTTAGCGGATAAGCGATGTTCGCCCAAACGCAGGGAGATGGCCAGGCTCTTCTCGTACGCCTCAATCGCCCGCTCAAAATCGCCTTGGTACATGTAGACATTGCCCAAATTGCCGTAGCCCACGGCCAGTCCCGCTTCGTCGCTGATTTCCTCCATGATTCGAATGACCTTCTTGTAGTGCTCCGCTGCTTGCGGGTATTGACCCTGCATCGTGTAGAGCGCACCGATTTCGCTGTAGTTCACGCCTTGCAGCCGCCGGTCGCCCAGCCGTTCTGCCAAGCCCAATGATTGTTGCAACAGCGCCATCGCCTGCCGGAAATCGCCGCGTTGCCCACACAGCCGGCCCAGAGTTCCGGCGGCCATGCATTGAATGTCCAAGTCCCCCGCCTGTTCGCCTTTGTCCAACGCCGCAAAGAAACACCGTTCAGCGTCATCCCAGCGGCCCGCGTGCAAGAGTTGTTCTCCCAGGGCGATGCAATCATCGCCCGACATCTCGTCCAAATCCTGAACCGAACCACCCGCAGCCGCCTGCGTCTGGGCCTGCTGGAGCATCATCAGGATCTGTTCGTCCGACACGCCCGCCAACTGCGGATGCTGGGAACGAAGTTCAGCAATGAAGGTCTGAATTTCCGGCGGCAGGTTCATGTATTTCTCCTTTCGAATCGTCTCTCTGAGAAAACCGCTAATCAACGCTGATGAACGCTAATGGAGATTCCGGGTTCGTGTATTCCCTAGCGTTGAATAGCGTTCATCAGCGGTCTTTGCCTTCCCAAACAGGCACACGCTGTAATTCCGGCAGCATGTGGAATACCGCCTGCATGGCCTTGTCCATTTCTTTTTCCAGCCAAGTGAATTCCACTTCCGGACCGCGACGGTTGACGACGTATTTGGCCTGATAGTCGCTGAAAATGTCGAAAGGCGGTTCGTCCCGACTATCGTCTCGGCGAAGCAGAATCAGCGGTTTGCCCATTCCATGCAGCAGCCCCGCTTCGTACAGCACGTTCAGGTTGTTGTTCGAAATCTCCGCGATCCCGAAGTGAGCTGCCTTCAGTTGCCGGTGGAGATCCTTGATGATGTTCAAATTCTGCATTCCCTGAGCGGGCGCCAAAACCTGAATGCCCAGCTTCTTTCGCTGGAAATAGTCCTGCAGCCATTCCAGGACGCGATAGTTGTCCTCGAACTTGTAGTCAAAGGCAAAGAAACAGCAACGGTGCTCCGCGAGCTTGATCTCGGGCAATCGCCGTTTCAACTCGTCCCGCTCCATCTCCACTTGGGCCAGCAGTTCCTGCTGCTGGGCCAGCGCCTGGGCGTTGGCGATCATGGCCGAAAAGGCGCGGTTGTTGGCCGCGAAAATGACCTCGGCGTTTTCGGCCGATACGTAGTGATGCGCGAACATCACGGCGTTGTTGTAGATGCAACCGAGCGCCAGATCGAAAGTCTCTGAGCGCGGCATGTCGCGGAGCTGGCAGATCAACGGGTTCTTGATGTTCAGATGCAGGATCGTATCGGACTCGGACGCCCGCAGACTCTTGGACTTGGCCATCTTCTGGAACATCTGCTTGATCGCCGCGCTGCCGATCCCCAATTGGGCGCCGATGGCATCGATATTGGCCAGTTCCTTGTCCTCCTGATCCAGCGGCCGAGCGACCAGTACGGCGGGCACGCTGTCCGGCTCGAATTCGACCGCGCGAGCTTCCTTGCGGAGCCGTTGCTTGAACGCCAATTCCAGCGATTTCCATTTTTCGTCGACCGTCTCCGGCCGCTTGAAGATCACGCCGGAATCGGCTGCCAGCCGCTCGATCTTCACGCCCTTGCGTTCGGCGTAGGCTGCCAGAAACTCTTCTTCCATGCCCCAGCTCGCGTCGATCACCGGCAGACCCCGGTACGAGAACAGCAGTTTGTGCTGCGTGCCGGAGCCGCGTTCGGCGAAGTAGTAGATCACGTTGCCAGATTTCTCCAGGTATTCCGGCAGCGTAATGTTGCCCAGGTCCGTGCTGACGCGGACCAGATCGCAGATCGCATCGAAGAAGGCGTCGTCTTCCAGCGCGCGGGCCTTGATCGTGTTGTTGTACGCTCCGACCAGCAGCTTGAGCTTCTCGACATCCTGCTGCTGGAGCATTCTGAGGTAGCCGATAATGACACCGCCCAGCAAGGCTTGGACGCGGCGGTAGGCATCGTCGGTGATGATCTCGCCGCGGCTGAGCGTCGGGGTCAGCTCGGACGTGTTGATCACGCCCTTGACGAACCGCGCCCAGCGGGGCAACAGGTCTTTGTCGTTGGCCTTGATGAACATGCGGGAGATATACACGTCCACCTCGCCGAAGTCCCGCGTCAACTCAAAGGGAATCATCGGCACGAATAGCAGACCGGACACGTTGGGCAGCGGCGGGCCGTCGTCGGTTTCTGCGTCGGCCATGTTGAACGGGATCAGACCCAGCGGGAACAGGCCCCAACGCGACTGGACGTACTCGTGCAGGTCGGCCCGGCCTTCGTCCGATTCCCACGGCGGGGTACAGGCGTTGACCTGATTGCCCTGCAGCAGGATGGGGATCGAGAGGAAGTCGGCGTATTTCTTGATGGCCTGGCGGAGCCGCCCTTCGTCGAGCAGTTCCAGCTTGCTGTCCAGCAGGTGCAGCACGACTCGCGTGCCGACGTCCGGTTTGTCGTACGGTTCGGTATCGTAGTGGATGTCACCGTCGCAACTCCAGCGGAACCCGGTCTGGCCGTCCTGATACGAGCGGGTGTAGACCTCGACCCGCCCCGAGATCGAGAAGGCCGACAGCAGGCCGATGCCGAACTGGCCGATCAGCAAGGCTGCTTCGCGGGCGTTGGCCCCGCGCAGCTCGTCCCGCTGGATGCGGGTGAAGCTTTCGCCGACGGTCGAGAGGTTGGTATGCAACTCGTCCTCGGTCATCCCGGCGCCGTGGTCGGTGAACGTCAGCGTCCGCGCCTGGCGGTCGAACGTGACCTCGATGGCCGGGTTGATACACGATTCATCGCGCGTGCTGCGAATGATCGACGTATCGTGGGCGTTCTGAATCATCTCCCGCACGGCCACATCCGGCTCGGCGTAGATGTTCTCGCCCAGCATCCGCAGCAATCCCGGCAGATTGATCTTGATCTCGCGACGTGCCATTGGCGATGTTCTCCGCTGGCATTTTGGGGGTTGTTCAGGCGGTTAGTCTGACACAGACACGTCCCCATGACAAGCTGCGCTCCTTCAGGCCCCGCGGATCGCGAGTTAGCGGATGCATCCAGAAAAACACGAGGAACTCCGGCGAATCGCATGTACCCGAAAGGCGAATCAACTGAAGCCAACACAAACGCAAAGAAGCGAAGAGCGCAGAGGATTCCTCCTTTGCGCTCTTCGATCTTTTACGTTTTGGGTTCACCGTGCTTTGCCGCCGGATCAGGAGTTCCAACATGAAGATCAAAGCCCGCCGTTTGGAGCGGGAGCGGCATCCAGAGGCTTGAAAACCGGGGCTGCCAACTTGACATCGTTCGTTTACAATGCGTCTTCGTGCCCGCGGGGCTGTCTTTTGAATTTTCCGGACGGAGCCCACCCGCGACGCCTCTTCTGACCCGTGCATAAAGGAAATGGACCATGTTCCCGGCAATTTGGTGCCCGCCAGTAAGCCGATGGCTTCTTCTGACCGCGATCGTCATCGGCGTGTTGCCGTGGCTCAGCGGCTGCGACAAGTCCGATCCGGGACCGATTTCGGCCCGCAGCAGCCAATACGAAGTGGCCGATTCGCCGAAGCCCCAACCTGCCGCCGAATCCCCGGCTGGTGCGGCCGCCCGCGTATCCGACCTGCCCACCGAACCAGCACCCGTCGCTCCGGATGCTAGCACCCCGCCAGGGAAGTCGCCTCCAGAGGTGGGTGTTCCTCCGGCGGTGGAAGGGCAGCCGCCCAAGCCGCCGGCGTTCGATCCGGCGGACAACCTGGACCTGAGCAACTTGAATCCAGAGGAGCTGCCCAACAGCGAAGTCAAGTTGCTGGCGTTGCTCGAAGTCTTGCAGGCCCGCCAACCCAACGGACGAACGCCGCAGGAGCAGATGGAGGACTTCTTTTCCATTCAGTTCACCCGCGTCAAGGCGGCCGAAAAGCTGTGGGAATTGTCTCAGGACAAGGCGACGCGGCTGACCGCGGTGCGGGCCAAACTGGATGCCTTGCGCGTGATGAGCCGATTCGGCGTGGCCGACGTCGAAAAGCAACTGAATACGTTCTGCCGCGCCTTGCAGCAGCACGAAGATCCGGAGTTTGCCCTGCTGGCCCGATTGATGCTGTTCGATATGGCGATGGACGAGTTGGCCTCTGGCGCCGAAGTCGACATGCAGGCCTTGTCCGACGAATTGAATAGTCTGGCGACCGACGGCGCGAAGACGCCCGAGACCTTCACGGTGCTCAGCCAGGGGGCGGATGCCTTTCTGCGTTCCGGAAAGCGGGACGCGGCCATCGAGGCGTATCGCGCCATCGGCCAGTCGTTCCGCGACAGCGTGGACAAGGACTTGGCGGCCGACGCCGCGGTGATGGTCGAACGCGTCCGCATCCTGGAAGCCGGCATGGATGTCAAGCTGCAGGCGGCGGCCATGGGCGAACCGGACAGCGAAGCTCCGTTGCTGGAGACCCTGGGCGCCCTGATGACGGCCGAAGGCGCGGGTACGGGAACGCTGGTCGAAATGGGCCAAGTCGCCACCATTCTCGAGATGACGGACAACTACGATCTGGCCCGCAAGGTCTACGAGAAGATCGCGGTGGTTTTCCAGGGCCACTCCGATGCGGAACTGGCCGCACAAGCGACTCGCTTGACGGAGCACGGCTTGAAGCACTTGGATCTGGTCGGCAAGCCGCTCGACGTGACCGGGGTCCAACTGGACGGGACGCCGTTCGATTGGTCGGCGTACCGCGGCAAAGTGGTGCTGGTCAGTTTCTGGACGTGGAGCGATCCCTGCCTGTACGAGATCTCGAACATCATACAGGTTTACCGCCAGTACCGCGATCAAGGGTTCGCGGTGGTCGGTGTCAATCTGGACCAGGATACGAAAACGGTCAAGCGATTCATGGACATCCAGCCGTTGCCGTGGACCATCGTGATCAGCGCCGATCCCGAGAAGCAAGGGCCCAACAATCCGCTGGCCGTCCGCTGCGGTGTGGATCTGCTGCCGTTCGCCGTCCTGCTGGACCGCGAGGGAAAAGTGGTCGCGCTACACGCTCGCCAGGACCGCTTGCTGCAGAAAGTATCGGATCTGCTTGGGCCTCCGGCCGGCGGTTTGCCGGGCGGCTTCCCCGGTTCTGTGCCGGGACCCGATCCGACGGTTCCGCCGGCGCCCTCGGAGGCTCCGGTTCCCGGTGCGCCGCAGGCTCCTGACGCTGCGCCGTCGCCGGACACGGTGCCGCCAGCCGACAGTCAGTCGCTGCGCTCGGACCGAGACGCCGAGGTGTTCTTCGTCAGCATGTTGATGGCGCCCGCCGACGAAGTCGATGAGAGCGCAGCGGAGATCGAGCCGATCAATCCCTACCTGCCGCGCGGCGATCTGTCGCCGGGCGAACTGGTCGATTTCATTTTCGCGATGCAGGACAAGCCCAAGAGCATCCAGGAGAGGCCCGGCTTCGGCGACGCGCTGATCGAGGCATCGGATCGCATCCTGGCGGCCGAGAGTTCGGACGCGCAGCGGCGGATGGCCGCGGAAACCAAGTTCAAGCTGTTGCACGACCAAGCGTCGCTGGGAAACGAAAAGGCGGATGCCGCGCTGGTCGCCTTCGTCGAGCAGATGAAGGACAGCCAGGACGAGAAGATCGCCGAGCAGGTTCGCTTCTTCCAACTCGAACGCAAGGTGATCGGCGTGGACCAACTGCCGATCGAGCAGGTGCCTGAACTGTTGACCGAACTGAAGACCTATCTGGCCGACCGGAAACTGGACGACCGCCATCTGCGCATGGCGTCGTTCACCGTGCGGGCCATCAATCGCCTGGAGGACGCCGACCGGCGCGAAGAACACTTCCAGGAGTTCGGGAATTTGTTCGCCAAGAGCGACGGGAAGGAACTCGCCCGCTACGGCAAGAAGCTGGTCAAGAAGCCGGGCGTGGAGATGCCTGACTTGCTGGGCAAGCCGCTTGAACTGGCCGGCGTGACGACCGATGGAAACGCCTTCGAATGGAAAGCCTACCGCGGCAAAGTGGTGCTGGTCGACTTCTGGGCCACGTGGTGCGGACCCTGCCGAGCCGCGATGCCTCAGGTCAAAGCCTTGTACGAGGAACTGCGCGACAAGGGTTTCGACATCGTCGGCGTAAGCCTGGACAAGGATCGCGAGCAACTGGCCAAGTACCTGGACGAGAACGACCTTCCCTGGACGCATCTGGCCGGAGACGAAGCCATCGAATTGGGCAAGAAGTTCGGTATCAGCGCGATCCCCGCACTGGTGCTTGTGGACCGCGAAGGCGTCGTCGTTGCAGCCGGCAACAAGCTGGAGACCCTGAAACCCGCGCTCGACCAATTGATCGGCAACGACGATTGATCCGCACGTCGGCGAGGAAACACGGAACATGGAGACTCAAGACTATCTCCAACTGGACGTGATCGCCGTGGGCGCGCATCCGGACGATGTGGAGATCGCTTGCGGCGGCACGCTGGCCTCGATGTCCCGCCGGGGATACCGGGTGGGGATCATCGACTTGACGGACGGCGAGCCGACACCGAATTCGCCCGGCCCGGACGTGCGTCTGGAAGAAGCCGCCAAGGCCGCGCACCTGTTGGGCGTCCATACCCGAGTGACCTTGGAACTGCCCAACCGCCGACTGTTCGACACGTTCGAAGCACGGGTGATGCTGGCTAAGGAATTTCGCAAGTACCGGCCGGCGGTCGTGATCGGATTCGGCGACAAGACTCCCACGGCGTCGCCCGACCACTGGCAGGCCATGCAGATCACCGACGCGGCCGTGTTCTACTCGCGGCTGACCAAATGGGACGAACACTTTGACGGTTTGCCGGTCCATGCCGTCCCGGTCCAGTTGTACTTCCGGCTGGCGTTCGAGCCGGCGATTCTGAGCGGATACCACAGCCACTTCACGGTGGACATCACCGACACGCTGGAGACCAAGCTGCAGGCCATCCGCTGCTACCAGACGCAGTTTCCGCCCGCCAAGGAATACGTCTTCGACCGCATCCGCGGCGCGGCCCTGACCTCTGGCGCGGCGGCGGGGTTCCACGCCGGGGAAACGTTCGTGTCGACGCGGGCGCTGGGCACTCGCGATATGATGAAATTCTTGTTCGGCGGTTGAATCAACCGGACCGGGGCGCCGTGCTTGGCATGTCTGTCGCAGAATTCTTCACGTCGGCCGGTTTGCAGACCGTCGAGGATCGCGAGTCGCGGTTGCTGGCGCCCTACGCCATGCGCAGCGCCGCTTCGCAGGGCCGCAAATACCCGGAGCCCGAACATCCTTACCGGGGCCCGTTCCAGCGCGACCGGGACCGCATCGTCCACAGTTCTGCCTACCGGCGGTTGAGCGGCAAGATGCAGGTTTTCACGGGCGAAATGGGCGACTATCACCGCACTCGGTTGACGCACACGCACGAGGTCGCCTCGATCGCCAGGACCATCGGCCGCGCGCTGCGATTGAACGAAGACCTGATCGAGGCTCTGGCCCTGTTCCACGACATCGGCCATCCCCCGTTCGGACACGCCGGCGAAGATACCTTGAACGAATGCCTCGCCGACAAAGGCGGCTTCTCGCACAACCGCTACGCGCTGGTCATCGCCGAGCAACTTGAATCCCGTTACCAGAGCTTTCCCGGCCTGAACCTGACCCGCGAAGTCCTGGAAAGCCAAGCATCGCGCATCGACAAATCCTCGACCGGCCCCGTGCCGCTGCTCGAGGCGCAAGTGGTCGAAGTGGCCGACAGCATGACCTACGACGCCCACGACACCGACGACGCCGTGAAGTTGGGGCTCGTCACGCTCGACGAACTGGCCACGATCCCGTTGGTCTCAGAAACCATCGAGCGGGTCCGCCAGCGGTTCGGCAACCTGCACGGCAAACTGCTGCGCAAGGCGACCGTCCACGAATTGATCGACCGCCAGGTGACCGACGTCCTGCAAACCACAGGGCCGGAGTTGGATCGTAGGCGGCCGGGCAGCCCCGACGAAGCCCGCCGCACCGGTTTCCGCATCGGCCCCGGCGCGACGTTGGCCGCCCAGAAAACGCAACTGGAGGCTTTCTTGTACGAGCGGGTCTACCGCCATCCTCAACTGATCGCCATGCGGTCACGCGCACAGGAGCAACTGCGCGCCATGTTCACGGGTTACTGCCGTCGTCCCGCCCTGCTGCCTCAGAAATTTCGCGACCGAGCCGAGGCAGTTGGCATCGCCATCGCCGTGGGCGACTATCTGGCCGGTATGACCGACCGCTACTGCGAACAGCAATATGAACGCTTTTTCTCGACCAAAGGTGCGCAGAGTTAATGCTCGCAACACGGGACGAAGCGAGCAGGAAGCGGCCCTGCGCAACCCGCCAGTCGTCTCACTCTATTCGGACGGGAATGAAAGATGGTCGGCTCGCGCTTCAAGCCACCGTTTTGGCCTGCTTCGCCTTCTTGATCGCGTGCTGCATGCGCGACTTCAGCCGAGCGGCTTTGTTGGGATGGATCACGCGACTGGCGCCGGCGCGGTCGAGCTTCTTGGCGGCTACTTGGTACTCCTGCTCGGCTTTCACCAGGTCGCCAGCTTGGACCGCTTCGCGGACTTTTCGGATCTGCGTGCGCATGGCCGACTTGCTGGCTCGATTTCGCAAACGGCGGACGGAGTCCTGACGCAGTCGCTTCTTGGCACTCGTTGTGTTGGGCATGGTCGGTCGATACTCTCCACAGACAGCAAAAATACGCTTTGAAGTTGTTTGCGGACAAGCCAGTCCATTATCCGGGCTCGCCCTACCCCAGGCACTACCTGCAGGTCGAATCAAATAGTCTCGTCAATCTCGTTCAGTTTGTCCAGACGTGACCGGGCATCTTTGTAACGCGGATCGGCTTGGACCAACTCCCCCAAATAGTGTCTTGCTGAATCGTTCAACTTCATCTGGGTGGCCAAGACTCCGGCCCGGTACAACGCCGACTTACGAATATCCTCGAACTGGGGTTCCTGTACTGCCAACTGAGCGGACTGGCGATAGCATTGCAGAGCTTTGGGGAACTGCTTGTACTGTTGGAGGATTTCGCCGATTTCCAGCGAGGCAGCCGCGCGATGCTCGGGAACCTCCAAGCCGGACTGCAGCGGCTCCAGGGCTTCGCGAAGATCGCCGCGCCGCTTCCAACACACTCCCAACTGGAAGCGAAGCGATTTATTATCGGGATATCGCTCGCAGCGGGCCCGGACGATGTCGAATTCCAGTTGCTGGAGTTCGCTTTCGAGTTTTTCGGCTAATTCCACCGCCTCGACCGTGCGTTCTTCGGCGGCCCGCTGCCGAGCCATCCGGGCTTGCTGCCGGGCTCGCAGGATGTTGACATCCTCCAGTTTTTCGCGGATGTGCAGCTCCGGCGCGACATTCAACGCCCTGGTCAACGTCCGCTGGGCTTCGAAAAGCCGATCTTCGGCCAGATGCAATTCGGCCAATTTCAAATAGTTGGTTTCGTTTTCCGGGTAGTCGGCAATGGCCTTCTCCAATCGCTGACGCGGAGTGAGCACCAGAGCCTTCGGCTTCTCAGCACCTCGTGATACCGGCACGTCAGCCGACGGCCCCGTCGGCGGATCGGGTGAGTTCGGGCGAGCTGGCTCGACGGACGAATCGGCATCCGTCGCTTCGTCCGAAACAGGCCGCCGAATTCTCTCCAACGTCAATACCGAGATCATCCGCGGCGCTTCATCGTCGCGCGGATCGGCAGATTCGACCCGCTGCCAGTGCGACAGCGCTTCGTCGATCTGGCCCAAGCTGGAGAAAATGCGAGCGGCCTGACGGTGGAGTTCGACCTTGTCGGGGGCATGTTCCAACGCGCGACCGATGTACAGGGCGGCGGACTCGAAATGCTCGCAAGTTTGACTAGCCCGAGCTAACTGCTCCAGCACCGCTACATCGCGGGGCGCATCGATCAATGCTGTGGATCCCAAATCAAACACCCGCGCAAAGTCCTGCTCGTCAGCCGACTTGGCCAATTGCTCGGCGAATCGATGAGGCGGCGGACCGGATGCCGAACCTGCGCCGCGGGAATTCTGCCGTAGATTCCGCAGCAGCGCCGCCACGTAGGCCGCATTGCCGGGTTCCTGAACCACGCATTCGGCGAGCACTTCGTGGACTCGCCGCGCATCGTAGCCGGGCTGGTCCATCAGGCGGGTCGCTTGCTCAAAACGCTGTTGCATTCGCTTCCGTTCGGCGGGCAGCAGCGAGCCGGGCTGGAGTGCGGCAGCCGAAGTTCGCGATTTCAAAGAGGCGGACGGTTCGTTCATGCCAGGATTCTACCAAGAGGAATCCCAGGTTTCCAAGCCTTGCGGAACAGGCGGCCAGGTTGTTCAATCCGGATATGTCGAATTTCGAGCAATCTGTCCGTGGTAAAGTTTATCTCGTCGGCGCCGGACCGGGCGATCCGGGACTGATCACGCTGCGCGCTGTCGAGTGCCTGCAACGCGCCGACTGTGTGTTGTACGACTATCTGGCCAATCCGCAGATTCTCCGCCATGCCCGCAAGGGTGCCGAGTTGATCTGCCTCGGACGCCACGGGGGCGAGCGGATCTGGAGCCAGTCGGAAATCAACCAGGAATTGGTTCAGCGGGCACTGAACGACCAGACGGTCGTGCGGCTCAAAGGAGGCGATCCGCTGGTTTTCGGGCGACTGGCCGAAGAGACCCAATGGCTACAGGCCAATCATGTTCCGTTCGAGGTCGTCCCGGGAATCACCGTGGCTCTGGCTGCGGGCGCCTACGCGGGCATCCCCGTCACGCATCGCGACGCTGCCTCGGCGGTGGCTCTGATCACGGGCCAAGAGCAACCCGGAAAACTTGATTCGATGCTGGATTTTACAGCGCTGGCCCGCTTTCCAGGAACGCTGGTCTTTTACATGGGGGTGACGACGGCTCCGCAGTGGACCGAGGAATTGATCCGTGCCGGGAAACCGGCGGACACACCGGCCGCAATCATCCGCTGTTGCAGCCTGCCCCACCAGGAAACGATCCGCTGCCGCTTGGACCAAATCGCCGACCGGTTGAACCAGCCCAAGAAGCTACGTCCCCCCGCCGTCGTCATCGTGGGGCAGGTAGCTGGCATCTCCGAAGCGTTCGATTGGTTCGAGCGGCGTCCGCTGTTCGGACAGACGATCATCGTCACTCGTCCCGCCGACCAGGCCGGCGTGCTGGCCGACCGCCTCGCTGAACTCGGGGCCGAAGTGCTCGTCCAACCTGCGGTCGAGATCTCCGATCCAACGGATTTCGGTCCCGTGGATCGTTCGCTGGCGCAACTGAGTCGCTATGACTGGGTCGTGTTCTCCAGTTCGAACGGCGTGAAACGATTCTTGGACCGCTTGCTCGACGGGCCGACCGATTTGAGGTCGCTGGCCAGCGCGAAGCTGGCCTGCATCGGCCCCGGAACCGCCGAGGCTCTGGGCACATACCATTTGCGAGCCGACTTGATCCCGAGAGAATACCGGGCCGAGTCACTGGCGGCTGCGCTGTCGGAGAAGGCGGCTGGTCGGCGAGTGCTGCTGGTGCGGGCCAGTCGCGGCCGAGAAATTCTGGCAGAGCACCTCGCTGCGGCCGGAGCACATGTCGAGCAGATCGTGGCATACGAAAGCCGCGATGTTCTCGATGCCGACCCGGCCATTCGTGCCCGCCTGAGCACGGGACAGGTGGACTGGATCACCGTCACCAGTTCGGCCATCGCTCGGTCGCTGGCAAATCTGTTCGGCGAGGATTTGTCGAAGGCCAAACTGGCTTCGATCAGCCCGATTACATCAAGCACCCTGAACGAATTGGGCTACGAACCGACGGCCGAGGCTACTCGCTACACGATCGAAGGCATCGTCGACGCCATCCTGCGGACCATGTCGGATTCCGGTTGATCGTCGCGAGGCGTTGGGAATCGACCGAAACCGAATTCTCGCGAAATTCAAACGATCGCAGCCAGGCAACCCGCAGGAAACACTCTGCCCGCAGCGCCGCGGCCGGTTTTTCGATCGCGCCACCCGGCGGACCAGATTCCCTCTTGTTCGCTGCCTAGAATTCACGTAAGACCACCGCTTCTTACTATTCGTGCAACACTGGAACGGACTCTAAGTGTCTAAGCCATCATCGCTAGCATCCGTGCTGATGTTGCTCGCCATTTGGTCCGCGGGCACAGCCTGGGCGGTTGCGCAAGCGGAGCCGAGCGATGCCGCCCCCGAGACGTCTTGGCTTGGTCCGCCGCCGGTCGACTCGGTTTGGCTTGACGACCACACGGAACCTGGCTTCCGTCGTCTTCCTCCACCGCAGGATCCACTGATGATCGACCCATTGCCGGCCGCGCCGGCGCATCGATCCCTCGATGGCGGAGCGGACGGGAACAGCCTCGGCGGCGATCGGCGGGCCCCGCTGATCGCTCGACTGACTTGGATTCCCTCGCAAGATCTGGAGAATGCATCAGGCAGCTTGGCGATGAACAGCCAAGAAATCGAATTGGCTTATCCGGTACACATCGGTGCCGACGGGATCTGGCTGGCGACGGGCGGCATCCAACGGCTGGAACTCAGTACATCGGCTGCGTTTCCGGATTCGGGGCTTGCGGTGCCCAGTCAACTGTGGGACATCGAAGTCGGCACGATGCATATCCGCGAGATGGCCAGCGGCTTGCGCGCCGGCGGCATGTTCCGTGTTGGCTCGCCCAGCGACCAGCCGTTCGCGGCGTGGCGCGACTTGACCGTCACGGTGCTCGGTTTTCTGACCGTTCCCAGCGGCGAACGCGACGCCTGGAGTTTCAGTCTGTTCTATTCACCCACCGGCCAAATCGTCTTTCCCATTCCGGGCATCGCCTACGTCTGGCGGCCCAGCCCGCAGTTTGAAGCGAACGTGGGGATTCCGTTCTCGATGGAATACCGACCTACAGACTCGCTGACGCTGACCGCCCGTTATCGACCGCTGAACGACATCCAGGTGATGCTGCGTCAATCGCTGGGGGAATTCTGGAGCATCTACGGCGGGTACGAAACGGTGAACGAGACGTTCTGGCTGGCCGACCGCGAACGCGACAGGGAGCGCACCTACATCTTCGACCAGCGGTTGACGTTGGGCATTCAGCGAAAACTGGGCGGCCAGTGGAGCCTCGATGCGTCGGCTGCCTACGTCTTCGACCGGCAGATCTTCCTGGCCGACAAGTTCTCCGGCGACCGCCGGGACGAACTGTTGATCGCCCCGGGCGTGGCTGGCACGATCCAATTGCTGTGGACGCGGTGAGGTGCGAATTCCCGCGAATCCAGCAACGTTTCCGCGAATTCCGCGACCTTCGAGAGATCAATAATTGGGCGTCGGCGGCCGGTACTGGGACAGGTCGATACTGCGGAACCAATCGATGGTCTTCTGCAGCCCTTCGCGCAGCGGGATGCGCGGCTGCCAACCCAGTTTCTGCCGGGCCAGCGTGATATCCGGGCGGCGCCGGGTGGGGTCGTCCTCGGGTAACGGCTCCAACACCAGGGTCGAATCGGAGCCGCTTAGTTCGATCACGATCTCCGCGAGTTCCCGAATGCTGAATTCGTCCGGGTTGCCCAAATTGACGGGGCCGACGAAGCCGTCGTCCTGGTCCATCATCCGCACGATTCCGTCGATCAGATCCAGGCAGTAGCAGAACGAGCGTGTCTGGCTGCCGTCGCCGAACAGCGTGATGTCCTCGCCAGCCAGCGCTTGGCGGATGAAATTCGACACGACCCGGCCATCGAACGGATGCATCCGCGGCCCGTAGGTATTGAAGATCCGCACGACCCGGATGTCGACGCCGTTGTTGCGGTGGTATTCCATGAACAGCGTTTCCGCGGCCCGCTTGCCCTCGTCATAGCAGGCTCGAGGTCCGATCGGATTGACGCAGCCTCGATAGGATTCGGGCTGCGGATGCACCTCCGGATCGCCGTACACTTCGCTGGTGGAAGCTTGCAGGACGCGAGCCCGACAGCGTTTGGCCATGCCGAGCACGTGGATGGCGCCCAGGACCGAGGTCTTGATGGTCTTGATCGGATTGTATTGGTAATGCCCCGGCGCGGCGGGACAAGCAAGATTGTAGATCTGATCCACTTCCAGGTAGATCGGGACGGTCACATCGTGCCGGATCAATTCAAAGTTCGGTTCCGAGAGCAAATGCGCAACGTTTGATTTCTGGCTGGTGAAGAAGTTGTCCAGACAGATGACGTCGTGGCCCGATCGGACCAGTCGTTCGCAGAGGTGAGAGCCCAAGAATCCGGCGCCGCCGGTGACCAGAACTCGCTTGACGCTTGTCACGTGCTCGCACTCCCATGTGGTAAGAAAATGAAACTGGCTCCGAGTCGCCGAAGCCTGTTGCCCGTCCCAGTCTCAAAAATCGTACCACAGTCCGATGCCGATTTGCTCTTCGTGATACGGCAGGAAGGCGTACTGCATGCTCGCGCCGTTGTAGTACTGCAAGCCCAAACGCAACAGGTGGGCGGTCACATCGGAACGCCATGCCCAACCCGCTTGGACATTCAGGCCGCCTCCGAAATTCAGTTCCTGTCGCAGATGGCCGTTGATGGCAAAAAACGGCTCGCCGTGCAGGCCGGTACGAGTGCGCGGCGCGTAATCCAGCCCGAACTGGAATTCCCAAGGCTCGCTCGCGTGGCAACTGAACGCCCAACCGGCCTCGCCGTACAATCGCAACCGGTCGGTGACATAATGCGAGTAGCCCAGGACGAGGGCATCGCGGACTTGAAGAAACAGCGGAAAGTCCTCGTTCTTCAGCAGGAATTCGTCGCCCAGGTGCGAACTGATGTGGTAGTAGGCAAACTTCCACTGCTGCCGCTGGTTGCCCCAAGTGAACGGCACACCGACGCGATAGTCGGTCGAGCGAACATCGACGTCTTCCTCCAGGTCCAGGCGAACCATGGCAGCGCCTTCGACGCCGATCTCGAAGCCAGTCGGGCGAATCGCATCCTTCGAGCCGAAACGCAGCAGCGCGATGCGGGCTCCCAAAGTCCCGTCCATGATCGTCGTGTCGCCCTCGATGCTCTCGATGCTGCCCGCCATCCGCGGCTCCTTGGGGCCAGCCAGATACGAGCGGTAGATGACACCTTGCGGCATCAGCCAAACGCCACCCGGTTCGATGCCGTACGCATCCCAGGTGAGCGGCAACGGATCGTCGACGGTCATTTGATCGTCAAAACTCACCACGGAAACGGGCGGTTCGTTCTCGGCCAATGCGGTGTCGGCCGCGATGACGACAGCCAGCATTCCGATGACGATTCCGAATTTAGCCAACATGCGTTGAATCACTTGGTGATCCTCTCGGACGTCCACCTGCCCGCAACCGACGGCCGATCTTCCTCCAAAATCACGAGCTGTACTAGGCAGATCGTCCGGCACAACCGCAGGATCTGCGAAGAATCAGGGGGGAAGATGTAGTCTACCCGTCTTGGGGAACCACTGACAGACGAATTGCGATCCGACGTAACCCCTTTGAATCAGGGTACTTACCCCGGATCGTCACATTGCCCGCTTCTGGTAGGATTGGGGAAGGAACGTATCTAAGGGTCATATCGGCAAAAGCGATTTGCGAATCAAGGAGATGTGAGACATGGTGTTAATGGAATTCAGTATCTTCCCGATCGGCCAGGGCGAGAGCCTCAGCCCTTACGTAGCCCGCACACTCGACCTTGTCGACAAGAGCGGTCTGGAGTACCGGCTGACCGCGATGGGGACGATCGTCGAGGGCGAGATCGGACCTGTGCTGGAACTGGTCCAGCAGTGTCTGGCCGCGATGGCGACTGACTGCGACCGAGTCAGCGCATCGGTCAAACTGGATTACCGCAAAGGCGGGGAAAGCCGACTGGACGCCAAGGTCCAAAGCGTCGAAGACAAATTGGGCGGAGGCTGAAGAAAGGCTGAGCCCCGATCGTAGACTCGCGGCCGAGATGCTAGCTGGGCCAGCAATCCGGGCAGTCCCAGATACCAAGTCGTCCAGGTGCCGCGGTCAAGGGACTTCGGCCGAAATCGAACACGACACGAATCCAAACAATCGCGAATCCGGCGACGGTGGAATGACGGCATCACTGGAACAGTTCCTGGAACGTTGCGTCTTCTTGGATCTGGAGGTCCATCGCAACGGACGTCTGGCACGGATCGGAGCGGTCTGCGGTTCGCATCAATTCGAGTGGAGCGGCGGGACGAAGGAGGCTCGGCGCGAGGCAGTCGACGATCTGGACCGGTTCATCGCCCGCATGGATGCCCGCTTCCTCGCCGGTCACAATCTGCTGGCGCACGATTGGCCGATCTTGCAGCAGTTGCGGCCCGGATTGCGACTGCTGCGGTTGCCCGTGGTAGACACCCTGTTTCTGTCGCCACTGGCATTTTCCGAGATCCCGTATCACGCCTTGGTCAAGGACTATCGCCTGGTCAAGGATTCGGTGAACGACCCAGTGGCCGATGCGCGTCTCAGCGAGCGTGTGTTTCGCGACCAGTGGCAGGCGTTTGCCGAGCAGACCGCGCGCGGCGAAACCGATCTGCTCTCTTTGCTGCGGTTCTGTCTGCGCGAACCGATGCAGGTCGAGGACCAGCCGCAGGGAATTGGGGAATCGTCGAAAACGCGGACCGCGAAGATGGCACAGGCATCCGACGCCCGTGGTTCGCAGCCAGCCTCATACTCGGCGCTGCGGCTTCGCACCGACGGACTGGTGCTGTTTTTCGAGCAGGTCGGTGCCAGGCCGCTGGACGCCGCCGCGGCCCAGACGGTCTTCGAGCGGTTGGCGGCCGATCGAGTGTGCCGGTTCTCGACATCCGGCTTGATCGCCCAGTTGGCCGAGTCGCAGCAGTTGGCTGCGCTGGCTTACGTAGCTGCTTGGCTGGGCGTCTCGGGCGGCAGTTCGGTGTTGCCGCCGTGGGTGCGCCGGGTGCTGCCGGAAACGGTGCGACTGGTCCACCGTCTGCGGTCGATCCCCTGCGGCGATCCGTGTTGCAGTTACTGCTGCGAAGTCCACGACCCGACTGGCCAATTGGAACGCTATTTCGGTTTCCGTCGCTTTCGCGCCCAACCGGCCGCCGAGGACGGTGGCAGCCTGCAGGAAGCCATCGTGCGTTGCGCGATGGGCGACCAACCGCTGTTGGCGATCCTGCCCACGGGCGGCGGAAAATCGCTGTGCTACCAGTTGCCCGCACTGGTGCGTCATCAGCGCCGCGGTGCGTTGACCGTCGTGCTTTCGCCGTTGCAGGCGTTGATGAAGGACCAAGTCGACAACTTCGCCGCCAAGACGGGCCATTCCAGCGCGGCGGCCATCAACGGGTTGCTGACTCTGCCCGAGCGAGGCGACGTGATGGAGCGTGTGCGTCTGGGCCGCATCGCGTTGCTGTATGTGTCGCCCGAGCAACTGCGAAACAAATCCACGATCGACGCGCTGAAGCACCGCGAGATCGGCTGCTGGGTATTCGACGAGGCGCACTGCCTGTCGAAATGGGGCCACGATTTCCGTCCCGACTATCTGTACGCGGCCCGCTTCATTCGCGAACTGTCCGAAAAGCAGCATGTTCCCCCGCCGCCGGTCCAGTGCTTTACGGCCACCGCCAAGACGGATGTGGTCGAAGAGATCGTCAAACACTTCCAGCAAGAACTGAACCAAGATCTGCAGCGGTTCGAGGGCGGCATCGAACGCGAGAATCTGCGGTTCGAGGTCCAGCCGACCCCAGCGCCCGAGAAGTTCGCCCGCGTCCACGAACTGCTCGACCAGCGTCTGGGCGACGACGGTTCGGCCGTGGTCTACGTGGCCACTCGCAAAGGAGCCGAGCGGCTGGCCGAGTACCTGGCGGCGCAGGGCTGGCTGGCCGTCGCGTTCCATGCCGGACTCAAGCCGCCCGACAAGCGCCGCATCCAGGACGAATTCATCGCCGGCCAATTGCGGGTGATCTGCGCCACCAACGCCTTCGGCATGGGCATCGACAAGGAAGATGTGCGGATTGTGGTCCACGCCGACATGCCCGGCTCGTTGGAAAACTACTTGCAGGAGGCGGGCCGCGCCGGCCGCGACCGCGAACCGGCCGATTGCGTGCTGCTGTACAGCGACGACGATGCCGAAACCCAGTTCGCGCTGAGTGCGATCTCGCAACTGACGCCGCGCGACATCCGCCAGATCCTCCGCGGACTGCGGCGCAAGAAGCGGAAGAGCGAGCTGCTGGTGATCACGTCCGGCGAACTGCTCCGCGACGACGAGGTCGATACGTCGTTCGACAGTCAGGACAAAATGGCGGACACCAAAGTCAAAACCGCGGTCGCCTGGCTCGAACGCGCGGGCTTCCTGGAACGCGAGCAGAATTCGACCCGCATGTATCACGGCAAGCCGCAGGTGGAGAGTCTCGAGAACGCCGAACGGCGGATCGACCGCATGGGGCTGACCGATCAACAACGCCGCCAGTGGCTCGCGATCCTGCAGGTGTTGATGAACACCGAGGGGCCGGAGAGCCTGACGATCGACCGATTGGCCGAATTGCCCGAGTTCCAGACGGCCAACGGCCGGCCAAGTGCCGCGGACGAAGATCTGCCCGCGGACACGTTGCAGGTGCTGCGCGCCCTGGACGGGATGACGCGGGCAGGATTGATCCGCAAAGGCATCTCGTTGTCCGCCTACGTCCGCTACCGGATCGACGACGATTCGCTCGCCCGGCTGCGCAGCGTCTCGGCCATCGAATCGGCACTGCTCCAGGTGATGCAGGAGCAGGAGCCGGACGCGGAGCAACACGACTGGCTGCACGTTTCGCTGCGGCGGTTGAACCAAGCCCTGCTTGACCGCGGTGTCGCATCCAGTCCGGAATTGATCCGCAAACTGCTGGATAGCCTGAGTCGCGATGGCCGCGGGGTCGCCGCCAGCCGCGGGAGTCTCGAATTTCGCTCCGCCGGCAAAGACCAGTACCGACTGAAGCTCCATCGCACTTGGGCGCTGGTGACCGAAATCTCGCAGCGGCGCCGCGAGGTGGCGGAAGTCGTGCTGCGCGAGATCCTGGCCCAGATTCCCGACGGCACCGCGGCTTCCGACGGGTTGCTGGTCGAATTCTCCAGCGAAGACCTGACCCGGGCCGTCGAGCGTTCCCCCGTCCTGCAGGCCCAGATCAAAGATCCTCTGGCCGCCATCGACCGCGGGCTGATGTACCTGCACGAGCAGGACTGCTTGATCCTGGAACACGGCTTGTCGATCTTCCGCCAGGCGATGACCATCCGGCTGCTGTCCGAGTCCCGGGGACGCCGGTACACGCAGGGCGACTTCGATCCGCTCCAACGCCACTATCAGGAACGGATTCTGCAAGTTCACGTGATGTGCGAGTACGCGCGGCGCGGGATCGAATCGATCAAGCAGGGACTGCAACTGGTGCTGGCCTATTTCCAGCAACCTCGCGCCGAATTCCTTAACGACCATTTCGCCGACCGCCAGGAGATGCTCCAGCGGGCCGTCACGCACGAAGCCTATCAACAGATCGTCGACGACCTCCACCACCCGACCCAGCAAGCCGTCGTTGCGGCCTCGCCCGAGGACAACTTGCTGATTCTGGCCGGTCCCGGCTCGGGCAAGACCCGTGTGGTGGTCCACCGCGTCGCATTTCTGGTGCGGGTCCAGCGAGTTCCCGCCGAGCAGATCCTGGTGCTGTGCTTCAACCGGCTGGCGGCGATCCAGTTGAAGCGCCGGTTGCGGGAGTTGATCGGACCGGCGGCTGCCCGCGTCACCGTGTTGACCTACCACGCGCTGGCCGCTCGCCTGACCGGCACCTCGTTCGCGCCGAGAACAGGACTGGCTCCGGATCTTGGATCTGCGGTGCTTGTCCCGTCTTCCGAGACTCCAGCTTCAGAGCTTGCCAGTCCCGTTCTCGCTCAGCCCCTCGATCTGTCTGAGCTGATTCCGGCGGCTACGCGGATTTTGCGCGGCGAGCGGCCGGTGCCTGGCGTCGAGGCCGACGAGGTGCGCGACCGCGTGCTGACCGGATACCGGTACGTGCTGGTCGACGAGTACCAAGATATCGACCAGCAGCAGTATGATTTGATTTCGGCGCTGACCGACCGCACCGGCCAGGACGATGAGACCAAGCTGTCCATACTGGCGGTTGGCGACGACGACCAGAACATCTACACGTTTCGCGGCGCCAACGTCGAGTTCATCCGCCGCTTTCAGTCGGACTACCAGGCGCATGTCCACTGTCTGCTGGAAAACTACCGCTCGACCGGCCACATCATCGCCGCCGCGAATCGGCTGATCGCCCACAACCGCGACCGCATGAAGACCGACCGCGAGATCCGCATCAACGCCGCTCGGCGGAACGATCCGCCCGGCGGCCTGTGGGAGCGGCTCGATCCCGTCGGGCGCGGCTGCGTTCAAGTTCTCCGGGCGGCGAGCGGGCAACATGAGGCCGAATTGATCGTCGGCGAACTGCTGCGGCTGAGCCGTCTGAACGCCGTTCCGTGGGAAAGGGATACGACCACGGCCCCGGTCGTCCAAGACCTTTGCTGCGAAGCCCCCGACCCGACGCCCTATTGCACGGAGAGTTCGATCCCCCGCGCGCAAATGGGCGGCTTCGACTGGTCCGCCTGCGCCGTGTTGGCGCGCACTCGAGCGGCTCTGCAGGCCGTGCGTGCCGCGTGCGAACACCTTCACATCCCGGTCGTGTGGGGCTTGGACCCTGAGCGTCCGCCGCGGCTGCATCGAGTGCGCGAGATCGCCCGACTGCTGGACTGGTTGCACGAGCGGCGGCACGAAGTCTGCTGCGCTTCCCAGTTCCCGTGGCCCGATCGGGTTGGCAATCCTTGGCACCAGTTGCTGACCGAACTGCTCGAACAGTGGCGAGACGAAAGCGGCGATGCCCCGCTGCCCGTCGGCCATGCGATCGATTTTCTCTACGAGGCGCTGGCCGAACAGCGGCTCGAAGCGCGCATCGGTCGCGGCGTGTTCCTGGCCACCGTCCACGCGGCCAAGGGCATGGAATTCGATCACGTGCTGATCCCGGGCACCGCATGGACTCGCGGCAACACGCCGGAGGCTCAAGAGGAAGAGCGCCGATTGTTCTACGTCGCCATGACCCGCGCCCGGCAGACATTGACCCTGACCGCCGATCGCCATCAATCGCATCCGCACCTCGGCCCGATCCGCGGCGACGGCTTGCTGGAACGAACCGTCGGCGACGGCTGCCGCGTTCCCGCCGGAGTCTTGCAGCGCAGCTTTGAAACGCTCGGTCCCGCCCATCTCGACCTGGGCTTTGCCGGCTCGTTCTTCCACCGCCACCCAGTTCACGCGGCGCTCGAGCAATTGGAACCAGGCAGCCCGCTGCGACTCGAAGATCGCGACGGACAAGTTGTCCTGACCGACCAGCTCGGCCGCGTCGTCGCCCGGCTATCCCAAGCCGCCCGAGCCAAGTGGCGGGACCGTCTGGACGCAATTCTGGAAACCCGCGTCGTCGCCATCCTGCAACGCCACCGCACCGACGATCAGCCCGAATACCGCGACCGCACCCGCTGCGACCATTGGGAAATCCCGATGGTCGAAGTCGTCACGACCTTGCCCACGACTCCCGCGTAGAATCCTGGTGTTCTGAACGTCACGGTTCCGTCCACAGCAGACTACCGGCAGCCAGGTCCTGCGTTCGCTGCTGCTGCGGTGGGTCGTCGCTAAGAAACCTACATCACGTGGGTCGGGATCTCCAAGACCGACGCGGTCTTGTTGAGGCTCCTTCGAAGCATCGTCTCTCGTCGAACAAGCAATCGACGGAAGATCTCAAAACGATGCCAAACACTCCAAGGTTTGAATGTTCTGGACCCGACGGTCGTGCGGAGCCGTCGGCGGGGCAGCGGCCGTGAAGCATTTCGGTAGCCGAATTCGTGAGAATTCGGATGATATTCGAGCATTCCGAATTCTCACGAATTCGGCTACGATCCGCTCGCAGGCTCCTTCCGCGTCGGGAAATGCTTCAGGGGCGTTGCCGACTGGGGTGCTGAGCATCTGTTCAGTTCAAGATCGTCCACTCTTGCCCCCCTACGGCCACGAGCCGCGGGGGGTTGCTTCTTGACTTGAAACCCACGGCTGTCTCCAGGTTGTCCGAAACTAGCACGGAACAAATTTCGTTCGGGCCGCGCGAGCAACGGAATGAACCCCGTTTCTACGACGGGACCATCTCGACCGCGAGCAGCATTCGGCGGCGCAGAGAGTGATCTCGCATTGCTCGATCGTCCGAAACTTTTCGGAATTCGTCCGCAATCCCCCTCGGAATGCAGGGCGTCAGGAACCGAACCACCTCGCTTGGCATCAGAAAAAGATGCTTGGTTTCCTCGTTTCCGAAGTGCCTTCGGCATCCTTGATCGGTCCCGGATCGCGGGGAAAAAGTAGAATGGGTGGCTTCTGAAGTGACGATGACTGGGTAGTGGCGCAGTGTCGCCAAACCAGTTGCCGACGAATTACTTTGGGTTGCCATAGTCAGAGTCCGTGGTGGTTTTCTATTGTGGGTGGTTGTCGAGCGAGAAGATCGAATGGCTGATATGTGTGTCGAACGACTTCTGAATGAAGCGCGTCAAGGGGGCGTCGAACCGCTGGGAGAACTGTTGCAGTTGTACCGCAACTATCTGACGATCCTGGCGACGACGCAGCTCGACCGTAGACTGCAGCGCCGGATGAACCCGTCCGACTTGGTGCAGGAGACGATGTTGGCGGCGCATCGCGATATCCGCCGGTTTCGAGGCCACAGCGAGCGCGAATTCTTGGGTTGGCTGCGCCAGATCCTGATCTGCTGCCTGCATCATGCGGTGGAAACCCATTTGAAGACGAAGATGCGCGACGTGCGGCGCGAGGTTTCGATCGAGCAGGTGAGTGCCGCGTTGGACCGTTCCGCATTCGGCCACGGTGCCCTGCTGGTCGATCCCGGTCCCTCGCCCAGCGCCAGGTCGCGGCAGCGCGAGCGGGCGGTTGCCTTGGCGGATCAACTGGCCAAGCTGCGCCCGGAGTACCGCGACGTGATCGTGCTGCGCAATCTGCAAGGGCTGTCGTTCGACGAGATTGGCCAACGGATGGAGCGGCGTCCGGGCGCGGTCCGGATGCTGTGGTTGCGGGCGATCGACAAATTCAAACAGGTCTGCGAGCCGATCGAGTGAACATGGACACCTCCGTCTTCAATCTCAGCACGGGCCCTTCGGCTCTGGAGCGTCTGACGTTCGAGCAACAAGAGCGTCTGGGGGAACTACTGGATCGATACCTGGCGGCACTGGAGGACGGGTTGCCACTTTGCCCGGAGTCGCTTTATGCCGAGCACCCCGACTTGGCTGAAGCGCTTGAGACGTACCTGACGCGAGTTGACGAGTTGCACGACATGGCGGGCGGCTTTCGTCATTCCGCAACGCCATTACCCGACCGCGGTTCTGCATCGGCCGCTGACGCCGAAAGAACGCTGGGTGATTTCGTCTTGATCCGCGAGATCGGACGAGGCGGCATGGGGGTTGTGTACGAGGCCAGGCAGATTTCTCTCGGCCGGCGCGTGGCGCTGAAGGTCCTGCCTTTCGCCGCCGTCCTGGACCGACGGCAGATCGCGCGGTTCAACAACGAGGCGCAGGCAGCCGCTCAATTGCAGCACCCGAACATCGTCCCGGTATTTGCCGTGGGAGCGGAGCGGGGCGTCCACTACTATGCCATGCAGTTTGTCGATGGCCAACCGCTGGATCGGGTGATCGAGGAATTGCGTGGCAAACCCCCGCTGGAGCCCATCGACGCGCGGGCGACCGACGTCGTGTTGTCCCACATGAACGACACCTTGCCGACCGAGGCAGCGTGTACGTCCACTTGCTGCTCGCCGCTGACTCGCAAATCGGGAAATCTCCGGGAGTATTTCCGCACCGTCGTGGGGTTGGGGATTCAAGCCGCCGAAGCCTTGCACGCGGCGCACGAGGACGGGGTGGTGCATCGCGACATCAAGCCTTCCAATCTGCTGCTGGACGGCGGGGGCAAGCTCTGGGTCACCGACTTCGGACTCGCCCGCTGCCAACGTGCCGAGACTTCGTTGACCAAGTCCGGCGACATGGTCGGGACGCTGCGGTACATGAGTCCCGAGCAAACAGCGGGGCAATCGGCGTTGATCGATCACCGGACCGATATCTACTCGCTGGGCGCGACCCTGTACGAGTTGCTGACGCTGCAAGCGGCTTTTCCGGGGCACGACGGACCGGAGTTGCTCCGCCAGATCGCTCACCAGGAGCCGGAGCGTCCGGCGCGCTGGCAGCCGCAACTGCCTGCCGACCTGGAAACGGTCGTTCTCAAAGCGATGGCGAAATCGCGGGACGAACGGTACGCGACGGCCCAGCAACTTGCAGACGACTTGCGTTGCGTGCTGGACGGGAAACCCACGTTGGCCAAGCCACCGTCGAGCTTCGACCGGCTGGGCAAATGGGCGCGACGTCACCAACGGATTGTCGCATCGGTGGCCGCTGCTTGCTTGATCGCCGTCCTGGGCCTGGGCGTCAGCACCCTGATGATCGGTCGCGAGAAGCACCGCGCCGAGTTGAACTTCGAACGCGCCGAGTTGAATTATCGTCATGCCCGCGGGATCGTCGACCGCTTTGGCGCCCGGTTGGCAGAGCGGTTGGTGGAGATCCCGGGCGCCGAACAGATCCGGCGGGAACTGCTGCAGGACACGCTGCAATACTATCAGGATCTTGCGGCACAGGCCCGGGACGACCCCGCTTTGCGCGTGGATCTGGCCACCACCTACGGCAAGATGGGTGCGATCATCGAAAACATCGGATCGACGGAGGAGGCGATCGCGGCCTACGAGAGCGCCCGGGAGCTTTGGGATCAATTGGCTGCCGAAGCGCCTCGCGAATCCGACCACCGGCGGAAACTCGCGCTGACGCTGAATCATCTTGCCATGTTGTACGCGCGGACCGGCTCTACCGACGACGCATTCCGGGCCTATCGCGATGCGATCCGGTTGCAGCACCGGATGGTTACCGGACTGTCCGATGCGGATCTGCATCGGGGAGACTTGGCGCTGACTCACAACAACCTGGGACTGCTGCAGCGCGAAACCGGGCGGTTCGCCGAGGCGGAGGCCTCGTTTCGTGAGGCGATTCGCGTCCAGCAGGATTTGGTCGACGCGGGACCGGAAGATGCGGAGCAACTTCGTAGCCTGGCCGCATCGTACAACAATCTGGCGAGCCTGTTCGCCCAGGACCGGCCCGAACAGGCCATCGAGTTCTATCAGCCCGCGGTCAGCTTTCAAGAACGATCGGGTACACTGCGGACGGGCAGTCTGGCGCACCGCAGCGAATTGGCCCTGCTGTACAATAACCTCGCGACCGCCCATTCGCGCGCCGGGAGATTTGGCGAGGCAGCGTTGTCTTACGACCGAGCGGTCGAAATCCAATCACAACTGGTCGAAGCCGCTCCCGCACACAAGTCTTACTGCCACGATCTTGCTGTCAGCCACAACAACCTGGGCATGCTGCAAAGCGAACGCGGCCAGACCGAGGATGCAGGGGGATCATTCCAACAGGCCCTTCAGTTCCAAATGCGGCTGGTCGGCCAGCACCCGCAGGATGTCGATCTGCTGAGCAGCCTCGGCGGTATCTACAACAATCTGGGAATGGTGCTGGAGACACAACACCGGTTGGAGGAAGCAGCCACCGTTTACGAGAAGTCCGTCCAGTGCCAGCAGGCTGCCATGGCGGGGGCGCCGTCGGTGGCCCGTTACCGCAGTTTCCTCAGCAAGCATTACCACAACTATGGACGCGTTCTGCGGCAATTGGGGCGCCCTGGCCAGGCCGCACAAGCCGCCTTGGCTCGCCAGGAGCTTTGGCCAGACGATCCCGACCGACTGCTGGCAGTTGCTCAGGAACTGGCCCTGGCAAGCCAGTTGTTCGTCGAGCAAGACGGAGGCGGCATCGAGGCGCAGCAATGCGCCGCTTGGTCGCTCCAGGCCCTTCGGGAAGCCGTCGCAGCCGGCTTGGACATCACGCAGGACCTGACCCGGCTGGAAGCATTTGCGGTTCTGCGAGATCATCCGGACTTCCCGGCAATCATCCAGCGGTGAATGTCGATCAAGGAACATAACCATGCAAAAAGGGCTCCATCAACGGCAGGCGAAGCGGGCAAGGCGGATGCGGACACAGCGTCCTTTCGTGCGTCGCCTGGGCATGGAACCGTTGGAATCCCGCACTGTGCTGTCAGCCGCCAACCTGGCGGTATTGATCGGCGTTCCGGAGGTTATCCCCACCGATTCGCTCCCTGCCGCCACAAGGCTCGCTCCGAGACCTGATGGACTCGCGCACTCTGTCCGCGCATCGGTTGTCGAAGCGGCCTCTCGTCCCGACGTCCGCTCTGCCCCTGCCAGCAAACCGGAACACGAGTCGTTCCGCGAACTGTTGCTCGTGCCTCCGGTCCATGCCGCGGTGCCGTCGGTGGGACAACAGCATCTGAGCGACAAGCTGTGGCAGGATTCCTTGGGCGTGCTTCCCGCAACCGGCCAGAGTCCGCAAGCAAGCCCACTGGACCTTCGCCTTCTACGCGCCGAATTCGATCACGGCACACTGACACGAAACCTCAAAAGCCACACCCCCCCGGAAGCGTTCTGGTTTGGTGGGCGTCCCACACAGTTGACCGATGCAACGACGCCGGGTTCTCCAATGCGGCCCACGTCGATGCTTGTGCTGTCCCCTGTCCCCATTGGGCTGACCGCGGATTGGTTGGCGCCCGGAGTTTCGGCGGGATCGCCTCTCGAACCAGAACTGCTCACCACGCGCCACGACATATCCCTCGCTTCCGCAGGAAGCCAGGGCAACCGGATCAGCAGCTCGCTGGTCGATCTCAACGCCCCTGCCCATTCGGCTTTTCTGGCTTATCCTGTCCCCCAGTTTACAACGATCCGGACGTCTTTGGAGGATGCCGAGGAACTCGTCCAACTCTCCCGGTCCAACCGCTTTGCGCTGACGGGAACCGAGGGTGGCTACGTCGAACTCGGAAACATCCGGGATCTCTCGCCGTTGGCGACCGGAACTGGCTCCGACCGCGGAGACGAAGGGCCGACAGCCGGCTCGCGAACTCGAGACCTTCATGAATCGCGGCAGCCCGCAACCGAGCATCGCGGGCGGATGCTCAGATGGCTCCGTTTAGCGCCCGCAACGCTCGAACACGGGCCTGCCGACGATCGGCCAGCCGCACAATCCGGGCGAGCTGGAACCGTGTTCGATCGCGACGAGGGTGGTATGATCGTGCTGGTTGCGGCAGCAAGCTGCTCCGACGATCCGGGGGAACTCGAGACCTCGGCGACTCGTCTTCTGGTGGGAAGCGGTAGCGCAATCCCCGATCGGCATGCGGAACAGATCCAGTTGGATCTGGCAGTCGGCATGTTTTTGGATTTCGAACTGGCGACCGCCCCATCGACGAATGTTGGCTCGTCAGATGCCACGTCGCAACAAGAACCAGCAGGGAAATCCACCGCGGACCGAAGCGAACCGTTGAGTGGTCCCGATGAGGTGACAGGCGATCAGACCGCAGCCGTTACCATGCGGCCGCAGTTGGAGTGTACCGTAACTTTCTCGGCTATTTTCGCGGGCGCTTGCCTGCTCGCCACACCGCGCCGACCGAGATGTCGATCGCGCGACGCATCGCAGGAAGCAATCCCTCTCCCTGAACCGGCAAGCGAAGGATGATGCTATGGCACGTTCCCGACGATCCATTCGTTTCGAACAGTTGGAGACCAGATGTGTGCTGAGCCACGTGCTGGCCGATGGAGAAGCGCCGGTGGTTCGCGTCGACATCCCGGATCTCGAGGTGTCTGGCACAGCGGCCCAGTTCGCTGCCCCCGTACACGTCAGCAACGGAGAAGGAATCCGCGGCGCCGAGATTCGCGTGGCCTACGATACCACCCTCCTGACGACCAACGTGGCGAGCATTCAGCCAGGTGCTCTGTGGGCCGGCGTCCAGACCGAACTGGTGGTCAATGTCGATGAGGCCACCGGCACCATCGAGGCCTGGGTCTTCAGCGCCGAGGCGTTGGATGCAACGGCCGGAAGTCTGTTGGAGATCGTTTTCCAGACGGTCAGAGCTCCCGTCGTGGGCGAAACCACGATCCTGGATCTCAGCTTCGTGCGTTTGAACGAGGATTTGATCAGCGTCGATCCGGCGTCGCAGCCGGGTTTGGATGAAACCGACGGGCTGGTCACCTTCATTGATGCGGAAGCAACGGTGGTTCGCGTGGACATCCCGGATATGGAAGTGCCGGTCACCGCGGTCCAGTTTGCCGCGCCCGTTCACGTCAGCAATGGACAAGGGATCCGCGGTGCCGAGATTCGTCTGGCTTACGATATCTCCCTACTGAGAGCCGACGTAGGCAATGTCCAACCAGGCGCACTATGGGACGGCGTCCAGACCGAACTGGTGGTCAATATCGATGAGACCACCGGCATCATTGACGCTTGGGTCTTCAGCACCGAAGAGCTGGGAGCGGCGGCCGGCAGTTTGTTGGAGATCGTTTTTCAGACGGTCAGAACCCCAGTCGACGGCGAGACCACGGTTCTGGACCTGAGCTTCGTGCGTCTGAACGAGGGCCAGATCGGCGTCCAACCGGTGCCGCAACCGGGTTTCGATGAGACCGATGGGGTCGTCACGTTCGTTGGGGTTCCGGTCCCCGAATTCGGTACGCTCGGCGGATTCGTCTACGCGGACACGAACAACAACAGCCAACCCGACCCGACGGAAGGAGTTCCCGGCGTCAAAATCATGCTGGTCGACGTCGGCGGAATCGTGGCGGCCGAGACTTGGACCGATCAACACGGCTGGTACGAGTTCCGCGACGTGCCCCCCGGCACCTATCAAATCCGGCAGCGTCAACCGGCATCGATGATCGATGGCGGCCCCAATGAAATCGACGTGCAACTGGCGGCCGAGCAGTCGCGGCTGGACCTTCATTTTCGCGAACTCGGCCTGCGGCCCGAATTCGTTTACACGCGGTTGCTGGCCGCCTCGACCCAACCCCCGGGTTCGCCGGCCTGGACCTCCGTCGTGTCGCAGATCGAAGCAGACGCCCAAGTGCAAGCAGGAAACTCGGCCGATCCAGCGCCGCCACCGGTCAGCACCCAAATCGTGCAGGAAGCGTCTGAAGTGGTGGTGCAAGGCGGTAATGGTGACGACTACTTCCGGTTCGAGGCGGGGGCCGCCGTCCACACCATCACATTGAACGAAGAAACCCGACAATACCCGGCCGCCGAAGTGACCAGCATCCGGTTCGATGGCGGACTAGGAATCGATACCGTGGAACTGATCGGGATCTCCGCACAGGATCAAGCGGACTTGTCGCCGAAGACGGCCGTGCTCCAAGGCGCCGGGTACACCATGGTGGTGACAGCCAGCGAGAGTATCTCCATCCGCTCGACCGGCCCCGGTGACGAAGTCCGCTGGTCGGATTCCCCCGTGGATGACGTGCTGCGGGCCGAGCCGAGTTCCGCCCGTCTGGACGCCTTTCATTCCAGCCAAGAAGTGGCAGGTTTTCGCCGCGTCGTCGCCTTGTCTCAGCGGGGCGGCCAAGACCAAGTGCTCCGCTCCGATACGCTGGACTACGTTCTGGAACAATCGGGCCCCTGGCTGCCCGGTGCGTTCTGAGCCATGGCATCAGGAAAAGTGTGACACTTTCCGGGATGTTTCGTGCTATCAGAGAAGGCGAACTAGCAATGCCTGCGTAGGCATTCGCGCCTTTGCGATACGCGAAATGACCCTTTTGGATTTTGGTCGCCGTGAATTCCAGCCATCGCTCATCCATTTCGGTGGATGCATTTTCTGATGTCTTGAGGCATTGGAATCCGCCAGAGTGGCGTGCCGGTCTGGTGGACCTTAGCGCGCCATGGGGCATCCAAGTCTCTGGAAAACTGGCTGGTTTCTACTTGGTGTTGGCTGGTCAGTGTGTTCTGACGCAATCGTCATCCGGTAACCAGAAGCCGCTGTGCAAGGGCCAGGCGGTGCTGTGGAGCCAGGGGTCGGGCCATCATCTGCAGGACGCAGCCGAAAGCCACGTCTCGTCGTATTCGGACATTCTTGATCTTCGCGGCCAAGGCCGACCCACGCAGCGTGGCTGTGAAGAAATGGGGCTGGCGCCGAGCGGAAACGGCGAAGACCCTGGAAAGTCCGCGGTCGCGAAGATGCCTGTCCCAATTCTTTCACAGCCGCGGCGCGGTGAACCGATGGTGCGGCTGATCTACGGCCATTTTTCGACGGCCTTGCCCGGGGTGCAGACGTTGACGGCCGGCATCGAGCCGTTGGTGTGCTTCGACACAGAATCCTGTCCTGCTTTCCGGAACTTGGATTCGTTCGTCCAGTCAGTGCTCGACGAGCAGGCTGCGCGAAAGCCCGGATGGGAAGCGGTCGTCGATCATCTCGTTCTGATCGTGTTCTTCCAGGTGCTCCGGGCGTTTGTCCGGGAAGCGGGAGCGGCCCGGGACGCGGATCCCGGCTCGTTCACCGCCGCCCTCAGGGCTTCCTTGGATGACACGGTGGCCCCCGCTCTGTCGCTGATGCATCGATACCCTGACCGCCCTTGGTCGGTCGTAGAGTTAGCCCATCGGGCGAACGTATCGAAATCGTCCTTTTCGGAGCATTTTCGGCAGGTTCTCGGGAAGCCTCCCCTGCAGTACTTGACCGAGTACCGCGTTCGGGTCGCGTGCCAGTTGCTCAGGGACACGGAACTGGGCGTGAAGGAGATTTCGGCCAGGGTGGGCTACCGGTCCGTATCGTCGTTCAGCAATGTCTTCAAACGCTGGACAGGCCAGGCGCCTGCGGCCTTCCGGCGAATAAATCAACAGCAGCATTGACCCCGTTGTCGAGGAGTGGAACATGCGTCGCATTCGTCGTTCGGAGAAGAAGTACAGAAGTTGGGCACAGTTCTTTGGAAGCGTTGGCCGCCGGCCTTCACCGCGTCGAATCCTGCGCGGCGAAGCGTTGGAAGGCCGACAATTGCTGGCCGGGGATTTGAACGTCCTGGCCCTTACTCCCACCCCCAGCGGATTTGTGGTGGAGTTCAACCAGCCGGTCGATACCAGCGTGCTGAACTTGTACGATGCCGCCAACGGCGCCCTTGGGATGGCGGATCTGTCGTTGGTCGGGGAAACGACGGGGCCCGTTTCGGGTTCGGCAATGGTCGAAGGCAATCATCTCCGCTTCGTGGTGACGGGTGGGGCTTTGGCGCATGACACGTACACCGTCCGTCTGCGCAGCGCCGAGGACGGACTGAAAGCGTTGGACGGCGGTTCGCTGTTGGACGGCGAGTTCATGGGCGCGCTGCCCAGCGGCGACGGCTTGCCCGGGGGCGATTTCGTCTTCTCGTTTGTGGCGGCTCCGGAGAACATTGTCGTCAGTATTCCTGATTTTACCCGCGGTCCGACCCAACCAGTCCATGTCCCCGCCGCTGTCGTCGGCCAACCGTCGGAGCACGGGTTGCCGGTTCAGGTGAATGATGCAACGGGCGTCACGTCGCTGTTGCTGCACGTCGCGTACAACCCGGCCATGTTGCAGATCACCGATGTTGTCTTGGGCCAAGATGCCCCGGCCGGCAGTCAAGTGACCGTGAATCTCAGCGAACCAGGTCTGGCGACACTCGCCTTCTTCACGCTAGAACCAATGCCAAGCGGCCCCGCCAACCTTGTGTCGTTGGTGGCCAATGTGCCTCGCGATGCTCCCTACGGCGAAGCCCATGCGATTCAGATCACCCGTCTGGAAGTCAATGCGGGGGCACTGCCGGCCACGGGCGACGAAGGCGTCCACGTCGTCGCGTTCCCGGGAGATGCCAACCGGAATATGCGGTACGACGCCGAAGACGCCCGGCTGATCGCACGCGTCGGCGTGGGCCTCGATAGCGGTCTGGCCGTCGATCCGCCGCATGCCGATCCCGCGGTGCCTTTGCGCCATCTCTATCCGACGATCGATGCGTCGATCATCGGCGATGTTACCGGCGACGGAACGCTGAGCGCGCTGGATGCGAGTGACATTCTGCGGAAAGCGGTCGGCCTGCCCACCCCGGAGATTCCCGCATTACCCGACAATGCGGCGCCCATCAGCATCGCGCTGTCCCCCGACACGCTGCCCGAAAACGAACCCGTGGGAACGATGGTCGGGCTGCTGACAACCGTTGATACGGATGAGGAAGATACGCACGCCTACGAACTGGTATCCGGCGTGGGAAGCGACGATAACGCCTACTTTTTCATCGACGGCGACGCGTTGAAAACGGCCGCCGTGCTGGATTTCGAAAGCCAGTCGGTCTATCAGATCCGCGTTCGCAGCACCGACTGGCTGGGCCTGAGCGTGGAACAGACCCTGCTGGTCCACGTCACCGACGTGAACGAAGACCCCACGACCGTGCTGCTGACGCCCAATAGCGTCTCGCAAGAGACGATGATCG
>JAHDXO010000026.1:47086-126594 GCA_023382975.1 Pirellulaceae bacterium
GCGACGTGATCGGCCTGCTGGCGACCGTCGATCCGGACATCGGCGATGCCCACACGTACGAACTGGCTGCGGGCGAGGGCGCCGACGACAATTTCCGCTTCGAAATCGTGGGAGATCAACTGAGACTGGCCGACTTCCTTGATCTGCCGTTCCAGACCACCTACCAGCTTCGCGTCCGGAGTACCGATGCGGGCGGGCTGAGCGTCGAGGAAATGCTGACGGTGGTCGCCAATCTGGCCCCCACCGATGTCACGCTGACGCCGGACACCGTTCAGGCGAACGCTCCCCTCGGCACGCAGGTCGGCATCTTCACCACCGTAGATCCCGACCCCGGCGACACGCACACCTACAGCCTGGTCGCGGGCGTTGGCGACGAAGACAATGCAGCATTTGTCGTCGACGGAGATCAACTGATGACCGCGGCGGAACTAATGAAACAGACCTATTCGATCCGGGTCCGCAGTACGGACGCCGGGGGACTGATCGTCGAACAGACGCTGCAGGTCACCGTGCTCGGTCTCAACCAGGCGCCCACGGCTGTGCTGCTCTCGCCGGACAGCATCGTAGAGAACGTGCCGATCGGCAGCGTGGTGGGTGTGTTTGCGACCGAGGACCCGAACGAAGGCGATACGCACACGTACAGCCTGATCGAAGGTGACGGCGACGAGGACAACGCGGCGTTTACGATCGTAGGCGACCAACTGACAACGGCGGTGGAACTGGACCACGAGACGAAAGACACGTACCACATCCGCGTCCGCAGCACAGACAGCGGGGGTTTGAGCGTCGAACGGGCGCTGTCGATCACCGTGATCGATGTGAACGAAGAACCCGCGGCCGTGCTGCTGACGCCCAACAGCGTTTCGCAAGAGACGGAGATCGGCGACGTGATCGGCCTGTTGGCGACCATCGATCCGGACATCGGCGATGCCCACACGTACGAACTGGCTGCGGGCGAGGGAGCCGACGACAATTTCCGCTTCGCAATCGTGGGGGACGAACTGAGACTGGCGGGCGAATTGGACTTGACCACTCAGACGATCTACCAACTCCGCGTCCGCAGCACCGATGCGGGCGGGCTGAGCGTCGAGGAAATGCTGACGGTGGTCGCCAACTCGGCGCCCACGGCTATGCTGCTCTCGCCGGACAGCATCCAAGAGAATGTGCCGGTCGGCAGCGTGGTGGGTGTGTTTACGACCGAGGACCCGGACGAGGGCGATACGCACACGTACAGCCTGATCGAAGGCGACGGCGACGAGGACAACGCGGCGTTTGCGATCGTAGGCGACCAACTGACAACGGCGGTGGAACTGGACTACGAGACGAAAGACACGTACCACATCCGCGTCCGCAGCACGGACAGCGGGGGGCTGAGTGTCGAACGGGCGCTGTCGATCACCGTCATCGATGTGAACGAAGAACCCACGGCCGTGTTGCTGACGCCCAATAGCGTCTCGCAAGAGACGATGATCGGCGACGTGATCGGCCTGCTGGCGACCGTCGATCCGGACATCGGCGATGCCCACACCTATGAGCTGGTCGAGGGCGAGGGCGCCGACGACAATTTCCGCTTCGCAATCCTGGGGGACGAACTGAGACTGGCAAGTGAATTGGACTTGACCACACAGACGATCTACCAGCTTCGCGTCCGCGGCACCGATACCGGCGGCTTGACCATCGAGCAGACGCTGGAAGTCATCGCCAACCAGGCGCCGACCGAAGTCCTGCTGTCATTGCATGCACCGGTAGAGGAGGCTCCGCCCGGAACGGCAATCGGAGCGTTGACCACGACCGATCCCGACGTTGGTGATTGGCATACCTACCAACTGGTCGCTGGTGAGGGCGACGTTGACAACGGGGCATTCTTCCTCGACGGGAACGAAGTGAAGACGGCGGTGCAACTGGATCTCGTATCTCGAGAAGGCTATCAGATCCGCGTGTCGAGCACCGACCGTGGCGGCTTATCGGTCGAAGCGATGTTGCAGATCCACGTGAATCAAGCACCAGTGCATCTGCTGCCAGATCCTCAAACGACCGGGATCAACCAGGAACTGACGTTCTCGGCGGCGACGGCCAACGCGATCGTCATCGACGATGCGGATGCTGGCAGCGATGCTCTCAGCGTACAATTGACGCCCGTCGGAGGAACGTTGAACATGGCGGATGAACTGTTTGGCAGTCTCGAAGAACTGAATCAACTGCTCGACGGACTGATCTTCACGCCGGATAGCGAATTCCAAGGCGAAGCGTTGCTCAATATCTTGACCAATGATCTGGGACACAACGGACTCGGCGGCGCGCGAACAGCCAACGACCAAATCCTGATTTCGGTGCAGTAGCCATCGCTGCAAGCCTTGCTGGAGCCGATGAACCGATAGCCCCGGAAAAAGTGCTCTTGCCAAGATTCTGCGGCCTGAGTACCTACGGATTCCGCGAATTCCGGGCTATCCGTTGGGCGTATGCGTTTTGAAAGGAAGCAAAATGGTACGCTGGCGCAGGAGGATTGGTTTCGAGCGTTTGGAGGCTCGGCACATGTTGAGCCACGTCCTCGCGCACGACGAGGCACCTGCGGTGCATGTCGAAATTGCCGACTTGGCACCCTCGATATCGGCCGCCGAGTTCACAGCGCCGGTCAACATCAGTGATGGACAAGGGCTGCGCGGGGCCGAAATCCGTCTGTCGTACGACACGACCCTGCTGAGTGCCGACCGGACCAGCGTTCACGCCGGTTCGATCTGGCCCAGTCACGATACCATGGTGTTCGCCAATGTGGATGATGACAACGGAACCATCGTCGCTTGGCTGTTCCGGACGGAAGAACTGGATGCGGGCAGCGGAAGCCTGCTGGATGTGGTGTTCCGTACCACCGCAGTCGCCGATTCCGACGTCACGACGTCCCTGGACTTGACCTCCGTTCGCCTGAACGAGGGTCGGATCAGCGTCGCGCCAACGCCGCAACCAGGCGCCGATGAAACCGACGGCGTCGCCCGCTCTTTCGGTCAGTCGAGCCTCGACCACTCGCAAGTACCATTGCTCGACCAGGATGCCAGCAGCGCGCCGCTCGGACCCTTTGTCGCACCGTCAGGCCTCGTTTCGAAGGAGAGCAGCGTCGAAGCAGGTTGGAGCCGAAGTATCCTCCGAATCGGGGCGGAACTGGAAGCAGAACGAGTCGTGCCGATTCAGCCAAGCAAGCCCAACGTTTGTCTACCGCTGCCTGCTGCGCCGCAGACTTTCCACCAGACTGCGCAGCCGATTCCACAAGTCGATCCGGCGCAGCAGTCCGTGACTCCTCAACCGGGCCGTTACATGACCTATGCATTCCCCAGCGAACCCACCTCCGCCCAAGCGACGAACCTTGCTCACCGCCGGATCATCGGGCCATTACCGGCTGACGCACCAGCCTCGCTGCTGCCAACCGACGCGCTGGACTTCGTGCTCCGACACACCGAGTCGTGGCTGCCTGGATCGCCATAGAGCGCCCGAAAAAGCCAATTCCCTTCCGTCTCTACAGGAAACGACTAGAACCGCGCTTCGTACACATGCCCGTAACCTACGCGGCACTTCGCGCGGCTCCAGAGCGTCACGTGCGCAACACTGAGGCGTTGGAGGAATGCATCACTGACCCCCATGCAAAGTGGCCAGATCATCCTGCAACGCCACCGCACCGACGACCAACCCGAGTACCGCGACCGCACCCGCTGCGACCATTGGGAAATCCCGATGACGGAAATCGTTGCCACCAGTGAATGAGAACAGGGGGCATCCTGCTTCTCTCGGCCTGAATACGTGCTCTGGCAGCGGGATGCGAAGTGGATAAAATGATCTGGCAGTGACTTGCAGAAGGTTGGTACGAAACCGTGTGGTGAGTTCGTGGACGATTCTCAGATCACAGAACCGTTGGATGCCCGCTGCTTACGGAGACTCAGCAGTGTGCTCACCCCTGTATTCAAGTTCGGCTTCTCGGCCACTCTTATGGGAATCGGGGTCGCTTGCATGTTCACGGGCATGAGACAAGCCGCCAACTGGCCAGGCGTTCTCGGCCTGGTACTGCCTGGGGTATTCATCCCGCTGCTTGTGTACTTCTGTCTTCGCCTGAAAAAGGTAACGGCCTATTGCGATTACCTTGTCATCAGCAATTACATTTCGGAGTGCAGTGTCTCATACGATGATATCGGGGAGATTGAAGGATATCGCGGGCGAAGTGCAGTCTTCTTGAAGCTTCGGTTGCGGACTGACTGCCGATTCGGACGCTCGATTCACTTCTTGTTGCCATCGACGTTTGACGCGATCGAGTCGCAACCGGAGTTTCAATTGTTGCGGGAAAAATGTCCTCGGTTGTGCAAGCAAACGCACAACTGGTGGTTTGGGTCGGTGCAACTGAGGCCGCCTGTCCGCTGTCAATGAGATGCCTCCATCGACATGCGCATGTCGGAAAAAAGGGGACATTCTACTGTTCTGAAAAAGCAGGATGCCGTTCTTCTCATGGCGAAAGCGCTGTGCTCGCGACGGCGGGGTGCGCAGTTAAGAGTAGAAGCGGGACTCGGCCGGTGCGTGTAGGTGGGAAGCACCGGTGGGCTTACGCCCGACCGTTCGCCGGAATGTAGCGGGATTCTGCCGGCGCGTGTGCGCTGGGACACCAATCGACTTATCTTTTCGCGACAGGAGATGACCATGAAACGAACATTCGTACTTCTTGGCGGCTTTGTCGCCTACGGGGCGTTCTTGGCTGCCTTTGTGTATCTGATGGCCTTCATGGCGGGCGTGGGGGTTCCCAAGGGAATCGACGACGGCACCACGGCGTCGATGGGCTGGGCGATGGCGATCAATTCGCTGCTCGTGAGTTTGTTCGCTTTGCAGCATGCCGTGATGGCGCGGGACGCCTTCAAATCGCGCTGGACTCGCCTTGTCCCGTGGGCGCTGGAACGCAGCGTCTTCGTGCTGGCAGCCAGCTTGGTTCTGGGCCTGCTGTTTTGGCAATGGCGTGCGATCCCGCAGGTCGTGTGGGACATTCAGGTGCCTTGGTTGCAAGCCGTCGTTTGGAGTTTGTTCGTCCTCGGCATTGCGACGGTGTTGTACACCAGTTTTCTGATCGACCACTTTGACCTGTTCGGCCTGCGGCAAGTGTGGCTGCATTATCGAGGACGTCCCTATACACACATCCCTTTCGTGGTGCGGTCGCTGTATAAGTGGGTCCGACATCCGATGATGGTAGGTTTCTTGCTAACCCTGTGGGCTGCTCCAACCATGACGATGGGGCGGCTGCAGTTCGCCTTGTTGATGACGGCTTACATTCTGGTGGGCGTTGTCATGGAGGAACGGAGTCTGTTAAGAAAGCTCGGGGAAGACTATCGTAGGTATTGCCAAACGACGCCGATGTTGATTCCGTTGCCGCTGCGGTGGCGGCCTTGGAGAACGCGTGAGGCAGTCCCGATGGCACCCGAGGGCCACGTGGCATGACCGAGACTCTTGAGGCAGTGCTGGTAGACCTGGCGCGCGAAGGCGATCGGCAAGCGATGGGCAATCTGCTGGAGCGGCATCAGGACCGGCTCCTGCGGCTGGTCCGCTTCCGGTTGGACCGGCGACTTCAGGGGCGAGTCGATCCCGCCGATGTCTTGCAGGAGGCCTTCATCGATGTGACGCGCCGCCAAGGCGAGTTGCCGCAGCAGGCGGACGGCCCCTTGTTCCACTGGCTGCGGTATCTCGTGTTGCAGAAGTTGGCCGAGGTGCATCGGCGGCATCTGGGCGTCCAGGCTCGCGACGCGACGCGCGAAGTGTCCATCTACGACGCGAGTGCCGCCAACGTCAGTTCGGCGGTGTTGGCGGGGCAGTTGCTGGGAAAGCTGACCAGCCCCAGCCAGGCGGCGATGCAGGCCGAGTTGAAGTATCGTCTGGAGCAAACCCTGGACGCCATGAGTTCCCTGGACCGTGAGATCATTGTCTTGCGGCACTTCGAGCAACTGTCCAACGCCGAAGCGGCCCACGTGCTGGGCATCAGCGACACGGCCGCCAGCACCCGCTACGTGCGGGCCATCCGGCGGCTTCGGCAAACGCTGGAAGGTGAGCCATGACCGTCATCGGACCCGTCCGCCCAAGTCACGAAACCCGTCTGCCGGCCACGGAGCGGCTGGACATCGAGCAGGTGGCCGAGGAATATCTCGAACGCCGACGCCACGGCGAGAAACCGTCGGTGGACGAGTATGCCCGGCGCTATCCCGAGCTGGCGGACGAAATACGCGAACTGTTCCCGACGCTGGCGATGCTCGAGGATTGTGCGTCCGCGGGGGGAAAGCCGACGGGCTCGCCACCGGGCGACGACTGGAGGTTGCTTTCCGAACCGATCGGCGAGTACCGGATTATCCGCGAAATCGGCCGCGGCGGCATGGGAGTGGTTTACGAAGCGGAACATCAAACGTTGCGGCGGCGAGTGGCGCTCAAACTGCTGCCGCGAGACGCGGCAGCTCATCCGTCCAGCCTGGCGAGATTCCTCCGCGAAGCCCGGGCGGCGGGCCGGATGCACCACAGCAACATCGTGTCCGTGTTCGAGGTGGGAGTCCATCACGACCGGCACTTCTATGCCATGCAGTACATTCACGGTCAGAACCTGGACGCCGTGATCGAGGAACTTCGCCAGCTTCGCCGGTTGGAACGCACACGCCAGGGGCTGGATGCTACGCAACCCGATCAAGTCGCCAGCGATCCGCGCGGCGAACTGGGCCGCACGGTGGCGGGCGATCTGCTGACGGGCGAGTTCCGGCAACCGCGGGAGGAAGACGCCGCGGAACCGCCCGTGAGCACCTCGTCCGAATTCACCAAGGACGGAAACTCCAACGAAGGCTACTTCCAACGAGTCGCCCGCGTCGGCCTGCAGGTCGCCGAGGCGCTCGACTACGCCCACCGCCACGGCATCCTGCACCGCGACATCAAGCCGTCGAATCTGATCCTGGACACGTCGGGCACGGTCTGGGTCACGGACTTTGGCCTGGCCAAGCAAGAGGGCGACGATTTCACGCATACCGGCGACGTGGTGGGAACGCTCCGCTACATGGCTCCCGAACGGCTGCAAGGTCGAGGCGACGCGCGCAGCGACTTGTACAGCTTGGGGTTGACGCTGTACGAACTGATCACCCTGCGCCCGGCACTCGACAGCAGCGACCGGGCCGGCCTGATTCGACAGATCGAGTCGGACAACCCGCCGCCGCTGCGGCAATTGGCCCCGCAGGTGCCGCGGGACTTGGAGACCATCGTTCTGAAAACGATCGAGAAGTCCCCCGCGCACCGCTATCGCTCCGCGGCGGAATTGGCGGAGGATCTGCGGCTGTTCCTGGCCGACCGTCCTATCCTGGCACGCCGCAGCCTGTGGGCCGAGCGGGTCTGGCGTTGGTGTCGCCGCAACCCGGTACCGGCGCTGCTTGCCTCGTGCGTGGGCGCCCTGCTGCTGCTGTTGGCCGTCGGCTCGCTCGCGTTTGCGGTCCTCGCCACGCGTCAATCACAGCGACTGGCCACCGAGACCCGCCGCGCGATCCAGGCCGAAGAGCAAGCGGTCCTGGCCAAGGACGAAGCCGTCCGGCGTCTGTACGAAGCCCGTCTGGGCCAGGCGCGTGCCGGACGGTGGAGCGCCCGGCTTGGCCAACATTTCGAGACGCTGGCTTCCCTGCGCCAAGCGGCCGAGATCCTGCCGACTCTGCGACTCGACGCGGTCGTCGAAGAACAGCAGCGCCAAATCCTGCGCAACGAGGCCATCGCCGCACTGCCGCTGATCGATCTGCGCGAATCCCGGCGTTGGGAGATCCCCGACGACGCCGTGACGACGGTTGCCCTGCCCCCCGACTACTCGGTCTACGCGATCAGCGACCAGGAGGGCAACTTGACGGTCCGCCAAGTCGCCGATGACGTTCCGCTGGCCCGTCTGCCCGGACCGGGCCATCGCGCTTGGTCGCTGATGTTCAGTCCCGATGGTCGCTATTTGGCCGGAAAATTCCATCGCGGCACACCCGATCCCACTCCGCCGATGGTTCGTGTCTGGGATTGGCGTGCGAACCAATTGCTGATCGAAGAGTCGCAGGAACTGAATCGGGCGCGCATGGCCTTCCGCGGAGACGGTGGCGAACTCGTGTTGGGGATGGACTATCCCGAGGTTCGTCGGTACGAATTGCCGAGCGGCAAGATCGTTCATCGGCACCGGGGCCGCTCGGATCCCACCGACCTCTGTTGGGATCCTACAGGCACGAAGATCGCCGTCGCCTATCTGGGAACTGGTCCCGTCGAAATCCTGGAACGCGGGACGGACGAGAGCCAATTCATCCAAGTGGCGCCGAATGTCAATGCGATTGCCTGGAGTCCCGACGGAACGATGCTGGCGATGGGAACGGCTCAGGGCCGAATCCACCTGGTACACGACCAGGCGCCCCATCGCGCGGCTCGCAGGCTCGAAGGGCACTTGAGCAACGTCGTCCAGCTCTGCTTCAATCACGGTGGCGATCTGCTGCTGTCGCGGTCCTGGGACTCGACGTCGCGTCTCTGGCGAGTGGCCACCGGGCAACAGGTATTGCAGTTCGATGCCATGCTCGAAACCATGCCGCTGTTGGGCACCGGATTCCGGCATGACGACCGGCAACTGGCTCTCGCGTCGGGGAAGGCTGCCTTCGGGCTCAGGGACGTCGCCAGTGGCGGTCCCCTGCGAATTCTCTCCGTCGCGGGCAATACGCCGGCGCGATCCAATGTGCAGTTTCATCCCGCGCGGCCGGAGCTTCTGGCGTCGTCCACCGCCGACGGTGTCGAACTGTGGGACGCCGGAATGGGATGCCGGGTAAAGGTGCTCGCCGCCCCTCGAGCCTGGTCCGCGGTATTCTCGCCGGACGGCTCGGGACTGTTCAGCAGCAGCGCATCGGGCGTGCAGTTCTGGCCGCTTGCGGACGCCTCGGTCCCGTTGGACGAACTTCAGGTGGGTGATCCCCAGACGATCGTGCCCGCCAATACCGAACGCATCGATCTGGCCGTCCATCGCCGGCTGCTTGCGGTAGATTGCGGCTTCCTGGACGCCAAACTCTACGATCTGGACGATGGCAACAAAGTCCGCGGAACCTTCCAGCACCGGCATCTGGACCACGTCGCGATCAGCCCGGATGCGAGCTGGATGGTAACGGCGACGTGGAAGGGACGAGGGGTAGTCGTCTGGGATCTGGAGGACGGCAAACTCGGCCGCAACTTGGCGCCGGAGGTGGGCAGCGCGACCCCCGCGTTCAGTCCCGACGGGCGGTGGTTGGCGGTCAGCGACGGATACGCGTATTATCTGTGGGAAGTCGGCACGTGGCGGCTGGTTCACCGCATCGAGCGCGACCATCAGGACGGCTGGCCCGGGCCGGTAGCGTTCTCGCGCGACGGCTGCCTGTTGGCCGTCCCGCACACTCGTTACGTGGCGCAGTTGATCGATCCGCAAACCGGCAAGACGCTGGGCATTCTCGAAACGCCAGGTTCCAGTAGCCTGTCCGGCTACGCCTTCAGCGCCGACAACCGCTATCTGGCCATCGCCGATGCAGACAACATCCAACTATGGGATCTCAACGCCGTCCAACGGGAACTGGAAAGCCTCCAGATTCCCTGGCCCGCGAAAAGGAGACATTCCACTTTGCACGAAGTCGCAGGCATCACAAGCGACGACTCCAGGCCCAACGCAGGCCATTGACCGCCGCGACCGATCGCCGACGCCTGCGAGTTGGTCCGTCAAGTCGCGTTCGGCCTCCTGCATGCCCACGAGCACGCTTCGGTGCATCGCGACATCAGGCCGTCGAACCTGATCCTGGATCGTGGCCGCGTATCCAGCGGCGACCCGGCGTCCCGTCCTCAACCGCAACTGAAAATCCTCGATCTGGAGTTGGCTTTGCTTCGCGCGGAAGTGGTCAATCCCAAGGAGATGACCGCATCCGGCCAGATGAAGGGCACCGCCGACTACATGGCGCCGGAGCAGTTCACGGACAGTCACAGCGTGGATATCCGGGCCGACATCTACTCGCTCGGATGTACCTTGTACAAACTGCTCAGCGGTCACGCGCCGTTCGACGACGCCAGGTACAACACGCCTATGGAACGGCTGCTGGGCCGCCTGACCGACCCGCCCAAGCCGATCCGGGCTTTGCGGCCCGAGATCCCCGCGGCGTTAGCGGCCTTGATCGACCGGCAGGTGGGCCCACTCGAATCGTTCACCAATGGGAATCTGATCGAGTCGTTGTCGTTGTCCCCCGGCGGTGACCGATTGCTGGTCGGGGAAGGCTACGGCTGGATGTTCCTTCGCGACGAGGAGCGAGGCCAGAAAACTCTGCTGGGTCAGAACCTCGGCCAGTGGTACAATCGCGGGCCGCAGTGGCTCCCCGACGGCCGCCGGTTCGTGGGCGCAGATCTGGGCCGGGTGCAGACGTTCGACGTGGGCACTAACCGCCGCCTCGGTACGTTGTTCCCGAGGATCGAGGGCGACAAGAAGTCGAATTGGCTGTGCGTCAGCCCCGAGGGCCACTACCGCGGTGGGCCGTTGGATCGCCCGGCCAGTCCGGAACAGCCCGACGAAGGCACCGATCCCGCCGGCTTGGCCGAGGTCGAACAGCATATCGTCTACGTCGCTCAACTCGACGACGGCTCGAACGTCACCTTCTCGCCCGAAGAATTCCGCGCCAAGTTCGGTTGGCAGAACGATCCCAACAAAGCCCGCCTGCTGCAACTTGACCAGTGACCCCGCGGCGGGCAGACGCGGCCGGTCTCCGCCACGAGCCAGCATTACGCGCTGGATCAATCGCCCGAACCGCCTTGGCCAAAGAGTTGTTCCACAACCGTGCGCAGGTCGCGATGTCCATGAGTTATTCTTCGCAAAGTCGTCGGCGGACTCCGTCGAAATCGGCCTCGCGCAGTTCACCACGGTCGGCCATGTCCAACGAGACCGCAACTTCCTTCCGCATACGCTCGTCGTCGTCCAGGACCGGCACGGCTGCTCGCAGGATATCGGCAACTAGGTCCTGTTCGTTCGCAAAACGGCCGCGCGCTACGGCTGCCGCGACAAGCGGTTGCAGTTCAAACGGAATTTCGACAGTCATGGGCATGGGCATTTCTCCTTCCACGGTTGTGCCACTCTATGGCAGGAACTCTCAACGGTCAAACAGAATGGGACGGATGTCCGTCCGATTCGCCCGAGCGGCGTGTACAAGTCATGTCGTGTCTAGCTCACTGCCATAGACATCTTCTGAGGTGAAACTCTGGCTGCACCTTACCGATGGCCAGCCTGTCTGCTGGTCAATGGTCAGATGCGCAGATCCAGGTTCCTCCGAAGTCGAATTCGGCGGGAAGTTGTCGACGAGTGTTCGGCGCAGAACCCGGTTCACCACCGCACCCACCGTGCTGTGTTCTCGGCGGGCCAACGTCTGGGCCACCGCGTAAACATCGCGTTCAAGATCGATCGTCTGGGTCATGGTGCCATTATCGAACTGACCGTCCGTTTCGTCAACAACGTCCAAACTCCCGTCGCGAGTCATCATCGCCGTCACGGAGAATCCGGCATCAAGAGTCCACACTCAGGACTCCTGATCCGCAACCAGACGAAATGAGGAACTCGGGCAAATCGCTCACAGCGACCGGCGAATCAAGTGGTACCGATAAAAACGCAAAGAAGCAGAGAGCGCAGAGAATTCGTCCTTTGCGCTCTTCGTTACTCTGCGTTCTAGGTTCAAGGCATTTTCCGGCCGGATCAGGAGTCCTGACACTCGACACCTAACTGGGCTCGCCAAAGCTGCGCTAGTCGTTGATCGAAGCTGCCCTTTGTGCCGAACAGACGGAAATTTCGGACTTTTCCGGGAATGCGGTTGTGGCCGAGGAGGCCGCGTTGGGCAAAAGTCGCCTTGCGGCGCGGAAATTTCGTTCCATTCTCTCGGAAAATCAAGCAGAATAAAGCAGTCTGCTGGCGGCCGGTTGCGCGATGTTCGCAGACGGCCGTTGCGGGTTTGACCCTTCTCCCTGTTGGCTTTTCAAGAATTGTCCGGCGATGGAAGAATTTGCGGGCATTGCATGCGTGCTGCTGGTTGTCCTGACCTTCGTCACGGTCGTCGGACACGGTATGTGGCTGGTCCTCGCGGCCCTGTTTCGCTGGCTTGCGGTCGAGCCGGTCGAGCCGCTTTCGCGAAGCCGCAATGACTGGCGAGACGATCTGCAAGCGGCCTACCGGCAACTGGAGTCGCTGCGAGGTCACGAACTGTTGGACGCCGACCATCTGCGAATGTTGCAGGAGCGGCTGCGAGCGTTCGAACGGAAGATGCTGGCTCAAGAGTCGAGAGCTTCGCTCGGATTGCGTCCCGAGATGCCCGCGGCTTCCGAAGCGGCCGTCGATTCCGCGGCTTCGCGCGCACCGTCGTCGGGCATTCCTACCATACCGCCGGAACCGATGGCCGATGTGATCGAGGCGATCCTGGTCGAGCCCGAAGCGGCTACGCCACCGCCCGCGGCTGCCGTGCCGCCCGTGAAAGAAACGGTCGCGTCACCGCCCACTGCAACAGAGGTGTCTCCGCGTCCCGTTCATCCGCTGGACCGCGAGTATCCCGATCAGCGGCGTCAGCCGTCGCGCGCCCGCCGCGCCCTGGCCGATGTGTTCCAATCGTTCATGGCCGAGAAGAACATCCGCTGGGGCGAGTTGGTAAGCGGATTGCTGATCGTCGGCAGCGCGGTGGGATTGGTGATCAGTCTGCGGACAACGCTGCGGGACACGATCCCGTATTTCCCGGCCTTGATCTTCCTGATGATCACGCTGGCGATCTACGGGGCCGGGATGTACACGCTGCGCCGCTGGAATCTGCAGGCGACCAGCCGCGGCGTGCTGATCATCGCCCTGTTGCTGTCGCCCCTGAACTTCGTGGCCGCGATCGTGTTGTCCGGTCCCGATCAGCGGCCGGTGACCGATCCGTGGTACTTGGGCGCGGTAGCATTGGGCCTGTTGGTGTGCGGCGGGATCACGTATTCGGGCGGCCGAGCGTTGATCGGCGCCGGGTGGTGGCGACTGACGACCGCGGTTCTGGCCACATCGATGGGTCAGTTGATCGTCGACCGTCAGACGGATCTTCCGTTGACTGCCGGGGGCACGTCGCTGCTGTTGGGCTTGCCTTTGGCCGGATATCTGGCGGCCGTGGTGACGCAGATCCTGCGCGCGGCGGCTTGGCCGCGATTGTCGGCCCGGCGCGCCCAGCAGATCTTCATTGTCCTGGGCGTGGCGACGTTCAGTTTCTTGGCGCCCGTCGCGCTGTTCCTTTCCCACGCCGATCCGTTGCGCGACGGAGTGGCGAGCCTGGCGCCGGTATTGAGTGTCGTGGCAGGCGTGATCCTGGTGGCAGGGCTGTTGGTGCAGCAGCGAACCGAAGCGAGGGCGCTGGCAGCGCTGCGGACCGGCGGAACCTGGTTGGCGGTCGCGGGCGCCATGTTGATGGTCTCCGCGCTGGTCCTGGCTTGGCCGCGTCCGGATCTATTGATCGTCGTCGGGCTGGTCAATTTTACTGCGCTGGCCGTGTTGGCGGTCGGGGGCCGGTTGCCCGTGCTGCACGCGCCGGCAGTCGGCTGCCTGGCGTTAGCCGCGCTTGTCGGCTTCCACGTCTGGCAAGCCAACGTGGCTTGGAGCGGCGAACCGGACAGCAAGAATCTGGTCCAGTGGCTGCTGGCGGGGCGCAGCGGGCTGGTGCTGCTGCTATTGAGCGTGTTGAGCGCAGCGGTCGCAACGGTCTGGGACCGGTTTGGCCGTCGGGCGGAAGGTCTCGCCTATCTGGCCGCCAGCGGCGGCCTGGGTGGATTGAGCTTGCTGGTGGCGTGCTGGGCGGGTTTCATCTTACAGACGGACACGCCGCTGACGACGCCAATCTTCGCTTTCTACGCGGTGGCGGCATTGGCGGCCGCATGGGCACTCGGTCGCCGCGGATCGGAGTATCCGCAAGCACAGCAAGGGCTGGCGGGACTGGCAACGGTGCTGTGGTTCGTGGCGTGGTTCCACGCGGTTGGGCGGAACGAGGTCTGTATCGCTTGGCTGTCGGAGTGGCTGATCGAGCCCGATCGGCCGTGGACGCTGGCGCTGGTCGCTCATTCGTTGTCCACCGCGCTGGCGGCGTTGGTGATTGCTGCGCCGACGCTGCGTCCGAGGAAGGCAGAGACGACGGAGCCAGTCCCAGCTCCGTTGATCCCGGCGTTGGCGGGCGGTGCCACGTTGTCGGCTTCGTTCGCGGTTGCCTTGGCTTTGCCGGTTGTCGACTTCGCCTTTGTTCCCGCGGCCATCTACATCGCGTGTGCTTCGGTGGCCTGGTTGGTCACCGCCGTGATCTATCGGCACCGGGGAGTGTGGAACTTCTTCCAGGCGGTGGCTTCGTTGGCGGTGGTATATGCCGTGGCCGGTTGGGACGAAGGCTGGTGGCCCATGCAGGCACGCGACCAATTCGTGCAACTGCTGCAGATGGAAACGATCGTGTTGGGGCTCTGGTGCCTGGCATGGAGTTTGTCGAGGCGGTTGCGCTCGGGGGCCGGAGACAGAGATGGCGTCCCTCTTTCTCGCACAGCAGGCGTCGGGCCCTTCGGGCAAGAGGGTTCCGTTCCGTTTTTCGTCGGCTGGGAGACCGTGGACGAGTGGCTGCTGGCCGCACTTGTCGCAGCGGTCGCGTGGCTCGCTACGTTCGCGGCTTGGCCGGGACTGTCCTGGGAGATTGGCGAACAGGTTCTGACGCCGATGGCCAACGAAACGGCAAAGACCTGGATCGCGTTGGCGATCATTGCGGCGGCGTTACTCATTTCGTTGGCGGGCGGTGCGATTGGCAAATCGCTGATCGGGTTGCTGATCACCGGCGCAGCAGGCGCGTTGCTATTGGCAACGTTCGGGCCGGTGGAATCCACGGCGTCGGCTTGGCGCTGGTGGTCCGCCGGATACGTCTTGGTGACATCCGCGGCGATCTGGTTCCGCGGGCCGATCTATGCCGCGACGCGGCGACTGCGGTGGCTCGCGCCCGGGGAAATCCCCGCGGCGACAACGGTGGCCGTGCGCGAGACTGCACTGCTGTTGGGCGCGGGTCCGATCATTGGGGTAACCACGGCCATTGCGATCCGGTCCTCGGCCGATTTGGCTGTGGGTGCGGTGCCGGCGGATTCGTTCTTCGGGCGACTGGGCATGACGGTCTCGTATGCGGCGCCGTTGGTGGTTTTGGTGGCCGTGCTGTTGGGACACGCGTTGCGCGAGCGGCGTCCGCTGTTCGCCGTGGCCGGATCGCTGGTCTTGCAGTATGTCGTGTCGCTCGGCTTCCTGTTGCAGGTGTCGCCGGACAAAGCGGGTTTCGCGGCCGGGCTGCTGCAATGGAACTTGGCAGCGCTGGCCGGATACTCGCTGGTGTGGCTTGCGTTGCGGCGGCGAATCCGGCCCGAGGGCGCATCGGGACGCGACGTGATGCTCGGCGGGCAGGTCCAGGTGACCCTGGGGGTGCTCACGGTGCTGGGAGGCTGGGCCGCGTTGAGCGTCGCGGTGACGCCGGGCGAGCTTGGGCTGCACGGCCAGCCGCTGGGCCAGCCCTTGAGTTACGCGGCCTGGTTGGCTGCCTGTGTCGCCGCGGTCTGGCACGCCCGGTCGTGCGAGCATCGCTCGATCGATTCGCTGCTGCGCCCGGCGGTGGCCTGCGGTTGGCTGTTGGTGGCTCTGATCGCCGTGACGGTCGATCCGCTGGACGTTTCGCGCCAGTGGCTAGCCTACCACGTTCTGACTTGCGGCGGACTTCTGCTGACCGCCGCGGTGACGACCGCTTGGTGGCGATATCCGGGAATGATTGGGGATGCGGTTGCCAGCGGCTCGGTGGTCTTTCTGTTGGGCTTCCGCGGCGGCTGGTCGGATCCGCACTGGCTAGCGCCTTGGTGGTCGGTCGCGGCGTGCGGAGCGGTCGCGGTCCAGGCGGCTGTGCTCTCGCTGCGCGGCCGCAGCCAAATCGCTGCCTACGGCTCGGCACTGGCGGCCGTCACGGCGACGACGATCTATTGGCTTGGTCCCTTCCAGGGCCGTTGGCAACGCAACGAGGTGCAAGCGGTCTTCGAACTGATTACGGCCGATCTGGTCGCCGTGTTGGCGGCGGCAGCGGTTTGGCTCGCGGCGGAGATCTGGTGGCAGCGGCGAGGCGAGGGCAGGGGCAGGGCCGAAGAGTCTCGCGAGGCACTTCCGAATTCTCACGAATTCGGCTACGAAAGGCAGGGGTGCGCTGGGTTGGACGAGCGGTTCCGAGGTCCGCGGCTGCATGTCGCAGCGCCGCTGTTCGCTTTGGTCTTGCTGACGATGCTGTTCTTTACCGCGACGCTGGCCAATTCGCTGGTTGTGGCCCGGCAGGGAGCTGCGGTTGTGGATCTGGTGGGCGGCGGCGGTTGGTTGGCCGCATGGATGCTGTTGATCGTTCTGGCGGGCGCACTGTGGGATGATCGGTCCCGACACGGACTTGCCGGTTTGTACGTCGGCGGGCTGATGTTCGCCTCGCTGATCATCGACCGAGTTCGTTTAGCGCCGCCGGACTTGCTCGGCACGGTCCTGGCGACGGCGGCTGGGTATGTGATGCTGACTGGATTCCTTTGGCGCCGCGGCGCTTCGCTGGCCACCCTGGGCGCCGGCTGGGGAATTCGGGAGCCGATCGTCGGCCTGCAGCGGACGGGTGGCTGGCTGCCTGGCGCCAGCCTGCTGCTGACGCTCTGCACCGCGCTGGCGGCACTTGCTGTCGTCTCAACTTTCGAAGGCCGTTCGCTCCGCTACACGGCTGCCGCGACGCCGGCAATGCTGGCGATGGGCATCGGCGCTTTGGCGCAGCAGCAGCGCCGCGCCCATTTCCAGATGCTCGCGTTGCTGCTGACCGGGTTGGCCACCGTCTATCTGGGCTGGGCGGATTTGTCGCCGCGGTGGGACGAGCGAGGTTTGTTATTGCGCATGTTCCGGCTGCTGATGGCGCTGTCCGCGTTGACTTTTTTCTACGGAGCGCTGCTTCCGCGATGGTTCGAGGCGCATCATGCCTGGCGCGACAGCATCCGGCGAGCCGCTGCGACGTTCGGCGTTGCCGGCGTGGTCAGTCTGCTGGGCGTGCTTGTCATGGAGTTCGTCGCCTTCCGGACGGGAGGCATCGCCGTGTCGGCTGAGCAAGTCGCCGCCGTCGCCGTGGTGTTGGTCGCCTTGATCGTTGGGTTGATTGCGTTGGCCCTGCAGACTGGCGGAGCCTTGCCTGCGTGGTCCGAGCGGCAGCGCATGGGTTGCGTCTACGCAGCCGAATTGGCCGCCGCGCTGTTGTTCCTCCATCTGTATCTTTGCCGTCCCGATTGGTTTGCCGGGTTCCTGCGGCCGTACTGGCCGTATGTCGTCATGGGCGTCGCCTTTGCCGGCGTTTCGGTCGGTCACTTGTGCCAGCGTGCCGGTCTGCGGGTGCTGTCCGAGCCGCTGGTCAGCACGGGTGCGTTCCTGCCGCTGTTGCCGGCCGTCGGGTATTGGGTGGTCGTCGCCGACGGCACGGATTACTCGCTGTTGCTGTTCGCCGCGGGGTTGATCTACGTCCTGTTGAGCATCCAGCGTCGGTCGGCGGCCAGCGCGGCCGCGGCGGTGGTCGCGGGCAACGGCGCGCTGTGGGCCTTGCTGCACGACAGTGGCTTCTCGCTGTGGCAGCAGCCGCAGTTCTGGCTGATCCCCCCGGCCGTTTCGGCCTTGATCGCCGGGCAACTGAACCGCCGTCGCTTGACCGGCGAGCAGTTGACGGCGTTGCGTTACGCCAGCATGTTGGTAATCTACGTGAGTTCGACCAGCGAGATGTTCTTGCGCGGGATCGGATCGAGCCTCTGGCCGCCGATGATCCTGGCGAGTCTGTCGGTCGCTGGGATGTTGTTGGGGATCGCGTTGCGCATCCGGGCATTCCTGTATCTGGGCGCCAGTTTCGTCTTGCTCTCGGTGGTCAGCATGGTTTGGCACGCCGCCAAGGCGATCGAACACTCCTGGCCTTGGTGGGCCTTCGGCATCGGGCTGGGAGTGGCGATCCTGGCGCTGTTCGCCGTGTTTGAAAAAAAGCGGCCCGACATCATCCGCTGGGCCGAATCGATGCGGCAATGGGACCAATAGCAGAAGAGGGAGTGATTCTATGAGAAGCCTGGCGCGCGTGGCTCTAATCGTGGTCAGCTTGATGTCCCTGGGATCGTCGGCCGCGATCGCTCAAGGACCGTACCGGGAACTATCCGCGGAAGAAAAGGCAGGCATCGAAGCGGTGTTGCCTGCGAAGGCCCCGGCAAAGGCCGCGAAGACGCGGCGACTGTTGATCTACGATGGCAACGTCGGCTACGGCGGGCACGGCTCGATCCCGTTCGCCAACCACGCGTTCACCCGCATGGGCGAAGCGACGGGAGCGTTTACCGCGACGGTATCGAGGGATCCGGAGGTCTTCAGCCGAGCCAGACTCGACCAATTCGATGCCGTGTGCCTGAACAACACGGTCGGCAATCTGTTCACCGATCCGGTGTTGCGGCGGAACCTTATCGAATTTGTCATGGGCGGAGGCGGTTTGCTGGGCATCCACGGAACGACCGTCGCGTTCACCGACTTTCCGCAGGGCGCCCGGGAGACGTGGCCCGAGTTCGGCCGGATGCTCGGGGCTCGCGGCGCCGCCCACTTGGCCCAGGACGAACGGGTCACCGTCAAGCTCGATTCGCCAACTCATCCGCTCAACCGGCCCTTTGGCGGTCACGCATTTGAACATGTCAGCGAGTTTTTTCGTGTCCACGATCCCTATTCTCGCGACCGGGTCCACGTGCTGTTCAGCATCGACACGGCCCGCACGGAACTTCCCGCGCCGGGAACTCGCCCCGGAGTCGAACGCGACGATCGGGACTATGCGCTCGCGTGGACCCGCAACCACGGTCGCGGCCGAGTTGTCTACTGTACGATTGGGCACAGTCCCAGCGATTTCATGACCCCCACGATCCTCGAATTCTACCTGGGCGCACTCCAGTTCATCATGGGCGACATGGACGGCACCACCACTCCCAGCAACCGGTTGACTCCGGCCGTCGCAGCACGCGAGAAGCTCGGCTGGAGGCTCGCCGTCACCGCTTGGGGACTGCATCAATTCACGTTGTTCGAGGCGATCGACAAGACGCGGCAATTCGGCCTGTCGGACATCGAGGGGCTGAGCTTCCAGAAGGTTAGCGCCGACATCCCGAAGAACCTCGACACCCGCCTGACCGACGACGAGATCGAACAGATTCGGCTGAAGTTGGACGACGCCGGCGTGCGCATGCCGACGTGCTACTACGCCGCGATTCCGGACGACGACGACGGTTGCCGCCAAGTGTTCGAGTTCTGCCGCAAGCTGGGCGTCGAGACGTTGATTTCCGAGCCGCCGCCGGAGTCGCTCGATCGCATCGAGCGGTTTTGCGATGCGTACGACATCCGGTTGGCCATCCACAACCACGGCCCTGACCAATCGCCCGTTTACTGGCGGCCCGAAGGTGTTCTGGAAGTCTGTCGGGGCCGCAGCAAGCGGATCGGCGCCTGTGCCGACACCGGTTACTGGATCCGGTCGGGGATCGATCCGCTCGAGGGCGTCCGGAAACTGGGCGACCGGTTGATCACGATCCAGCCGCACGACCTTTCGGAACGGACGCCGCAGGGACTCGACGTCCCATGGGGCACCGGCCAAGCCGGCTTCGAGCCACTGTTGCTCGAACTGCACCGGCTCGAACTTCGACCGACCGTGATCGGATTGGAGTATTCCCGCGATTTCCGGGACAACATGCGGCAGATGGCGCAGTGCATCGAGTACTTCGATTCCGTCGTGCAGGGCAAACTGTCCGTCCGTGCCGCCGCCGATTAGCCTCAGTCGTCGAAGGGACTGGTGGGTTTCCTTTCGGGCGGGTGCTTTTCGGGATGCAGTTCCTGCTGATCGCGTTTCACGCGTTCCGGTTCCTCCTGCCGCACCTGCTCGACCTCGCGGGCCACCAGGACCAGATGGATCAAGACCATGCCCAAGGCGCCGCCGACCACGAGCAACGGCACCGCGGGAGTGGACATGATATTACCGTCGGCTGCTTCGATCAGTGTCCAGAACCAGTTGGTCGCTTGCAGTTCCGTGTAGGTGTCGAAGTTCGCGAAGCCCATGATCCACGCCTGCAGAAACACGGGCAGACCGGCGCCGAAGATCGCCAGCAGCAGGTGCAACAAGAACGGCAGCAACAAGCCGAAATACAAATAGCGCCGCAACAGCAGCACCAGGAGACGACCGACACCCAGGTAGAAGACGACGTAGCCCCAGACCAAGGCTCCGAACAGATACAGCCGCTCGTTGTGCGGCGCCCCGGAGAATCCGGTCAGACTCGAAAATGCCGCCGTCGCCAGGATGGCGATCGTCGCCGCGGCCAGGTTGATGCTCGCGAACAAGTACCCCGTTCCCGATCCGGGATTGAACCAAGTCAGAAACGCGCGGCCGAGGAAGCTCTGCGGCAAACGGCGTTTGACCCGCGGAGACAGTTCCGCCAACTCGCCCGTCATCAGCGCCCCCATGATCATCCAGTGGATGCCGGACAGGGCGAGCGGAAAGAACAGCACCTCGTTTTCTTCGATTCGCAGCCACACGTACAGGAACCAGCCGGTGATCAACAACTGCTGGACCACCATCACCACCCGCAAACGCGTCGAGCGGTTGTCACTGGCAAAACTCAACTGCGCCGCGGCGGTCAACACGAACAGGACCATGTACGACGCATGGCCCATCAGCCCGGCCAGATGCCCCACCCAGAAATCCACATCGTCGTAGGGGATCGCCGCTCCCTCGCCAATGATCACGCCCATCCATGAGCACCACATGACTGTGACGAACACCAGCCCCAGCAGCAACAGCACGGACAGCAACATCTGGACATGGCGGAAATGGGTCACCGTCGCCACCAGCAAGCCGATCGCCGACAGCAGCAGCGAGGCGAAAAACGTGTACGACAGCATCAGCAAGATCGTGACGATATCGACGCCGCGCAGCAGATAAGTGAACGCGATGCACGGCGACAGGGCCGAGTAGTAGACCAGCATCTGCAGCACGGCGCTGCCCAGCTTGCCCGTGACAATCTGCCGCGAACTGAGCGCCGTGATCGACAGCAATTCGTACGTGCCGTCCTCGCGTTCGCCGGCCAGCGACCGGTACGCGCTGAACGGGACGATCAGCAGCAGCGGAATGTTCAGGATCGTGAAATATCCGACCAGCATGAAGGGGCCGTTGGGCGCGTAGTACACCGACGGCATCAGCAGAGCGACTCCGAACAGCGACCAGCCCCAACCGCAGATCAGCAGCAGCGTGAAGGTCACCAGGAACTGGCGGCTCTTCAGCGCCTGCCGCGCTTCCTTGACCAAGATCGGGTTGAGCCGCTCCCCGGCGCGTTCCAACCACTCGTCCAAGCGATTCCAGAAACTCGCCCCGGGTTTGGGCGGCGCTGCCACGTGTTCCGCAACGATGATCTCACCGGTACTGTCCAAGCCCTGTTCTCCTTGCTACTGCACCACGCCGCGGGTCACGTGCATGAACACGTCTTCCAGCGATTTCTGCTGACTGCCGAACTCGACGACTCGGAACCCGGCCAGAACCAAGTGCCTCAGAAAGTCCGCCTGAACCTCGAGTCCGCCCTCGTGGCTGAATCGCACCAGTTCGCCGTCCAGGACGATGTTCTGCACGTCGGCACGTTGGGCCAGCCAGTCGCGCAGCGGCTGGCCGCCGCCCAGCACCCGCACGCGCACCTCGCTGTGCAATGCGAAGCCCCGCTGGATTTCGGCCACCGTGCCGATCGCCAGCAACCGGCCCTGCTCGATGATCCCCACCCGATCGCACATCTCGGCCAATTCGGTCAGGATGTGCGAGCTGACCAGGATCGTTTTGCCGTTCCCCGCCAACTGGCGGATCATCTCGCGCAGCTCGATGCGGGCTCGCGGATCGAGCCCCGCCGCCGGTTCGTCCAGGATCAGCACGCTGGGATCGTGAATCATCGCGCGGCCCAGGCACAGCCGCTGCTTCATGCCTTTGGACAACCCGCGGATCGGCTTCTCGGCCAGCTTGTCCAAGCCGGTGAACCCCATCGTGTAGCGGAGCGCCCGATGGCGGTCGCGACCGACCAGTCCGTAGGCCCGCGCAAAAAAGTCCAGGTACTCCGCGCAATTCACGTTCGGATAGGTGCCGAAGTTGTCGGGCATGAAGCCCAACCGGCGCCGGACGCGGTCGGGGTCGTTGATCACGGAGAAGCCATCGATCATCGCGTCGCCGTAGTTCGGCAAGTCCAGCGTCGCCAGGATTCTCATGCTGGTCGTCTTGCCCGCTCCGTTGGGACCGATGTAGCCGAACACCGTGCCGCGATGCACATCGAACGAGACGTCGTCCACCGCGCGCGTACTGCCGAAGTAGCGGTGCAAGCGGCGGAGTTCGATCATCGGGTGGGTCGCGACGGTGGCTACGTTCATCGTGGCTCCTCTACCAAGTTCCGAACACAAGGTGAAAGCTGGCTTCTTCGCGCAACCGTTCGTAACCCAGCGGCACTTCCACCCCGCTGCGCGTGACGGCCAGATAGCTGCGGCGCGGCAGGCCGTCGACTCCGGAATTCGTCCGGAAACGCAAATTCCTCTCCAGCATGCCCTGGTTCGAACTGGGCGGCGTCAACTCGCGATCGGTATCCATGTAGTAGTACCGCCGCGAAAACCCGAACGTGTTGCGGTAGTAGTTGGCGTCGTACCCTTCGGGAAACTCGGGCCGGGCTACGGAATACAGGCGTCTCAGTTCTTCCGACGACGACGCCGGGTCGACCGTCCGCAGGCGCGTTGTCTGGCCATCCGCCAATTCGCCGGCGGCGAAGGAACGACCGTCCTCGCCGCGCAACGCGAGCCACAGGATGTCGGTCCCCAAGCGATTCTCGACCGTCGGTGGCTCGTCCGCCGATCCGCCGCTCACGACCAACTGCCGCGTACTCTCTCCCGACTGGACGACCAGCATCTGGGTGGTCGCGCGCGACGTCACATAGCCCGCCGTCAAATGCTGGCCTTCGTCCCACAGCAAGCGGCGTCCGCCGCCTCGCTGCGCCCGACCGTCGATCGGGAACTGTTCGAGCGGATAGAACGCCGCCGTCGCAGGAAATTGCATCCCGCGCGACGGGGCCAGACCGGCGTAGTACGATTGCCGCGACCACGAAGCAGCTTGCCCGGTGCGTTGATCCAGATGGGCGTAGCTCCTGACCCGCACCCGCACGCCTAGCCCGTCGGTAAGCAGCGCATAATTCATCAATGCCAAAGTCACCAAGGCCGCCCCGACCGGGACCGTGACCAGCAGCAGGTACAGTCGCTTCCATTTGCGCAGCCAGACATAGTTCACCGGCCCGATGACAATCACGAACAACGTGATCAGCACCAGATACGACCCGACCGGCGCGCGGCCGACGCCGGGGATGATCAGATTCCAATAGTCGGAGTTCTCGCGGGTCAACGACAGCCCGTGTCGCTGATACCACATCCAACTGTCCGGCCGGATTTCGTTGAACATCCATGTCAGTTGATTCCCGGGCAGCGCGAAAGGCTCGTCCGAGGCGATGGCGACAACGCGGCCCAGTCCCGCCTGCCGGATGCGGAACAGGGCGGCTGTACTGTCGGTGCTCGCCTTTCGTGGCGGCGTCGGCTCCGTCCCTTCAGAAATGTCGTACGCTCGCGTATCCATGGACCGCGGGTTCGAACCGCGGAGTATCCTGTCGCGGTTCGACAACTTGGGCTTCTCCCAATGGTCGGCCGACTCGGTTGCCCTGGCTGCACTAGGGGGCGGCAACTCCAGCAGGCGATCCAGTTCCGCCAACCCTTCAGTGTCGAGCGCCGCACCGTAGACGCACAGCGTCGATCCCGCCAACAACCAGGCGCGGATCGCCCGCCATCGCGTCTCATTTTGCTGGATCAACTGCTGCAGATCGTCGCGGCTGAGGCAGATCAGATCGAACATCGTGAAGTCGATCCAGCGCTCCGGCAGCTCGGTCGGCGACAGCAGTTCCATCCGCGACGCCATCTGAACCATGATCAACGTGTTGAGATCGTCCGCCGGCCCGCCGCTGTTCACCCATGTACTGCCAGGGGCCAAGTTTTGATTCTGATCGGGGAATTGGGCAATCAAAGGCCGAATGTCCGGCAGGTTCTGTTCGACCGGCGTCTCCCGCTTGCCGCCGAACTGCGCCCGTTGGACCAGCGTGGTGCGCCGATCACGCGGGGGTGCATCGCGGTCGATGATCAGGATCGCCGGCGTCGATTCCGACCATTGGTATCCGCCGCCCGTGTTGAAGGAGACTGTTTCCCAGAGATCCTCCAGCCGCTCTCCACCCTCGTACACTTCCACGGCCAGTGAACCCCAAATCGAGCTCTGCGGAATGGCAACGGTCGTTTCGGCCGACGCAGTGCCTTCGGGAAGTTCCAGGAATTGGGTTACTACCGCCGAGTTCTCGTGTCCCCAGTACCACGATCCCGGCCGCAGCACCAGACGGAAACTGCGATCGGCCGGCGTCGGGCCCGGCGGCCACTGGATCACCTGGACTCGCACCGGTCGATAGCCGTTGGCATCGATCCAGCGCGCGTCGACCACCAACCGCAAACCGTTCTTGGGTCGAGCGTTGCCCAACGGCAAGGAAAACTGGCTGCCCGTCTCCGCGTGGACTCCGGCGGTGAAGAGAAGTGTTATGGTCAGGCAGAGGGCGAGCCAGACACTGATCCGGCGCGGCCTGCCGAACCGGAACCCATTTCCGGCACGCTTTGTTCCATGGACGGACGTCGGACCCATCATCGGATCGATTCCCCTTTTCGCCGTACGAAAGAGACGAGATCTCAGGACTTTCAGGTTCAAAACGTATCCGGTTCTTGCGGAGGCACCAATTGCGGCGGCGGTTCGGCGGTCGCGAACGGAGTCCCAACAACCGGACCACGGCGGAACGAACTGCCCGTCGCCGCCATCGTGTAGGCCAGGCCGAAGAAGACGGCATACATCAAAAAAGCGGCCCCCAGACTGGCCACCGTGATCGACAGCGCGATCGCCCACGTCTTTCCCTGCACGGCCAGACTGACCACCAGGAAAAAGACGCTCGCCACCGTCATCAGCGCCAACAGCCACCGGATCGTAAAACGTGGAATAAGCATGCCAAAGATTCTCGCACACGACCGCCACTTTGCAAGCGTCCCAACCCTGGTAGCCGAATTCGTGAGAATTCGTATAGCTTGCCCTCTCGTCCGAATTCTCACGAATTCGGCTACGCAAGCCGCACCACGTAGCCGAATTCGTGAGAATTCAGGGCGACTGTTCGGCTCTTTCTGTCTCGATTACCTCGACGACGATCAAGGCGAATCAAACGCACTCTATCTTGCCAATCCGGCATGCATCGTTCATCGTAGATTGAACTTTGCTCCGTTCCCCTGCCCCAACCACGAAAGATACTTGCCGATGCTCCGCTGTGCTGTGACGATTCTGGGCTGCTGCTTGCTGCTGGTTGGGTGCAGCCGATATCCGGAGAGCCGGTTTCGGGAGATCGAGATCCCGGCAGACGCTCCGGCGGAGTTGCGCGAGATCCTGGACCGCTTGAACTCGCCCGAGGCGGCGACGCGAGCTCATGCCGCTCGACATTTGGGCGATCGGTCAGCAACCGAGGACGCCGTGGTGACCTGTCTGCTGGCTGCTTTGCAGGACGAGAACTACATGGTCCGAGCCGCGGCGGCCGAAGCGATGGGCACGATCGGCAGCCCGCGTGCGATTGCGCCGCTGATCGCGCGGATGCGCGATCGCGGGGAGGATCGCGAAGTGCGGTCGCGGGCCGCCGAGTCGCTGGGCCGCCTTCGCGCAGTCGAGGCGGTCGAAGTGCTGATCGCCGCGCTGAACGACACGGTGTGGCATATCCGACTGCACGCGGTGCAATCGCTGGCGGCCATCGGAGATCCGAGCGCCCGGCCGCATCTGGAACAGACCGCCCGCTACGATCCCGACTATTCCGTTCGCGATCTTGCCGTCAAGGCGATCGAGCAGTTGAGGCCGGATGACGGGCCGACAGAGCCAGTACCGCAAGACGACCTGCGGACCGAGGACTCCTAAACCGGGGCCGGGCAACCACCTTGCCCGAGTCGAGCAGAACACGTAGGCTTTAGGAGTCGGCGGTCGTGTGATGTGTGAAGGGTGTGCGCATCTTGTACGTCAGCCTTTCCAGGCTGACAGATCAGGCTGGAAAGCCTGACGTACTCTTTGGTTGCGGCCGTTAAACCGCGTTAGGATCTTCTCCGATGTCGCGACCTCGCTCGAAATCGTCATCCGGGGATCGTCGCACTTGGCGGCGAGGGCCGGCCAGAACGCCGGAAGCCAAATCGCGGATCCGGCCGCTTCGCTGGATGTTCACCGGGCTGGTGTTGGTGTTGATCGTGGCCTTTGCGGTGATCGTCTTCCCGATCCTCCGCCGCCAGCGGCATCTGGTGGCGATCGCGATCTGGGCCACGGACCAGTTGGCCGTCGAGCCGTTGCCGTACGCCCGCGAGGACGTGGATGGCTTGTCGAGTGTCCCTGACGTCCAATTCCTGGGATCGCTGGGATTACAGGACCAGGCGAGTTTCGGCAGCCTGGGCAATCAATTGCGCGACGTCGTTGGCGGTCGCGACGATCTGCTGGCTCTGTACCTTGCCGCGCACGGTGTGACCGAAGGCGATCAAGCGTTCGTCGTGTGCAGCGATTTTCTGCGGACGCCGGAGGGTGGCAGGTTTCCCGTCCGAGATCTGTTCGGGCAACTGGCGGAAAGTCCCGCCAAGCTGAAGCTGCTGATTCTGGACGCCGGGCGACTAGGGTACGAGCCGCGGTTGGGGATCGTCGCGAACGAGTTTCCGCGGCTTGTCGAGCAAGAATTGGCCGCGATGCCCGAGCAAGAGTTGTGGGTTCTATTGTCAGCAGCACCGCTTCAGCGGACCGCGGCCGCTCATCCGCGTCGGCAGAGCTTGTTTGGGTACAGCGTCGCGGATGCCCTGCGGGGGGCCGCGGATCGCGAGCCGCAAGACCGGTACGTGACGTTATTCGAAACCTACGTCCACGTCGACAACGAATGCACTCGCTGGTTCGGCGCCGATTCGCCGGCTCGGCACACGCCGCTGTTGATGAAGGCGGGGCGAGGCGTCGTTTCGCCGAGCCGCGATGGTCAGGGCGACGATGCTCACCGACTGGTTTGGGTCGGCAAGCCGACCGGCGGAGCGGACGATAAATCCACCGAAAAGCCGAACGAGCCACCCGACAAGCCGCCGGCGGCCGAGAGCAACGACGGGACACCGAGCGCCGACGCGGTGGCCGCCAGTCCGAAGTCGGAGACCGCAACCGCCGCCGGAGCCGAGAAGGATTCGCCGGACGCGACGGTCGAGAAGAACCAAGCCGAGCCCACCACCGCCGCACCCGGCACGACCGGCGAGGGTGGCGAGGGTGGCAAGGCCGGTGCGGGCGGTGCGACCGATGGTTCGCGACGGCTGCTTGCCCTGCTGAACGAGGCTTGGTTGTTGCGCGACGAATTGCAGGTGTCCGCGGCGGAACCACGCCGCTCGCCGGTCCATTTCGCGCCCCACGTTTGGCGAGAATTAAACGCCTTGCTGTTGTCCTACGAACAGCGGGCGCGCGCCGGCCGTCCGTTCCAGCCGCTGGACAGCCTGCCGGGCTCGCCGGACGTGGGCATGGATCGGCTGCTCGGCGGCTTGGAGTCGCTTTGCGAAGACCTCCGCGCGCTCCGCCGCCGCTGGCAGGGGCAGGCTGCCGATGTATTGGATCTGCGCAACGATGTCGCTCGCCGACTGGACCGGCTGTGGCAGCAAGCCGGAGCATCGACGGCGGACTCATCCGCTGCCGGGCCGGCGCTGCCCGAAGTGGTTCGCGTCCGCGATGCGGCTTACGGAACCAACCGGATGGTCTTCCAGGCCGTGGACTACGTGCGCTGGCACGCGGTGGCCAGCATGACCGCCTACGAAACGTCGCCGCTGTTCGGCGACTTGTGCAAGTACCTCGAGTCGTTGGGACGCTATCAGCAGCGGCTCGACGACCTGCGTCAGTACCCGCTGGAATCCGACAATCTGGCGTCGCTGACCGGCGTGCGGCAACAATTCGAGGATCTGGTCGCGATGCGCGACCGGTTGGATCAGATGCTGCAAGCCCGAACAGCCGACTCGCTGTCCAAGCTGGCCTCCAGTGGATCGCAGTTGCAGATCGAGAACGATCTGCAGACTCCGCTATTGCCGGCCGCGCGGCGCAACGAATTGCTGCAGCGTTTGCTGGAGGCGCCGGCGCCCGCCGCGGCCTTGACCGGAATCGCCGACGCGAGGATTGCCGCCGATCGACGGCGCTGCCAGCGAGTGCTGGAGCGGTTGACGGTCGAGTCTCTGCTGATTCGGCTGGCGGACGCGGACGCGGCCAAGGAGTTGGAGATCCGCCTCGGGCCGCTGCGGGACGTGCTGTCGGGGTCCGCCTGGGACGAGAACTCGTTCTGGCTCGAGTGCCGCAAGTTGGGCTCGTTCTTGCAGACGTTCTACAAGAATCTGCCGCAGCGTTCCGAATACCGGGTTCTGCACTTGGTCGATCCGCGGGACGCGGTCCGAGTTGCCGCGGCACCGCCGGGGTTCGCGTTCGATCTGGAGGTTCGCATCCGGCCTCAATTGCGGTTGTCCGGGCCGCAGCAGCAACCGCTGCGCAGCAGCCAGCCGCAGACGGTCACGGTCGAATTAAGCGGGAACCAGCGGGAACTGATCGCCCGTCCGCCCAGTCTACAATTCGACCGCCGTCTGCTCGATGTGGTCGGCGGACCGCAGGAAGGCTCGGTCCAGGCGGAATCCGGCTGGTTCCGCAAGTCGGTCTCCTGGCAAGTCGTCGCCAAGATGAACCAGGAGCAAGCCAACGCCGTGGAAACGCTGTTGTCCTTGTCGGTCCAATGGAACGATGGATCGGGGCCGCAGCAGATCACCCACGACGTTCTCATGACGCTGCCTCAACCCAACCGCGTCGATTTGGAAGTTCGACGGGCCGGCGCATCCGTGCCGCGGACCGACGACGCCACCGGTCTGCAACTCGATCTGTTCCCCAACCGGTCGACGGCGTTCCAATTCACGCTGGTCAACCGATCGGGCGTCGAGCGGAACGTGGACGTGTCGTTGTACGCCGTTTCGCAGCGGTATGCCGGTCGCACCGCCCCCGGCAATCTGGACAACACTCTGCGCCGTGCTGTGCTGGATTCGATCACGGGAACCGTCGATGCGGACCTGATTGCACGCACTGCCGCGCCCGTCGCCTTGCCCGCCGATCCGGAACGCCGGACGCCCATCAATCTGGCTCATCCCGCGGCGGCAGCGGCGCCGGCGCCCAAACCGGAACCCGATGCACCGCCCGTCGCCCCAACGCTACCACCGGCCTTCGAAGGGGCCGACATCAGCCTGGGCATGTTGTGCGTCATCCGCGACGTCCAGTCGCCGGACGTCGTCTGGTACAAGTGGATCGGCTGGAAAGTGATCGAACCGCGGCGGTTCCTAGACGCCGAAGTCGGCTACGACTACCAGCGACTGGGCGTCCGCGTGCGGTTGCGGGGCAAGGATTTCGACGGCGACGGCCAGGCGGATCTGCCGCGCGGAACGCCGGTCGAGGTCCGTTGGCTCGATACGCTCGGACAAATCCCCGCAGGCGCTACGAAGCAATTGCAGGGCAAGCTGGACGCGTCGAAGGAGTTCGTCGAGTTGTTTGCGGCAATCCCAGCCGACGACCAGAAGCGCCTGGTGACCCTGGCGGTCGACGGGTATCCACGCGGCTTGGTCTACGAAGTCCCGTGCTTGCAGCAACCGCCGGTCGGTAGCGGTTTGCGGCTGGGCAGCGACATCCGCCGCACCGACCGCCGCATCCGCATCAACCGTCTGGTGGCGCCGGGGTTCCCCTACGAATTCCATTTCTCGCCGTACGTCGATTGGCCGCTTCAACCGCCCCCGCCCGCAGCCGATGGCGGAGCGGCGCCGCCCACGCCGGTGCGAGTCATGCCTGGCGAGTTTGTGTTCGTCCCCGCGCCGTGCCGCGAGTTGCGAGTCGACTTCGAGACCGACGCACCGGTGGACGCGTTCCGGGATCCCGATCATCGCATCGAGGTGCGGGTGGGTGACAGCCTGAGTCCGGCTCTGGCGTTTTTCGACGACCGCAGCGCGACCGCTCGGTTGGCAACGGTGGGCGATCGGGGCTTGTTGCAGTTCGAGACGACGGTGAGCGACTACTCGGTGTCGCTCGACCCCGGGGCGATCGAGAACGTGCGGACATTTTTGCGGCTGCAGTTGCGGCTGCCGGGAATCGGCGAGGCTGAGGACCGCGCGCGGATCGCTCTGGATTCCGAACCGCCGCTCGTCCAGCAGGTGCAGGTTCTATCCGCCCGCACGGGCGCCTTGCTGCCGAAGCGGCAGGGAGCGTTTCAAGCACCGCGCCAGCAGCCGCTGATCGCTCGCGTCGAGGTTCAGGATCTGTCGGGCATTCAGGTGGCCGAATACGAACTGGTCGATCCTGCCTCGGGGCGAAAGACGCTGCAGACGCCCAAGACTCATCGCCCGCAACCGAGCGGTTCGTCGGACGAGCAGCACGTGTTCGATCTGCCATTGGATACCAAGGAACTGACGCTGGATCGCTACCGATTGCTGCTCCGCATCCGCGACCTGGCCGGTCACGACAGCCAACTGGCCACGGCCGACATTGAATTCGCTGCCGCTGCACCGGCCGCGGTCAAGGGAGTGATCAAGGGGGTCCTGCGGTTCGGCGCCAACCAGAATCCCGTGCGGGGAACCACCTTCAAAGTGACGTTGGAGAGTCCCGACCGCAGCGTGCGCAACGTTCCGGTCGCTTCCGACGGGTCGTTCACGGTACCCGATCTCATGCCGGGCGCGTACAATCTGGCCGCCCAGGGCACCGTCATGAACCGGGTCGTGGTGGGAAAACTCGAAGGTGTGCAGCCCTCGCCACCCAGCGAAGCTCGGCCCGTGACCCTGGCCGTCGATTACCAACGCTGATCCGCGCCCCGTGCGCATCCATCCGCAAGCGCGGAACAATCCGCAAGCAGCGATCCCGAAAAGACCGCCGCACGGACGTCAACCGAAGTGCGCCGCCGGATTCCACAACCTAGGCTTTGGTCGGGAGTGGACCGGATACCATGATGCTGCGCGATGCTTCGACGATCATCCAGAGCCTTGCGATCCTTCGCGAGTTGCGCGCGCACCTCCGGTGGGATGCGGAGCAGATGCGGGCGTATCAGTTGGCGCGGTTGCAGCGGTTGGTGCGTTTTGCCTACGACAACGTGCCGCTGTACCGGCGTCTGTACGAGCAGGCTGACGTGCATCCCGCCGAAATCCGCTGTCTGGACGACTTCGCTCGCTTGCCAACCGTCGACAAACAGACGTTCCGCAACGCGGATTCGGCCGACGCCATTGCCGGCCCGTTCCGGCATCGGGTGTTGGTGCCCGGGACGACCAGTGGCTCGACGGGCGAACCGCTGCGATTCGTCCTGGATCGCCGAGCCGTGGCGTACAAGATCGCGGTCAATCTCCGCTCGATGGAACTGACCGGATACCGCCCCGGATGCGACCGCCTGTTGCAGGTCAGCCCCTCGGCACGCTTGGTCGGAACATGGACGCAGCGGATCGGAGACCTTTTCCTGAAACGGCGGTTTCTGACTCCCTTTGAGTCCAATTACTCCTCGGCGTTAGAGCAACTGCGGCGATTTCGCCCGACGGCGGTGTTCGGCTATACCAGCTATCTGCGGAGTCTGGCCGAGCACTTGCTTCGCTGTGGCCAATCGCTGCCCCTGCGGCTGGTGATGACCACGTCGGAGACCTTGCAGACACTTGACCGCGAACTGATCTCGCAGGCGTTTGGGGTTCCGGTGTACGACCAATACGGCAGCACGGAATTCGGGCGTGTGGCGACCGAGTATCCGGGCGGCCGAGGGATGTTGGTTCAGGCGGACGTGACGTACGTCGAGGTCGAACCGTTCGGTTCGGACCTGCAGGACACCACCGCGGGACAACTGGTGCTGACCAGCTTGGTCAACGGTGCCATGCCGTTCATCCGCTACCGCATTGGGGACATGGGACGGTTGGCCGCCGAGCCTTCGACACGGTTTCCCGCCTTTCCCGAACTGCAGGCGTTGGACGGACGCATCCACGACATGCTGGTGCGTTGCGACGGGGTGCGGGTCGTGCCGGAATTCGTGCATCGAGTTCTGCGAGGCTACGAAGAGATCGACCGCTATCAAGTCGTGCAGCGGTTTCACGGTCAGATCGAGATCCGACTGCGGCTTCGACGACCGCTCGATTCCCGGCGGATCGAACAAATGCAGCACGAGTTTCAGCAGTTTCTGGGCGCCGTGCGGGTGACCGTCCGAGTCACCGACGAATTCGTCGCCCGAGCCGGCAAGGCACCACCCGTGATGGGCCACCCGTTCGTCGGCATCGACGCCGGCACCGATGCCGCTGGGGTCGCCGCACTTCACTAGCATCCAACGGAATGAGGAGGATGCAGGGTTCGATTGGCCGTGACTCGGTTTTTCTCTTGTACCAGGACATCCTTGTCCGTCGCCGTGCGGACTCGACGAACGCGGACGTCGAGCCGCAACGCACGTTCACGGCTTGGAACCGGACTCCGCGCGAACGCCTTCGAGTAACGCCTGGTGCGCCTTGCGGATTTCCGCATAGGCTGGCACTTCCGCCACGTTGCGGTTCTCCTGGGGATCCTCCGTCAAGTCGAACAGACCGACGCCCAGCAGATCGCCGCGTCCGCCGCGGCTGCGCATCTCTTTGTAGCGGTAACCATCCGTCCGCACGGCGTCGCCTCCGCCGTGACGAGTGAACACGGCTTCCTTGTGCTCGGCGTCCACGTCCAGCAACAGCGGCATCATGCTCTGGCCCTGCAGGTGCCCCGACTTGGGCAATCCGGCCAGATCGCAAAGCGTCGGATAGATGTCCACAAACTCGACCACCCGCCGACAGACCCGCCCGCCAGGATCGGCGGTGGGTTTCGCATCGCCCGCCACTGGCTCGCGCGACAAGCCGCTGTCTGCCGGGCCGCCTAATTGCCTTTCCAGCAGACGTCGAGGCGCAGCGATCAGTAGCGGCGCGCGCGAAGCGACTTCGAAATTCGTATGCTTGCACCAGAAACCATGCTCGCCCAACTGCCAACCGTGGTCGCCCCACAAAACGATGATCGTGTTGTCGGCCACGCCCAAGTCGTCCAAGGCGTCCAGCAGCCGACCGATCTGGGCGTCGACGAAGCTGACGCAAGCGTAGTAGCCACGAATCAGTTGCCGGGCGGTGTCGTCCGACACTGGGCCCTGCTTGGGAATACCGTGGTACGCTCGCATCTCGCCCCACGTGTACTGGAACGCCGTCGGAAGATCGTGCGGAAAGAACATGTTGTCCGGCAAGCGGATCTGGTCCGTCGGGTACAAGTCCCAGTACTTCTGCGGCGCGACGAATGGCAGATGAGGCCGATAGAAGCCGCAGGCCAGAAAGAACGGCTTGTCTTGGTCCGCCAGACGCCTCAGATCGGCCAGTGTCTTGTCGCAGATCTGATGGTCCGGATACAGTTCGTCGGGGGCGTCGACCGCTTCGTACGCCGGGCCTCGGCTCTGCCCGGTGGACAAGGCCCGGTTTTCCGGCAGCGCCCACCAGATGCTCGAAGTTTCGGGACGCCACGATGGCTCGCTCCAGGCTTCGGGGTCGTCGGTAACGTGGTGGTATACCTTGCCGTTGCTCTGCGTGTGATAGCCGTGTTGTTTGAACACCATCGGCAGCGACGGCGCCTGCGGAGCGTCCTTGTCGGCCCGCGTCAGATACGAAGTGAATCGACTCGGTGTGGGACGCAGGCCCTTCATCAGGCTGGCCCGCGATGCACCGCAAACCGCGATGTTGCAGTAGGCGCGGTCGAATCGCACCCCCCGCTCGGCCAGCCGGTCGAAATTCGGCGAGACCACTTGCCGGACTCCGTAACAATCCATCTCCGGCCGCAGATCGTCGGCCGCCAGGAACAGGACATTGGGCCGCCGGACGTCAGCGGCCCTCGCGCCGCAACGTTCCAGCCATCCGGAACAAACCACTGCCGCAACCACCAGCGCCGCGCGCATCGATGCGGAAATACCAAGCTGCCTCATCATGTGAAATCCTCCTCGACCGTAGCACAGGCTGCCGGCCTGTGGCAGAACCAATCAACCGCTCGCCCAGCACCCATTGCCGATTGCCGTCGCCGGGTGGCGGATGCCATTGTAACCCGCTGACAGCCCGCAACCACCGGTGCGTCTGGTGTCGGCGAGCGTGGCGCGAGTCTACGGTCCCCGATCTAGCGCCTGGGCGATCGCACGCGGCAAGTCGGCCGCCTCGATTTGTTCGAGCGGTTGGGGCAGGGCGATGGACCAGTTGGGCCACTGATCGATCGTGCCGGGCATGTTGGGCCGTTCCTCGACGGCCGCCGCGTCCTCGAGGTTCGCGACCAGCACCGCGGACGGTGCGGACGCCATCGCCTGGTACGCGCGCCGCACAGCGACCTCGGGCGGTTCGCCATCGTTCAGCCCCGTGGCGTGCTGCAATCGCCGGCGCAGTTCTTCGTAGCCCTCGCGACTGGGGCGCAGTCCGATCTGCTGTTGCGCGGCAAAGTCGGCGCCGCTCCACAGGCCGGCCACCGTGGGCAGGTCGTGCGTGGTGATCGCGGCCATCGACAGCGGCGGGTAGTCGCGCGGCGGTCCGTCCTCGAACCACATCAGCCGGTATGACAGCATCCGGTTTTCCTGCAGCCGATGGCGGACCAGCGGCTCGACGGTTCCCAAGTCCTCGCCGGCGACCCACGCTCCCGCGCGATGGCTCTCGACCGCGACCACCGCCAGCATCTCGTCGGCCGGATAGCGGACATACGTGCCCGTGCCGGGACTCGATGATTCGGGAATCCAGAACAGCCGGAACAAGCCCATCACGTGATCGATCCGCAAACCGCCCGCATGGCGCATCGCGGCGCGGATCGTCTGGATGAACGGCCGGAATCCGACCGCACGCAAGCGATGGGGAATGAACGGAGGCAGGCACCAATTCTGACCGTCGGCGTTGAACAGATCGGGCGGCGCCCCCACGGTGGCCCCCGTCGCGAGCACATCCTGCCACTGCCAGGCGTCGGCGCCGCCCGGATCGACGCCGATCGGCAAATCCTGGACCAACGGCAGGTATCGGGCGGCATCGGCCAACTGCCGGTCCAGCAGCCATTGCAGCCATGCATGGAAACCGACACGGTCGGCTCGGGCCGCCGCGAACTGCTGGACGGCGCCGGAGTGCGGATCGCGCAGTTCCGTCGGCCAGACGCGCCAGTCGCCGCCATGGACTTCCGCCAGCGCACAGTAGGTTCCGAAGATCCGCAGATCTTCGCCCTGCTGTTGCTGATAGGTTTCGAAATCGGCGTCGTTCGCGCCGGCCCGCCAAATCGACTCCAGCGCCTGCATCTTCAATCCAAGCACGCGGTCGCGATCGATCCGCCGCGACTGGTTCAGCGTCCGCGCATCGGCAGCCAATGCCGCCAATTGGCCGTCGCTCCGATCGGCCCCCGGCACCTCGTGAACGCACAGATACAGCGGATTGCGGAAACGGCGACTGGTGGGATAGTACGGACTAGCCTGTTGAGGAAAAATCGGCGCCGCGGCCGACAGCGGATTGACCAGCACGGCGCCGGCTCCCAAGCTGCTGGACCATTGCGCCAGACGACGCAAGTCCGCCAAGTCGCCCAGCCCCCAACTCTGCGTCGAACGCGCCGCGTACAACTGAACGGCCAACCCCCAGATCCGCATCGCGGGATCGAAGTGACAGGCCGCCGGACGCTTGATGATCAGAGTCTGGGCGCCGTTCGTCTCGTCGCGCAAGCGGTGGTAACCGATCGGCAGATCCGGCGACAGTTGGCCCCCGGGCCGGAAAACCGTGCCATCTTCCAGCGTCAGTTCCGCCGCACCCGACAGGGATCTCGTCTCGCCGGGCCACAGGACAAGGATTGCTAGCGGCGAGTCCGGCGGCGGCTGATCGGCTTCCACGCCCATCGCGGACAACAGCGCGGCACGGGTCTCGGACGAAGTCGCGTGCCAATGCCCAAACATATCGTGGTAACCGGGATGGACTCCCCATCGTTCCAGGTGCTCGTCCATAGCGTTTCTCGAAATTCCTCTCGTCGGCGGCCAAGCTACTTTGACATCCTGCACTGGTATAGATCGGCAGAAACTGCCTGTCGAGTCCCGTCCAGCACCAAAGGGGGGCAGTGGCCGCATACTCGTCAGAATCGTTCAAGTCGGAACGGTTTGAACTCCGAATGATTAGATCGGCTCCCGTCTCGTCCCCGACCCTGGTCTGATTCCATCTCCGACGGAGAAACGGAAGGAGAGAACTGCCGAGTCATGTTTGCCATTCGAACAGAAGTTCCGAGCGAATCGGCCGACGCGGTGCCGTTTGCCTTGGGCGAAACGATCCAGTTGCTGTGGCAGTGCCATCGCCGTCTGCGGCGGATGCTGTCCGAACGGCTGAACGGCACAGGACTGAGCGACACCGAATTTCTCGTGCTGTGGCTCTGTCACCAGTCCGGGCCGCAGGGACTGGCCCAACGCGACTTGGCCGAATCGCTGGGAGTTTCGCCACCCTTGATGAGCGGACTGGTGGAACGTTTGCGCCAGCAGAAACTGCTGACGGGTCGGCGCTGCCAACTCGACCGTCGCCGCCAATTGTGGTGTACCGACACGGAAGGTTGCCGTCTGTTGACGCGGATCTGTGCGGATTTGCAGCAGTTGGTCGTCTCACTCGATCAATCGATCTCCGCCCAGCAGCAGCAGATGCTGACCACGCTGCTTCGCAGCTTGGCGGAAGCGAACGCGGCGTTTTCGGCGTCTTCCGACGACGGGGCGTCTGGACCGACTGCGGTGGTCTCGCCGCTGCGCGTGTTCCAACCGGACGAGCATCCAACCAGCTTGGCCACGGAGAGGTAAGATGCGGAACCACCTGGGAGCACGGTTCGCTTGGATCTGGCCGCTGGTGCTGGCCGCCGTAGCGTCGAACGGATGTCAGCGCGCCTTCTACCGCCAGCAGGCCGACGCCGAGGCGTACGCGCTGATCGACGAGAAGAACAACAATCCGCATTGGCAGATGCCGCGGTACTCGATTGACATCGATCCTCGATCGCGGATGTTCAATCCGTACGATCCGGACCGCGAGCCGATGCCGCCGGACGATCCGACGTCGCATCAGTACATGCACGAGGTCGATCGGAAGCGAGGCTATCCTCATTGGCACGCCAACGGCGACATCGACGACACGCAGAATCCGGACTGGCGGGCGTTCCTTCCGTTGAATGAAGAGGGCGTGCTGGTGCTGGATGCGGGGCAGGCGGTTCAACTGGCGCTGTTGCACTCGAACGATTACCAGCAGCAGATGGAGACGTTGTACCTGTCCGCGCTGGACGTCAGTTTCGAACGGTTTCGCTTCGACACCCAGTTCTTCGGCAACTACAACGCGAACTACCGCGCGGATGGTCCGTTGCGCAGCGCGGCGGGCCCGCAGAGCGTACTGGCCCTCGAAGGCTTGCCCGTGGTGTCCGCCGAGCGTCTGTTCAGCACGGGCTCGGAACTGGTCGTGGGGTTCGCCAACTCGCTGGTCTGGCAGTTCGCCGGCCCGAACGACTACAGCACCAGCACCGTGTTGGACCTGACGCTGATCCAGCCTCTGCTGCGAGGCGCCGGCCGCGACCGCGTGCTGGAGCGTCTCACGCTGTCCGAGCGAACGCTGTTGGCCAACGTCCGGCAGATGGAACGCTATCGCCGGGCGTTCTACGTCGAGATCCTCACCGGACGCGACGCCGGGTCGGGCGCCGCGCGGCAGGGGGGTGTGTTCGGCGCCGGACTCGAGGGCTTCACGGGCCTGGGCAGCAGCGCCTTCGGCCGTCTGGGGACGAGCGGTTCGGGCTTCACCGGCGGAACCGGCGCGGGACAGGCCGGCGGGTTCATGGGACTGTTGCAGAGCGAGCAGGAGATCCGCAACCAGCAGGACAACCTGAATTCGTTGCGATCGAACTATTTCCGGCTGCTGGTCAATCTTCAGGAGTTGATGACCACGGTGCCGGAGCAGAGCGAGAGCATCGTCCGCCAGCGACTGCAAGTCGCCCAGGCCCGGACCGCCATGCTGAACGCGGAGAGCCGATTGCTGAATTCCAAGACCGCCTACCAAAGCCAGTTGGATGCGTTCAAGACAACCTTGGGTCTGCCGCCGGACATCTGCGTCCGAGTCAACGATCCGATGTTGGAGAAGGTCAGCCTGATCGATCCGAAGATCCGGCCGGTTCAGGACCGCGTCAGCGATCTGCAGCGCCGCGTGGGCGATGTGATCCTGGACTTGCTGCCCGCTGCGGGCGAAGCGATGGAGTGGGACGACACGAAACGCACGAAGCTGACTGAACTGCGGGAGCTGTTGAACGAGGTCGAGACGATCCGCCGCCTGCTGATGGACGGCGACGAAGCTCAAATCCGCCGCATCATGGCGGACGGGATGAAACTGGCCCGCAAACTGCAGGAGACGCTGGCGGCGGCCCAGGCCGAGGCCGCCGGAGAGAACGGCGATCCGGCGTTCGCCACCGAGGCGCGGCAGGATCTCGAGTTGCTCGAACGGATTCTCCAGCGGATCGCGCAGCGCGACGACTGGCTGGAGCGGTTGAGCGGTTTCCATTTGCTGCGCGACGTCCTGGACGATCTGAACCGCATCCAACAGCAACTGGCCGCTGGCGGCTTGATCGACCTGGATTGGATGCGCACCGATTCGAATCCCACCACGCGCCAACTGTACCAGAAATACCAGACGGAGATCACGGCGCTGAACCAACTGACGGTCGAGCAACAGGGGCCGCCGATTCAACAACTGCTCGCGGCCATGGCCGCCGAGCGTCAAACGGTCGTGAGTCAATTGGAGCAGGTATTGGCCGGGAATCCGTGGCTGGCCGAACTGGACCGCTGGCGGATCTCGCCGGACGAAGTCGAAATCGCGACCGACAAACCGCAGCGGATCGAGGTCCGGCGACTGAAGCGTCTGTTCGCCCAGTTCATCGACACGATGATCGACGTGCCCGGCAAGTTCAACGAACTGCCCGCCAAGATCCAAGCTTACCAGGCGAAGATCGACGGGCTGATCGCCGACGGGCCGAGCCTGACCTCGCAGGAATTCATCGCGAGGTTCCGCCAGGACGTCTCGCCCGATATTCCGCAGGAACTGGTCGAGTTGTCCGAGGGCGTCCTGGTGCTGTCCCTGATGCAAGCGCGCGACCGAGCTGAAACCGTATCCCTGGTCGAGGTCGATCTGCACCCCGCGATGGCGTTGGAGATCGCCCGGACCAACCGGCGCGACTGGATGAACCGCCGCGCCGCCTTGGTCGATGCTTGGCGGCTGATCGAGTTCAACGCGGACAATCTGGAAAGCAGCCTGGACGTGGTGTTCAACGGCGACATCCGCAACCGCAACGACAATCCGTTCAGTTTGGACGCCGCTACGGGAACCTTGCGAGTCGGACTGCGATTCGATACCCCGCTGATCCGGCTCACCGAACGAAACACCTACCGCCAGGCGTTGATCGAATACCAGCAAACGCGGCGCAGTTACTATCTGTACGAGGACTCGATCAACCGCAGCTTGCGCGACACGCTGCGGACGATGTACCTGAACCGCGAGAACTTCGAAATCCGTCGCGAGGCCGTGCGGGCCGCCGACTTGCAGATCGAATTGAACGAGGACATCCGCAAGCTGCAGGAAGCCAGCCGGGCGCCCTCCGGTCCTACGGCCGCCCGCGACGCCGTGTCCGCCCTGTCGGACCTGCTTCAAGCCCAGAACGACTTCCTGAGCGTCTGGGTCACCTACGAATTGCTGCGGCGCACCCTGGATCTGGATCTGGGCACCATGCAGTTGGATTCGGAAGGCATGTGGATCGATCCGGGCCCGATCGGGCCCGAGACGGGCTATCCCGGCGTCGAGGTGGATCTGGAGGATCCCTGCTGGCCCGGACCGCTCGATGTCCAGGTCGGAACCTGCGGTCCGGTCTGCGACTGCCCCGATTCCAATCCCATTCCATGAACCGCGGCGCGCCTTGTTGCTCGCCAGCGAGTCACTTCGGCGGGCGTCCCACTTTTCCGGACGTCCGCCGCTTGGGATCAGAACAGCTTGCGCTGCAATTCGCCGGCCGCCCCTTGTCCTGGCTGGATGTTCAGGTGCTGGTAGGTCTTGGCCGTCACAACGCGGCCGCGGGGCGTGCGCACCACCAGCTCCGTGCGAAGCAGGAACGGTTCGACTTCGTCCTCCAGCGTGTCGGGTTCCAAATTCATGGTGTGGGCGATGGCATCGAGTCCCGCCGGGCCGCCGCCGAACACGCGCACGATGGTGGCCAGATAGCTGCGGTCCTGGCGGCCGAGCCCCAGATCGTCGACCCCGGCCATCTCGAGCGCCGCGCGGGCGACGGCCAAGGTGATTTCGCCGTCGGCGCGGCTGTCGGCATAGTCGCGCACCCAGCGCAGTTGGTTGTTGGCGATGCGCGGCGTGCTGCGGCTGCGCGCGGCGATCTCGCGCGCGGCTTTGGCCTCGATCTTCACCTCCAGCTTACGCGCGTTGCGTTGGACGATCTCCGTCAATTCCTCGACGCTGTAGAAACTCAAGTGCTCGCGGATCGGGAACCGGTCGCGCAACGGTCCCGACAGCATTCCGGCCCGCGTTGTTGCTCCGATCAAGGTGAACGGCTTCAGCCACAGATTGTGCGTCCGCGCGTTGATGCCCTCGCCCAGCACCAGATCGATCCGGAAATCCTCCATCGCCGTGTACAAGTACTCTTCGACGGCCCGCGGGATGCGGTGGATTTCGTCGATGAACAGCACGGACCGATCGACCGCGTTGGTCAGGTACGGAACCAAGTCCTTGGGGGCTTTCAATCCGGGGCCGCTGGCCAGTTGGACACTGACGCCCAACTCGCGCGGGATGCACAAAGCAAAGGTCGTTTTTCCCAAGCCGGGTGGCCCGTCAAACAGGATGTGCCCCAGCGATTCGTTGCGTTTTCGCGCCGCGTCGACCGCGATCATCAACCGCTCGTACACGTCTTGCTGGCCGACCATTTCGGACATGCGCTGAGGCCGCAGCGCGCGATCCTCTTCTTTTTCCTTGGCCGAACTCTGCAGGATCGCTTCCCGAGTCATGTTGCCTCCGTACCTTGGTTCACAGTGCGCCCGCAATCGCCAGGGCCAAGCATAACACCAGTCCGATCAAACCGGCAATGGCGACGACGCCCAGAATCTTGTTCCACGAGATCGGCGCCTGGCCTGTCGCCCGCCCCGTCTGGCCGTTGACCAAGAAGCGGAACAATTGATCGCGGTAGCGGTAAGCCATGATCCAAACCGGCAACAAAACCGGTTCGCTGGTCAGTCCTTCCAACAACACGTTCAGCCGCATGTTGCGGCACCGCGCGGGGACGTACCGCTGGCAGGCTTCGCGATCGAGGTTCTCCAAGCCCTGGTGGGCCAGCGGCCGCGCGTATTTCCGCTGCACGCGGAATTGCTCGACGATCATGTTCTCGGTGTCGACGTTCCCGGCCGGTTCGGCGGTGGCCAAGTCGTAGGGGCACAGGTCGGAGGTCTCGTGCGGCGTCAACACCCCGCTGGCGCCGATCAGCAGCCCCTGGTAAGTCCCGTGGTGCTCGCCGAACACGGGCACCCAGTCTCCTCGCGCACCGAACGGGACATCGCTGGAATCCGCCGTCCAGTAGGTGTGCGTACGGGCTTGGAACACCCAGTACGGCACGTAGACCGCGGAGACCTTCGTCACCTCGGCCGCGCTCGCCAAGTCGCCGGGCCGCCAGAAACCGCGTCCGAGCCACTGACGAAGAATCGCGCTGGCCCGGTCGTGATCCACGGCAAACCTGACGATTCGCTGCGGCGCGACCGATTTCATGTCTTCTTGCTTGGAAAGGTTCGAATTCCCGCAAAACGGGCAGCGCAGCGTCCGGGCCGACGCGTCGTAGCTCATCGAAGCCCCGCAGCCGTCGCAGACGAAATTGTGCGTGGACGTCTGGGTTGCCAGCACCTGCCGCGGATCGTCGCCGACCGGCGCCTCGGTGCCGCAGTTCGCACAGAACAAGTCCTCTTCGTCGATCAGACCGCCGCAAACGGTACACTTCGCAATCCCTAGTGACATGCGCGCCTTACCCTCCGGCAATCATGAGGAACAGCAGAACGAGGATCAACAGCAAAAGAAGTCCGCCGCCCACGGCCAAGGCGATCCTCGCACCGGAAACCGGCTTGTCGCCCGCGCACTTTCCCGTCTGGCCGTTGAGCAAGAAACGGTACAGCTTGTCGCGGTAGCGGTAGCTCAGAATGTAGACCGGCAGCAGGCAGAGATCCGAATTGACTTTCGAATAGCGAGTCTCTAGCTGCAAACTGCGATGGGTGTCCCCCGGCATGAACGCCGCGACATTCATCTGCTCGCGCCGGTCGAATTCCCGCTGGCAGACATCCAATGCCGCATCGCGTTGGATCGAATACTCCTCGGTCAACCAACCGGCCAGAAAATACGGTTGATACCGTTTCAGCGCCGGCAACTGGAAAGGCTTGACTCGCTCAGCGTCCTGCTGCGACAGGCCGCGGCTTCCAGAGACCAAGTAGCCGCTGTAGTAGCGGTGGTGACGTCCCGCCAGAGGCCACCATTCGGTCTCCTGTACCTGCCGCGTCCGAGTGACCGTGTTCCCTTTCGAATCGCGGGTGGTGTAGGTCTCGGTGCGATACCAGTGCTCGCCGATCGTCGCCGACCACTCGCTCTCGGCCAACATCGAGAATGCCCAGAAAGGCAGGTAGACCCCTTTCATCTTGTCGGCGATCTGCGATTGGCTCAGATCACCGGGCCGAAACCAGCCATTGCTGCGGAGCCATTCGTTGAATTTCTCCTGCGCCTGTTCCGGAGTGATCGCAAAACCGATCACGAATTCGGGTCGCTGACGACCTGTGCCCTCCGGGGAGAACTCGACGACGTAGGTCGAATCGCAGAAAGGACAAACGTAGCTGCGCTGATCGGGATCCGTCGCGACTTCGCTGCCGCATCCCTCGCAGCGAAAATGTTTCTGCTCGGGCCTCGCAATTTCGGCGACGACCACTTCTGGGTGCGTCTCGCTACTCCGCGGAGTTCCACAGGCAGGGCAGAAGCGATCGCCCGATTCGACCGGACAACCGCATGCCGGACAGGGCTCGCCCTGCGGAGCGAGTGACAACGGATCGACAATCGGGCTGTCTTCCTCGCCATGTGCGGCGGAATCCGCCATTTCCACTTTGGTTTCCATGTTGTCGTCCATTCCATCCAGATGACATCGCAACGGGCCAGAATTTCTGATTCTAACCGTCGGGCGACAAGAAGCGACAATCCTCATTAAGGGCAGTTGACGTGTGCAAACAAGTGGCTATTATAGGAAGAAAATCATTCTTCCCGCAATTTCACCCTCATTCCGAGTGATGTTCGAACCCGTCACCGATTGCTTCGCTGACCGCTTTACGCTATGATGATAGCATTGTCCCACTAAGGTAGTGGATTTCGGTTTTTCAATCGCGTCACCTAAACGAGTCGAGCCATGACAATTCGAGTGTTAGTAGCAGACGACCACCAAGTCGTTCGATCGGGACTGAGGAGCATGTTTGCCGACACGGAGATCGAGGTCGTCGCCGAGGCCGCATCGGGGAAAGATGCCCTTCAGGTGGCTTCCGAGACGCAACTGAACCTAGTCCTGCTGGACGTCCGAATGCCTGATGGAGATGGACTGAACGTGCTGGGCCGGCTGAAGCTGGACCACCCGGAGTTGGCGGTGTTGATGCTCAGCACCTACGATAATCCGACCTATGTGGCCCGCGCCGTTGCTTTGGGTGCGGCCGGTTACGTATTGAAGGACGCGCAACACGACGTGTTGCTGGACGCCGTGCGTCGGGCCGCTGCGGGCGAGAACATCTGGACCCGCGAGGAACTGCGCCGCGTGACGGGTGCTTTGGCAACGCCACGGTTAGCGTCGAACGTCGAGGTTCCGTTGACACAGCGGGAAAGCGAAGTGCTGCGGCAACTGGCCTTGGGGCTCACCAACAAGGAGATCGCTCAAGCGTTGCACATCAGCTACGAAACCGTCAAGGAGCATGTGCAACACATCCTTCGCAAGATCGGCGTCACCGATCGCACTCAGGCAGCCGTCTGGGCGGTGCGCAAGGGCTTGGTCTAGCGCTGACTTGATGGTAGCCATTTAGCCGAATTCGTGAGAGTTTCGAAAACGGGACAGGCACCGGGCATCGATGCCCGATGCCAGTCCCGTTTTCGTAGGGTCTCTGTCCTTTTTGCGGAGTTCTGTAAGCGATGACCAAAGCGACGGATATTTTCTTGAAAAGCGTCGAGACGGCGACCCAGCGCATTGACTATCGCGTGCCGATCAAATTCGGTGGGCGAGTTGTCACCGATGTGGTGCTGCTGGACGTGGCGGTCGACATCGAAATGCGCGACGGCAGGCGTGCTCGCGGATATGGTTCGATGCCGATGGGCAACGCCTGGGCTTGGCCGACGCAGTCTTCTTCCGGCGATCAGACCCTGGCCGCGATGATCCAATTGGGAGAACGGTTGGCCATCGACGCGAGCGATTACTCCGAAGCCGGTCACCCGTTGGAGATCACCCACGATCTGGCGGCCGACTATCAAGCCGCGGCGGATCGAGTGATCGTCGACCTGGGACTCGGCGAACCCATGCCGCGTCTGGCCCAACTGGTCGCTGCCAGTCCGTTGGAAGCGGCGATCCACGACGCTTTCGGCGTGGCCTTGCAACAGAACTCGTACAACGTGCTGGGCGAGACGTACGCGAATCGGGATCTGGCCAGCTATTTGACCGACGAGTTCGCCGGCGAGTATCTGGACCGCTACACGCTCCGCGAGCCGAAAACGAAAATGCCGCTGTACCATTTGGTCGGTGCATTGGATGCGCTGACCGAGGCGGAGCTCAGCAACCCCGTCCACGATGGACTGCCCGAGACGCTGGGCCAATGGATTTTGGCCGACGGGTTGACTCACTTGAAGATTAAACTGGCCGGCGACGATTTGGCCTGGGACGTCCAGCGTGTCGTCGGCGTCGAGCGTGTGGCGGAGGAAGCCCAACGGCGCCGCGGCTGTCAACAGTGGAGCTACTCGCTGGACTTCAACGAGAAATGTGCCAGCGTCGAGTACGTGTTGGAGTTCTTGCGCCGTTTACAGGAAGAATCCCCGACGGCTCTGACTCGCGTGCAGTACATCGAACAGCCGACTCACCGCGATTTGCGAGCCAACCCGGAGAATCGCATGCACGAGGCGGCCAAGATCAAGCCGGTGGTGATCGACGAATCGCTGGTCGATCTGGAGAGTCTGCTGTTGGCACGCGAACAGGGCTACTCGGGCGTGGCGCTGAAAGCCTGCAAAGGGCACACCGAGGCGTTATTGATGGGCGCCGCTGCGCAGAAGTACCAATTGTTCCTCTGCGTCCAGGACCTGACCTGCATCGGTCGCTCGTTCCTGCATTCGGCCTCCGTCGCCGCCCGTATCCCCACCGTCGCCGCCATCGAAGGCAACGGCCGCCAATACTGTCCCGCCGGCAATCGAGGCTGGGACGAACGCTTCCCCGGCATGTTCCAAATCACCGACGGCACCGTCCAAACCAGCGAACTAAACGGCCCGGGCCTGGGATACTGAAATAATCGGTGACGTCGGCTGAGGTTGGTTGGATTATCACGGCAGAATCATAGCCAAGAATTCATGAGAACATGAAAGTCGTTGCCTTCTCGTGGTTCTGCCGTGATGATTCTGCCAAGTCCTACCCCTCTTCCCACGCAAGGGCTCGTTGGACGGCTCGCTTCCAGCGGCGGTAGCGGGTCTCTCGTTCTGCTTCCGGCATGCGGGGTCGGAATTCGCGGTCCAATGCCCAGCGGCGGGCGATCTCTTGCTGGTCGCTCCAGTAGCCGACGGCCAAGCCCGCCAGGTAGGCGGCGCCCAAGGCCGTCGTTTCCGCCACGACCGGGCGCTGGACGTTCGTCCCCAGCGCGTCGGCTTGCATCTGCAGCATCAGGTTGTTGACCGTCGCGCCGCCATCGACCCGAAGTTCGTGCAGCGAGATGCCCGCGTCGGACTGCATGGCCTCGACCAAGTCGCGTGTCTGCCAAACCATCGATTCCAGCGCGGCGCGAGCCAAATGCGCGGCGGTGGTGCCGCGGCTGATGCCCAGGACAGTGCCGCGGGCGTAGGCGTCCCAGTGCGGCGCTCCCAAACCAGTGAACGCGGGCACGACGACCACGCCGTCGCTATCCGGCACCGATGCGGCCAACGCCTCGACATCGGACGACTTCTCGATCAGCCCCAGTCCGTCCCGCAACCATTGAACCACGGCGCCGGATACGAACACCGAGCCTTCCAGGCAATACGTCACGCGGCCGTCGATGCCCCAGCCGATCGTCGTCAGCAGTTTATTCTTCGAGACCGTCGGACGCTCGCCCGTATTAAGCAACAGGAAACTGCCCGTGCCGTAGGTGTTTTTGGCCGACCCAACTTCGAAGCACGCCTGGCCGAACGTCGCCGCCTGCTGGTCGCCTGCGACCCCGGCGATCGGCAGCGGTCGGCCCAGCCAGCCCTTCTCGGTCTCGCCGAACACACCGCTGGACGGCAGCACCTCGGGTAACATGGCTCGGGGCACGTCCAGGATCGCCAGCAATTCATCGTCCCAGTCGAGCGTGTGCAGGTTGAACAATAGCGTGCGACTGGCGTTGCTGTAGTCGGTCACGTGCCGCTTGCCGCCCGTCAACCGCCAGATCAGGAACGAGTCCACGGTGCCGAACAACACCTCGCCCCTCGCCGCCCGTTCGCGCAAGCCGGGAGTCTGATCGAGCAGGTACTTGATCTTGGATCCGGAAAAATAGGCGTCGATCACCAGACCGGTCTTCTCCTGGAACAGCGGCTCCAGCCCGTCGTCCTTCAAGCGGTCGCAGATCCCCGCACTGATGCGACTCTGCCACACCACGGCATTGCCGATCGGCCGGCCCGTATCCCGCTCCCACAGCACCGTCGTCTCGCGCTGATTGGTCACGCCGACGGCGGCGATGTCCTCGGCCGTCAGGCTGGCGGCTTGCAGAGCCTGCCGCGCCACGGCGGATTGCGACGTCCAGATCGCCTCCGGATCGTGTTCGACGACGCCCGGCCGTGGCAGGATCTGTTCGAATTCCTGATGGGCCGCCGACACGATCCGGCCGTCGTGGTCGAAAACGATGGCCCGGCTGGATGTCGTACCTTGGTCCAACGCCAAAATGTATTGCGCCATGTTGCTCTCCCGGTCTTGTCGCGATCGCCACCGTATCCGATAGTAACGCATCGGGCCGGACGAAGAAAGCGCCGGCGGCCGCCAAGTTGGGTCGCGGGCACCGAACCCGACTCGATGATCACAGCACACATCATGCACATCCTCCGCAGATCGCAGGTCGACTCCCATGTTCCCACTTCACCGATTCGCATTTCCGATTTGCTTAGTCACGCTCGGGCTGACGTCAGTTCGAGCCGTCGCCGAGCCTCGGGTGCTGGCCCGTTACGAAGCCCGCGACACGTTGGGCCGACCGACCGATCCGGACCCCGATGCGCAAGCCTGTCTCGCCGGCCTGACATGGGCGCCCGCTTCGTTTCCGGTGACGTGCGAAGGCGATGATACATCGAGCCACCGCGTGATCGTCCGTTTCCCGTCCCCCGTGCCAAGCGGCGACGCGGCCAACGACCACGTCACGATGGAGTGGCACCGGCCCTTCCAGACGCGGGCGGACGATGCGAAAGCGCCGGCGGTTCTGGTCGTCCATGAATCGGGCCGGGCCATGCCGGTGGGCCGCTTGTTTGCGCGAGCGTTTCAGGCCGAGGGCATTCATGCCTTTCTGATCCATCTGCCGTACTACGGATTGCGCCGCGGGGCGAGCGACCGTCCCGAGTCGGACAATCTGGTCACGGTTGTCCGCCAAGCCATCGCCGATGTCCGCCGTGCGCGCGACGCGATCGCGTCCTTGCCCGAAGTGGATGCCGACCGGATCGCGATCCAAGGCACGAGCCTGGGCGGCTTCGTCGTTGCCATCGCTGCCAGTCTGGACAACGCCTTTCCGGCGTCCTTCATCATGCTCGCCGGCGGCCATCTCTACGATCTGGTTGTCAACGGTCAGCAGGATGCGGCCAATTTCCGCCGCGATCTGGAGCGAGCCGGTTACACGGGCGACGCCTTGCGCAAGCTGTTGTGGCAGATCGAACCAACTCGCGTCGCTCACCGACTGGACCCGCAGCGCACTTGGTTGTACACCGCTGCCCAGGACCGGGTGATCCCGCTGGAAAACGCGCAAGCGCTGGCCCGCGCCGCGCGTCTGGACGAAGACCACCACGTCAGCTTTCCGGGCGACCACTACACCGCCATCGTCCACTTCGCCACCATCGTCCGCCAAGTCGCCGCCCGCATCCGCGACTGCGAGCATGGACAAGCAGATGTCCCGCCATCTCGCCGATAACCGTCAAGTGCGGTAAATTGGCGGGCAGTCCTGCATTCACAGCATGCTGTTCGGCAGTCGCAAGTTTTAACTTCCGGAAAACGACAGACCGATTGTTGATTTGGAGGAACCTATGGCACTAAGAGACTTCTGGATCAGTATTCGTACTGCGGCACGGTTTCTGAGTCCTAATGTTATCACAGATTCGTCAGACGACGACACTCAGCAGATCGCGGCGGCACTCCAGCGAGCTTCCATTTGGTTGACCCCGAAATCCGTCGAAGGTTACGACGAGCAGGATTTCGATTTCCTGACGGACGAGGATCGTCAACGGTTGAGCCGGGATATCCATCAGTTCATCGCCGTCGCCCGCCAAGTTCCTCCGGATAAGCCCGCCTCCAGTGAGCAGGTCCAGGCGGCTTTGCCACTGTTCTTGAGCGTGTTCGAAATCATGCGGCCTGACCAATACGCTGACATCGAAGCATTCCGTATCGGCAAGCGAATTGAACAAGAGCTGAGGGACCAACTTCCAGATTGGGTCAGAGAAATGCGTTTCGAGAGCGGCAAGGATGCCAATGGCGATCCGGCGATTTGGATCTGGGTAGAAATGGACGATACGGCTGCAACAAAAGAGGACTTTTCCCGGAACACACGGCGCGTGCGCAGCATGATCATCGACTGTGTTCGGCGGCTCGATGTTCCGCACTGGCCCTACGTGCGATTCAGCACGGTCTCCGAGCGAATCGAGGCTGCAATGGAAGCGGTGAAATGACACTTCATGCCGATCTGTTGGCTCAAGCAAAGCATCTTGCTCGGCGAGAGCCGCAACGCCCCAAACAGGCAAGCCTTCGCCGTGCAGTCTCGGCAGCCTACTACGCTTTGTTCCACATGCTCGTTCACGATGCGTCAAGGCGACTTGTCCGCGATGCCAGTGTGCAGAGCCTTTTGGGTCGCGCTTTCCTCCACACGGAAATGAACAAAGCATCGAAGTCCTTTGCCGGCGGTAGCCTGCCACAGAGGTTCGATGTGATCACAGGCGGTCAGGCGATCCCGAACTCTTTGCGCAACGTCGCCCAGACATTTGTTGACTTACAGCAAGCGCGGCACGAGGCTGATTACAATCTGGCAAAGTCGTTCTTGAGAGCCGATGTCGAAGCACTTATCGATCAAGCGGAACAAGCGTTTCAGGATTGCCAGACCGTGAGGAGCACCGACCTGGGACGCTTGTATTCGGTATGCCTCTTGCTTTGGGAACGTTGGGACAAAGTGAAATAGACGATGCCGTTTTCTGTCCCGGCCCGCTTTCTTTCTGCCGTTCCACTAATCCTCGGTCGGCAGGGGATGGTCCTTGGTTTCCGGGGCGAAGATCAGGACGACCAGGCCGAGCAGGTAGACGCTGGCAAGCAGAACGGAGACCGAGCGAAAGGGTTCGGCGAATCCGAAACTCTCAAAGCCGCCGCGGATCGGGTCCTTCAGGATGATCACCAGCGCGGCCAGGATGCGGCCGACGTTGTAACAAAAACCGGTACCGCTGCTGCGCAGCCGGGTGGGGTAGATCTCCGGGAAATAGATCGAGTATCCGCCGAACAGACTGAGCGTGGCGAAGCCGACCAGCAGCGGCATCCAATAGACCTGCGACGGTTCCCGCAGCGTCAAGAAGACACCCGTCACCGTCAACCAGCAGAAGACGAAGGCAAGTCCAAAGGCCAGACGACGGCCGATCCGTGTGGCGATCCAAGTGAACGTCAACATCCCCAGCAGCGCGCCGACATCGTACAACGTCATCCCGGTGGCTTTGATCTTGGCGACCTCCTCCGACGGCAGTCTCTTCAACGCGGTGTCGATCAGTTCGGGGAAATAGAAGCCGACTCCCCACAGTCCGATCACGCCGATGACTGCCAGCGAGACGCCAACCAAGGTGCTGCGCCGCCAGCGGGCCGTGGCAAACAGACTGCGGATGTCGCCCAATTGCCGTTCGAGGTTCTCCGCGGCGTTTCTCTTCGCCTGATGCCAAGCCTCCGGTTCCCGGATCGTGCGCAGGACCAGCACGGCCAGGACGGCGGGAAGTACGCCGATCAACAGCAGCAACCGCCAACCGCCAACGGCTTGATCGAGCAGCCCGAACACGTTCGTCGGCAGATCCGGCGAGACGATGAAGCGGGCGATCAGCGCGCCGCCGATGTTTCCCAAGGCCGACAGCGATTGGAACAGTCCCAGCGCCACGGCTCGGGAGTGATCGGGCATCGTTTCCGCGATCAGCGTCGCGGCGTTGGCAAACGCGCCGCCGATGCCGCACCCCATCAGAAAACGATACAAGCAGAAATCCCAAAGCCCGAAGGCCAGACCGGACAGTCCGGTGAAGACCGAATAGACCAGGATCGCCACCGCCAATGTCCGCACTCGTCCCAGTCGATCGCCGAACACTCCGAACGCGAATCCGCCCACCGACCAGCCGACGAGCATCAACGCCGTCAGATAATCGCCGAACTTGGCGGCGCGCCGGTCGAACGCCGCGTCCAATGCGCTCCGCATCCGAGCCTCGATCGCAGCGTCTCGGTCGCTCCGATTTACGGCTCCCGCCGCGATCTGCGCATCGGTCTCGCGCGACGCCACAGCTTCGACGCTCGCCAGAATCCGCGCCTCGTAGGCGTCCCAATTCAGCAATTCCTTGACCGCCGGCGCGCGGGAGAGCACGAACAGCCGTTGGGCCATGCAATCGAACATCCAGGCAAGAATGGCGATTGACAGCACCCACCAGTGATAGCGGGTTAGCCCTTGAAACCATCGCTGCCGCCGCGGATGCTGGCTGTCGGCCATGTTCCATCCTTTGCCATTTGTGTGAAAGGCTCTCATTGTGCGGCCGGCAGCCGGATCTGCAAGTGGACGCTTGGTGCCAAAGAGGCAAGTCGGCTCGCCAGTTCACCCGCGAGTTGACGCTGAGCGAACGCACTATGCCCTTTCGAAGAGGACGCCCAGTTGTTCGAGGGCCGAATCGACAAGCCGCTCGACGGCGCCGGGTTGATACATAGTGCTGCCGGGCGTCGGCTCGTAACCACCCTGCTCGAACGCGCGGCGCGGCGGCAGATAGCCGACAGCATCGTTAGCCAATTCGACGACCAGCGTATGCGGGGCGGGCGATGCCCGCCGGATCGCCAGCCCCGATTCGCAGAACACCTCGCCGGGCAGCGCGACCACCGCGGCATCGCCCAATCGCATCACCATCACTTCGACCTGATCGTCGGCTTGCGGCTGTTCATGCATCCGCAACCACTGGCGTGCATATAATTCGTCCGGCAACCCGTCGACTTGGCCCGGCGCCTGCTGGTCGGCTGCCCGAGCCAGTACCTCGCGGCTCCAACGCACCTGCTCGTCGCTAATCGCCAACCGCGGCAGGCTGACCGCTTGCCGGGAGACTCGGACGGGTGCCGCGTCCAACGGGACCGCCGTGTGGCTCGCCTCGACGGCCGCCACGGCCAGCATGTAGCCGACGCGCTGAGTCATCTGGTAGCCGCGTCCTTGCAGCGGGTCGCGGTAGTCCAGGTGGTTGACGTCGCCGCAGCAGCCGTTGAAGAACAGCGTCGTCAGCTCGGGCGAGACCGACCGCTTGAGCGCCTCGGCCAAGTAGCCAGGATAATCGGCCGAATACAGCCAGTTGTCGCCCGCGAGAATCGCCGGATGCAATCCGAAGTGGACGAGTGCCGCCGAGGGCCGACCGCCGTGCCTGACCCACAGCGTCGCCACGCGGTCGTCGACAGGCCCCAACGGTTCCACGACGAAGTCCGCCGCCAGACGCTCCCAATTCATGTGCGTGCGTCCGTCGCAACAGAGCAAGCGGCGATTGAACCCCAGCCGCGCCTCGGCGGCGTACCCGATCGACAACTCGGCAGGAGCCAACTTCCGCCAGGCTTGTCCAACCGCGTCGGCACAGCGTGCCGTCAAATGGTCGATGGCCTGATCGTTCGCCTTGGGCAAGCCCAAGAAATCGACGGTGGCCAAACTGCTATGCGTATGCGTTGCGGCGACCAGGATGTTGTCCGCTGCCAAGCCTGTCCGGCCAGCGCTCGCTTGCCGGATCGCCGCCACATTCTGGCGGTCGAGCATGCAGACGTCGACGGACAGCATTGCGGCCGAGTGGCCCTCGCCGTCGCGAAAGACGATGGCGCGCGCAGCCAGCGGATCGTGCGTGCCTCGCGCCAAATAGTCGTCGCGATAGTTGCCCATCAGCGGCAACCCTGGCTCGGGCGTGATATCGACTTCGCCGATTCCGATCCTCATGGCCTGTCTCCTGTGGATGGATACGTTCTTCTCGCGCTGCGCTGCAGTCCACGCTTCAACGTGTGTCTGCTGGCAAAGACACGCTAAGCAACGGCCGAGAAAAAATGTCAGGAGTGAATGGCACTTTTTCTCGGCCGTTGCCAAGTCACTCCGCGACCGCTCTACCAGTTCGCTGCGCCGCGTTGTCCGCCGCGGTCTCCCTGTCGCAGTGCGCGGCGTGCGGCGAGCCGACTGCGTCTCTCGACGAACACCCGCTGGCAGTTCCGCGCGTTACGAGCTTGACCGATCCCGACGTTTCGTCCCGCGTGCCCGAGGAGCATTACGCATTGCCGAATCTGCCCCCGGTGGAGACCTGACAAGAGAGCATGGCTTCCATGCGCCGAATTGCGGTTCGCCCTATTCATTTTCCTTCGTTGCCCCATCGCTTCATGAGTGCGATGTTCTTCATCACTTCGGGATTCGGCCGTTTCAGATACTCGGCCATGTCGCTGTCGTACATGGCTTCGGGCTCCGGTCCCGGGTCGCGCGATTCCGCCATCCAACGGTCGAGTTGGGCGCGATGGGATTCGAGTTCGCTGCGGAAGTCGGGGTGGGCGGCCAGGTTGGTCACTTGGAACCGATCCTCGCGGTATTCGTACAGCTCCTCGGCAGGTCGGGTGGCGCTGAACAGCAGCGTTTCCACGAGGTCGGGCAGCATCCCCGCTTCGTGAAGCGTTCGCAGCCTCTGCACGATCGCCTTACCGTCCTTGTAGGCATTGGGCTGCAGATGCGGGCGGAGCGGATGGAAGTTGCGAAGGTACAGAAAACGCTCGGTGCGAACGCTACGGATGCGATCCACGGTTTCGTCGCAGCGGTCGCGCGCGGCGAAGACCGCTTGCCGCGGCTGGTAGTCCTTTGACAGAACATCGCGACCCTGCATCGTCGCGGGGATCGGAATGTCAGCAGCCGCGAGCGACATGGCGGCCATGTCGATGTGTTCGATCAGGTCTTCGCGAACCGAACCTCGCGCCGCGCCGGGACCGCGCACGACGAAGGGGATGTGCGTCCCCTCGTCGGTCAGGAACTGCTTTCCGCGTGCGTGGCTGATGCCGTGATCGGTCATGAAGATGATCAGTGTCCGTTCCAGCAAGCCCTCGCGTTCCAAGCGGTCGAGGACGCGACCCACGTGCAGATCGGTCAGCCGGACGCTGTCCAGATACAGCGCCCAATCGTCCTGCAGCACGGGATCGCTCGGGTAATACGGCGGCAGCGTGACTTGCCGGGGGTCGGTCGCGCTGCCCAGTTCGGCGATCACGCGCCGGCGAAATGCCTCGCGCGCGTCCGGCGAACCCTCGCGCAACTTGCCGCCGTGCAACTGGACCTGCATGAAGAAAGGCTTCTTGCCCCGCTCGCTCCAGTCGTGGCTGTCGTACATGGCCGCATCCCACTGGAAATTGTAGTCCGTCTTGCCGAGTCGGCGTCCGGCGTTGGCCGCAGCCGGCTTCTTTCTTCCGCTCGCGACATTCAGGGGCAGGCCGCGAAAGTCCAAGTCGGGCAAGCCGCTGCCTATGCACGTGAAGTAACCCGCCTCTTGGAACAACACGGGCAGAGCTTTCACGCCCGGCGGCAGCTCGATCTTCAATTCGCCTCGTCCACTGCGGTGATGATGCGCACCGATCGTGGTCTGGTACATGCCGGTGATCAGCGCGGAACGGCAAGTCGAGCACACCGGCGCGGTCACGTAGGCCCGCGTAAATTTTGTACCTTCCGCCGCCAGTCGGTCCAGCTCTGGAGTCTGGATCAGCGTCTCGCCGTAACACGAGAAATGCGGCGACATGTCATCGACGACGAACCACAGCACATGGGGCCGCTCCGCGGCCGATGCGGCACGACCGCCCAGCACCACCAACACAACAAACAGAGTTGCCATGCATTCTGCCACCGGAAACATACGTCGTCTCATGACAAAATCCTGCTGCCTTGTTCTTCGAAGAATATTTGCCATCGCTTACTGTCGGGATTTCTTGCTACGCGGGGGTTGGCTGGTGGATGGTCCCCGCTGCTGGATCTGGCCGCGGAGTATTTCCAGCTTCGACGCGTGAGCCGGCATGTTCGCAAGATTCGTGTACTGGTTCGGATCGGTGTCCATGTCGTACAGTTCCTCGGAGCCGTCCGAGTAGCGCATGTAGGCCCAGCGGTCGGAACGCAACGCGCGATGAGCACCATTGTAGGAGAACGCGGCATCGTGGACGACGGCTCCGGGATCGCGCAGCACGGGGACGAGGCTTTTGCCCTCGACACCGTCAGGGATCGGCGCGCCGGTCAATTCGCACAGCGTCGGAACGATGTCCACTAGCTGCACGATGGATCGGCTGCGACCCGCCGGGACGCCCGGCGCGGCGATGATCAGCGGCACGCGGGTGACCTGCTCGTGCAGGTTGGCCTTCTGCCAGAACGTGTGGTCGCCCAAATGGTAGCCATGATCGCTGGTAAAGACGATGGCCGTGCTATCTGTCAAACCCAGGCGGTCGAGTTCATCGAGGATCCGCCCGACCTGCTGGTCCATGAACGTCACGGTGGCGTAATAGCCAGTCCACATTCGCTGCTGGTTCTCTGGATACTTCGCCAGACCGTTTTTCATCGAGTTCGATCCGGAGATACCTGGCGGCGGAATGTCGTCGAGGTCGCCTGGCGGCACATGAGGCAACTCGATCTGCCCATGCGGATAGCGGTCAAAGAACTGGCGGGGCGCGACCATCGGGTAATGCGGACGCACGAAGCCGGTGGCGAGCAGGAACGGTCGCGAATCCGCACTGAACTTGCGCAACAACTCGACCGACTTCGCGGCAGCCTTGGCGTCGGGCTGATCCGAGCCGTCTCCTTCGTAACGAACCGTAACGAACGGCCGGTGCGGATCGCCGGTCGACTGGCGGCCTTCCAGTTCGGTGGTGAAGACGTTTAGATTCAGGCAAGCGTAGTCGCCCGGCGTGTGCGCTTCGAGGCCCGGCGCGTTGTACCGTTCCGTCCAGCACTCGGCCACGTCCTGGCCATCGGTGCCTGCGATGATGTCACCCGGCACGCGCATGTGGAAGATCTTCCCGACCCGCGCGGTCACTCGCCCTTGCGCGATGAAGTGTTCGCCCAGCGTAACGCCGCTGTTTCCGAAATACCGTCCGCGCATCAGCGACGCCCGCGACGGACCGCACACCGTACCTTGGCAGTACGCCCGCTCGAACACCATCCCCCGCGCCGCGAGGCGATCGATGTTCGGCGTCTCGCACACCTTGTCGCCGTAACAACCCAAGACGCTGGCCCGCAGATCGTCCGAGATGATCAACACCACGTTCCTGACCGGCTCCGCGGCAACACCACGGCCGCCCAAGAACGCAAGGAACACAACAAACATGAGCAAGGTCTTCATACGTGCCTCGTTCTATGGTCGGTCCGAGTTTCTCGCTGACGGGATTGATCTTATCACCCGGAAACACAGACTGCCATCGGGCCGAACTTAGGGTCCGAACCGCGGAGAAGCGGCGCTGCGGTACGCGAGGCCCGTCGCCGGTCGTTTCCCCATCCCGATCGGGGTTGGCTGACGACGCGGCGGATGCCAGTGCCAGTCTTTCCGCACGCGTCCGGCGACGGCCTCGCGACCGCTACCCGGGGGCGCTCACGACAGAATCGCAGCGAATGTGCGGGATTCGGTTGTCCGGAATGCGGCGAGTTGTTAACCTATGGGTCGAATAAGGCAGTTCGTGCCCGTACCAATTCTGGAAACTCGCGAGCGGGTAAGATACGATGTCGATTCAATTCCAGTGCTCTCTTTGCGGTCGCCAGTTCGACGTTCCGGATCAGATGGCCGGAACCAAGGCCCGCTGCAACACTTGCGGCAATATCGTCACGGTGCCATTGGCCGCGGACTACGACTTGAGTGCCGGCTTGACGGAAATCGGCGATACTTATTCGGATGGGAATGCGGCTCCGTTCGCCGGCGGTCCGGTCCACGCCCAAGCGTCCGCTGACGACGACGGCGAGGGTTTGCCGAAGGCGGCTTGGATTGCGATCGGTGTCGGCGGCGGGGTGGCGGCGTTAGTCTTGCTGGTGCTGATCGTCTCATCGATTTTCGGCGGCCGGTCCAAGCCGGATGTTGCCGAGAATCCGATTCCCGCGGCGACTCCCATGCCCGGTGCGGCCTCGAGGCCGGAACGTCCGCCCTGGGCAACTCCGGACGGCGGTCGGCCGGTTCCGCCGCCCGGGTTCACGCCTCCGTCGCGCCCACCGCATACTCAGCCGCCATTCACTCCGCCGGCCAGCGGTCGCCAACCGACCTCGCCACCGGGGATTCAGCCGGACGTCTCTGCAGGAACGGGCCGAAACGATTCGCCGCCCGCTGGTTCTTCGGTTCCATCCGACACGACCGGCTCGTCCACACCGACTGCGCCGTTTGTCCCGAATCTGGCCGACAGGGCGCGATCCGGCGACGGGGGACCGACAGTTCGGACGCCCGTGTCGCGCGGAGGCGGCGATTCCCCGGACGGCGAGGGTGCCGAGTTCGTGGCCTGGGAGGCCGAGGTGGACGGACCGGCCCAGGCGATCGAGTACAAGCAGGGCAAACTGTCCATCCCCGTTCCGCCGACGGGGCTGGTGCTGTATCCGAACCGACCCAGCAATTTCGTGCTGATCGCCGGCCGCGATAACCTGAAGCGGACGATCGGTCAAGTGTTCGATCTGCGGACGGGCAAGGAGATCGGCAAACCGGCGACTTTCGAAGGCCACGAGCAGCCCGTCTCGTTCAGCATCGACGGGCGCTACGCCGCGGCGCCGCTCCAGTTGGCCGCGGGGGCGCGCGTGGGGATCTGGTCGTTTGTCACCGGGACGATGGCGCAGATGATCGAAGCCCCGAGCCGAACGCCCGAATACCAGGACTTCCCTGCGCCCCACCAGTACTTGGTCATCGACGGCGGTTTCCGCGAATGGACCGTGCGTCGCTGGGACGTGCAGACCGGCCAGCAGAACTTGCAGCTCACGGTAGGCAGCATGGAGCGGCGGCCTTTGCAGGGGTCGGCCATCGTCACACCCGGCGGACGCTACCTGTCGCTGATCGAAGGCGACCGTCTGACGGTTTACGAGTTGGAAGGGGGGCGGTGCGTCGGCCGATCGCCGCTGCCGTCCCAGCCCAGTCGCTGCCTGGCCCGAGCGTTCTCCCACGATGGGACGCGGCTGGCTGCGATGCTGGACATGACCAACGGCACGCACCTGGTCTGCTGGGACTTTGCCCGCGGCGACATCGCCGTCGATTACACCTTCGACAGCGGCATGGGGCTGCGGTCGTTTAACGCCTATCTGCAATGGGTACCGGACGCCAATGCGCTGCTGTACAGCGGCAGCCTGCTGCTGGACGGCGAAAGCGGTGTCGACGTGTGGACTTTTCCCGAGGACCGCTTCGGCAGCCGGCACCGACGGCTGATGCTGGGGCTGGATCGCATGCTGGCCGTGACCAGCGTGCCGCGCAGCGGCGACGCTCTGACCACCATCGACCTGCCGAAGAAGGACCTGGACAAGGTCTTCGAGACGGTACGCAGCGGCGGCATGGCGATCGACACGGTGCTGCCGCAATTGGTCAAGGCCAATTGGCTCGCGGCTCGCCCGGTGTCGGTTTCCAACGGCTTCACCGATTGGTCGGCGGCTCCCGACCCGACGGCCGCGATGACCAAGCCAATCGACCGGGAGGTGTTGATCGCGACCGAGAAGGAGACCGTCAAGTCACTGGCGTTCGCCTCGCCGGAATCGGGATGGGTTGCCGTGCAGAAGAATGCGCGCCGAGTCAGCGTCTCGGGCCGGTCGGCGGACGCGACGAACATCATCGAGCGGTACGATTTGGACTCGGGAAAGAAGAGCCGCGAAGTCCCGCTGCCCACCGTTTACGAGATGCTGGACATCAGCCCGTCGGGCGAGCACGTACTGGTCGGTTTCCGCCAACCCAGCGGCGGTTTCGACCGGCTGGATGTCATTTCGTTCAACCCGCTGAAGCACGTCACCGGCTGGCGGCCTTACGAAGGAGAAACGCGGGACGTCAAGGGCCAGCAGAGTCCCAAAGAGGTGAATCTGGCCCGTTTTCTGAGCGACAGCCAGGTCCTGACAGTCAACTCGGCGGGCAAGCTGACCGTCTGGGAATTGCCCGACTGCCGGGCGGTGTACTTTTTCGAGAATTTCGGCGTGCCGGCCGCGATCAGCCCCGGACGGAAGTACGTCGTCGGCGTCCACGATGACCAGATCCGCATTTTCGAAACCGCGACCGGCGAGTGCTGCGGCGATCTGCCGACACCGGCGATGGGGAGCAAACTGGCGCGGGCCGCGTTCCGGCCCGACGGTTTGGAATTGGCCGCGTTGGTCGAAGGCCGGATGGACAAGTCGCTGGCCCGCTGGGATCTGCAGAGCGGCAAACTGGAACACGAGTTCCCATTGCCGAACGACATCGTTCCAAGCACCAATTCTCGCCCAACCGGCCGATTCGACTGGCGAGGCAACCGTTATCTCTTGCTGGACAGCAAGTACTTGATCGATCTGCCGAACCGGGCGGTGGTGTGGCGATACCATGTGCCCATGTACATGCTGCTGGCCGCGGACAGTCCGGACGGCCGCAACTGGATCTGCAGCACTCGCGATTCGTCGTCCACCGGTCCCAGATTCCTGGTCGGCCGATCGATCCCCAGCGAAGCGGCGCGTCCCAGGACGGACTCCACTACGTTGGAAAAGCAGTTGTTGTTGGGACCGGGGATGGGTGTTCGTCTGGATGTGCAACTCGGCTCGGTCGGCTCGCTCGGCTCCGTTGAAATGTCCAGAACCGTGCGGAGCGTGGTGACCGAGACGCTGAAGAACCGCGGAATCAGTGTCGATTTCGAGGCTCCGCTGACGCTGCTCATCTCCAGCCAATCGGGCACGACCGGTGCGGAGATCTCCGTCAATACCTCGCGAATCCCGCGGGGCACCCCCGATCAGATTATCGCCCAGCAGCGGCTCACTTGCCTGATGGCTCTGAGGGATTCCAGCGGCAGAGAACTCTGGTCCCGCGAGCGATCGGTCCACATGCGGTCGTTCGGAAGTACTTATTCAGACAACGTGCAGGCCGAGTTGACGAACGAAATGCACACCAATTTCAGCAACATGCTGTCGACGGGCAAGTTTCTTGACGATGGCCTGCCCATGTACGTTTTTGGCAAGCTGGACGAGATTTTGGCGGGCCAGTCCCAACTGACGTTTGCCGGTGAAGGCCCTCCGCCGCCTCAGCCTCCACCACCGCCATCCACCCCGCGCTGGCCGTGACGAAGTGAGTTTGGCGGTTGCGGAGCGTTTGACGACCAGTTATGTTGACGTAAGTGTCCTGTTCCTCAAATTCACGAGTGTAGAACGCAGAGGTGAAAGCATGAGCAAAAAGACTCCAGGCATGCCGCGCCGCACTTTCTTGAAGGCCGCCGGATCGGCGGTCGCAGTCGGCGCCGTGGCAGGGCCCCAGGTGATTCCTTCCGGCGTGTTGGCTGCACAGGGGCGACCCGGTGCGAACGATCGGTTGACATTCGGGCATATCGGCGTGGGCGGCATGGGCGGCTACCACTTGGGCGATATCCTCGGCTTCGTGCAGCGAGGCCAAGCGAACATCGCGGCCGTCTGCGATATCGACGACAAGCGGTTGGAGAACGCCTCGCGCAGGGCGGGATCCCAGGCGGACTGCTATCGTGACTACCGCTTCGTGCTCGACCGCACGGACATCGACGCGGTGATCATCGCCACGCCCGACCATTGGCACGCGGTTCAGACGGTGCATGCCGCCGAGCGAGGCAAGCATGTGTACGTGGAAAAGCCCGCCTGCTGTACGATCGAGGAAGGCAACGCGATGATCGCGGCCGCCAACAAGGCCGGGATCGCCGTCCAAGTCGGCTCGCAGGGCCGCAGCCAGCCGGAAGCGTATCTGGCGCACCGCTACCTGGCCAACGGCAACATCGGCCGGATCACCCAAGTCGACTGCTTCCACTACCCGAGCCCCTCGGGCGGCACCGCACCCGACCGGGATCCGCCGGCGGAACTGGATTGGGATCTGTGGCTCGGCCCGCTTCGCGACCGGCCCTACAACCCCGGCTACTGCCACGGCACGTTCCGCTGGATGATGGAATCGGGCGGCGGCCAGATCCGCGACCGCGGCGCGCATGTGATGAGCTGCGCCATGTGGTGGATGAACGCCGACGGCACGGGGCCGGTGGAGGTCGAGGCCACGGGCGAGGCGCCGGTCAAGGGACTCTGGGATTCGGCCGTCAAGATCAGCGTCAAGTACACGTTCAAGAACCCCGACTGGGTGCTGACCTGGAATCAGCCGGGCGAGCCGGCGCCGCCCGAGGAACGGACGGGGCGGGAGCCGGGCGGCGCGATCTCGCGTCCGGGCTACGGAGCCGTGTACCGCGGCGACCAGGGCACGTTCACGCACTGGGGCGGCGACGGCGGCACCTGGGCCGAGCGGAAAGCCCGTGAGTGGCAACCCGGCCCCGGCGCGGTCGAAGTGTACCGCAGCCCCGGCCACAAGGAGGACTGGTTCGAAGGCATCAAGACCGGCAAGCGGACAATCATGAACGTCGAGGCCGGTGCCGACGTGGCCATCCTGACGGTGCTCGGCAACCTGTCCTTCCTGCTGGGCCGCAAACTGAAATGGGATCACGTCCGCCGCGAGATCGTCGGCGACGAACAAGCCCAGCGTCTGATGGGCCGGCCGCAGCGTTATCCCTACACTCTCTAAACCATTTCTCGCAAGACACAAGGATTCCATCGATGGAAGAACTGACTCTCGAACTGTTGATCGAAAAGATCCAAAGCAGCAACGATGGCGAACGCGCCGCCGCGCGCGACGCAGCCGGCCCGGTGGGCGCCAAGGCCGTCGTGCCGCTGGCCAAGATCGCGGCGACCGGCGACTTGGAAATCGCACGCGCTGCGAACCGGGCGATGCAGAACATCGTCTACTACGCCGGACGTCCCGGGGCGGAAGGCGAGGCGAAAGCGGTGTCGGCCGAATTGCTCAAACTGCTGGGCGACGACCAACCCGCGCAACTGCGACGCGATGTGCTGTGGATGACCTGGCAGATCGCCAACGGCGAAGCGGTCGATTCGGTCGCCGCTCTGCTGGCCAAGCCGGAGATCCACGAGGACGCGCGCATGTGCTTGGAACGCCTACCCGGCGAGAAGGCGACCGCAGCCCTGCAAGCGGAGCTGGCCGCTGCCGCGGAATCCGACAAGCCCGCGCTGGCCCATTCGCTCCGCGTCCGCGGTGTGGAAGTGCCGGACGTCCCCGACCTGCGGCTCAAGCCGGTCAAGAAGACCGCGGTCCAGCCGGTAGGACGCTGAGTGGAAGCGACACGCACGACGAGCAGGTAAGGAATGGTGAGGGAATTTCGTATGATGAGCAGCAAGGAACGGAATCGCGGAACGATCGTAGGACAGGCTGCCAGCCTGTCCTTCCACCGTCGGCCCACCGGCGTCATCTCATGGCGACGGACGGGGCTAGGGTTAGTTGGCGGGACTCCGCTTCTGCTCGGATTCGGACTGCTCTCCCTGGCCATTCTTGCCGGCTGCTCGCCGCCACCCTCGCCGAGCGTCGCTCCGCCCGAGGAAACCGCTGCTCGTCCAGAGGTTGCGCCGCCGGTCGACGCAGTGGACGAGCAGCCCGCCGACCCGTCGGACGCAACTCCGGCGGGCGACGCCCAGACGCTGGCCCCGTTGCTGCAACAGATCAAGCAGTGGGGCGGCCAAGTCGAATTCGACGCTCAAGGACGGCTGATCGCCATCGATTTGTTGCGGGCCAGTCTGTCCGATGCGGATGTCGAACAACTGCTGGCCAGCGAACTGCCGCAACTGCAGCAGTTGAGGCTAAAAGGGGCCGAGATCACCGACGCTTCGATGCCCCGCGTGGCGCGGCTGACGAGTCTGACGACGCTGGATCTGGACACCGTCGGCGTCACCGATGACGGCGTGCGGGAATTGTCGGCCCTGAGTGTCTTGCAGACGTTGCGGCTGAATCGCTTGACCAGACTGTCGGATGCGGTCACGGCTTGCTTCCAGGAGTTTCCCAAGCTCGAACATTTGCTGCTGACCGACATCTACATCAGCGACGGCGGCCTGGAAGCGATCGCCACTCTGGAGAATTTGCGCACGCTGGATCTGGAAGGCAGCGACTTGATCGGCGACGGAGGTCTCGAACTGCTGGCCGGCATGAAGAACCTGCAATCGCTCCGCGTCCGCAGTCGCTCGGTCAGCGACACGGGATTGGAGTATCTGTCCGGGATGCCCCAACTGCGCACGTTGGCTGTCAAGGATTCGCTGGCGGTTAGCGACTACGGACTGGAATTCGTGGGCCGGTTGACCAACCTGGAGGATCTGTCGCTGGCTCAGGCTTTTCAAGTCACCGACCAGGGACTCGAGCATCTTGCCGGCTTGACCAAGCTGCGGCGTTTGGACCTTCGACGTTTGGCCCTGAACGGCAGCGGGCTGGTCCATCTACAGGGCATGACCGAGTTGGAGGCATTGGACTTGGGCGCCGCACCGCTCAGCGACGAAAGCTTGGCGCACCTGAAGCAACTGCCCCGTCTGTCGAACTTGAATTTGATGGCGACCCCGCTGACCGACGCCAGCATGAAACGCGTGGCCGAACTCACCGGTCTGCGAACCTTGATTCTGCGCGACGTCGAGATCTCCGACGCCGGCTTGGCGGAGTTAACCGCCATCAGCAACCTGGGACGTCTCGAACTGCGCGGCGTGCCGATCACCGACGCCTCTGTGCCGCACCTGGTTAAACTCGGCCAACTGCGCGAACTGGACATCGCCCAAACCAAGATCACCGAAGCCGGTCTGGCGGAACTGAAAAAAGCCCTGCCCAACGCACGGATCGCGTACTGATGCCAGTCCCGCTTTGAACGACGACGTCATCCATGGATTGGCAGGGTCGGACACGGTTCGCGCAAAGTTGCCGGACGAGATATCACTCGCCGTCGCCAACCGCGGCGGCTACGACGAGTAGCGATCGATGCCGAGCAAGTGCTCGATTTCTTGCGACTCGCGCACCAGCCCCCGCTGGTCGATCCGCCGGGGCAAGTAGCTACCGTCATCATGCGCGAGGTTACGCGACTGGCCCAGTTCGTTGGTTTCTTGCACCACACGAAACAGGGCGTCGTACGTCCAGGTGGTCGCGTTGTCGATCGGGTCCGTGCGGAAGATTGGACCTGCCTCTCTCCCCGGTGATAGCGTCTCCGATCTCGCTACTTGAAGCAACACCACATGTAAACCGTGTTCGATTTGCTATCGTAGAGAATCTCTGCCGACAACGACGCATTGGATTCGCGTGAACCGTTCGGGTGTGTGACGCGAACCCCCTCGTTGACAACGTGGCGTTCCATTGTCTCGCCAAAATTCAGCATGATCGATCTGGTTCCGCTCAGTTCTTCCGTGCATCCGTCGGTGTTCACTGTCCATGTACGAAACTCATCTTCCGCCAAATGAAAGATAGCACTAAAGAATAGGTGTCGTGGCCACAGGGAGTAGCGTATGTCGGTCGCGCCTTCAGGAATCTGATCGCGAAACCAGAAGTACTCTCGCGTATGCGGTATCGAATCATGGTTTCGAAACGTTCCGCCGACGTGCTGTGTTCTCCCATAGAGCGCCATGACTGCGGCAAAGAGCGTCATGGCAAGCAGAATAGCTGCTGCAACGCAAACCATCCGTTCCTTGGGGCACATCCCCCGGCGTCTCCTTTGCAAAGGGCCTCGCTCCTCACTCGATCGAGATGCATCGGAAGGCAAATTCATTCCTCGGAACCGCTCGTTGTTCTGTCCCATTCGGCCAGCGCAGTAGCTTCTCTAATTGCTCGCATCGGACCTGACCCGAACCGCTTCCGGCGCGATCGCGCCGTCCTTGACGAGCAAGTACACCTGGCCGGCTGCGGTAAGCATCAGGCCGGCGGCATACTCGTGGGTTGTCTGCGGTCCCGACACGGCCGGCGCGGCACCGACAGGCTGCACCCAACCCAACTTGCCGTCGGGATGCACGGCGCACGCCAGCGCGTTCCAACCGCGGACGATCACCGGCACGTAGGCTTCCCGGTCCAATAGCGAGTTGCGGACACCCCAGGCATAGCCCGCGACGAAAAAGGCCGTACCGCTGCTCTCCGGCATCGCGGTATGCATCGGGTCGGCGAGGTTCGAACGCCAGAAACCGTCCGGTTGCTGCCGCAACGCCAACGACGCGGCCATGCGCCGATAGAGATCGACATACCGCTCGCGCTGGGGGTCGTCCTCGGGCAGATGCTTCAGGATCCGCGGAAACGCTGCGAACACCCACCCGTTGCCTCGCGACCACAGGACCTTTTCCCCGTTGGGCGACTTGGCTCCGATGTAGGACGGGTCGCGATAGTACAGGTCATCTTCCTTGTCCAGCAAGGTATCGGTCACGTGCCAGAATGCTTGGTGCATGATGTCCAGATACTTCCGGTCGCCGGTGGCCTTGGCAAGCATCGGAAACACCGGCGCTCCGTACAGTGCATCACTGTACAACGGCTGGTCGTGCGGCGCGGGGGCGTGACCGTACCAGACCTTGGCGCCGCCCGGCGAATTCGGCGCGTCGGTGGCCAGCCATTTGAGCGTCGGCGCGAGTTTTCTCGCATCGGGATCTATCAGATACAGTTCCGCCCAGGTCATTGCGCAAAACAGCCGGTTGAATCCCGAGCCTTCCGTACCGACTTGCCAAGCGTGCTTCTCCGCCCAGCTTGTTGTCTGCTCGCGGTACTTCTCGTTGCCCGTGGCGTGGTACAGTTCCATCACGCCGCTGTAGAACGTGGCGCGAATCCAGTTGCGGTCGCTGGGCGTGTAGGGATTACCGATGGTGTAGGCATGCACACGGTCAGCGAGCGCCAGAATGGCTTCGGGCTCGAAGGCATCTTCTCCTCGCGGCTCGGCCGCCGCACCGGGCGAGGCCGCGACGCACACGGCGATCGCAGCGATCCACGCAACCGTTGTTCTCTTCATGGCGGGACTCCGGGGTTCAAGGAGCTGGAAAAGCACCGAGTTCGTTTGCTCTCAGTCGCAAGGCTGACGTTGGTCCGACGGCGGCAATTGCAGCCACACTTCGGTCGTCACCTCGTTTACGTTCGTGTGAGTCTCGGTCAACGTGTGCGAGTTGAGGCCGCGCGTCCACAGAAGTGCTGGCCGCGAAATGGCCGCGTGCCAACCGGGCCGCTGGATGTTGGGTTGCCAATCGGGGATCCCTTCGGGGTCCGGTTCGCAGACCAGACCGCACGAGCGAGGCGTACCTGTGGCATCGGCCAGCAGACGCACCAGTTTCGTCCCCCTGGCACCGTAACGATGACACTCGACATCGTCGCGCACGATGGTCAACACAACTTCGATCGTCCCGTCGAGGTGCCGCGACAACTGTCCCATGTGGGAGATCTGATGACCGGGAAACGACGCTCTGACGGTCTCGCCCAGCGGCGTCCCAATCCAGGTGTCTTTCTCGGCACGGTACAGGTCCGCTCGGCCGCGAAGCAGATTGTGAAGCACCACCCACGGACGGCCGGCGTCGTCGATCACCGGATTGGACAGTTGAATCTTGCAGTAGTAGTACTGGCTCGGGCCGGTCGCGGGCAGCCGCAGTTTTTCTTCGCGGGACTGCGTGCGATCGGCGTGAAACACGTCGCCTTCGATCCGCTTGAGGGCTGCGGCGTCGGCGGGCAGGGACAGCGGTCGGTCGTCACCCAACTGTCGCCACGACTCGCCGGAATCGTCGGAAACCAGGTGCGACGCGCCATAGTACCAGGATCCATCCGCATGCGTCTGCGTATTGTTGAGCACAAGGTGGATTCGGCCATCGAGACCCACATCGAGGGCATGGGTGGTCCAGGTGTGTACCGGAATCGCCGCTCGGACCAACGGACGCGGCTCGGACCAGACCTTGTCCTCGGGCCGGCGACGGGAATACATCACGTGGTACGGGCGAGGCGTGTTTCGCCGATACGTCAGATGAAGCGTCCCCTCCCCATCGCACACAAGGCTTGGATACGTGGCCGCTTCTCCGACCGCATTCTGGATCAATTCCCAGGTGGAACGCTCACGTCTCCCTGGCATCCGGTAGTGCATGAACGAACCGTGGTGAGCCCCGACCAAGCAATCGGCCGCACCGTCGGGTGAACCACAAAGGGCCACGCCGCAGTGGTTGTCGCTTCGCGGCGGGCCAACGGCCCCGTGGCGCGCGATCGCGCCGCCATGCACGTCCACCAGCGCCCACTGGTTCTGCCGTGCGACATCGAGCCAGGAGCAGAGCAGATGCTGGCCGTCGAGCAACACGCACTTGCTGCTCATGCCGTACGCAGTGGCACGATCGCTGCCCGCTGAGGCCAAACGAATCGCTCGCATCGTGCCGCCGATTTCCGCGGACACTGCCAGTCCGTCGCCGCGCAGCGTCCCGGTTCGGGCCAGAATCGCTCCGCTCGCCACGATGGTCGTCAGGCCGCCCAGAAACGTACGCCGATTGACAGGCAATTCCATCAATTCCTCCATCGGTTCAGCGATGAGGTCGGCTTTCGATTTGATCTCGAAGCCATCGTTGGACACCACGCCCAATTCCGGGCGGTGCAATACCGATCAGCGTACCCGTGTCCGAGGACTCGTGCAACCGCCGCAACCTGTGGCCCGCCACGACACGAGAGGTGGAACGGATTTCGCCGATGGCAAGGATTGCTCGATAAGAAAGTGTCAGGAATCTTCCAGTTCGATCGTCTGGAGCAGAAGGTCGGTGCCGCCAGCGATGGTGATGTCGGTCGATCCGCAAGCGGGACAGGCCATGATCAGTTCGGGGATTTCCGGCGCGGCCCCGCACTGACGGCAAGTCAAGTGCGCGGCCGGGTGCGTGATGACCAACTCGGCCTGTTCGACCACCGTGCCGGGCGACATCAATTCAAAGGCAAATCGGATCGAGTCGGCATGAACGCCCGACAGCGTGCCGATGGCCAATTCGAGACGGGTCACGCGTCCCGTCTGCCCGGCACGCTCGATCTCTCCTTCGACCTGCTCGATCAGTGCCTGCACGATGGACATTTCGTGCATGATTAGTCGACGGTCGCCAACTGGACCCGCGCGCCTTCCAGGCGAGTCGCAAGCAACTTGGTCACGCTGATCAGGATGCGGTAGCCGAGATCGTGGTTGGCTTCCATCAGGTCGCGCAGCTTGTGACCGTTGATCGCAATCAGCTTGGTGTCCTTGCGCACCGTGCCGGTCGCGGTGCATTTGTACGGCTCGACCACGGCCGACCAGACGGCCAAGTCACCGGACACCAGGGTATCGACCGTGCGCAGTTCGCCGTTGCCCAGCATGTACTGCAAGTCGATTTCACCGTCGGTGATGATGAACAGCCGGTCGGCTGGATCGCCTTCGATGAACAACGTGCTGCCCGCGGCGGCGCTGGTTTCATCGGAAATCATGGCGACTTCCTTCAGCGCGTCCTCGGTAACGTCCGCAAAATACGGGTATCGTCGCAAGAGTTCTGGAGAAATCATGTCGTCGGTTCTCCCTGCATGGATTCGAGAATCTGTAGCACCTCCCGCACCGCGCGGGGGATGGCTGCGGCGACCGCAGGCGTACATTGCTCGCTGAAGTTTACCAGATCCTGGGCCTCGATGCCTAGCAGGGAGACATTCCGGTCTTCTGGTAATTTTGCCCCAGCCTGCCGGCCGAAAGCCAATGCCGTGGGCAGGCTGACATCGTGAGCCGACGCGCTCTTCTGGGTCGCGATGGACTCGGTGGTCAAGCGGTGGATCGTCCCGGGAGCAGCACCGGTCGAGATCGCATCGACGACGATGGCTCGCTCGTAGCCGATCATCCGCTCCATCAACCGCAAGCCGCCCCAGTAGTCCTCGGTGACTTCGACATCCTCACGGCCAACCAGTTGCCGCTGCAGCTCAGCGACAACCCGCAACCCTACACTGTCGTCGGACACCAAGGGATTGCCCAGTCCGATGATCAAGGTCGTTGCCATGCTCAGCCGATGTTCTGCTGCAATCGCTCGACGATACGTCCCTGCGGATCGCGCAAGCGGACTTCCAACGGCATCTGGCCGGGCAGACTGTGCGTGGCGCAGCCGAAGCAGGGATCGTAGGCACGAAAAGCCATCTCGACCATGTTCAGCAGGCCCTCGCTGACGTTGCCTTTCTTGATCAGCCCTTGAGCCGCCTTCTTGACCGACATGCAGATCGGGGCGTTGTTGTTGGTGGTGCCGACGATCAGGTTCACCTTGGTCAACAAGCCGCGTTCGTCGGTCGCGTAGTGATGGGTCAAGGTGCCGCGCGGCGCCTCGACGCAACCGACGCCTTCGCTGGGCGTTTCTTTCGGCAGAACCCGGTACGTCTTGCTGGTGATCTCGGGATCCGTGGCCAGCCGCACCCAGTTCTCGGTGGCATATAGCAGTTCGATCAAGCGAGCCCAGTGCGTTGCCAGCGTGGGCTGCACCGGCTTGCCTCCCAGGGCGCTGTAGAACTTCTCGTACTGTTCCTGGGCCAGCGGCGTGGCCATGCCGTCGGCGGCGTTCAGACGCGACAGCGGAGTGGCCCGGTAGACGCCCGATTCGCGACCGTCGGTGAAGCCCTTCCAGCCGACTTTCTTCAGGTACGGGAACTTCAGATAGGACCACGGCTCGACGCGTTCGGCGACGTAGTCGCGGTAGTCCTTGGCATCGTACTTGAACGCTTCCTTCCCGTCGGGCCCGACGACGCGGATCTTCCCATCGTAAAAGTTGACGTGATTCTTCTCGTCGACCGTTCCCATGTTGTAGACCTGATGCGTGTAGGCATCGCTCTTGATCAGGTCGACGTACTCGGTGTTGGACAGCACGACGTCGTGGAACAACTGGATCGAGAACTTGGCGAACTCGATGGCCTCGCGTCCCAGCTTCTCGATCTCCTGACGCTGCTCTTCGTTGATCCCGCGGCTGACTCCACCCGGCAGGCCCCAGTTCGGATGAACGGCCCGGCCACCGATCATCTTGATCAGATGGTGGCCGTCGCGGCGCATCTTGAGAACCCTTCCGGCGATGTCCATCCCGACCTTGGCGATGACGCCCAGGATATTCCGCTCCTCCTTCGGCGCTTGCGGACCGACGACGAAATCGGGCCCGCCGAGCGCGTAGAAGTGGGTCGTGTGGTCGGTCGCGAAGAAGATGCTGTAGAACATCTCCCGCAGCTTCTTGGCCGCGGGCGGCGGATCGACGTGGAACACGCCGTCCAGCGCCTTGGTGGCCGCCATGTGATGGGCCTCGGGGCAGACACCGCAGATCCGCGCCGTCAGGTTCGGCATGTCCTCGGCCGGGCGCCCGACGCAGAACTTCTCGAAGCCCCGCAGCTCGGGGATCTGAAGATACGCGTTGGCCACATCGCCTTCTTCGTTCAGGAAGATGTCGATCTTGCCGTGGCCTTCCAACCGCGTGATGGGATCAATGGAAATACGTTTCATGGTCCGTGTCCTTTTTTCCTATTCAACGTCTGCAAGCCTGACGCCTATTCGCCGCTTCCGGTCGCGGCTGGCTGTTTCCCCCGGCGCATGAGGCTGCCGGCCAGGCTGAACCGGTAGAACGTGCCGACCGGGTCGGGGATGCCTTTGCGAATGATCTCGTCGATCTCGTCGGGATCGTCCGAATCGATGACCGAAGCCAACGCGCTCATGAACCGGGCTCCGTAGTCTTCGACATCCTCGTTCGGGCCATAGCAGCCGATGCACGGCGAGTTGACTTGCGGGCACAGCGCGCCGCAGCCGGCGCGAGTCGCCAGTCCGGCGCAGAGCAGTCCCTGTTCCAGCAAGCAAGTCTCGTCGTCCGGGATGACTTCCCACGTCCGTTTGAACGCCTTGATCTTCTTGTTGTGCCGGGTCCGCGGGCAGAAGTCGCAGACGGTCGTGTTCAGACCGATCACCGTGCCCTTGGGCGGCAGTTTGCCGGACAACAGCACCTCGATCGCTTCCCAGATCCGCGGCGACTCGGGCGGACAGCCGGGCAGGTAGTAGTCGACGTCCACGGTTTGGTCGAGCGTCTTCAACGTGTCGTAGAAGACGGGCAGATGCAGACTGCCTTCGGGCATCTTGGTGACCGCCTGCGGCCGAACGTGGTCCGGGTTCTCGGTCGAAGCCGTTTCCTGGTAGCTATTGTCGAAGATCTCTTTGCGGTTGTGCAGATTGCCCAAGCCGGGGATGCAGCCCTCGGTGGCGCACGATCCGAACGCGATCAGGCACTTGGACTTCTGCCGCAGCAAGCGCGCCATGTATTCCTGTTCGCTGGTGCGGATGCCGCCGTTGAACAAGCAGACGTCGATTTCGCCGTCCGCCATCTTCTCGATATCGCGGACCTTGCCGTCGGCGATGCAGGGGCACATCACCAGATCGAACGCCGCGGCGACGTCCAGGATCTTGGTGTCGATCCCCAGGATCGAGATTTCACAGCCGCCGCAGGAAGCCGCCCAGTAAATGGCCAGCTTGCCCTTCTTCTTCCCGTTGCCGTTGGTGGGGGCCGATTCGCTCATGCTGATACCTCCATCGCCTCTTCGTGTTCCTTGACGATGTCTTCTAACGCGTGCAGACGCTCGCCGTTTTCTTCCCAGTTGCTGGACCAGCCCAGCGGGCCCAGTTCCTTGACTTCCGCGACCATTTTATCGATCGCATCGGCCAGTTGCTGCCCCTCGGCAGCCGACGCCCAGACCAGTTGGATCCGCTGCTCTTCCACGCCCATCGCCTTCAGGGTCTGGCGAAGCATGTGGAAACGCCGCATCGCCTTGTAGTTCTGCTCGATGTAATGGCATTCCCCTGGGTGGCAGCCCGCGATCATCACCGCGTCGGCACCCAGCGAGAACGCTTTCATCACGAAAGTCGGATCCACGCGTCCGCTGCACATCACGCGGATGATGCGGACGTTGGGCGCGTGGGAAATCCGCGCCGAGCCGGCCAAGTCGGCGGCCCGGTACGAACACCAATTGCACAGGAATCCCACGATTTTTGGTTCGAACGCTTGATCACTCATGAATGGCTCTCCTCCTTACGAGGCCGATGCGGGTACGGTTTCGGGCTGCTGAGACGAAGCGCCCGCCGGTTTCAGGGCGTCCCACAGAACGCCTTCGATTTCCGCAAAGATCTGCTTGTTGTTGAAATGGGCACCGGTAATGATTCCCGCCGGGCAGGCCGCGACGCACGTCCCGCAGCCCTTGCACAGCGCGGTGATGATGTGGCTGACACCCCGGTCGGCATGGAATTCGATGGCGTTGTACGGGCACATGTTGTTGCAGATCTTGCAGCCCGAGCACGCTTCTTCGTTGATCTTCGCCACCACCGGTTCGATCATCACCTTGCCCTTGGTGATCATTCCCGCCACGCGGGCCGCGGCCGCGGCGCCCTGGGCCACCGAAGCGGGAATGTCCTTGGGGCCTTGGCAAACGCCTGCCACGAAGATTCCGTCGGTCATCGTGGCTACGGGGTCCAACTTGGGATGCCGTTCGGTGTACCAACCGTCCATGCTGCACGAGATGCCGCACTTCAGGCCCAGTTCGCGGGCGTCCTCTTGAGGCTCGATCGCCCCCATCAGGATCACCATGTCCACCGGATATCGCTGCTGGCGACCGATCAGCGTGTCCTCGCACTGCACGATCAACTTGCCTTGCTCGGACGGCATCCGCGCTGCGTCGGTCACTTCCGCGACCTTGCCGCGGACGAACCGCATGCCCTCGCCGAGCAACCGCTGGTAGAACTCCTCGTAGTTCTTCTGATTCGTCCGCATGTCGATGTAGAACGAGGTCACCTCGGCGTCGGTCTTCTCCAGCACCAGGTGCCCGAACTTCAGCGCCGCCATGCAGCAGACACCCGAGCAGTACGGGTTGTGGCGGTCGTCGCGGCTGCCGACGCAATGGACGATGGCGATCGACTTGGGCTCGGTCTTGCCGTCGCGGAGCACGATCTTGCCGTTGGTCGGACCGGCCGCGTTGCACAACCGCTCGAATTCCATGCTGGTGTACACGTTGGCCAGCCGGCCGTATCCGTACTGCGGAATCTTCTTCGAATCGAACGGCTTCCAGCCGGTGGCGATGATGATGTTGCCAACCTCGATGTCGATCAGTTCGTCCTGCTGGTCGAACTTGATCGCGTCGGTCGGGCAGAGTTTTTCGCACGCACGGCACTTCTGGCGTTCGAACCAGATGCACGATTCCTGGTCGATCACCGGGACGCGCGGCACGGCTTGCGGGAACGGCATGTAGATCGCCTTGCGGTTGCCCATGCCGGCTTCGAACTCGGTGTCCAGCACCTTGCGCGGGCACTTCTCGACGCAGATGCCGCAGCCCGTGCAAGCGTCGTAATCGACGCAGCGCGCTTTCTGCCGGATCTTGACTTTGAAACCGCCCACCGAACCGCTGACTTCCTCCAACTCGGCGTAGGTCAGCAGCGTGACGTTCTCGTGCTGCCCGACTTCGGACATCTTCGGGGTCAGGATGCACGCCGAGCAGTCGAGCGTCGGGAAGGTCTTGTCGAACTGGGCCATGTGACCGCCGATCGACGGCAGGCGTTCGACCAAGTAGACGTGGTAACCCGCGTCCGCCAATTCCAACGTCGCCTGCAAGCCCGCGATGCCGCCGCCGATGACGAGCGTCGCCGGGTTGACGTCGACGTACATCGGTTCGAGCGGCTCCTGGAACTTCACCCGCTCGGCCGCCGCCGAGATCAACGAACGCGCCTTCTCGGTCGCCATCGCCCGGTCCTTGTGGACCCACGAGCAGTGTTCGCGAATATTCGTCAGGTCCATCAGGTAGGGATTCATGCCCGCGTTCGAGCAGGCGCGGCGGAACGTCTTTTCGTGCAGGTGAGGGCTGCACGCGCCGATCACGACGCGGGTCAGTCCTTCCTTCTTGATGTCGTCCTCGATCATCTTTTGGCCGAGCGACGAGCACATGAACTTGTAGTCGCGCGACACGACCACGCCATCGATGTTTTCGCCAGCCCACTTCGCAATGTCTTCCACGTCTACCTTGCCGGCGATGTTACTGCCGCAGTGACAAACGTAGACGCCGATCTTTTCGGCCATGTTCGTTCTCCAATTCCAGTCGAGTCCATCGAGTCAGCCGGCCAGCGACCGGCTGGTCTATTCCACCCCTCACTTGGCCGCGGCGGCCATCCGGCCCTCCAGCTTGCCGCGAATCACCGGCTCGGCCGAAACCAGTTCCTTGCCGAACCCCAGCTTCTTCAGGTCGATCCCCAGGGCGACTCCCAGCATCTGCGTGAAGTACACGATGGGCAACTTGAAGTTCGTGTTGAAGAAACTGTTGACCCGGCCCTGGTACATGTCCATGTTCAGTTGGCACATCGGGCACATGCAGAGGATCAAGTCCGCACGGTAATCCGCCGCGCTCTGCAGCAGTCGCCGGATCAGCTCGAACGCGTGCTCCTCGCTGATCTGCGTCATGTGCCCGCCGCAGCAGTGCGCCTTGACCGGGTAGTCCACCACCTCGGCGCCGAGCCACGTGAACATCTCGTCCAGCTTCATCGGGTACTCGGGGTTGTCAAAACCGTTCAACGGCCGCACGATCTGGCATCCGTAGTACGGCGCCACTCGCAAGCCCGTCAGCGGCTGGACCACCTTGGCCTTGAGCGCCGCCTCGCCGACGTCCGTGTACAACACGTCCAGCAGGTGCCGCACGCGGACCCGCCCCGGCTCGTAACGCAGCCCCCCGGCGGCCAACGCCTGGTCGACCTTGCCGCGGATGCCCGGATTCTCGGCCATCAGCTTGTCGGTCTTCTTCAGATTCAGAAAACACGCAGCACACGGAGCCACCAACTGATCGTGCTGGTTGTCGACCAGCGCCAAGTTGCGGGCGATCACGCTGGTCGCCACCAACTCGTTCTGGCTGAAATACTCCGTGGCCCCGCAGCAGTTCCAGTCGTCCAACTCGTCCAACCCGAATCCCAGCCGTTCGATCACGGCCCGCACCGACATGTCGTAGGCGGCGCTGCCGGATTCAAGCGAACAACCTGGATAATATGCGTACTTCACGACGCACCTCCGCTTCCGTTAAGTTAGTCGTCCTTCGAGAGTTCTTTCGCCTTGTCGATGATCGCCCGCAACTGCTTCACGTTGCGGATCTTGGTCGGTGTCAACGCCAAACGGCCCTTGGCGAACATCGACATCCCCGCGCCGCCCATCTTCAACATGCTCAGGGGCTTGTTGAACAACAGGTAGCGGGTGGCGATCCCGAATTCGAAGCTCCGCCCGTACTTGTCCACGAAGTCCGTGAACGTCTTGGCCAAGGCCGGCGCATCGCTCTTGCCCGCCTTGCCCTCGCGGATCGCCATCCGTTTCAACGTGTACATGATTTCGGTGATCGGAATCTCCTGCGGGCAGCGAGCCGTGCAGAGATAGCACGACACGCACTGCCACATCGTGTTGGATTCGAGCACCGCGTCGCGCCGATTGCCGGCGATCATCGCGAAAATCGCTCGCGGCGTGTAATCCATCTCCGCACCGTTCGGGCAGGAGCCGCCGCAACTGCCGCATTGCAGGCAATGAACAACTTTCTTACCCCCGGGCGTGTCGGCGATCACGTCCCGCAAAAACGGGGAACGATGGGCATCATGACTGTCAGCAACCATTGGGTTTCCTCCAACGCGGATCTTTGAACAAGCACTCGGTCCGCTTGCCGCTTGTTTCGTTGGACGAATGATAGCACAGTCTGTGCCAAATGGACGCATAAATCCGTTAAACGTCGCAAGTGGCCTAGCAATCGCTGGTTTCCACCTTTGGCGAGCCGCGTTTGCAGGATTCGAAACCGCGGTCGTCCGCGGATTTCCGCGTTCCGCCTCGCGGAAATCCGCGAATTTGCGTCGGAACTCGCACGAGTCCCGCTACCGAGGTGTGGTCGGATTTGGCGTGTTCGAACTGTGCGTGTCAAGGTCAATTGGTGGCTCCCGTTCCTGTTCCTGCGTGCAAGTGCTGTCGGCCACACGCACCGCGCACGTCGCTCCCCACCGCCCCCGCGAGACTGCAGACGCTTCATGTTCGTGGCGGCGCTGGCCATCAACTTCTAGATCAGGCAGTTTGCGGACGTGGCGTGCCGCCGCAGGATGCGGGCGAGGCCCCCGACTAGGTTGGCGCCAGTGGCTCGCGGGCGCCGAACGCGAGCGAGGAAACCCAAGACGCGGGCCCGGAACCCGCGGTCCGTCCAGTCGAGGTCTGAGGGAGAACCGGTCTCGGCAGAATACTGCGAGCAGAATAAGGAATACTGGGTTGATTTTTACTCGGTGGCGCTGTCCGATGCGATCACCAGCGGGGCCGACCAATCCACGATCGATTTCCTGGCCACCATGCTGAGAAGCGCCTGTTGCTGAAGTGGGAGTGTGCCATGTGCAGAGTTGACTTATGTGAACGCCTGAGCGGATGGGCGATGACCGCAGTGATCATTGCCGCCACGACACCTATCACGGTGTCCACATGCCTGCGCGCACAAGAGACGTACTACAGGGATTTCCGTCCGGGGCCTTCCGTGTCGCCGGAGTTTCGGCCCAGTCCCGGAGTCGACGCGTCAGGCATTAACTTGGAAGCATCCTTCTTCGGCGGATTCAACTTGGGAGGCGCAAACTTCCAGGGTGCAAACCTGCGAGATGCCAAGTTCTTGCAGATCGATACCTTTTGCGCGAAGACGATGGCCTATCTTCCCATCTCATTTCAAGGTGCGGATCTGCGGAATGTCCTCTGGGTTGAATTCGAACGCCAGGGGCTTCAAGGCTGCAATTTCGCTGACGCACGGATCGAAGGCATGTCGGCAGGCCGCGATCGGCCGTCCAACTTCCTGACGCCAGATCAGATACGATCGACGATGAGCTACAAGATCAAGAATCTCTCCGGGTTCGACATGGTGGGCGGTCAGTTATCGGGAAGGGAAATGCCGGAGTCGCTCCAAGGTTGGACGAAGGTCAGCGATGACCGTGTAATACGGCAGATCGCACTCGATTTCAGCGGATTCGATCTGCGCAGGACGTATTTTGGCTCGGGCGATTTCACGCGCAGCGATTTCACCGATGCCTACGGTCAAGACGCTGCGTTCTCGGGGGTCAGAATCACGCATGAACAGACGGCGTCGACGCTCTCGTGGCGCGGGCGAGTCCTGGATGTTTCGACCATCGGGACGCCTCTTCGCCTCACCTTTCGAGGCATGGACTGCTCTGGCTGGGATTTCTCACGAAGGAATCTGCGCGGTTCGAGATTTGAGAGTGTCGATCTCACGGGGGCCATTTTTTGCGAGGCAAATCTGCGTGACGTGGTGTTTCAAGTGAGCAAGTGCGCGGGGGCGGACTTTTCGGGCGAGAAAGTCGTGGGGTAAGCTTCCAGCTTGCCAAATGGGGCGTCTATGAAAGTGCGGGACTCAAAGATACGAAAACTCGGCAAGCTGGAAGCTTACCCCACCTCGGTTCTTGCCAGTATTTCAGCAGGCTCCGCAGGCGTCGGTGAAACCGCTACGAAGTCGCCTGCGGCCTGCCGTTAAACGACGACGTCACCAATTGGCGGCGGGATTGAACAGCCCGCTCTGGTCGCAGGAAACGCGACTGCAATGTATGATTGGCACTTACAGACAGGGCAAGAATACCAAGGAGTACGGTGATGAGGTTGTCGATTCTGGTTGTGATGCTCGTCTTCATCGGCGGAACCGCGGCGAGGGCGGAGTATCCGGCCCTGGAACGCGCCTTGACTGCCGGGCTGGATGAGTTCTCCCAAACACTCGCCGGCAATTCGGTGCTTGTGTCATTGCGCGATTTTTCCCGATTCGAATGGCCGTGGCGAGTTCCCGAGGCGTTGGAAACAGAGATCGTGGCTCAGCTTGCCGAGAACGGTATCCGGGCGGCGGACGACGACGCCGACGAGCGGTTCGCTTGGCTGGCGGAGTCCAAACAGCCGTTCAGCCATACCGATATCGCCCGGTGGCGACGGGAGCCGGTTTATGACGCGCTGGTGATTGCCGATCTTCGACGAGAGCGAAACGAGCTGGTGTTGAGGTTGGCGGCCCACGGTAGGGAGGACGCAGCGCCCTTGAAACTCGTCTCCCTGCGCTTGCAGGCGGTTGACGTCGCGGTCCAGGAAAATATCCCGCAACTGAATCAGAAAGTAGCTGATTTCGTCCGCAGTCATTTGGGCCGGGCGATCGGAGATGGCGAGTGTTGGTTGGCCGCGAGCGAGGCTCTGAAGGCAGTCGGAGCCCAACGAACCGGAATCTACATCTTCGGCCGCGAACTTGGGCCGGGCGAGGCTTTGCTGCCGGGCGATATCCTGCAACTCGAAAAAGTTCGTTTCCAAGCGGCCGACGGCAAGCGGCGGGCGACAATGAACCACCATACGGCGGTCGTGCATGAAATCCTTCAACCGGACACAATCCGAATTTTACACCAGAATTTTGCCAGCGCAGGAAGGACGATTTCGGAGTACACCCTTCATCTCGACGAAATTCGGCAGGGTGTGGTCGTCGCTTACCGGCCCACCACCGGTGAATCCTCGTTGCCGCTGCGGCTTGCCCCCTACCGTCGGATGGCGGCCAAACCAGTCCTTGACGCCCGGGGACGCATCGATCTGCTGAAGACCATCGATCCGCTTCGAGACGCCGTCTGCGGCATTTGGCAGTACGACCAAGGCGCTCTGACGTGCCACAAGGAACGCTACGCGAAACTTCAGATCCCTGTCGACGTGCCCGAGTCCTACGTCGTGCGTGCGACGGTCAAACGCATCTTTGGCGTGGACACTCTGGCGTTTGTCTTGGTCGTCGACGGCCGACAAGTGCTGTTGGCCATGGACGGCTACGGTGGCGACGTTGCCGGCCTCGGCTTGGTTAACGGCAAGAAGCAGAACAACAACGAGACCACGACGCGGATGACCGTGTTTCCGGAAAACAAGGCCGTGCAAATCGAGATCCGCGTGACGCCGGAATCGGTTTCGCTTACAGCCGACGGCGAGCAAATCGTCCAATGGCAAGGGGACGCCGCTGCATTCTCGATGCAAGAGGAATGGCAGGTTCCCCGGAAAGACTGGCTGCACCTGGCCTGCTACGAGGCGGGCTTCGAGATCAGCTCGCTCTGGTTGGAAGCGAACGGAGATTTAGGGGCAAAGCTGGAATAGGGACATAGTCAAGGAAGAATTTGGCGGAAACCGAAACGGAAAAAGACTGGCAACCCTTGGTCCACTGCGGCGGGCTGTGGCGGGATTCGCTGTGGCGGACGTACGATCTGCTCAAGGGGCTGGCCTACACGGGCTACAATGTCGCGACGCACACGCCCTCGTCCTTCCGCCGCCGGCGGGTGTTCGCGGCGTACTGCGAGTTCCGCGACTTCGTCACGCAGGACCGCTGGTTCGGGATGCTCGGCATCACGGCGATCCTGAACCACGCCTACCGCCACCAGCGTTTCGAACTAGTGCGTCTGGGAACCGAAGGCTCGCGAGCCGGGTTCTGGGGCGCGCCGTCGCCGGGCGAAAGCGGGAAGGGGTCGGGAGTCGTTTTCGGCAGAAGCGTTTTCCAAGTGGTTGATCGTCGCCCGAAAAAGGCTCCCGACCCCGTTGCCCGTCGGCGGCCGCGGGAACACGGTCCT
>JAHDXO010000026.1:126604-133353 GCA_023382975.1 Pirellulaceae bacterium
GGTGGGGGGCGCGCGGGCGCGGGGCCAGGGGGGTGGGGGGGGGGGCTTGGTTTTGGCCCCCCGCGTTCCCCTGGTGGTGGCTCGCCCCCCAACCCCCCCCCCCGACCCCGTTGCCCGACGTCTGCCGCGGCAAGACGTTCCTGAACTTCGACGACGCCGCCTTCGGCCCCGGCCTGCACCGCTACCTGGCCCAACAGTTCCCCGCCCCCAGCCGCTACGAACGCCCCGACTCGCCCCCGCTCCCTCCCCGCCCGCTTCGTAACGAACGCCCATTTGGCGACGGAACGCGAATCGGCACACGAAGAAGACCGAAACCAAGCGAAAACGCGACAAGTTTGACACGCTGGCTTGGGACTCTCACGAGTTCCGCTACCGAGGTCAGTTGCCAACGACCGACTGAATGCGAGCGGCGTCGACCGGCGAGATCAGGCCGCGTTCGGTGATGATCGCGCGGATGTAACGCGCCGGAGTCACGTCGAAAGCCGGATTGTAGACCGGTACGCCGTCGGGCGCGGTCTGACGGCCGAAGCCGTGGGTGATCTCCGCGGCTTCGCGCTGCTCGATGGGGATCTGCTGGCCGCTGGCGATCGACAAGTCGAACGTGCTGGTCGGCGCCGCGATGAAGAACGGAATTTCGTGGGCCGCGGCCAAAACGGCCAACGAATAGGTGCCGATCTTGTTGGCCGTGTCCCCGTTGGCGGCGATGCGATCCGCTCCCGTGATCACTGCCTGGACTCGCCCTTCGCGCATGACCTGTCCCGCCATCGAGTCGCAGATCAAGGTGCAGGGAACGCCGCGCTGCATCAGTTCCCAAGCCGTCAGACGCGCGCCCTGCAACAGGGGCCGCGTCTCGTCGACGAACACGTGCAACCGTTTGCCCTGATCCTGAGCCGTAAAGAACACCGACAACGCCGTACCGTACTCGGCCGTTGCCAGACCGCCGGCGTTGCAGTGCGTCAGCACGCTGCTGCCATCGGCCAATAGGTCCGCGCCGCAGCGCCCGATCGCGCGGCACATCGCGCGGTCCTCGTCGTGAATCCGCCGAGCCTCGGCCATCAACCCTTCGAGCATCTCCGCGGCATCGGTCGATTCTCGGAACGCCGAGGCCGTCTTGCGCATCCGCTCCAAGGCCCAGAACAGATTCACCGCCGTCGGCCGACTGCCGGCCAGATACTCGATCACGCGATCCAGTTCCGTCAGGAAAGCAGACCGGTCCGCGGTACGAAAACGCTGCAGCCCCAAACATGCCCCGTAAGCCGCCGCAATGCCGATCGCCGGGGCGCCGCGGACGCGCAGTGCGCGAATCGCTTCCCAGACCGACGGAACATCGCGACATTCAATTTCGCGGACTTCCAGCGGCAACAGCGTCTGGTCGATCAGCAACAAATGGCCGTCGGCACTGTCGCCGACCCAACGCAGCGTCTCGGGTCGTTTCGAGGTTTCCATATCTTTCCATCCCGGAATTCGGTGAACCGTTCGTTGGCAAGACGAATGAGCTTAGCGGAACAGAGGCCAAAGAGAAACAGGACTGGTCGGATGCCAGCATCGAAGCGGTAGTCGTGAGACTTTGGATTTTCCCGCGATGTTGTTCCGTCGTCCCGCGCATCCGGCTGCGGGGGGCGAGAAGGGGGGCTCGCCGCGAACTACCCCCCCGACGCCGGCTACAGTTTTCAGGGGGATACCGTAGAGGCGAGTCAACTTGAAGGCACTACCTCGTCTGGCTAATATATCTACCACCCGCGTGGGTCGCTGCCCTTCCAGTGAAAGACAGAGTCGCGGCGACACGGGGGGTGGGCAATTCCGATTCGTCGCGCGGCTCGGCAGATCAGGACTCCTATTTTCTTACTTTTTTTCCCCCCCTCAAATACGTCCGTTTGTTCCAAGCCGTTGACGTCGTTGCAGTTGTGTGCGAGCGGGACGCACGCCGGTCATTGTGGGGGTTCATTGAACTGTCGTTGGACACCTCCGTAGGATGAAAAAGGGCGGATTTCACAAGCCCCGCGAAGGTACAAAAGGATGAACATGGCGGGCGAAATGGAGGGCCGGACTGAGTCGCGAAGTTGCCGAACCAGCGGTACACCGTACGAGGTTTCGTCACATGGCAAACAGACACAATCGCAGAATCAATACTCGTTGGGCGGGCATCCAGACAACGGCTGGCTCGCGTGGACAGCGTTCGCTGCACACCATCGTTCCAGGTCGACGTTCGCGCGGCGGCGAGCGGCGACACAACTCGTTCTTGCCTCCTGAGATCTGGTATCCGCCGAGTGTCCACGGCTCGCACACCTACCGCATCCTCGTGCAGCCGCCCGGTCCCGGTTTGCGTCACGTCGTCACGCCGGAGCAGATCCGGGCACGACTGGCCGAGTTGCCGTCGGCGATGCTGGACCGTTTGGAGGTGGTGCAGTTGAGTCAAGTGACCCGCAAGAAGCGACGGTTTCCCTGCTACGGCATGCAATGGGGCTGTGCCATCTATCTGTACCCCGTGGAAGCCGACTTGGTTGAACGTTTCGTCAGGCCGCCGCGTCCGCCAGCGCAGATCGAAGCGGCCACGTACGGAGGCCGATGGGAAGCCGCCGACGATGGAACATGGCGGCTGATCTGGACCGAGGCGGGCATCCGCGACTTCTATCTGAACAACATTCTGATCCACGAGCTGGGACACCTGCTGGACGACCGCAACGGCAGCTACGTGGACCGCGAACGCTACGCCGAGTGGTTCGCGATTCGCTACGGGCAGACCGACCGTGCCAACGCGGGTCATTCGCGTCGCCGGGTCCGTCGGCGGCACCATGCGAAGAACTGATCGACGGGCGGTCGCCTTGTCGTAAGGACGGCGAGTTCTCATAATCTGGTCTTTTCGCTCGACGCCCCGACAGACCATCCATCCGAATCAGTAAGGAACACTATGACCGAGAAACGCAAGACGGCGATCACGCCGACGCGCGCCGACGACTACCCCGAATGGTATCAGCAGGTGATCAAGGCGGCTGAACTGGCCGAAAACTCGCCCGTGCGCGGTTGCATGGTCATCAAGCCGTGGGGTTGGGGCATTTGGGAAAACATGCAGCGGGTCTTGGACGGGATGTTCAAGGCGACGGGGCATGAGAACGCCTATTTCCCGCTGTTCATCCCGATGAGCTTCCTGGAGAAGGAAGCGGAACACGTCGAGGGATTTGCCAAGGAGTGCGCCGTCGTCACGCACCACCGGCTCGAACCGGGCCCCGAGGGCGGCTTGATCCCGGCGGGCAAGCTGGAAGAGCCGCTGATTGTGCGGCCGACCAGCGAGACGATCATCGGGGCAATGTACGCGCAGTGGGTCCAGTCGTACCGCGATCTGCCGATTCTGATCAACCAGTGGGCCAACGTGGTACGGTGGGAGTTGCGGACGCGGCTGTTCCTGCGGACGGCCGAGTTCCTTTGGCAGGAAGGCCATACGGCGCATGCGACCGAGCAGGAGGCTCGCGAAGAGACCGCTCGGATGCTGGACGTCTACGCGGACTTCGCCGAAAACTGGATGGCGATGCCGGTCGTCAAGGGCGAGAAGACGGCGGGCGAACGTTTTCCCGGTGCGGTCTCGACGCTGTCGATCGAAGCGATGATGCAGGACCGCAAAGCACTGCAGGCCGGAACCTCTCACTTCCTGGGCCAGAACTTCTCGCGGGCGCAAGAGATCAAGTTTCAGGACCAGAACGGCCAGGAAGTTTTCGCCTGGACGACCTCGTGGGGCGTATCGACCCGCTTGGTCGGCGCGCTGGTGATGACGCACGGCGACGACGACGGGCTGATCCTGCCGCCCCGACTGGCGCCCAAGCATGTGGTCGTGCTGCCGATCTACCGCAACGACCAGGAACGCGGCGAAGTGCTTTCGTACTGCCAGAGTTTGACCGCGGAATTAAACGCCGCTACGTTTTCCGGTGGACCGGTGCGGGCTTGGATCGACGACCGCGATCTGCGCGGCGGCGACAAGAACTGGCAGCATGTGAAGAAGGGCGTTCCGTTGCGCGTCGAAGTCGGCCCCCGCGACATCGCCAAAAACGGCGCCTTTGTTGCTCGACGCGATACGGGCGAGAAGCGAGGTCTCGGTCGCGACGAGTTGGTGCAGACCGTGGGCGCGCTGCTCGACGAAATGCAAGCGGGCCTGTATCTGCGGGCGCTTCAGTTGCGCGAAGCGAACACGCGACGGATCGACAGCCTGGACGAATTCCGCCAGTACTTCACTCCGCAGGACGAGGACAAGCCGGAGATTCACGGCGGTTTCGCCCTCTGCCACTGGTGCGAGGATCCCGCGGTCGATCAGATTCTGAAAGATCTGAAAGTCACCATCCGCTGCGTGCCCTCGACCGCCGAACCCGAGCCCGGCACCTGCATTTTCACCGGCAAGCCGAGCACGGGCCGTGCCGTGTTTGCCAAGGCGTACTGAGGCGGGTCAGCGGGTCAAACCGGCAGATTGATCTTGAAGTGACGCTGGATGGCCTGGCCCAGTTGCTGGGCATCGGTCGCGTCCAGTCGCTCCAGAACACAGGCCCAGCGATAAGCGAAGGTTCCCGCCGGATTCACCTCGCGGAAGTGGAACAACTGGTCGAACGCTGCCCGCTTTTCGCGGTACAGCCGCTGGATTTCCGTGAAACGATCAACCAGGGCCGCCAGATAGGCCTGAGCGAATGCGGCCGTATCGGGCAGGAATTCCGCCCGCATGTTGACCGGGACCGCATACGCGGCGGCCAATTCCTCCAGCGGGATTCTGAAGTGCCAGAACGAACCCGTGTGGTGGGTGACGATCAGGTCTTCGGGCAGGCCATCCTCGCCCTCGATAATCACTTCGTCTCCGTCGTCGAAGAACACCTCGTTGGCCACGTCGCCGCGTCCCACGATCAAGTTGGTCGCCGCGGCGCGTCCCAACAGTTCGGCGAACCGCCGCACGTACTCGGGCTTCTGGAATCGCGACCGAGGCACCTTGTCGCTGGCGATGCCGCGGACATAGTCCCGCTCGAAGTACGGCGTCCAGATGCGGCGGTTCTTGGCAAAGTGGGAATTCCCGACATATTTCTCTCCCACTTTTCCCACTACGATGTGCCCACCCAGGTTCATTCCCAAGCGGCGACAGCCCAGTCGGCGATCCATCGTGTACTCGGTGTATTCCTCGGTGTCGATCATGGCCTGTTCGAGCGGCACACCTTGATCCAAACGCCAGCGCACATCCCATTTCTGGATGCGGACGATCTTCACGATCTCCTCGTCTTGGCCGCGTTGCTTCATTTCGAAGACATACACCTCGCGGTGGCCGCGCGGCTTGCGCCGGCCGCCGGCAAGCGACTCGATGACCCGCCCGGCGTTGATGTACTCCAAGTCCGGATTGTCCCGCACGAAATTGAACATGATCTCCCGCGCGCGTTGGTCCCGCAGACGTTCGTCGTCGCCCGACTTCTGGTTCTCGATGACCTTGTAGATCGGATCGAACACCAGCAATCCGTCCTCGATGCGGCCGCCGGGCAGCCATTCGACGTGCATGTGGAACTCGGAGGCCAAGCCAAGGTTCGCCTCCTCGACGATCATGTCGTCCCGCAGCGGACGGAGCGATTGGCACATCAGCCGCCGCCAATCGGCGTTGGCGGTATCGTCGGTGCGAAGATGCGGCAGGACGGTTTCGGCGAACTTCTCGCTCAGATCGGTGAGCAATCCGCGCAACGCATCCGGGCCGGCCTGACGGAAATCGGCAGCCTGGAAGGCTTCGTGGAGCGGCCAACTGCCCTGGAAAAAATCGACTTCGCGGTGGCGTTTGCGGTTGAAGCGAACGCTGTATTCCTGGATCTCCAGCAGATGCTGACGCAGCTCCTCGTCGGACAGTTTCCCCAACTCGCGGAGCGTCTGGATCGTCAGCAGCCGGGTTCCCGTGCTGGGACTGTGATAGTAGATGGGCCGTCCGCCGAGCCCCATCCGTGAGTTCCGGATCAGTTGAATCATGTCCTCGGTGGTGACGGTTTCCGGCGTGATCCTCCAGCACTCGCCCCGCTGCTTGAGCGCCTCGTATACCTTGGGAGTTCCGGCCAGCATGAAGCGGATGCGAAGCTTCGAGGCCAGTTCCTGCAGCATTTCGTCGGCCTCGAAAATCAAGTCCAATTGCTCGGGGTCCGGCCGGATGAAAATCGTGTTCGGATGGATAATCAGATCCACGCCTTGCATGAACGCCTCGTTGCGCTGTTCGCCGGCCAAACGCGGCAAGCCTTGCGATTCCCGCTCTTGGTCCAGCACGTCGAGGAACTTCTCGTGCTGCTCGAAGTGGGTCGCTCCGATCGTGAGCAGCGTGTTGCCCCGCGGAAAAATCGTCGCCACGCGCGCCTTGAAAACTCCGTCGCCGCCTTGCCCGTAGGGACTCGGACCCAGGATGTTCAAACTCATCTCGACTCTCTCTCTGTTCATGGCAACTGGGGTTGCATCGAACATCTTGCTGCGGGTTGCCACCACCGCGTTGCGTTCCGGCGTTTCCTAATCACTCGCTGCGAAACGTGGAAACGAAGGATAATTTCCGGAAATCACCGGTCTCTTGCCCAATCTGCCGCGGGCCCGTCCCAAATTCTCCACACGCCAGAGCTCCAAGTTCTGTCAGAAAAGGGGGCTGACCCTTTGGAGGGCACGCCGAAAACTCGGGAAATCCCGTGTGCCCGGAGAGGGTGAGACCCCTTTTCTGACAGAGCCTAGTAGTACAGCGCAACAAAACTGATCTTACCCTGTCAAGCCGTTTTTGCTAG
>JAHDXO010000027.1 GCA_023382975.1 Pirellulaceae bacterium
TCGGCGACAGCGGCGAAGGCTACAGCGACATCGACGACTTCTTCGCTCAACTGTAAGATAGAAACGTCCCGGAATCGGCGAGCGTGGAGGCGTCAGCCCCACGGTGCATTCCCGCGCGCCGCATTCCACCGGCGGGCTCACGCCCACCGCTCGCCAACCATTCACCGGCGGGCTCACGCCCACCACTCGCCGCAAATTCGCCCGGAAATTGGCGAGCGTGGCGGCGTCAGCCCCACGGTGCATTCCCACTCGCCGCATTCCACCGGCGGGCTCACGCCCGCCGCTCGCCAACCATTCACCGGATGGGCTCACGCCCACCGCTCGTCAGTGTTCCTGCGGCCGGCGCTGGCCATCCTCGGGTAGCAGTCTGGCGAGCCTCGGAATCCCCGCTGTGGGTAGACGCCGGACGTCCGTATCCGCCTTCGCCGTGAATCCTGTCGAATCCTCGGTGCAGCGGCTTGACGAACGGCTTCGGCAGGCTTAGGCTTGGATATGCTGTACTAATGAAAGCTTTCGACTGTATTTCATTTTCTAATAGTTTTCCGCGACGCTCGAACATGCACGTCAAGTCCTTGAAAGTGTTCTGCGATGTCGTCGGGCGCCGGAGCTTCTCTTTGGCGGCCTCGGAGAACGGGATGTCCCAATCCGGCGCCAGCCAGATCGTGCATCAGCTCGAAGACAGTTTGGGGGTCCGGCTTATCGACCGTTCGAAGCGACCGTTTGTGCTGACGGCCGAGGGCGAGGTGTACTACGAAGGTTGCCGCAAGCTGGTGCATCGTTATTCCGCGTTGGTCGACGAGGTGCGAACGTTGCACCAGTACGTTGCCGGCCGAGTGAACGTGGCGTCGATCTATTCGGTCGGCCTCAGTTACGGCAAGGAACTGATCGATCGGTTCACGGAGCAGTTCCCGAAGACGACGGTTCATATCGAGTACCATCACCCAGACCGGGTGTATGAACTGGTGGCCGAGGGGCAAGTGGACATCGGCCTAGTCAGCTACGCTCAGTCGAATCGTTCGATTGGTGCGATCCGTTGGCGGGAGGAGCCGATGATTCTGGTGTGTTCGCCCGATCATCCTCTGGCAGCGCGGCGGCGAATCACGGCGGCGGAGGTCGACGGACTGCGGGTGATCGGATTCGACCGGGGGTTGCCGATCCGTCGGAACATCGATCGGCAACTGGCGGAATTCGGCATCGAGGTGGCTGTCGATATCGCCTTTGACAACGTGGACACGATCAAGCGTGCGATCGTGGTGAATACCGGGGCGAGCTTCCTGCCGGCCCCTAGCGTGCAGAGCGAGCTGTTGGCGGGCGAGATCGTTTCGGTTGAAATCGAGAATGTTTTGTTGACACGGCCGTTGGGGATCATCCATCGCCGCGGCGTGGAACTGGGCCAAACGGCTCAGCGGTTCATTGAACTGCTCACCGGACCGGCATGCTCTTCGAACGATTTGCCGGGGGCACCGCCTCGGGCGTCTGTTCAAGAAGCGGCCGAAGACAACGGGAACCAGGAGATCGAGAGGGTCACGGCGTGACGGCTCGAAATGCGCGGCGGCGAGGGTAGACTGAGAATGCCCAGCCGCTTACACACGGCGGCCAGATCCCAAGCTAGTTTGGAAGTTGAGGACATGAAAAGCGACGCAGAACATCCGTTTCCGTCTCCGAGCGGCCTGTACCATCCGGCTTTCGAACACGATAGCTGCGGTGTCGGTTTTGTCGCTCATATCAAGGGCCATCGCAGCCATCAGATGGTGTTGGACGCCGATCACATCTTGCGGAGGATGAATCATCGCGGCGCCTGCGGCTGCGAGGCGAACACAGGCGACGGCGCAGGGATCCTGACCTCGCTGCCGCACGAGTTCCTGGTTCGGGTTGCGCGCGAGGATCTGAAGGCCGAATTGCCCGAACCGGGGCGGTTCAGCGCCGGGTTGGTCTTTCTGCCGACGATCGATGCGGAGCGTCGGCAGTGCAAGCAGGCGGTCGAGCAGATCATTGCCGAGCAGGGCCAGCGCCTGGTGGGCTGGCGGCGTGTGCCGGTCTGCCCGGACGAAGCCGACATCGGTCCTTCGGCGCGGCGGGCGATGCCGGTGATCGAACAGTTGTTCATTGCGGCCGGTGGCGACCTGGAGGGCGAGGCCTTCGAGCGTCAATTGTACCTGATCCGCAAGCGGGCCAGTCACCGGCTGCGCAACGACGCAAGCCTGCAGCAGTCGCTGATGTTCTACATCTGCAGCTTGTCGACCAAGGTGATCGTCTACAAAGGCATGTTGACGCCCGACCAGATGACCCCCTTCTATCCTGACCTGTTGGACGAGTCGTACACGACGCACCTGGCAATGGTGCATTCGCGGTTCTCGACCAACACGTTTCCCAGTTGGGATCGGGCTCAGCCGAACCGATTCATGAGCCACAACGGCGAGATCAACACGCTGCGCGGCAACGTGAACTGGATGCATGCGCGGGAAGGCTTGCTCCGCAGCGAGCGGTTCGGCGACGAGCTGTCGAAGTTGTTTCCGGTCGCCGAGCCCGAATGCTCGGACTCGGGCACGTTCGACAACGTGCTGGAGTTCCTGCTGATGACGGGGCGCACGCTCCAGGAGGCCATCATGATGATGATCCCCGAGGCGTGGCAGAAGCACGAAACGATGCCGTACAACAAGCGGTCGTTCTACGAATACCATTCCGCGATGATGGAGCCCTGGGACGGGCCGGCATCGATCGTCTTCACGGACGGCAAGTACATTGGCGCGGTGCTCGACCGGAACGGCTTGCGTCCCAGCCGCTACTACGTGACGCACGACGATCGGGTGATCATGGCCAGCGAGGTCGGCGTGCTGCCCGTCGAACCGGAGAACGTCAAGTACAAGGGCCGCTTGCAGCCGGGGCGCATGTTCCTGGTCGATTTCGACCAGGGGCGTTTGGTTCCCGACGACGAATTGAAGAACGAACTGGCCGGCCGCCGTCCGTACGCCGAGTGGCTGCGCCGCGGGCGGATGCAGTTGAACGATTTGCGGCTGACGCACCGGCCTCGCGGCTTCGACCCCGCGACGCTGCTGGAACGCATGCAGGCGTTCGGCTACACCGTGGAAACGCTGCAGTTCATGCTGCTGCCGCTGGTCCAGCAGGCTCGCGATCCGGTCGGATCGATGGGCAACGATTCGGCGCTGGCCTGTTTGAGCGACAAACCGCGGATGCTGTACGACTATTTCAAGCAGTTGTTCGCCCAGGTGACCAATCCGGCGATCGATTCGATCCGCGAAGAGATCGTGATGTCGCTGGAGTGCTACATCGGTCCGGAGCAAAATCTGCTGGAAGCGACGGAAAAGCACTGCCAGCGGTTGTTGATCCCGCATCCGATCCTGACCAACCAGGAGTTGGCTGCGATCAAGCACCTGGACGAACGCGGCTGGAAGACAAAGACGATCGACATCTGCTTTGCCCGTAGCGAGGGTGCGGCGGGTTTGAAGACCGCTCTGGCGCGGATCTGCGAGGAAGCGGAAGCGGCTATCGACGAGGGCTACAGCCTGGTGATTCTCAGCGATCGGAACGTGTCGGCCCAATCGGTGCCGGTCAGCTCGCTGCTGGCGTGTGGCGCCGTACACCACCACTTGGTCCGGCGGGCGAAGCGTTCGCAGATCGGCATCGTGCTCGAGTCGGGCGAAGCGCGCGAAGTGCATCATCATTGCCTGTTGGTCGGCTACGGCGCCGATGCGATCAATCCGTACCTGGCTTTCGAAGCGCTCTGGCAAGCCCGGCGCGACGGCTGGCTGGATCCCCGCAACTATCCCGAGGACGACAAGATCGTGTCGGCCTACTGCAAGGGCGTCGCCAAGGGCATGCTCAAGGTCATGGCCAAGATGGGCATCTCGACGTTGCAGTCGTACAAGGGAGCGCAGATCTTCGAGGCGGTCGGCATTCATGAGGAGGTGATTGACACCTGTTTTGCCGGCACGGCCAGCCGCGTGCGGGGCGTCGATTTCCTGACGTTGGCCGAAGAGACCCTGCGGCGCCACGCGTTGGGGTATCCGCTACGGGCCGAGGACCGCCAGCACCATTTGCCCAATCCGGGCGAGTTCCATTGGCGGCCGCAGGGCGAACGCCACGCCTGGAATCCCGAGACCATCAGCAATCTGCAGATCGCCGCCCGCGGGAACAGCGTCGACGCCTACCGCAAGTTCGCGGAGCATATCGACCACGAAGCCCGGGCGCGGTGTGCGCTGCGCGGCTTGCTGAAGTTGCGGAAGAACGCCAACGGCGGTCCGATCCCGCTGGACGAAGTCGAGCCGGCTGCGGAGATTGTGAAGCGGTTCTGCACCGGTGCAATGAGTCTCGGCTCGATTTCGCCCGAGGTACACGAGAGTCTGGCGATCGCCATGAACCGCCTGGGTGGCAGGAGTAACACGGGCGAGGGCGGCGAGGACCCCGAGCGGTTCAAGCCGCTGCCCAACGGCGATTCCCGCCGGTCGTCGATCAAGCAGGTCGCCTCGGGCCGTTTCGGCGTGACGATCTGGTACTTGACCAACGCGGACGAACTCCAGATCAAGATCTCGCAAGGAGCCAAGCCGGGCGAAGGCGGCGAACTGCCGGGCAAGAAGGTGGACGAGAACATCGCACGCATCCGTTATTCGACACCGGGCGTCGGCTTGATCAGCCCGCCGCCGCACCACGATATCTATTCGATCGAGGATCTTGCGCAACTGATCCACGATCTGAAGAACGCGAATCCTTCGGCGCGGATCAGTGTGAAGCTGGTGGCTGAGGTGGGCGTCGGGACCATCGCGGCGGGCGTTGCCAAGGCGCACGCCGAACACATCCTGATCTCCGGCGACTCAGGCGGCACGGGCGCTTCGCCGTTGACCAGCATCAAGCACGCCGGCCTGCCGTGGGAACTGGGGATCGCCGAGACGCACCAGACCTTGGTGATGAACGATCTGCGCAGCCGCGTGGTGCTGCAGACCGACGGCGGCCTGAAGACCGGCCGCGACGTGGTGATCGCCGCGCTGTTGGGAGCCGAGGAGATGGGCTTCTCGACGGCGCCGCTGATCACGCTGGGCTGCATCATGATGCGCAAGTGCCACTTGAACACCTGTCCGGTCGGCGTGGCAACGCAGGATCCCGTGCTGCGGCGGAAGTTCTCCGGCAAACCGGAATACGTCGTCAACTATCTGTTCATGGTGGCCGAGGACGCGCGGCGCATCATGGCCGATCTGGGGTTCCGCAAAATGGACGAGATGATCGGACGCGTCGACTGTCTGGAAACGGAAGACGCCATCCGGCACTGGAAGGCCGACGGTCTCGACCTGACGGCGGTCTTGTCCCCGGCGAAGAAGCCGCACGACCAAGTCCAGGTCCGTGCGATGATCCCGCAAGACCACGGCCTGGAGGAATCGCTCGACATCACGCGTCTGGTTCCCTTGGCGGCCCCGGCCTTGGAACGCGGCGACGCGGTCAGCGAGACGCTGCCCATCGCCAACACCAACCGCACCGTCGGCACGATCCTCAGTCACGAACTGGTCAAGCGGTGGGGCGAGCGCGGACTGCCGTACGACACGATCCACTTCAACTTCCAGGGCACGGCAGGCCAGAGCTTCGGAGCGTTCTTGGCCGGGGGAATCACGTTGGAACTCGAGGGCGACGCGAACGATTACGTCGGCAAAGGATTGTCCGGCGGCCGGCTGATTGTCTACCCGCCTCGCCGCAGCATGTTCGTGGCCGAGGAGAACATCCTGGTCGGCAACGTCGTCTTGTACGGCGCCACCGACGGGCGCGCTTTTTTCCGCGGCATGGCGGCCGAACGGTTTTGCGTTCGCAACAGCGGGGCGTGGGCCGTTGTGGAAGGGGTCGGCGATCACGGCTGCGAGTACATGACCGGAGGCCGGGCCGTGATTCTCGGACGCACCGGCCGGAACTTCGCCGCCGGCATGTCCGGCGGAATCGCGTACGTGTGGGATGTCGACGGCGATTTCCAACTGAAATGCAACCTGGCCACCGTCGAGTTGGAGCGAGTCGAGACCGATCAGGATTTGGGCGAGCTGCTGATGCTGATCGAAATGCACTACAAGTACACGCAATCGCCGGTGGCGCAGCGGTTGATCGACGACTGGCCGCGGACCGTGCGGAAGAAATTCGTCAAGGTCATGCCGACCGACTACAAACGCGTCCTGGTGGAACGCGCGCTCCACGACGAAGAGGAAGAAGCGCAGGTCCGCCTGGAAGTATCGAGCCGATAACTGAACGCATGGCGCAAGAAAGGTAGCGCAGGCAATGGGCAAACCAACCGGATTCAAAGAGTATCCCCGCAAGTCCGTTCCGTACCGGCCGCCGGTCATCCGGATCCAGGACTTCAAGGAGATCTTCACCGATCCCGAAGAGGGCGAGTTGCGCACTCAGGGCGCGCGCTGCATGGACTGCGGGATTCCCTTCTGCATGTCCTCGTACGGTTGCCCGATCGACAACAAGATCCCGGAGTGGAACGATCTGGTCTACCAGGGACGTTGGCACGATGCGCTGGAACGGCTGCTGGAAACCAACAACTTCCCGGAATTCACCGGGCGGGTCTGCCCCGCCCCGTGTGAGGGCGCATGTGTGTTGGGCATCGTTCAGCCCGCCGTCACGATCAAGAACATCGAAAACGCCATCATCGACCAAGCCTTCGCCGAAGGCTGGATCAAGCCTAATCCGCCCCGCGTTCGCACCGGGAAGCACGTGGCGATTATCGGGTCCGGGCCAGCCGGCTTGGCGGCGGCCGACCAACTGAACCGGCTGGGTCACGAAGTGACGGTGTTCGAGCGGTCCGACCGCATCGGCGGGCTGTTGATCTACGGCATCCCGAACATGAAGCTGGACAAAGCCGTTGTCGAGCGGCGGATCAACTTGCTGCGCGAGGAGGGTATCCGCTTTGTCACCAACACCCATGTCGGCACCAAAGAGGATTTTCCCGCCGGGCACATGACGCGGATCATGGAGGAACACGGCGAGCAGATCCAATACCTGGATCCGCAGCAGTTGCTGCGCGCACACGATGCGACGCTGCTGGCGACGGGAGCGACCATTCCGCGCGACTTGCGGCTACCGGGGCGCGAGTTGAAGGGAATCTATTTCGCGATGGACTTCCTGACGCGGAATACGAAGAGCTTGCTCGATTCGAATTTGACCGACGAGATGTACATCGACGCGAAAGGCAAGGACGTGATCGTGATCGGCGGCGGCGATACGGGAGCGGACTGCATCGGGACGTCGTTGCGTCACGGCTGCCGAAGCGTGATCAATTTCGAGCTGCTCGAACAGCCGCCAACCGAGCGCGCGGCGAACAACCCCTGGCCCCAGTGGCCGCGGCTGTACCGCCCCGATTACTCGCACGCCGAGAGCAAACAGAAATTCGGCCGCGACCCGCGCGAGTACGCAATCATGTCCAAGGAATTCATCGACGACGGACACGGCCATGTCGCCGGAATCAAGACCGTGAACGTCGATTGGTCCAAACCCAACGGCAAGACACCGTTCAGCGAGGTTCCCGGAACGGAGAAGGTCTGGCAGGCGGATCTTGTGCTGCTGTCACTGGGATTCCTCGGTCCGGAACATACCGTCTCGGACATGCTGGGAATCCGCTACGACCAGCGAAGCAACTACCGGGCCGACACCGACGACTATGCCACCAGCATCCCTGGACTCTTCGCGGCGGGAGATTGCCGCCGCGGCCAATCGCTGGTCGTCTGGGCCATCAACGAAGGTCGCGGCGCCGCCCGCGCCATCGACGAATACCTGACTGGCCGAAACCGTACGCCGGAAGAGGAACAGGAGGAGGAATTGGAGATCCCCCCGGAGGCCGACTAACACAGCCTCGGCATTTGCCACCATCCGAGAATCGGACGCTGTTCGTTCACCGACAATCTTGACCGCTCAAGAGGCGAACCCGAATGCTCGCCAGTCGGGCCGTGCCCCGATACCGCGCGGTCAGGCACGGCTCATCAGCACTTCCACGGAGTTCACGACGAGCAACCCGCCCGAGACGGCTCGCACCATCTCTTGCGCCAGTTGCTTGTGGTAGAAACTCTTCACGCGTCCCTGGATCACAAGTCGTTCGCCTGACTGCTCGACGTTCAATGCCCGAAGGGCATGGACGGAACTTTGGAGCAATTCGGATTTGGCTCGCGAAGCAAGATCAGGATCAAGCCCTTCCGTCATGACACAGCCCTCCTATCATGACCCGACCAGATTTGCCGGAGATAGCGAATCCCTTTGCACGCCTGTCGTTCAGAACAGAACGTTCTTCTTTGTACCGATCCCGGACGAGAAAAGCAAGTCACCGGTTGTATGCCCGTTCTTACTGATTGGCCAGGATCAGCTTGGCCAGCCGCTCTCGCGCCTGTTGGTAGGCTGCCGGATCGCGGTTCCAGTCGAACCAAGTTGTGGCGATCGTGGCGACGATTGCTTCGGCCTGCTCCCCGCGTCCAGCTCGCCGGAGAATCGCCAGGTATTCGTAGTCCTCGATCGCGTCGCGCAGGGCCTTCAACCTCAGACTGGGCGCGATTCCCTCGTACCCCACCGCGCGGCCGGGATACAGTAGACTTCCTTCGCCATTGTACAAGGCTCCGCGCCCGTCGACGCGGCGATCCAGCGTCTTGGGATCCGTCCAGGGATCATCGACCCCGCGCCAGTACGACATCCCGCCCCAATACAGAAGCCCCGAGATTCCATATCTCCATGCGATCCAAGTTGGCGCACGGTAATTCAGCAGCGGGTAGTCCGTATGCCACCAGGGAGTCGGCTGTCCCTGACACAAAGCTGTATAGGTCCAGATGGTCTCGCCCAACGCTTGACGCGCCGCGGCGCTCTCGGGTCGGTGTAGCGAAAACAGCGGGCACCAGATGTCCACGGCTCCGTAAAGATCGCCCCAGGCTGCGTCTTGGGTCCAAGTCTGCTCGACCACCAGCACTTTCGCGACCGCCGAGTTCGGCACTGGCTCCGAGGCCCCGAGACCCGGCTGCTGATTCGTCTGCACCGGGACACGGTTCCGGATTGCGCAGCCCCACCGCTGGACGTAGCGATAGGCTTCCTCGTCGTTCGGTTCGTCTTTCAGATAGATGTAGAACACAATCTGAGGGCGATCCAAACGCGCGGCGGCATCGTCCCACGCCGCTAACCAAGCATGCAGTCGGTCGCGTTCGGCCTCCGTATCCTGGACTGCCGTGCGCGGATGCGGGATGGCAATCGCGTTGACGTGGTACTGATCCACGAAGGTGCGCAACGACTGGATCTGTTCCTCCGGAATGTGGAATTCGCCATCGGTTCCCGCCACTGGAGCCAGAGGGCCGGGCGGGGTGGCGTTGATGCGATGTTCGCTCAACAGACGCGCGCATTGCTCGTCCACCGCAGCCCAATCCGCTGGCTCCGGCTCTTTGCCGGCCTGAGCCCGCTGGCGATAATAGCCGCGCATCCGCTCGGCGGGCGACCCAAACGCGGTGACCAGCGTCGAGACTCGAGGAAGATCGAAGTCCCAGACTTCCAGCGCGACGGGGATGGCGACCGATTGCCCGTCGCCAGCCGTCAGCCGCCATGTGCCTCGGTACTCGCCGGCCGCAGTTCCCGGCGGGACGTACACATCGATCCAAAATCCGTGCGTCTGGTCTGCCGGCAGATCGAACGGCACGGCAACAAACCGCGTCTGGATGGCATTCGTTTGCCCCGGCGAAACGCTGGCGAGTGCATCGTCCGCCCCTGTCGCCGAATTGCCCGAACCGGAATCGAGGAACGGAATCAGCGCATCGGGATACCAGCCCGGGCGGAAATCCTGGTTGCGATACGTGGCGTCGGTCAGATGCAACTGGTGCTGACGGAATCGCCGCGCGTGGTCGGCTCGCCAAACAGCACCGTCGGGGCCCGAAAGGTCAGCCGTATGCAAATCGATCCCGGCGACGGGTAGGTCGGAACGCATCAAGATCTGGCAACTCTCCCATTCCCCCCGCGCCGCACTCAGCCGCACCGCGACCGACTCGCCCGCCGGATCGTCGCGCAACACCCGCCGCGTTTCCGTCACCGCCCAAACGTGCCATTCGGCATCGGCGGTCGACGCGGCCAATGCCCAGCCGACAACCACAAGCCCCAGGAAAAACTTTGCGTTCATCATTGGTCTCCTTGTCCACCGACAGCGGAATTCGCTCCGAATCCGGGAACGAGACAAGCACTGGGCCAAGACGCGCGGTGCCCATCCAGTATTCGGATCCAACTACGATTATCGTACCCACGCTCGCCCCCGAGATCATTGGGGGCTGGAACAAAGTGCATGTTCATGGCGATAATCACGCACTTTGCGGCTGTGACGAGATGGGACAGTCAACCTCGCGACGAACGGTGATTCCGGGGATTTGGCAGTTCCGAGTTGCAGCCAGTCCCGCTTGGTCGCAGTCTCTCCCGGCCTCGCAACGAACCCCATAATCCCCATAGACTATCGATGACCAAACGGTCCTTTTTCCAACGCTACGATCGCTGGATTTGCGTGACTGCCCTATTGCTCACCCCGGTATTGCTTCACCAGGCGTATCAGGTGATGCAGTCCAGCAACAACAACGTCGTCGACTGGCTGCCAAAGAGTTTTCAGCAGACCACGGACCTGTATTGGTTCAACGAGCGGTTTGGCATCGACGCGATCATGGTCATCAGTTGGCCGGGGTGTACGCTGAACGACCAGCGGTTGGATTTGCTGGAACAGCGCATGCTTGCTCTCCAGGGCCCCGGCAAGAACGGTTCGCCCAAGCCGCTGTTCCGACGGGTATTCACCGGTCGCAGCACGTTGCGCCAACTCAGTGAGCCGCCGCTGGACATGCCGCGGGAGACAGCCATCCAGCGCATGCAAGGCTGGCTCGTGGGAGCGGACGGTTTGTCGACCTGCGTGGTCGGTTTCCTTTCCCACGAAGGCTGGTGGGACCGCCATGCGACCATCGGCGCCGTCGCCGCGATCGCTCGCGAAATCGGCGTCGACCGCCAGTCGTTGCGGCTGGGCGGCCCGGCCGTCGACAGTGTCGCGATCGACCAAGTCAGCCAGCAGTGGCTGGCCCCGCTCGGGTTGGCCAGCGGGTTGCTGGGCATTGTGCTGGCTTGGTTCTGCCTGAGACAGGTCCGGTTGGTGGCCCCCGTTTTTCTGTACGCGGCCTTTCTTTGGATCGCCAGTCTGGCTGCCGTCGAGTTGTTCGGGTCGAGCATGGACGCCGTGATGACGGTCATGCCGGCCTTGGTTTATGTCTTGGCCGTCTCATCGGCGATCCACATGACCGGCTACTACCGCCGAGTCCTGCGGGAGCAACCGGGGCGATGCGCCGCCACGGCCGCGGTCAAGATGGGCTGGGCGCCTTGCACCGCGGCGGCCATGACCACGGCCTTGGGACTCGGGTCGCTGATGGTCAGCCAAGTGGTCCCGATCCGAAAATTCGGTTTTTACGCCGCGTTGGGCACGCTGCTGGCCCTTGGTTTTTTGTTCCTGCTCTGGCCCGCATTGCTCACTTGGTTCGGCCCGCGGTCCGGCAATCGCAGCCCGAACGACCGCAGCGGATCGGGTGCCGACCGGACTGGGTTACGTGACGCCGAGGCTTCTGCTGCCGATGCGAACTGCCGGGCACGCGTCCCTTGGTGGCAAGGTTGGCTCGATTGCGCGGTGTCGCAATGGCTGGTGATCCTGCTGCTGGTGGCCGTCTCCATGGTTGTCCTGGCGGCCGGAATCGTGCGGTTGCGGGCGTCGGTGGGACTCCGCGATCTTTTTTCGCTGCGTTCCCAGGTACTGCGCGACTATGCTTGGCTAGAGCAGAATATCGGACCTTTGATTCCCGTCGAAGTCGTGCTGCGTTTTCCACAACCTGATTCGAGCGATCCGCGCGAGATGCTTGACCGCATGCTGCTGGTCGAGCGGATTCGCCGCCAGATCCACGAAATGCCGGCGGTCGGCGGCACCATCGCCGCCAGCAGCTTCGTGCCCGACGTGCCAAGCGGGCGCACCGTCCGCAGCGTCGGCCGGCGGGCCGTGATTGCTCGTTATCTGGTCGAGAACCGGCAGCAGTTGGCCAATTTGGGATTTTTGCACGAAGACCACACCAGACCGGACGGAACGCTCGCCGAGGCGGTCACCGAGGAGCAATGGCGGATCAGCGGGCGGATCGAGGCGCTCAGCAACTTGGACTACGCCTCGTTGCTGGCGGAGTTCACCGAGGCTGTTCGCCAGATGCTGGACCAGGACGAAGCCGCTCGCCGCTTGGGCGTCACGGAAAACATCAGCGGCGGAGTGTTCCTGGTCGCGATGGCTCAGCAGCGGTTGCTGTGGGACTTGGCCGAGAGCTTTGCCTTAGCCTTTGTAATGATCTCGATCGCGATGATGGTGCTGACCCGCAGCCTGTCGATTGGCATGTTGGCGATGATCCCCAATGTCTTCCCCGTGCTGCTGATTCTTGGCTTGATGGGCTGGGGAGGCATGCCGGTGGACGTGGGGACGATGATGACGGCCTGCGTGGCCTTGGGCATCGCGGTCGACGACACGTCGCACTTTCTGACATGGTATCGACGGGCGATGGCGGAAGGGCACGACCACCGCTCCGCCCTGCGGGAAGCCTACCGGCACTGCGCGACACCGATGCTGCAAACCTCGTTGATCTGCGGGCTGGGGATGTTGGTGTTTGCGCTCAGTCCCTTCATGCCCGCGGCGCGTTTCGCGTGGCTCATGTTCGCGCTCTTGAACGCCGCGCTGGCCGCCGATCTGCTCATCCTGCCCGCCCTGCTCGCCTCACCCCTGGGCCGCTTGCTGGTATCCCGGGTCAACCGGGCCAGTGCCGATCCGGACGCCGAGGCCAGGGGTGGAATTCTGCACCATTGATCCAGGACAGGAAGACGGCCAATGGATAGGTGACCAGGAGCAGGACGACGGTCGAGCCAAGTTCGCCGAGAGCGATCATGCGTCTGTCCAGCATTCGGCGGCCCGCTGTTCGAGGGCCGCCTGGTTGCGGCGCCTTATGGGATCACGACGATTCCGCCCGCGATGATCTCGTGGAGATTCAACCGGTCCACGGGCCGTGCGGTGGCCGTGTCGCCGATGACGCCGAGCACTTCCATTTCGCCGATCCGTCGATATCCGTCCGCGTGAGGCCGGTAGACGTGCAGTCGCACGCCCGGTTCGACCTTCGAATGCGCGGGCAGTCGGATCTGCACCTGCTGGAGTTTTTCGTCCACGACCATCTCGGCTCGTGGCGCGTCGGTACGGCGATCCCCGCGGGCAGCCGCCTCGGTCGGCTGGGCTGTCTGGTGCAGCGCCGCCTGGACCGTCGCTTTGTCCAGCGTCTGAGGAACCGATCGGCTCGCCAATCGCAGCGACGTGCTGGCCTGTAGTTCGGCGGGTGTGTCGTCGGGCATGTCCGGCGGCATGTCGTCCGGCGATGGATTTCGGGGTGGATTTTCGGGGTCGGCCGGCGTTGGCACGTTGGGTGTCTCGATGGCGCCCGGACCTTCCGTGCCTTCGATCGTTCCCGGGCCGGTTTCGTCTTCCATCTCCGGCGGCATTCCGTAACCGGGGCAGCAGACGGCCAGCGCGTCGGCAGCCGCCTCGCGTACCCGCTCGGATGGTTCGAGCGGACAACCATGGTCGTCGACCTCGTAGGCAAGTTCCGCAAGCTGTTGCGAAATCTTGGGGTTGCAGCAGCTCTTCTGCTTACAGTTGCTGCATCGCTCGCCCTTGGCAGCATCGGCAACCGCGTTGACGGTCTCGAGCCTGACGTCCTCGGTGCAATCCCCCATGGCGGCGACCAGCGCCTCGGTGACTTTCCCATCCTGGTCGTAGCAACCGCAGCCGATCGAAGTCAGATACTTTACGGCTTTGATCTTCTGCGGCTTCAAGTCTTCGGCCTGCTTGATCTCGGCGGCCGCCTTGATCGCGGGGACATCGGACTCGAGGTTCGCCGGATCCGCCAGCGCCTTCAGCGGCGGCTCACGCTCCCGCTGCGGATTGTTGCCGCGCCGGTTGCTCATCGAGTCGCGGGCACGTTGCATGGCCTGCGGGATCCCCAGAAAGCTCCAAAGCGTCGGCGGCGCCGGTGTCGGCGTGGTCGGCAATTGGGCTTGCGCCGTGCCAGGGCCAACCAAACAGAGAGCGACCAAGACGATCGCAAGCTTTCGGAACGTCATGATTTCCATCCTCCCAACCGCAACACCGAATCAAACCGCGCAAGCGTGGCCCATCGCTACCACTACGATTCAAAGTCAGAATCGGCAAAATCGCTCGAACCCCGAAGAGGAAGTTCGCTGGCCGTCATCGCCAACCCAAGCTGCCTAACTTTCCTGACTGTTCATCCCGCATTTCGGCGCAGGGCGAAAACGCCAGCGAGGAGCTCCGTGGTCACGCCTCGCTGGCGTTGCGGTTGTCAGACTGGGGGACGGGACGGCCGGAAGCCGCGTCTGCACGCGGGGTCAGTCGAAGGATGCCCGGCGGCTAATCGAACCTGACGGGTTGGCCATCGGCTACGGTGAAGCCGCGCATCAACATCGAAGGATCGATCTGGCTGGAAATGAACCGCACGCTACCATCGGCAAAGACCGCCGTGAATCCACCGACCCGCAATCCGACCAAGCCTTTGACGGGCTGCGTCGGGTCCGGCTCGAAATCCACCGGTCGAGTCCATTCGACGGCTAGATCGTCCCCGGCCTCGACCATGATGACCGAATTCGAGGTGCCGTCGGTGAAGGCACGCATGCTGCTTCCTGCCGGTGGTGTTCCGGCTTTTGTCGGCGCGATGAACGTCATGCCTTGGCCGCGGACGCCCAGGTAATTGGTCTTGCCGGGCGGTGCCAGACTGCCCGGTGCGCGGAAGACGTCCGGCATCTGCGCGATGAGCTGCCGATTGTGTGGACTGTCCCACGGTTCGTTCAATCGGAATTGTTCGTAAAGTTGCTGTTGCTCGACGTACGGCAGCAGGTGGACTCGCCAACTGAGCAGCGGCTTCCCTTCGGCGTCCGTGTTATACGCGGCTGGAAACGCCCCGTGGGCGTCGTGGAAGATGTGCATGGCCCAGCCGAGCTGTTTCAGATTGTTCATCCCTTGGGTGCGCCGAGCCGCATCGCGCGCCGCCTGGACCGCGGGCAACAACAGGGCAACCAGCACGCCGCTGGTAGCATAGTCGGCACTCAGTGTCACGACCAACTGATTGCCTGTCCGAGTTGGCCGCAGGCGGCCTTCGATGGTATTGGCGACGCGGACCATGTATCGCTGCATGGCCTGTTGTTCGGGGTCGTCGCCCGTGCCGGGCATCGATTCCAGTGCTTGCCCGAGCAGCATCTGCTTGACGAACCCGAGTCCCTGCAGCAGGGTCGTCTCCAGCTTCTGAGCAGCGACTTCGTCGGTGGCGGTCAATTTGATGCCGCTCATCCGCTCGCGCGACAGATTCACGGCGACCATCACGGATTCCAACTGATTGGGCACTTCCAGGAGAGGCTGCAGCGGTGGCGGCAGCGGCGGTGCCTGGGCCGTCAATTGCTTGATCAGATCCCGGATCGGAGCGACCGCCAAGACCGCTGTGACGTCGTTTCGCATCGGCGTGCTGCGCAACGTTTGCAGCAGCGGGCTGTCCACCTCCCGCGCTGCGATCATTTCCAGCAGCATCGGCTCGGTGCCGACCAAGAGCGTTTGGGGGTCGATCTGGCAGAAGCTCGGTTCCATCGGCCGCAGCGCTCGCCGGTACGCGACTTGTCCGGCCGTCGCGGGCTCGGTCTGTTCCAGCCACTTGCCGGCCAACGGCTGCGGCTGACTGAACCGCAGAACCAAGCCCCAGTCGGGCGGTCCCTCGCCGCTCGGCGCGGCGGCGATGCCGATCGCCGTGTCGATCAACAGAGGATCGATGCCCATTTCCCGCTGCGCCGTGACCTGCATCACTTCCCACGGCAGCAATTCCAGTTCGGGGGATCGCGTCAACCGCTCGGGATGCACTACCACGGCCGCCACGGCGCGTCCTGGGATGTGGGTCAGATCCAACGGCTCGGCAGTCTGACCGGCGGACGGGACGAGCAAGAAAACAACAGCCAGCCACAAGTGCCGTCCACGGGCAAGTCCATCGTTCGTCCACATGAAAACAACTCCTCTTTGAGGCCGAGATTTCGGCAGGACAAGATTCACCAAGAATCGAACATTGATTAGCATACCTTCCTCGACGGATTCCGTGAAAGAGGCAGGAGTCGTTCGCGGCAAGTCGCCGATCCCGCATTCAAGCGATACCCGAAATCTAGAGTTTGCAATGGATGTCACTCGCCCTGAATGCACGAAGACAAAGAGACGATCAGGTCATCTGCCATGCGTTGACGCATTGCGTTGCCCTCCGTTACACTTAGGCCGTTTGCGTCCGCGGACACTGGGGTGCCAGCGTGTGTCGTCAGCGAGCCCCCGGGGTTGGACAAGCCGCGATTTCACGTTTCCATCATCAAAGTAACCAGTTTCGCCAAGAGAACTTACGTATGCCCACCATCAGCGGAATCCGCATCGACAGTCTGGCCATCAACACGATTCGCACCCTCTCGATGGATGCGGTACAAAAAGCGAACAGCGGGCATCCCGGTACGCCGATGGCCCTGGCGCCAGTCACTTACGCGGTCTGGCAACATGCCCTGCGCTACGACCCGTCGCACCCCATGTGGCCCGCCCGCGACCGGTTCGTTCTGTCTTGCGGCCACGCATCGATGTTGCTGTATTCGATCCTGCATCTGGCCGGGGTTCAAGCCGTGGACAACTCGGGGCATGAACTGGACCGGCCTTCGATTTCGCTGGACGACATCAAGAATTTCCGGCAGCTCCACAGTCCCTGCGCGGGACATCCCGAGCACGGCGAGGCGGCGGGGATCGAGATGACCACGGGCCCGCTGGGCCAAGGCGTAGCGACCAGCGTCGGCATGGCGATGGCGGCCAAGTGGTTTGCGGCCCGCTACGACCGACCTGGCTTCGAACTGTTCGACTACGATGTGTACGTGCTGTGCAGCGACGGCGACCTGATGGAAGGAGTCGGCTGCGAAGCGGCGTCGGTCGCGGGGCACTTGAAACTTTCGAACCTGTGCTGGATCTACGACGACAACCGCATCACGATCGAGGGTCGCACGGATCTGGCGTTCAGCGAAGACGTCGCGAAACGATTTGAAGGCCTGGGCTGGAACACGATTCGCGTCGACGACGCGAACGATCTGGGGGCGCTGCAAGCCGCGTTGCAGTCGTTCCGCCAATGCACCGACCGACCGACGTTGATCGTGGTCCGCAGCATCATCGGCTACGGAGCACCGAACAAGGCGGATTCGCACGACGCGCACGGAGCGCCGCTGGGCGAGGAGGAGATACGGCTGACCAAGCGGGCGTATGGTTGGCCCGAGGATGAGCATTTCCTGGTACCGGACGGCGTGCGGGAGCATTTTGCGGAAGGCGTGGGGCAGCGAGGCCGCCAACTGCGCGCAGCCTGGTGCGAGCGGTTCAGCCAGTACGAGCAGGCTCATCCCGAATTGGCCGCCCAGTTGAAGACGCTGTGGGCGCGCAAATTGCCGGACGGCTGGGACACGTCGCTGCCGGAGTTTCCGGCCGACGGCAAAGGCTTGGCCAGTCGCGTTTCGTCCGGCCAGGCATTGAACGCCGCGGCGCGCAGCATCCCTTGGCTGATCGGCGGTTCGGCCGACCTGGCGCCCTCGAACAACACGATGCTCAAGTTCGACGATGCGGGCCATTTCGGCGCGGGCAACTACGGCGGACGCAACCTGCACTTCGGCGTGCGCGAACACAGCATGGCCTCGATCTGCAACGGCTTGGCCCTTTCCGGCTTGCGTCCCTACGGCGGAACGTTTTTCGTCTTCACCGACTACATGCGGCCCGCGATGCGGTTGAGCGCCCTGATGCACCAGCCGGTGCTGTACGTGCTGACCCACGACTCGATCGGTTTGGGCGAAGACGGCCCGACGCATCAGCCGGTCGAACATCTGGCCGCGTGCCGCAGCATTCCGAACCTCTTGGTCTTTCGTCCAGGAGACGCCAACGAGGTGTCGGAGTGCTACCGGGCGATCCTGGCGATCAACGACCGACCGTCGGCGCTGGTCCTGACTCGCCAAAATCTGCCGACGCTGGACCGGGCGAAATTCAGCCCGGCGTCGGGCGTCGCGGGGGGAGGGTACGTGCTGATCGATACCGAGCACGCGACGCCGCAAGTGATCCTGATCGGCACTGGCAGCGAGCTGGAATTGTGCGTGGCGGCGTGGCGGCGATTGGCGGACGAGCACATTGCGGCGCGCGTGGTCAGCATGCCGTGCTGCGAGTTGTTTGACGAGCAGGACCAAGTCTACCGGGACCGTGTGCTGCCGCCGGATGTGACGGCGCGCGTCGCAGTCGAGGCGGGGATCCGCCAGGGCTGGGACCGCTATATCGGCACCCGCGGCTTGTTCGTCGGCATGGACAGCTTCGGTGCTTCGGCCCCGTATCAGCAATTGTACAAGCAGTTCGGCATCACCGTGGACGCGGTTGTGAAAGCGGCCAAGTCGCTGCTGTAGGATTGAGCCCTCGTGTTTTCCCGTCGCCGGTTGCCCTGGTGCGTTTCGTTGGCCGCGGTCGCTTTGATTCTGCTGGCCGCTTGGCATCAGTACCGAGGCCCTACTCCGAAAGCGGTCGACGCGCCGCTTGATCAGTTCTCCGCCGGCCGGGCGTTGTTGGTGCTCGAACGCTTGCTGGGCGATCAATCGCCGCATCCGATGGGCTCGGAAGCGAATCGAGCGGTACGCGAGCGGCTGCTGGACGAGTTGCGGGCTTTGGGCCTGGAAGTCGAAGTCCAAGTTGCCGAGGTGAATCGACTCGGAACGTGCCACAATCTGCTGGCCTCATGGCCGATCGAGTCAATGTCCGAGGCGCAGCCGTTGGTGCTGGCGAGCCACTACGACTCGGTGCCCGAGGGACCGGGCGCGGCGGACGCCGGCAGTTGCGTGGCCGCACTGCTGGAAACCGTCCGCGCATTGAAGCAAGGTCCGCCGCCAACGCGGCCGTTCCTTGTGTTGCTGACCGACGGCGAAGAATTGGGTTTGGTCGGCGCCCGCGAGTTTATCCGCGAACACCGACTGGGCACCCGCGAGGCGGTTGTGCTGAATTTCGACGCGCGCGGCACCAGCGGCGCCAGCATCATGTACGAAACCCATGCGGGCAATCTGCCGCTGATCCGCCATGTCGCCGGGCACTTTCCGCGACCGGCGTTGTGCGGCAGCGCCTTCGTGACGATCTATCGCCTGCTGCCCAACGACACCGACTTCACCATCTTCCGGCAAGCCGGCTGGCACGGGATGAACTTCGCGTTCATCGGTTCGCCGCATCGCTACCACACGCCTGACGACCGTATCGAGCATCTCAGCCTGCGGAGCTTGCAGCATCACGGCGAGAATGCGCTGAGTATGAGCCGGGCGTTGATGAACGCCGATCTTTCACCGCACTTCGCGTCCGAGGAGAAACTGCGTCAGGCCGATGCGGTATTCTTCGACGTGCTGGGAATGTTCGTTGTCTGGTTTCCCGAACGATGGGCGCTGCCTCTGGCGATCCTTGCGCTGGCCGGAGTCGTCGTCGGGCGCCGCCGCGAGCTGCGGCGGCGCAGCACTTGGCTCGCCGTTCTGTGGACGGTCATCGTGGTGAGCTTGTCAATGGCGGTGTCGACAGCTCTCACGCTGCTGTTGGCCTTGGTGATCGTGGTGACGGGTTGGTTGCCCAAACCGTTTGTGGCGCATGGAGGCGTGTTCGTCGCGGTCTATTATTCGCTCGGCACCGCGGTACTATTCTGTTTGGCCCATCGGCTTCTGCGCGGCATGTCGACCGGTGAGGTTTGGTCGGCCGTATGGCTGCTTTGGTCGATGGCGGCCCTCACACTCGCGACGGCGCTGCCCGGTTTCTGTCACGTTGTCCTGATTCCCAGCTTGGCCGCGGCCCTGGCGTCGCTCATGCCGCTTGACCGGACACGGGGCACGGTGCTGCTGGCTATCGTGTCAGCCGTGTTGATCGTGCCGCTCGTCTATCTGCTGCCCGTCGCGCTCGGCCCGCACCCGGCGCAAGTGTACGCGGTCGCGATCACCGTGGCCTGGATGCCGCTGTTTCCGTTGATCGGCATCTCGTCGGGGAAGGAACCGAACGGAACGACTCGGCACGGTGAATCGATCGTCAGCGACCCCTGCTAGCGTTTCGCACCGGATCTGGTAAAATCAGCGATTGTAATGACCATCCGTTCGCAAGAAGCCACATTCGCGACTGTTATCGTCTCGGCGCTCCCGTCTCGCCTTTGCTGCCCGTGTGGCTTGATCTCGAACCTAACTCGAGAAGGAGGAAACGTTCGATGACCGCTGAAGAACTGGATATCCTGCGCTTTTTTCGCCGTTTTCAGGTGGGGCCTGCGGAGATGCTGTTTTTCACGCCGAACGACTGCAAAGTCGCGGCGAAGCACTTCCTGGCGGCGATGCGTTCGTTGATCGACAAGGATCTAGTGGTAAAAGAGCGCCCGATTCAGGCTTACTCGCTCACCAGCGCCGGATATCGCTTGTCGCTGCGAGCGCCGAAGAAGATGCCTGCGCCGCGGTTGAAAAAGTAGACGCCACGCTGTCAGAACGGTCCTCGAACGGGCGTCTGAGTCTTCGATGTAGGTCGGCCCTTAGCAATCGTTAACGAGAATCTTCGAGTTTCGTTTCCGGGTTGGAATTCAGCCAGATTTCAGCGATGCGCGCGCGGCCGTGGTCGAACAACGAGACCGCGGGGCGGCGCGAGGACGCCGCATCAAACAGATCCAATGCTTCGGCGTACCGGTGCTGCTCGCAGAGTTGCTGCGCCCATCGGTAATGGACATAGATCTCGTTATCTGTGAACATCGTGCAGTCGGGGGCGATCGATTTCCCTTGGTCCAGCAAGTGCATCGCTCGTTCGAAGCGATCTGCGTGGCATTCCGAAATCGCCCAGTTGTTCAGGCAGGCCAGCAGATTGCTGTGAGCCGCCGCGTCGTCCGGATCCAGTTGACTGGCCCGCAGCAACCAAGGCAGCGACTCGGGATAAGCCTCCTTCTTCAGCAGCAACACGCCGCGGTTGTAATAGATCTTGGCGACCAGTTGCACATCGGTCAACATGCGACTGGGCGCCTGCGACACGGTCGAAACTCCGTCTGTGCGCAGGGGAGGGGCCACGGATGCCGGGGCGACAATCCCCGTCGGCGATGTGGTCTGAATCATGACCGGCGGGTCGGCTGGAAATCGGCAGAATACGTGGCCGGGTTGGCTGAGCGTCTCGGTGGTCAGTCCCTGGGACTCGGCCAGGCAGCGGTACAGGATGGTCGAGGTGACGCAACTGAAGTCTCCGGTATCCAGCGTGCGGTGCAGTTCGGTGCAAGCGGGCTGATACTGGCCCGTCAATACGTGGCGATGAAGCCAATCGAGCAGGACGCTTGCGCGGGAAACCGGGGCGGCGGCATCGGATCGACTTGCTGCGGCCCATTGTCGTTTGATCGAGGCGAAACGATCCATGTAGGAATCCAGAGCCGCCGAGGTATCGACGCCGCCGGCGATCAGGGCCGCTGTCAGCAGGGACGACTGCTGCAATTGACCGTCAGCCATGTCATCCCATAACTGCTTCTCCAACGCCGACGCAGGCTCGACCCGCCACAATTCGAACGCGCCGGTCGGCGACGTGAAGGGCAACAGGGCGAACGACATCAACAGGACTTGCTGACGTAGCGGGATCATGGTGCGGAATCGCTCGGTGGGGCTGCGTTTCAAGGCTGGGGACCGTCCTGAAAAACATACCCTACCGTTTCGCCGAGGCAAGTGACGGATTCAAGACTGCGGGACGAAGATTGGGATTCTGTGGATCGCAATCATTTTTCGGTCGTGTCGCCAGCATCCGTCATGGGCAGCAGATACGGTCGAATCCCAGCCAGCGTCTTGGGGCCGATTCCCGAAACACGCAGCAAGTCGTCATGATGGGCGAACGGGCCGTGCTGCTGTCGCGACTCCACGATCCGCCGCGCCAGAACCTCGCCGACGTTGGGCAACAGGCTGAGTTCAGGCCAGTCGGCTGTGTTGATGTCGACCTGGAATTTGATCTCCCACGGCTCGGACTGGTCGATGTCGATCACTCCGCCGCGGTGAAACCCCCGGGTCCAAGCGGACGAGACGATGACGACCAGGGAAACCGCCAGAATCACGGCGATGGCGGCTTGGTCCATTCGGCTCAGCAGGGAACCGGATTGCGTCCGTGTTTCGGTTTGCTTGGGATCTGGATCGGCCATTGCGAATGCCCTGCTGACGGAATGACGGTGCGGAGGCTATTATGATGGCTTCGCGGACGTGATGCGAGACTCCGACAAGCAATCGAGGGAACCTGTGAGCAAAGAATTCCAGCAGATCCGATGGGACGACCAACTTGAGGACGATTGCCGTCAGATCGTGCGGTTGGCCGTGCGCGAGGACCTGGACCGCCATTTCGATTGGACGACGGTGGCGCTCGCAGCGCCGGAACTGCGCGGTCAAGTCGCGTTGGTCGCACGCCAACCGGGAGTCATCGCCGGATTGAGGGCGATCAAGACGGTTCTGGACGAGATGGAGATCGAGGCCTGCTGGCAACCGTCAGCCGAGGATGGTCAACGGGTCGAGCCCGATCAGACCGTCGCTCGATTGGACGGTGCGGTGCGAGATCTGCTGACCGCCGAACGACTGCTGCTGAACCTGATCGGACGGCTGTCCGGAATCGCGACACTGGCCAGTCGTTACGTCGCCGCGGTTCGCGGCACGCGGGCCCGGATCTACGATACTCGCAAAACCACGCCGGGCTGGCGACGGCTGGAGAAATACGCGGTTCGTTGCGGAGGCGGCTGCAACCATCGCACCGGGCTGTTCGACGCCGTGTTGATCAAGGACAACCATCTCGCCCTGTCGGGACTCTCGCCGGACGCGGCAGTTCGGCAAGTCCGGCAGTTCCTTCGCGAGACTCTGCCGGAGACCGAAGCGGAGCAGATGGTGATCGAAGTCGAGGTAGACACCCTCGAACAGTTTGCAGCGGTTTTGCCAACCGCGCCGGATATCGTGCTCTTGGACAATATGCCGGTGGAGCAGTTGCGAGAGGCCGTGGCCCGCCGGGATGCCGTGGCGCCATCGGTCGAATTGGAGGCTTCCGGGGGCATCCACCTCGACACGATTGCCGAAGTGGCCGCGACGGGTGTCGAGCGGATCAGCGTGGGAGCGTTGACTCACTCGGCGATCGCGCTGGACGTGGGCTTGGACTGGCAGGGGAGTTGACCGCATGTCAGAGACGTCATTCCCGCCGGACGATATCGAGCAGAGATGGCGAGTCCAATACAACGAACTGGCCGAATTGGCCGGTTCGCTGGCTCACGAAATCAAGAACCCGCTGTCCGTGATCAGCATGAACATGGACCTGCTGGCCGAGGACTTTGCCAGTGCCGAGACGCCCCAGCACCGGCGCGCGCTCGCCAAGATCGAGACGGTTCAGAAACAGTGTACTCGGCTGGAGAACCTGCTGCGGGATTTCCTGAAGTTCGCGCGGCTGCGAGACCTGGAATTGCTGCCCGGCAGCTTGAACGAGATCGTCGATCGGGTCTTGGACATGTTCGAGCACCAAGCGCGGGAGAACGGCATCGAATTCATTCGTTACCTGGATCCGGCGCTGCCAAGCATCAAACTGGACGAGCAGACGCTGCACGCGGCGCTGGTGAATCTGGTGAAGAACTCGATCGAGGCGATGCCCGACGGCGGCGAATTGCTGGCCCGCACGCGTCTGACCCGCAGCGGCGTCGCGTTGGATCTGATCGACACCGGGTGCGGCATGGACGCGCAGACGGCGATCAAGATGTTCGAGGCATTCTATTCCACCAAGAGCGGCGGGTCGGGCCTGGGGCTGCCTACCGCCCGAAAGATCGTCGAAGCCCACGGCGGGCTGATCAGCGTGCAGAGCGAACTGGGCCGCGGCACCAAATTCACGATCGAGTTCCCCCAACCGGCCCGCATCACGTGACCGCGAGTCAACGTGCGGGAAATCTGCCGGTTTATCTTCCACGCGCAATTGTGACCTAGAGTTTTTCTGTCTGGGGTGTTCACCAGCGCGTTGCGAATGGTGCGGACCGCGACGGTTATGCAGGCCGGAGCGATCGTCGGCACCGCGCGAATCTGGTTCGAAGCGTGGGATTCCGCCTTCTTGCCGTATCGACTGCGGTGGATGAAGACCAAACGTGTTTGCGCAACCGAGAGCGTCTGCTGCTTTATCGAATGGGACTTCTTGACCACAGGTCCGGCCATGAACTGTCACGAACTCGCCCGCCGTATCGAACGACTCCAACCTCAAGCGGCTCTGCGCGACGTGGCCCGGCTATGCCTGCTGCTGGCGAACAACACCCGGGACATGGAACAACTGCAAGACGACGGAGTGCTGGCTCGAAACTGGAAAGAGATCCATCTGCGGATGCAGGCGACGGCAGACCAGCACGCGGCGATGACCGAGGAACTGGAGAATCTGGCAAGCTCGGACCCGAAAAAATTCAATACCGACCAGATCTGGGTGCTGATTCGGGCGATCAAAGTCCAGGGCCAGATTCTGCAGATGTATCTTGGCGACGAGACCGTGACGGTTTAGACTGGCCGCATGGCCGATACACCGATTCCAGGATTGTTCATCACGGGAACCGACACGGGCGTCGGCAAGACGTACGTGGCATGCCGGATTGCCGACTGGCTGGTGCGCGCCGGATATCGCGTCGGCGTGTACAAACCGGCGGCCAGCGGTTGCGACGTGCGGGACGGACGGCTTGTCGCTGACGACGCCTTGCAACTCTGGCAGGCCGCCGGACGGCCGGGTGATCTGGACCATGTCTGCCCCCAAAGGTTCCTCGCCCCACTGGCGCCGCCGCTGGCAGCCCGCGCCGAAGGACGGCACGTCGATGCCGACCTGCTTCGGTCCGGCCTGGAATTCTGGAAAAGCCGCTCGGACATCGTCCTAGTCGAAGGGGCCGGCGGGTTGATGTCGCCGCTCAGCGACGAAGACTACGTCGCCGACTTGGCCTTTGATTGCGGTTTTTCGCTGATCGTCGTCGCGCCCAACGTGTTGGGAGTGATCAATCAGACACTGCAAACGTTGATCACGGCGGCGGTGTTTCGGAGTCGCGCGAACTCGGGAGAGGGGCTGGCCGTTGCCGGAATCGTGTTGAATGATCGAGGCCGGGACGTTCGGGACGATCCCAGCGTCGAAAGCAACCACGGACAATTGGTGGCACACTGCGGACCGTTGGTTCTTGCCCGCTTGGCATACGACGCCGACGAATTCAGTCCACCCGTCGATTGGTTCGCCGTCGCGCGCGGCCAACAGGCCTCTGGCTGATCCGCTCGCCGCGAGTTTCTGTCGATGGATCATTGCAGTTTTCGCAGGGCAAGGTTCAGAAGGAAAGGAAAATCTCGATGAATGCGACGTATTCCCACCCGACGGCCAGGATCGTGTTCGGCCTGTTGACGCTCGTGGCAGCGATCGCGGAGTCTGCGGAACCGATCATGGGCAGACCGGCGGAGGCGATCATCAGCGCTCGGGTTGACGCGAGAAGCGACGAGTCGACAGCGTTCTCCGTTCCCGCGATGTGGGAATACAGCGCTCCGCTGATCTCTCCCGAGCCGCGCGACACCGAACGCAGCCATGCCCAGAAAGATCCGACGGTGGTCTTCTACCAGGGCCGCTGGCATGTGTTCATGACTGTCAAACTGCAGGGCAAATCGGTGATCGAGCACTGTTCGTTCGCCACTTGGGAAGCGGCCGATCGATCGCCTCGCACGATCCTGAGGATCAGCGACAGCGACTACTACTGTGCGCCGCAGGTGTTCTACTTCCAACCGCATCAAAAATGGTATCTGATCTACCAGGTCGGAGTCCCCGGCGCGAAGAAGATGTGGGTCGCCTATTCGACCACTGCGGACATCGCCGACCCCGGCTCGTGGACTCAGGCCCGGCCCATCCTGGACGGCGGAGCCACCGATCCACGCCGCGAAGGTGGGCTCGACTACTGGATCATCTGCGACGACCAGCGAGCCTATCTGTTCCTGACCAGTCTGAACGGCAAAATGTGGCGGTTGTCGACTCGCCTGGAAGAATTTCCGCAAGGATTCGGAAATTGTGAACTGGCTCTGGACGCACGCATCTTCGAGGCCAGCCATACGTATCGGCTCAAGGGTCGCGACAAATACTTGACGATCATCGAAGAAAACGGCAGACGGTACTACAAGGCGTATCTGGCCGATCGTTTGGACGGCCCCTGGACCCCCGTGGCCGACACCGCGGAGCGACCGTTTGCCGGTTGGCATAACATCCGCCCGGCCGCGGGCGTCGCCCCCTGGACGGACAACGTCAGTCATGGCGAGTTGATCCGCGCCGGCTGTGATCAGACCATGACCGTCGATCCGGACAACCTGCAGTTCCTTTTCCAAGGCATGTGGGACAAGGAGAAGGCGGGAAACGCTTACGGGCAGTTCTCGTGGCGAATCGGGCTGTTGACGCCCGTGTCGGCCGCGGTTTCGCGCGACGACGGCGGCGCGGCGCAACCAAACGTGGACGTCCAGGATTTCACCCGAACCGATCCGAAGCAACTGGGAATCGAATCCGTTGCGCCCGCCAAGGATTCCGAAACTGGATTCGTGGTCGCCGGAACGAACTCCACGGAGTTGGTGAAACGCTTGACAGCCATCAATGGCCGAGCGATCGCCGAGCTGGAACACGACATGCGTCCCGGTTCCAACTCGGAGGTCGGCTCCGACAAGGGGTTCCTGGGAGGGGACGAGAGCCTGATCGCCGTCCTCGTGGAAGACAACCGTTACGTCGTCGACGAGCACCGTTTGACGCACCAGCAGCTCGCCCGGCACCTCCGCGTGCTGTGCGCAATCGGAATCGAGCACAACGGCCGGGAGTTCCTTTACCACGGATCGCGGTACAAGGTGACGGTCAGGCACTCGCGAGGCTATCAGCTATCGCCGTTCCGCGATGGCACCAAGGCCAGCTCGGATGCGGTCATCGAGAACCTGAGCAACGGCAAGCGGCTGGAGACCAGTCTGCTCGTCCCGCTCATGATCGAACGCTACGGCTTCTACGAGGGCCGCGGCACGCCGTACCGCGTTGAGCCCGCCCGCATCCTCGAAGTTCTCGATTTCCTCACGAAGCCGGCGCCGTCAACGCGAGACGATTGAGAACTTCGAAAACGAGCAGATTGTAGCAGGCACACTCCGTGTGCCGTCCGCAGTTTACGGCACACGGAGTGTGCCTACTACTTCGGAATTGTACAGCTTATTCCTGCGCGGTCCTACGCCGCCGCGCGCTGTTGGTGGTAGACTTCGTCGATGCGTGCGACAACCAGCTCTTGTTCCGCCGCGGTCAGTTCCGGGAAGATCGGTAGGCTGAGCACCTCGCGGGCGGCGAGTTCCGTTTCCGGAAGACTTCCCGCCCCGTATCCCAGCGCCCGGAAGCACTCTTGCTGATGCAACGGAACCGGGTAGTAGATCTCGGTGCCGATCTTCATTTCGGTCAGCCGTGCGCGAAGGGAATCGCGGTTCCCGTCCGGGACGCGGATTGTGAACTGGTTCCACACATGGTAGCGTTGCGGCAACTCTTCGGGCATGACCAGCGAGCGGTCCAGGCCCGCCTCGGCGAACAATCGGTGATATCTAGCCGCATTGGCTCGCCGCTGGCTGGACCAGCGTCCCAACTGGGCCAACTTGACGTTCAGCACGGCAGCTTGGATCGTATCCAGCCGACTGTTGATGCCGACCATGCTGTGGTAGTACCGCGGCTTCATCCCGTGGGCCGCCAGTTGCCGCAGTTTTTCGGCCAGCGCATCGTCGTTCGTGGTCACCATGCCGCCGTCGCCGAAGCCGCCCAGGTTCTTGGTGGGATAGAAGCTGAAGCAGCCGATGTCGCCGATCGAGCCGGCTGGCCGGGCACGGTACTCGGCGCCGATCGATTGCGCAGCGTCTTCGATCACTTTCAGATTGTGGCGCGCGGCGATCTCGTTGATGGCATCCATGTCGGCGCACTGGCCGAACAGATGGACCGGGATAATCGCCTTGGTGGCCGGCGTCACCGCCGCTTCGATCTGCTCGGGATCCAGGTTGAATCCGTCCGGTTCGATATCGACGAAGACGGGGCAGGCGCCCAGTCGCCAGATGCAGCTTGCCGTGGCGAAGAAGGTGAAACTCGATGTGATCACTTCGTCGCCCGGACCGATGTCGTACGCCATCAGTGCTAGCAGCAGGGCGTCGCTGCCCGAGGCGCATCCAATCGCGTGGCGGACACCGCAGATGGCTGCCGCTGCCCGTTCGAATTCCTGAACATCGGGCCCGTAGAGAAATCGGCCCGAATCGCAGACGGCGGTGATCGCGGCCAGAAACTCCTCGCGCAAGGCCGCGTTGCCGCGGTTGACGTCGAGCAGGGGAACGGAAGTGGGGGCGAATGATTCGGCGGACGGATGCGGCAAAATCGATTTCTGCATGGTTCGCTTCCTTGCGGGATAAGTCGGATGCGCCGGGATTCCTTCCCGGCGGCGATCGGTCGCGCAAAGACTACGATGTTTGGCGATACGGGTCAAGATCGACCCGGACGACTCCAATGAACGCAGGGCCACTCCCGTTATCCTCAATCGCCGGAATTGCACGGGCGAGCTAGACTAAGGGGGTGAGGTCGCAATCAGCATTCAATGAAGAACTTGACGGCCTGTTTCGAAGAGCCAGCGATGATTTCTTTTCGAGTGTTCGCAGAGATCAAGGATGATCGCCAGGTGGTGTTGGACATGCCCGCTCAAGTCCCGGTTGGCGAGGCGGAACTGGTGGTGACCGTCGAGCCACGGTCAGGGCAGGCCGCGAAACGCCGGGCGACCAGTCTAGCTGACTGGGCCGAGGGAAACGCCGAGGACTGGGGTGACCAGTTGAGTTCCGAGGATGTGGAGAGCTTTACAGGCAGGAGCTTCTGATCGTGCCCAAGCGAATTGGTGGTAAACGATTTCTCGGGGGGCGCGGGGCGACGGACGCGCACGGATTCCGGCATCCCGGCCTGGATTCTCGTGCCAGCTCTAATCGATGGATCCATCAGCCGCCCGGGTGAGGAGTGTGCGGACTGGGGCATCTGCTTCTCTCGGCGTTGCGTTTGGGGACGCGAGAGTGCTAGAATAGCATCATGCACATGAGACGCCGTCCTTCAAGGAATCTCAGAGATGAAAGTAGCGACGACCAAGGTTTATCGACAAAATCGGGCAAGGTTTCCGGCCGAAACACTCCGACAGTACGGTGGCCAATGGGTTGCCTTCAGCGCCGACGGCCGGCGGATTGTCGCGGGGGCAGAGACGATCGGGCAGCTTTCCGAGCGTGTCGTCGCCGTGCGCGAAGATCTTCAAGATGTCGTCATGGAAAAGATCGAAGCCGAGACCGATGGAATTCAGATGGGTGGGGCAGCACTTCTGTGATCCTTCGTTTTCCGTATCTCGACGAACCGCTCTACGCCAAATCCCCGCCTTCCTTGCCCGACGGCGCGCAACGTCGCTGGCGTCCGTTGGTTCCGCTGTCCGTCCAGGGGCTCAACGGACGCTCGTTGAATTTCGGTCGGGCGTTGGTCGATCCCGGCGCCGACGACACCGTGTTGCCGTTGGATGTCGCCGAGTTGCTGGCAGTCTCTTGCTATCCGGCAACAAGACACTCGGTTCAGTGGCGCGGCACGCGGTATTTAATGCGTTACGGCGATGTGACGTTCGAGTTGGCTGACGACGAAGGCCAAGTGTTGACTTGGCCGGCAGTCGTTGCATTTACGGCCGCGCCCGTGCGTTATCCCTTGCTCGGTATCTGCGGTTGTCTGGAATTTCTGGATGCCACATTCCGAGGTGCCGAACGGATCATCGAGTTACAGCCGAATCGGTCATTCCCACGTCCGGCTTCGTGATGGTACCGAGACAAGTGGTCAGAGAGAAATAGGGCGAGAGAATGGCGGGCAAGGGAATGGGGGGTGGGAGGAAGGGGGCGGGCACGCGCGGGTTAGCTTCTCAATCTTGCGCTCCATCCGGGCGAGCCGGATGGGGGCGGGTATCCTCGCCGCTGGTCGGCGAGTCGTTCAGGTTACGGGGCTACCAACAAGCGGCCGCCGCGAACGACGTTGATCCCCGAGGCTTGCCGTCGGGAGATTCAGGATCGATGGCTGAGATGGTGATGCCGCCAATTCGCCTGAAGCACTCGCCGACCAACGGCGAGGATCAAAGCTTGCGTTCGGTGAGTTGCCCTCGTGGCCCGTTTTCCTGAATAACTCGACGGCAAGCGTCGAGGATGCCTGCCAGCAACAACCCTCGTGCCGAACAGTATTGAGCCAGTCCCCTTCTTCAGCACCGGTGCGGGACCGGTGGGGCGGCAAATGCGCGACATGTCACGCAACACAATCTCCAGCGTTCGAACCGTTTCGTGGTAGAACTGGCAAGACGGCGTCTGCGTGAAACCTGTTCCTGACGCAATCGGGATGCGCGTAGAAGAGCTGCTCTTGAACCACAGCCCGTCGGTCCGGATTGATGATCTTGAGGATGACAAACTCCCTGGTCGGAATCGCATCTCCGCAGAAGCAACAAATCGCCTTTGCAGTATTCATGTTATCACTTTCCTGTTCAAAGAATTAGCAATAGATCTTCTTGGAAGCGTTGATCGTATTGAGAAGCTGCGTCTTTCCTCCAAATGCCTTAATAAAAATCTGCTCTACCGTACGGAGTTTCTTTGGATCTTTCATGACCTTCTCGCTGAGTGCTATCGGGATTTGAGTAATTATGCCTACGCCTCGTCCGCCGACGCCGGATGCACCGTGCTGGGTGAATCGAACAACAAAGTTCTTGGTGTGTCCGATATAGACGTTCGATGGTCCAGTTGGTGTTGCGCCCAGAGAGGTGAGAAGGATGTAGACTCCTCCCTCCGCGAAGCTCGTGAATACACCACGCCCTAGACAGCGAATTGCTTCCGTCTGAGCCAGTCGCATTTTCTCGAGGATCGTCCTTTCAGCGAAGACAGCCTGTCCGTACGGGTCGCGATAGATCTGTGGTCGATTGAAAGCGAAACGAGAAAGATTCGAGTCTCCGGCTTCAAAACCAAGAGAATCGCATCCCAAAAAGCGTGCGGATACGGGGTCGTAACTTCGCGAGCGGTAATGATACAAGTTGAGATAAGGATCAAATTCGCGCCCTTGGAACAAGTATCGGTACCACGAAACTCCATTCTCCAGAGCCAACGGCTGGCCAAAGCTCGCGAATTCGATATGGACCTCGGACGTGCCCGTCTCATCGAGCACGTCTCGTACGGTTCCTAGCTTGCTCGTCCCGTACCACGTGACTCCTTGCTTCTGTCGATACATCGCGATAATCTGATCGACTTGATCGCCGAACAGATACTGTGCCACTCGCTCGCCATCCGCGTTGTAATCCGCCCAGGCGTTGTCGCCGTTGTAGATGATGTTGGTCACTTCGGCGGGTTCTGGGCCGGCTCCGTCGGCGTCGATGATGATTGATGTGCGGCGGTTGTGGGCGTCGTAGCGGTATTGTTCTTCGTGCAGGATGATTCCGCCGTTGCTGGGGTCGCTGCTCCAGATGGTGGCTTGGACCATTAGGTTGCGGTGGTCGTATTCGAAGGTGGTTACCTGGCCGGTGGCGATTTCGGTTTTCTTGACCATGTTGCCTTCGGCGTCGTATTGGAAATCGTAGGTGCCGTCGGTCAGCAGTTGATTGGCGGGGCCGGTGCGGTAGCCGGTGCTGTGGAGGTAGGACTCGGTTCGGTTGCCGTTGGCGTCGTAGCGGTAGTATTCGTCGATCTGCTCGGGGATCACGTCGGCGCCGGTGTAGGTGGCGGAGAGCAACTGGCCGGTGCGGTCGTAGCCGTAGTCGGCTCGCCAGTCGTTGTTCGGATAGGATTGGCCGTAGCGGTCCTCGCGCGCGAGCAACCCGGCGAAGTCGTATTGGTATTCGTTGGCGGCGATCACTTCGTCCGTGGCGTTGCGGTGGATGATCTGCCGCGTCGCGCCGGTGGTGTAGTAGGTGGAATCGGTCGAGGCCACGCGGTTGACGCCCTCCAGATCGGCGTAGCGATCCACACGCTCTTCGCGGCCGATGGCGTTGTAGAAGAAATCGACTCGCGCCGGGTCAACGTCGCCGCCGTACCAGAGCCGCTGACTGAGCCGGTTGCGGCTGTCGTACTGGGATTCGACGGTGACGCCGAAGTTGTCCGAGGTCCGAGTGACGTTGCCCATCGCGTCGTAGGCGTAGCTGAGCACCACGTGCGGCATGTCGGGCGAGCCGGCGTTGTCGATCGTGGTGACTCGGTTCAATGCGTCGTAGGTGTACGTGTAGCTGCTGTCCGGATCGGTGATCGATTGCAGATTGCCGCGCTGGTCGTAGGTCGAATTGACCGTGCGGACAAGCGTGCTGTCCGGGTTGTACCAACGTTCCTCGATCAGACGCCCCAGCGGATCGTAATCGAACTCGCGGCGGCGGCCGTTGCGATCGATGGTCTTCGTCTGGTTGCCTTCGCCGTCGTAGCCGAAGGCCCGGACGTGCGGAGCGCCCTGGTTCAACGCGGCCGACGCGCCGCTGGGCTCGTTGTTGGCCGAAACGATCTCGGCCAGGAAGGCATCGCCCGCCAGACCGTCGAACCGGACTGGGTTCGCCGCCACGTACTCGACCCAATAGAACGGATCGCGTTCCTCGACCATCCGGTCCAGCGGATCGTAGACCCAGGTGGTGATGTTGCCGACCGGATCTTGCAGCAGTACACGGTTGCCGTTGGCATCGTACCGGAACTCGACCACGCCGCCCTCGGCATCCGTCTGGCGGATGATCTGGCCCGCTGCGTCGTAACTGTAGACGGTGATGCTGCTCTTTCGCTGCTCCACCGGGGTCGCTGGGGATTCCAGCAACCGGCCGCTGGCGTCGACGGAATCGGGATGGACAACGATTTCCCAGTCCAGGAGGTTGCCGCTGTAGATGTAACGCTTCTCTGTCCGGTCGGCCCCCGTGCCGAAGGTCTCGCGGATCGTGCGCCCTTGCCGGTCGTACTCGGTGGTTGAGCTTTCGGCCAACGTGCCGTCGGCCTCGAACACATTCTGCCGCGTGGGCTGACCGTACAGGTTGTACTGCGTGATCTCATAGGTGTCGTCCGGATGCGTGATCACGCCCGGCGATCCGCACGACGAGCAGCCGTTGGTGTAGTCGTAGGTAGTCGTGTGGCCGTTGAAGTCGGTGAAGCTGGTTTGTCGGCCTTGGCTGTCGTAGGTGGCCGTGGCGACGTCGCCGATCGCGTTGGTGATCGTGGTCAAGTTGCCGGCCGTGTCATACGCGAAGGCCGTCGGCGGCTGGCCGGCTTGGCGGATGCTGGTCAAGTTGCTGCGGCTGTTGTAAGAATACGCCGTCGTCACCTCTTGTGCGGTTCCCGCGGCGCGGGTCACCGATTTCAGATTGCCCGCCGCGTCGTACTCGCGCAATTCCACGGTGCCGTTGCGGTCGGTGATTTTGGTTTCCAGGTCGGGGAACCGCGGATCGGCGTACTCGTAGTAGGTCGTCTGGCCCAGTGGATCGGTTTCTTCGAGCACATTGCCGCGCTGGTTGTACAGCAAAGTGGTCGGATTCTGACGCGCATCCCAGATCGTTCCCGTAAAACTGCCCGGTTGGAACTCCTGTCGGACGCTGACCTCCAGCGCGTCGGTCGAGCCGGTCAAGCGGCCGTGTTCGTCGAATTGAGCCTCGAAGACCGGAACGCCGCGGGAGTCGGTGATGGTGGTCAGGAAGTGCGGGTAGCGCGGGTCGGTCGAGTAGCCGTAGGTGACCGTTTCGCTCATCTGGTTGGTGAATCCGACTAGATCGCGGGCGGCGTTGTAGGTGTAGTTCAAGCGGATCGGATCGTCGCCCGGCGCCGGGCCGGGGGCGACGATCTGCTTGATCCGGCCGCGGGCGTCGCGGATCAGGTCGATCTGGGCTCCCGAGGTATGTTTGATGGCAGTTGGGGTGAATGTGATGACGTTGTTGTTGGCGTCGGTGATCTTCTTCAAGCCTTCGCCTTGGACGTAATCGTAGACCGTGCCGTCCGCAGTGGTCAGGACATACTGGGATGGGTTCCAGGCGTTGCCCAAGGCAGCGCCGATCGAGCCGAAGACGCCGCCCCGCGTGTAGCTGCCGTCTCTTACCGTGAGTGTCTCGCGGACGCCCGGATCGGGCTTGAAACGTGGCGTATAGGTAGTTCCGACATAGCCGATGAGGCTGACAGCGTGAAAGAGTTCCGGGTCGTACGTGAATCCGATCCGCTTGCCCTCGGGGTTGGTCAGGTACACGCGGTGGCCCGGCTGCATCTCGGCGCCGGGCCGCATCGTCTCGGCGATGTTGGCAGCGGTAATCGCCATCGACCAGCCGTAGCCGAAATCGCTTTCTTTCCCGGCGTTCAGCGTGTCGTAGGTGCGGGTGATGTTGATCGGGATACCGGCCAGCGGGACGGTCAGGTCGGTGAAGTCCAGGCGGAAATTGCCCAGTTTGGCGTCGCCTGACACGCCGACCAGCAGGCCCTTGGTGCTGATCCGGCCGTTGACGTCGCGGGCCAGGACGCGGATGACGTAGGCATCGTTGCTGAGCCGCGTGGGATCGAAGACGGCGATGGGCGTGTTCGCATCGAGCACCGGGCTGGTCCCTTCGGCGATCAACCGGTAATCGGGATCGGCCAGGTGCAACGCGGACAGATCGACCTCGGACGTCTTGGCATAGTCCACTCGCCAGAACTCCAGATTGTCGTCGTCCACGGTCGCGTACAGATTGGCCAGATACGTCACCGGTTCGGTGATCGTGTCGCCTTCGCGACTCAGGGCTCGGTACGCTGTCTGGCCATCGACCAGTTCCAACTGTTTCAGCGCCACGATGGCCACTTGTGGCCAACTCACGTCGCTCGGGTCGATGACGCGAACCTGCCAGGGGGCCGAGCTGCCCTGATTCCCGGCGGCATCGGCGGCCACGGCGACGATGTCGATCATACCGGGCGTATCCATCGTGAACGACGTCTCGGCGTAGCCGTTGACCGGATTCAGGAGCAGCGGCGTGCCGCCGACCATCAGTGTGATCGAGGCGACGCCGCGGTTGTCGGTCGCGCGGACATGGACCCGCACCGTGTCGCCTTGCTGCGCCAAGTTCGTGCTGACCGCCATCTCGACCCGCGGCGATTCAGTATCGGGCAGGACGGCGATCGTGAACGTGGTTTCTGCGCTCGCGCCCAGTGGGTCGGTGACCACCGGGCGGACGGTGAAGGGGCTGAGCGCGGCATCCGCGTCCGTCGTGGTCCAGAGGATGCGTCCTCGGGAATCGATGGTCATCCCGGCGGGCGATTCGGCCAGTTCGAAAGTCAGATCGAACAGCGAGCCGTCTGGGTCCGAGGCCCAGACGTCGTAGGCGAACGGGGCGCCGGCCAGCACCGATTGATCGGCGATCGCCCGGATCACGGGCGGCTGGTTCGCCTGGACGGCCAGCAGGTAGCTCTGGGTGGCTCTCGCGTCCTGGTCATCGAGCGCGACGACGGTGACCGTGTGTTCGCCGAATTGAGCGTTGGGCCAGGTGATCAGGCCCGTGGTCGCTTCGACCGTCATCCCGGGCGGGGGCGAGTCGAGTTCGAACCGGACCGGGCCGCCTTCCGGATCGCGCGCGGCGACTTGATAGCGGTACGCCGCCCCTTCGGCGGCTTGGTATGCGGGTATCGAGCTGATGATCGGCGGACGGTTGAACGCTTGCTGGCCGACGTGCAGCGTGTAAGTCTGGCTGCCGATGCCGCCGTGCCCGTCCTCGACGACAATCCGCACCGTGTGCTGGCTGGGGACCGGGACGCTGGGCGTCCAGCGGATCAGGCCGGTTTGCGGGTCGATCGTCATCCCGTCGGGCTGGACGGCCAAGCGGAACGACAGCGGATCGCCGTCCGGATCGGTGGCTCGCACGGCGTACACGTACAACTGGCCCGGATCGGCCGTCACCGGCGGGACGGACTGGATCGACGGAGGCCGATTCACCGCGCGGACGTCGATCGTAAACGACTGGGTGCCGGCCGCGCCGAACACGTCTTGGACTTGGACCACCACCTGTTGCATTCCGGTCTGATCGGCCGCGGGCGTCCAGGCAGCGGTTCCGCGAAACGGGTCGATCGACATCCCGGTGGGCGCTTGGATCAGACTCCAGATGAACGGATCGCCTTCCGGATCGCGGGCCACCGCGTCGTAGCGGTACGTGCGCCCGGCCACGGCGGCCGTGGGCGGCGTCGAGACCACCACCGGCGCCTGGTTGGCGTCGGGGGAGATCACCGTGATCCCGAACGATCGCACCGCGCTGCCGCCGCGTCCATCGTCGACGCGGATCGAGACCGGGTGCTGCGTGCCCAGCAGTTCCGCGGCCGGTTGCCAGCGGACCACGCCGGACGGATCGATCGTCATGCCGTCGGGCCCGGCGTCCAGGTGGTAGGAAAGCGGATCGCCGTTGGGGTCGGCAGCCTCGACCGCGTAGGCATACGGCTGGCCAGCCCGGGCGCGCAGCCGAGGCTGCGAGGTGATCACCGGCGGATTGTTGGGCGCCGTGGCGACCACTTCGATCGTCATGGCCTGAGTTGTCACGCCGCCGCGAGCGTCACTGGCGACGACGGTCAGCGTATGAACATCCAGTTGGTCAACGGCAGGCGTCCAAGTCAATCGGCCCGTATCCGCGTCGATCACCATTCCCGCGGGTTCGTTTTCCAGGCGGAACGAGATCCGATCGCCTTCGGCGTCCTGCGCCAGCACCTGGTAGACCAGCGGCAGGTCCACCACTGCGATCGATGGCGGAGAAGAAGTGATCACCGGCGGGATATTTGGCGCAATCACTTCTACGGTGAATCGCTCGACCGCGACGCCGCCATGTCCATCATCTACCTTAACTACAAACTGGTGAAAACCGATCTGCGATGACGTCGGCTGCCAAACAATCGTTCCCAACGTCGGATGGAGCGTCATGCCTGTTGGAGACATGGGCAGAGAGAATGTCAGAGGATCGCCGTCGACATCCGTCGCAAACGGGCGGAAAACGAACATCTGGTTGACATTCGCCTGAAGCGTATCGGCATCGAAAAGGCCAGGGGCCGTGTTGGGCCGCAGCGGGTCGGTTCCCTGTGCGACACCGAAGTCAACCCGATAGCGGTTTTCCGCTGGAGAGACGAAGATTCGATGCGTTTCCGTCGGTGGAGCGGTTCGCTGCCAACCGGGCTGGCCTTGAAGAACGAGCCAGTTCTCGCCGGGAGAAACGTTCTCGAACACGAAGCGGCCGTTTGCGTCCGTTACCGTGCTTCTTTCGTCATCATCGAGCCGTCCGTTGCGATTGGCGTCAATGAAAACCGTCCATCCTTCGACGCCGCCTTCCGTTTCGTTCACGGATATCGGTGAAACGGCTATCCTCCACGGGACAGATAGTTCCGGGGTGCCAAGAGCGCGGACAAACGCGCCTGTAACACCATCGTACATCAACACTTGATTTGTGGCGGAACTCGTAACGTAGAGATTACCATCAGGACCGAAGACCAGATCTTCAGGGGATCTTAGACCGCCTGACCCTGCCGCAATGAATGTTCCCACCAGTTGACCGGTTGTCGGCTGGTAGCGTTTGACCCAATTCTCGGCGACTCCTGAGACATAGATCAGGCCATCCGGGCCAAAAGCCATGGAGTTACCGAGGTCAGAAGGCGTCAGCAAAAAACTCGATTTGAACGTGCCGTTCTGTCCATCAAAGCGATGAATCGTTCGCGATAGGCTGCCCAAGACGTACAAATCGCCATTTGGGCCAAACTCCAGATCCTGCGGAAGCTGTATGCCGGAATGCTGGGCAAAGACACCGAGAAATGCCCCCGTCTCGGGATGAAATCGAAGGACATTGTTGGATACCTCGTCACCAACGTAGACCATTCCGTCTGGACCCACTGCAATTCCATACGGCGATTGAAGCGGACCGGATTCGGCCAGAACCTGGATCTCTCCGGAATTCACGGGTACGCAAAGAAGCTCCTTGCTGCTCGCGCGTGTCGCGTACAGGGTTCCGTCAGGAGCGAAGGTGATAGCACTGAACCTTGATGAAGGATCAGTCAAAAAGAATGGATAGCGGAATGCTCCGGTATCCACATCGAAAACCAACAAGCCAAAACGTGTCGCCGTATTGACCACCAGCCCCCCGGACTCTTGCCACGCACCGTCACGATTCACATCGTGAAAAACTGCGCCTTGAAGGCGAGCGGCCTGTGTGGATGTCACATCGAATTCTTGGATATCATGGCCACCACGGCGATCCTCTGCGCGGACTTTGACGGAAACGTCCGTGGCCGGCGTAACAGTGACGTGCCAATTATCGATGCCCGTGGTCCCGGAAAAACCACCACTCCCTATAGCGTTCCCAATTCCCCGATAGAATCCAAACTGAATAGGGCCGCCCAATTGCGAAAAGTCGGGGTGTACCGCCTCTGTCCGTCCTGTTGCGAAATTGAATCGCCGAAAATCTCTTGCGATCAGATTCTCAAAGCCTCGACTCGTCCATACGCTTGCGGCGGTGGTGTTCTGAGATGGTCCAAAATATACGCGTCCGTCTTGGAACACCAGAAGTCCAGCCGATTGTCCGTATCCGGAGATTTGACGGATGTCTTCCGAGTAACTGAGCGAGAGGATCGCCCCGAAATCTGCGGGGTCGACGGACACGGGCTTGTAGCGGTGAATGGTGTAGATCACGTTTCCTTCGGTTGAAGACGCCGCATCAAGAGTCGTCGTGATTCTTTGGTGGGCACCAGGATTTCCTCCGGTGGTGGAGCGTGGCGCGTATGCTGCTCCGCCAATGCCCCCGTAGAACGCGGAGTGCGTCCAGTCCGTTGCGAAAAAATCGCCGTCGGATACTTGGAGCGAGTTGCGGTGCAGAAAATCGGGTGGCACATCCCACGACACCAGACCTGTCGCTGCATCGATGGTCATGCCGTCCGGACCATCCAGCAACTCGTATCGGATGGGATCTCCGTCCGGGTCGATGGCGATCGCCTCGTACCGAAACTGTCCGACCGGTTGATCGTCTCGGACAGCGATGCTGGTCGGCGGAACTGACACAAAGACGGGCGATTGGTTCTGTGGATCCGGATTCACGCGAATCGCGAAGATTTGCTCCGCGAGCCCTCCGCATCCATCAACGACTTGGACCGTCACATGGTGATCGCGGATCGGGAACATGCTGGGTTCCCATCGAACGACGCCGCTGGTCGAATCGATCGACATGCCTTCGGGATGCTGGACCAACGAGTACGTCAATGAGTCTAAGTCCGGATCGATCACCCGGGCGTCGTAGACGTAGTCTTGACCGAATTGGGCCTCCGTCACTGGCACGCTGACGAAGTACGGCGGGCGGTTGGGCGGGGTTTCGGTGACGGCTAGGAAGTAGCGCTGTTCGGCTCGGCCGCCTCGGCCGTCTTCGACTTGCAGGATCACCGGGTGGACGCCCAGGTCGGACTCGGCGGGCAGCCAGTTGACTTGGCCGGTGGTGGGATCGACGGTCATGAACTGGGGGCCGGCGAGGATCGCGTAGGTCAGCGGGTCGCCGTCGGGGTCGGTGGCTTGGGCTTCGTAGGCGTAAGTCCGGCCGGCGTGGGGTTCGATCACCGGGACGCTGGTGAAGGCGGGCGGGCTGTTGGGCTTGGCCAAGAAGACCAGTTCGTAGGTGAACGGGATGCGCTGCGGGTTGTGGAAGACGGCGTTGACAAAGCCCGTGATGGACTCGGGGTCGAGCGACCGGCCGGGGACGGTGGGCGAGAAGTCGTAGTAGGGCATCCCGTCGCGGGTGGTGCCCGCGAAGTCGCGGACGGTGACGCGAGGATCGCTGATGTTGCGCACGCCGACGTAGAACGGGTTGTCCGCCGGGTACTGGCCCACGTTGTGGATCGCCAGCTCGGCGAACAGCATCCCCTGCCGCTCGTCGAACGACGTCCGCGCATACAAGGGCGCGAAGCTGGGCGAGACGTCGAACAACAGATCGATGTGTCCGCCAAGATCCTGGCTGCCAAACACCGTCACCGTCGTCTCGGCCGTCTGACCGTAAGCGTCGATGGCCGTCACATGAAACACGTTCTCGCCCGGCAGCACGTCGACTTGGGTGAAGAAATTGCCTCCGGCATCCAGGACTTCCACACCCGTGCCGTTGATCAGCACGGCGACGATGCGGTTGGGGACGGGGGTGGGAATCGGTCCCACCTGAGTCATCGCAGAGGCGGTTCCGGTGAGCAGGACGGTCTGGCCGACGGACAGATCGACTTCGTTCGCCGGAGACGCCAGATGGAGATTGGGCGGATCGATGGCGGCAACTGTGACCGCTTGCAAACTCGGTGCTGGGACCTCCGCCGGCGCTGTCAGTCTGACCTGAACCTCGATAAACTGACCGCGGATATCGGGCAGAAGCTGCCCAGACTTGACGCGTGTCCACGGCACCGCGACTAGCAGCGACCGCTCGTCACTCGCGCGAACGAGGAGTTCCACGGCGTTCGCTGGCGTTGTGGTGGAATCGACGACGACGGCGCCCCACACGGTTCCATTTTGCTGGCCATCGATGACCTCTGTCCAAGTGCCGACCGTCCCAGTATCCCGGACGCGATTTGCGCCGGTCGTGTCGCCGTAGCTGAAGGGGTACTCCCCAGTTGTTATCGGCCAACCGGGCACCACGGTGTTGGTCGCCGGATCGATCTTCCAGGCTTCGCCGCTCCAATCGCACACCGTCCAAATGAATCCGTCCGCGTCAAGCGTGGCGGAAATCGGCCAATCACTCACCGGAATCTCAAGTACTTCCAGCAGCGTGGTGCGATCGGGCGCGAAGACGAACTTTGTCAGAATCGAATCCCAGTGCGAACCCGCCCAGACGTTGCCGTTTCGATCAACGGCAATTCCGCCATCTGCCGAGAAAGAGCCTTCGTAGTATTGCTGAGTCTGTGTCACCGGATCGAAGCGAAGCAGCCCGTCGCCGTACCCAGAACTGGCCCAAACGATTCCTTGATCGTCTACGGTGATCCAATGGGCAACGAAATCGATCGGGACGGATTCGAGAACTCGGCCGGTGACGGTATCGATGCGGTCGATCTCGTATTCGTAGTTCGTGCTCCAGAGATTCCCAGTGGCATCGATGGCCGCGCCAATGGGCATTTCATTGGTGGGCACAATCTGCAACAACTCGCCGCTTTTACCATCGTACACCTCGTATTGCCCAAGCCAGGCCATCCCAACCCAGAGACGTCCTTGTTGGTCGAGGGTCAAGGCACGGGGGGATTCCCACTGCCCGACGTAGTCCAGCGTCTCGCGGTCCCAGCCGGTCCGCAGGACCATCGCGATTCGTTCGTCATCCGGCAGTCCGTCACCGTCGTCATCCCAGGGCAGGGTTTCGTCGGCGTCGATTCGTCCATCGCCGTTGGCGTCGAAGCTGGTATCGATGATCCCGTTGCCGTTGCGATCGATGCCGCCCGTGCGGAAGATCTTGACTACTTGGCCCGTGTCAGTGTATCCCGACTTGGCGATCCAAGCGTCCCCGTCCTCTGTAACTGCGATGACAGTCGGAGAATCCCATTCCGGCCCCGTGCGATACCGACCCAACTCTTCGCCGGTGCGAGTGTTGAACTTCGAGACGGTGCCCTCGCCGGTGTTGGCGATCCAGATGAAGGGATAGGTCTGGATTTCACCGGGCGGGTTCAGCGTCAGTTGCCCCGGGACTTCCGTGACGTTGACGTTGAACAGGGTGCCGGCCAGGAAGTCGTCGCTGGTGGTAAAGGTGACTTGACCGTCGGCGTCCAGCAGGCTGTCGCCCAACTCGGTTTGGGGCGGGGCCGGCGGCGCTTCGCCTTCGGCGGCAAGGAGATTGGCAGAAAAATCGGGGGCAAAAAAATGGTCGTCGACGGGCGGGTCGGCGAGGCCTTCGGGGGCGGCGTTGGTGGCGTGGAGGATGAAGGTGGCGTCGGCGGCGTGTTGGCCTGTGTGCAGTGTGCCGCCCGCGGCGTAGTGGTAGACGTGTCGGTCGTCGCGGTCGACAACCCACAGATCATGGCCGCCGGCCGGATTGCGGGTGATCCCGGACGGCGCGGCGTTGCCGTGGTCGAGTTGCCACGAGCCGAGCAGGCTGCCGTGCCGGTCGTAGACGAAAACGGACGCCGCCGCATCGTCGGTGACCCAGAACTGTTGGCCGTCGGTAACTAGTCCGGTGGGCCGCGTGTTGGCGGCGTCCAGCGGGAACGAGGTGCTGATCTTGGCGCTGCCCTTGGTCCGGGTCGCGGCGCCGTAGTACCCGTAGACTCGGCGATTGGCGGCATCGACGATCCAGATGTCTTTTTCGTGGACGGCGATGTCTTCGGGCTGCTTGAGCCCCGCGGGCTTCCAGGTGCCGCGCAGCTTGCCGCCGGGCTGGACGACGGTCACGGCGCGCGTTTTGCCATCGATAACCCACAGCATGTCGCCGGCCACGTTGCTGGCGATGCCGCGCGGGTCGGTGACTTTGACCCCGGCCGCGATCGAGCCCTCGTGCTGGCCCTCGGGATCGTAACGGTAGACGCGGTCGTTGAACCCGTCGACGACAAAGAACTTGGTCCCCCGCATGCCCGGACGCACCTCGGCATACGCGAACGGGATGCGTGCGCTGGCCGGATTGACCCCGATCAGGTCGACGCCGACGAACGGCGTGCCGTCGGCCAACTCGCCGGTGACCCAGCCGACAACATCCTCGGGCTGGATCTTGGCGGTCCAGGTGCTGAAATGGCCGATGGCGTCGCGGATACGGTCTTTGGGCGCGACGTCGGAGTATTTCAGCTTCTGAGCCAATTCCGATCCGCCGCCGGGAAAGAACTGGACGGTGGCCGGATTGATCTTGGTGGCGTCGAAGCCCGGCGCGCCGTAGATCACGACGGGGATCTTGCCTTCGGGCAGCGAGGTCGAATAGCCGTTGCCGCCCCGCTTGCGGATCGCGGGCTTGATGTCGATGACGGTCACGCCGTAGCGGAACGCGGCGTCGTCGCAGCCACCGTCGTCGTCGCAGACCTGGACCGCGACGTCGAACACCCCGCCCGTCGGATGAAGATGATGCGCAGTGAATTGGCCTGCAGTCGCAACGCCGGGAGAGCCCTGCACGACGTCGGCGTCGACGTACTGGACCACGCCGTCGCCCCAGTCGATTCCCACGGTGAACGACTCGACCGTACCGGCCTCGGGGCGATCGAATCCGGGATCGGTGAACTGGCCGTGGATCACCGCCCCGACCTGGTAGCTGCCGCCGACCAGCACCGCTTCGTAGGTCAGCCGGGCGGTCAGCGTCGGCGGGACGTTGGTCACGGTGGCCGTCGTCGTGGCGCTGGCGGCGGCTTCGGCCGCATCGGTCACGGTGACGCGGATCTCGTACTGGCCGTTGTCGGCATACACGTGCGTTGCCGAAATGACGCCGCCGCCGGGCGACGGCGCGACCGCGGCTTGGCTGATGATCCCGTCGCCCCAGTCGATCGTGGCCGTGTGAGAGTCGTCGGCATCGGGATCGGTGAACGTGGCATTCAGCGTCACCGTCTGGCCTTCGGCGGCTTGCAGCGGGAGGATCGGATTGAGCTGGGGCGCGACGTTGACTGTGAATACCGTGATGGTGATCGTTTCGGAGTCGCTAAGTTCTCCGTCGCTCACGATGAACGTGACCGGATACTCGCCGGGGGCTTGCGCTTTCGCGGGCGTCCAGGAGAACTGTCGGGTCGTCGGATCGAACGCCGCGCCGAGCGGCAGATCGCTGGTGCTGAAGGTCAGCGTCTGCGGCGGCAGATCGGGGTCGCTGGCGGATACGTTGAAGGTCAACAGCGTTTGTTCGTCCACGAACGGGTCCCCGATCGGATCGAGTATCGGGCGCAGGTTGACCTCGCGGACCGTGATCGTGATCGTTTCGGAGTCGCTGAATTCCCCATCGCTGACGGTGAATGTCACGTCACAGGTGTCCGGCCCTTGCGACTCGTCCGGGGTCCAAGAAAATCGGCGCGACAACGGATCGAACGTCGCGCCGTCGGGCAGACCGCTGGCACTGAAGGTCAGCGTCTGCGGCGGCAGATCGGGATCGCTGGCCGACACGGTAAACGTCAACAACGTTTCTTCGTCGACGGATTTGTCGCCGATTGCGTCCAGTTCCGGCGGGCTGTTTTCGTGCAAACCTCCTACGCCGGTCAGGCGGACGCAACTGCCGGTGTCGCTGTCGTTGTTGACCAGGCGAAAGATCAGGGTGGCCGTTTCGCCGACGGGGACACCGGTCAAGTCGACGGTAACTCGGCCGTTGTCCAGCGTGACGCCATCGCCCAGCGCGGCGGGCAGACCTTCGCTGATGTTGAAAAAGGCATCGCGCTGCGGCGCAAAGGTCGGGACGAGTGAAAATCCGTCGCTGTCCACTAGGGCGACTTCGAAGGCGTCGTTGATGAAGTCGGGATCGGTGGGATCGAGGAACAGGTCCGTGTAGGCGAACGAGAGGGCGTTGGACCAATCGCCGGTCTCGAAGGTGTACGCGAGCGTGACCAGGAAGGAATTGCCTTCGCACAGCGTCACGGCGCCCTGGCCGGCCGTGACGGTGCCGATGCCGGGCTCGGTTCCACCGCTCTCACCGGCCTGCCAACCGGCCGTCGCCAGATCGTCGGGAAAACGGATCAGCGAGACGGTTGGGGGCGAATTCATGGGCGCCGGGGACTCGGCGGGCGTTTCGCCGGGCTCGTCGGACCCGCTGGGGATGTCTGTCGGCGTCTGCTGGGGACTGGGCGCTGGTTGCTGATCCGCCGCTTCGCCTTCGGGCGCCAAACTCGGGTTCCAACCGCCCGGCGAAGGATCGAAGGCAGGTGTGGTCGAGGTAGATACGTGGGACGACTCCACCGCCGCACCGGTGTACGGGATCTGCAAGCCCGGATCGACGTGCAGACGCAGACCGGCGGAACTGCCGAACCCCGAGTTGTCCGCCATGGCCAGCGACTGGAATGCCTGGAACGATGCCGACGCGATGGCGGGGTCGCCCCAATCCGCGTCTGGCAACTCCAGTGTGTTGATCGGCGAGGGGTACAAGTCGCCCGCGCTGTGGCCGGTCTCCACACTGCCCGCGCTCTGGCCGGTCTCCGACCGAGCCACGCTACCCGCGCTATGGCCGGTCTCCGACGGAGCCATGCTGTTGACCGTAGGTCTCCCGAGCGACGGGAGATCCGCGAACGGCGACCAGAAAGAACGCCGGTTGGTGAACGGATCGAATGTGGTGGCGGTTGGCAAACCGGCCATTTGTTCGGCGGTCTGGGCCAGCCAATCGGCCAACAGCCCGCCGGGCATGGCGACCAGCATCGAGCCAATGACCGAGCGGTCCTCGAGTTTCTCCAGCCACCGCACTCGGCGACAGTTGGCGGCCAGTGAATCGTTCTTCTTCGCCGAGCGAGATCGAGGTCGAAGTTTCATGGTGGAATTCCCTTGAAAGTGGCCGGACGGAGATCGGTCCTGCGATGTTGAACGAATCGATTGGGACGATCAGGACGGTTGCGGGGAACCGTCACGCATTTACAGATAGACATATCGTAAGCACCAGACTTTTGAGTATCAACAAGATCAAGCGAAAGTTTGGAACGTTTTTCTGAAGTGGCACTCTGAATTGGTGGTGCGGTCGGTGTGTCATGTTGCGGGCGCGGTCCAACCAAGTCACTGGTCCGCCCGCAGGTCGGCGGGACGAGGACACGATGAATCGTGAACTCCAACGGGGACACGATGAATCGTGAACTCCAACGCGGGCACGATGAATCGAGAACTCCAACGAATTTGATGGCGGGAATCCAGGGGCGGGCGAGAGCCTCGTACCGGTTGGATTGGTTCTGACGTGACTGCCCATTTCAGCGGTGATGCAGGGCAGCCTATTTCGTCTGTTCCACGTCGAGTGGTCTATCCGATAGTCCGATCGGGAGGAATGAGACTATGTGGCGTCGGATAGCGATGTGCGGTTTGGCGGCGTTGGCGGTTGTGGTTCATCCGGCTTTCGGACAAGAGCGGGCTGGCAGCTCCGGCGTGGTGGCCAGTGCCGAGTTGATCCATTGGAAGGCCCGCAGCAGTGCGCTCGATTACGCGGCCTTTGTCGATCCCATCTGGTTGTCGCCGGGGCGCATCGAATCGCTGGATTTCGACTGGCAGACTGGCGTGCGCGGGCGACTGGGTTATCGCTTCGATTCGGCTTGGGACGTCGGGTGGAGTTTCACGTACTACGATACCGAGGCCGCGGGCAGCGTCGATTGGCTCGATGAACCCGATCTGGCGTTGGTCGCCACGCGCAGCGTGCTGGATATCACGGTGGATGCGGTGGCCGCGACGGCCAGCTTGAACTACCAGGTTCACGATCTGGAGATTGGACGCAACCTGTGCTTGAGAGACGATACCGATCTGCGACTGTTCGGTGGATTCCGCTGGGCGCAGATCGATCAAGCTGCGGCGACGCAGTACGAATACTCGGATTTCCTGGGTGATACGTTTGCGGGCGAGCTGACGTCGCGCAGCGAGCTGGAAGCGTATGGCATCCGGATCGGCGCGGAGGGGTGGTGGAACCTGCCGCGGGGCTTCAGTCTGTTCGGGCGCGCGGCGGGTTCGGTGCTGGCCGGGCGTTTCAAGCTTGCCCAGCAGGAGATCGACGATGTGGAAGGGACGGTCGTGGATTTCACGGGCACCATCGACCAAGCGGTCCCGGTGTTGGAGACGGCTGCCGGAGCCGCGTGGACGTACGGGAATTGGCAGGTCGCCGGTGGGTACGAACTGGCCTCCTGGTTCAATCTGGCCGCCGGGCCGGACGCTTCGCACGATCTGCTGTTGGACGGTTTCTTCGTCCGGGTGAGTTATGCCCGCTAGGGTAGCTCGCGAAACAAAGTATCAGGGGCATCTGCCAGGAACCTGCCCACCGGGTGCTTCGCACGAATGACTCCTGACAACACTTTTTTCTCGGCCGTTGCTTAGACGTTGACTTCCGCCTGGACCACGGCCGAATCGGGGTAGCGCTGCCGAATCGGGGTGACGATTTCGGTCAGGAATTCGTCGACCTGCTGCGGCGCCCGGCCGACGAACTGGGCCGGATCCATGGCGGCGGTGAAGTCGAGTCCGGCAAAGGCTTCGTCGCTCCGCAACCGCTCGATCAGATCGTTCGGACGGCCTTCGTTCTTGACAACCGCCCCCGCGGCTTGGCTGTGCTGGCGGATGCGCTCGTGCAGTTCCTGCCGGTCGCCGCCGGCGGCCACGGCGGCCATCAGAATGTTCTCGCTGGCCATGAACGGCAGTTCCTCGCGCAGATTCTTGGCGATCACGCCCGGGTAAACAACCAAGCCGGAGGCCACGTTCTGGCAAAGTACCAGGATTGCATCGATCGCCAGGAACGCTTGCGGCAGGACCAGGCGCCGGTTGGCGCTGTCGTCCAGCGTCCGCTCCATCCACTGGGTCGCCAGCGTATTGGCCGTGCTGGATTGCAGACTGATCGCAAAACGGGCCAGCGAGCAGATCCGCTCGCTGCGCATCGGGTTTCGCTTGTAGGCCATCGCCGAGGAACCGATCTGCTGTTCCTCGAACGGCTCTTCCAGCTCCTTGCGGCTGGCCAGAATCCGCAGATCGGTCGCCATTTTGTGAGCCGATTGAGCGATCCCCGACAGCACATCGGCGATCTGCGAATCGATCTTCCGCGAGTAGGTCTGGCCGGTCACCGCGTACGTGGCCTCGAAGCCGATTTTCTGCGCCACCCGCCGTTCGAGCCGCTTGACCTTGTCGTGGTTGCCGTCGAACAACGCGAGAAAACTCGCTTGAGTGCCCGTCGTGCCCTTGATGCTGCGGGCCTTCAGGCGGTTGATCCGATGCTCGACTTCGACCAGATCCAAGGCTAGGTCGTAGGCCCACAGACAAGCCCGTTTGCCGACGGTCGTCGGCTGGGCCGGCTGCAGGTGCGTGAAGCCGAGGCAGGCCAGCGCGCGGTGCTGGCGGGCGAAACTTGCCAGACGGTCAATGACCGCCGCCAGCCGCCGCGCGGTTAGTTGAAGCGACTGCCGGAGCAGGATCAGATCGGTATTGTCAGTCACGTAGCAACTGGTCGCGCCCCAATGGATGATCGGCGCGGCTTTCGGACAGACGTCGCCGTAGGCATGGACGTGCGCCATCACGTCGTGGCGGAATTTGCGCTCGTAACGGTTGGCCGCCTCCATGTTGACGTTTTCAACTTGCGACTTGAGTTCCGCAATCTGTTCGTCGGTGACGGGCAACCCTAGTTCCTGCTCCGCTTCGGCCAAGGCAACCCACAGCCGCCGCCACGTCGTAAACTTTTTCTTGTCGCTCCAAAGCAGGCTCATCTCCTTGGAGGCGTACCGAGTGATCAACGGATTTTCGTAGGTTTCGCTTGGCATGTCTTTTTTCGGGTTCAGAAGTCTAGGGGTTGGGCAGTGTGGTTCGCCCCGTAGCGGAAATCGTGAGATTTCCGGGTCCGAATTCTCACGAATTCGGCTACGGGGGATGGTGGAATCCGAATTCTCGCATCTTGGCTTACGGGGATTCTAGGCAGCGAAGTCCGCCTACCGCTGGACCCGGCCGCTGGCGTTTCCGGCGGCCAGGTGGGCAACTTCGGCCGCCGTGACGTAGTTGAAATCGCCGTGGACCGAGTGCTTTAGGCAACTGGCAGCAACGGCAAACGCGATCGCTTGGCTCGGCTCGCGATAGGTCTCGGAATTCAGGGCGTACAGCAATCCGGCCGCAAACGAATCGCCGGCGCCGACTCGATCGACAATATCGCGGATCTCGTAGGGACGATACGCGCCGCCGTCGTCCAACGGGGCGAGGAACGAACGGTCTTCGGCCGTGTCGAACAACAGGCCGCCCCAGTTGTTGTGGTCCGCCGAAATGCTCTCGCGCAACGTGATCGCCACACGCGAAATACCGGGAAACCGGCTGACGATTTCGCGCGCCACCTGTTCGTAGGCCGCTGCGTTGATCTGGCCTCGCTGGACGTCCGTGCCCGCCGCGTGAATTCCGAGCACGTCGGCGGCGTCCTCTTCGTTGCCGATCACCAAGTCCACGTGCTGCAGCACTTCCGACATGCATTGCCCGGCCAGTGCCCTCTTGTCCATGCCCGGCCGCCAATTCCACAGTTTCTTGCGGTAGTTCAAATCGCACGAGACCGTCGCGCCCGCCTGCTTCGCCCGACGGACCAGTTCGAGGTTCGCTCGGTAGGCGTTTTCGCTTATCGAGGGCGTGATGCCGGTCACGTGCAGCCAATGCACTCCGTCCAACGCGGCGGCAAAATCGTATTCCTCGGGACCGGCCAGGCTGATGGCCGAATCGCTGCGATCGTAGACGACGGTCGAGCCGCGCTGATTCGCGCCGGCTTCGACGAAGTACAATCCCAACCGGCCTGCCTTTCGCCAGAGGATCGACCCCGTATCGACTCCCAAACCGCGCAGTGAAGCCACCAGACTTTCCGAGATCGGATGCCGCGGCAAGGCGGTCAAGTAGCGCACCGGCTGACCGAACATCGCCAGCGAAGCGCATACGTTAGCTTCGCCACCGCCCCACGTCACTTCGACTCGTCCCGGCAGCGACTGCCGCCAGCGACGGCAACCCTCGGGCGCAATCCGCGCCATGATTTCACCGAATCCCAGGAACATCGTTTCAATCTCCTATTCACCGTGTCCGCAGGCAGCCGAGAGGGGCAGGGCGCTCCGTGACGTCGCGCAGAACTCCGCCGCCTGCGGATTGCTCCTTTGCGAGCATCCGTCGGACCTGACAGCCGCTATTTTTCACCTTCCTCGGGCGCTGACAAGGTGGCTTCCGCGCGTTCTTCGAAGAATCGGTTCCTACATGTTTGTTAGGTCGTCTTCGGGGCCGCCGCCCAAGAGGCGGTCGAGTGCGGCCGCCAGTTCGGCGGCGTATTCGTGAGACCGGGCATAGACGCGGCAGATCCGCTGGCTGACCGGCAACCGCTGGAACAATTGGTAGGCGGTTAGCGGACGAACCGTATTGCGAGCCGAATCGAACAGGAAGTTCTGATCGGCGGCGGGGCCGCGCGTGTGAGGCCGAAAGATTGCCCGGGCGACATCGACGCGAAATGGCAATTCGGCCAACTCTGTCGGCAATTGGCGGCGGATCATCCGTTCGGCGATCTCCGCGTCGCTGAACACGCTGCTGCGTTCCGCATCGTCCTCGGCAAAGACCAAGTTCCTTTGGCACACCGTCACCCAGGCCAACTGGCGGCTCAGCAACCGCTGCCACGCTTTGCCCAGCGCACGTTGCTGATCGTCCTGTTGGTAGGGCCAGCGAGCCACATCGACCAGCAGCGATGCCTCGGTGAAATGCAGGTACTGGGTCAAGTTTTCCAACGGATTGCCCGGAAACAGGTACTGCTTGCTGGCGGCAAACAGTTCGGCGAGCGTCAGGTCGATGGCCCGCACCGTGCGATGGAAGTAGACCGACCGGAACAGTTCGGCCCGAGCGCTCATGAACCGCAGCAGCGCATCCATGCCGCGATCGTAGATCGTCAGACCCGCCGGACTGAAGAAACTGTAATGCAGCAGCCGGTCCAGATCGAACGCTCGTTGACTGTAGCCGGTCATGTAGGCGTCCCGCAGGACGAAATCCATGTTGTCGATCGTGTAAATGCCGCTCATCAAACTACGCAGCAATCGCAGCCACTTCGGCCGCTCGGATCGGTCGTCCTCGCGGGGCCGCATGATCAGCCACGCGACTTGATCGGGGTCGAGCCGTTCGTCGGCCGCCAGAGAATGGTTTGGGTTCCGCCGCAGGCCGCGCAGCAGATCGCCCAGTTCCTGCCGGATGATCGCTGCGCCCAAGGTCTCGTGTGTCAACCCGTAGCCCTGCAGAAAATGCTCGTCGAAAAAATGGCCGAACGGGCCGTGCCCGACATCGTGCAACAATCCGGCCATGCGCAGCAGGCTTTCGACATAGCCCCGGCTGGGCACGTCCGGGCAAACGTCGCGCAGGCTCTCGTACAGGACGGCGATTGCCCGGCTGGCCATGTGCATCGCCCCGATCACGTGCGGGAACCGCGTGTGTTCGGCCGTCGGGTATACCCACCAAGCCGTCTGAAGCTGATGGATGTACCGCATCCGCTGGACCCACGGATGATCGATGATCTGACGCTCAGACGTCTCGCCCGCTGCGGCGTCGGCATCAGAAGTGAACGAAATGTACCCGTGGACCGGATCGTGGGTCAGGTTTTCTCGCTGGTAGTCGCGCATGACCGGATTATGCGGGTTGAATTCCGTTTCGTCCAGTCCGCGCGCATCCCCCGATTCGACCCTACGGTGAGCGATGGATGATCGGTCGCGGCATCGATTCGGGAAAAATTTCGAAGGGCCACTTTTCATGCCCCTAAACTCTCCATGAGGTTTGACAAAAGCGTTTCGGCAAGCAGAGTCGCTGCCGAACTCTCCAGTTTTTAGGTTCACGTAAGGAGTTCTGAGATGGTGCGAAGTTTTGCAGTCGCTATGGTTCTGGGTTTGGTTGCCTCCACGTCGGCCGTGCAGGCCGCTGAGAAGGACATCGTGGATACCGCGGTCGGCGCGAAGCAGTTTTCGACCCTGGTCGCCGCCGTCAAGGCCGCTGGACTGGTCGAGACGCTGAAGGGCGACGGGCCGTTCACGGTGTTCGCCCCGACGGACGCTGCGTTCGAGAAACTGCCGGAAGGCACGGTCGAGTCGCTACTGAAGCCGGAAAACAAGGACAAGCTGGTGGCGATCCTGACCTACCACGTGGTTCCGGGCAAGGTGATGGCCAAGGATGTCGTCGGTCTGTCGAAGGCGAAGACAGTGCAGGGCAAGTCGATCTCGATCACGGTAGGTGATGGGGTTTCGGTAGACAAGGCGAAAGTCGTTAAGACGGACATCGAGTGCAGCAATGGCGTGATCCACGTCATCGATTCGGTGATTCTGCCGTAGTGACGGCTGATGTCGCTGATGTCAGATTGCTCACCACGCAACCGCGGTCTTCCAGCGAAGGCTGCGGTTCTTCTTTGCGCTTCCACGAGGGAAAGGGAAGATACAGACTGGCCCTGCATCGACCATGGCGGAAAGGGGGAGCGTCAGAGCCCCACGGCTTCTTCCAAGTCGGTCAGCCCCAGCCGCTCGATCATCTTGCCCATGCGTTCCCTCGGCTTGGCATTGGCCTGGTAGTAGTCGATGATCCGATCGATCATCGCCAGGGCTGCGTCGGTGTCAATCCGTTGCACCAGCACGTCGCCGATGCGTGGAGTGGTGCCACCGTTGCCGCCGACGTAGACGCGCCAGCCCTTGGCCGTGCCAACCAAGCCGATATCCTTGAAGCTGGTTTCGCCGCACTGGTTGGGACAGCCGCTGACACCAAATTTCACTTTGCCGGGCAACTGCATGCCGTGATAGCGGGCGTCCAGAGCCATTCCTACCCCCAGACTGTCCTGCTGGCCTCGCTTGCAGTAACTGGTTCCCGGACACGCCTTGATGCTGCGGACACAGATGCCGACGACATTGCCGGGATCCATTCCCAGATCGGCCCAGATCGCATCGACGTCCTCTTCCCGGATTCCGAGCAGAGCGATCCGGGCGGCACTGGTGATCTTGATCTGCGGGATGTTGTACCGCTCGGCCACGTCCGCGATCTTGCGAAGCGTCGCGGCCGTCACCACCCCGCAAGGGATATGCGGCGCAATCCCGTACGTTTGCCTGTCGCGCTGAAGTACAACGCCTTTTTCTCCATCATTCAACATAACATTTCCGTTTGTCGCGAAGTCGCATAACGCAGCAGGTTGGATGCTAATACTGGCCGACTGGCTCTCCGTCGTGAATTCCCAGCAGGCGAATCCAAGTCTCGACAGCAATTTCGTCGTTGACAAATTTGACTGAACCGTCGGCCAGCAGAACATGGATTCCGCCAGGGTGGTAGCTGCGTGCAGCGATGTTGGGTCGCGACGGATTCGTGGCATCACAAGCCAGTCGCCGATCCGTGGCCAGTGCGCTGCAATCGACGGGTTTGTCTCGTAAGTTGGGATCCAAGGCGATTCCGTTGGGTGGCAACTCGGGCCCGGGAGGCCCTGCGGATACATCGTCAACATGATTGCGCCCGCTGAAAAAAGCTCCCGCAGGATATGCCCAGGCGCCCCTGCTGTCGTTGGGGGTGTCACGGCTCAGGATCTCGCTGACCGCGATGACATTGCTGGCTCCGTCTTTGATATCGGCATTCATGGCACCGTAGTGTCCCGCCGCGTTGAATACCGCGCGATCCCAGTCCATCCGGGCTCCGTTGAACGACGCGGGCGAGTACGCACTTCCGGCACTGAAACAAGCCGCGTAGTGGCCCTTGGCGAATGGAATGCTGCCTCCGGCTTGTCCCACCCAAGGTTGATGTCGCGATCCGGTGCTCGGGCAGATGAACGTGGGAATCGGCGTGGCAACTACCTCGGCACTCGCCGCGCTTTGGTTGGGGGGAACCGAGAAATTGTACTGCTGATACAGTCCTTCGCGTTCCAGGTACGGCAGCAAGAATACTAGCCAGGACGCGCGCCAGCCTGGGCTGTCGGCATTCTGCCACGTTTTCTGGGCTGGCCCACCGAGATGATGAACGCCGCCCGGCGGAAACCGTCCGACGGTATCGTGATAGTTGTGCAAAGCGACGCCCAACTGTCGGACGTTATTGCCGCACTGAGTCCGCCGCGCAGACTCGCGAGCCATCTGGACCGCGGGCAGCAGCAATGCGACGAGTACGCCGATAATTGCGATGACCACAAGCAGCTCGACAAGCGTGAAGCCGGATCGGACGCCTGGGCGGAAAACAACCACTCGCGATTTATGAGCAGACATGGGGTACTCCCCGAAAAAAGCTGGACATAGAAGAATTCGAAAAAGAACGCACCAGCAGAGCGCGAAACATGCGGGTGGCACCCATCACGGAAGTCCCGTCTCGAAACCCCACCAACAGTAAGTTGTAGCGAACCAACGTTTCCTCGTCAAGTTGTCGGCGAGGATCGTTGGGTTCACGAATCGGCGCGGCGGCTCGCTTGATGCAGCGCGTTTTCCAGGTGTTGCCGGGCTTGGCGATAGTCGTTGGGGCCGACATACTCCAGGATCAGCGGAGCATGCGGCGTCCGCTGGACAGCCAGTTCGGCAAACCGAGCATAGTCCAAGTCACCTTGTCCTGCCGGAACGCCGCGGTCGACGTGCAGCTTGCGGTCTTTGGCATGCAGGCACTCGATCCAGGGCTGCAATTGGTCGAACATCTCGTCCAGGTCGTTGACCTCCAGCAGATTCGCCGGGTCTAACAAGGCACGAATGCGAGGCGAGTCGACAGCTTCCAGAAACAACCGAGTGCGTTTCGCACTGGCCAGGAAGCCTCGGAAGAACGGCTCGAACAGAACGGTCCTGCCGTGCGCCTCGGCACGCCTCGCCAGTTCTTTGCCGGTGGTAACCATCGTGTTCCAGACCTCTTCCTGGAAATGATGAGGCACCGGCGGCTCGGGCTGATCCGAATGGTAATGCCCCGCTTCGGTGATCAGCATCCCAACGTCCATCGCCACGGCGACTCCCATCATGGCTTCGAAATATTCCAGATTCGCCTTCCGCTCCTCGGCGTCCGGATGGATCAAGTTCGTGTAGACACCCAGGCTGTGGATCGAGATGCCCGCCGAGCGGTACGCATCGGCGATCGACCGACACCGGGCTTCGGTCAAATCGACGAGGTCCGATCGACCGTTGTACTTCCAGTAGCGACTGTCGGTTTGGTTCAGAAACAATTGAACGATGCCGATGCCCTCGGACGCCAGTTCGCCGGCAAGTCGGGCATTGGTGTAGGTTCCGAATCCAAGGGTGGCTACGCCGATCTTCGGCGCGGGTACCTTGTCTGCCGCCGGCTCGGACGCTTTCGAGCGTTGAGCGCTCAAGGGCAGTGCTGCAGCCGCTGCACTGGCCGCCAGGAAATGCCGCCGATGGATCGAATGAGTCATGGAATGGCTCCGGTAGGTTTCGGTCGAGATCGTGAAGAATCCGAGTTCTCACGAATCGGGCTACGGTTGAACAAAAAAAGCCACGGTATCTCGGGGACACCGTGGCTTCGGCTCGCGGGGACGATTCGTCCGGAGCGGCTTATCGCACGCTGCCCGCCGAATCGACTTTCTCCAAGCGGATCATGTACTGCAAATCATCCTGCGCCTTCTGCGTCTCGCCCAGCTTCCGATAGGCCAACGCGCGGTTGCGGTACGCCAGGCTGTTGCCCGGTTCCAGTTCGATGGCCTTCGTGAAATCGGCAACGGCCTTGTCGTACTGTCGCAGCCGGGCATAGGTCGCACCGCGGTTGTTGTACGCCAAGCTCCAGACTTCGTTCAACGAAATGGACTTGGTGAAATCGCTGAGCGCTTCGTCCAGCCGGCCAGCCGCCAAGTGGGCGCAGCCGCGGTTGTAGTACAGGTTCGCGTCCGGCGTCTCCTGGACGGTCAGCAACCGGTCGTAGTCCCGGATCGCGTGATCGTAGCTGCCCCGCAGCAACTGGGTGGCCGCGCGGTCGCGGAGGAAATCCACGTTCAGCGGGTCGTTCTGCAGTACGCGATCGTACTCGTACACGGCGCTGTCGTAGTCGTACTTCTCGATGTAATCCTGCGCCCGGTCAGCGATCTCTTCCTCGATGATCTCCTCGGTCACCACGACTTCTTCTTCGTAACCCGTGTCGTCTCCGCCCGTTCCGGGCCCGGCGCCGGGCCCGACTCCGCGCGGCCCGATGGGCGCGGCGGCCAGGATCTCGTTGGCTCCGCTGGTGGGTACCCCCGCGGCAGCGTTTGCCGGCGCTTGACCAGGATTCTCTGCAGTGCTGGCCTTCGCCGCTTCGGCCGCCTCTCGCATTTTGGCCGCCAACTCGGCCAGTTTCCCAGCCGCATCAGTGGCTTTCTCCGCGGCCTTCTCGGCGTCGCCCTTGGATGCTTCGCCCGGTCGCTTCTGGGCAGTGTTCATCAAGTTCTTCACCGCCTTCATCGGCTTGGTGGCCTCGTCCAACATCTTGGCCAGTTCGGGCGAAGCCGCGGCGACTTGGTCGGCGCACTCCGCACACTCGTCGGCGATCTTTTCCTGGTCTTGGCTCATGCCTTTCGATTGGTCCTCGCTCAGGCCCTGCTGTGCGCCTTGCCCGCACGATTCCGCGATGCCCTGCTGGGTTTGAGCAGCCTGTTCCAGTTTCTGGGCGGCTGCCATCATTTCCTCGGGCGTCGCACCGGTGCCCGACCCGGGTCCGCCGCGCGGCACCGCATAGTAGCTCTGCGGGCCTGGGGGGAACGCTGCGGTCGAAACTTCCAGGCTGAAGCCATCCTTCCCTTCGCCGTCGGCGCCCAGGAACTGGTCCACAGCAGCATTGAACGAGCCGTCACCGTCGACGTCGCGATAGAAATCAACGCTGTCGATGGGAATCGGCGGAGCATTCGGATCCGGTTTCTGGCCCGGCTTGGCCTCGGTCGGCATGCCCTGCGCGAGCATGGCCGCATTGGCGACCAACGTGATCGTTTCGCCCTTCATCACTTGCGGCGGGTAGACGCCCAAACCCGGAGCGGGCTTCCCGCCGTTGCAAGCCGCACAGCCGCGGTCGTTGCAGTGCGGGCAGGCATGTCCCGAGCAAGCGGGGCAGTTGCAACCGCGACCGTGGCCGCCATGACCGCCGTGGCCTCCGTGGTCATCCCAGCCGTAGTTCCGCTCCAGATCACGTGCGAACTGGAAATCCGTCTGGGCCATCTGTAACATGACCGCGTAACGGCTGACATCGCCTTTGGTGGCATTCAACGGCTGCCAAGGAGTGTTCTTCAGATTCGCCTTGCGGGCGTGGCTCCAGAACTGCTGCCAGCGCTCGATCTCTTCGTCTAGTTCCGGCACACTCCGCGTCTTGTCCAAAGCCAGTTGACGCAGATTCTCGCCGCGGTTCTTGTACGCCGAGATCAACTTGGGATCCCGCTTGATGGCCTCGTTGAAATCCTTCTGGGCCGCAATCAGATCGCCGGCCTTGTGATAGGCCAGCGCGCGGCCGTTGTGCGCGTGTGCATCTTCCGGATTCAACTCGATCGCCTTCGTGAAATCACGCACAGCAGCTTCGTATTGGCCGCGATTGGTCAATGCCATGCCACGATTGATGTAGTTGGAGGGATTGGTCGGATCCTCCATGATCGCTTGCGTGAAGCGATCCGGCGGTCCGGCGGCTGCGCGAGCTTCCGCTTCGACCTTGGCCACTTGCTCGTTGACAAATTGCTGGTCCGCCTGGCTCAGTGTGCCTAGCGGGATCGAGACCACCCGGCCGCTGGGGCGAACCTCCAACTTCACCATCCCATTCTCGATGCCGAGATACTCGGCTTCGATCTTCCCCTGTCCGCTTGCGTCCGTCCACACTCGGGCTGTTGCCGTCGAGGCTAGGAGCCCGACCACAATCAAGCACAATGCGAAGAATCTCATCTGACTACCCTCCCGTTCGGAAAACCGCGCCGATGGACGACAAGCCATCGAGGCTGGAACAATCGTAGAAATAACCCCTGTTCGGATACACTCACCGCACTCGGCCCTGAACTCACGCAAATCTTGCCGATGCCTACGCCAAGAGCTTGCCTCGTTACACCTTAAACGCTGCTACCCCCGAATTGTACTCGGAATCGAATCAGCGAGCCAAATATTTGGGCCAACCCTTTTTGGACACCCCTCCTGAGGAGCAGAGGATTCCAACCATCGTCCCATTGTCTAGGCCGAAAACCAGCCGATTGGGGCCAACGATGTTCCCGGCCGAGCGCACGGGCGAGCGGACTTGTTGACGCCACAACACTTGACCATCGGCTCGCAATGCATGGATGAAGCCGGCATTGTCTCCGAAATAGACGACCTGGTCGTCCCCGATCACCGGCGTGGATTCGACGGGCCCCCGTGCTTCATACTCCCAACGCACGCGGTGCGAGTCGCCATCGACGCAAATCAATTTTCCCTTGTCGCGATGGCCGGCGCGGACGAGGCTGACGCCCACGAAGATGTCTCCATTGGCTCCGACCACTGGCGACGCGAGCATTTGGCCAGGAATGTGCAGCTTCCACGCCTGTCTGCCGTCGGGATGGAAGGCGTACAAATTCTCGTCCCGTCCGGCAACGACGATTGTGGAATCCCCTGCCAGGGCCGGGGCCGAGTTGATGAACCACTGGGTTCTGCCCCGGTCCTCCAACTGGTTCCAACTATTGCGGCCATCCTCTTCGGAAATGGGGATGGCGTACAGAAAGGCATCTTCGCAGCCGATGTACAACATGCCCCGATAGATCAGCCCCGTGGAATCAAATTTTTGCCGCGAGCGCACAAATGCGCGGTTCTTGAATTCACCGCGGGTGCCAATTCGGAATATGCCGCCGGCATAGCCGGAAACATAGGTCACGTTGTTCAAATCGACAATCGGGGCGGCCCAGCCCAGCGGCTCGCCCACCGGCACGGGCTCCCAAACGCGGAAGCCGTTCTGGTCAACGCAATGCAACCAGCCATCTCCGGAATGGACGCGGATCAGGCCGTCGGAACCGAGCGTCGGGGAACCGGGCACGTGCCCCCCCACTTCGCATTCCCAGATCTTCTCCAGCCCCGATCCTTTCCAGTCAAGACCCACCAGCGTCTTTCCCAAACAGGCGGCAAACTGGGTCTTGCCGTAGGCTACCGGGCAACCTCGCAGCGGAGTGGTCGAGTAGGCCTGCCCCGGAATCTGTTTGGGAAACTGCCACAGGATCTTGCCGGGCACCTTTTTGTCGGCTGCGGGCTGGGCCGCTGACTCGCGGCTGGGCGACTCGTCCGCGTCATCTGCCAGCTCCGATTCGTCGGCTGGCGGTCGGGCCGCTCGAGCCTCCGGTTGCGCGGCCGTCGCCGTTGGTCGTGAAGGCGCCGCTTGGGGCGGCGGGGTGGCTTCGTCTTCGACCGGCGGTTGGAACGGGGGAACCGTGGGGGGCGCGGCGACTGGCCGAGGTGGCGCGGGGGCAGGCGTTCGCGGCGCCGGTCGAGGCGTCGTCGCGGCGGGCCTCGCTGGTTCGGGGGCGGCACTGCGCGTATCCACTTGAGGCGGCAGTGCTGCGGAGACTTCTTCCGGTTCCTCCACGTCCGCAATGACGGGAGCCGCCGGATGTGCCACGGGTCGCACCGGTGGTGCGGCCGTCGGCGGCGAAACCGTAGGCGTCGTCGCCTTCGTGGCCCTCGGCGTGACGGGAGTCGGCGGAATAGGCGTCGGTGCAGTCGGCGGAGGCGGTGCCGGCGAAACATGCGGAGGCGCTGCTGGCGCAGGGGACGGGGGCACCGGAGCGATCGGTGCCTGGGGAGGAGTAGCAACCGGGCTGGGCGGCGCTGGCATCGTCGGCGAAACCCTCGCGGCAGGCGGGGCGGGAGCCATCGGCGGCGACGGAGCCACGGGGACGGGCGGAGGCGGGGCGTATGTGGATGCAGCGGGGGCTGAGGGTGCCGCTGAAGGCGGAGCATACATCGGCGCAGTGGGCGGAGGCGGAGATTGAATGGTCGGCGCAGCCGGTATCGGCACTCCGACCGGACCTGGAGGCTGGATCGGCGATGGGGCCATCGGGGCCGGAGCAGCCGGGGCGTCTGCCGCCTTGACCTTGAACAGACCGATCCGCTGCTGACCGCACGACTGGCAACTCAACGGCGGCGTAGGCCGCCTGACTTCCGCTCCGCAATTGGCGCAAACATAGGTCTTCATCGTGGAATTCGTTTTCCCTTTCGAAGTACATCTTGGCAGCCGCTACTTGACGGCCACGTTCGCTTTGGAAAACACCTTGCCGTTGTCCCGCAGCACGATCCAGCCATAAACCTCCGCCACCTCAACGCCGGCCTGCTTGGCATTGTGGCGCTGCATGTCGTAACGGTCGCCGATCTGCACAACCATGATACGGTTGCCCAATTGCACAGCATCCAGTTCGGCGTGGACCCAGTCGATCAGCGGCTGCAACAGCGACTCGTCGCCCCGCGGTTTCCAGCCGTAGAACGCTTCGCCCACCTCCTTCAGCAAGCGAGCTTTTTGCTCGGCGGTGCCGGTGCGGAAGGTCATCACTTGGCCGGCCAGACCGACGGCGCTATTGTCGCCCGCGTAGATATCCGCCAGCAGTGTGCCGCTCAGATGCGAGATCGATTGCCCAGCGTGCAAATTCTCGCCGAACAGAATCCGGCTCCAGTTGCCTCCGTCCCCGCTTGCCACGGCGATCGATCCGGGACGCTCGGCTCGCCTCTGCGGTGCCGGACTGACCGTCGGCGGCAGTTCGGCAGCCGCCGGACGAGCGACTGGCGCGGGGCTCGCGGCACGCGGCGCGGCGGCGACGGGCATAGCCGTCGGCAGCGGCGAAGCAACGGCCGCGGGCGACGCTGCGGCGGGAGGCAGTGGCTGAGGCGATGCGGGAGTTGCGGTCGGCAACGACTCGGCGACCGGCGCCGTCCGCGGTCTCGGTGCGGCAAACGGCGCAGGCCCGCCTCCGACATGGCTGGCCAGGGCGTCCAGCGTCACGCGGATCGCCGTAAAGCCTTCTTCGATCTTCTCGACCTGCGGCCGGATCACTTCGAGGATCTGCGCCAACGAGGGCGATGCTTCACTGCGGGGAACCTGCGGGTCGGCGTCAGCAGACATGTTAACGGTTTCCAATTTCGATATTGTCCAGGCCGCCGGTATCCAGGAAGTAGCTTTCGTCGGCCAGGGTGCGCCAGTTGAAGAACACGTTTTCGTCGAGCACGGCCGTTTGGCCCGCAACCGTTCCGGACACCGAATCGACCGCCAAGTGTTCCTCGGATTCGTCGCTGGCGGGCACGCGGCGGATCCGCACGGTAACTTCGGTCGGCCCGATACGGTCGTTCGTCTCCATCTTCAGCACGTAGATCGGCGTGGCCTGGGCATACTCGTCGCCGGACATCTTGCGGCCGATCACGGCTCGCAGCGCGATCGTGGTGAATTCGGTCCATTCATCTTTCGTCGCGCCCTCTTCGACCGGATGGAACAGAACCCGTTCGTTGCGGATGGTCGAAGTCGATTCCGTCATCACGCCCCAGTAATAGGTGTTCTCTTTGTCCTTGCCCTGCATCGAGAATTTGAACTGGGGCAGCATCCCGTTGCGAGCCATGAACTCGATCGCTGCGCCGACCACCACGGCACTCTTCGGATCCACGATCAGACCGGGCTTGTTCCCTTTCACATCCTGGTACGGATACCAATTGCCGGCGTAGTGGTTGAACATCGAAATGATGCGAGTGGGCGGCAGCGGCAGGTACTTGCTGATCAATTGCTGGATATAGCGGAGCTTCGACGGCTGGCCGGCCAGCAGCACGACATCCGCCTGGTATTCGGCGATGCGCGTGCAGAAGTCGAACAGCAAGTCGTCGAAAACCTCGTGGACGACGGTTTCGAACGTGTTCTTGTCGAACTGCAGACCGAGATCCTGCGTCAGGTCGTAGTAGCCGGGCCCGCGCAACTTGGTGCAGACCTGTTCGAGTGATTCCAGAACGGCCGGATCGATCAGTTCCGGATCGGTGTGCGTGATCTGCTGCGGCTCGGCGTCGCCTTCGCGGTTCTCGACTTCTTCCACGGCCGCTTGCAGATAGGTCTCGGCCAGCGGAACGAACAGCCGGTTGATCCAATCGATGCGTTGCGAGGTGAAGCCGCGGTTCTTGGGCACCTTGGGGCCGAACAAGAGTTGGACGTCTTCGTCTTCCAATCCGATCGCTTGGGCGAAATGCGGCACAATGATCCGCTCCAGCAGACGCTTGACCAACTGGTCGCCGGCGACGGAAAGCCCATCCTGGTGGAGCACCTTGCCGCGGATCGTGTCGTCGATGCCCGGTTCGTACAGATAGCTGGCGATCATCAAGTCGGTGGTCCCGCCACCAATGTCGATGCACGCGATGCGTAGCTCTTTCCGCTTCTTTTCCTCGGCCGGCTCTTCCGCAACCGGGCCGCCGCGGCCGGGGCGAGCGACACCGCCGCGCGGCGCGGTCGCGGCGCCACGACGCCGTGCGGCGGGCACGGCGCCGACGGCCCCCTTGGCGCCGCCCGAATCGCCGTCGCCCCAGGGATTGCTCTTCGAGGTGCTGTGATCCCGCGCCAGAGCGGCGAACCAAAGCCGCGGATCCTGTCCCAGCATCCGCAGTTCGGCCCAGATGTAGGTCAGGTGGACGGCGCTGGCTTCGTCGATGCTGAACGTCAACTGCGGTTTGACTCGCTGATGCTTGCCCACCGTGCGCGCGAAGATGTTGATCGCTTTCTGGCACTGACGCTGGAAACGCTCCTTCTCGTCCTGGAACATGCCGCTGGGAAAGGTCATCGTCAGACTGTGAATCTCACGGGTGCGTGCCGAGTCGTCGGTGCGGCTGCGGTAGCCGTAGGAGTTCACATAGGCGAACGCCTGGCACAGCAGTTCGTAGATGGCCGTCGTCATCAGGCAGCGCGGCGCGTGCGTCGGCTTGGTCGGCACCATCTGGGCGAACAGATCTTCCGGCGGGTCGTCCTTGTCAATCAGGAAATCGCGGTCGTCCTCGTGGATGAATTTCAACAGCGGGCCGTGCAGCTTGGCCGCGAATTCGCTGTTTCCTTCGCGGTCGTGCGGATCGGCCATGTACCAGAAGGCGCCTTCGAGCCAACTGTCGTCGTCAGCCCACAAGTACCGCTTGGGCGAACTGACGCCCGTGCGGAAGTCGCCTTTGGCATGCATGATCTGCGAGACCTCATCGACCTCGCGCCCCATCCGCACCATCGACCAATCGTCGAACAGCGGCGGCCGGATGTAGGTCTCGCGCTCACGTTTGACCTGCTTCTTGCCGAACAATCCCTTCTTGGTTTCGCGGTAGTATTCTTTCTTGGCCATCTCCGGCGGTTCCGGATACGGCGTGTTGGCCCACCGCGTCTTGGACGAGAACCAGCGGGCGTTGGGCTTGCCGATCTGCTCGCCTTCGTCGCTGAAGTGGTCCAGGCTGTAGCGGTTGACCAGTTCGAACGGCAGCATCTCGGCCGACTGGGCGACTTCGCCCGCCATTTCGACCAGCAGGGCGCCGGTGCGGCTATTGCCGAAATCGACGACGATATGCACCGGTTTGGCCTCGCCCGCCGTCGCGGTCGCCGCTCGCAGGCACAACTCGACCGGCGGCAGTCCGGCCAATGGCTGGCCGTTGCGATCCAGTAGATTGTTCAGCGTGACGTGGAAATCGCCAGCCAGCGAAGACGGATCGCAGAAATAGCCGATGTCCGGATCGCCCAGGCTGGTATCGACGGCCAAGAACAGCTTGCTGACATGCGACTGGATGATCTGCCACTGGATGTACGGAAAGACTTCTGCCTGGGGCTCTTCGTCCTCGTCGCGGTCGTCTTCGGCTTGTTCAGACTTGCAGCGGCAGTTCTGCCAGCCGTAGCCGATTTGCGCGGTCGTGTAGCGGCGCCCCGACTGCATCGGGATGCAGATCACCTGGACTCCGGTGTTGGCGAACAAGATATGCATGAAATTCTTTCGCTACTGGCAAAGGTTCCGGATGCGGTTGGCGGACGGTCAAACCGGCGGATTCTCGTATCGCTGGATGATCTCGGTCAATTCCGAGTTGCCGGGCGGAACGCGGATTTCCAGACCGGCTCCGGACGCCAGGAACTCGGGCAAGCGGCTGGACCATCGGGTCAGGAACGACGCCATCAGCCCGAAATCCTCCGGACTGGCGCCTTCGGTCTGTTCGATGGGCTCGTCGCTGGGGCCAGGGTTGAGCACATAGTCGTTCATCATGATCCCGACGTACTTGCGCCGCGCCCGCCGCTTGGCCGATTCGTCACGCAGTTTGAGATTGACGACCTTGATCAATTGCTGGTTGATATCGTTGAAGTTGCTGCCGGCGCAGAGGGCGTCGCGGAGGAAGCGGGTAAATTGACCGAATTCCTCGGAGCCCAGCCAGGGACCACCTTGCGGATTGGCCCGCGTGTTCTGCTCCCAACGCTCCACCGTCGTGACGGTCGCCCATTCGTGGAAGTACTCCTGCAACCGCTTGGGAAACCGTTTCTCCATCGGCTCCGGTCGGCCCACGCCGGCGCGGGCCGGGATGTCGGCAAAGTCCGATAGGACGAACTGGTCGCCATCGTCGAAGCCCAGCGTCTTCTCCAGCACCTGGACGCGGTCGTAGATGGCCTGCGGATTGGATTTCAACCAGGCCAGGATCTTGTCCGCGATAATCTTGCGTTGCTCGCGGTCGATGTTCGAATCGGCGTTGACCGCCCAGCCTTGCGCCAATTGCATCAGGCGGGTGCGGACTTCCTTGATGTGCGTCTCCAACTGCTCCTGCTTCTTGTGCGCGGTGGTCACCTCGCGCCACGCGCGGCTGATCAGGGACAAGCAACCGTCCCCGTCGGTGATCGCCGCGTCCCACTTGGCCGATGCGTTGGCGACGTAGGTCTGAACCATCTGGGAGCTGAGAAACGCATCGCGGGCCTTGTTCCACTTTTCGGCACCGGCCTTATCGCGCTGCTCCGCGTCGGCGTCCCACGTGCCGGGATACCGGATGGGAAAAACGTTGCTGAACGATCGCCCTTCGCCGCCGAAATCCGTCATCACCTCGCCCAAGGCGTCGGCCAACTGGGACAGCCGGGTGTTGTACAGCATCGAATCGGCGTACTCGTCGCGGTTGCGGAACTCTTCGTCGATCCCGGTGATCCCCAGGAACAGCGCGGGCAGCGTGTCCTTGACCTTCGACGGCCACACCTCGTCGCCGTACCTCGCCCGCCCCCACTTGTCGATGTGGTACTTCATCTGCGAGGTGACTTCCAAGTTGCCGCCGCGGGCCAGCAGCAGCAACGTCTGGATCAGCATCTCTTCGGTGTACCGCTCGAACAGATAGGCGACTTTGCCGCGTTTGACAATTTCCATCTGCTCTTCGATCGCATCGGCCGACTGTCGCTTGCCTTGCTCGGCCCCTTGCCGCCCGGCCCGCATGCCGGGGATGTCCAAAATGTCGATCGACTCGATCACTTTGCGCCAGTCTTCGTTCAACCGGTGCGGCAGCACGGGCATGACCATCTCCAGCATCGAAGCCTGGATGGTCTCCAGTTGTTCGTTGCCGCCGCCTCGCCCCTCGTTGTATTCCAAAACGTGCCAGCCGCCTTTGTTGACCAGGCGGATATCCGACCAGTCGACGCGTTTGAAACACCGCGAGTTGCGGCGTTCGTGCAGTTTGGCGCGCTGGCTGTCCAGCAAGAAACGCACGCCGGCCCAATGCGTCAGGATAGCCGGATCGTGGTCGTCGCTGTGAATACTGGTCAAAAAGTTGTTGTTGCGGATGAACAGTGTGGTCAGCGACGGCCAGTTGTCCCAAAACAGATTGGCTGCGGTGGCGATGTAGCCGTCTTCGCTCAACGGATACCGGGTCAGCAGGCCGTTCAACACCGATTCCTTGGACTGGAAACCGCGGCGGTCGCAAACCCGCATGTAGGCATAAGCGTCCAGCAAGTCCAAACGCCAACGCCGGTCCACCTCGGTGCTCGAGTAGCGCCCGGCCATCTCGTCAAACAGGTCTTCCAACTGCTCCTGCGTCCAGTTCCGGTCGGGCGTGGCGCATTCCACCTGGAAACCGCGGGCCATCACACGCAGCCACTGAGCGCGCGTCAACGCCCGGACCATCACCGGATACTCGGGCGAGATGTTGGCGGCGATGCGATCCTTGGTCGTGAACCGGGTGACCAGCGCCGTCGCCTCGTTCGAACCACTTTGCGGGTTCAAGTCCGTATCGAACGACAAGTACTGGAAATAGGCCGGCGGGCCGTTCTGCTCGTCGCGTCCCAGCGGGCTGTAGTCGTCGCTACTGGCCTGCAGCACACGTCCGACAAACAGACTTTTGCCCACCTGCGAGGGGCCGTACACAGCGGCCGCCACGGGAACCTTGGCGGAACTGTACAAGTTCGAAGCCAAACGACGCAATCGCGTCAGTTCGAACTCGTCGCTGGCTGGCACCGGGAGCAGTTCCTGCTGAACCCGGGCTTCGTTGAATTCGGCGACCCAATTGGCCAGATCGGTGGCGAGATTCTCGGTGTCTTCGGCCAAGCGGATAATGCGGCGGTCTCGATCGTCTGGAAAACCCACGTTGTCTCAAGCTCCCTGTCTATCGCTCGGAGTAAAACCCTGGGTGCAACGGAAGGCTGCGAATCACGTTCGGCGCGGCGACGCGGCTTCCGTCCTGCGGGTGCCCAACTCTCAAATTCTGCACTAGTTTACGCCGTGCAGGCAATCCCCCGTAGACCAGTTTCCGCGTTACGGATTGCGGCGTTCGCGGTTGAAATCCTTCAAGGCGTCCAGCAACGAAGATTTCTTCTTCTCCGGTTCGGTCTTGCTGGGCGCACCCGCCGTCGTTTTGCCAGCGACCGAACCGCGGGTCGGGGTGCCGGTCACACCGGGCTGCGACGGAGTCGCTCCCGCCGGTACGGCCGAACCTTGGACCGGTGGCCGGCTGTCCGGATTCTGGGCGACATCGGCAGGATAGGCCGACGGCGCCGGCCTGTCCGGACTGGGTGAAGACGGTGGGGCCGGCGTGGGCTGAGCTGGCGGCGGAGTCGCCGGCTTGGGAGTCGGATCGGCCGGATTCGGCGGTGCCGGAGCCGGAGCCGGTGAACCGGGTGCAGGTGGTGCCGGGGCTGGGGAGCCGGGCGCGGGCGGGGCCGGCGAACCAGGTGCCGGGGTGGGCGCGGGGGAACCCGGGGCCGGGGCGGGAGTTCCCGGCGCCGGCGGACTCGAGTAATCCGGACGCGTGGCCGCGACCGCGCCGTCCGGTCCGCGGATCACGGTCGAACTGGAATCGGTTGCCGGCCGCCGGATGGTGCGAATCGTCTTTCGCACGCGGGTACGCGTCCCGTCCGGGGCGTCCACATACTCGTAGTCCGCATCGTCGTCGACCGGTTCGATGACCGGCTGGGCCATCGGCTCGATCACCGTCGGCGCGGTTCGTTCCGGCTCCAGTTTGAACGGCACTTGGAAGCGTCGCACCTGATCGCCGATGCGCCGCTCGACGTACAACTCGTAGTCATCGTCCGCATTGCGGGCGACTCCTGTCAGATTCATCAACGGCGTCGAGTCTTGCGGATACGCGGCCCATTCGCTCAACGGCGTTCCCGCTGCATCGGTCAAGCGGTACTCGCCGGGCAGACGCAGGTACATCCGCAGATCAGCATCGAATGCCTGGGGCGTTACGTTCGTGGACAACACATCCAGCAATTTGAAATCGCGGACCACGCCCACGCGGTCCCCCAACAGCACGGTGCCCAACAAGCCGTCGCGACTACGGTAGCGAAGCACGTCTCCTTCGCCGATGCGATGACTGCGGAAGTACGCCGCCAATTCCTCGGGACTCATCTGGTCCAAGGCAATGCCGTTCAACTCGACAATCTGTGACCCGCGCGGAACAATTCCCAACGGCGAAAACGGATCGACGTCGGCTCCGACGATCAAGCCGCGCGTGTTGTCGTACATCAAGACATCGTCGCCCAAGTAACTGCCTACGTCGATGTACCGTCCTCGAGCCGGTACGGGGCCGTGTACCCCGAACGCATCGTCGGATTCGAGAAAAGCCAGCATATCGCCGCCGCTGACAACGACCGTGCCGCTGGCGGTGAGCGCCGTACGCCCGAGAGCCACGCGCATCGGTTGCCCGAGCTCGTCCGTCGCTTCCAATCCCCGCAAGGTCAAGGTTCGCTTGTCGATGTACACGTTCTCCACCCGCGGTTGGCGTTCCCAGACCAGTGCGTCCGGCACCACTTTGATGCGCCGACGATCCTCTTGGGTGATCGCCACCAGATTTGCGTCCGTCGATTCACCGATCCGCAGCGAATACAGTTCCGGCACAAAGTCGATCCGTTCGATCAGCCCGCCGGTGACCGTGACGTGGACATCCTGCGATTTGCCGCCTTGCGACACGGTGACTTTGGCTTCGCCCGCACGCCGCGCCGCCAGCCAGACTTCGTAGCCGGCATTCTCGTCTTCGGTGCGAAACACCTCGACTACGTCCGTGTTCGCCGAAACGGCCGTGATCGGCAGATCGCTGCCGGTCGTCACGTTCAGCGGGATCAACTCGTAGACCACGGCATCCTCGATCCGCGTGGGCGAAACCAAAAAGATATCCTCGGCCAGCATTCGACCAGCGACCGTGAACGGCACCGTCTTGTCCAGGTCTCCGTACGCGACTTTCACCTGGCCGGCGCCTTCGGCTCGCCCCACAAGATAGTCCCCGTCCACACTGGCCAGATTCGTCGGGTCCACCCGGACCCGCAACAGCGACGAACCGGTCAACGAATGTTGCTGATTGTCCTTGTCAACGCCGACAACCTCCACCCGACTGCTCTGCCCGATCGCAAAGGTTCCGGGTTGCAGCGTAACAGCCAACGACGTGAAATCGGCCACGACGATTTGAACATCGACCTCGGTCACCACTCGATCCGTTTCGGCCACGGCATCCGGGGTGGCAAACAAGGCGGCAACCTTCGTCTGCCCGACCCCGTATCCTTCGATCAATCCCTTCCGCTCCCGCTCGGCATCCGTGCCGTACACCTTCAGAAGCTGGTTATCGGAACCGCTCCAGGTTACGTACTTGGTCAAATCCACCTTGGTGCCGTCCTGGTAGTTGCCGAATGCCCGCAACTGCCGAGTCGAACCGATGGCAACTCGCACGTTCTCTGCCGGTTCGATCGTCAACGTGTCCGGAACCTTCGGCGGCCCGACGTCGACCATGGCATCGACCAAACGGTTGCCCAAACGGAACGAGACGAACGTCTTGCCGATGCTTTTCGCGTCGGCCATGCCACTACGGCCGAACTCCACGATGCGCGGATCGTGGGACTGAGCCAAGGCCCGCAAAGTGACATCGTTGTTGAAAAAGAACCAGCGCCGGTCTTCAACCTTGTACTCGATCTGGCTTCCCAGGGGACCAGACCACTCGGCCGGACTGACCACCAATGTCGGTTGAAAGAAATAAAGGAACGCCCCAATCAACAGAATCAGAGCGATTGCCACCCAGGGCGACGTCAGAACATCCAGCGGTCCGGTGCGTTTGCGCTTCTTGGCGCGGCCACCTTGCAGTGGCGGCCGAACGCCCAGAAATTCTCCGTCCGGCGTGTTCCAGATGCGAGCTTTCAGCGGTTCCAGATCCGCACGTTGATAGCCGCAGCACCAGACCAACCGCCAGTCTTCCTTGCCCGCACGGCACTTGAAGAAAAACGAGTCGTAATCGCTGTTGTCGAAATCGTTGGTCTGCTCGGCGAGACTCTTCTTCAGGATCCGACTGACCATTTGTTCGGTCGACGATTCCGGTTTGATCTTCTTTACCTTGGCCCTAATGGCGTCCAGGTCCTTGGCGAACAGTTTCTCCATTTCGCCGCGAGTGACAGGTTGACAGTCGACGTCCTCCAACCGTCCCCGCTCTTCGTCCACCATGTAGAAGGTGACGGTGTTTTGGTTTCGCCACTCGGGCTCGGCCACCACGTCGCCCAGCCACTTGCGGAGGATTTGAAAATTGACGCCCTGGCGATCCAACAGAGGCAACCCCGGTTCGAGGGCCGTGTGGCGATAATCGCGAGCATCCTCGGAGAGATCGACATAAAACAGAGGCTTGACCATTTTTGCTTCCGCCTTTACCACATGCCGCGGTTTGAATCTCGGCGGGAAAAGTCCCGCCGAACCCCATGTACAAGTCTAAGAACCACAAGAGTTAGCATCAAGCTCGGCAAACCACACGGGCTCCGGACTTCGGACGCCCAATGCCGGTCCCGTTGCGGGGCATCGATCGTCGCTTCGCAACCGACTTCGTGAGAACTGAGATTGAATCGGCAGGATTCGAACTCTCGCAACTTCGCCTGCTACCCTAAGGAAAAAAACGATCTGGTCCGCTATTTGTACTCATTCAGACCGGTCGTCGCTAAGCCACTTGCTGTCGGCCAACCCCTTCAAGCCGCGTCGCAATCCTACTTTAATTGAACCGACAGCCCCCCTCAAAGCAGTGTCTGCTTGTTCAAGCAAACCGTCGATCGATTTCCCGGATCGCGGAGCGAACTTGCCAGACTCGCCACTGACCCGCAGCAAGACAACCGTCGAGTCGTCGTAGCGGATCTGATTGTCTTGACGCAATTCGACCGTCCACTGCTGCCAGTCAGCATTGGACAACTGCCAATACGCTTCCCAGTCAACGGAAACTCCCGCTTCGATTTGCCGCATTGTCCAGCAAGCAATTGCATCGCTGGCCAGCACCAGCAAGTCGCCTGGATTGCACTGAGTCTCCATCGCTTCGAAGTCGACAATCTCCGAACGCTTGAAGACGCTGCGGACGACCTTGGGATGATCTTCGAACCGGGCACTGTCTTGCAGCGGAAATGTCTCCAGCACTCGACCGCCTCGGACGTGAAACAAGCAGCAATCCCCGATCGAATAGCACCGCAGCCGCCGCGGTCGAGCGACCCCATCGGCCGTGTCCGATCCCGAGACTTCGACCCACAGCAGCGTGGCGCCGGCACCGTCGAGCAGTTTCGGCTTCTGATGCCATGCCAACGAGTGTTCGTCGATGGTGGCGGCCCAAGCCTCGCGTTGATGCCCCAACCATTCCTCCAACGCAGCCCGATCGTTCACGTCGGGTGGATCATGCACGGCGGCTTTTGCCAGGATCGACGCCCAACGCCCCGAAAACAAAGACGTCGACACGCCATCGCAAATGGCCGCGCGGCCACTGAGTTCATCAACCTCGAATGCATCTTCGTACCCGTTGGGTTCCTGAATGTCCTTGGGAAGCCAAAAGGTGCGATGTGAAAAGAACATGTGACTCGACCGGTTGCTTAAACGGATTTCATAACCACCCGAAACGGTTTAGCGCAACTGTACCGCAGCGCGGGTGCCCATGTCCAGGAATTTGACCAGCACGACCATGTCGGCGTTGAAGCACATACCGCGGGCCCCCGGTTGCAGGGGCATGCCCTCGGCGACGGCGTTGCGATAAAAGACTTCAGGCAGCACGCTGGACATGTTGAACAGCACAGCAGCCAACTCGTCGGGCAGTCCGTTTGGGCTCGACGGAAAAAGCACCTGCTGAGCCTGAGTCATCGAAAGATGGCAGTTGAACAAGAGCACATTGCCGTCGCTGGTCGCCAAGTTGCGAATTGCGTCAGCATAAGGAATCGGGTCGCCGTCCTGGGATTCGCCGTCGGAGATGTGAATCACGATCGGCGGAAAACTGTCAGGATGCTGCTGAATCCATTGGCTCAGGACCTGGTAGGCATGATAGAGCACATGGCACATCGGCGTGCTGCCTTCGGCCACCGGATCGACCCAGATCGGACTCTCCGCCGGAAACTCCATCCATTGCCCGGTTTCTTCGTCCTGGATGCGCTGCATCATGGTGTCAATCCGAGCTGGACAGTTGCCGACGTCGGTCACCGACACCAGTTGCCGCCCAGCCAGAGGGCCTACCAAGGCCGGTTGGATGATCGGATTAGCCTGTTGGTCCGTCCGGTATCCGATCAGCCCGACGTCCATGTAGTCGCGAATACCCTCGTCCCCCGAAGCTCGGATCGAGATGTTGTACAACCATCCGTTCACCGCCTTGGCCAGTTCGTCGCACTTCCGGCTGGCCGATCCCCCGAGCGGCTCGACCATCGAATAGGACTGGTCCAGCAAAAACAGAATACACGCTTTGTGATCGCGGCTGATCTCTCGTTGGTAAGGCAAGGTCTTCAGTCCTCCATTGGTGGCATGGCGGAAATCGCGGCAGCGCCCGATGGCCGACACGATGGCGGCAAAGACCCCAGGACAGCAGATCCAACAGCGGCCGAATATCCTTTGTCTTTGCCCGATCGACTCGGAGCAAGTTGCATGGCTCCCGAGTTCGACGGGTGATTATCGGCCGATCGGCGGAATGAAACAAGACTGGCTCGGACGTTCTCGTCCCAAATGATGCGGAACCGTGGGACGGAACGCGCCGCGTCGCCAAGCGAGCGGAGCTTCGAAACGACGTTTCCCGAGCCCGTCGCGATTCCATCACTCGTACGGATTGGTAGATTTGGCCGACACGACGACGACTCCGTCCACCACGGAGAAGAACAAGGATTTGCCCACCGAATCGAGGATCAGCCGCAACGCCGTCCGGGGTTTGACGTCCTTCAAAGAGAGCGTCACTGGTGTGTCGGCCCTGATGTTCCGCTCGATCAGCGAGCGATGATGCAGAATGATGTTCGCCCCCGTTGCGTCGCTCACATAATCCAGCACCTCCGACAGAGGCGTCTCGATGAACTCATAGGTCGCAGTGGTATCGACGAGCCGTTTCTCCGTCTGTTGGCTCGCTACGCTGCCATCATTCCCCAACCGAAACCGCTCAGTCAGCGCCGGCCAACTGCGCGTCCCGATCATGGCGATGCCATCGTCGTAACGTACGCCCAGCGAAACGCTCAATTCGTAGGTTATTAGATCCAGCAGCGTTGCGACCGACACGTCCTGCAAGGACAAGCTGACCGGCGTGTCGAGAGCAATTTTCGCCTTCTTCATCGCCTGTTGATCGACATAGATATTCGCATCCGTGACGTCACGGAAAAAGTCCAACACCTCGCCCAACGGAGTTTCGGTGAAGTCGACCGCCGTGCGTTTCTTGAATGGCGAAGGAACTAAGTGAAGCGGGTTGCCAAAAGTCGCATGCATCGGATACGCGTCCATATCACCATAACCAGCGCCACCTTCCATCCCCATCATCGCCCCGCCGGCCATGTCGGCGTTTGCGGGTCGTTGCCCGAAGAAGCCCAGACCGGCCGCTTCGTTTTCCAGCACTTTCAGTTGCAGTTGGAGGATGTCGTCCTTGGCCTCCTGGCGCTGCTCCAACTGAGTCCGCAATCGCTTGACGCGTTGCTCGATCGAATCGATCTCGCTGGCTCGCCACTTCAGATCCCGGTCGAAATAGTCGGCCAAAATCTTCGCCAGCTCGTCCTTGATCGCCTTCTTCTGCTCGTCATCCGCGGCGTCGCGCAGCCGCTGCAACACGGGTTGCAGTTGGGCGGCCAATTCGTGATGAGCATACGGGTCGTATATCTGCCCGCCCATGCCGTAGCCCATCGACGGCATCGGGCCCATCATGTCCCCGCCCGCCGGGGCGCCATAGCCGCCGAATCCTTCGCCGCCATACCCGCTGCTGCCATACCCATCGCCGAATCCACCGGCGCCGGGCGGCGTTTGTGCGAGTCCCCATGTCAGCCCAAGAAGGGTGATCGTAGCGAAGATGCAGGTCAGTGCCAAAGTGTTTCGTCGGTTCATTGGTTCTCTCCTCGAATAGCAAGTTCCGGGTAAACAAGATTCTCCAGACGAGAAAGGTCACGGCCAACGGCTTGGAGTTCGCTGCGCCACGGACTGATCATGGGCAGCCGGATCGAATCGCCGGTATCGGCCCGTTTCTCAAGCCGGTCGAGTACTGACAGAGCCTCTGTCATGGCCGCGGCGAAATCGGTCTCTTCACTGGGACCAAAGGAAAGTAGATGCGGAATTAAACCGCCGTGGGATGCATCGCCTGGGCCCATCGGCCGCGCGAGTTCCGCTGCCGCCCGCGGAGACGCCGAATTCGGCCGACCCAGCCACGCGATCATCCACAACGAAGCGGCGACAACGGTGCCGGACGCGAGCAGACCAGCCAGGGCGAGTTGCTTCGCATCCAGCCGACGGCGAACCCGGCTGCGCAAGCGGCCTTGCTGGATATCGGCCAACAAGTTTTCCAGCAACTGCCGCACTTCGGCCGCACTGCCGGGACGCCTCGACGGCCGCTTTTCCAGTAACCGATCGATCACGTCCGACAGCTCTTGCGGTACGTCCGGATTGCTCTCCCGCACCGGCCGATGGCGGCTGTGACAGATCCGATGCAGCACAGCCATTGGCCGCTCGGCTCGGAACGGCGGGTGGCCAGTGGCCATGAAGTACAACACCGATCCCAGGCTGAATAGGTCCGAGCGATGATCGATTGTGCGGCCGTCGGCCTGCTCGGGCGACATGTAGTGCGGCGTACCGGCCACGATTCCGGTATGCGTCAGACTGGCATCGTCGATGGCCCGGGCCAATCCGAAATCTGTCAGCAGCGCCCGCTCGACCCCCGTCTCCAGCAGCAGGTTCGCAGGCTTGATGTCGCGGTGGATCAACCCCTGCTGATGCGCCGCCGCCAGACCGGCCGCGGCCTGGCTGGCGATTCGCAGAAGTTCGCAGACGCCAAGCGGTCCCTGCCGCTCGACTCGCGCCTGCAACGATTCACCCGCGACGTATTGCATGACGAGAAACGGAACCTCGCCCTCGGATTCGACGTTGTGGATCGCCACGACATGTTCGTGAACCACGGCGGCCGCGGCTCGCCCTTCACGGGCAAAGCGTTGTCGAGCCGCTCCGTTGTGGGCCAGATGAGGGGCCAGGACCTTGACCGCGACCGGTCGGTTCAATTCCGTGTCGAACCCCTTCAGCACGATGCCCATTCCGCCGGCGCCGATCATTCGCTCGATTTCGTAGCGTCCCAGTCGGCCGAGCAGTTCCGGGTGCGACGGGGGATGGAGAAAGCCGAGTTCGATCCGCTGCGCTGACTCGGCGATGCCCTGCTGCAAACGAACCGGCACGACCGGTCCCGCGTGGTCCTCCCGACTGGGCGGAGCGTCAGCATCGTCCTCGGCCAGCAGCCGGCGCGCGTCACTCCAAGCGTGCTCGTCGCCCGCCAATTCGGTCAGCCGCCGTTGACAGACCGCGCACAACTCGACGTGCTCGGCCGCAGCCCGGAACGCTGCGCTGTCGTCATTGCCGAACAGCAACACGTCCAACTGCGATTCGTCACACGCGCCGATGGGCTTGACTGTCATTTCATCCGCCCCTTAGAGTTCGAATCTTCGCACCTCATCGCGCAATCGGGCCATCACGCGGCTGCGAGCGATATAGATGCTGCCGCAGGTCATGCCGAGTTCCACCGCAACCTCGTGAATCGGCCGATCAAGCACGCTGGTTTGCCAAAACGCTGTCCAGGTATTCTCGGTCACCGTCATTCGAATTCGTTCTGCCGCGCGGCGAAACACCTCGCGGCGGTACTCCAGATCGACCCATTCCGAGGACTCACTGGCCGGATCGCACTGTTGTTCCAGCAGACGCGCGACATCCGAGTCCCCCGAGCCCCACACACGATGTTTGGGCCGGCTGAGAAAGTTGATCATCCAATTGCGCGCGATCCGAAACAGCCAATCGCGGAAACGCCCCCGCTTGCGGTCGGACTCCCAGCGGTCGACGGCCCGCGCGACCGCAACGAGCACTTCCTGAGCCAGATCCTGTGCGTCGGCATCCTGAAAGCCCTGTTTCCGAGCCAGCCGGTAGATCAGCGGCTGGTAGATTTCGACGAACTCGTCCCACGCCTCGACGTCTCCGGCGTCGGGCAGACGCAGAATCAAACTGGCGCGAGTGTCTGGAATGCTGGGCATCGAATCGGCCGCTTCAAGTGTTTCCCCAAAGTTTAACACACCGGCGGCAAACCGTTCTTTCAGCATCTTCGAAAGAAAAGCGTGTGCTCCTCATCGCTGCCGTTCGCCGACGACGATGCGAAAACCGCTGAGTTGCCCTTTCGAGAGGAACACGATCGTGCCGGCAAGGTAGGCACGAAGACGACGCCTCCCACAATTCGCAGCGTTACGGGATGGCTGCCGGCGGAAAAACAGGCCAGCGCAACGACCACGAACAAAGCCGCCAGCACGTAGAGGGGCCAAGTTCCCAGCGGCGAAATCTCGCCGGCCGGCCCTGCGACGATGAGGAAACAGACGGCGAAGAGCGGATGATAACTCGCGCGACGGCTGCGGCAAGCAATTCGATGCGCATCGTGTCTCCGACGTCGATCACACCATCGAACGGTTCGGAGATGATTCTCGTGCGGTGCAATGGTGCAATCAGGCATTGGCCGGTCACTCGGACTTGGTCGAACGCGGCGTGATCCCCGGCAAGGCGTTCTTGGTGAGTTCTGTCGACTCTCGCTGCATTTTCGAGACTTGTCGCTGGTAACCTACGGCGAGTCACCGCTCTCAAGCGAAAGCGTCGCAGCCAATCTTTCCCGCAGTTGGCGGAGTTGCTCGTCCTGCTCGGCGCTGAACGAACCGCGGCGCTGGCCGTAGGTGTCCATCCAAGTGTTCAGCCGTGCCCAGGCGTCGGCATCCAGTCGCACGTCGTAGTGGCCTTTCCGCAACAGGGCAACCAGCGGACTCGTTTCCGCCGCGCCGGCCCCGGCGAGAGACCGGCCTTGGCGATAACGCTCTGACACGTGCGTGCGGAGACTGGGTTTGCCGTAGTCGACCAAAGCGTCGTAGGCCAGATCAGGAGTCAGCAAGAATGACGAACGTTCCGCATCCGGATGGTGACAAGCAACGCAATGCTCGGCAAGCAGCGGCCCGACCAACGCGTCGAAGTGCAGCGGCCACGAGCCTTCGGGGCCGGGAGTGATCGGCGATGCGGCGCGCATGGCCGCCAGCGGCGTTCTGGGCGGCGGGGCGGTGTTTCGCGGCTCGTGACAACCGATGCAGGTCATCGTCTGGCCTGGCTGGACATACGTCGCACTGCGCATCGTTTGTACGGCGACACCCTGCTCGTCCAACGCCTGGACAAAGAACGTCACGCCCGCCGGGACGCGGAAGTGGGCCGATCCGTCCGCCTCGACAGGCACCGTGCCCAACACGAACTTGCCGGGATCGTCTCGCGTCAGTCCCATCGGCGGCTCGTTCATCGTGGGATGGGTCTTGACAGGCACGCCGACCAGCCGCAATTGGCGGATCGCCCCCCTCGGCACGTCGGCCAAGCCCTGGTAGACGTCCGCCACGACCACCCGGCCCTCGATTTCGTCTTGACCGGCAACCCACGAAGGGACCGACCGTTCCGTGACGCGACGGCGGATCGGCAGCGGCGTTTCGCTGCCGATCTCCGGATCGCGGTACAGCAGGTTCAAATTCCCGAAGGCATCGAGCAAGTACAAGCCCAGATCATGGGGCGGACCGGGCATGCCCCAGTGCGGCCGAGGCGTGCCGGGCGGCAGCGGCTGGGCGCTCCATGCCGTCAGGTAATGGTTCTCGGACAGCGGGAACGGGCCGGCGAAATAGGTTTGCGGCCAGCCTTCGGACTCGGGGAAACAGACCTCGGGCGTCAGCCGCGTCATAGCCGCCTCGCCGTCCGCCGCGCGATGCGGGTCCAGCAGCACGAGGCAGCCGCCAGTGTGGGCGTGATGTCCGGACGCGGTGAAGATCATCTTCCGCGAATTGGGAATCCGCCGGGCTTCAAAGACGCAATGCGGATTTACCGTATAGTTGCCAAACACGGCCTGGGCGTTGGAGCCGTCCGGCAACGTCGACCACAGGCTCATGTAGGGCATGTTGTGACGGTCGACATAGTCCCAGCGCGCGTACAGAATCCGGCCATCGAAATCGATGCTGGGCGTCCATTCGAACATCTCGAACGGCGAAATCTGCCGCACGCGCTGGCCGTCGGCCGTCATTACGTGCAGCGTGTACACGGCCACCGGACGCCCCGCCCCGCCGCCGCAGCGGACGTAGGAATCGGGCAGCGCCGCTTCGCATTCGGCGTCCGTCGTATCGAGGCCGCACTGGATCGACTGCCCGCGCCGCGTGGACAAGAACACGATCTCGCCGTTAGGCAGATAGCGAGCGTCGAAGTCGTCGTATTTGCCGCGTGTCAGCCGCCGCAGGCCGCTGCCGTCCAGATTCATTTCGTACAAGTGGAAGAACGCGTTTTCGGGGACGTTGTTCTTATCCAACTTGTCGGGTTCGTCCTCCAGTCCCGGATCGTGCTGGCAATAAGCGAACAGCACCCGTGTGCCGTCGTGCGACAAGTCCGGCCGCAGGAACGTGCCCGGCGCAAAGGATTCCGTCAGACACCGCAAACGCGGCTGGTCCGATTTGAAGTTCTCCAAGAGGAACACGCCGCCGCCGGGCCGCGAGAACCAACCGTAGTACTGGTCGGACATGTGCGTAAAGCTGCCTGGCACGCGTTTCACGAACAGCAGATCGTCGAAATCCAGCAGCGGATTGGCCAGCGCCATCTGCCTTACTGCCCAGCGGACTCGGAGATACCACTCGCGGTGTTGGTCTGTCGCCGACGGGTCCAGGTCTTTCCACTGCTGCTCCACGTCGCGCAGAACCTGCTCCTGCCGGGTTACATCGACTCCCAGTCGCCGCAAGTCGGCAGCCAGCGTCTCGCCTCGCGTCAGGATCTCGCCGATCGGGTACTCACGGTCCGCCGCGACCAGGGTGGCCGACACTGCAGCCGGCGGCGGATTCGCGTTCGACCAGGGGCTGACGCTCGACTGATCGGCCGGACGGTCGAGTGCCACGTTCTTGTCGCCATCGGCGGGATACACCTCAACTTCGTCCAAGTGGAAATGCTGCCCGTCCGGCAATTGCAGGCGCACGAAACGAGCCGCCCGGCCGCCTGCTTCCACGGTCAGCGGCGGGCCGCCTTGGTGGCCGAAGAACTTCGTCCCGTCGTGCCGGTACAGCGACTGCCAGTCCGTGCCGTCGTCGCTCAGCAACACCTCGATCCGCGCGGCTCGGTCTTCGACTTTGCCGTCGCACCGGTTGTAGATCACGATCCGGCCCAGCGGCACGGCTTGTTCCAAATCGACCTGCCACCAAGGCGGTTTGTCGCCCAAGGTGTGGAACCCGAACGTCCCGTCCTTGATCCCGTCGACCGCGCCAGCGGCATCTTCCGCCGAAGTGATCGCCGTCCGCCGCGCCGTGTTCGGGTCCGCCGCAGGCAGATTTCGCACCACGTCCTGCAGCAGCCAGTCGGCTTCTATCTGCTGCGAAGTGATCGCCGACGACACCGACGGCGCGGGAGGCTCGTCGGCCGGCAAAGCGGCGCCGAGGGCGGCGAACGTCAGGAAGAACATCCCCAGAACACGCAGCCATCCGACAGGAAACATGGCGAGACTCCTGGGTCGAAACCTAAGCCGTCAAGCGGGAACAACTCGATATCTTCGCCGACGTACGTTTCCATGTCCAGAGCGCGGACGAAGGGGGCAGGAGCATTTGATGCGCAGCCCTCTCCCGCGCCGGTCCGGTCAAATGCTCCTGCCCTCGTTTTCGCCGGCACTAACGTGCGGGCTTCAACCATACAACTCGCGGATGACCGTTCCATCGCGGACGATGGTGATGGGGCGGCCGGTGCTGGTGTGGTATTCCTTGGTGTGATCGATCCCGAGGTTGTTGTAGAACGTGGCGGCGACGTCGTCCGGCGAGAAGGCTTTCGATTTGGGCATTGTCGCCTTGTCGTCGCTCTCGCCTACGACTTGACCGCCGCGGACGCTTCCGCCTGCCGTCAGCATGAACATGCAGCGGGGATAATGATCGCGTCCACCCTCGGCGCTGCGGGTGTTGATCTTTGGCGTACGGCCGAATTCGCCGGTGACCAGCACGGCGGTCGAATCGAGCAGGCCTTTCTGCGCCAACCCGCTGAACAAGGCCGCCAAACCGTTGTCCAGTCGGGGCAACAGCGTGGTCCGCAACCGCGTGAAGTTGTCCTGGTGCGTGTCCCAGCCGCCCAGAGAGAGCGTTACGAACCGCACGCCCGACTCGACCAACCGGCAGGCGAGCAAGCAACTGACGCCGAAAGCATCCGTTCCGAACGGCTTGGCGAAAGCCGGCGATTCCTTGCTGATGTCGAACGCTTCGCGGGAGCGCGGCGAGGTGATGATGGCATGCGCCTGTTCGGAGAATCGGTCCAGACCTTCGAGCAACTGGTGCTGTTTCTCGAAACCCTGGAACTTGGCGTCGAGATCGTGCAGCAGCCGTTCGCGCTGCCGGACTTGATCGACGGTCAGGCCGCCGCTGAGCGAAATCCCGCGGACGCTGAACGGCGCTCCGGCGGTCGGTGTGGCGCCGGTGTTGAGCGGTGCGTACTTCACGCCCAGGAATCCCGGCCGTTGATTGCTGTTGGGAATCGCGACGAACGAAGGCAGGTCCACCGGATTGGCGGCCTCGGTCTCCTTGGCCACCACCGCCCCGAATCCGGGATACTCCAGCGACGCCAGGGGGCGGCTGCCCGTATTGACGTAGACGGTTCCCAACTGGTGCGCCGCCAGCGTGTGCGACACGCCGCGCAGAATGGCGAACTTGTCCGCACACGCCGCCAGCTTCGGCAGGTGCTCGCAGAACTGCACGCCGGGGACGGTCGTTTTGATGGGCTGAAAGACGCCGCGGTATTCGGCCGGCGCGTCGGGCTTCATGTCAAAAGTATCCAGGTGCGAAGGACCGCCCGACAGATTGATGAAGATCCCGCAACGGGCTTTGGCCGAGTCCGCGATCTCACCTGCTTCGGCCAGCCGCAAGTAATTGGCCAAGGTCATCCCGCCGCCCAAGGCGCCGATCTTCAGAAAGTCGCGACGCTGAATCCCATCGCATGTCCGATGCGTCATCATTTTCGTTTCCTCGCTCCAGTTCAGATTCGTGATGGATCAGTGATTGACAAGAAATTCCTTGGTGTTGAGCAGTGCCCAGAGCAGGTCCTGCATTCCTTTCACGGGGTCGCCGGACTCTTCCAGATACTGTCGTGCGCGACCGATCTCGTCCTCGCCCGGATAGCGGCTGACCGTCCGCAGATAGGTTTGCCGGATCAGTCCGTTCAAGTCCGCCGTGGCGATTTGCGTCGGCGCCGGCGCCGCCACCTTGGCGGGCTGCAGCGATTCCAGCCGCTTCTTCATCGCTGCCACCCGCGTCTGAAGTTGCTCCGCCGCTCGCTTGTCGCCCGACTGGCGGAGTCGCCGGATGCGAGCTTCAGCCTCGGCGATCTGGCCTTGCAGATAGCGTTGGCCCCGCGCCTCGGTCGAACCGCTTGCGGCAGTTCCGGTCTCCGCCGCGCCGCCGCGCAACTGCCGGGCAGCTTGTTCGACCCAGCCGCCGCGGCGGGACTCGATCAGCCGCAGGACTTCCTGGTCGTTGTGCAAGTAGACTGTTTGCAACAAACTGGACTCCATCGACCGGTCGCAATCGCAATTGCTTTCGCGAGTCGAGCGTCCGAAGATGGTCAAGGCGTAGGCCGACGTACGTGCCCGACCGGCCCGGTTGCCGGAGCCGGGAATGGCGATCGCCCGCTCGCGCACGTTGCGCTGCAGGTTGGCGATCTCGTCGTCCGACGAAGTGGCTTGCTGAACCGCGTCGTACAGCACCTCGGCGGGCAGTCGGCGCGGAACGGCGCGGCTAAAGTTCCGCTCGTCTCCGGCGTTGGTGGCGTTGGGCTGCCAACTCAGTTGGTACGTGCGGCTGTTGGCGATCTCGCGGTGGACCCATTTCATGTCGAAGCCGCTGGCGACAAAGCCGCGGGCCAAGTGGTCCAGCAGGGCTTTGTTGCTGGGCGGGTTGGCCAGACTGAGGTCGTCGGGGGGGTTGACGATGCCGGCGTGGAAGTAGGACGCCCAAACACGGTTGACGAAGGCCGGCGCAAAGAACCGGTTGTCCTCGCTGCGCAGCCAGTCCATCAAATCCACGCGGGGATCGCGAGTCTTGGTCAGATCGATCGTGTCGCCGCCCAGCAAGCGAGCCGTGGGCGGCGCGGCAGGCCCCCGTCCCCCGCGCCCGGTCCGCGACTGGGGCACGTTGACGAACACTTCCGGGAACGGCACCGACTTACCCTCACGCAACAGTCGCGGCAACTCGCGACGCAAATCGTTGCCGCGCAGACTGCCGACGCCCAACTGCTGGACCAACTGGTCGTACTGCCGGCGAGTCTCCGGATTGGGCGCGGCGTTGCCATTGGCGACGACGCCGGCGAATAGGTTCTTGAACTGGTCGAAATCGTCCTTGGACCATTGATCGAACGGATGTTTGTGGCACTGGGCACACTCGATGCGGATGCCCATGAACGAGTACGCGACGCCGATCACGCGGGCATCGACCTCGCGGAAGTCGCGGCGAGCCCAGTAGTGCGTCATGTTCGGCAGGTCCGCGAAACTGTCCTGCGAGCCGGCGCGGTACAGGTCGCTCATCTCCTTGCAATATTCCAGATAGCTCTGGTCGGGCGGACGGCTGACCGCAGTCAGTATCCCGGCTACCAGATCGTCGTACGGAGTGTTCTCGGCGATTCGCCGGTAGATCCAGTCGTACCACTGCTGACTGGCCGTTCCCTGGACCGGCGTCACGTTGACCAGTTGCGCTTCGTTGTTGCCCGTAAAGTCGCACAGCTTTGTCGCCCACCACGCGGCGTACTGAGGCGTCTCCAGCAATTCATCGATCTTCCTCGATCGCTTGTCCGCCGCAGTATCGGCCAGAAAACGTTCGACTTCCAGCGGCGTTGGCAACGTGCCTGTCATGTCCAAGCAGACTCGCCTCAGGAATTCCGCATCCGAGCACAGTTCGGAAGGCACAATTCCCAACTTGCGAAGCTTCTCGACCACCAGTTCGTCAACGCGAGTCGGCGCGGGCACCTTGGGGTATTTCGCGCCGAACTGATCGGACACGGGCCGAAACACGGGAACGGGCACGACTCCGTTGTCGTAGAAAACCACGATGTGCGTGTCGCCCGCATCGGTCGCTGTGACCCGACCCGCCTCGTCGATCTGAGCCACCTGCGAATCGTTGGTTTGGAAGCGGCACAGCGGCGTGACGTCTTCCTGAGTCCCGTCTTCCCACACGGCCACCGCCTGCAATTGGACCTGCTGGCCGGCTTTCTCGAACTGGATCTCCGGCGGATTGATCCGCAGTTGGACCAGCTTCAGCGGCGTCTTTTCCCACGGGGCGCCCGCGGCGATCCAACGGCGGAAGACATGGTGTTGCCAGCCGCCCAACTCGTAGCGTTGGCCTCCCTCGTGCAACGTGTCGTCCGTCGGCTTGGCAATGATCAGACTCTCGTCCGGCACGTCCAAATCGACCCGCGGGCTGGCCTCGTCGAACAGTGCTTGGTGATCCGCTTGAAAATCGTAGCCGAACAAGGACAACTGAAATCCGCCACGGCCCTGAAACGATCCGTGGCAGGCCCGGCCATTGCAGCCCAGGCGGCCGAACAGATTGACCACGTGCTTCTGGAAACTGGGCACTTCGTCGCCATCAGCCGCGGCGAAACGCTGGTCGATTGGTTTCAACACACCGTCGTCGCCCGCTGCGATCCCGCCAGTTCCGAAGAACACACACGCCAGACCTGCCAGCATCCACCCAAGTGCCACCTTGCTGATTTGCATCGGTTCTCCCCGCATCGATTCCGTTACTTCGAAATGTTGTCGCTGCTTGTATCGCCGCCGAAGTCGCGTGACTTCGGCATTATCGGTTTGGCGCCTTGGGCGATTCGAGCGGACGCCGATCCGCGCCGCCCGCAACGCCCTTCTTTGCCCGCTGGCGAGTGTCGCGGATCCGCTCGGCCATCGCCTCGGAACTCTTGGTCAGACTGGCCATCTGCTTGGTGATCAACTCGTCCGCGTTGCCGGCCAGTCGATCGATCTGTTCGTCCAGCTTTCGGAGCCGCTCTGCCTGACGCTGCCGGTCGTGACGCATTGCTCGCAGCTTCAGGTCGAATTGCTGACTCAGCAAATTGCGAAGTTCGTCCCGCAGCGCCGGCGAGTCGCTCATCGCCAGTCGGGCGACAACCAGATGAATGCGCGACTGCACGACCCAAGCCTGCAGATCCAACTCGTGCCGTTGCGGATCGCCTTCTTTCACCTGCATCAGTCGTTCGCGGACGCGGGCCAAGTCGCGAATCGCCCGGTCGTACTCGTGCGGCGAATTCGAATGCAGGTTCGACAGGACTTGGACCAGCTCGGGATGATGCTCGTTCAGAAACTCCAGAACCTGCTTTTCGGTTTGCTCCGCCGAGACCAAACTTGCCGACCGGGGCTCGATGTTCGGTTCCGCAGCGGCCGCCGCACCGCCGAACAACGCTGCAACAACAAGGAAAACGAGTGTCCTATGCACCATCAGATGTCTCCCGAATCCGCCGTCGGACCGTTGCCATCACCTTGTTCCGCCCCGATCACTCCGGCCCATACCCAGGGCGGAGTCTCCGTGACAGTCCATTCGTCCGCTGCCTCGTCATTGGGCGACGAAGGGGCCAACGCCAACGGTGGCACCTGAGTATCCTCATCGGCGGACCACTCGTCGTCCGTGGACAACTCGGATCGCGTTTCGTTCCAGATCGCGGCCAGTCGCTGCCAGTCGTCGTCCGGAGTCTGGATCGTCGCGACTTGAGGCGACAACCATCGACTCTGCACGGCGACCAGCACGGCGATCAAGACGATGGCCGAAGCAGCCAGGCACCCGGCCAGCCAGACGAGCTTCCGATTTGCCGTGCGACCCGCGTGCAGATCCGCGGACCGAGCCGATTGGTTCGCCAGCGCGGCGGGCGCGACAGATCCTCCAACAGCCGACATTTCCGTTGCCGCGATGGCCAGCGTCAGTTCGACCATCGAGCCCAGCGAACGCTGTGCAACTTCGTCCCACGCCAACCGCGACTCAAAGTCGATGCGTTCCGCTCCGGAGAGTTCGTCCGCAACATACCGGAAGGCGAGCCAGTCGGTCTCGTTGTCTTGATGTCTGTTCATGAACTAATCTTTCCAGCCGTCCGCCAGCGTCAGCTTCAACTGCTGCAAGGCCGTTCGCATTCGCGTCAACGCCGTCCCCAACGGGATCTTCAGTTCTTCTGCAATCGCCGCGAAGGTTTTCTCTTCGTAAATCCGCAACCGCACGATTTCTCGCAATCGCGGCGGCAGGCGATCCAACGCCCCCCGAACCTGCTCGATCGCTTCAACTCGCACCAATTCCTCGATGGCGTCCTCGGGCGACTTTGTTTGCGACCAGGCAGCTCGCTGTCCGGCTCGCTCCCCCGCCGCATCCTGTCGCCGGGCAAGCATCGCTTCGTTGTACGCCACGCGATACAGCCAGGGGCGCAGCTTCGTTGCCTCGACTTCGCCGCCCCGCTCGGCCAAGCGGACGAATGCTGTCTGGACGATGTCGTTGGCACGTTGCACGTCCCGGACCATTCCGTACACGTAGCGCCGCAGCATCTCGCCGTAGTCGCGATAGCAATCCGCGACAATCTTCGGGTCCAACCTGTCTGAGACGTCGCTGGTCAATCCGAACTGCCCCTGCTGCTGCCGCCGCGACGCATCGCTACCAGCGAGCGGCCGGTCCAATCGTTTGAAGTAAGATGCGCAAATGCGCGCCATTATTCTTGGAGTGCTCGAAAATCAAGACCGCCTGGAAAAACGCCTCCGGGGTTGATCACACGCTGAAGCGTGAACTCCAACATGCGGATCACCCGGTCAGTAGTTTCGGACAGGGCTCGCCCTCGTTCAGAGTGGGACGTTCGGGACGTCCCTTGTGAAAATAGGTCAATTGCATGTGATCTAGGCCCATGAGGTGCAAGATCGTGGCGTGCAGGTCGTGGACGTGCAGACGGTCCTCGATCGCGTGCAGCCCGATCTCGTCGGTCGTCCCAATGGTCTGTCCGCCGCGGATGCCGGCACCGGCCATCCACATCGTAAACCCGTACGGATTGTGGTCCCGGCCATCGCCTTTTTCACTCATCGGCGTGCGTCCGAACTCGCCGCCCCAGACGACCAGTGTTTCGTCCAGCAGACCGCGGCGTTTCAGGTCGCGGATCAGGCCCGCCACCGGCTGGTCCATCTCGAGGCAAAGTCCGGCGTGGTTCTTCTCCAGTCCCGAATGGGCGTCCCAGCGGCTGCCCGAGCCATGGTACAGTTGCACGAACCGCACACCTCGCTCGACCAAGCGGCGAGCGAGCAGGCACTGGCGACCGAACAGCGCGGTCTCCTTTTTGTCCAGACCGTATAGCTGCTGCGTCTCCTCAGTCTCCTGCGATAAGTCGACTGCTTCGGGAGCCGCCGCTTGCATGCGAAACGCCAGTTCGTAGCTTTCGATGCGAGCCTCGAGTTCCGTCTGGTCTCGCCGCGCCGCCATGTGCTCGCGATTCCACTCGTTCAGCAAGTCCAATTTGGCTCGTTGCCGGGACTCGCTGATCTCCGCCGGCGGCTTCAGAAAACGGATCGGCTCGCCGTCCGGACGCATCGCGGTGCCTTGGTACGAAGCCGGCATGAATCCCGGTCCCCAATTACGCGGGCCGTTGACCACGCGGCCGGGATTGTCCTCCATGACGACAAACACCGGCAGACTGTCGTTCGCGCTGCCCAGTCCGTAATGGACCCAGGCGCCCAGCGAGGGCCGTCCGCCGAGGATCGAGCCGGTGTTCATCTGGCAGACGCCGTTGGAGTGGTTCAGTCCGTCGGCCCAGCACGAGCGAATCACGGCGATGTCGTCCACACAGCCGGACAGATGCGGCAGCCAGTCGCTGACCCACGTGCCATTTTCGCCGTATTGCTTCCAAGTTCGTTTCGACGCCATCAGCGGTGCGTTGTATTCGCCCATCGGCGTGATGATCGGCCCGAAACTCTCCGGCAGCGGCTTGCCGGCCAATTTCTCGAGCACCGGCTTGGGATCGAACGTGTCGATGTGACTGGGTCCGCCTTCCATGAACAGGAAAATGACGCTCTTCGCCCGAGCCCGAGGATGACCGCCCGTTGCCGTTTCCGCGGCGGGTAGCCAACGGTCGCGCCCCAAGAGATACCCCAAAGCCAACGCGCCGAAACCGGCCCCGCCTTGAACAAGCATCTCGCGGCGAGTCAGGGGCTGGACACGATGTGGAATGGTTAACTTTGTCATAGGTCAGTCGGTGTATAAGAATTCGTTGGAGTTCAGGAGGATGTGGCACAGGTCGGCCAGGGCGGTAGCGCGGGCGTCCTGTTGGGCGCCGGAGGTACTGGTGGCGCGAGTCAGATGGTTCTCCTTCGGCGAGGCGTCTCGGTGGAAGCCCGATCCGGGTTCGAAGCGCCAGAAGGCGACCGTGTGCGGGTCGGCTGTCGGATTGTGGATCAGCAGCCGGGATTCGTCGCGAGCGATGTTGGACACGCGGACGTCGTCGATCAGTCCGTCCCATTGATGCCGTGCCGATCCGTCGCGGCCGCCGATCATCAGAGCGGCCTGCGAGCGGTAATGGCCGGCAACGCGATGAGCGACCTGGGACACTTGCATCTTGGACGCCGGATCGGACAGTTCTTGCAGATAGAAGGTCACTCCCGCGGGACTGGTGTCGGCAATGCGGACGCTGACCGCTACGTAGTACAGCTTGTTCAATTCCGGGCGCAGGCCCGACGCGATCACTTCGTAGCCAGCACCGCCTTGGGCCGGATCGCCGACCAGTTGCAGGATCAGATTGCGCGGCTGGTAGCTGGACTTCTGGCTGGTGACTCCCAACGCCCAGCCGGGATGCGAGTTGTTGTCGTCCCAGTGCGCGGCGATCGTGCAGACCGTGGCGTCTTCGTACAAGGATCGCAGTACGATCACGGCTTCGACCGAAAAGTCTCCATCGGGCAGCGACGGATTATTTGCCAAGACCAACCGGTCCTCGGGGCGGCTGCGAGAGATCTCGGCAGCCAGGCCTTCGCGCCCGCGGATCGTTCCGCTCGAGGCCGATTCCTCCGGTTGCGATTGGGCAGCCGCCTGAGCCTCGGCGATGCGTTCGGCCAGGAACGACAACGCCCGTTGGCGTTGCTGTTCCTCCGGCGCTCGGCCGTAGGCCAGCTCAAAAGCCCGATCGATGAAGTCTGCGTCGCTCTCCAATCGCAACTTCTGCAGTCGCGACGCCATCGCGCGGGCGCGGGCCAGCGGCCACGGACCGTTCAGCATCAGCAGCGATTGCGTCGGCGTGGTCGTCACGTGCCGACGGTCGGTACTGACGAAGCCGTCGGCGCTGTCGAACGCTTCCAGCAATGGATCGCGGCTATTGCGGACGATTTTGCAGTAGACGCTGCGCCGTGGCTGGTTCCCGTCCACGCTCGGCCCGCCATCGGCCAGATTCAATTCTCCGCTGGCGGCGAGCATCGCGTCGCGGATCTGCTCGGCGTCCAACCGCCGGACGTTCATCCGCCACAGCCAATGGTTCTGCGGGTCGGTCTCGAGCGCCAACGACGGTGCATCTCGCAAAGCCGACTGGCGGTACGCGGCAGAATGCACGATCAGCCGGTGCAGCGGCTTGAACCGCCAGCCGTCGGCAACGAAACGCGTGGCCAGCCAATCCAGCAACTCGGGATGCGTGGGCAGATCGCCCAAACGGCCGAAATCGCTGGTGGTGCCCACCAAGCCGCTGCCGAAATGCTGCTGCCAGATGCGGTTGACGATCACGCGGGCCGCCAGTGGATTCTCGGGGCTGGTGATCCAGCGGGCCAGGGCCGTGCGGCGGCCGGTCGAGTTGCCCGACGGCGGAGGAACGATCTCGGGCGGCGCGGGATTCAGCACGGTCAGGAACCCGGGCAAAATATCTCGCTGCTGGCGGTCGCCGGCCATCACCGTGGGCGGCGCGACCGGGCCGACGTCGGTGACGGTAAAAGCCGGCGGCAACGGTTTCGGCTTGAGCGAATCGAACGCGTCGAGCTGTGATTTCAGCGCGAGCCACTTCTCCAGCGTCTCGCCCTTCAACTGCTTGGCAAAATCGAGGCCCCGGACCTCGACACGCGACTGGCGCTCGGACAACTCGGCCAACTGGTGTTCCAGCGGCTCGCGTTCCTCCGGCGACTTGTGAATCATCGGCCGGATGTCCAGCGGGAACTTGTCGATCGCGCGGCGGCGAGCCACTTCGACCAACGGCTGTTCCAACTGCGCCATCTGTTGTCGGATCTCGGCTGTTTTCGCCTCCCACTCCGCCTGCTGGCGTTGGTATTCGCTCCATTGGCTGCCGTCGGCGAAGGGCAGATCGTCGCGCGGCAGCAGCGGGGTAAAGAAGGCTTTCAGACGGTAGTAGTCTTCCTTTAGGATCGGATCGAACTTGTGGTCGTGACATCGCGCGCAACCGACGCTCATTCCCAAAAACACGTCGCCCGTGACGTTCGTGATGTCCACCAGGATGCTGTCCCATTGAGTGCGGACGTCGCGCTGGTTGTACTCGTAGATCCAATGCCGCAGGTAGGCCGTTGCGTTCAGGGCGTCCAAGTCGTGGGGAAACGCTTCGTCGCCGGCCAGTTGTTCCAGAACAAATCGGTCGTACGGCTTGTCGTCATTGAACGCGCGGATCACATAGTCCCGGTAACGCCAGGCGTACGGCCGGAAAGCGTCCTGACGGTAGCCGTCCGATTCCGCGTAGCGAACCAAGTCCAGCCAGTGCCGCGCCCAACGCTCGCCGTACCGCGGGCTGTCCAACAGGCGGTCGACCAGTTGCTCGTACGCATCCTCGGCCGGATCGGCAATAAACGCTTCCACCTCGTCGGGCGTCGGCGACAGTCCGATCAAGTCGAAGTAGACGCGCCGAATCAACGCTCGGCGATCCGCCTCGCCGGCGGGCGTCAATCCTTGGTTCGTCAATTTCTGGAACACGAAACGATCGATCTCGTTGCGGCACCAACCGCCGTCGGCGACCGTCGGCGGCTGCGGATCAGAGATCGGCTGGAACGACCACCACGCCCGGTCTTCGTCCGTGATCTTGCTGCCGCCCGTCGCCGGCTCGCGAACCGCGCTGTCGTAGCCTGGCCACACGGCGCCGGTCTCGACCCAGCGGGTCAGCACGGCCACCTCGTCATCCGGCAATTTGCCGCTGGGCGGCATCTCGTACGATTCGTAGCGAATCGCCTCGACCAGCAGACTTTCTCCGGGATTCTCCAAGTCCAGCGCAGGGCCCGACTCGCCGCCGGCCAGCAACGCATTGAGCGAGTCGACTCGCAAGTCGCCTCGCTGTTTGCTCTCGCCGTGACACGAATAGCAGCGTTCCGCCAAGATCGGACGCACGCTGTCCTCGAAGAAACGAACCTGTTCCGCTGTCGGCCCGTGAGCGGGCGGAACCGGTTCGGAACTGCGTGCTGTAAAACTCGAAGCCAGCAGCAAGATTGTCGCCGGCAACCACTTTTCAAGTCGCATTGAATGCATGGCTCGCTCGGAAAAACATTTGAGTTCCGCGGGCACCTAAAGGATTGCTCGAGTGATTTCGAATTCTCTCGAATCCGCCCGACGTTCCTCATGCTACCCACGGCCCGACAATCTATCAACATAGTTGAATGCGATTCCGGTCCGAGTATTTTTAAATTTCGAAAACTTTGGCTACTAAATTGTCAAATGGGTTGACGAGGATGCCTGGGGAGTTATGATAGATTAAGTAAATTACTACATTTGGGCTATTCTACTCATTCCGAGGTGCATCATGCAACGACGTGGTCTGCGATTCGAGCATCTGGAGCGGCGTTTGTTGTTGGCGGGCGATGTCACGTGGTCGCTCAAGAGCGGCAGTTTGGTCGTGACCGGTGACACCAACCTTGCAGGAAACCAGATCGAGCTCTCCCATGTGGCAGGAAATCAGTACCAATTGTCCGGTCTCAATGGCACTGGACTGAAGAGCGGCGTGGATCTCACCAATCCGGTCATCATCAATGGGGTGACCAAGAGCATCACCATCGACATGAAGAGCGGATCCAACAGCGTAACGCTGAAGGGCGCCGCTGGATTCGTCGCTCCTGGTGATCTGACCATCAAGAGCGGAGTAGACAATGACACCATCGTCATCGAAAACGGCTCGATCAGTGGCAAACTGACTGTCGACACCAGCTCCGGCAACGACAGTTTCAGCATCACCGGCGGCACGGTTGGCAAAGACGTCTCGATCAAGACGGGACTCGGTGACGATCAGATGGCCATCACCAACGTGGTGTTCAGCGGCAAGCTGACCGTCGATACTGCGGCCGGGAACGACCCCATGGCGTTGACCGGTGGAAGCGTTGCCAAGGATGTTTCGATCAAGACCGGCGATGGCAATGATCCGCTTGCGATCAACAATGTAACGTTCAGCGGCAAACTGACCATTGACACAGGCAACGGCGACGATCCCGTGGCGTTGACGGGAGGCAGCATCGCGAAAGATGTTTCGATCAAGACCGGCGCTGGCGACGATCCGTTGGCGATCAACAACGTAACGTTCAGCGGCAAACTGACCATCGACACGGGGGCTGGGAACGATCCCGTTGCGTTGTCTGGAGGAAGCCTTGCCAAGGATGTGTCGATCAAGACCGGCGACGGCAACGATCAGCTTGCGATCAACAATGTGACCATGAGCGGCAAGCTGACCGTCGATACTGGCAATGGTGACGATCAACTGGCCTTGTCGGGAGGCACCGTCGCGAAAGATGTCTCGATCAAGACCGGCGCTGGAAACGATCCGCTTACGATCACCAACGTGACCTTCAGTGGCAAGCTGACGATCGACACGGCGGCTGGCAATGACACGGTTTCACTCACCGGAGGAAGCGTCGCCGGGGATGTCTCCATCAAGACAGCAGATGGAGACGACGATGTCGTCATCGTCAACGGCAATCTGTCCGGCAAACTGACCATCGACACGGGAAACGGAGACGATTTTGTATCGATCGACCCCACCACGGTGAACAAGGATGTCAGCGTTTCGACCGGCAACGGCAACGACGAAGTCTGGCTCGAGGATCTGACCGTACCCCAGCCTGGAAAACTGACGGTGAACACAGCTAACGGCAGAGACCGGGTTGGCATCGTCGATACAGACATCTGGGGCAACATCAGCATCCTGACCGGAAATGACAACGACGACATCGGCCTGGTGCGTGTCACGACGCAATCCACGCTCACGGTGAATGCCGGCAACGGCCATAACAGCAATGATTCCGGGATCGGTATTTACGGCGATCGGATCGGTTTGGCGGGAGTCACGGCGAAGAATGCCACTTTGGACGGCGGCGACGCGGGCACCAGCAGAACCTCGGGAGCATCGGGAATCGGGGTGACGGGCACGACGATCCACGGCAACTTGACCATCAAGACAGGCAGCGCTCCAGACCGGGTCGGCGTCGGCGACGATTCGGAGGAAGCTACCGGAGAAGCCGAAGATGGAGACCTGATCGCCAGTTTGAGAGCATTGCTTCGCGACCAGAATGATAATCCAATCGATCTGGAAGACGCGATCGGCGACGTGGTCATCGAGGGAATTCTGAACATCACGACAGGCCGCTACAGCGACCCAACGGCCAAAGGCACCGATCGCACGGACGACGTCGTGTTGATTACGAAGGCATCAGCACTGATCTTCCGTTTGGACACGGGATCGGGAAACGACGAAGCGTCGGTCTTCGACATCAAGGCTCCCACCGCTGGACGAATGCAGGAAGTCACGATCAAGATGGGCGATGACAACGATCGATTGACCCTCGCACTTGCCGCGGACGAGGAAGACTGGCCGATCAAACGTCTGGTCGACGGCGGCAATCACGTGGCGGGGGGAGATACGTTGGTGAGTTTCCTCGATGTTCAACCGCCCTTGCAGCCTCCGTATTCGCTGATCTTCAAAGGCTGGGAGAACTTCGAACAGATCCCGACGCCCTAAAGTCACCCGCGAACACCGCGGAGAATCGCAACAGAGCCTTGGCGACTGTCGGACCTTTCCCGATCATCGCCAGGGCTCTTTTTGTTGCGATTTTCATCTCATGGATCGGGCGGACAATGCACAGCCCGTGGAGGAATGGGGAAGATGGGATGATCTGAGCGATTTTCCGCCTTGGAACGCGATGCGCAAAGCGATTGTAGCTGGTTTCCCGCTGACGCCGATTACACGGGTTATTCCGAAGCCTCGTGACATCCGGTGGGAATGAGCATGGTTCGTTCGACCAGAATTCGCTCAGCCGTCGTAGCCCTTGCGGCGATCGTGCTGGTGTTCAGCGGATGCACCGGTGTGCGGGAATACCTCCACAACGGCTTCAAGGTCGGTCCGAACCTGTTGGTTCCCGACGGGCCCGTGGCGGACCAATGGATCGATGCAACGGACGAGCGAGTACGGCAGGAACCTGCGGATCTGAGCCTGTGGTGGACCGTGTTTCAAGATCCGCTGCTGGACGAGTTGATCGCCGGCGCCCAGGTTCACAACCTGACTTTGCGCGAGGCCGGATTTCGCGTGTTGCAGGCTCGCGCCCAACTGGGGGTCGCGCGTGGCAATCTGTTTCCGCAATCGCAGACGTTCTCCGGACAGTACCAGCGTCGGGGCACTCCCGGCGGTCCGGACACTCCGATTGTCATCGAGGGCGAGGGCATCCCCACGACTCCGCTGACGCTTCGCAGCGAAAACAACTTCTTCGCCAATTGGGGCTACGGTTTCAATCTGGCATGGGAAGTCGACTTTTGGGGCCGCTATCGCCGAGCGATCATCTCGGCGGAGCATTCGTTGGAGGCATCCAGCGCCGGGTACGAGGAGGTGATGGTCACCCTCCTGGCCGACATCGCCTCAACCTACGTGCAAATCCGCACGCTCGAGATGCGGCTCCAGTTCGTACACCAGAACATTGCCGAGCAGCGGAAGATCGCCGGGATCATTCGCCAATTGCACGAACTGGGCGACCCGCGGCCGGAACGTCGTTTCGAGCAACCGCGGCGCTACCACGTCGAACAGATCGAGAGCATTCTGGCGCAAACCGAATCGGCGGTTCCGCTACTGGAGATGGAACTGCGCGAAACGTACAACCGAATGTGTGTGCTGCTGGGCATGCCGCCGCGGGATTTGCGACTGGAGTTCCCGCCGGGGCGGATTCCGAGCGCAGGAACCGAAATCGTAGTGGGCATCCCGGCGGATCTACTGCGTCGGCGGCCCGACGTCCGCCGAGCGGAGCAACTGGTGGCGGCCCAAGCCGAGCAGATCGGAATTGCGGAGACCGAGTTATATCCTAGCTTCGTGATCACCGGAAACCTCGGCTATTCCGCACCGGAGTTTCAACGCATGTTCACCAATCAAGCGTTCAGTGCGGGTGTCGGGCCGACGTTCCAGTGGAACATCCTGAACTACAACCGCATTCGCAACAACATGCGTTACCAGGAGGCCAAGTTCCACGAACTGCTGGTCCACTACCAGCAGATGGTTCTGCTTGCCAACGCCGAAGTGGAGAACGGTTTGGTCAAGTTCCTCAAGGCCCAGGAGCGCGCCGCCTCGCTGGACCGGAGCGTGAACCACATGCAGCGGGCGGTGGCCGGCATCGAGGCGGCCCGCGAACTGCGCGGCGCCGACTCGAATCAGATCGCGATCATCACCCAGACCAAGGTCCAACAGCAGGATCTGCAAGCCCAAGCCCACGGCGCCATCGCGCTCGGCCTGATCCAGGTATACCGGGCGCTGGGGGGCGGCTGGGAGATTGCCTGGCCCAACCTCGCCCCACCGTTGATCGAGATGCTTCCCGATGCACCACCGTTTGCCGAGTCCTCGCCGCCGACTACCGGCTCACTGCCCGCGCCTGTCGATTGACGAGGTAACCCGACGAAAGTGAGAAGCGTCGCTCTGCTTGTGTTTGCGAAGAGGGCGACACGATTTTCTGTATCGCCCGTTGGACGAGAAATGCAGATCTGGAGACGAGACGGAGAGGAAATGGCGATAGGTGACCGCCGACATGACAAGAATCCATTTCGTGACGTGTGCGGACCGCAACTATGCACTCACCGCAGCAGTGATGATCGGTAATCTACTGCGGCTATATCCCGGGTGCCCGATCTGGGTCTATGATTGGGGGCTTGATCAAGCCGACCGCGAGACCTTTGAAAAGCATGCGGGCGTCACATTGATCGACTGGACGAAGCGAGCGGGGCGACGCTTCCGGATTCAGCAGACGCTGCATCGCCATTACTGGCCGTTATCCATCTACTTGCGGCAGCGTCACCTCATGCCCGAAGCCTTGGTGAGGGTCTTGGGTATCGAGTTGCTCTTCCTGGAAAAGGTCCGCTGCGTGATGCACGCATCCACCCTGGCCGGAAACGTACCGCTGGTCTATCTCGACGGTGACGCAGTTCCCATCCGGAACATCGACGCACTGGTGGACGCCGGCTTCGACCTTACTTTCACGATTCGCAGAACCGCCGATTGGTGTTGGGACGTGAACGAGTGCCGGATTCTGAACGCCGGCGTGATGGGCTTCGGCGCCGACGCCGTCAAACGCGGGCAATTCATGGAGCATTGGCTGCATGCAACGCGCACGATCGGGGAAGCGATGTCCGACCAGACCGCCTTGACGCGAATGCTGGAGACCAGGAATCGCGAGATTCTCCGCCCGGGAGGAGCCGGAACGATTGACTTGAACGGCTGCGTCTTCAACGTCCAAGTATTGGACGGCGAGCAGTTCAATTTCACTCGCATCGAAGAACTCGTCGAAGCCGGTGGCGAAATTCCCGAGACGATTCGCGTTCTCCATTTCAAACACCGACAGTTTCGGCGGGAACGTTTCCGGAGAATTCTGAAACAAGCGGATTTGAGTTCGGCGAGCATCGCCGGCGGCGAGTGATTCCTGCTACATCGGTCGGAGAACCGGTCGCCCGGTGCTGACGACCTGTTCTGCGATGTCGACCACCTTCGCTGCGCCACCGGCTGCGACCATCGCCTGCTGCAGTTCGCGTGCGCGACGACGGTAGGACTCGTCGCTCATCACTCGCTGGACCATTTCGCGTAGCTGTTCGGATGTGCAACGCTGGAAGGAAGCGCGCAGCCCCACCCCCGAATACTCGATGCGCGCTCCCATTCCCGGCTGATCTCCGCCGCGCGGCAGGGCGACCATCGGGACGCCGCGGCAGATGGCCTCCAGCACGGTGTTCACTCCGGCATGGGTGATCAGCAGGTCGGCCTTGTCCAGAAGCGCCAGTTGCGGGGCGAAGTCCACGACGACGGCGTTTTCGGGAACGGGTTCCAGTTTGCCACGGTCCGCGTTGTGTTCGTCGTACCATTTACCCAAGGCGAGAACGACTTGCGCGTCCAGAGGGGCGCAGGCCTCGAGAATCTTGCGGAACACCGGCAGGTTGGCCCGCGCCGGCACGGTTCCCAGCGAGGCGAAGATCAGAGGCCGACCGTCGAGCGATCCCCAAGGGAATCCGGAATCGGCGGCTTCCGCCCGGCCCGTACCGAGGGAACCGATGTAGTGGGCGTGGGGCAGCAGGTTGGGCCGGGGGAAATCGAAATCGGGGCACAGTTGCCACACCTGGGCCCAAGGGGAGAACCCATCTTCGATGCGCGCCAGCGGCGCGAATTTCCAGTTTCTGCGGCAGCGGTTGATCGCGTCGAGCATCGGGCGGTTGAACCAGCGCCGACTCGCGTAGGCCAAACGGTTCCGCAGCCGAGCCGCGTCGGTATCGGAAGGCAGCCACGAGGTGAACAAGGGAGGCACGTCGGGGTCCTCGTGCCACGGCAGCGACGAGCAAACCGTGATAAAGGGAATCCCCAGCCGCTCGGCGGCCGTCCCTCCGGCAGCGACGTTTTGATGCACCAGAACGCAATCCACCCCCAAATCCCGTAGCGCTCCCGGCAAGGTATGCAACGTCAACTCGGTATACCAACGGAACCAGTTGCGCATATTGACCACCCAATCGGCATTGACGGCCCGGAAAGCCAGCCATTTGAGCGGCGTGAATGGTTTGGCGATCTCGTCGGCTTCCAGCGCGTGAAAAGGCAGATCGAGGCGTCCGGCCAGCGGAGCGCACTTCGGGCGAGCCACGAGCGTCACGCGGTGTCCGCGGCGGACGAACTCGTGCCCCACGCTGCCGATCGGAAGGAACCCTCCGGCGTCGTCGGGACAGACGATTGCATAATGGGCCATGCGTTGATTTCCTACTTGGCTCCGGGGCTCATTCGTACCGCAGGGCGTCGATCGGGTTCAGCCGCGAAGCTTTCCAGGCGGGGTAGTAGCCGAAGGTGATGCCCACGGTGACCGAGACGACGACAGCGACAACCGCGGCGCCCGGCGACGTCTGGGCGGGCCAGCCCATCAGGGCGCCCACGAAAATCGAGCCGCCGCGTCCCACGAGGATGCCGATGAAGCCGCCGACCAGGCAGAGCACGACGGCCTCGACCAGGAACTGCCGCAGGATGTCCCGCGCATCGGCGCCGACGGCCATCCGCAGGCCGATTTCCCTGGTCCGTTCGGTAACGGACACGAGCATGATATTCATGATCCCCACCCCGCCGACGATCAGCGATACAGCCGCGATCGACACGCCTAAGCCGGAGAGCATCTGGATCGTTCGCTCCAACGCATTGGACACTTCGGCCATGTCGTAGACGCGAAAGTCGGTTTCGTCGCCTTCCAGCCGGTGCCGTTCCTGCAGCAACCGCGTGATCTGTGCGGTGGCCACGGGAATCGCCTCCGGTGCGTTCGCTTTGACCATGATTCGCTGGATGCTCTCGTTGCGGACCCATTGCCGGTTGCCGGGCAACCGGTCGGCCAGCGATGGTCCCGGCAAGGAGTGGCCCGCTTCCCGCCAGCGAACGGGGACGGCACTGGCGCCGCTGAGCCGGTACTGGACGGTGGTCCACGGCGCCAGCAGGATGTCGTCTTGGTCGGTGCCCAACAGATCGGCGCCCTTTTCGCTCAGCACACCGATCACCGTGAAGGGCACGTTCTTGACGCGGATCTCCTCGCCGATCGGATACCGCTCGCCGAACAACTCCCGCACGATGGTCCGACCGATCAAGCAGACCTTGCTGCCGCTCAGGACTTCGCGCTCCGTGAACGGCCGCCCCAGGTCCAATTGCGTCCAGTTGCGGATTTTCAGAAAGGCTTCGGTGCTGCCGGTGATGTAGATGGGGTTCCAACTCCGGTTGCCGTAGACGATCTGCCCTCGCGCACTGACGATCGGCGCGGCGCAGACGACCGCCGGGCATTCGCGCTGGATGGCCTCGGCATCTTCGGGCGTGAGCGTGTCGGTCCGGTCGCCGAAGCCAGCCGCCCCGCGTTGACCGCCGGGACTGATGACCAGGGTATTCGCGCCCATGTTCGTCACGGTGACCTGAATCGCCTCCGACGCACCTTGGCTGATCTCCATCATGGTGATGACCGCTGCCACGCCGATGATGACTCCCAACATGGTCAGCATCGTCCGCATGACGTTCCGCCGCAGGGCTTGCATCGCAATGCGCACGGCGCCAACCGCCACCCGCAGACCGTTGCGGGCGCGCCGCAGGGGTCGGGCAGCCGTTCGGCTGCTCGTCGCCGTCGCCGCGGCGGACTCGGATACCTCGGCAGTGCGGACATCCTCGACAATTCGGCCGTCGACCAGGCGAATCACCCGGTCGGCGCACTGGGCCACCTCGGCATCGTGCGTCACCAGTAGGACGGTGATCCCCTGTTCGGCATTCAATCGCCGGAACAGTTCCAGAATCTCCTTGCCGGTGCGCGAGTCCAGATTGCCCGTCGGTTCGTCGGCCAGCAGCATCCGCGGCTGATTGACCAGCGCCCGGGAGATGGCCACTCGCTGCTGCTCGCCGCCAGACAATTTCGCCGGCGAGTGGTCCAGACGCGCCCCGAGCCCCACCATGTCCAGCAATTCGCGACTGCGCTGCAGGACGTGGCGCAGGCTCCGCCGGTCCGCCGCGTAGGCTGCGGGCATGCGCACGTTGTCCAGCGCGCTCGCCCGCGGAAGCAGATTGAAACTCTGAAACACGAACCCGATGCGGCTGCTGCGAAGCTGGGCGAGTTGCGAGCGGGAGAGTCGCGTCACTTCGAGTTCGTCGAAGCGGTACGAACCCGCCGTGGGCCGGTCCAGGCAACCCAGCAGATTCATCAGCGTCGTCTTACCCGAGCCCGAAGCGCCCATCAGCGCCACGAACTCGCCGGGCTCGATATCCAGCGAAACGTCCTTCAGCACGGGCAAGTCCACGTCGCCGATGCGGTACGTCTTGTCGATGTTCTTCAGTTCGATCAACGGCATGGGAAGTTACCACCAACACAGGATCTTTACGAGGCTCTTGGGCCAGAATCCAAATAGAGCGGAATTCACTCCGCTCCGAAACACCGTGACCGAATCACTCGTCCCACCGAGCAAGCTCGGTGGAGACGGAGCAAAAACGCGTGAGGCCGCAGTGGCATCAGTCTTTCCTCTTCGTCACCTTATCGATAAAGCTGGACACGAAATCCGGCTTGGTCGTGCGCACCTCGTTGACCACCACGGCGACTCCCGGTTCCAGCTCGCCTTCGGTGATCTCGGTTGTCATGCCGTCCGTCAGTCCTGTCTGCACGGCGACGGCACGCACCAACCCATCCTCGGCGATCACCCAAACCGTCGGCTGGTCGACCGCGACGCGAGGCGTTGAGTCCTCTTCGGTTCCCGGCTCATCCTCGCTCCTCCGCCCTGCTTCGGCGGCGGGGGATGTCGATTCGGTCGTCGGCGGCGTCAGGCCGGCGCGGGCCGCGGGCGAGATCTGCTCCCAGGTGGGCCGCCAACGCAGCGCCTGGTTGGGAACCTGCAGCGCTTGCGGGCGGCGGGCGACTTCGAACTGCAGTTTGGCCGTCATGTACGGCATTAGCGTTTCGTCCGTGTTGTCGACGTCGATCACCACGCCATAGGTCACGACGTTCTGCATCAAGCTGGCGTTCAAACGGATCTGGGAGACTGTGCCGGAGAAGACGCGGTCCCGGAAGGCGTCGACCTTGAAGTCGACCTTCTGGCCGATGCGGATGTCGCCGATGTCGGCCTCGTTCACCGCCGCCCAGACTAACATTTTCCGCAGATCCTTGGCCAGCAGAAACAGACTGGGAGCGTTCAAGCCGGCCACCACCGTCTGGCCGACATTCACACGGCGGTCGAGCACCACGCCGTCGACAGGCGCCCGGATGGTGGTGTAAGCCAGATTGATCTCGGCCTGCCTGGCGACGATCTCCGCCTGTTCCCGCTTCGCTTGGCTCATCGCCAGGTCGGCTTTGGCGATTTCGAACTCGGCCAAGATCCCCTCCCACTCGCCGACGGAAATCGTCTCGCGCAACTGCTTGGCCCTCTCCACGTCCCGTTCCGATTGGTCACGCCGCACGCAGAACCGCTTGACCTCGGCTTCGACCAGCTTCAGATTGGCTTGCGCCTTTTCCAGTTCGGCCTGGTGCGGCGAATCGTCCAGTTGCGCCAAGACGTCTCCCTGTCGGACCTGCGAGCCGAAATCGATGGTCTTCCCCGGGCGGTTTGCATCGGGGCCGAAGCTCTTGACGCTGCCCACGATCTGAGCGCCCACGTCGATGATCTCGACGGGCTCGACCGTGCCGGTGGCGCCGACGGCAACCAACAGATCGCCGCGAACCGCGGGCTGGGTCCGGAATTTCGGCGGCTCGGCCGTTCGGCCGGACCACAAGGAATACGCGAGAACTCCCGCCACGGCAGCAAGCGTCAACAGGCTGAGGATAATTTTCATGGGATGCTCCGGACACGGACAGGAATGTCCGTCCTTGATTGGGGTGCGTCTAGTTCCGCGCCCAACTCATGGCGAAAAGCGTCGACGATTTTGCCTTCTTCGAGTTTAATCACGCGGTCCGCACTTGCAAAGTAACGGTCGTCGTGGGTCACCGCGATCACGGTCTTGCCGCGACGTTTTAGTTCGGGCAGCAGCCGCAGGTAGAAGACCCGCCGGAACACCGGATCCTGGTCCGCCGCCCATTCGTCGAACAGGTAGACCGGTCGGTCTTCCAGGTAGGCGGTCAGCAGGGCCAACCGCTTGCGCTGGCCGCGCGACAGTTGCGTGGTCGAGAATGTTCCATCCGTGACGGTAACCACCTTGTCCAGTTCCAATTGGCGGAGGTACTCCCGAGCTTGTTGGTCCAAGTCGGCGGCATCCAAGCCCCACAGACTGTCAAAGACCATCGCATCGTCGAACACCACGGCGAACAACTGCCGGTAGCCCTCGCGCATGGGGGCGGAGAGCGGCTGGCCGTCCAGGCAGATCTGCCCGGCATCCGGCCAGTAGAGTCCTGTCAGCAGTTTGCCCAAGGTCGTTTTGCCGCTGCCGTTGCCGCCGATCACGAAGACGATCTCGCCAGCACGGATCGCAAAATCCAGCGGTCCCAGGGTAAATCCCTGAGGCTGGCCCTCGGCTTGGTAAGCGTGGGTCACCCCGCGGAATTCCAACTCCTGCCAAGGCGGGACGGGAACCAATTCGGTCGTGTCTCCGGTCGCTTCGTCGAGCATCAATCCCAGACGCTCGATCTTGCCCACGGATGCGGTGGCCCAACTGAAGACCGGCAGCCAAGCCAACATCTGCTCCAGCGGCGACATCAGGTACAGGATGGTCAGCGCGTACCCGGTCAGAGTGATTCCGTCGACGGGACTCAGCCGCGGCCACGCGAACAGCAGCAGACCGATGCCGATGAAGAACGTCAGGCGGCCCCAGATGATCGCGGCATCGTGCAGGCAGTCGCCCAGGAACTGGCTCTCCCGCAGCAGGGCGTCCGCCCGCTCGACCTGCTCGTCGAAGGCTCGCCGCCGACTGTGATGCATCTTCAGTTCCTTGACGCCCTCGATCAAACCGCGGACCTGCTTCAGCAGCCCGTCCTGCGCCTCGCGGGCCCGCAGCACGTACGTCCTGGCGCCGCGAGCCGAGTAGCGGTAGCTGGTTACTCCGAGCGCGGCGAAGACCACCGAGGCGACCATCAGCGCCGGCGACAAATAACCCAGATAGACCGTCCCGCAGATCAGGATGACCAGATTGACGCCCAGGCCTGGAAGCCCGTTCATAGCACGGGCGATGTTGTTGACGTCGCCGGTCAGGGACGCCAGCAGACGATGCGTGCCGATCCCTTCCAACTGCTGGAGCGGCGTGTCGAGAATCCGCCGACACAACCCGACTCGCAGACGCGATACGCTGTGCTGCGTCAGCCGCGAAAGCAGCACCTGCGAGCCAATCCGCGTCACCAGGACGACGACGCACAGCGCGGCGAATAACTGGACCATGACGGGCGTCGACGCATCCGGCGCGCGAAGCGTGCGGAGGATCAGAGCGATCAAGGCCACGCTGGCCACGCCGCTCAGCGCGCCGACCAATCCGGCCAGCAACACCGTTCGCCACGAAGCGCGCAGAAGAAACAGCAACACTCGCATGGGGATCGGCCTCAATCTTCCGGGTCCAGGTGTTCACGCAAACACGCACCCAACTGCTCGGCCAAAACGGCGACGTGCGGCGGCTGCAACATGGTGTAGTGGTTGCCGGGAACGGATTCGATGTTCAGTCCGGGGCAGAGCGACCGCCAAGACTGGTCCGAGAGAATGCGAAGCGAACCTGCTCGAAACAGAACGGCGGCCCCCGCGTAGGGCCGCGGCTCGTAGTTGGCCGCTGCCGTCAATTGTGCCCGGCATACCGCCGCCAAACGCCGGATCTCCGGCATGTCGATCCCTTGCCCCGACTCGGCATGCTCGGCGATCCGCTCCCACTGCTGGTCCAGCGGCAGCTTCTGGAGTTCCTCGACGGGCAGATTCAATTGGGGCGCCAACCAGCGGAGCGCGGCCGAGTCGTCGAGCGGTTTCCCGTCGAAGTCGGCCGTCGATCGATAGGTGTCCAACAGCGCCACCAGCGCCACCTGCTCGCCGGCACGGGTCAGTTGCTGTGCCACCTCCAGGGCAATCAAGCCGCCCAGAGACCAACCGGCCAGCAGATAGGGGCCGCGGGACTGAACCGCTTGGATCTCGATGCGGTATCGCGCGGCCATGTCTTCGATGCGTTCCTGCGGTTTCTGCTCTGCCTCCAATCCCCAAGCCTGCAAACCGTACACGGGGCGTCCTGGCTGGATCTGCCGCGCCAGCGGCACGAAGGCCGCGACATGCCCCCCCAAGCCGTGAATGCAGAACAACGGAGTGCCTTCCGAATCGGTCCGCAACGGAACAAGTGATTGGCCGAGCCCCGGTACCGCCTGGATGCGAGACGCCGATCCGATCTGGTCCCCGCCATGTTTCCCGTCCGAATCGCGCATCAGTTCGGAGAGATGCCGCTCCGGATCGGAAAGCACTTCCTCCAGTAGGCCCAGGAACTGCGACTCGATCCGCTCGATGGTCGCCGGTTCGAACATGCTGCTGTCGTACTCCAGTTCCCCCTCCACCCCCTGGTCGGTCTCGGCCATCGTCAGGCCCAGTTCACGCCGCGTCACATCCTTTTTCTCGTCGGTAGGCCGAAACGCCAGAGCCAATTCGCGGTGCGCCTCGACACGCTCGCTGAGCACACGCTGGTGATAGTTGAACGTCACTTGAACAAGCGGAAACCGCGTCGGTTCCTGGTCAGGCTGCAGTTCCTTCGCCAGTATTTCGAAGGGCATTTCCTGATGATCGTAAGCGTCGATGGCCGTCTGCCGCACCCGCTCCAAAGTAACGCGGAAGGTCGGGTCTCCGGACAAGTCGCTGTGCATTACCACCGAGTTGATAAACAGCCCGAGCATTTGCTGGGTCTCTTCGGTGATCCGATTGGCGACGGGGACACCGACGGCGATCCGATCCATTCCAGAGAGGCGGTGCAGCAAGACCTTGAAAACCGTCAACAGCAAGATAAAGGGAGTCACTCCGGCAGATCGGGCGAGTCGGCGGATGCGCGCTTTCTGCTCCGCATCCAGGTGGAATTGGCGAGATTTCGGAACATGTCGCGCATCGATCCGCCACGGCCGGTCGACGGGCAGTTCCGGACTCGCCAAATCGGTCAGCTTCTGGTGCCAGTAGTCCCGCAACCGGTCTAACTCCGGACCTTGAAGACGCTCCCGCTGCCAGAGAACATAGTCGGCATAATGCACGGACAACGCAGGCAGTGGCGAAGGACGACCGGCAGAGAGGGCGTCGTAGATCTGGGCGATCTCGAGAATCAACACTTGCAGTGACCATTCATCGAAGATGATGTGGTGCGCGGTGACCGCCAGCCAGTGTGTTTGTGCATCGAGCCTCAGTAATCGGATGCGGAAGAGCGGCAGGCAACTCAAGTCAAACGGTTCTGCCGCCTGTTCCCGACACAGCCGATCGGCCCGTTCTTCAGCCTCGCCGCGCGGCAGATGGGTCAGGTCGTCGACCGGCAAATCGATCTCGAACTCGGGACTGATCACTTGCCACGGCACGCCGTCTGTGTCGGCCTGAAACGTGGTCCGCAGGGGCTCGTGACGCCGCACGATTTCGCGGATCGAGTCTCTCAATGCCTTCAAGTCGAGGACACCTGTCAGCGTCACCGCGGCATGAAGCATTTGCACCCTCGTCCGCGGGAACAACTGATACACCGTCCAGAACGTCTGTTGCGCGAACGAGATCGGCACCGGGCCGGATTCGTGGCGGCGGCGAATGGGCGGCAACTCGGCGACCGGAGCCGAGGTCTGCAATTCCATGATCCGGTTGGCCAATCCTGCCAGATCGGGCGTCGCGAACAGCGTGACCAGCGGCAACTCGACGCGGAATGCGGCTCGCACGCGCGCTACCAACCGCAGCGCCAAGAGCGAGTTCCCGCCAAGCTGAAAGAAATCGTCATGAGGCCCGACATGCGTGACGTTCAGTACGTCGCGCCAAATCGCTGCCAATTGCTGCTCCGCCGCTGGCGCCTCCCGGTTCAGCGACCGAGACAGTTCGGAAAGCCGCTGCTCGGGTCCGTCAAGAATCGCATCCAGCAGCCGAATGTACTTCGCTTCCCAATCGGCCATCGTCGACTCGTCGAACAAGCTCGAATCGTACGTGATCTCGCCTTCCAGTCCCTCGGCCACTTCCGCGAACTCCAAACACACCGGATAGCGAGATTCGCGGCGAGCCACTGGCGCGGCACCAAGAGTTATCTCGATGCCGCTCCGGCCGCGCGGCGCCACCGTGGAGATCCGCTGGTGATAGCCGAAGTAGGCGTTCACCCAGCGGAACCGCGTGATGTCCTCGTCGGGCCGAACCATCGGCAGAAGCATTTCCCAGGGCATTTCCTGGTGCTGCTGAGCCTCGATCGACGACTCTCGCACCTGCCGCAGCAGGTCCAGAAACGATGGGTCCCCCGACAGATCGCTGCGGATGGGCAGAATGTTGGTGAACAGTCCGATCATTCCCTGCGTCTCCGGACGTTCCCGGCTCGCGAAGTTGACGATCGCCGCCACGTCGTCCGCGGCGGCGACTTCTCGCAGCAGAACGCAATACGCCGCGAGCGTCAGCATGAACATCGTCGCGCCTTCGGCTCGACAGAGTGCTTCGAGCCGTTGCCGCACATCGCCGGACAAGTGGAACTCGCGGAACTTCTGGATATGGGCGACGTCGTCGTTCCAGGGCCGATCCGTGGGCAAGGCCAGAGGCGCGTAACCCGCCAGCTTGTCCCGCCAGTAGCCGAGCAGCCGCTCCAGGACTTCGCCCTGAAGATAATCGCGCTGCCACTCCGCGTAGTCCGTGTACTGGATTGGCAACTCGGGCAGCGGCGAAGGACGGCCAGCGGCAAACGCATCGTAGATCATCGCCACTTCCGTCGGGATCAATTGGATCGACCAGCCGTCGGTGATAATGTGGTGCGAGGTCGCCAGCAGCGCGTGTTCTCGCTCGCTCAACCGCAGCAGGCGTAGGCGAAACATCGGTGCTTGGCCAAAGCTGAACCGCTGTTCGTACTGCGTTTGCGCGACCCGACCGATCTCCGCCTCACGCTCAGCGGCTGGCAGATGGCTCAGATCTTCGATTGGCAGTTCGACCTGCAACGCAGGAACCACGACCTGCAAGGGCCAGTCGTTCGCCAGTTCCAGAAAGCCGGTGCGCAGCGCCTCGTGGCGTCTTACAATTTCGTTCACTGCGTCTCGCAGCACGCTCACATCGATCGGCCCGCGGATCAACAGGGTGACGTGCTGGTGAAAGATCTGGGTCGTCGAGAACCGTCGGTATGCTGCCCAGTAGCGTCGCTGCTGGTAGGAGATCGGCGCCAGCCCGACATTCGGCCGTCGTGGAATCGGTGGGAGTTCTCCGATCGCTCCCGCACTTTCGAGAACCGCGATTCGCGCGGCAAGTTCCCCCAACTGCGGCGACGCGAAGAGGGTGACCAACGGCAACTCGACAGAGAAGGCCGAGCGGACCCGCGACACCAGCCGCAGCGCCAAGAGCGAGTTGCCGCCGAGCTGAAAAAAGTCGTCCAGCAGACCGACCTGCTCGACGCTCAGGATCTCGCGCCAGATCTCTGCCAACTTCTGTTCCACGGCCGTTTGCGGAGCCACGAACTGGCGGCCCACCACGGCTTGACTCCAGTCGGGTTCGGGCAACCGCCGGCGGTCGAGCTTGCCGCTGACCGTCGTGGGCAGGGCGTCCATCGCCACGAACGCCGACGGGACCATGTACTCGGGCAGCCGTTGGGCGAGAAACTCGCGCAGCTCTTCGCTGCTCGGCGCCGCTTCGCTGGACGCGACCGTGTAGGCCACCAACCGTAAATCACCGTCCGTTCGCTCGCGAGCGACGACCGCCGCCCGGGCGACCGCCGGATGCTCGCGCAGCAGTTGTTCGACCTCGCCGGGCTCGATCCGATAGCCACGGATCTTCACCTGCTGGTCCACGCGGCCGAGGAACTCCAACTGGCCGTCGGCGCGCCAGCGGGCTCGGTCGCCGGTCCGGTAGAGACGCGCACCGGGCCGGTCAACGAAGACATCCGGCACGAAGCGATCCGCGTCCTGCTCTGGGTTCACGTACCCGCGAGCCACCCCGTCGCCGCCGATCACCAGTTCGCCCGTCACGCCCGGGGGAGCCGGTTGCCCACCCGAATCGAGGACGTACACGCGCACGTTGGGGAAGGGCCGGCCGATCGGCACCTGATCGCGGTCGGGCGACTTGCCGACGTCCCCTTCGAACCACGTGCTGTCGATCGTGGTTTCGGTCAGTCCATAGGAGTTGATCAACCGCGTGGCCGGCCCGAGCACTCGCCGGGTTGCCCGGTGGTCGGCCGCATACCAGGCATCCGAACCGGCGATCACCAGTCGCATGGTGTCCAGCGTCTGGCTGGTTTCCTGCAGGTACTCCACCAGGTTTCGCAACACCAGCGGCACGAACTCGGCGGCGTCCACTCGCTCCCGGCGAATCAACTCCGTCAACTCGGCGGCATCCAGCAGGATTTCCTTGCGGCAGAGCACCAGCGTTCCGCCCGAGCACAGGGCCCGCACCAGATCGCCCGCGAAAACGTCGAACCCGAAACTGGCCATCTGCAGATGCGTCCGCACATCCTCGGTCAAACGATAGGCGGACTCCCAGCCGAAGTAAGCATTCAGCAGATTGCCATGCGTGACCATGACCCCCTTGGGACGCCCGGTCGACCCGGACGTGTACAAAACGTAGGCCAGATGGTTCGCCGCGGTTCCGACCAGATTCTCCTGGCACTGGTCGTCGATCTCGACCGCCGTCGGGCCGTCCAACAGCACTCGACGGGCGGAACCCGTGTCCAGTTGCTCGCCCAGGACCGAATCGGTCAGCACGAACGTCACCCGGGCGTCTTGCAGGACGTATTGGATGCGTTCTTCGGCATCGCGGAGATGCACCGGGTCGAGCGGCACGTAAGCACCACCGGCCTTCAACACGGCCAGCACAGACGCGATCAGTTCGGGCGAGCGTTCTAGGCAAATCCCGACGCGCACCTCGGGCCCCACGCCTTGGCGTTGCAGATAGCAAGCCAACTGGTTCGCCCGTTCGTTCAGCCGCCCGTAGGTCCAGCGTTGGTCGTCGTGGACGACGGCGACGGCTTCCGGTTGCTGCGAGGCTCGCAACTCGAACAGTTGGTGGACCAAGTGTCCTCGGTCGTAGTCCTGCGTTGTGTCGTTCCACCGCGCGACCAGGTTCCGCTGCTGGTCCCGGTCGACCAGCGGCAGGGCGGAGATCCGCTGGTCCGGATCGGCGACCGCCGCGGCAACCAGCGTCTGGAATTGCTCGACCATGCGGTCGACCGTCTCGGGCTGGAACAGATCGGTGCTGAAATTCAAGCCGCCCTCGAATCCGTCAGCGCGGTCGAACAACTCCAGCGTCAGATCGAAGTTGGCCGACGGCGGCGCCGGGCTGTCGTCCAGGAGCGAGATCTCCAAACCGATCTCCGGCGGCTCGGGCAACTCGATGTTTTGCAGGGCGAACATCACTTGGAACAGCGGATTACGGCTCAGGTCGCGAACCGGCTTGACGGCGTCGACCACCTGGTCCAACGTCATCTCCTGCCGATCGAAGGCGTCCAGCGCAACCTGGCGCACGCGGGCCACGGTATCGCGAAAACTGGGAGCATCGCTCAAGTCCGCACGCAGCACGACCACGTTGACGAAATAGCCGATCAGCGCGAGCGTCTCCGGACGACTGCGGTTGGCCACGGGCACACCGATGGCAAAGTCGTCTTGGCCGCTGTAGCGGTGCAAAAGAACTTGAAATGCCGCCATCAGGACCATGAACGGCGTCACGCCCTCGCGCAGGCAGTACTCGCGCACCGCAGCGCTCAATTCCGGCGACAACCGGCACGGACGCGTCGAGCCGCGTGTGGTCCGGACCGGTGGACGCGGCCGGTCGGTGGGTAGCTCCAAAGGCGGCACGCTGGACAACTGGTCGCGCCAAAAAGTCCGTAGCCGCTCCAGACGCTCGCCGGACAGAAGCCGCCGCTGCCAAGCCGCAAAGTCCACGTACTGAATGGGCAGTTCCGGCAGCTTGACGTCGCGCCCGGCGGCGATGGCCGGATAGAGCGTTCCCAATTCGCCCAGCAGCACGCCCATCGACCAGCCGTCGTGGATAATGTGGTGAGTGCATGCCACCGCCGCGTAGTCGTTCTCACCGCGCCGCAGCAACGCGATCCGGACCAGTGGGCCGCGTTGCAAGTCGATTGGCTGGTTCATTTCCGCGGCGATGCGGCGCCGCAGCTCGGATTCCCGTTCGTGCGCCGGCAGGTGCGAGAGGTCCACAATCGACAGCGAGTCGGTTACCTCGGGTGCGATCACCTGGACCGGTGCGCCGTCCCGCTCGGGAAAAGTCGTCCGCAACACCTCGTGTCGCCGGCCGATCTCGTGCAAAGCGAGTTTCAACGCCGGCACGTCGAGCGGGCCTGTGACGTTCAAGGCCAAATACAGCATGTAGGTCGGACGGTCTCGTTCCAACTGGTCGAGGAACCACAGGGCTTCCTGATTCAGCGACAGCGGTAGATGACCGTCCCGCGGCACCGGCACGATGGCGGGCAGAACCTCGTCGCCGCCTTCGCGCTGCGCCGTTTCGATCAAGGCAGCCAGTCCGGCGATCGATGGCGTCTGGAACAACTCGCGCAACGGCAGTGCGACCTGAAACTGCTGGCCGATCTGCGACATGGCTTGAGCCGCCAGCAGCGAATGGCCGCCCAATTCGAGGAAGCTGTCGTGAATACCGATCCCGTCGACGCCCAACAGCTCGGACCATGCGGCGGCGAGCATCCGCTCCAGATCCGTTCGTGGGGCGACGTACGGCGAGTTCAGGCCGGGGCGAGGACGACGGTGGGGGCGGTTCAGGGCGGATGGTTGCTGGGCTTCCGGGGGAATTGCCGCCGGGGTCGAAGGACTCGGCGACGGGGTCACCTGGGAAAATGCCGTTTCCTCCGCGCCAGCCTGAAACGGCTGACTCGCTTCGGGGGCGGTGAGCGCGAGCCACGGCTGGCTGGCCGTCCAAAGATGCTGCCGTTGCCACGGATATCCGGGCAGACGCACGCAGCGGCCTGAGGCGAGGGGCAACTGTGCCCACGCGAAGTCGGCTCCCCGCGCGTACAGTGCGCCCAGGGCCGGCAGCACTGCGGCCGTCTCGGTCCCGGGCAAACTCGCCGAGGCCAACTCCAGAACGGGCGGATCGCTTCCCGCGAGCTGTCCTGCGACCGTTCTGGTCAGGCTATCGGTGCCGATCTCCAAGCATGCGTCCACTTGGCGCTGCCGCAGGTGACCAACGGCTTTCAGCCAGTCGCCAGGTTGCTGCAAGCAGACAAGCCAATGACTGCCAGTCAGATCAGGCCCGCGGTGGGGCTGTCCATCCCGCGCCGAAACGAAAGGCAAGGCGGCGGGCTGCGCGACGAGGTCGGCGGCTTGAGCGACTTGCTTTTCCTCGAACGCCGCAAGCACGCTCAGCGCGGCATCCCGCGTCAGGATGCCGGCTGCCCAGGCCGCTGCCAATTCGCCGACGCCCTGTCCCGACACGACGTGCGGAACCACTCCCAGCGTGCGCCACCAATCGGTCAACGCCAGTTGCCGCGTCAGCAGGTCCAGCCGCGTCTGGCCGTCGCCGTAGACGAACGCTGTCTTGAGCGCACGGCCGTACGGTTTGCGGCCGGTCCACACGCCGCTTGGCGACTGGCCGTCCAGAAAGGCGGCGAGAAGCTTCGACGCTTGCGCCGACGAGTCGGCCAGCACGGCCAGTCGGCAATCGTGGTGCTCGCGGCGCCGCGCGGCCGTGTGGCACACATCGGACCAAGCCGGCGGATCGTCGCCCATGAACTCGACGTAACGTTCCGCCAAGGCCCGCAACGCCTGTTCCGTGCGCGCGGACAGGAACAGGAGACCGGATTGCGGTTCGATGCCCGGAGTCGCCAGGGGGGACTCGTGGCTCGGCGCCTGCTCCACCACCAAGTGGGCGTTGCTGCCACCGAAACCGAATGCACTGACCCCGGCCAATCGCGGTCGATCGGTTGGAGGCCACGATTCCAATCGTTGCTGGACCTGCAGCGGCAACCGCTCGAACGGGATGTCGGGATTCGGCGTCCGGAAATGCACCGTCGGGGGCAGTTGGCCGTGTTGCAGCGAAAGGGCCACTTTGATCAGGCTCGCGACGCCCGCCGCCGCTTCCAGATGGCCGATGTTCGTCTTGACCGATCCGATACGGCAGCGATTGTCCGGCGATCGGTCCCGTTGCAGGACGTTCCCCAGCGCCACCGCTTCGATCGCATCGCCCAGTCGCGTCCCGGTGCCCTGCGTCTCGACATACTGGACCTGTCCTGGCGAGACGCCCGCTCGGGAATAGGCGTCCCGCAGCACCAGTTCCTGGGCGGCGCCACTGGGCGCGGCTAGTCCGTTGCTGCTGCCGTTCTGATTGACCGCGCTGCCGCGGATCACCGCGTAGATCGGGTCGCCGTCTTGCAGGGCGGCCGACAGGCGTTTAAGCACGACCACTCCGGTCCCTTCGCCTCGCACGTAGCCTGAGGCCAGGGCATCGAACGCCCGCACTCGCCCGTCCGGCGCGCAGAAGCCGGCCTTGGTCAGATTGATGCTGCCGGAGGGGGACAACAACAGGCTCGTGCCTCCGGCGATGGCCATTTCGCATTCGCCCGTGCGGATATTCTGACAGGCCAGATGCACGGCGACCAGCGACGACGAACACGCCGTATCCAACGCCAAACTCGGGCCCTGCCAGCCAAAGATGAACGAAAGTCGGTTCGCCGCCAGACACAGCGAAGTCCCCGTCACGGCCAGCGCGTCGGTCTGCATCAGATCCGTGGCCAGCAAAATGCCGAAGTCGCTGACCGAGATGCCGACGAACGCCCCGACGTTCTTGCCTCGCAGCGTACTGGGTGGCAGGCCGGCATTCTCCAACGCTTCCCATGTGACTTCCAGCAGCATGCGGTGCTGGGGGTCCATCCTCGCCGCCTCTCGGTCGGAGATGCCGAAGAACAGGTTGTCGAACTCCTCGATCCGCTCCAGGTATCCTCCCCAGCGCGAGTTCATCTTGCCCGGAGCCGTCGGATCGGGATCGTAGAGCCGGTCGGCATTCCAGCGGTTTGGCGGCGTCTCGCGGATGGCGTCCACGCCATCGCACAAGAGCTGCCAATATGCCTCCAAATCGTCCGCGCCGCCGGGAAACCGGCAAGCCATTCCGACGATGGCAATCGGTTCGTTTAGCCGCTGCTGCAGCGAATCCAGACGGCCTTGAGTTTCCTTCAGCACGAACATGGCCCGCTGCATCGGGGTCATGTTCTCCAGCCGTTGGTCGATGTTGGTCATGGCGTCGTCGCCTCGGCCTGCAACCGGTTCAACTGCTCGGACATCAGCGCATCGATCTGCTCGTCGGTCATCCCTTCGATCTCGCCCACGACTTGCTCGCGGGCGGCTTCGGCCTCCGCCTCATCGCTCTCCGCGGCTTCGCCAGCCGACGCGGTGCTGGGAGCCCCTGCCGGGCCGCATTCCAAGTGCAGCATTTCCCGCACGATGTAGCCGGCCAGACTTTCCAGCGTCGGGTAATCGAACAGCAGCGTGGGATTCAGGTGCTGGCCGGTCGCGCGAGCCACGCGGTTGCCGAACTCGACGCCGGTCAGCGAGTCGAACCCCAGTTCGTTCAGCGGTCGCCGCGCGTCGGGCAACTGCGCCGCATCCATCGCCAGCACTTGAGCGGCCTGTTGTTGCAGGAACGTGGTGGCGACTTCCAGGCGTTCGGCGGCCGTGACGGCCTTGAGCTTTTCGAGCAGCACGGGCGGGCCACTCGACTGACCGCCGTCCGCCGCGCGCGCTTGGCTAGCCAAGTCGCTGAGCCACGCCGGTTCGGCGCCCGGCGGGATGCGCGAGAAGAACTTCTTCCAGTTCACCGGCAGCACGCCGACTTGGACCGCATCGTCCGCCAGCAATTCTTCCATCGTGTGGAAGCCGCGGTCCAGATCGATCCAGCCGATGCCGGCCTCGGACCAGCGGCTGCCTTGCGACTCGCGCAAGCGGGCGGCCATGCCGACCTCGGCCCACGAACCCCAGTTGATGCTCAGGCCGGGGCGGCCTTCCGCACGGCGCTGGTGGGCCAAGGCGTCCAGGAAGGCGTTCGCGGCCGCATAGTTGCCCTGCCCCGGCGAACCCAGCAGGGCGGCGGCCGAGGAAAAGAGGACGAACTGTTCCAGCGGCAGATCCGCCGTCAATTCGTGCAGGTGCCAAGCGCCCAGCACTTTGGCCGCCATCACCCGGTCGAATCGTTCGCGAGTCTGTTCACGCAGCACACCGTCGTCCAGCACGCCCGCCAGGTGGAACACGCCCCGCAGCGGCGGCAGGTCGCCGGCGATCGAAGCCAACAACTCGGTGACTTGCTCGCGGCACGAGATGTCATTGCGCCGCACCTCGATCCGCACGCCGGCTTCTTCGATCTCTTTCAGCGCCGCGGCGGCTTCGTCGGTCGGCGCGGAACGGCCGGTCAGCACCAGGTGCCGCGCGCCGTGCTGAGCCAGCCAGCGGGTCAGCGCCAACCCCAGCCCGCCCAATCCGCCAGTCACCAAGTAGGTGCCGTCCTCGCGCAGCCAGAACGTCTGGTCTGCCGCGTCCATCGGCTCCGCCTCGATCACCACCTTGCCGATGTGCTCGGCCCGCGCCATGTGCCGCAAGGCGTCGACCACGCGCCGGACAGGGAACGTGCGCAGCGGCAGCGGCTGCAACCGCTGATCTTCGAACTGCGGCACGACTTCCTGCATCAACTCGCGGACCAAATCCGGCTGCTCGGCCATCATGTGGTCCAACGCGATGGCATGGAACGTCAAGCCCGGCCGAAACGCATCCACCCGAGCCTGGTCCCACAGATCGGTCTTGCCCAATTCCAGGAAGCGGCCTCCGTCTCGCAGCACCGACAGACTGCTGCCGATCGTCTCGCCCGTCAACGAATTCAGGACCAGATCGATCCCCTCGCCGCCGGTCAGTTCCATGATCTGGGCGGCGAAGTCGGTGGAACGCGAGTCCATCACGTGCTGGATGCCCAAGGCTTTCAAGTAGTCGCGCTTCTTCGGGCTGCCCGCCGTGGCGAAGATCTCCGCGCCGGCTTGTTGAGCCAGTTGAATGGCCGCCAGTCCCACGCCGCCCGACGCGGCATGGATCAGGACTCGTTCTCCCGCCTTCATGCATCCCAAACGGCAGAGCGCGTAGTATGCGGACAGGAAGGCGATCGGAATGGTCGCTCCTTCCTCGCAAGTCAGCGATTCCGGCTTTCGCACCACGAACTGGCCCAGCGTCAGTGCGTAGCTGGAGAAACTGGCCGGCGCCAGGGCGATCACCTGGTCGCCAGGCTTAACGTGTTCGACGCCGTCGCCGACCGCGATCACTTCGCCCGCGCATTCGCCGCCCAGCGGTCCGGGATCGCCGGGGTACAGGTTCAGCACATTTAGCACGTCGCGGAAGTTCAGGCCCGTCGCCCGGACTTGAATTTCGACTTGTCCGGGGCCGGGAGTCAGTCGCGGCACCCCCCGCAACTCGACCTGGTCCAATTGGCCGCGCGAGATGATTTCCAGCCGGTAGGGCTGACCGCGCGGGACCGTCAATTCGCCGGCTGCCCCGCGTTGCGCCGGGCGCAGTCGGGCGGCCAAGCGTTTGCCGTCGCGGTAGGCCACTTGGTCTTCGCGGTCGGCGAACAGAAGGTCTTCGATTAGCAAATCCGCTTCGTCGGCAGGACGCCGGGGATCCAGATCGATCCGCGTACAGGATAACTCCGGATGCTCGGTGGCGATCACGCGTCCCAGGCCCCAGAGCGGCGACTGCGCCAGAGCCACCGCGTGCCCGACGTCGCCGGCCGGTTGGGCGCCTCGCGTGACGACCCAGAAGCGAGGCGGCTGGGCCGACGGCATTTCTTGAATTGCTTGCAGCACGTCCAGAACGCCTCCCCAACCGTGGTCCCGCGCGGCGGAGAAATCGGGCATCTGGCCGGCTGCTTGGCCATCGATGTCCGCGCTGCTCAGATAGACAATCCCGCGGGCGAGTCCAGTCGATTCGGACAGGTATTTGCACACCGCAGCGCGGCGTGCTTCGGGATCGGCCGGCGAGATCACTTCGCAGGTGTGTCCCTTCAGTTCCAACCGCTCGGCCAAGGCGGCTCCCAGTCCGTCGCAAGACTCGAATGCCAGCCAGCGCCCGGGCTCGTGCGAGGCGGAAGTGGCCGGTTCGCCGACCACGGGTTGCTCCTGCCACGCCAACTGGTAGGTCCACTGCTGCTGCGGCTCGGCAACCAACCGGGCGAGCCAGTCCCGAGGCACTCGGCGCAACCGCAGATCGCAGACTTCCATCACGACATGACCCGAGGCATCCAGCAAGGCGAGGTCGCCGATGGCGTAGTCGCGCTCGAGCGATTTGAGCGTCGCCTGATACCACGCCGCGTTCTGGACCGAATCGTGCAACCGCAGTCGGCCCACAGTCATGGGCACGTAGGCATCGATTCCCGTGCCGGCGCCAGGCAGCGTGGCGCCCAGCAATTGGAACCCGCCGTCCAGCAGACCGGGGGGAACGCGATAGTCGGCCGCATGGTCGCTGTCCCGAGCCTCGCGAACGTGCGCCCACGCCTCCTGTCCGTCTCGCCAGTGCATGGGGCTCCAGCAGAAGGACGGGCCGTAGTCCAAACCGCTCTTGCGTTCGGCTTCGATCCGCCATGCATCGTCGTATCCGGGGCCGGAAAAGCGGGCTTGTTGGGCTTGAACGTCGACGTCGGCCGGTTTCTCCGAACCGGGAGCTTCCAACCGGCCCACGGCATGCGTCTTGAACACCGGCTCCGGGCGGGCCGCATCGTCGCCGGCCTCGTCGTCGAAACTGACGATCCGGAACGTCGCCGCCTTGTCGCCTTGCGGCGTGACGATCGTCTGGACGGTTTTGGACCGATGGTTCAGCAGCAGCGGTTCGACCAGCGCGGCCTCGCAGACTTCCCACGGCTGACCGTACACGGCGGCCGATGCCGCCAACGCCATCTCGAGATAGGCTGCCCCCGGCATGACCACTACACCTTGGATCTTGTGATCGGCCAGGATCGACGGGCGATTGGCCGCTACCTGGGCTTCAAAGACCCGATCCGAGATCGCCGCGGCCAACCGATGGCCCAACAACGGGTGCAGGGCCGGACCGCGGCGGCTGCTCGTCGCCGCGCCGACCTGAACACTCAGTTCGGCCGATTTGGCCCAATACCGTTTCCGCTGGAACGGATAATGCGGTAGATCGGCCAATCGTCGCGAGTAATCGCGGTCGAACCCGCGCCAGTCGACCGGCACTCCCGCCACGTACAGTTCCGCCAAGCTCTCCAGGACCGTCTGCCAGTCGTCGCGACCCGGCCGCAAGGAAGTCAGCCATCGCAGCTTTTCACCGCTTACGCAGCGTTGCCCCATACCGATCAGCGTCGGAGCGGGACCGATCTCCAGGAACACGTCGCAGCCGGAATCGGCCAGCGTCTGCATGCCCATCGCGAACTGGACCGGCGACCTGGCGTGGGTCACCCAGTAGCTGGGATCGGCGTAGGTCCGTTCGTCGGCCGGTTGCCCGGTCAGGTTCGAAATCAAGGGAATCCGAGGTGGCTGGCTGGTAAGTGTGCTCGCGAAGCGGCCCAGCGGTTCGAGAATCGGATCGAGCAATTGGGAATGGAACGCATGCGACGTCACCAGCGGCTTCGATTTGATCCCTTCGGCGTCGAAGGCTGCGAGCATCCGCCGCACGGCGGTCTCATCGCCCGAGATCACGACGCTCTGCGGGCCGTTGTACGCCGCGATGCTGACCTCGCCGGTCGCATCGTTGAGCATCCGCGCCACTTGTCCCGGCGTGGCAAACACGGCCGCCATCAGACCGCCCGGCGGCAGCGACTGCATGAGCCGCGCACGCTCGGCGATCAATCGCAACCCGTCTTCCAACTCGTACACGCCGGCGATGCAGGCCGCTGCGAACTCGCCCACGCTGTGCCCCATCAACGCGGCCGGTTCGACGCCCCAACTGCGCCAGAGTTCCGCCAGGGCGTATTCCAAGGCGAACATCACCGGCTGGGTGTATCCCGTTTGATCGAGCAACGAACCGACCTCGGGATCGAGCAGCGACAGCAAGGGCCGGTCCAGAAGACCATCCAAGCATTCGGCGCAGCGGTCGATCGTTCGTCGGAACGTGGGCTGGGTCTCGTACAGCGATCGCCCCATCCCCGCGTACTGAGCCCCTTGGCCCGTGAACAGAAATGCGACTCGCGGCTGGTAATGATGGTCCGTAACGCCTCGCCGTACACCGACCGGCAGAGGGTCTGCGGCCAATCCCAGGAATTTGTCCCGCGCTTCGTCGAGCGTTGCGGCGACGACCGCCGCGCGGTGCGTGAAGTGCGTCCGGCCGGTGTTCGCCGTAAACGCCAGGTCCGCCAGAACCTCGTCGGCTTGCGACGTCAGAAAGTCGGCATAGTGCTCCGCTAACCGATCCAAAGCCTCCGTCGACCGGGCTGAAGCGGTCCACAGATGTCGCGGCCGTCGCGGTGTGTCCGTGGAGACGATGGCCACCGGTTGCTGCGGAGCTTCCTCGACGATGACATGGGCGTTGGTGCCACCGAATCCAAACGAACTGACACCGGCGCGGCGAGTGCCTTGCTCGCCGGTCCAGGTTTGCAGTTGCGTCGGAATCACCAGGGGCGAATTCTCGATGGCCAGCAGGGGGTTGGGGTTCTTCAAATGCAGATGAGGCGGGATCTGGCCGTGGCGCAACATCAACACCAACTTGATCAACCCGGCAATTCCCGCGGCGCTCTCCAGATGACCGATGTTCGTCTTGACCGAACCCAGCATCAGCGGCGACGACGGCGAGCGGCCTTGGCACAGCGCCGCCTTCAACGCTTCGATCTCGATCGGATCGCCCAACCGTGTGCCCGTTCCGTGCGCTTCGATGTACCCGATGTCCAACGGCGACAGATGGGCATCCAGCAGCGCCGCGCGCAGAACCGACTCCTGGGCCGGACCGTTGGGAGCGGACAGTCCGTTGCTGCGGCCGTCGTGATTGACCGCCGTGCCTCGAATCACCGCCAGAACTCGGTCGCCGGCGGCCGATGCGTCGCGCAGTCGCTTGAGCACGACCATCCCGCAACCCTCGCCTCGGACATATCCGTCGGCTGCCGCGTCAAACGCCTTGCACCGCCCGTCGGGCGACATCATTTGCGCCTTGCACAACCCGATCGTCGTCGCCGGCCCGAGCAGCAGATTGACTCCGCCAGCCAGCGCCAGGTCCGACTCCCCGTCGCGCAGACTGCGGCACGCCAGATGCACCGTGACCAGCGAGGACGAACAAGCCGTATCCAACGCGACGCTCGGACCGTGCAGGTCGAGGATGTACGACAGACGGTTCGCCAGCACCGAATGGCTGACGCCGGTCCCGGAGAAGATGTCCATGTCGGTCAGATCTCGCGATTGAAGCAACGCATAATCGTTGCCGATCGCACCGACGTAGACGCCCGTTCGCGACTCGGCCAACGATGCGGGCGGGATCCCCGCGTTCTCCAATGCCTCCCACGCAACCTCCAGCAACAACCGTTGCTGGGGATCGACACGGATCGCTTCACGCGGCGAAATGCCGAAGAAATCGGCGTCGAATTCGTCCATCCGCTCCAGAAATCCGCCCCAGCGCGTGTACATCTTGCCGGGCACCGAGCTATCCGGGTCGTAATATTCGTCAAGATCCCACCGATCCGCCGGCACCTCACGGATCGCATCGGTGCCCTGACTCAGCAGTCGCCAGTATCCCGTGGGACTGTCCGCTTGGGGAAACCGACACCCCAAGCCGACGACGGCGATCGGTTCCGAACGTGCGCGCTCGTAGGAGGCGAGTTTTGCCTGGGCCTGCTTCAGCAAGTAGACCGCGTTTTGAAGAGGCGTCAATGCAGCGTTCGAATCTTCGGTAGCCATCGCATGTTCCGTTGTTCGTGAGGGAACTCTCGAAATCGACCAGAGTTTTCGGTCGGCAAGTGAGCCAAGGCGTCTGCGCAAGAGGGATGGTTGCACAATCGTGAGCAATACAAAAAAGATACCAGCAGCGATCTTCCTTGGCAAAATTTTTCACTTCCGTCGGAGAGAATTGAGGGCACTTGAGACACGAAGAGCAGGAAGATGCTGAACAGCCGCTACAACTTGCGCAAACGTCCCGTTACGCACTCATCCCAGATGCCTCTTGAGGCCCCTGTCAAAACACGGAAAGGCCGCCCTTTATCGGTGCCGCTCCCTGTCGACGACTTGTGCTGCGACCGACTTCGTGGCGCCGTTAGGGCCGAGTGGCAACCGGCCAAGCCCTGCGTCGGGCGAGACGAGGATCGAACCGCAGCACCACTTTGTCGCCCGGGTCTCGTAGCAAAAGGAATCCGCTGGGATCTTCCGGAATGGCGAAAGACTCGATACTGCTGGCCCCGTCGCATGTCCAGCCAGGATGGTATCGATACCGCAGCACGATCGGATCCGCATCGCCGTCCGGGAAAACCTCGATCCGGTCGATCCTGGCGACCACCTCTCCCGATCCGAGCAAGAATCGCGATGTATGACGCGAGATCTCGAAGGCCCGATACCCGCCCACTTCTTCGCCTGCTTGTTTGGTCAGCCGTTGGAAGAACGTGCGCCAATGCTCCGAGTGGACAAACACCCAATCGATGCCGAAGCGCTCGATCGAGGCCCGCGCCTCGTCCTGGGTGATGGAATCGAAATCGCGGTGAAACAGCCGCTCCGGGTTGAACTGGACGGGATCGGGATGATCGGGAAAGGCGCTGGAGATGACCTCGCGTCCGACCACCATCGGCAACGCCATCGTGATCGACGAGTTCGGCCCCTCGGCTTCGACCAGCAAGCGTTCTCCCGCATCGGTCCTTTCCTGCATGAAGTTGATCAGGAGTGGTGCGTCCGGGTGTTGTCTTAACCGCGGGCCGAACAAGAAGACGGCGAGGACCAAAACCACGACGGCCACGCATTGGGATCCGTACCGAAGCCAAATCGGCAACTTGACCGTCCGCTGAACCAAGGCGATCAAATAGCCGCCCACGAGGGCCAGAATCAAGCAGGCAATCCCGACAAATCGAATCGGCTGCAGCACCCTGGTCACGGACCACGAGGATCCGAACAGCGTCAGCATCAAGCTGAGAAGCAAGGCCAGACCGAGAGCGATCGCCGGGATCCAGCCATGCTGCCGCGCCAAGCCGATCCATGCGAGCACCGATGCCGACGCGATCATCAAGTAGGCCAGCAGCAGGTGCGGAGCGAGGTAGTCGGACGGCCTGATGTTCGAGTTCCAGACCCAGTAGGGCATGGCGAGATGGACCTCCGTCGACCACGGCGGAGGCGGCGTCTGCAATCCGTAGAGAAAGGGCACCAGCCAGAAAGCATTGACTCCGGCGATCACCAGGGGGCTTGCGGCAGCGGCGATGAACCAACGCCACGGAAGGCGACTGGCCACGACAGAAAACAACAGCGATGGCAGAATGATCAAGGGGCCCAAAGGATGCACCAGAAACAGCAAACTGCCTGCGAGCGTTGCAGCGGCGTAACCGCCCAGAGTTGGTTCTCGGAAGAACCGAAGATAGCCTGTCAGCACGAATACTGCCAGAAAGCTCGACAACAAGAAAGCGATCATGCCGGATCGAAGGAAACTGACGATTGGAGTCGCAAACCAGAAGATCGCGAGTACCAGAACCGTGCCCCAAGCGATCTCGTCGATCTCGAAGCGGAGCGCATAGCCGGCCGCGACGAAAATGCAAGGCAGCAGGAGAATAGCCAGCCACGAGAACCAAGCCACGACCTTGCCGGCGGAGACGCGCGGAAACGCCAACGCCACGATCGACTGGGGCACGGTTCCGATGTCCTGGGCGGGATGTCGCGTCTTTCCCGCGCACACCGCCGGATCGTAGGTCCACCACGGCAAAGTGCTTTGCCAAAACGCCTCTCGATACGCGTGGACACGGTGAGTGTGGACGGCGTAGTCCTTGGCCGCCAGAAACGGTGAGGCGGCGATTTCAGCGGGCGGCAGGAAACGGCATGTGGCGGCGGCATGCACGAGAGCCAATGCGCCGAGGATCCAAAACGAGCAGGAAGACTTCGCGGTCATGGTCTCTCACCTGGCCGACTGTTCCCGCGCCAGTTCTTCGAGCAACATCGCGGCCATCTCTTCCTCGGTCAACTGCTGGATCTCCAGCAGCGTTTGCTGAGGATCGAAATCGGCGGGCAACGGGAGCGGCGCGCCGACCGGCGGTGGAGACGGAGTCGCAACGGGATTGGCTAACCAGTGTGCCAGCAGGACGATGCTGGGGTAATTGTAGATAGCGGTGGGAGACAACTGCCGGTCGAGCCATGTTTGCAGGTCGGCCGCCACCTCCATCGCGTCCATCGACCCCATGCCCATGTCCAAGAACGGCGTGTGGACGCTGACCTGCGATGTGGGAACGCCCAATTGCTGGGCGATCCGCTGGACTAGCCAGTTCTCGATGTCCTTCGTCGTTCGCGGCACAACCGGAGCCTGGATTTCCGTTACCAGAGGATGAGGATGCCCGTTTCGTTTCGGGGCGGTCCAGCGAGCCAGACTCTCCAGATCGTCATCCAGAAACAACTGGCGACAAGCCGACCGCTGTCGCTTTCCGCTGGTGGTCGTGGGCACGGTGCCCGCCTTGGTCAACACGATCGAATAGACTTCCAAGTCGTGGGCAGTCGAGACCGCTTGACGAATCGATTGAAAGGCTGCATCCCAGTCCAACGATCGGGTCCGCGGCTCCAACTCCTGGACGACGACCAACTTCTCCTGGTCCTCGACTTCCACTGAGAATGCGACGCCGTGTCCGGCTCGGAAACCTGGGCAAGCCGCCTCGACCGTCAGTTCGATGTCCTGCGGATAGTGGTTGCGCCCGCGGATGATGATCCGGTCCTTCAGCCGTCCGGTGACGAACACTTGGCCGCGGTGGATGAACCCCAGATCGCCGGTGCGCAGAAAAGGCCCCTCGCCCGTATCGGTCAAATAATTGTGGAAAGTGGTTTCGGTCGCTTGCGGTTGCCGGAAATAACCGAGCGCGACACTCGGTCCCCCGATCCAGATCTCGCCCACGCGGTCGGCGGAACACAATTGGCAAGTGGCCGGATCGACGATCGCCACCCGCTGCCCTGTCAAGCCTGCGCCACTGCCCACCAAACGCCGCGTGGGAACATCCGCCCCACCCGCCCCGCAGATGCGTCCTTCGCTCAAAGCTGCCGAATCCACGTCCATCGTGGTCGGCGGATTGCCCCTTGGTCCGCCGGTGGCCATCAGCGTCGCCTCGGCCAGGCCGTACACGGGTAGAAACGATTCGCGCCGGAAGCCGCACCCCGAAAAACTGTCCGCAAAACGCTCCAACGTTCCCGCTCGGATCGGCTCCGCGCCAGTGAACGCTACCCGCCAGCTACTGAGGTCCAGTCCGGCTCGTTCGGCCTCGCCGATCTTCCGTGCGCAGACGTCGTAAGCGAAATCCGGCCCGCCGCTGATCGACGCACGCTGTTCAGTGATCGTCTCCAGCCACGAAAGCGGTCGCTGCAGAAAAGCCGCCGGCGCCAGCAGCGTACACGACCCACCGCAGTAGATCGGCTGAATCACGCCGCCGATCAGTCCCATGTCGTGATACAACGGCAACCAGAAGACCGCCACGCAATCTTCGTCGGTCTCGAAGACTTCATGGATCAACGCCGAATTGTGGAGCAGATTCCCGTGGCTGAGCATCACGCCCTTTGGCGCGGCCGTCGAGCCCGAGGTGTACTGCAGAAATGCCAAATCCCCCGCCTCGACGCCCGGATCGCGCCACGACTGGCCCGGCTCGTCCTCGATCCGGTCCACGGCGATCCAAGGCAAGTTCAGAAGCGCGGGAAATTCGGCGTACAGGCTGGCCGCTTGCTCCTGGTGCTCCGAAGTGGTTAGCACGATCGACGGCTCGGATGCTGCGAACGCCGGTTCCAGCAGCGATGCCAGCCTTCGTCCCCGCGGCGGAGATAGCGGAACTGCGACGACTCCGGCGTACAAGCAGCCGAAAAAGGCGACGATCGAGTCCAAGCCCGGCGGAAACAGCAACCAAGCCCGCTCGCCCCGCTGCATCCGTGTCTGCAGGTGAGCGGCAACCGCCATGGCCTTGCAATGCAGTTGGGCGTAAGTCAGGCAGACCACATCCCCGTCCTGCGCACGAACGAAACGAAACGCTGGCTTCTCCTGCAGACGCTCCGCACGACGACGGAGCAATTGGACGAGAGTTGTGACTTCCACGGATTTACTCATCCTATTCCCGGTCTCGAACGGATTCCGTCAAATCCACGAGGCTAGTCAAAATCGCACCAACTTCCGCAAGCTGCCTATACTAACCAGCAAATCGAAACTTGGCAATCGCCATCTCAATAGATTTAGCCCGGGCATCGCGGCCAAGATTTGTGGTTTCTGCGATTTGACCTCGACTGCCGGGACTTTCTTCAGCTTTCCCAGGAATAGCCGTTACGGCCCTTGCGATCCGCAGGCTTGAAGGCCGTTTCCCCCGGTTCATGACGTCCGTCGAGTTGCGATGACCGGGGGTCAAAGTAGTCTGCGAAAGAGGACCACCTAACGAGTCGAGACCTGCCGTTCGCCGGATTTTCGATGCGCTTGATTTTCGAGATCGTAACGCTCGCCGCGATCGTTCTGATTGCACTATTGGCACCGCCGACCAAGTCCACGCGACTGGGACGGGCAAAGCAGTGGTATCTCTCCCTTGCGCAGCGTCCGTGGCTGGCCATCCTGCTGATCGGTGCGACGGTATTTGCGCTCGAGGCGGGATTCGGATCCTTGGTCCAAGAGCCGCTGGCCGCGAACATGGACGAGTTCTCGTACCTGCTGGCCGGCGATACATTCGCCCAAGGGAGACTGACCAATCCGCCCCATTCACTCTGGGAGCACTTCGAGAGCTATAACATTATTCAGCAGCCGACCTATCAGTCGAAATATCCGCCGGGGCAGGGACTGGTCTTGGCGTTCGGCCAGAGTTGCTTTGGCGATCCGGCGGTGGGAGTGTGGTTGAATCTGGCGGTCGCATGCGCCGCCGTGTGTTGGATGCTGTACGGATGGTTGCCACCGCGTTGGGCCCTGTTGGGAGCGATCCTCGCAGTGCTGAACGTCTCGCTGTTGCGGCACTGGGGTCAGAGCTACTGGGGAGGGGGCGTCGCGTTGTTGGGTGGCGCGCTGCTGTTTGGATCGCTCCCTAGAATCCAGCGGGATCCGCGACTGGTCCATGGTCTGCTGATCGGGATCGGCCTTTCGCTGCTGGCCAATAGCCGCCCCTACGAATCGTTGATCGCCGTCTTGCCGGTCGCCGCATGGTTCGGCTGGCAACTGTTCTCGCTCCAATGGTCCCCGGGCGCCGAACGGGGGTCGGCAACGGCTGCCTCATCGCGCGGATTGCTGCTCCGCCGGGTCGTCGCGCCGGCGGCCTTCTTGCTGTTGCTGACCGCCTTGTGGATGGCCTTGTACAACTATCGCGTGACCCGCGACCCGCTGCGTCTTCCCTATCAAGTCTGGCAGGAGACCTACACCACCTACGACAGCGTCGCCGATATGGTTTTTTTCTGGCGGACGCGGACGATCCCGGAGATCGAGCCGCAGCGACGTTTGAGAAAACCGGTGTCGGAGCCGCTCTGGGAGATCTGGTTCGAACGCCAAGCGAATCTGGGCCGCAAGCTGTTCTGGCAGTGGCAATTCTATGTCACGCTGACCCTCACGTTGCCGCTGCTGGCCGTGCCCTGGGCGTGCCGTCGCGGTTGGCCGCGGTTCGCCGCGGTCACGGTGGGGCTGGTGATCGTCGCCATCATCATTCAGGGCACTCACGGGCACGCGCACTACGCGGCCCCGGTGGCCTGCCTGATCAGTCTGTTGCTAGTGCAAGGCCTGCGGTGGTGGCGTGCCTGGAGACGCCATGGCCGCCCCGCCGGCGTCTTTCTGGTTCGGGCCATGCTGGCACTTCACGTCTTTTCCGTTGTTTTCGTACAGGGGACGCAGTGGGTTTCACAACCCCTGATGCCGCATCAGCGTTGGGTCTTGAACCGGCAGCGAGTTGCCGACCATCTGCACAAGGCGGGCGGACAGCACGTGGTGATCGTCCAGTACCCCGAAGCGGACTGCCGAGATGCGATTTGGGAAGAATGGGTCTACAACTCGGCGGACATCGATTCCCAGTCAGTCGTCTGGGCTCGCGATCTGGGCCCCGATCGCAATCGCCGCTTGCAGGACTACTACGGCCAGCGGGAGATCTGGCTTCTGCAAGTCGACGGCCTGCGCATGTCGCCGCTGACGAACGATACGGACCAACCGCCAACGAACGCCACAGCCCAAAGCCAGATGAAGTGAACGGGCGGCGGTCCTACGAACAAGACGACGCATCGGACTCGGAAGCTTGCTTGATCAGCAGGCCTTGGCCGGTGGGCAGGTGGATCCAGGGTTCGGGCCAATCCGCGGCCAGTTCGTCGCAGGCTTGCTTGGCGCCGGGACAATTGACGTAGCCGTAGTCGTCGCAGACGATCATCCCGCCGGGTGACACGCGCGGGTAGAAGAACTCCAGGCTGTCGCGCGTCGGTCGGTACAGATCGACGTCGATATGGACGAAGCTGAACCGGCATGAGGCGACTTCGCCAAACCGTTCCGGAATCCAGCCGGGGTAGAAACGCACTTCGGGAAACGACGCCAGGTTGCGCCGCGCGACGGTCTCGGATCTGCACAAATCGCCAGCTCGCCACGCCGCCGCAGTGGATACCTCGGGTTCGTCCTCGCTGGCCGGCGCGGAGAGTCCGGCGAACGAATCGAAGGCGTGATGCGTGCCGCCGCCCCGCGCCTGACAGATGAAAAACGACGTGGCTCCCTCGAAGACCCCGCATTCCGCCGTGTCGCCCGGCACGTCGGCCAGCGCACGCACCAGCTCGCGCACGGCGTATTTCCGCTCGGCCGACCGCAGGTTCCGGCCGGCTACTCGCCGGTAGTCGCGCCAGAACGACTGATCCTGCTGCCAGAGCTTCTGATCCTCGGGCACCCAGCAGCCGCCGATCGCACTTGCGGCGATCTCGGCCAGCCGATACCGGATCAGCCGGCGCTCCGCGGCCGTCCCGAACGCCAAACGCCGAAGGGCCCACCACCAACTCCGCCGCGGCGGCGGTTCGAGGCCCGTCCCGCTCCGTGGCTGCAGCAAACCGGGCCGCAAAATCATGGCGACACTCCTTCGCCCAGGGCGGTAACAAGGCGGCCTGTTTCCTCCGCGTTTCGCTGGTGAGTCACGGACGCCGCGCGAGCGTGAACGACCAATTCATACTGGCCCAGCAATCGGCCGATCAATCGTCCCGCGTGAAAATAGGCCGACCCGCCCAGGCACCGCCAGAGGGGCCGCAAGGCCGCGTAGGTCCGCGGACCAAACATGGGTTCGTAACGGTTGTGGATCGGAATGCCCCCGGCGCGCCAGATCAGATTATTGACCGCGCGGAAGTTCCAGCAAAAGAGATGACGATGAATATCCGGCTCCAAGTCCACCCTCCGGTGATGCTCGCAGGGCAGGACCAGGATCAGCGTGCCAGTGTCCCGCAGGGATTCCAACAGGCGTCGCAGCACTTCCAACGGCTGGTCGACATGCTCCAGCACGTGCCGGCACAGGACGTAGTCGAAGCCACCGCGCGGGATTTCCGCCTCGTTGGCGATGGTCGCCAAGCCGCGTTGGCGGCACAAGGCAAGGGACGCGGAACTGATATCGAAGCCGACCGCCGAATCCAGCGAGGCAATGTTCTGCCCCACCCCGCACCCGTATTCGAGAATGCGGCCGTAGGGCTTGGGAAAGCGTCCAAAGTACAACCGCGCCGCGCAGCGCGACTTGAGAGCATAGTAGTCCGGATCGTCCAGGAGATCCGCGGCGACCGCGGCATAATATTGGCGATTGTAGTGATTGTGAGTCAGATTCATGGTGAAGTTCAAGCTGCATCCGTTGGAACCAAGGCGAGCGAATCCGCGGGAACGTCCCGCCGGCCGCCGACCAGTCGGATGGCCAGCCCCAGCAGCCCCCCGGCGGTGATCAAACCAAAGTGAAAGACGTGCCCCCAGACGCCTAAGGCCAATGCCTCGGCCGCCGACAGTCCCGCCCCAGTGAACATTACGACAGCCACCGCCTCGGTCGTCCCGATTCCGGCCAACCCGCGGATCGGCAACTGGTTGATCAACGGAATGGTCAGCACAACCACCACAGCCGCACCCAGATCGATCCGGGCAGCGAACGCCAGGCAGAACCAAAGATTGAAGGCCGTCGCCGCGCCCCACATCCCCGCGGAATACCCAGCTCCGCGCAAGATCTGACCGCGTCGCAATCGGCGGAAGGAGTCCAACAACTGGCGGGCGAATTGCCAGGCACGCGTGTCCGGCCTGTCCTCGGACTTCGAGTTGTCGCCGGACCACCGCGAACGGGCCGTGTAACCAATGACCAGCAGGGCCAACGCCGTGCCGATCAACACCGCTGCCAGCGGCCATGTCTGACGCAATGCGACGGGCAGGCCCGGCCAAAACCAACCGAGGCTGGCCCCTAGCAGCAGGGCCACAACCAGCAGGTCCAGCACGCGCGACATCACCAGAACCGCCAGCGATTCGCTTACCCGCACTCCGCTGCGCCGCAGGAGCATCGGCAGGCTGAGTTCCCCCAGTTTCCAGGGCAGCAGCGACGCCAGGAACTGATGCACCAACACTGCAGACAGCAGATCGAGAAAGCCGGCCGGTTGCTGCAAAAGAGTTTGCAGACGCAGCACGCGAAACACTTGCACGCCGCAGAACAGCGCGATCAGGCAAGCCGCTAGTGAAGCGTCCAGCCGATCCACCATCAACGACAATTGGCCGATGTCGATCTCGACCCACATCAGCAAGGCGACGACGGCCACCGCGCTCAGCCCGGCGGACCAGCACAAGGCGACGATCCGGCGACGGCCGACGGCAGTGGCGTTCTTGGTTTTCATGGAATCCCGGATCGAGCCGCTCCGCGGGTGTGGATTTGACGGTTGTGCGCGCAACGCGGCCGTCCATCCAAGATATAGCACGCGAAGGAGGTGTCGTCGGCGTCGAGCACCGGGATTCTGCAGATTCGCATCCCCGGCGATTCCGCGGGCCGTTACCGCAGTACGCGGCACGAGGGGTGGCCGGCTCGGAAGGCGTCGAGGGCGGGGGCGGTGACGGACGTGCCGCGAAGATCCAACTCGCTCAGCTTCGGCAGGCGGCCAAGCACTTCCAACGCAGCGTCCGTGACCGACTCGTTGGTCGCCAGACTCAATCGCTCCAATTCCATCAGGCGGCCGAGATGCCGGACGCCTTCGTCGCTCAAGCGGTTGTCTTCCAAGTCCAGATGATTCAGTCCGGTCTGTTCACCGATCGTCGCCAGTCCCTCGTCGGTGATCCACGTCTGCGCTAGCTCCAGCCGCCGCAGAGCCGGCAGTTTTTTCAAGTCCGCCAACGCCACGTCGCCCACTCCTGTTTGCCGCAGACGCAACGTGGACAAGCCGGCGAGCGGCGCAAGTTGGCCCAGCCCGGACCCGCTGACCAAGATGTCGCGGATGTACAATTGGCGCAGACCTCGCATCCGGCCGATGACCGCGAAGGCCTCGTCGGTGATCCCAAAGCAACGCGCCAGACTCAGATCCTCCAGCGGCAGCGCGACCAGCGATGCCAGTCCCTCGCCGGTGACTGCGGCGTCTTCAATCGTTAGACTGGTCAGCGTCGCGATCTTCGCCAGCACCGGAGCGATGGCGTCGTCGATACTCGCTCCGCTGATCTTGAGCGACCGGAGATGGCGGAACTCGGCGAGTTTGGCCAGTCCCTCGCCGGTCAGCCCCGAACAAGACCGCAAGTCCAGCGCCTTCAACTGCGGCAGTTTCCGGAAATGGTCGATCGCCGCATCGGTAAACACGCCCTCGACCAACGCCAGGTCCGCGAGCTTCGGGAACTCGGCCAGCACCACGAAGGCGTCGTCCCGCAAATTCACCGAACGTTGCAGGTCCAGGGCTTCGAGGTTCCGCAGCGCGGTCAGTTGTTTCAGGCCGCTGGCATCAATCTTCGTGTTGCGCAAGGCCAGTTCCCGCAACTGCGTCATGCCGATCAGCGCTGCGAGGTCCGCATTTCCCACGTCGCCGCTGTACACTTTCAGCCGCACCAGATGATTCAACGCGGTCAACTGCCGCAAATCGTCGCCGCTGATCGCCACCCGGCCGCTGGCCAGATCGACGCCGACCAAGCGACCCGCGGCGTCGAACTCGAAGGAACCGCCCAACTGATGGACGCGTTGGACGGCCGCCGTCCAGGCCGCCTCGGCGCCCTCGACGGCCTCCCCATCGAGGATTCGGCGGACAAGCTGCTGCTGAGAGACGGCCGGCGTTTCGTCGGTCGGAGCTGAAGCTGCTGGCGGTTTGCGACCAGCGTCCCGTGGCTCGGACGGCTGCTCCCGCACCGCATCGCCGGAGCAGCCCATGACCGCAACGAACAACATCAGCACCGCACCGGTCCAGCCAAAAAACATCGCCCTGTCACACCGCATCGCCGCCTCTCCTAACACTGCCTCCGGCCGCAACCAACAAGTGTAACGGCAAGACGAAGGCGACTGCTGAAATACTGGCAAGAACCGCGGTGGGGTAAGCTTCCAGCTTGCCGAGTTT
>JAHDXO010000028.1 GCA_023382975.1 Pirellulaceae bacterium
TCTTTACTCACTAACTCGAACACATCGAAACTCAACGTCCCGCTGAACCAGAACAGATGCTGGTTGACGCCGAAATATCCGAGTCGCTCCCATTCTTTACACATCGGACTGCATCCAAGAGGGCATGCCGTTGTGCTTTCGCATCATTTAGCGACTCCTCAATCCAGCCTGGATTCTCAAAATCGACCAGTTTTCCCAACAAGCAAATTACTTCATGCAGAGCATCACGACTAAGCATTATTGGCCGCCCCTCGCGCAGGGCGCAAATGCGATTCCATTCCGGGAACTCATAGTTCGCTACAATTGCGAATGCCTCTTCTTCTGACCCTGACCAGAGTTCGTCGAGCAACCAAATCCGATACATTCCATCGACTTCAGGACGAATGTCACTGTACAGCAGTTGAAGCTCCACGAGTATGTCTTTTAGACTTACGCTGGAGAACGGAAGGTCAAGTGCCACCCGGATCCGATCACGCATCTGCTGTGGCAATTCTTCGCACGGATCATCACAAATGGCGACGAAGTCTAAATCTGCGAGCCATGCAAATCCGACTTCTCTCGGCAATTGGTTTCCTTCAACACATGCAATGCACCAGCCGCGGCGAATAGTCTGGTCTCTTCGAAAATCGAGAAAGCCCGTTCGACCGAACCGTGCAACAAAAGGTTCATAGGGGCATTCAGCAATCCCATCACCTACGAATTTGCTCAAGTAGTATCGTCGCATTCTTCTCCGTCACCCACATTTCGAAAGCAGATCTTCGGTCAGTGTCTGTTGCAACCTGATTCAGAAGACAAATGGCTCCACAAATGGTTCGATGATAGCTGATAAAGGACAAATCTTCAATCTTATTGGGAGGACAGTGAATCGGACATGTAGCCCTCGCCTACGACCCGCGTAGAGTATCGCGGCCATCCGTCCTTCTTGGTCGTCGAAGCGCAGGAGTTTCGAGAAATGATCACCGCGATTACTTGTTCTATCTTCTTTCGGCAAGCGTGCGTGAAGTCGGGGCGGGGAATGGGCTAGACTGGCGATCGATTCTGCATGGGAGGTGCAGGACGACCGATGGGCATTGAAGAGGCAGGGGCTGGGCGCGGAACGGGTCCGCGTGGCGAGGCGGCAGTTTGAGCGCTGGCGGCGGGGCTCCGCGGGCCCGGACGCAGTCCGATGGAACTGTGGGAGGTGGCGGCCGAGGAACTTGGGGTCGAGGAGGCGGCTCGCCAATTGCAGATCCCCGCTGAGGAACTTGGCCGTGGACGAGTTGACGCGAGCTTCGGGCGCTGTGCGGCGGTCATGCGAACTCGCCGTCTCCCGCGACGGTTAGGAACGGAGTGCGACCGGGGCGTCGGTGGTTTCGTCGATGATGCTGACGACCAGCCGTTTGCCGAGCGCGTGGAGGTAGCGGTTGATCGTGCTGATGGTTGGGTTGGCGTGGACGCCGCTTTCCAGCTTTTGAATCGCCGCCCGGTCCATCCCGGTGCGGGTTGCCATGTCCGACAGGCTCAGCCCGGCTGCTTCACGCAACGGGCGCAGACGCTCGCGGCACGCCACCTGAAGCTCGAAGTACTCGCGCTGCATCATCGGCTCGGTGCCGTCCCCCGACTCCAACAGTTGCCGCAGCGACGGTCGCTCCCGCTGAAAACGCTCCCGCACCGCCGCCTCGTGGGCTTGCTGAGCGGGAGTCTGGTTGCGTTTCCGGAACTCTCTTCTTGTCATGGCTCAGTCCTCGACTTCATAGGCGGTGATCGGTCGGATTGTCAGGGGATTGTCATCAATATGCTCGAACACAACCGCCAACGGGCGTCCTTCGGCGGTTTGACCGAACATGATTCGTTCGCCGCTCGACCGGCTCGTCGTCTGCCTGCTGTGCGGATCCAGCAGCACATCCTCGACTTCCTCGATCGTCACACCATGCTCGGCAATGTGCTGCACGTTGCCAAACAGGTCGTCTTCCAGATCCCAGATGATTACTTGGACGTTCATTCAACTCACCGGACACGGGTGTAGTTAGATAATACTACACTTGCTCTCGGCCCAAGTCAAACGCATTTGCTCGGCCGTGGCAGCGCGGCGTTCGGCTCGAAGAAGGCGATGCATGATGAACCGTCGAACGGCGCATGCGTCGGTGGTTTCGGTTCATCCGGAACGACCGCGCGCGGGGCGGTTGTTTGCCCCAAGGGGGCGGAACATGCCAGCCCGGGGCAGAGTGAAGCGGGTGGTCCCGCGAACGTCGCCCCGGGTACGCAGGAGCAGGAACCTACCAGCCCTGCAAGGCAACGCCGTGAAGCAGTCTTTTTCGAGGAATTCGCCCCTTTTAGCGGAACGGCGCAAGCCGTCCGGTTCGTCGCATCTTCCGAAACACCGGATGGCTTGCGCCATTCCGCTACAAAAAGCTTCACGGCGTTGACTGAAAGGGCGTTGCAGGACTCGCCGGGCGATCGTTCCGCCTTTTCAGGGCTTGCGTCTTCCTTGATTCACAACCTGGGGCGTCGCTCGCGGCTCGTGCCGCATCGCTCTGCCCCAGGCTAATTTGTTCCGCCCCTTCGGGCAACGCCGTGAAGGATCTCTTGGCGTGGAAAACACCGGGAAAACGATGGTAGCCGAATTCGTGAGAATTCGGAGTCTCCCCAGAACCTCCGAATTCTCACGAATTCGGCTACGAAAATCCTTCACGGCGCTGCCCTTCGGGGCAATACCAACATCGATAGAAGCATGGCCGACGATTGAATGGCTCCGCGCATCGTCCGGCCGCGCGCGCTTCGGCCGGATGAACCGTGGTTTGGTCTGTTCATCGTTCGCCCGGATTATTCGTAACCCGAAGCGTGAGCGAGGAAACGCAGCGTATACTCCTCGCTTACGTTTCGGGTTACGATGCGCGACGATTTAGGTGAGATGGACACAACCAGTTGTCAACAAACGACTTACAGGGAAAGCCAGCCAGTTCGTGAATAATCCGGGTTCATATTCAAGGCTGGCAACAACAACGAGATTGCGATGGCAGTACATCAAGGCGGTGACCGACATGCAGGAAGTGATCGGAACGACGTATCAGGCCGCGAACGAATTGGTTGCCAAGTTCGTGGACATCGGCGTTTTGGCCGAAGACTGCAATCGCCAATTCTGCTTGCTTTCCGCCCGGGCCAGCGGCTGGTTCATGGCGTTCGTAAACCAGCTCAAGTTGACCGACCGTGCCCAGTGGGCTGACGCCGCACGGCTCGCCGGGTTGCGGGGACAGAACTGGACGACGTGCGAATTGAGAGGTTGACCAGTGGTCTGACGACGCACGGCTCGCCGGGGTCGTGTCGCGGGGCCGCGTTCGCTTTGGGCGAATGACCGAGTACGCTATCGCTGCTTCGCGGACCAGTGCAGGGTGTTTTCGCCGGGGGTGGGATTCGCCCACGGTCCAACGACCGGAGCGGTGCGCGGTTGTCCGAACAGATCCGTCTCGACGCGGAGTGGCTGGCCGCTGGCGTCTTCGAGCTTCTGGCCCACCGTCGGGAGAACGCCGATCAAATCGCTGTCCACCCACGGTGCTTTCAGGCCGAGCAGGGACTGGTTGACGTGCATCCGAATGGATACGCCCAGCGGGTTGTCCTCGCGAGAGAATTGGGCCGATGCGGAGTCCACCAGACTGTGCTGGTCACCGAAGGAACTCTTCTTGGCGCCTTCCAGAAAGACGTTGTAATCCGAGACGTAGCCCGGCGCGGGCTTGACGCCGTCCAGCCCCCGCCGCACGAAGATGTTGTTGAACCATTTGTCGTCGGACGGGATGCCGTGCTTGCGGGCGACTACTTTTCTGGTGTGCGGTTCGTAATACTGCGAGGAGCGTCCTGTGTCGGAAACCATGTCGAAGCGGCAGTCCACCAGCAGGTTGTGGGCAAACACGCTGCCTTCGGAATTGCTCCGGATGCCTTGTCCAACGAGCACGTTGTTGTCGACCAGGATCGGTCCGTGATTCATCTCCAGGAAGACACTAGCCGCTTTCGTGTCGTAGACGATGTTCCCCGAGATGCGAGTGCCCTGGTTGGCCCAGTCCATCCAGATGCCGAACGCGCCGTACTGCTGGTAATCTACGCCGCGAATCAGGTTGCCGCGGATCACCGCGTCGACCGATTCGTGAAATTTGATGGCGGCCGTTTCCCAGCCTCCGAACTCCTTGCGGTAATTGGTCTCTTCGATCAAATTGCCTTCGATCAGACAGCGAGTTGCGCCCTTTTGGCCGGCGATCCCCGCCTCGCCGCAACGGCGGATCACGTTGTTGCGGACGATATGCCCGCCGAATGCGTCGATGTCGGCGTAATCCACACCGGGCGCGTGCCCGAGAACGATGCCCACGCAACGGGCATTGGTGACGGTGCAATTCTGGATGATCCAGTGCTTGCCCATGCGCGGCCCGATCGCGCCCATCTGCACGGGCAGACCGGGCGGCTGCCAGTTCTCGGCCGAGTGCTGAAGGTGAAAACCGTCCACCGTGATGTACCTCAGCCCGGTTTCCGTCGGCATGAATACGCTTTCGCGGACATTGATTTCGGCCAGTCGCGAGTTGGGATCGGCTTGGCCGAAATTCGCCCAGATGGTCGTCTTGTCTTCGTCAACCCGGCAACACCAGCTCTGTTCCCGCTGCTTCACTTCGTCCAGGCTCTTCTGTTCATAGAACGCATCGCCGTCCAAATAGACATCGCCACGGTGCAGCCATTGACCGTACAGGAGCCAACCGCCCGAGATGTTCAGCGCGTAAGGGTTGTAATCGCCGAAGAAGCCACTGGGCAACTCGACCATCCAGATCCCGTCGCCTTGGGACACCCACGAGGTCACTTGCTCCGATCCCTTGATCAACACCTGTTCGCCGGGTGCGGCCCGGTAGACGATCCGGCTGTTTTCGTCGCGTCCGCCGCGCAGCGGCTTGACCCATTCGCGATAGGTTCCGGCATGAACGGTGACCGTATCGCCGGGCTCGGCGACCGCCGCTGCTTTGCCGATCGTCAAGAATGGGCTTTCCAAGCTGCCCGTGTGACGATCGTTTCCCGTCTTCGCCACGTGAATTTCGCGTCCCGGTGCTTCGGGGATCGTCGAGTCAACTGCGACGCAAGTTGCCAAAAGTGCGACGATTCGGACGAGGGCGGAGTGGGTCATCGGGTTTGTTTCCTTGAAAGTGAGCGACACGCAGACTCGATTCGACGATGTTCTACGGCTGTTCGTCCTGCGGCTGGTTCCGTAACCGGAAGGTCGTTCGCACGGTGTTGAATGAATCGTTGTTCTTTCCTGACCCGCCGCCGGTGAAGACCAGGGTAGCGCTGCGTCCGTTGGAGCTGAACCACTTGGGCGCGAACGAGAAGAAGAACACGTTGTCCGCCCAGTCGAGTTGGCTGCCGGGCCGACTCTGCCCGAACCGGTCCTCCGTAGTCCAGTACTTCACCGTCGTCCACGGGCCCCAGGGGTCCGTCGCATCGAACAACGACATCACGCCGGCGTGCGAGACGGTGTGCTCGGTCGCCAGCAGGTAACGCCGCAACCCCGGATTGTAGCAGACGCTGACGCACCATCCGGTCCCCTCTGGATTCTCGAAGACCGGCTCTTTGGCCGCCAATGGTCCCCATGTCGGCTGGCCGTCGACCACGCCCGTACACCACTGGTAGGCGTCCCGGCCCGCGAAAAGCTTCTCTTTCGGCACCCGAGCCAGAAACAGGGCACCGGGGCGGTGTATCCGCAGACCGAACTCCGACTGCGTGACATTCCCAAGCTGCGGGCGGATGAAGTAGGAGTACACATAGCCGTCCGGCGCGCCCGCGTTGTCCTTGCCGTGGACCAGGAATGTCGGGATGATCAGGTTGTCCTCGCGCCACCACCGCCAATCCGGCTTGGTCCAATGCGCGGCGCGGTCCGTCGATCTCGCCACTTGGATGTAGCGGTAGTGGTCGCGCGGTCCGCCGGTATCGGGCTCGTCCGGGACGACCCACGAGTAAAGGGTGCCATCGACTGCGATCGTGCCCCAGCTCTTCCCAGAGAACTGGGCGGAATGGTCGGCGTTCTTGCCTCCCCAGATGTTGACGCCTCGGTAGTTGTGCCAATCGCCTTCGATGCGGCCGTAGCCCAAGCCGACTCGCCCCTCCCGATTGTCGCCACCGAAGCCGCCGCCGTCACCCCAAGCGCCGTACTGATGATCGTCATCCGCCCAGGTCAACTGCCAGTTGTCGCTGCCAATCGCAAGCCGCCGGTGGGTGGTCCAATCGAACGAAACGTCGGCGATCACGGGACTCGGCGGATACGGTGCCTCCGCACGGGCCGCCGGTACGGCCAGGCCGAACAGGATAATCGCCGTGCAGGAACGCGCTTTCGAAAGCATCGCAGCAGCTCCGAACGAGATTCGTTTCGCCCTTTGCGAGAGACGCGGTCTATCGCAATTCTTCCAGGGCCACTTCTGCGCCGCCGCGGTCTTTGCTCAACTGAGCGGCTGTCATGAACTCAAACAACTCGAGCGTCTCCGCCGGGGCGACGGGGGGCCGACCGGTATGGAAGAATTCGGCGATCGCTCGCACCAAGCCTTCGTAGCCCGCCGAGCCTGCCGATTCCGTTGTGCCTTCGCTGCCCCAGATGCGAACCGTCGGTGGGGCCGGCCCCTTGACCACGCCGTGATAGACACCGATCCGTCCATCTTTCCAGCGGCCCGTGGTGATGTCGGCGCCGTCTTCGGTCGTGCGCGAGACGCTGACGCATCCGGTTCCCATCACGGCATAAAGGGCCTCGACGCCGTGGATGCCGTAGAAGAACAGATCGGGATGGAAGGCCAATTTGCTGAAGGACGAACTACCCTGGACCTTCGTGACCTGCCCGACTCCCGGATTGTCCCGAAGTCGCGGGATATCCGGATGGAACCGGAAGGACGAGGAGCTGAAGAACGGAGTGCCCGTCTGCTTGGAAAGCTCGGCGATCCGGCGGGCATCCTCCAGGCTGGCGGCCAGCGGCTTGTCGATGAACAGCCGCTTGCCGGATTTCAAGACGGGTTCCGCCTGGGCCCAGTGCGGACGGCCATCGACGCTTTCCAGCAGCACGACGTCCACCTTGTCGAGCAACTCCTCGATGCTCTGGACGATTTCCACCCCGTACTTCTCTTGGATCGTGGCCGCGAACTTCTCGACTCGATCGGCGCTGGTCGGCAGATCGGGACTGCCGCCTTTGAACGCCGCGACGACCTTGATTCGCCACTCCGGTCGCGACTGGAACAGACCCGTGAAGGCCGGTACGTGCGAGGTATCGGTGCCAATGATCCCCGCGCGCAGATCCCGTTGCGCCCAGTCAGGCGTCTTGTCCGCCGCAGTTGCCGAGGCCGTGGCCAGCGCTAGAATCAGAATCCAGAGTCTCATGGTCAGCTCCTGGTTCGAGGTTGGGAGGGAAACGGTGTCGCGTTCCGGGATATCCTATCCGATGGTCGGACGCGAAGAAATCGCCAGCGGGTCCGAATCACGCTGCATCCTTCCCCGCGTGCGGGGTGAGTGGCGGATGGTCCGCAGACCATCGGAATCTACGATCTACCGACCAATTTCCGCCAAGTCGTACCCGAAGCGGTGACGGTGGCCCAGTATTTCCGCCAGCACGGATACCGCACCGAGGCGCTGGGCAAGATCATGCACGTGGGCCACGGCAACTTCGAGGACAAAATTGCTTTGCCATTAGCTCACACGAAAACTGTCTTTGTTCATCGATCGTCTTAGAATGATACAGTAACGAGGGATCTCTGCTTCCTTCTACGCCCGGTTTTCACTCGCTGGAGAAGACGATGATGACGATGCGATGCCCATGGCTGGCGGTTTCTCTGTTGGTTGTGAGCGGAATGATCGCGATAGCACAAGAGGTTCCGCCGGTCCTGATGGTTCAAGACGAGAGCGGGAGCAGCAACCCGCTGACACTCACGCGGTATGACGTGAGCGTGACGGTCCACGGTTTTGTCGCCGAGACGTCGATCACGATGACCTTTCACAATCCGAACGATCGGGTGTTGGCCGGCGATCTGCATTTCCCGTTGCCCGACGGTTCGACTGTCTCGGGCTACGCGCTCGATATCGAAGGCCGGATGGTCGATGGCGTAGCCGTGGAAAAGGACAAAGGCCGGACCGTCTTCGAGAACATCGTCCGCCGGGGGATCGATCCGGGGCTGGTCGAGTGGACCAAGGGCAATAACTTCAAGACCCGCGTCTTCCCGATCCCGGCCAAAGGCAGCCGCATGATCCGCGTCGACTACGTCAGCCATCTGCCCAGCCTGCAAGACGCGACGTATCGCCTGCCACTCAAATTCAAGGAGCCGATCGGGGAGTTCAACCTGCGGCTCGAAGTCGTTCAACCGTCGGGCAGGCCGATGATCGTCGAAGGCGATCTTGCAGGATTGAAGTTCGAGCCCTGGCGTCAGAGCTTTGTCGCGGAAGCAGCCAAGAACGACTTCCTGCCGAAACGGGACATCGTTTTCGCGCTTCCCGACATCGACCGCAGGCCGGTGCTTGTTGAAACAGCGGCCAATGGCGAGTGCTATTTCGCCATTCTCTCGAAGGCGCCCGGCTATCGGGGAAGGGCGGCCGCATCGATTCCGTTGTCCGAAGTCGTGCTGTTTTGGGACGCCTCGGGCTCACGGACCGGTGCCGATCGCAATCGAGAGATCGAATTCCTCCGACAGTGGTTTGCAGAAACGACCGCCGGACGCCAATGCCGCGTGCAGTTGGTCGTGTTGCGCGACCAGGCTGAAGATCCGCAGCCCTTTGTCGTGGAAAATGGCGATGCCGAAAAGCTGCTCGAAGCGATCCGAGCGATCCGTTGCGACGGCGGAACGCAACTCGGCGCCCTGAAATTGCCCCCGGGCGAAAAGCCGCAACTGGCGTTGCTCTTCTCCGACGGACTGCAAACGTTTGGACGTAGCGAAACAGACAAGCTCGGCTCGCCGCTCTGTACGCTGTCCAGCGGCACGACACACGACTCGGCACGGCTCCGGCAGTTGGCCATGACCAACGGCGGACGATACATCAACCTTCAGGCGGCGGATAATGCCACGGCCATCGCCTCGCTGGGCATCGACGCCCCGGAATTTATGGGCGCAATGACTTTGGAGGCGGCGTCCGTCGACGGAATTTGCCCAACGATGCCCCAAGCGTGGGCCGATTATCAACTCGTTTGCGGACGGCTTGAGGCGGCCGAGGCAAACGTGCGGTTGAATTACCACCTTGCCGGCGGAGGTCAAGCACAGGAAGGTTTTCTTGTTCGCCAGACGGATGCCGTCGGAGGGAATTTGCTGGAACGGATCTGGGCACAGACGAAGCTGGCGGATCTGATCGTCTTCCAGGACGAGAACGAAGCGGAGATCCTCTCGCTTGGAAAGCGTCATGGTATCGTCACGCCCTTCACGTCGCTGATCGTGCTCGATTCGCTTGAGCAGTATCTGGAGAACGAAATTTGCCCTCCCGAGTCGTTGCCCGAGATGCGGAATGAGTATTTGCGGCAAATGGACACACTCGAGCGTCAACAGAAGCAGGAACAGGAAGACCGCTTCAGCCGTGTCGAACAGATGTGGAAAGAGCGGATCGCCTGGTGGGACAAGACCTACAAGTACCCGAAGAATTTCGAGTACAAAGAACAAGCCGAAGGAGGAGCTGCGAACGCAGCGCCGGGTCACATGGCGCCGCGTCCCGAGGCACCTGCGGCACCTGCGGCACCTGCGGAGCCGATGGACGCTGAATTGCGGAATAGCGATTTGTCCGAATCGGAAGACTCGGCGCCGACACCGCGTCCATCCGTGGCGGACGCGCCTTTCGGGGACCGTCCCGCCATGCGCCGGGCGGAGGCAGCCGGGGAGGAATCGCCAGCAAGCAAACAAGACGGCGAAGGCGAAGACGGTCGTCAGCCGGGCATCGTCGTCAAGAAATGGACGCCCGACACGCCCTATCTGAAAGAGCTTGCGAAGGCGGATGCGGCCTACGCCACCTACCTCGAATTGCGAGAAGAATACGCCGACGCCCCGTCGTTCTTTCTCGACTGTGCAGACTTCTTCCACGACGCCGGGCAAGAGATGTTGGCCATTCGCGTGTTGAGCAATCTGGCCGAACTGAAACTGGATAACCCGCAAGTCCTCCGCGTGCTTGGGCATCGCCTGCTGCAATGGGGCGAAATTGATCTGTCGATCCTCACGTTCGAGGAAGTGCTGCGTCTGCGTCCCGAGGAGCCGCAATCGTATCGCGATCTGGCCCTGGCGCTTGCACGTCGGGCGGAGACATCCGACAACCAGGGCCTACTCGGTAGCGACTTGTCCCGCGCGTTGGAACTGCTGAACACCGTCGTGATGGGCCGGTGGGATGAGCGTTTCGCCGGTATCGAAATCATCGCTCTCGAAGAAGCCAACGCGATCCTGCCGCTGGCGACTCGCGTTGGCGCGAAAGAGATCCCGATCGATAAACGCCTCGTCAAGTTGTTGGACGTCGACGTCCGAATCGTCATGACCTGGCATGCTGACAACACGGACATTGATCTCCATGTAATCGAACCGTCGGGCGAGAAGGTCGACTACAGCCACAACCGATCCGTGATCGGCGGCATGATCAGTGATGATTTCACCGGCGGCTACGGACCCGAGGAGTACATGGTCCGCCGCGCCATGCCGGGCGTCTACATGATCAAGGCCCATTTCTACGGCTCACAGTCAGTCGAATTGCTCGGCTCGGTCACCGTCCAGGCCGACATCTACACGCACTACGGCCGCCCAGGCCAGAAATGCAAGTCGTTGACCTTCCAACTGAAGCAAAAGGAAGACGTCTACGAAATGGGAAAAATCGAGTTTTAGCCGACAGATCGCTGCAAATCCCGGAGAGCTTGATAGCACCACAGGGAGCACCACGGTTGAAAGAGAGCACCGCCTGAGCCAAAAGGCAAAAGGGGACAGTCTACTTTTTGTAACACTTCATCTCTGCTCAGCGCGGCGGGGGCTCCGCTGGGCGTACGGGGAAATCCGCGTGGGAAGACTGGCAGTGGCAGGACTCGCCGGGCATCCCGCGACGCGGTGTGGGAGAGTGTGGAGATCGGCCAAGAAGGAGAGTGCCCCCCTTATCACTTTTCTGTCAGAACGAGCATCTATCGACAACCGATTGCGAGCATTAGAATCTGGAAGGGCGAATCGAATCTCTAGCTGTTCATCGAGAAGCAACATGAAATCTGCGATCCTTGCTTTGTGCATGCTGCTGGCAGCGCCGGCTGCGGTCCGGGCCGCCGACAGGCCCAACGTCCTGCTGATCTGCGTGGACGATCTCAAACCACTGCTCGGATGCTATGACGCGCCGGTGGTGCAATCGCCGAACATCGACCGGCTCGCCGCGCGGGGCGTGCTATTCGAACGGGCCTACTGCAACCAAGCCGTCTGTGCGCCGTCGCGCAATTCGCTGATGACCGGCCTGCGACCGCAGACCATCGGAATCTACGACCTACCGACCAATTTCCGCCAAGGCGCACCCGAAGCGGTGACGGTGGCCCAGTATTTCCGCCAGCATGGATACCGCACCGAGGCGCTGGGCAAGATCATGCACGTCGGCCACGGCAACTTCGAGGACAAAGCTTCCTGGACCGTGCCGCACTGGAGGCCCAAGGGCGGCGGATACCAGCTTCCGGCGAGCACGTCCACGACGCGGCCGGCCAATGTCGGAGGCCCCCGCGGCGCGGCCATCGAATGCGCCGACGTTCCCGACGAGGCTTATGCCGACGGCATGATTGCCGACGAAGCCATCGCCCGGCTGCGCGCCGCTCAGGCTCAACCTGCCGAGCCGTTCTTCCTGGCCGTCGGGTTTCTCAAACCGCATCTGCCCTTCGTCGCGCCGAAGAAGTATTGGGATCTTTACGAGCGATCTTCGTTCGAGCCGCCGCGGCAGCAGACGCCGCCCGAGGGCGCACCGACCTTCGCGCCGACGACTTGGGGCGAACTGCGGCAGTACAGCGACATTCCCGAGACCGGTCCGCTCTCCGCCGACCAACAACGCCAACTGATCCACGGTTACCACGCCGCGGTAAGCTACATGGATGCCCAACTGGGCCGCGTGCTCGACGCGTTGGACCAGACCGGTTTCGCCCGCAACACGATCGTCGTGCTCTGGGGCGACCACGGCTGGCACCTGGGCGACCACGGCATGTGGTGCAAGCACACCAATTACGAGCAGGCCGCTCGCATCCCGCTGATCGTCGCAGTTCCCGGCACGGCACGGTCCGGTGTCAAGACGGGTGCGCTGGCCGAGACGGTGGACATCTACCCGACCTTGTGCGAGTTGGCGGGGTTGCCTGCGCCCCGAGACTTGGACGGCTCCAGCTTTGCCCCCATCCTGAAAGACCCTGCGGCAGCGACCAAGGACACCATCCTGCACGTTTATCCGCGAAGCCAGCTTCTGGGCCGCGCCGTCCGCACGGAACGCTACCGATTGGTCGAGTGGAAGAAGATCGGCGAAGCGGCTGACACCGCCGAACTGGAACTGTACGACTACGAGACCGATCCCGACGAAACGAGGAACCTGGCTGGCGACCATCCCGAGACTGTCGCCCAACTGCGAGCCATCCTGGCCACCCAGCCGGAGGCAAAGCCGCAAGTTCGTGCCGCAAGCCCAGCCGGACAGGAAGCCGGAACTGCGGCCTCGAAGCCGAAGCAGGACCGGGCCGCCATGTTCGCCAGACGCGACAAAGATGGCGACGGCACGCTAACCCGCGACGAGTTCCTCACCGGCCAACCCGACCCCGACGAGGCGCCGAAGCGATTCGTCGTGTTCGACGCCGACAAGAACGGTGTCCTCAGCCGCGACGAGTTCATCACCGGCGGCAAGAATCAAACCGTGAAGTAGAAAGTCCGTATAGCAACTCAAGGAGATCGCGATGTTTCGCCACCTGCTCGTGCCGGCGCTGCTCGCCGTGCTTCTCGCCAGCCCCAGCCTCGCGCAAGACCCCCCGGCGTCACGCGAGCAACAACTCAAGCAGTTGCTCCAGCGTTACCCGGACGCGGACGCGAACCGCGACGGCGTCCTGAGCGTCGAGGAGGCTCAGACCTATCGCGCCAAGATGCGAGCCAAGGAGGAAAGGCAGCCCGAAGCCAAGCAGCCGGTTCCGCGGATTCGGCCCACGCACGCCGACGTGCATTACGGTCCGCACGAGCGGCAGGTCATCGATTTCTACCAGGCGAAGAGCGATCAGCCCACGCCGGTGATCATCTACATCCACGGCGGCGGATTCGTCGCCGGAGACAAAAGCAGTGTGAGTTCCTCGATGGTACAGGGCGCCCTGGAAGCGGGAATCAGCTTCGCCGCCATCAATTACCGCTTCGTCGATGGCGGCGAAACGATCTTTCCGGTGCCGCAGCACGACGGAGCACGGGCCGTGCAATTCGTTCGCAGTCAAGCCGGTCCGTGGAACGTTGATCCCGCTCGCATCGCCTGCTTTGGCGGCTCGGCCGGTGCCGGCATTTCGATGTGGATCGGCTTTCACGACGATCTCGCCCGGCCCGACAGCTCGGATCCGGTCGAACGCCAGTCCACTCGCATTCAAGCCGTCGGCACGATGGGCGGGCAGGGCACCTACGACCCCGTCAAGGTCAAGCAACTGGTCGGCGGCCGGGCCCACGAGCACCCGTCGCTGCTGAAGGTCTACGGCCTGAAGTCGATCGACGAGGCCATGAACCCTACGCCTGCGGTCCAGAAGCTGTATGACGAGGCCGCCGCGATCACGCACCTGACCCGTGACGATCCGCCGCTGTACATGGTCTACAACGAACCCGACATCGTTCCGCCCCCCGACACCAAGCCGGGGCAGTTCATCCATCATCCCAACTTCGGCCGGCAGCTCAAGGCGAAAATGGATGAGTTGGGCATCGAGAACGTCTTTATCAACAGTGGCGGCACCCCGCCGACGCCCCAACCGCCCGGCGGCATGCTGGAGTTCTTGAGAAAGCACTTGGTAAAATAGTGGCGCGCGGCGCCGCGAGATCGCTCTTGCTCCGCGGCGGATTCGGCTTGCAGCCCAAATCCCGCCAGATCTGCGACGGCGCAACGAATCAAGGCTTGACCGGAAATCTCGCCCGGAGTTGTGCGCTCAGGGATCGTATCAGCTCCGCATGTTCCGCACGTCCGGCCAGGTTGACGTCGTTTTGCGGATCGGCATGCTGGTCGTACAACTCATGCACGGGTGGTTGGCCCGGTTTCGTCCATTCGACAAACCGCCAGCGATCGGTGCGCATCGCGACGCCCAGATAGCCGGCTTTGGGATACCAACTAAACGCGGCGTCGTGGACGTCCGTGTTGGGATCGTCCAGGACCGGCTTCAGACTGCGTCCCTCAAGACCATCGGCAGCGGGCAGACCGCACAGCTCGATCAGCGTCGGACCGATGTCGACGGCCTGGGCCAGCGCTCGCGTCTTCTGCCCGGCCGACTTCTGCCCGGGGATGGCGATGATCATCGCGTTCCGCGTCGCACCTTCGTAGTTGTTGTGCTTCGCGCCCCACCAGTTGTGTTCGCCCATGTAGTAACCGTGATCGGTCCAGAAGACGACGATCGTATTCCGGGCCTGGCCGGTTTCTTCGAGTGTGTCCAGCAGTCGGCCGACGAGTGCGTCGACGTAGCTGATCGCGGCCAGATATCCGTGCAGGCAGGCCCGTTTGAACGGTTCGTCGAGTGGTCCCTCGGGCACATTGCCGTACCAGCGGAAATCCTGGCCGGACGTGGCGGCGAATGCGGGAGCGTCCTTGGGGGGAAACTCGTTCCGGGCCAGCGGCAACGCGGCTCGGTCATACAAATCCCAGTACTTTTTCGGCGCGACCCAGGGCACGTGCGGATTGGCGAATCCGACGGCCAGAAAGAAAGGCTGATCCGGCCGCTTTGCATATTCGCGAAGCTGCTCGACGCCCCTCGCCGCCGTGTCCCCGTCCAGCAGATCGTCGTCACCCAGATCCGTCGCTTCGAACGCTGGCCCGGCATAGAACACCATGCCCTGTCCGCGGGCGGGCGGCACGGTTCCCGAGGCTGCGTACTCCTTGCGGCGAGCCTCCATCGCGGCTTGACCGATCGCCCCGTACCGCGGCTTCTTGCTGTGCCACGCTGGCTCGCTCCACGAGGCTTCGTCGTCGATGCCAACGTGGTACACCTTGCCGAAGCTGCGGCAGTGGTAGCCGTGGTTCTTAAAATGCTGCGGTACGGTGGTGATGTCGGGCATGGTTGCCCGCAGGGTTCGCCCGATCTCGAAGATCTGCGTCGTGGCAGGATAGCGGCCGCTGAGCATCGAGATCCGCGACGGCGAACACAACGCTTGCTGGACGTAACTCTGCTCGAACACCATCCCGCGTCCAGCGAGTCGGTCGATGTTCGGCGACTTGACCGTCGGATCCCCGTAACAACCCAATTGTGGCCGCATGTCGTCCGAACAGATCAGCAGCACGTTCCGCTGCTCACTGGCGTCGAGCCGCGCGGAGAAAAGGCTCGTCGCGAGCAGAACAGCCATCACCGCAAATGTTGCGCGATTCATGGAGAGATCCTTGTCTCTGGCAGAAGGTTAGCGAACGTTGGTCGAACCGATCCAACCTTTGTACCTCATCCGGCCGCGGCTTGGCAGAGCCCCAGGTCTGGCCACGGCCAAGGTGCGTGTTGGTGCATTCGAGCGTCCCCTGTCGCCAGTGATTGATGCCTGAGGTTGTCGTTTAATTTCTCTACAGCCGACACGTCCGCGAGCCGCGTTGGGTGCCGTCTCGGGGCCTTGGGGCTTGACACCGGCGTGTTGGTCCCAGAGATTTCGTCCTGGGTGGGCGATTCTGGTGTAGCTTCTAACCCGGGAGAGCGAACGATGTATGCCAAGCGGTTGCTGACGATTCTGTTGCTGGTCGGGCTCGTAGCGGAACTTGTTGTGGCGTCATTGGCCAGTGCGTCCGATTCGGTGCCCGGTGGTGTGGACGCTCGATTCACCGGCCCGTGGGATCTGCGGCATCTGAAGCAACCGCCTCGATTCGTCTGGGGGGAAACGCGGGACGGCGTGCGCGAGGTGTACTACGAAAACGAACCGTATCGCGGACAGGCGACTCGGGTGTTCGCGTACTTCGCCAAGCCGGCTGATGGCGAAGGACCTTTTCCGGGGATGGTCCTGGTGCATGGCGGCGGAGGCACGGCGTTCGCCGAGTGGGCTAGGTTATGGGCTGAACGCGGTTACGCGGCTTTGGCGATGGATCTGGCCGGTCGGGGACCGGATCGCGATCGACTGGCCGATGGAGGCCCCGACCAATCCGACACCGAGAAGTTCGGGCCGTTTGACGAACACTCGATCCGCGACGTATGGAGCTACCATGCGGTGGCGGCAGTGATCCGCGGGCACTCGCTGCTGGCCAGTCTGCCGGAAGTGGACGGCAGTCGCACCGGGGTGACCGGCATCAGTTGGGGCGGATACCTGACCTGCATCGTTGCGGGACTGGACGACCGATTCAAGGCCGCCGTTCCGGTCTACGGCTGCGGATTCCTGCACGAGAACAGCGTCTGGCTGCCCCGGTTGGCCGGCATGGAGTCCGCTCAGCGCACTCGATGGGTGGACAACTTCGACCCTTCGCGGTATCTGCCCGGCGTGAACTGCCCGATCCTGTTCGTCAACGGCACGAACGATTTCGCTTACCCGTTGGACAGCTACCGGAAATCGTATCGAGCGGTGTCGGGAACACGCCAGTTGTGCGTCACGGTACGGATGCCCCACAGCCATCCGGCGGGCTGGAAGCCGATCGAGATCGATCTGTTCATCGATAGCGTGGTGCGCGATGGCACGCCGCTGCCACGTCTGGGACCGCCCGGCGTGGAAGACGGCGAGTTGAGTGCGGCGGTCGAGTCGAAGACGCCGATCAAGTCCGCAGAAATTCACTACACCGCGGACACTGGAGCCTGGCAGCAACGCGAGTGGCACAGCCGAGACGCAACGCTGAAGGCTGGCCGAGTTTCGGCACCGCTTCCGCAGGAACGTCCGTGCGTGGCGTTCCTCACCGTGACCGACGAGCGCGGTGCCACGATCAGCACCGAGCATGTGGAATGCGAGCCGTAGCGAATTCGCCCCGTCGCCCAGACCGTCAAGCAGCCCGCCGCTGCGGACGGCTCAGAACACGTCGAGCATGAAGTGGTGGCCCGAGTGCCAGCGGCGCGGGGACGGGTAGTAGTTCTGCCACTGCTTGTTGTACACCGGGATGCGCATTTCCGGCGGATAGCGGTAGTACATGTCCTCGCTGCTGCGGTAATACTCGTTGCCCCAGAAATTCTGCGGATAAAAGACGTACGGATAGTGGTAGAACCGTTCCCAGTCCTGGTTTCCGTACGCTCCGCCCCAGACTCGGCCGTAGGCCTGCTGGTCTGCCGATGCCGGCGTCGCCGACAGACAGATCGAGAGGGCCGAGACAGCCAATAACGCCCACACGGCTCGACGAATCATCACACTTCCCCCTGGGACGATAGCAGTTGGTGAATCCAGTTGACTCAGCAGCTAACATCGGCCAATCGTTGTGACCGGCATTAACGCAAAAACCGTCACAATCCGACTCTGGCGGCAAGCTCTAGCGATCTGTGCCAGGCAGCCGTGGCTCGACGGACGCGGACGAATCCCCAAAAGCGATCGATCCCGGATTGTCAATGCATGGCAATTTGCAATGCGTGAATGTCAATGCATTGCAACATGCAATGCCACGCCCATTTATTTCGACCTATATTTTCCAAATTAACTCGTTGACTTGAAGAGACTTGCAAGGAATACTAGACATTTGGGCAATCTAGGCACGATTGTTGCAGTAACTTCGGGGAGTCGTGCTGGCAGTGCTCGCTTCGCGCGCTGTCAGCAGTACCGACAAAGGATGGCTCGGCGCGCACGATGCGAACACACGCAACTGCAGCAACGAAACGACGGTTGCCCGGCATCATGCTCGGGCCGCCGACGCGGGCCGAGAGGGAGGGAGTCCACGCGGTCAAGTTTGGGAGATTTTTTCGAGGTTTCAGCACACTTGTTTGGAGGGACGAACGACGATGAAACGACAACTGATTCTTGGTATCGCGATCCTGGCTGTGGCCGGGATGATCTTGGTGGCTGCGGCCGAACAGCAGGCGTTCGCGGGCCATGGCTGTGCGGCGACAACATGCGCACCGCCGACAACCTGCGCCCCGATGACGACTTGCTCGCCGGTCACGACTAGTGCGCCGATGACGACCTGCTCGCCGATGACGACCTGTTCGCCGATGACGACGTGCTCGTCGCGAGTGGTGGTGGTCAGGCACCGGGCGCCCATGACAACATGCGCCCCAGTGACGACCAGTGCGCCCATGACGACCTGTGCGCCCAAGACCACCTGCTCGCCGGTGACGACCAGTGCGCCGATGACGACGTGCTCGCCGATGACGACCTGCGGGCCCAAGGTGCATGTACGCCGGGTGATCATTCGGCCCGCCACCACGTGTGCGCCGATGACGACCTGCTCGCCGGTTACGACCAGCGCTCCGGTCCAGAAGATGGGCATGCCGGTCCAGAAAATGGAAGTGCCGGTTCAGAAATCGGTGATGCCCGTGCAGAAGTAACCAGTGGAACAACCGTCAGCTTGACGCCTGGCACGTGGGAGCTACCCGCATGGTGTCAGGCTTCCAGCCTTGACCATCGGGCCTCCTTTCGAGGCCCGATTTCTTTTCACGTCCCGCTTTTCTGTGGAACGGACGGCGGATGGTCGTCGAAGAATAGACGAGATCTCCTACCGCCGGAACTGTTGCTCATGGACCATCCCAACTCGATCAGCCTGGATTTCGACGAAGTGCGGATCCGCGACGCTGTGGCAACGTCAATTCTGGTTCTGGCGGGCTGCGTGGCAGCGGGCACGACGGGGCTGGTGGCCGAGCCGTTGCGAATCGCGGGCACGTGGTTGCTGCTGTTGGTGGCCGCTCTTGGGACGCGCGGAGATGTTCGCCCAATGGGGCAGGCAACGAGCGTGCCTTGGCGGTTGGGCGCAGTGCTGTTGATGCTGGTTGCGCCGCTGAGCGGATGGACGGACGCATCGCACGAGGTACTGTTGGTCGCACTGGTTGCCGCACTGTTGGCGGATCGACTCCGGGGAGCGGCCCGGTCGATGTTGGCCGCCGTTTCGCTGGCGGTCTTGTTGTGGAGTGTCTTTCTGATCGCTGCCCGCAGCGTCTCGGGGATATGGCATCTGACGGAACTTGGCGGTGCTGCACTCGGCGATTTTGCTTCGCTGCTGGCCGGCCGTCGTCTGCAGATCGGGGCGTCGTTCGGCACGGTCGACTTGCTCGTATTGCTGGCCATTCTGTACGCGATCTGGCTGGGCAGCACCGCTGGAGCTCGGCTTTGGCGGGCCATTCTCGTGCTGGTCGTCGTAATCGCCGTGCATTCGGGTTACCTGTGCGTGGTGGCTCGCTGGCTGGACTTGGAGGCGTCCTTGCCCGAGGCGGCTGAGTGGACGTTCGAGCATCCCTACACACCGCCACCGTGGCGTTGGTCGGCGGCGGTAGGCACATTGCTGCCTTGGAATCTTCCACTCTTGGCCGCTGTGCTGCATGTCTCGGTGTTGGGGATGCTGTGGCGCTGGTCCAGGTGGCCGACCGCTTGGCCGTCGCCGCGCGGGGGTTGGCGTTCATGGGCTCGCTGGACGGGTTTCCTCCGATCTTCTCGCGCCGCGGGCATACTGGCAGCGTTGGCCGTGGCCGTGTCCGTGGCCGGCACGTTGTCGATCGGGCGAGTTGACTTGACCGGCAAGACCATTCTCGCCAACGCGATGGGCCGCTTGGATTGGCAGCGGCCCGTGTTCGACCGATACGGCCGCCAGTCCGCTGGGATGTTCGGCATGTTGCCGCGGCTGGTGCAAAGTCTCGGCGGCGAATTGCGGGTGACCGAACAGTGGAGCGAGGCGGAACTCGCCGCGGCAGATGCGGTGGCCTTGATCCATCCGACCACCGAGTTGCGGTCGGAGCAGCGAGACCGGATCATCGAGTATGTCCGGCGCGGGGGAGCGTTGTTGGTGATCGCCGAGCCGCAGCTTCGCGAGGGGGATGCGGTCAGCGATCACAACGAAGTGCTGCGCGGGACTTCGATCAAGGTGCGACGGGATGTGGTCGCGCCGGTGACTTCGGGGTGGCAGCACGCCTTAGCGACAAGCACGCACCCGGTGACGACCGGACTCGATCGGCGGCGGAGCCATTTCTTCAGCGGCGTCGGTTCCTCGCTGGAGATTGCATGGCCGGCGCGTCCGCTGATCGTCGGACGATGGGGGTGGAGCGATCCAGGAAGCGATTCGTTGTTTACCGGCGCGCATCGGTGGGAGCCGGGCGAGCGGCTCGGGGATTTGGTATTGGCGAGCGAGCAGCGCCACGGTCGCGGGCGCATTCTGGTCTTGGGCGACGGACACAGTTTCACCAACGAGGGCGGTTTCCGCGGATTCTGGTTGGCCGGGCGTATCCTGTCGTACCTCGTACACGGGCAAGGCAGTCCGCAGTCGGGCGTACGTCCCTTCCTGACGTTGATTCTTGCGACCGGCTTGACGCTGACGGTGATTGGCTGGCCGGAACCGCGGCGACTGATCGTGCTCGCCCTGGTGCTGGCGACTTCGCTGGTCTGCTGCCAAGGCATCAGCCGCAGCGCGTCGCGAATGGTTCCCGACGGCCGGCTGCTCGCCACCGGCGAGGAGCGGATTGGCAGCCGGTTGGCTTACGTCGGGGCTTCCCACGCCGAAGGGTACAGTGACGGAGCATGGTCGTTCGACGGGATCGAAGGATTGTCATTGACGTTGATGCGCAGCGATCTGCTCGCGCTCAGTCTGCCGCAACTGACTCGCGAGCATCTGGACCGTGCCGGCGTATTTGTTTCGGTGGCGCCTTCGCGACCGTACACGGCCCGGCAGAGGCGGATGTTGGTGGATTTCGTCGGTGGGGGCGGAATCTTGATCTGCACCGTGGGGGCCGAACAAGCGGGAGCCAGCCGCGACCTGTTGGCAGAATTCGGAATTCGCGTCCCGGAATCGCCGGTTCCGACCTTGCACAAGCTGCCGGAGCCCGAGCCGATGGGGCGAATGCGGGCGATCTATCTCCGAGTCGAAGACCAAGCCGGGACGATCCACGATTCAGGAGTCAACTTCTTCGCAGGTTGGCCCGTGGAACTTGCGGACGACGAGGGCCAGGTCTTAGTCTACGGCAAGAACGATCTGCCCTTGGCGGTGCTGCGGGAATTCGGGCAAGGCAGTGTGGTCGTCATTGGTGACAGCAGTTTCGCCTTGAACAAGAATCTTGAGTATTTCGAGGGCCAACCGTTCGACGGTCGCTACGACAATTCGCACTTCTGGCGCTGGCTGATAACCTCGTTGACCGACACTGAGCCGTGGCTGCCGCCGCTCGAAGCGGAACCCGTGCCCGAACCAGCGCAGGAGGAGCCGCAATGATCCGCGGTTGGATTGCCGTCGCCCTGCTGGCCGCCAGTTGGCTGTTCGGACTCGGCTACTTTGCCCCGGCCCGGCCGATCGTCTGGTGGTGCGCTGTGGCGTCGGCCGTGGTGTTGTTGGCGGGCACTCGCTTGCGCACGCCTTCTTGGTTCGTGGTCGTAGTCTGCAGCGTGCTGTTGCTGCCGCCCGTGTTGCTGATGCCTTGGCCATCGGCCGCGATTCCCGCGCTGCTGGCAGCCGGTTTATGGCTGCAACGGTCCCCGACGCCGAGCCGGTGGCCGCGGCAACTGGGCGGGGGCGCGGTGATCGCCTCGGCCATTTTGTTGTTCCAGGCAGCAGCGCTGCAGGTGTACGAAGCGTTGACCGCGCGGGCGCACGAACTGCCTTGGCCGCTGACCGCTGTGGTCGGAGGAATCGCCGGGTTGTTGGGCATGGACGCAGCGGTCGACGGCGCCGCGCTGACGATCCGGGACTCGGTGGCTCCACAGCGGATCGCGGCTACGTGGGAACTGCTCTTCGATCCAGCAAGCGTGCTGTTTCTGGTCGGCGGATTGGTCTGGCTGGCGTGTTTCGGGTGGATCGTTGGAAGACCGAACAGCCGCCGGGCGTCCATGAACCGCGGCCAGTCCCGTCCCTTGCACCGGGTATCCGTGGCCCGAAGGCTGTCCCTTTCCTACAGCAGCCTCTTGGTACGCTGGGGTTGGTATCTGCGTCCGGCGACGCAGTTGGTACTGGTCTGGCTGCTGTGGTTGCCGCTGAGGACCGGTCTGCTGATCGCGTTGCTCGTTCATCGAACTCTGCGGGCCGATCCGTACACGATGCCGAACGTCGGTGACTTGTTCGTCAATAGTTGGCTTCATGCCGGTCTGCTTGCCGGACTGGTGGCCTTGGCCGCACGCTGGGTTGTGCTTCCACTGCGTGCCGAAAGGGCCGGACGGGTCCGATTACAACGGTCCGTCCGTCCTAAGCCTTCGAGGCGAGCGGTCGCCGCGCCGGCCGCCTGCGTTGCGGTCGGCACGGCGTTGTTGATCATGGCGTGCTATTGGGTGCCGGTGGGAAGGCCCCAAGCTGGGCGCGTCATGGTGATCGAAAGGCATTCGACCTGGGAACCGACCACCGAGCCCTATGGAACGAAGATCTACGGCGAGGCCGGCTCGTACAACTATGCAGCGATCTACGAGTACTGCGGGCAATTCTTCGAGATGTCTCGTCTGTTGGAGCAGGAGGCGATCGATGATCGGCGGCTGGCGGATTGCGACGTGCTGATCGTCAAGACGCCGACGTCGCGGTACATGCCAGGCGAGGTGGATGCCATCGAGCGATTTGTGCGCGGCGGTGGTGCACTGCTGTTGATCGGTGATCACACCAATGTGTTCAACATGAACACGTACTTGAACGACATCTCGCGCCGCTTTGGTTTTACCTTTCGCAACGATCTGTTGTTCGCCGTCTCGACTCCCTACGAGCAGCGTTACCGATCGCCGCCGTTGAAGCACCCGGCGCTCAGGCATCTGCCGCCGCTGAACTTTGCTGTTTCCTGTTCCATCGATCCCGGCCGCAGTCCGGGTCGCATGGTGATCCGCAGCACGGGCCTGTGGAGTCTGCCGCCGGCCTACCAGGAGATCAACTACCATCCGCAGGCCGAGTATCGCTCGGACATGCAGTACGGAGCCTGGTGCCAGGCGTGGTCCACCCATGCCGGAGCGGGGCGGGTGATCGGCTTCGGCGACTCGACCCTGTTCTCGAACTTCTGCACATTCCAGCCGGGCAAGGCGGAACTGTTCCTCGGCATGGTCCAATGGCTAAATTGTCGCAGTTGGTTGGACCACGCGTGGCTCGGTTGGCTGGTGTGGGTGCCGAGCGTTGTGATCGGATCGTTCCTGGTCGGCTGGGGAGTCTGGTTCGGCCGACGACAGATTGCGGGCGGACGGCTCATCGCCGCGGCGGCAATGGCCGGGTGGGCGGTCGCCGCACTGCTGCTGGGTACGGCCAGGGACGCGGCGATGCCCTGGCCACAAGCGGTTCGGCCCCTGTCCCATGTGGTCATCGATCGCGAGATCTCCGAGGTGCCGTTGTTCACCGGTGCTTTTGCCGACTCGAAGGACGGCCGAGGCTACGGCATGTTCGAGCAATGGATTCCGCGGACAGGGTGCTATCTGTCAAGACGTAGCGGGCGAGATGTCTTCGACGGCGATGCGCTGGTGATCATCTCGCCGACTCGCTCGGTCAGCGACGACTACCTTGACGGTCTGGAACGCTTCGTCGCGGCCGGCGGTCACTTGCTGGTCGTCGATTCGCCGGACGTGGAAGGCTCGACTGCCTTCGGGCTCCTCGAAGCGTTCGGCTTATCGTCGATTCCGGTTCCGTCGCCTCCGGATGCGTTGCCTCTGCAAGTCGCGGACTGCGACGTGCAGCCTCCCATGCTGGCTTCTCGCGCCATCGCCGGGGGCGAGCCGATTGCGTGGTGGAACCAGCAAGTCGTGGCGGCCCGCAAGCGGCACGGGGCAGGCATGGTCACGGCGATTGGCTTCGGCTCGCTGTTCAACGACGCGGCGATGGGGTTTCACTGGCTACCGGCGCCGGACGATGCTACACTGGAGCGATATGACGCCATGTACGCCTTGCTCCGTCTGTCGTTGCCTGTTTCCGCTGGACAGTCGGAGCGTTTTCACCCGAGCAGCGCGGCTCGCGTAGGTCCAAGTGACGATCCCAACCCACCATCCGCCGGTTCCCCAAGCGATCCTTGATTCGATCGCCGATGGTGTTTTCACCGTGGATGCCCAGTGGCGAATCACGTCGTTCAACGCGGCGGCTGAGCGGATTACCGGCGTCTCCCGTGAGGAAGCGATGTTGCGTCCGTGCCGCGACGTGTTTCGCGCGAGCACTTGCGACGACGGCTGTGCGTTGCGACGGACCTGTGCCGACGGTCAAGCGATCGTCGACAAGCCGATTTCCATCGCGGGCCGCGCGGGCGAGATGATCCCGGTCAGCATTTCAACCGCCGTGCTGTGTGACGAGCAGGGGCAACGGATCGGCGGTGTGCAAACGTTTCGCGATCTGCGCGGTGCATCGCCGCCGCAACCGACATCGGCAGATCACGGCACGTTTCCCCAGCTCGTCGGACGCAGCGAGGCGATGCGGCGGTTGTTCGACGTGTTGCCGCAGTTCGCCGCCAGCAGCAGCACGATCCTGATCGAGGGAGCCAGCGGCACGGGCAAGGAACTGGTGGCTCGCGCGATTCATGGCCTGTCGCCGCGGCGGGACGAGCGGTTCATCGCCGTCAACTGCGGGGCTTTGCCGGATACACTGCTGGAGTCCGAGTTGTTTGGGTACAAGGCTGGCGCGTTTACCGATGCGCGAAACGACAAGCCCGGCCGGTTTGCGGTGGCGGACCGAGGCACGATTTTCCTGGACGAAATCGGCGATATTTCGCCGGCCATGCAGGCCAAGCTGCTGCGCGTTCTGCAGGAACGAGTCTTCGAGCCGTTGGGGTCGGTGGAGAGTGTCAAGGTCGATGTCCGAGTGATCGCGGCGACGAACAAGGATCTGGGCGAATTGGTCCGCCGCGGGACATTTCGGGAAGATCTGTTCTACCGGATCAATATCGTTTGCTTGCACTTGCCGGCGCTACGCGAGCGGCGCGACGACATCCCGTTGCTGATCGATCATTTCCTTGGGAAATTCAACCAGGCGCAAGAGAGACGCATCACGGGAGTGTCGGACGAAGCGTTTGGGACGCTGCTGAGCCATGACTACCCGGGGAATATCCGCGAACTAGAGAATGTGATCGAGTACGCTTTCGTGGTTTGCCGCGGCAGCGTGATCGAGTTGCCGCACCTGCCGCCGACCATCCGCCCTCGGACGGTTTCGTCGAGGAAGGTCGTCTCGAATTCGTTGACATTGCGCCACGTGGAAGCGATCCACATCACCGACACGCTCCGCCGATACCACGGCAACCGAACTTTGGCCGCCAGAGATCTGGGGATCGACCCCAGCACGCTCTTCCGTAAAATCAAGGCGCTGAATATCGACGTGCCGCGGGCCAATGGACGCGGCGAAAAGCCAAACTAGGGTTGCACAGCGTCTCTTTCGGCCTGTGGTCTTCGGATTCGTCGCAAATCCGGCGAAGGGGAAGAGTCAGGCATTCCATCAAGGAGAAGTGGGTTGGTCGAATCATTGCTGCTTGTTCTGGTCGGTCTGGTGGTGTTGGTCACCGGTGGCGAACTGCTGGTGCGAGGCGCTGCGCGCTTGGCCGCCTTGGCCCGGATCAGTCCGCTGCTGATCGGATTGACCATCGTGGCTTTCGGCACCAGCGCCCCAGAGCTGGCGGTGTCGATGCGGGCCACTTGGTTCGGCCAGTCGGATGTGGCGATCGGCAACGTGGTTGGTAGCAATATTGCCAATATCCTGATGATTTTGGGGCTTTCGGCGTGCGTGGCTCCTCTGGTCGTGTCGAGCCAACTGGTGCGGTTCGATGTGCCGTTGATGGCACTCGCCTCGGTAGCGGTCTGGATTCTAGGATCGGACGGGCAATTGACCCGCTGGGACGGCGCGATCTTGTTTGGCACGCTGTTGATCTACGTTGTTTGGTCCATACGAGCCAGTCGGCGAGAAGTGCCCGAAGTCCAGGACGAGTTCGCCAAGCACTATGTCGCTCCGCCTCGCGCCGGGACGCGGGATTACTTGCTCCAGGGCGGACTCTTGCTGGTCGGGCTGTGCCTGCTGACGCTCGGTTCGTCGTGGCTGGTCGATGGCGCGGTTCAGTTGGCCACGTTGTTCGGTGTCAGCCAACTGATCATCGGTTTGACGATCGTCGCTGTCGGGACTTCGTTGCCGGAACTCGTGACATCGATCATCGCCACGATGCGAGGCCAGCGCGACATTGCCGTCGGAAACATTGTCGGCAGCAACCTGTTCAACATCCTGTGCGTCGTCGGTTTGACCGCGACAATCGTGCCGGCGGGACTGGAGATCTCGCCCCAGGCGATTCGCTTCGATTTGCCGATCATGATCGCCGTCGCCGTTGCCTGCCTGCCGGTATTTTTCACCGGACACCGGATCGACCGTTGGGAAGGCGCGGTGTTCTTTGGGTATTACTTGGTCTATTTGACGTACCAAGTCGTGGCGGCCACCAACCCGACGGTTCCTCTCGCGTTCACGGTCCTCGTCTTCGGTTTCGCGCTGCCCCTGACCGCGATCACATTGATCGTGAGCGTCGTTCATGCTCTGCAACAGCGCAGCGGAGCATGATTCACTGCGGCGATGGGTCGAGCGGCTGAAGAAGTTGTTCGGCCGCCTGTCGAACGGCCGGATGCGGGTCGGCCCGCAGGGATTTCAGTTTCTCCGTTGCCTGCGACTGCAACCCCAATTGCTCGATGCTCCGAATGGTCTGCCACCGAACGTCCGCGTCCGCGTCGTTCAAGCATGAAATCAGGGGATCGGCAGCAGTTCGCGCCGGCTGGCCGATGGCCCCCAACGCCTTGACCGCCCAGAAGCGAACCACCGGTTCCGGGTCGGTCAATGCCTTGGTCAAAGCCGGAACCGCGGCGGCGCTGGTCAACCGACGCTGGCCCAGGGCAAGCGCTGCCTTGCGCCGCGATTCCACTTGCTCGGCCCGAAGCAATTCGACCAGCGGTCCGACGGACGGTTCACCGATAGCGACCATCAGCGCCAACATGTCGCTGTCGAGGGACGAATTCCTGCGACTGTACGTGGCGACCAAGAAGGGCAGAAGATTCTCCGCCGCTTCAGGCGCTTCCCTCAGTGTCTGCAGGGCGTCTCTGCGGAACGGAATCCCACCGTTTTGAAACGAGTCCTCGATGGCTCGCAATGCTTCGACGCTGCCGATCGTCGCCAAGGATCTCAAGGCAACTTGCTGATGCTCGTCCTGCACATCATTCAGGATCTTGACCAGTGTCGGCACGACCTCGTTAGCCGCCTGGCCGATCTTTCCCAGGACGTCAATCGCTTGACGGCGAAGACCGTTCTGCGGGTCCGCGGCGATACGCTCGACGGCCGGAATCGCCGCTTCGGCCTCTGGCCCCATTCGACTCAGAGCCAACAGGGCGTAGCTGCGCACCACCTCCTGCTCTTCCTGCAACAGTTCACACAGCGGTTCCACAGCATTTCGCCCGAATTTCGCCGCCGCCTCGGCAGCGCGTGGACGGTCGAAAGCGTAAGCCGGTTGCCGGATGGCGGCGATCAGTTCGGGCAACGGTTTCCCCGCCGGATCCCATTCCTCATCGCGTATCTGGCCCCACGCGCACGCCGCAAGCGTCCCGAAGATGGTCCAGGCCAAACAGAATCGAATCATCGAGTCATCTCGCGTTGCACGCGGGTCAACTTCCATTCCGGCAGCATGAAGTGAGGCGATCTGTGTTGTTGAGCCGCCCGGTCCATCATCAAGCGATGGACCATGCCGCCGTACATCCCCGGCTCGAGATGTGCCTCCAACCGGGCGAGTGCGTTGCGGAAACCATCCAGTGCGGCTTGATACTCCTCGCGCGCGTTCTCCAATGCCTGGGATTCGTCGCTCGATGCCGAATCAAGCAAGTGCGATCTGGCCGCGTCCAAGCGAAGCAGGCTATCGCGAGCGTCCAAGTAGGCGGGCGGCATGAGTTGGTGTCCCCCACTGGACGATCTGCCGCGTCCTGCAGAATCTGGCGACGATCGGCGCCGTATCGGCAGATCCGACTCGCCCCGCCCCCAAGCGTTGCCACTTGTGAACTCGCCACCGATCAGCCGTTGTCCCAAACGACTGGACACGGCGGTGACGGCCAACACGATCAACAGGACTCCGTAAACGCCGATCTGGGCGATCCGCCTTGTTCGGCTATCCGTCTTCATGGCTGTTCCCTGTTCTGCTTCCGCAAACGATTCCACTTGTAGAGGGGGCAGAAGGAGTAGCGTTTCGCTGGCCATTCATACTGCGATGCCAGCGAAAAGCTTGGTGCATCGCCTCTGCCACACCGTCTCACAACCTCTTCCTGCCAATCGTTAACCCCGACTCGCCACACGGGTTTCGAAATTGCCCATCAAGCGGAATAACGGATGTAACCTGCCCGTCTTCACCAGATCATCCCAGAGCGATGTATGAACCGATGCGGCTGAAAAATCCCCCTAAATTTTCCAGTTGCAATAACCGATACAACCGCTACCAGTTAGTCGGCAGGGAGAGAGCGATATGGAATGCAATCGCATGGCAGTGCAGATGTGCCTGAGTCTGCTGATTGCGGTCGGAACAGCCGCGGCCTCCGATCCGGCCACGCGCGACCGGAGCCACGCATCCGGCGTTGAGATTTGGCTGGGAACGACTCGCGTCACTCCATCTCGTAACGACGAAATCCCCACTCCGCGTCTCATCGAACCAGCGATCACCGATCAAGCCGTCTCGCTCAGCAGCCAAAGTCCCGACTCCTCCAAGGCGCAGGGCCAGGTCTTCCGATCGCTTCCCATCGGTTCGCGAAATCCAGTTGCGGTCGCATCGGAGAACAGCGATGATCACAGCGATCGATCCCTTCCCAATTCCGAGACGATTCCCGTCTGGCGTCTACCGACGCGTCCTGGTTCAACCGGGGTAGAAACCACCCTGTCGGAGACGGCAGCGGAGCCCGCCGCCCCGTCATTCACGCTTCAGGACATCATCGTTCCGGAAGCGGGGGACTTGCCGACTGTCGAGTCGTCGGAGTCGATCGGCGAAGCTCTCCGACTTCTGAATCGTTCCATCGAGCTGAACCAAAGAGCGGCATCGATTCTCAAATCGCTGAACGGAGTCGAAGGCACTGCCGATTCTACGGACCAGCAACTCGATGAGCCGAACGTGACGACTGGTCCCGAACAGTCGCATCCAGCCTTGGAGCGGCAAGAATCTGGGGGAGCTATCGAGAACTCGCTGCGGATCCGTGCGGACGAATCGGCATCGCAGCTTCTTGGGTTTTGTCCCTCGGCTGTGGAACGATTGGGACTTGGGCAGATTGCCTTGGTGATACTTGTTGCTCTGGTGGTAGCTACGATTTCTCGCGATGCGACACAGATTCGCCGTGGTCGCAGCAGCTAGTCTCCAGGCCAGCCAACCCACACGGAGTTGCCTATTTCATGGGGTGATGATTGCACTGATCGCTTGGGCCAGTTCGCACAGTTCTTCCAAGAGCGAATTGCGCACGACCGCCAGGCCCACAACGACGCCAATTCCCACGAGGGTCAGAAGAATCAGGTATTCGGCAGTAACGACGCCTCGGCGGCCTACCGGGCAACGCAAGGCCATTTTCCTGAATCGAGCGATCATCGCAACAGCTTCCTCTTTCCGAACTTGAACCACGTCAAACCTTCCGTCGTCTTCGGAAACATAGGTTGCCGTTTTCTGCACGACACGCCCGCTGGCGGAAAAATCCTGAAAATGGAGACTAACCGCCGCCGGTTCGTCTCGGCAATCTGCAATCGGGCTATCGACGATCGACCGCCTCGAAATGCTGCGATGGCCGCTCCCTTCGGACGGTTGGCGGAGGAATCTGCTCGTAGCGTTCAATGTCAGGAATTCCCATCTCCGCGTAGACAGTCTCCATGACATGGCTTGTGTACGGCGAGGTGGGATCAGCTCCCCAAACCGCCGCGGCGGCTTGTTGTCGACCGACCTGTTTCCAGTAGTACGGCCGGAAGTAGTAGTTTGTGTCGCATTCGGCCCAGCAAGGCGCCCAAGCGTACATGTCCCCTGGGGATCCTCCCCAGAATGCGTGACACCGTGCCCTGACCAGTGGATCGTGGAAATGACCCCGGATTCGCCCAAACAGGAAGCGATGGCAACATCCGACGCCCGCACCACCGCAGCTAGAGCAGTCACCGCCAACATCGCGATTCGAAACGCCCGAGTACGGTTCGTCGGAATATTCCGGCATCGCGCCGCCCGACCCAGCAGTACTTACTGTGGGCGGCAAGGGCAATGTGTCTGGAAGCGACGAGCCTCCGTATACTCCCACGTCAACCGGGGCGTGGGATTGGACCGAATTGGATGCCGTCACCAACCGGCCACTTGTCGTGGGGGTGGAAGTCGCTGGAGCTGCTTCGGCGATGCGGGGTCCGCTTGGTCCGATCAACGGAGGCACGGAAGGGCTCGGATGCACGGTCATAACGATCAACAGAATTGCCAGCGACATCGCTTCACCTCATGGAAACCGGCGTTTTGCGGGTACTGCTGCATGGCGCTATCGGACTGCTGGCATTGGCAGCTTGATCGAGTCGATGACGCGCCTGACCGGATCGTTAGGTAGCTCCCGGAGAACCGCGAGGATCGTTGCCACCGCACTGGTTGGAGAATTCGGCGCATTCACTGGTGACTTTACGTCCTGGCACGTCCTCGCCGGAATCGCGACTGTTCGAATGAAGCAGCACAATCGTGAAATTCGGCAGAACCCGAAAAACCGGAACATCCGTCAAAATCGCTACAGTTTACCACCGAAGGTGGCCGAAATCTCTTTCTGAGCGAAGAATCTCTCTGCGTGGATCGACTCGGAAGTCGGACCGGCAGGCCCGGCAAACGGGTTTCGTGGTCAAGGAAGAATGCGATGCTCGCATCAACACAGCTCTCCGCCTTTGGAGCAGTCAGCGACACGTTGTCTCAGACGTTCGTTCGACGCAAGAGCCTGTTTGTGCCGGTCTTGATCCTGGCGGTTGCTGTGGCCTCGCCGGTTTGGAGCCAGCAGAATGCGGATCGCGGACTTGATCCAGTGACGCGCGACAAGATCGACGATGTGATCGACGATGTATTCGAGCCCGAGGCGGTCCTTCGAGTTCCTTTGCGGCAATCGAAGCTGATTCGAACCAAACTGGACATCAAACGCGTATCGGCGGCCGATCCGGCGATTGTCGACATTGTTGCTTTCGACACTCGCGAAATCGAATTGATCGGCAAGGGAACCGGTACAACGACCGTGACACTGTGGCTGGGAACGGGCGCCGAAGCCAGGCTGCTGAGTGTCTTGGTCAAAGTCGAAGCCGATCGCACCGTCAACGAACGCCGCCGTTTGGAATACGGCGAATTGCAGGGTGCGCTGAACGAGTTGTTTCCGGGCAGCAAGCTGCGTCTGTTTCCGATCGCGGACAAGATCATCGTGACGGGGCAGGCGCGGGATGCGGAAGAGGCGGAGCAGATCCTTGCGGTGGTGCGCAGTCGCGGCACCATGGGCGGGCACTGGGGCTGGGGAGGTCACGGATCGATCTCCGCCCAGGGAGCGGCTGCCGAGCCGTTTCCGGATGCCAGTCAGTTGCCGCAATCGGGCGTCGTCAGCCTGTTGAGAATCCCTGGCGAGCAGCAAGTGATGTTGCGAGTCCGGATCGCCGAGTTGAACCGCACGGCGGCCCGCAGCATGGGGGTGGATTTGGAGGGGTCGATCAAGGACTTCTTGTTCTCCTCGACGCTGGCTGGCTCGCCCAACTTGTTTCTGAACGGGACATTCAGCGAGGCGTCGTTTGGCGTCGCGATTTCGGCGCTCGAACAACACGGCGTCGCGAAGATTCTGGCCGAGCCGAATCTCGTTACGCTCAGCGGGCAGACGGCCACGTTCCTGGCGGGTGGCGAGTTCCCGGTGCCCACGGTGGTCGGAGTGGACGGCGTTGGAGCGGCCACCACGGAATTCAAAGGCTTTGGCGCCCAACTCACCTTTACCCCGACGGTGTTGGACAAGGACCGAATCCGGCTGCAAGTGGCTCCGCAATTCAGTTCGCTCAGCGAGGCGAATTCCGTCAACGGAATCTTCGGCTTGAACACCAGGTCGGCCGTCACGACGGTCGACTTGCGGGAGGGGCAGGTACTGGCCATCGCAGGCTTGATCGCCGACCAGCAGGAAGGTGCCAGGACGCGAATTCCTTTCTTCGGCGCCTTGCCGGGCGTCGGGGTGCTGTTTGCCAACAAGCAGGTCACGCGATCCGAAACGGAACTGTTGATTGTCGTGACGCCGGAGATTGTCAGCCCGTTGGAGCCTTGCGACGCTCCGACCTTGCTGCCGGGGATGGAAGTCACCGAGCCGAACGACTTCGACTTGTATCTGCGCAATCAGATCGAAGGCCGCGAAGGCCACCACTACCGAAGCACGGTCTGGCCGGTGTATCGCGATCGGATGCTTCACCCGCACATGCATGCACGAGGCTATCAGGCATCCGAGGGTTATTTTATGAACGGTCCGAGCGGGTTGTCGCAGTAAACGAACGGCCGCAACGAGGCGACGCAACGCACGAGCGAACATGTTCCTACGCACGATTTCGGGGACGATTCCCATGACCAGGTACTTTCTTCCGCGATCCGCCGCCGGGTTCTTGAAGGGCCTGGCCGTTGTGGCGGCCCTGATAACGTGCGTCTCGGGTTGCAGGGGTTGGCGGTCTGGCGTTGCCACGGCTCCCGCGCCCTTGGGCAGCTCGGTCGAGCCGTTCATTCAGAAGCAGGAAGAAGCGGGCGAATCGCAGGATTTCGTGATCTACGACCACGAATTCTACGAGGATACCGCCCGCCTGACTCGCGACGGCGAAGACCATCTGCGGCAGATCGCGGCCCGTGCCGGGCGAGTACCTTTCCCGATTATCGTCGAGCAATCGAAAACGACTCCGAAACCGGGGACGAAGCACGAATTTCCCGTCTACCACAACCCCGACTTGGATATGCAACGGTTGCAAGTCGTGGCTCGCGGCCTGGCCGTCATGGGCGTTCCGAATGCCCATTCCCGCGTCGTCATCGCTCCGGCGCTGGCGCCGGGCTTCACGGAATTCGAAGGCGAACGAGCCTATGGCCGCGGCATTGGCGGCGGATTCGGCGGGGGCGGGTTCGGAGGCGGGTTCGGAGGCGGTTTCGGAGGCGGCTTTGGGGGCGGCATCGGGGGTGGATTTGGCGGCGGCTTTGGTGGCGGCTTCTAGACGAGTGCCCTGAAGCGACGAGCTTCTCGAATGGTCCGAATCGTCGGACAGCGGAAAATGAAGAGACCGATTCCATGAAACTCATCCGTCCGGTCATCCTTGTCATGCTTGGCGGTCTGACCGGCTGCCAGACATTTCCCCTGCAACCCGCTGGCGGGCTGCTCGATCGCGGCAAGAGCATCGAGACCAACATGGCGATGGCGCGTTCCCTGGAACGCGAAGGCAACTACGGCAAAGCGCGCGACGCCTACCAGGAAGTGCTTGCCCAGGATCCGTACAACGCCGTGGTCCATCATCGCCTGGGCGTGATCGCCGTGAAGCAGGGATTGCTGGACGAAGGCATGGCCAGTCTGGAACGCGCCCGCCTGGCCAATCCGAACGACCCAGAACTGCTGACCGATATCGGTTATACCTTGTATCTGCAGAACCGTCTGAGCGAAGCGGCCCGAGTCCTGCAGGATGCCGCCAAGGCGGATCCGGGAAACAAGCGGGCGATGAACAACCTCGCGCTGGTGATGGGCAGGGAAGGACGGATGCAGGAGGCTCAGTCGATGTTCCGCCAAGTGGGCAACGACGCGCAAATGCATGCCAATCTGGCCTTTATCTACGCCCAGCGAGGCGAGTTCGATCAGGCAGAACGGCACTACAGTCGCGCCCTGGATTACGACAGCGATATGCAGGTCGCCGCCCGAGGACTGCTGGAACTGGCCCAGCGGCGCAGCTCCCCCAATCCCGAACCGAGGCCGGTTGCCGCACCCGCCGCACCCGTGGCTACCGCGCCCGTCCGGTCGTCAAGTTCGGCCTTGGCCTCGATTCAGGACTCGACCGCATCCGGCAATCGACTTTCCCGCCAGGATCGCGACGAAATCGTCCAGGAACTACGCGCCCTATTGGATGCGAAACGCGATGCCGTGCCAGAGGAAAAACAGTTGGCGGACGCCAAACCGACCGCACGAGGCAATGCGTCCAGCAAGTTCGGCGGTTCGCCCACCGCCGCCATGCATTTCTCCGATCACGATGATTCCGCAACGCCGGACATCGAACTGACCGGCGCTCTCATGCAAGAGTGATTGTCCGATCGAAGCCCAATTGCCCGCCCGCGCTCGGCGCGGGTCTCCGACCCGGCCGAAACCAGCGACCGAAGTTCTTCCGCGATCAGCCCTACGGCTCGATCGGCCGCCCGGCAGCGTCCAACGGCTCGTCGAGCTGCAACTTGCCCGCGGACTCCAGCACCGATCGAAGCTCGGGAAGATCGTAGGCGGTCAACGCCCCGTGAACCAAGCTGGCAAGCGGCGTAGCGGCGTAGCCCAGCTCGACGGTGTTGGTCCATGACACCAGCGGACGCACAAGCCGCACGGACGAGAACAACTGCGGCTCGAGCGATGCCGCATGGACGGCAGGCACCGTCGCTTGGCCCACGGCCCGCAGTTCGACCCCACCGCCCTCGGGCACCTGCCCGGATAGCCAGCGGGCTGCGTTCAGGATGTCCTCGGCACGCATCCCCACGTAGCTGCGGCCCAGAAGATAGGCGATATACCAGTCCTGGCCGTCCGAACCGTGACGCTCCGGGTGGAAGTACTTCTGCCCGATCTGTTGCGTCTCGCCCGTACCGCGAACATCCACAGCCAACACCGATCTTCCCGCCCGCACCAACTCGGCGATTGGGCCGTCCGCTCCTGCGTCCGCCGACTTCCCGGCCTCGTGAACGTACAGCACCGCCGATTGCGACGACAACTTCGCAGGCACGAACCACAAAGCCGGCAACTGGATATCGTCCTCGGGAGACAAGACCAAGGGATGGATCTGACAGCCGTCACCCGGCTGGACCGCCAAGCGGCGCACCGCAGGCTCGCCCAATTCGGTCAACGGTCGTATCCCCGCGAGACGCCGCACATCGTCGCGCCAGTTAGCGGGCGGGCCATCGCCCCAGTTTGCTTTCCGCTGCCTGGCCAATTCGGCGGCGCGATCGCGGTTCAGATCGTAGACGCTGCGGGCGCCGTCGATCAGCATGACCTGACCGCGGGGCGTCACTTGGATCTCCTGCTCGGACAGCACCCGCAATTCGCCGGGCTCGGAAATCGCCTCGTCGCGGTCTGCCAGCCAGCGAAGCATCCAGCGCACGCCGGCTTCGCGCAACCGCACCGTCCAACCATGATTCTCGTCCGCCTCGACCAAACTCATCCGTTCGCCGAACCCCATGCGCGTGTACAGCCGTTTCGCGTACCGGTAGCTGGTCCAAGCGTCCTGGATGTCGAAGAAGTCGTGCGTGGCGGTACACATCAACGTCGGCCGCGGGGCTCGCATCATGCAGTAGTCCGCGTGATCCATGCCCCAGGCCAGTTGGCCGAAGATGTTCTGCTCGGCATCTTGTGCGCCCGTTCGCACCTGGCGGCCGTACAAGCTGCACAGGTAGCAACTGGGCGCTGCGGCGACGATCCGTTCGTCCAGCGCCATCAAGTAGCTGGTTTGCGTGCCGCCGCCGGAATTGCCCATGCACCCGATCCGCTCGGCATCGATTTCCGGCCTGGATTGCAGATAGTCGATGGCTCGGATACCGTCCCAGATTTCAAACAAGGCCGTATTACGTCCGACCAGAATGCTGCCTACGCCCACCATGTTGTGGCCCGCCGTGCCGGACAGCCTTGGCTTGCCCTTGTCGTCCAGCAGTTGATGGCGCTCGCCCTGGTCGATCGGATCGACAATCAGCGCTGCCATGCCGTTCAGCGCCGCCAACGCACACGCCTGTTGGTAGACCGGCAGCGCTTTGCCGTTGGCCGAATGGCCACAGACGACCAGGATGCCGGGGTAAGGTGGCTGGAAGCGAACGGAATCCGGCAAGAACAGGGCCGCCGAAACATAGTGCCGCGGCTGGCTCTGGAACAGGATCTTCTCGACGCGGTATCCATCGCCCTGGTGCGTGTCCACGACTTGCGGCTCCAAGGGCGTGCGTTCCGGAAACCCGCCGATCGCTTCGATGAAGTTCGACTTCAGCCGTTGCTGGTACGCGGCGATCTCTTCGGGTGTCTTACGCTCCTCGTACTCGTCCAGCCACCGCTGCTGCGCCGCTTCCACCTGACGAATCAGGTACCGCTTCATCATCTCGCGGGGTGGTGGGGCGCCGGCCTCCGCGGGAAGCAATCGGCCGACGTCCTCAGCGCCTTGTCCCGCCGCAGCCAGCGTCAACAACACGATCCAACCGATCCAGACGTGGCGTATCATGGTTCACTTCTCCCAAGAGGTTGCAGATCCAGCGACCAAGGCTGGTGCCATGATACCGTTGCCCGTGCTGCAAAGAAACGCCGCGAACGCGTGTGGATGGCGTTCCCTTGGGCACGACTCAGAGAGCCATGCTACTCGGGTCTTCCCGCGATTTTCGCCCGTATGGCCGCTACGCCGGCGGCATGCTTCTCGGCATCCGGGTGGCCCAGTTCGCGGAGGTAGTGCGAGCGGGTCTGCGTGATCATCCGTTCCAGTTACGGCAGCCACGGTCGGCTCGGCGGCAGATCCCACTTGTCCAGCCAAGCCTTCACGCCCCGCTCGGCCAGTCGCCGCTCAAGCTCCTCGACGGCCGTTCTGTCCTGCGAGTTGTGGCACAGGAAGACATCCCACATCGTTTCGTGGGCGATCTGGTTCGTGCGTCGCATTATAGCGTCACGCGACGAGCCGCAACTAAACGGGGGCGGAAATCAAAAAACGCCGCCGTAAGGTCTTGTTAAACAGATCCTTGCGACGGCGTTTTCGATTGAAGCGGAGGGCACGGGACTCGAACCCGCAACCCCTTACGGGGCACCTGTACTCCAAACAGGCCGCTTGCCAATTCGCTTACCCTCCGGGTCTTCCAGCGATTCCTAGACACCCGATCACCACCCGTGGGCTGACGCCGCACGGCTCGCCTCCATGTTTTCTGGCGATTCCCGATGACCCGACCGCCTTTCACCCCTGTCGGAATCGGAGCGAACTGGGCTCAAGTGTATTTTCCGAATGCCAAGGGGTCAATCGGGACTGACAGCCGATGCATGCGGACAGGTTCGGCCAACTGGAAAAAATGGTCGGCCGTTAGTAGGTTTGGAGGAGGTTGGTTCATTGCCGTGGGTGGTTCGTGCGGTTGAAGGGTGGAACTGCTATGGTGTGTTCTCAGAACAGGCTGGCAGCCTGTGCTACGCGAGCGAGCATGCGATGACTGATTGAAAACACCTTGCTGGCCGGGTAGGCTTGGCGGCTGGTTGTCCGATTCTGCCCAATCCCGAATTTGGAGCCGCCGACCGTGTTGGAAATTTGCCCTGCCTTGAACCCTCCTGTACGGACTCTGATGGGCCCTGGCCCCAGCGATGTTCATCCGCGCGTCCTGGATGCTTTGGGCAAGGGTACGATCGGCCATCTGGACCCGTACTATCTGGAGTTGATGGATCGGATGCAGCAAATGCTGCGGGATCTGTTTCAAACCGCGAATCGCATGACGATTGCGATCAGTGCCACCGGCTCGGCGGGTATGGAAGCGGCCGTGGTCAATCTGATCGAACCCGGCGATTCGATGCTGGTTTGCGTCAACGGTGTGTTCGGGATGCGAATGGCGGATGTGGCGACGCGGGCGGGTGCGGCCGTGACTCAGATCAAGCGGCCCTGGGGCGAGGTGTTTACGGTCGACGAGCTGAAGCAGGGGCTGGCGCAGGCCAAGCCGAAAGTGGTCGGCATCGTAATGGCCGAGACGTCCACGGGAGCTTGGCAGCCGATTGAAGAGATCTCGCGAGTGGTCCACGAGGCGGGATCGCTGCTGCTGGTCGATACCGTGACGGCCTTGGGAGGAATCCCCGTCGAGGTGGACGCCTGGAACATCGACGCGGTCTATTCCGGCACGCAGAAATGCCTGAGCTGCCCACCCGGCTTGGCGCCCGTCTCATTCAGCCAGCGCGCCTTGGATGTGATTCTTCATCGCAAGACCAAAGTGCAGAGTTGGTATCTGGACATCAACCTGCTGGCCAACTACTGGGGCACCGACCGCGTGTACCATCACACGGCGCCGGTCAACATGACCTATGCGTTGTACGAAGCGCTGCGGATCATCTTCGAGGAAGGTCTGGACAAGTGTTTCGCCCGCCACATGCGGAATCACCAAGCTCTGCGCGCCGGCCTGGCCTCGCTCGGAATCGGTTACGCGGCTCAGGACGGCCACCAGTTGCCCATGCTGAATGCTGTACGGATTCCCGATGGCGTGGACGACGCGGCAACTCGCAGCGCGCTCCTGCATCGCTTCGGGATCGAGATCGGCGCGGGTCTGGGCGAATTCAGAGGCAAAGTCTGGCGGATCGGTTTGATGGGATACTCGTCGCGAGCGAACAACGTCTTGCTGTTCTTGTCGGTCTTGGAGCAGTTGTTGGCCGAGCAGGGATACCCGTTCGAACACGGATCGAGCATCGCGGCGGCGAACGCCGTATATGCCACGTAGTCCGGCGTGGGATCGATGCCGGCCGACGCATCGTCGAAAGGGGAAAGACTCAAAGGTGACGGAACTCAACCTCGGCTGAACATGGCTCGCACCCAAATCACTCGTTTTTGAAAGGCCGCGACATGACCCGTTTCTTGACCGTCTGCACCGTTCTGCTGCTGGCGTTTTGTACGGCGCTCGATGCCGCGGACAATCCGGCCGCCGATGCGCCGCAGGGCAAGGTCTACGTCTACAAACAGCCCGCGGGCCAGCCGCGCCAGATGGAGATCTATTTTCCGCCCAATCACGACCCGGCGACGGCGAAGGTGCCCGGCGTGATTCTCTTCCATGGCGGGGGCTGGAGTGGCGGCAACTTGAGTCAATTCCGCGTCGCCTGTGATTACCTGGCCCGCCGAGGACTCGTCGCGGCAACGGCCAATTACCGGATGCTGAGCAAGGCCGAGGCCAACCAACTGCCCGCGGGCGAAACCCGCAAGCGAGTCTGCGTCACGGATGCCCAGAGTGCCATCCGCTGGTTCAAGCAGCACGCGGCGGAATTGGGCGTCGATCCGCAGCGGATCATCACCGGCGGCGGTTCGGCGGGGGGCCACATCTCGGTGCTTGCGACGACGAACCCGGGCCTCGACGACCCAGCCGATTCGCGAGACATCGATACCTCGGTCGTCGCCTATCTGCTGTTCAACCCCGCCTTTTCGCCGGACGACGCGAAGGACGAGGAAGTCGATGCACTGCGCCATCTCAAGTCCGGGTTCGCTCCGGCGATCGTCTTCTTTGGCAGCGAGGATCCGTGGAAAGACGGCTGGGACGCTGTGTACGAACGACTCAAGACGCTTGGCAACACCACCACCGACGTCCGGATTGCCGAAGGCCAGCGGCACGGGTTCTTCAACCGGGATCCCTGGCAGACCGTCACCCTGATCGCCGCCGACCGCTTCCTCGTGCAACGCGGTCTGCTGGCGGGCGACCCCATACTCGAACCGCCGGCCAGCGGCGAGAAACTAATTCCGTCGCCGTGACCGCTTCGGCCATCTGCCCGTGGCGGTGGCCGCCCGGTACACTGTGTGCAAGCCCGTCGCGATACGGGGCAGAACCAACTTGAAGGTCGTTCAGGAGCCACTGGCCATGAAATCGCATCCCATGCCGTTTGTTCTGGTAGCCTTTCTTCTCGCGTGGACCATGCTGACATCCGTCGGAGCAGCTCAGGTTCCGCCCCCTGCGCCGCTGGGCGCCGTGCCCAGCAAGCAGCATCTGGCTTGGTACGATCTGGAGTACTACGGGTTCATCCATTTCACGCTGAACACGTTTACGGACCGCGAGTGGGGAGGAGGCGAGGAATCGCCGGCGTTGTTCAATCCCAGCCAGTTGGACCCCGACCAATGGGCGCGCGTCGCAAAGCAGTCGGGCATGACGGCGCTGATCCTGACCGCCAAGCACCACGACGGGTTCTGCCTGTGGCCGAGCAAGTACACGGAACATTCCGTCAAGAATTCGCCCTGGAAGAACGGCCAAGGCGACGTCGTTCGCGAGTTGTCCGAGGCATGCAAGCGCCACGGCTTGAAGTTCGGCGTCTACCTGTCGCCCTGGGACCGCAACCATGCCCAGTACGCTCGACCGGAGTACATTACGTACTACCGCAACCAACTGCGCGAGTTGCTGACGGGCTATGGCGAGATCTTCGAGACGTGGTACGACGGCGCCAACGGCGGTTCGGGCTACTATGGCGGCGCGAACGAGACGCGGCGCATCGACGGCCGCACGTATTACGATTGGACGAACACGTGGAAGTTGGTCCGCGAACTGCAACCGGACAATATCCGCTTCAGCGACGGCGGCCCGGACATCCGCTGGGTCGGCAACGAACGCGGCACCGGCTACGACCCGAACTGGGCGACATTCAACCTGGCGGGACGCTGGCCGGGCATCTCCGATCAGAAGTCGCTATGGCACGGCGACCAAGGTGGAACGCATTGGGTGCCCGCCGAGTGCGATGTGTCGATCCGGCCGGGTTGGTTCTGGCACGAATCGCAGAACGACCAAGTCAAATCGCTCGACTCGCTGCTGGACATCTACTACGCGAGTGTCGGACTGGGCTGCAATCTGCTGCTGAACATCCCGCCGGACCGCCGCGGTCTGATCCACGAGCACGACGTGCAACGCCTGAAGGAATTGGCGGACGTGCTGGAGAAGACGTTTGCCACCGATCTGGCTCGCGGCAAGCCCGCCACGGCGGACAACGTTCGCGGCGCTGACCAGCATTTCGCAGCGGCGCGCCTGACCGATGGCGACCGTTCGACGTATTGGGCCGCGGACGACAACGTACTGCGGGGAACGGTCGAGGTCGATCTCGGGCAACCGGAGGAATTCGACCGGGTGCGTATTCAGGAGCACATCGAATTGGGTCAACGAGTCGCCGAGTTTACGGTCGAAGCTCGCGTCGACGGCCAGTGGCAGGAGATCGGCAAAGGCTTCACGATCGGCTCGCGGCGAATCCTTCGCACGCCGCGCGTGACCGCGGATCGTCTGCGCGTGAATCTGACGAAATGCCTGGCCTGCCCCACGTTGTCCACCGTCGAGGTTTACAACTCGCCGAAGTAGTCCTACTTGAGAGCCTTCAAGGCGACTCCGATCTCGTCGCGCACTTTCTCCAAGGCTTCCAAGTACTTCAGGAGGGCAACCTTGGCGTCCTTGGCCTTGCCTTCCTTCGAGGCGAACTTGACGACGGCGTCATGAACCTTGGCAATGTCGGTGGCGTACTGCTTGACCGCCTTGTCGGCTTTCGATTTGTTCTTGGCAATGGCGTCCGTGTCTTTCTTGTCCGCCTCCTTCTTCTTCTGCTCTGCCTTCTTGATGTTGTCCTGTGCCTTCTGGATGTTGTCGAGGCACGGGCCAAGGCCGAGCTTGAAGGATGGAAATGCCGGCGTTTCTACCTTTCCCGTTTCGAACACGTCCAGAGCACTGTTCGCCAATTTCGACCAGCCTTCGTGAACGAGTTTGGCGTTCTTTTTCGCTTTCTTCCAGTCGTCATGCAGTTTCTTGAAATCAGCCATCGAGAGTCCCCTTGAGTAAGATTTCGTGAACCTCTTCCATCGTCGCACGCAATCTAGTAACGCAACGCTTTCTTCAGATCGTTCGGCATCGCTTTCTCGTCCCCGCACACGACCTCGAACTTGACGGAAGCACCAGGACCCATGGTGCATTTGACGGCGGTCACCTTGGACATGGCCCAGGAGGAATGCTTCTTCAGGTAGGCCAAAGTGCGCTTCTCCATCGCCTTCAAGTCCAGATTGGAGGCGTCTTCGGAGATGGGCTTTATGTTGTTGTTCAGTTCGACAATCTTGACTGCGGTGTTGACCTTAGCCATCTACGACTCCTGAGAAAAAGTGTTGAGGAGAAACTGTCCAATTGCCGCATCGCTGGTCGGATTGACGTCAACCCATGACGCAGCAGAACATGGACGATCAAAGAAGAACTCGAAACCGAACGTATCGGCAAATGCTAACGCGATGGCTGATGTCGTCAAGTAGTGCCACTTCAGGAATTCCGGCGAAAGCATCCGCGGTCCTCATGTTGAATCATCGCCGGGGGCCGTCTTGCCTGACACGATCCGATGACTTTTGCGTTGGTGGACTTCACGATCAAGAACATCAGGACTTTCATCGACCAGTTCGAGCCAACCATCGGATCTGCTTGTATCTTCCGCAGGATATGCGTCACTGTGGCGAGATGGTATGCTGGTGACGTTCAATTCATCCAACTACGAGGAACCTCACCGATGATGAAAAACCCTTTGGCCTACTGTCTGCTGACCGCTTGCTTGACCGCGGCCAATTCGCGGGCCGCCGACGTTTCGTTGACCGTGGACCCGGACCGCGTGATCAATCGAGTCGATGAGAAAGTCTACGGTCAATTCCTCGAACACATCTACCACTCGTGCAACGGCGGGTTATGGGGCGAGTTGGTTTGGGATCGCAGCTTCGAGGGGGGCGGCGCCGGTGTGGCTTGGTCGCGGCAAGACGGTTGGATCGCGCAGGAAGGTTCGGCGGCGGATGTGCGTCTGCTGTTCGGGGATCCCCAATGGACTGATTACGAATTCACGGTCGAAGCCCGCAAGACGGGCGGCGACGAAGGGTTCTTGATTCTTGTCCGGGCGTTGAACGGCAGGGAGTTCTACTGGGCCAATTTCGGCGGCTGGGGGAATGTCGGTCATGCGCTGGAGCGAGGGATCAGGGGCCAGCAGCGTTGGGGCGCGGTTACGCCGCGGCGCAACGGCCAGATCGAGACCGGACGCTGGTATCGCGTGCGTGCCCGTTGCGAAGGGCCGCGCGTCCAGTTTTGGCTCGACGACGAACTCGTGATCGACTATACCGACGACGGTCCCGGTCCGGCTCGCGGCCGAGCCGGCGTGGGCACCTGGTCGACGCAGGCTCAGTTTCGGAACTTCAAGGTGGCGTCGCTGGACGGGAAACTGCTGCACGAGGGACTGCCACCGCTGCCGGAGCAGACCACGGGAGTAGCACCAGGTTGGCGGACGCTGGGCAACGCGAAAGTTGCCGCCTCGACCGACAGTCCGCTGAACGGGGCGCTCTGCCGCCGAGTGGAAACGGACGGAGCGTGGGGCGGATTGGCGCAGCGGCCGCTGAGTATCCGGGCCGGCGAGGTGTATCGCGGCTCGGTCTGGGCACGCGGCCAAGCCGCCGGCGGGCTTGCTGTGCGCTTGGTTGCCGGCGACAAGATCCTGGCCGAGCAGACCATTGCGGCGCCGTCGCCGGATTGGCATGAGTTCCCGGTCGAGTTGCAGCCCACGGCGGCCTCGGATGATGCGGAACTGCAGATCGGCGTGCGAGGACCGGGCACGGTCTGGCTGGATCAAGTGAGCCTGATGCCCGAGTCGTGGAGACAGGCCGGCGGCTTTCGACCCGACTTGCTGCAAGCCATCGCCGAGTTGCGACCACCGGTCATTCGTTGGCCGGGCGGCTGTTTTGCTTCGCCTTATCGTTGGAAGGACGGCATCGGGCCGCAGCACCGGCGCGGTCCGCACCCGAAGAACATGTGGGACGACAAGGAAGTGAATTCCTTCGGCACCGACGAGTTCATCGCCATGTGCCGCCGCGTCGGCGCCGAGCCCCTGATCGTCATCAATATCGGCACGCCCGAGTGGAACCGTGATGTTCTGGACAACGACTTCTTGCAGGAAGCTCTCGATTGGATCGAGTACTGCAACGGGCCGGCCGATTCGAAGTGGGGCCAAGTCCGCGCCGCCAACGGCCATCCCGAACCGTACCGCGTCAAGTACTGGGAGATCGACAACGAAACCTGGCACCAGGGGGCGGAGACGTATGCCGAGTGGGTCAATCGGTTCGCCCCGGCGATGCGCAAGGCCGATCCGTCGATCAAGCTGGCGGCCTGTGGCAGTGCCGGCTACGGCGACGGCGGCAACGGTCTGGCTTGGAACCGCGTTCTGATCGAACGCTGTGCGGACCAGATCGACTACCTGAGCATCCACCATTACGAGAACCCGAACCGCTATGCCGACGGACCACGGGCCTACGAGCAGTTCTTCCGCAGGACGGGCGACTTGATCGCCAGTTCGAAGAATCCCGGGCTGAAGATTTACGTTTCGGAGTGGAACGCGCAGAGCACGGACTGGCGGACAGGCCTGTATTGCGGCGGTCTGCTGAACGCCTTCGAACGGTGCGGCGACGTGTTGGAGATCGGCGGCCCGGCGCTGTTTCTCCGCCACGTCTCGGCGACTGCGTGGGACAATGCCTTCGTCAACTTCGACCATCGGACCTGGTTCCCGGCGCCGAACTACGTGGTCATGAAGCTGTGGCGCGAGCACTACGCCCCGCACCGGATTGCCTTGGAGGGCCCGACGGACCCGCTGAACGCCGTGGCGACCAAGTCGGAAGACGGCAAGTCGCTGGTGATCAAGGCAGTCAATCCTTCGGACGAGGCCGTGCCGGTGCGAGTGAAGTTGGCGAGCGGCACACCGGGAAAGGCAATGCTGCACTTGATCGCCCCCGGCGACCTAGCGGCCCGCAACACGTTGGAAGCCCGCGACGTCGTTCAGGCCCGTTCGGTCCGCGTGGAACCGGACGGCGCCACACTCCGCTTTACTCTGCCACCGATCTCCTGCGGCGTGCTGGAGATTATCAGCGATTAGATCGGTACGCCACCACGTGGCGCAGGCTGCCAGTCTGTGACATTCATTCGAACCACTGCGGATCGCCAACCGAAGGGAACAGCACCATGAAATGCGCAAACATCGCACTGGCCGCGATGGCCGCCTGGGTAATCGCCATCGAAGTTGTCGGGGCCGCGGAAGTCGTCCCACCGGCGGAACCGATGAGCGTCTGGTTCACCAGCCCCGCCCGGTCATTCCACGAATCCTGTCCCCTGGGCAACGGACGATTGGGAGCGATGGATTTCGGCGGCGTCGGTCGCCAACGCATCGTGCTGAACGAATCGTCGCTCTGGTCTGGCGGCCCCTACGACGGCAACCGGTACGACGCGCACGAGTGTCTGCCTGAAGTGCGCGAGAAGTTGTTCGCCGGCGACATCTCCGCTGCCGGAGCGGTTCTCAGCAGGAGCTTTCGCTACGCGGACGACGTCCGTGGCTGGGGCGACGTCAACCAATTCGGCTGCTACCAGACGCTGGGCGATTTGATCGTCGATTTCGACAACGGCCCAGAGCCAAAACTCTCGTCCCCCAGCGGACACGGGCCCGGCGACGGCAAGACGATCGAGAACACGGTGGACGGCAACCTGGGCTCGAAGTGGTGCGTCAACAACGGAGACGCGCCCGTGGTCTGGCAGATGCAATTTGCCGAGCCGCAGACGGTCAACGCTTACTCGTTCACCAGCGGCGACGACGTGCCGGAACGCGACCCTCGCTCGTGGGTGCTCGAGGGTTCGGCCGATGGCCGAGTCTGGAACGAAGTCGATCGGCATGCCCTGGACAAACCGTTCGAAAACCGACGCCAGACGAAGACGTTCGAGTTGGCTCATCCCGCGGCGTTCCGCTTCTACCGATTCACGTTCGCGCCGCGGCCGATCGGCAGCTTCCAGGTCGCCGAGATCAGTCTGGCCGGCACCGTCAAGCCGCCGCCGGTGATCGGCGATGGCTACCGCCGCGATCTCGATCTGATGCAAGGCGTGGCGCACACGCGGTATCAGCGAACAGGCGTGACGTACACCCGCGACCTGTTGGTGTCCAAGCCCGACGAGGTAATCGCACTGCGTTTGAAGGCCGACAAACCCGGATCGTTGACATTCACTGCCGCGTTGGTGCGGCAACACGACGCGACAACTCGCGCCGAACAAGACCCGCGTTCGGCGCCCGCGGGCCACGGGGGCTTGCATGTGCTGGAAGGCCAACTGCCGTTCAACAAGCCCGGCGGGGGCGGAGAAGGCATGCGGTTCACGGCTCTGCTGGGGGCACGGGTCCAAGGTGGCACGGTCACCGCCACGGACGAGGGCCTGGTTGTTGCCGGAGCCGACGAGGTGATGCTGATCGTGTCGGCCGGTACCGACTGGCAGAACCCGGAGTTCGCCGAATTGGCTCGGCAACGGCTCGACGCGGCGCTGGCCAAACCGTTCGAGGCGATTCGGGAGGCGGCGGTGGCCGACCACCGCCAGTTCATGGACCGCTGCCAATTGACGCTGCCCGAGGGACCGAACTCCCATCTGCCCACGCCCGAGCGGGTGAAGCGGGCGGAGCAGGAGTGCGATCCGGCACTGGCGGCGTTGTACTTCCAGTTTGGGCGACATCTGGTGGTCAGCGCCTCGCGGCCCGATTCGCCCTTGCCGACCAACTTGCAGGGCATCTGGGCCGAGGAGTATTCGACGCCCTGGCGAGGCGACTTTCACAGCAACATCAATCTGCAGATGAACTACTGGCCGGTCGAACCGGGGAACCTGTCCGACTGCCACCTGCCCCTACTGCGGTTCATCCGGAATGTGGCCAGGGAAGGCGAGAAGACGGCCAAGGCGTATTTCAACGCGCCAGGCTGGATGGCGAACCACACGCAGAATCCGTGGTACGACACGGCGCCGAGTTATTTACCCGCCTGTATCGGTCCGACGTGCGGCGCGTGGCTCGCCCAACATGTCTGGCTGCATTACGCGTTTACACTGGACGAGGCGTTCCTGCGGGAATACTACCCCGTGCTGCGTGGCGCCAGCCAGTTCATGCAGGCCGTGTTGGTCGAGGATCCGCGGACGCATCAACTGGTCGTCGTGCCCTCGAATTCGCCGGAGAACAGCTACGCCTACACCGATCGGAACGGCAAGCGACAGACGACCGCGCTGTGCATCGGCGCGACGTTCGATCAGCAGATCGCTCGCGATCTGCTGAAGAACACGGCCGCCGCGGCGCGCATTTTGGGGATCGACGAGGAGTTCGCCCGCGATCTGGACGCGACGCGGGCCAAGCTGGCTCCGACCCGCGTCAACGCCGACGGCCGAATCATGGAATGGCAGGAGGACTTCGAGGAGACCGAAATCCATCACCGACACGTTTCGCACCTGTGGGGCCTGTCCCCCGGTAGCGAGATCAACCCCGGCACGCCCGAGTTGTATCGAGGCGCACTCTTGTCGCTGGAGCGGCGCGGCGATGCCTCGACCGGCTGGAGCATGGCCTGGAAGGCGAATTTCTGGGCTCGTCTGCACGACGGAGACCGCGCGGAGAAACTGCTTTCCATGTTGATCGGCCGGGGGGCGCCCAACCTGTTCTGTTTGCACCCCCCGTTTCAGATCGACGGTAATTACGGCGGTTGCTCGGCCGTGGCCGAAATGCTGCTGCAAAGCCAGGAAACTGCTGCCGACGGCCAGCCGATTCTCGAGTTGCTGCCCGCCTTGCCATCATCCTGGCTCACTGGTCACGTTCGCGGCCTCCGCGCCCGCGGCGGGTTTGCAGTGGATATCCAGTGGAAAGACGGTTTGGTGACCGAATACCGTATCACGTCCGCCGAACCGCGGCTGGTACAACTCCGGATCAACGGCCAAGACAAGCAGATTCGTTCCGAACGACACTGAGTCAGCCCCGAAACACGAGCGAACCCGACGCATGAATCCAAAACGCATCTGCATCGCGTTGTCTATTGCTTGTGACAGTCGCGAGGTTCGTCATCGGGTGCGTCGCTGCACATAGGCGGATATACCAACGCGGACTTGTTCCTTCGTTGGCGTTTGCGAGCATTCCAAAAGCCCTTCGGATCTCGTGAGCCGTTTCGACGGATAACCTTGCAAAGGACTGCGTCCCGGCACTGGCGCGACCGAGTTGATAGTCGGCTTGGTTTCGCGCTGAATGAAGATCACTCAAGAGGGATGCGGCCGTACATGCGGATGGCTGGTTGGAACCGTTGAGATGGTGTTGCACAAAGACATGCACGTTCGCCGTGCGCGGTGCCGCAAACCCTAGTTCCGCAAGGAACGCTGTGGCCAAGTGAAACGCGCCGTAGTAGGCTCGGCTCACAGCCGTGCGATAGGTTGCTTCATCCGCATTGGCGTTCGCGGCGAGTTTGCCGGCTAACGAAAGAAGATCGTCGGGATTCATCAGCGTGGATTGATCGAGAGGCGGAGCTTTCCAAACATGCTTGGCGACAGGGCACGAATACGCTCGTGCCATTCGCACCGCCGGCGTACCGCCTCGCCAATGTCCCTCGTGGACTCGACACTGATCACGACGTAGGTGTCATCGGGGTATTCCGGGTCGGATTCCTCGTCGAAAGAAAACGGTCCCGGAAACAACTCTTGCGTAATCTGTCTCACATCGGACATCACCGCAGACAGGCTGTCGGGCGACACGGGGCGACACGTCCCGATTTCCAATCGCTGTTCCAACGCATCGATGCGTTCTGCGAGTGTATCGAGAGTTATTCCGGTCATAGGTTCCCTTCGTTGGCGAAGCAGTTCTCTCTTGGATTTTGAGATCAACACTTACACGACAATATACCTCCGACCGATCGCAAACAAGCTGGGGAATCGGAACTCTCGCCTCGATCTTTCCCCGGTTCGAGTCGCCGTGGCCGTTCGACGACTCGCATCGCACCACATCGTCAACTCGTCGAGGCCGAAACGGATTCTTCCAAACGCATGCGCCAACGCTATTTACGGCTTCGTCCCGCTCACCATATTGCGTCGAACGAATGTTGCCGGGTACAAATCAGAGTCAACGGCCAGGACAAGCAGATTCGGTCCGAACGACACTGAGTCAGCCCCGAAAACCCAGCGGACCCGACGCATGAATCCCAAACGCTTCCGCATCGCGTTCTCCTTTGCCAGCGAAAGGCGTAGTTTCGTCGCCAAGGTTGCCGAAGTTCTGGCACGGCGTTTCAGCCAAGCGGACGTCCTGTACGACAAATTCCACGAGGCCGAGTTCGCTCGCCGCAATCTGGGAATCTACCTGCCCGAGTTGTACCGCGAACATTCCGAACTGATCGTGGTCGTCGTCTGCCCGGATTACGACGCGAAGCAATGGACCGGTCTGGAATGGACGGCCATCCACGACCTGCTCAGCAATCGCAGGGATGCCGACGTCATGCTCTGCCGCTTCGAGCATGCCACGGTCCAAGGGCTGTACTCGACAGCGGGTTTTGTAGAACTCGACGACAAGACGCCCGAGCAGGCCGCGACGCTGATCCTCGAACGCTTGGCCATCAACCAGGGCCGTCCTAAGGATCATTACCTTCCTCTGCCGTCCGAGGAAGACACCGTCCGCGCCACGGCGACGACCTACAATCTTCCTCGCATTCCGCCCTTCTTCGGTCGAGAGGACCAACTTAAGCGGATCGCCGAGGCCTTGGATCCGATCGAACGCACTTGGGGAGTTCTGATCGACGGACCCGGCGGCATGGGGAAGACGGCGCTCGCCATTCGCGCGGCCGAACTGACTCCGCCCGGCCAGTTCAAACGCACGTTGTTCGTCTCCGCCAAGCAGCGCGAGCTGGGCGATGGGGGCGAACGCGAGTTGACGGGCTTCGTCGTCGGCAACTATCTGGCGATGCTCAACGAAATCGCCGGTCTGATCGGCCAGCCCGAGATCGCGAAATCTGCCGAGACGGACCGGGCGCGGCTGTTGTTGGCGGCGCTCGCCCCCGAGCGAGTCCTGCTGATCCTCGACAACCTCGAATCTTTTTCCAAGGAAGACCGCGGCCAGTTGTTTAACTTTGTCCGGCGGCTGCCGCCTGGGTGCAAGGCGTTGCTCACCAGTCGCCTCCGCATCGGCGACAGCGGCGATCTGCTCGTTCTGGAGAAACTCGACCAGTCGGCGGCGCTGGAGTGTCTTGAGGAAATCGCCCGGCACAATCCGCTCCTGCGCAAGACGGCCGAGTTGGACCGCATCCGCCTGTACGAGCGCACCGACGGGCGGCCACTCGTCTTGCGCTGGGTAGCCGGCCAACTGGGTCGCGGCCGTTGCCGCACCCTGGACGACGCCTTGCGTTTCTTGCACAGCGCTCCGGATAACAATGACCCACTGGAGTTCATCTTTGGCGATCTGCTGGACGACTTCAGCCCACAGGAAACGCGAGTCCTGGGCGCGCTCACCTATTTCAGCCTGCCGGTCGAGGTGAAGTTCATCGCCCAGTTGGCAGACTTGGCCGAGTTGGATGCCGAGGACGCGTTGAAGACCCTGGCCAACCGCTCGCTGGTCCAGCCAGACCAGGAGGAGCGTCGCTTCACCCTGCTGCCGATGGTCGCCGTCTTCTTTCGGCGTGCCCGTCCCGAGGTCGTTGCGGAAACCGGCATTCGTCTGGAAAATCGCGCCTACGCCTTGATTGTGGAGAACGGCTACCGAAAGCACGAGCGTTTTCCGGTGCTCGATGCCGCGTGGCCCACCGTGGCTCCCGCCTTGCCGCTGTTTCTTGCCGGGCCGAACGAGCGACTCCAGCGAGTGTGTGCCGCCCTTCAGCATTTTCTCGACTTCACGGGCCGCTGGGATGAACGGCTGTCGCTGAGCGAGCAGGCGGAAGCTCGGGCCGTGGCGGTTGGGGATCACAAGAATGCGGGCTGGCGGGCGTACAACGCTGGCTGGGTTCCCTATTTGCGAAACCAAGCCGACGCGGTGCTGGCGTGGGCCGACCGCGCGGCAGCTCACTGGCAGACTGCCCATGCCGGTGCTCGCGAGCGCGCCTTTGCCATCCAACTGCGCGGCATCGCCCACCAGTTGAAGAAGGATTACCCCGCCGCCGTCGCGGCCTTCCGAGAAGTGCTCGAACTGCATCGCAGCCTGTCGGCCAGGAGCGTAGGGGTGGCGATCGCCCTGAACGATCTCGCCGATGCCGAGCAGGACTCGGGCGATTTCGCGGCCGCGGAGCGGGACTACCGCGAGGCCCTGCAAGTGGCCCGTGAGGTGAACTACGCCGAGGGCGTCGCCTTTATCACCGGCAATCTCGCGGAACTTGCGCTGGAGCGTGAGGACTGGCCAAGTGCCGAGACCCTGGCCCGCGAAGCCCTGCCATTGTCCGAAAACGTGGGCCGCCAGGAACTGGTGTCCCATGACTGCTGGGTGCTGGCCAAAGCACTTGCCCGGCAGGGGAAGGCGGACCAAGGTCTGCCCCACGCCCGGCGCGCGGTGGACATCATCACCCGGCTCGGGTCGCCGGATTTGGAGGACGCCCGCGCCGCGCTGCGGGAATGCGAAGAGAAGCAAGGCGGATCATGACTTTTTGGTTTGGCGGTCTTTCGTCGGCCTGAGGGCAACAGTGCTACTCACAAGTGAGAGAGTTGAGATGTCAAGGAGCAAACAAGCCATCGGGTTGGTCGTGATTCTGGCCATTTGTTTCTCGGCTGCGGCCGTGGGGTCGGTCGCGACCGCGCCCAACATCCCGACTTGGTACGCCGCGCTCGCCAAGCCATCGTGGAATCCGCCCAACTGGTTGTTTGGCCCCGTCTGGACAATGCTGTACGTCTGCATGTCCGTGGCGGCATGGCTGGTTTGGCGGCAAGGCGGACTTCGGCAGGCCCACCGGCCGTTGTCGTTGTTCGCTGTCCAACTGGTGCTGAACGCGGCCTGGTCCTGGCTGTTTTTCGGATTCCAGATGCCGGGTGTCGCATTCGTCGAAGTCCTTGTTCTGCTGGCGGCCATCGCGGCGACGACCGTGGCGTTTTGGTCCAGGTCCAAGGCGGCTGGTATGCTGATGCTGCCGTATTTAGGCTGGGTCGCCTTTGCCAGCGTGTTGAACTTCACGATTTGGCGGCTGAATGCTTGATCAGATCGATTTTGGAGCGGAACGTTTCGCATGTTCACCTTTGCCATTCGGAGTCATTCAAAGCCCTGTCGCGTGGACTTCAAGACGCTTTGCACCGGGCGGGCGGCGTCCCACACCGCATCCGTAGCGACAGCCTGACGGCGGCCGTCAACAATCTGTCGAATGACCGGGAGTTTACGCCGCAGTATCGTTTGCTGCTAACGCATTACGGCGTGCAGGGCCAGCGCATCAACCGGCAAAAGCCGCATGAGAACGGTGATGTCGAATCCGCCCACGGCCACTTGAAGACGGCACTGGACCAGTCGCTGCTGCTTCGCGGCAACCGGGACTTCGACGACGTCCAGCAATACATGGCCTTCGTCGAGCAGTTGGTCGCTCGACGAAACGCTTCGCGGAGCGTGGCCTTCCGGGAAAAATTCGCCATGTTGGGACCTCTGCCCGCGCAGCGTCTGAATCCCTTCACGGTTGTTCCGGTGACGGTGAAAAAGGACTGTATTCTGCGGATCGAGAGCAATGCCTACTCGGTGAGCAGCAAGTACATCGGCTTGGCGATGGAAGTGCATATCGAACAGGACCACCTGGAGCTGTGGTACCGGAACGAATGCCTGGAACGGATGCCGCGCTTGTTTGGGAAAGGCAAGGAAGCAATCGACTTCCGCCATGTGATCGACTCGCTGATCCGGTAACCGTTCACGGCTGCGCATCGGAGGTCGGTGGGAGTTCTCGCATTCAGTGGGGAGTTCGGGCGATGAGGTGAACCGCTTTCGCGCAAACACTCGGGGAATTCTTCGAAACCTCCTTCCGGTGACATCGTCAAGCCGCCGCGGCCCAAGCCCGATGCGCTCAGATGGCCGCCAACGGTCGTTCCTGTGTCGCCTACGTCCAGAAATACTTCCTGAAATGCCGCAGTGGGCTTCAAGAGAATCCGTGACGCGTCCTCAAGAGTTGACCGCACTGACCCTTCTGATTGTGCCCTAGCTTCCGTTGACACACCCATTAATTCAAAAATGCCACCCCCGGATTGACAGGCAAAGACGCAATCGCTATTTTCACCGACAGGTGCGAATTTTGAGCGACCCGTAATACGTTCCCGCCTGATGACCTCGCCTACGGGAGTGCCCGCCTTCTTCGCTTTCCGTCCTTTTTCTTCAGGATCACGATGATGAATCGCTGCAACACCCCCCCATCCGAACTAACGCAAGATCCCGCCGCCGCCGTTTGCTGAGATTGGAAACTCTCGAGCCTCGACAAATGTTGGCTACGGATGTGCTGCTCGGCGGGCAGGTGTTTTCCGTAATCGATAATGGCGATCCCGGCTATATCGAGTCGGCGCCGTTCGAGGCAACCGTTGACGACGGATCGGAAGGTTACAGGGAGTCCCAACCGGCCGCGACGGTCATTGTAGGGGTGGAAGATCCGGAGTTCGTCCATTCGGGTTTAGGCGTGGACGCGACCGTCGACAACGGTGACGACGGCTACCTCGAACTCGGGACCGGATGGGGCCAGAGCACCGCGGGCGGTGAAATTGATGGCCAATCTCGGTTTTCGTGGGATAATAACGCCAGGGCCGAATTTCATTTTGCGGGGTTGCCCGTCGGTATGGTCGATATCTTGTTCACGATCCCGAAACGCTCCAACAGCACGGTCGCGAAATACACGGTCGCCAGCGCGGGGCAAACGCACACGCTGGCCGGTGTGAACCAACGCAACGCCAGTGGCGGTTGGGATCTTTTGGCTACCGTGTATTCGGACGGTGGCCCGCTGACGGTGACGGTTGCCCAGGACGACCACAGCGGCGTGTTGCGTACCGACGCGGTGAAGGTTTCCACCGACGGTTGGCGCGTGAGCACCGCGAGCGGTTTGTATGGATCGGGGGCGGTGTGGGCCGAGTACCGTTTCACGGCTGCCAATCGCGGCCTGCATGAGATCTGGGTCGATACGCCCGGACATGCCAACAGCACCGAATCGGCGGTTTACACCGTCGTGAACAACGGCAACCCGGTCGATATGTTCGTTGCCAGCCAAAAAGCCTCGACCGACGGTTTTCAGTCGCTGGGATCGGTTGATGTGGATCCGGGCGAGGTGGTCGTTCGCGTGACCAACGGCGGCAGTGACTATCTGCGAGCCGATCGTATGCAACTGGTCGACGCGACCGGCTGGTTCGCCAGCGTTGCCGGCGGCTGGGAGGGCGATTCCCGATTCTCCCGCGGTCCGGACGCCAGGGCCAATTACCGTTTCGATGATCTCGAACCGGGGTTGTACGACTTGCTCGTCCAACGCCCCGGGCACAGCAACAGCACGTCCGTCGCGATTTATGACGTCGAGGTCAACGACTCGGTGATCGCATCGTTCACCGAAAGCCAGAAGACCGGCACCAGCGGCTGGGAGAAGATCGGCTTGGTGACCGTTGGCGGCGTAGGGATGAACACCGTGGAGATCACCGTGCGCAACGGCGATCCGGCCAGCGGGCTGTTGCGGGCCGACGCATTGCGTCTGGAAATCCCTGGATGGAATGACAGCAGCCTGGGCGGAGTGGACGGTGATTCACGTTGGACGACCGGCGGTTCTGCGACCTATACCTTCGATGGATTGACGCCGGGGCAAGCGTATCAAATCTACGTCAACACGCCCGGTTCGCCGAGCAGCGCGACGGCGGCGATGTACTCGGTGACCAGCGGCGGCGTGGTGATTTGCGACCCGGGGCTGGTGTTGAATCAGACGACTGCCACGATGTCCAAGAACGGCAACATCGCCGGTTGGCTTTCGTTGGGCGACTCGTTCACCGTCGCCGCCGGCGCGGACAATTTGACGATCATGGTTTCTCAGGATCGCAGCGCAGACACGTTGTTGCGGACCGATGCAGTCGCCTTGTTGCGCCAGCCGGTGGAACTGGACGGAGTGAGCCTTGAAGGCACGATCCGGACGGGCGACGGCGATGGCTCGCAATACGTGGTGTCCGTTTCCGCGGCGGATGCCGTCGTCCAACTGGATCGGATCTGGATCGATTGGGGCGACGGCACTTCGTCCCGCAGCGACTCGTCAGACGAGATCGTCACGGTGGCGCCGGGCGAGTGGACGGCGATACACACGTTATCCAGTTCCGCCGCCGGGGCTCCGATTCGCGTCTACGGTTACGACGCCGCGGGCACGCTGTACCAGGCGACGGTCGAACTTCAGCCTGCGGCTTTCGACGTCGCCGCGGAAGTATTCAGCGCCGGCGAGATGCGTCTGACGTGGAACGACGGAACCGATGGTCAAGCGTCCTACGAGATCAGCGCATCCGGCGACGGCGGCGCAACGTTCCAGCCGCTGTTGACCACCCAGCCCGGCGCGACGGCGGCGTTGTTGACCGGATTGACGCCCGACACGGCCTACACGATCCGCCTTGCCCCGATCGGCGGCGGCAACGGGCAAACGATGCTTGCCGCCCTTCCCGTCCAGACGCCTGCGGCGACCGCCAACGACAATCCACAGCAATGGTATCGCGTCACGTTGGACTCGGCCCTTTTGAAAGGATCGGCGGGATACACGGAGGTCGGGCATTCCACGACCGTTTTGAACCAGATCCAGGTGGCCAGCGAGGAGGCCGCGATTTGGGGATCGATCACTGGTTGGGCGAAGATCCGCAGTCACAGCGGCGAGCAGAAGCAATTCAACATCGGCGACAACGGGGCCTACAAGGTCGACACATTCGGCGACTTGACCAACAGCATTGCCGATTTCGGACTCGGCGCGACCTACGACGCCGATCAATGGCTGCTGACGTTGGAAGACACGTTCGAGTGGACCAACATCGACCTCGACTACGACGATTGGTACTGGTTGGTCCGTGTCGAGAAGGTCACGCTGTTGACGATTTCCGGCGACGAGAGCTACAACGAGGACGCGGGCGTTGTGACGATCAACATCGAACTGTCCGATCCGGCCCCGTCTGCATTCTCGCTCACGTACACGATCAACGGCACCGGGGTCCACGCGGCAACAGACGCGGATTTCGCCGCAAACACGCATGCACTGAGCGGCACCGTTTCGTTTGCCCAAGGTGCCACCAGCCCAACAGCCCTATTGAAGTTCGAGATCAACGACGATGACATCGACGAATACGACCAAGCCTTCAATATCGAGCTCTCCGGCGACCTCCCCGCGGGCGTCAAGTACAAACAAGACGGCAACGGAAACGACATCGACTTCCACGAAGCGGAAATTGTCGATAATGATGACGAACCGGAAGTAAGCATCGCCCCGGTCCCGGTGCAAGAAGGACAAACCGCCGATGCGACAATCAAGTTGTCGCGGAAGACGGAAAAGAGTCCCGAATATGTGTACTACACACTATCAAACTCGGCAACGGCAATTGACGACTACTCGATCGTCACAGGTAGCTGGACGGTTGGCGACACAGAAACCGAAAAGACCGTCCGGGTCGATGCGAGCGATGATGCAATTGATGAAGGCACGGAGACGTACACCCTGGAAGTTGGTTTGGCGACTGCGACACAGTCGTCCGCCATTGGTCGAATCATCATTCCCGGGATCGACTTGGATACCGATATCAACAACGACGGCGCCATCACGGACGCCGATGATCCTGACGACGATCCGGGATACGAAGAGGCCCATTTCCGCCCCGGCAAAGGTGTCTTGGTGGGTGGGATTGCGGAAATCGCTGTCGATCTCGGCGATACGACAGATCTGGCGGCAATGAGATACCATTTGATGTCCGGCGGTATCGTCCTTTCCGAAGAAGACGCCTTCACCGTCGAGTTCCAGATGCAAGGCTTGGTTGGGAAGCTTTGGACATCTCCCGCTAAGACGCAAGAGATCTCCCTTGGGACGCGCATGAGTCTCAGTGACGTTCCGTCGTCGGTCTATTACGAAGCCACGGCGGCGGGATCAGGATTGGTTGGCGCAGCGATCCGTCACGCGACGGGAGGCGTTTGGTCGTCCGACGTCGTGCGCATCAGCACGATCAGGCTTGATGAGTTGACCGTTACCCATCATGGAAATGACGTGAATTCGGTGACGGCGGACGACAGCGTCATGCCCGATCTGTATCTCGGCATCGATGATGATGCGAGCGCCGCGGCGGAGCCGAACGAGTCGGGAATTGCCGTGGTCGACATCGAAGTCGACGTGGATCCGTTGAGCTTCGGCCCGCAAGGCACGGGACGGCTGGTGAAGATATACATCATGCGCGCCCACGACGGATTGATGGTTTATCAAGGAAATCTGTCATCCGGCAATACGCTGAGCAACCAGCAACTTCCGGTGCATAACAACGGAACGCCCGACGACATTACAGACGACTGGAATCAGTTCTTCGTCGTCGCGTGGTTGGACGAAAACGACGATGGAAATCTTAACGGCGCCGAGAATGCGAGGATGGTCAACGTCCAGGTCGTACCGCCGTGGTCGCGTGTCGGCGACTGGAACGAGACCTCTGCTATCGCGAAAGCCGGATACGACGGTGCGCCGTTGCCAAAATTGGCTGAAGCGATCACGGGGCAAGACATCGACGCGGCCCTCGTCAACGGCGCCGCTCCGATCACGCGAGGAGAACACGTCAACGTCGTGCCGTTGATCGACGCACTGGAACAGAGGGTTCGCAATTCAATTGTCAGTGCTGCGGTGGACCCCTCTTCGATAGGCGCAACGTTCGGCAGCGGAGCACCCGCGGGTTGGGGTGTTGGTGAACTCGACGAGCAGAAGATTGAATCGCTTTTCGACGGAACGGCAGGGGTTCTCCCTGCTTATGCCTGCACGTCAATGCGGTCTATTGTGACAGCTAGAGGACTGATAGGAGTTCTTAAACCAGGAGAGTTCGATGCAGTATTTGCTAATCCTGACAATTTGCATGGGTACGCACATCGAAAAGACAGCGAGCCGTTAAACGCCCTCGAGCAGGGAGACTGGGTGCGGTTCTGGAATGATACCCGGGTTACAAACGAATGGAGATGGGAGGACGCCATCGTTACGGAGTCATACTGGGGTTGGCCAAATGGAAACCAGGGATGGACGGGATGGATGCTCAGCCTAATCGCAGGTGGCGTTGCCTCTGGCGTCGCCGATCCTATTCCACGTGGTTATGAGCAGGACGCGCCTGGGAGCGCGTACGAGTTGGATTTCCCACGGATAGCTCAGGAACTGTTCGACCACCGTTCAACGCCTCAGTAATCCACGCACCCTCGTAGCAGTTTCTATTAGAGCGGAAGTTTCAATGTCGGAATCTACGCTGGATGGCGTCTCGGCATCCAATAGATGGAAAGCACTTCGGCGACGATGTTGGGGAACAATAATTGTTGCCATGGCCGCCGTGGTGATAACGGCTTTCGGGGATCTGACCTTTTGCGACTACATCGGAGAAAAGCGTGTGGTCCGAGACGGAGATCGTTCTTTGTTTCTCCTGCTGTACTTCTTCTTCCAAGGCGGGTATGTGGCCTTGCTTTCGTTGTCTGCTGCGTGGATCGCGTTGGGGCGTGGGGCGATCACAGTTCGCTTCGTGGCCGCTACAGCGTTCTGCATCACCCTCGGTGAAATCCTAATCTGGAAACACAGCGTCATGTTTCCACACACGCCGCATTTTTCAACGTTGTTCCTTAGCATTGGTTTCACGTGGTTAAGCGCCGCTGGGTTACTCACCTTGCGTTGGATGCTTCGTTGGTCGGGCTTTTCATTGCCCAAAGACCTGCGTACTCCGTGCATCTCGCAAACATCATCTCGGTTCAGAAAGCGCGTCTTTGTTGTTGCAGTTGTTTTCGCGTTCGCCACAGCGGCCTTTCTGTTGCTCAACAATTGGGAACTCGCAGTGTCCGAACTCAAAGGCGGTTGGGGCACTTTGACTCTATACGCCATTCTCGCGTCCGTTGGAACGGTTCCGATAGTTTTCGTAACTACATGCGTCGTACTGAGCAGGACGACGCCCTCGCGCGTTGCAGGCGGTTTGGCAGCGATCGTCACCACGGCTGCGGTGCCACTCGTTCCAATGATCGTCATTGGAGGTCCAAGCCGTTGGAGCTTGGCGGTGGCTTGCGCAATTCCCATGTTTGGCTTTCTGACCGTGATCTGTGGTGCGCTTGCGCTGTTACGAATCGCAGGATTCGAAATAGGGAAATTTGAGGGAAATTTGGGGTCATGAGAGAAATTTGGGCTTGAAAAGGGGGCTTGAAAAGGTGTCAGGCTTGAAAAGGTGTCAGGAACCGTTTTCACGCAACAAAGGGGTTTTGGTCAATAAAAGGCTCCTGACAGTGCTTTTCCGCGTCCGATCACAGAGGAACTGCCCAGTTGATCAATAAGTGTCCGCGAGAAAGGTCGGGACCAATTAGCGCATTTTCGTATTTGCGCGTTCGCATTCGATGGCGGCTCGTGCCTGCCGGACTCGTTGTGATTGCGGGAGGCTGGCTCGCGTACATAGCAATCGTTCTTGGAATCGGCATCACATCGACCTGGAAAATAGAAGAGAATTTCCTCTCATTACTGTACATCAGCGTCGCATTTGCTGAGTTGTGCATCTCGTCGATCTGTTGCTTTACCGGCGCCCGCTGCATCGCGTCAGGGCGCCGAATCCTTTCTTTGGTGCTAATCATGCTGGCCGTCGCTCTGTTTCTGGGCTATGCCCACCACAAGAGATTGCATTCGGAAGAACTTCGTCGAGAGTTCTACGTCACGCCGATTAGCGGGGACATCTCATTTCGGGCGGAGACTATGCGGGAGACGACTTGGAACTCGCCGATGATGCGGCAGTTCGAAGCCGATTCCAGTTTCCGGGGTCCACTTCAGATGGCAGCCCGACGATTTGAGCAGACGAAGATCTGTGCAAGTGATGTTGAAGAGTTGAAAGCGTTGGGCGACGATCTTGAGACGCTCGAGATCATCGACTGTACCCTCGACGAGGCAGTGCTAAGTGCTATCGGTTCGCTGCCGAATCTTCGAACCTTGAATCTCGCCTACACGAACGTCACCGACGAGGACCTAAAGAAGCTATTTCCACGTTCAAACCTGCACACGCTGGTTCTAAACTATACTCGCATCACGGACGCCGCAATCCCCGCTGTCTGCGAGAATCCGGAGCTTGAAAGACTAGGTCTCGCCGGGACGTCTATCACCGACGTAGGGCTGGAAGTGCTCAGCGAGAATATACAACTCAAGCAGCTCGACATCGCCGATACGAAGATCTCCGATCTTAGTGCCGCTCGGCTGGCTGCGATGAAGACACTTGAATCTATTTGCGTTAGCAGCAACCCATCCATTACCAACGCATCGATTGAACAACTGGCGAAGTTACCGAGGCTGAAGTACCTTGTAGTGGGCAATACCTCCGTTGACGAGCAGTGCCTTCCCGCTCTCCTGCAAATGAGAAATCTTCGCATCTTCATAGCTCCCAATACGGGCATTACCCGGCAAGGGATGCAGCGTCTACGAGACGAGCTCCCAAACTTCGGTCGCATCCCAAAAGAGGATCAGGACGACAAATGAGCAGACGGAAAAATCCGAGGCGGGATAAGTCCAATTGACTTGCTCGCTTGAACCTAATATTGAACCTGTCCCCTGCCTGTACTTGTCCCCTTTCTCTGCTGTCGACAATGATGATGAACTGGAAGTACGCTTTGTCCTGGCGGCCGCCCTCTCCCGGCCAGCGTACCCCAAAGACCCGACGGCTCCGATCTGTACTTGTTTTGGATTGACCAGCCAGGACATCGAGCAGGACGTGGACGAAGGAGTTGCCACTCGCACCAAAGCCGTACTGGAAAAGGCCAAATCGCCGGAAGCCCGTTGCGCCCAGACGGCCGCCAACGGTCGTTCCTGTGTCGCCTACGTCCAGAAATACTTCCTGAAATGCCGCAGTATACGCCAAGCAAATCCTTGACGACGTGCTAGTTCGGATTATTCACGGGGGTGCGTTGTAGCACAGGCAGTTTGCCTGTGTTCCCCAAATACAGGCTGGCAGCCTGTACCACGGCCCCGCGGAGCACTTCGTGAATAATCCGTGCCAGCGCGTCGTCAAGGCTAGGAAAACCGGTAGCCGAACTTGTCGGAGTTCGGAAACCACGGAAGTCTCACCACTTCCGCTACCCCAACATGATGCCATGACGGCCTTAGCGGGGAACGACCTGAATCTCGAAAAGTTTGGGCCAGTTCTTGCCGGTGACGAACAGGCGGTCCTTCTCGGCGTCGTAGGCGATGCCGTTCAGCACGTCGTCTCGGTCGCGGCGTTTGGGCCAAAGGCCTCGCAGGTCGATCCAGCCGGTCACCTCGCCCGTTCTGGGCGAAATGCGGGCGATGTAATCACGATACCAGACATTGGCGTAAATCTCGCCGTTGACATATTCCAGTTCGTTCAATTGATCCACGCGCCGCCCCTGGCTATGAACCACCAGACGCCGCACGACCTGGAAGTCCTCCGGATCGACGAAGCGCAGCGTCGCCGAACCGTCGCTCATGATCAAATGCGTGCCATCGTCCGTCAGGCCCCAGCCTTCGCCTTCGTAACGCAACCGCTTCAACTCGCGAAAGCTCTCCTTGTCGTACACGATGGCGATGCCGTTTCGCCACGAGAGTTGGTAGATCCGATCGCCGAAAATCGTGATCCCTTCGCCGAACAGTTCGCGGGACAAGTTGTGGGATTGCAGCACGCGTCCGCTTTCCGGTTCCACTCGGCGGAGCGACGATTCGCCGTGTTTCCCTGTCCCCTCGAACAAGAATCCGTCGCGGAAAACCAAACCCTGCGTATACGCTGTCGGGTCGTGCGGGAAGGTGTTGAGGATTCGGTAGCCGTAGGCCCGCGGCTGTTGCGTCTGCGTCAGCAGCCAAATGCCAACGGCAAGTGCGATCGCCACGATTCCATAAGTCACCAGCCAACTGGCTGTTCGCCGCCCTGGGGACCGGGGCCGTTGTTCCGCCAGGAGGGCTGCTGTCGGCGAACCGGAAGATGCTGCGTTCTTGCGACGGGATCGTGACATTCGCGTGCCGGCCCCGAACGTGCTAGTGCTTGACATGTTCTTCCGCCAGTCGCTTGATCCGTTTGATCATTTGATGAAACCCGTTGCTGCGCGACTGCAATGAGCCTTCTGCCAATTTCAGACGCCGAAACACGTCGCTCAAGTCCATCGCGTGGATCTCGTGCGGGGTCCGCCCCGAGCACAACATCAGCAGAACGGCAATCAGGCCGCGAACCACGTGCGAGTCGCTGTCCGCGCGGAATTCGAGAATCGGAGGCGTGCCGGGACGGAACTCGGCGACCATCCAGACGTTGCTCAAACACCCGTGAACCCGGTTCTCCTCACTTTTCAACTCGTCCGGCAATCCGTCGACCTGATCGCCCAGTTCCAGCACGTACTGTAACCGCTCCATCCGATCGTCGAACAGATCGAAATCTTCCAACAATTCATCCAAAGTCGCTGATCTCACAAATTCACCTCGCTGGGGTGGTGCGGCAGAAGTTCCGGTCGAACGACTCTTGTAACTCAAGCCGAAATCGTGTCACAATACGTCGGTTCGTAATAACTCGGTGGCTTCACGGTGCCGCTGCGTCTCCTCGTGCTCTCGAATTGTATGATACATCTATGCCGAATGACACCGCCGTCTCCGCTCCGTCGCCCATCCTGCAGCTAGGCTATTGCACCAACGTCCACGCCGGCGCCGATCTGTTGGCGACGCGTGCGAACCTTGAAAAATATGCTTTGGCGGTCAAGCGACAGGTCAATCCCAACTGTCCGATGGGCGTCGGATTGTGGCTGTCCGCGGAGGCCGTTGGCGAATTGCTGGAGCAAGAACTGATCGAGACGTTTTCCGAGTGGTTGGACGAGGTTGGGTTGGAGCCTTTTACGCTGAACGGCTTTCCCTACGGAGATTTCCATAGAGATGTCGTCAAGCACGAAGTGTACCAGCCAGATTGGACCAATCCGGACCGGTTGCGGTACACGGATCGCCTGATCGAAATCCACGATCGATTGTTGGCCCCAGGAGCAGAAGGCAGCATTTCCACCCTGCCGCTGGCTTGGAACCACCCGCCGCTCGACAGTCAGAAACTGGGCATGTGCGCCGCCAACCTTCGCTTGGTGGCACACCGCTTGGAACGGCTGGAGCAGGATCGGGGCCGATTGATCTATTTATGCCTTGAGCCCGAACCGGGTTGTGCGTTGCAGCGCAGCACTGACGTGGTGCAGTTCTTTCAAGACCACCTGCTGGTGGCGGGTGACGAAGACCGGTTGCGCCGCTACATCCGGGTCTGCCACGACGTTTGTCACGCTGCGGTGATGTTCGAGGACCAGTCGGAAGTGCTGCAGCGTTACCGAGCCGCCGGAATCCTTGTGGGCAAAGTCCAGGTCTCGTCAGCCATCGTCCTGCGGCTGAGCGATATCGCTCCGGACGCTCGCGCCGCTGCCATCGAGCAACTGAGTGGCTTTACCGAAGATCGGTATCTCCATCAGACCATGGTCCAGCGATCCGAATCCGAGGCCCCCGAGTTCTACGAAGACCTTCCGCTGGCACTCGACAAGCAGCGCCAGTCCGCAGCGTCGGGCGGACAGTGGCGGGTGCATTATCACGTGCCGATCTACCTGGACCGGTTCGGCGCCTTGGAAACGTCTCAGGCGGATATCGTGCGCTGCTTGGCCGCGGTACGTCACGATTGCAGCGTGAAGCACTTCGAGGTAGAAACGTACGGGTGGGAGTTGCTGCCCCGCAACCTTCAGCGAACGGGATTGGCCGACGGCATTGCCGAGGAAATCCACTGGTTGCGCGAACAAATCTAGTCTCCGCGGCTGGCCGTCCTTGGTTACTGGTCGCCGCAGCCAACGTCTTGTCCAGGATTCCCATGTCGTCTGAACATCGACCGCCATCGCCCAGGCCGAAAGTCCACCGCGCCGTCGGTCCGCGTCTCCGCGCGCTGCTGTACGCCATCTTTGCGCTCGCCGCACTGACCGGCGCCAATTCGGCCTATCTGGCCAGCATCACGTTCTTGAACTTCCTGTACCATCGCCAGGGATTGTCCTACGAGAACTGGTTCTATTTCATCATGTTCCTGGGGCACGTGCTCCTTGGCCTGTTGCTGATCGTTCCGGTCATCGTGTTCGGCGCCGTTCACCTTCGGAACGTTTGGGGGCGCCGACACCGCAACGTCGCGCGAGTCGGTTACGCGCTGTTTGCCGCGTGTCTGTTGATGCTGGTCACCGGGTTGCTGCTGCTTCGCGTGGAAGGGTTCTTCGAAGTGCGGAATCCGTCGCTGCGCCGGATGATCTACTGGACTCACGTCGGTTCGCCGCTGATCGCCGCCTGGCTGTACTGGCTGCACCGCGTGGCCGGTCCGCGGATCCAGTGGCGAGTCGGCGCCGGGGTGGCTCTCGCCACGGCGGCCGCGGTCGCGGTGATGGTGGTTTTCCACTCGCAGGATCCGCGCCGCTGGGGCGCGGTCGGTCCGCAATCCGGCGTGCAGTATTTCGAACCGTCGTTGGCCCGGACCGCATCCGGCGACTTCATCCCGGCCCAGGTGTTGATGGACGACGCTTACTGCCGCCAGTGCCACGCGGATGTGCATGCGGCGTGGAGCCACAGCGTTCACCGCCTCAGTTCGTTCAACAATCCGGCGTATTTGGCCAGCGTCCACGAGACGCGGCAGGTCTCCTTCGAGCGAGACGGGAACATGCAGGCGTCGCGGTTCTGCGCCGGCTGTCACGATCCGGTTCCGTTTTTCAGCGGCGCGTTCGACGACCCCGATTTCGATCTGATCAACCATCCCACCGCCAAGGCCGGTATCACCTGTACCGCGTGCCATTCGATCACCAGCGTCAACAGCACGCGGGGCAACGCGGACTACACTATCGAACAACCCGTCCATTACCCGTTTGCCTTCAGCGACCACGCCTCGCTGCGCTGGATCAGCAACCAATTGGTCAAAGCGAAACCCGAGTTTCACAAGCAGACGTTCCTCAAGCCGTTTCACACGTCGGCCGAATTCTGCTCGGTCTGCCACAAGGTCCACTTGCCATTGGCGTTGAACCACTACAAGGAATTCCTCCGCGGCCAGAACCATTACGACACCTATCTGTTGAGCGGCGTGAGCGGGCACGGCGCGCGCAGCTTCTACTACCCCGCCGTGGCCGAAGAGAATTGCAACGGCTGCCACATGCCGCTGAAGCCGTCGAATGATTTCGGGGCACGGCACTTTACCGGGGCAAAGGAACGCAGTGTCCACGATCACCTGTTTCCGTCGGCCAATACGGGCGTCGCGTGGCTGGAGAACAACTCGGATGTCATCCGCGCCCATCAGGAGTTCCTGAAAGGCGTGCTGCGAGTCGATCTATTCGGGCTGCGTGCCGGCGCCGAGATCGATGCTCCGCTGACGGCCCCATTGCGGCCCGAGGTTCCCACGCTGCAGCCGGGAAGCACCTACCTGCTGGAGACCGTCATCCGCACCCTGAAGATGGGCCACGCGTTTACGCAGGGCACGGTCGATTCGAACGAGATCTGGTTAGACGTGACCGTCACCGCCGGCACCCGGGTGATCGGACGCAGCGGCAGCATCGATCCGCAACGCGGCAACGAGGTCGATCCCTGGTCACACTTTGTGAATGTCTTCATGCTGGACCGGGAAGGCAACCGGATCGATCGGCGCAACGCGCAGGACATCTTCACGCCGCTGTACGACAATCAGGTGCCGCCGGGCGCCGCCCGGATCGTGCATTACGCCTTGCGACTGCCCGAGGAAATCGACGCCCCGGTGACGGTCGAGGTGAAATTGCAGTACCGCAAGTTCGACCAGCGGTACATGGACTTCGTGGCTCGCCGCAACGCGGAATTGGGAAATCCGATCCGCGGCGACCAGCCTGGCCGACCCTACGTGAACGACTTGCCCATCACCACCTTGGCCGAAGACCGCATCACGTTTCCCGTCTCCGGCGCTGCGTCGAACGTGTCGAACGCCACGCCGGACATCCCTGTCTGGCAGCGTTGGAACGATTACGGCATCGGTCTGTTCCTGCAGGGCAAAGCCGAACTGCGTCAGGCGGAGGAGGCTTTTCTGGTGGTCGAGCGGGAGAAGCGTTTCGATGGCCCGCTGAATTTGGCTCGGGTCTACGAACGCGAGGGTCGTCTGGACGAAGCGGTCGAGGCGCTGAACCGTGCGGCCGAGTTCCGCGACGATCCGAAGTTTCCCCGCTGGACATGGAACTGGCTGAGCGGCTTGGTCAATCGTCAGGAAGGCCACTTGGCGGCTGCGGAAGAGAACTTCCGCAGCGTCCTGGAGGATCGCACCGAGGCGATGCTGGAGCGCCGCTTCGATTTCCGCCTGGACTACGAGATCCTGAACCAATACGGTGAGACGCTGTTCGCACTGGGCCAGCAACTGCAACGCCAGAACCACGCGGAGCAGGCCGATGCGTACCGCCGCAAGGCGATGGAACAGTTTCGGCAAACTTTGGCGCTCGACAGCGAAAACGTTTCCGCGCACTACAACCTGCATTTGCTCTACGAGCAGTTGGGCGATGTGGCACAGGCGGACGAGCACCGCCGGTTGCACCAGCGATACAAACCGGACGACAACGCGCGCGACCGGGTCGTGCGTCTGGCCCGCGAAAAATACCCGGCTGCCAATCACGCCTCGACGGCCGTGGTGATCTACGAACTGAACCATCACCAGTCGCCCCGTGTGCCCGCGGCACCGCAGGCCGTGGACGCTGACTCGCTGACGACGGGAGGACGCAGCGAATGAACCAGCGCGAGGAAGTCCGGGACGAGATGTCGGACGGCGACATGCACGAGTCTCAGGAGCGCGACGCCGCGGTCGGTGCTGCAGTGCGCTGGTCGCTGGTCGTGTTTGTGGCGGGAGGGCTGATCGCCGCCGGCACGGTCTGGTGGCTTCGTGAACCGGCTCGCACTCTGGCGACTCCGCCCTCGGAACTGGCGGCCGTCAAGGTGCGAGAAATCCCGGCGGTCCGGATTCCCCGCGTCCCGTTCACCGACGTGACCGCCGAGGCGGGGATTGTTTTCGTCCACGAAAACGGAGCGTACGGAGACAAATTGTTGCCCGAGACGATGGGGGGCGGGTGTGCGTTTTTCGACTACGACGGGGACGGTCACCAGGATCTGTTGCTGGTCAACTCGCAACGCTGGCCATGGGACGCTCGCCCCCCGGGCGATCCGGCCACGCTGGCTCTATACCGCAACGACGGAAGCGGACGTTTTGCCGACGTAACGGAAGCCGCCGGACTGAACGTCCCGCTGTACGGGATGGGCGTTGCCGCGGGCGACTTCGACAACGATGGACACGTCGATCTGTTCGTCACAGCGGTCGGCGAGGACCGATTGTTCCGCAACACGGGACGAGGCACGTTCGTCGACGTGACGCATGCCGCCGGCGTGGGCGGCGGTACGGACGAATGGAGCACGAGTTGCGGCTGGTTCGACTACGACAACGACGGCGATTTGGACCTGTTCGTGTGCGTCTATTTGCAGTGGTCCAAGGACGCCGACCTGGTCCAGGATTTCCAGTTGACCGGGGGCGGCCGAGCCTACGGACGGCCGCAGGATTTCGCGGGAACGCTCAATCGGCTGCACCGCAACGACGGCGATGGCCGGTTTACGGACGTATCCGCCGAGGCCGGCATTCAGGTCTTCAATCCGTTGACCGGACAGCCGATGGGCAAGTCGCTGGGCGTGACGTTCTACGATTTCGACCAGGACGGCTGGATGGATATCGTCGTCGCCAACGACACGGTGCAGAACTTCCTGTTCCACAACCAACGTAACGGCACCTTCCACGAGATCGGCATGACGGCCGGCGTGGCCTTCGACATGGCCGGCGCCGCTCGCGGCGCGATGGGCATCGACGCGGGCCGCTTCCGCAACAACGACGCCGTGGGGATCGTGATCGGCAATTTTGCCAACGAAGCTACCGCGCTGTTTGTCAGCTACGGCCCAGAGCTTCGCTTCATCGACGAAGCCATCCCGACCGGCTTGGGGCCGGCGACTCGCAATGCCTTGACCTTCGGCGTGTTCTATTTCGATTTCGATCTCGACGGACGATTGGATCTGTTCGCGGCCAACGGTCACTTGGAATCGGACATCAACCGGGTACAGCGCAGCCAGCACTACGCCCAGCCGCCGCAGTTGTTCTGGAACGCGGGTCCGGAACAGGCGACCGAGTTCTGCTTGGTCGGCGAGGAACACAGCGGTCCCGATCTGCGTCGGCCCTTGGTCGGACGCGGCGCCGCGTTCGCCGACATCGACAGCGACGGGGATCTGGACATCCTGATCACGGGGATCGGCCAGTCGCCGCGACTGCTGCGGAACGACCAGCAGACCGGCCATCGCTGGCTGCGAGTACGGTTGGAGGGCGTCCGCACCAACCGCGACGCGATTGGTGCGAGGGTCGAACTGGACCTCGCCGGCCGCACGCTCAGCCGGCAGGTGATGCCCACTCGCAGCTACCTTTCCCAAGTTGAATTGCCCATCACGTTCGGTCTGGGCAACCACCACGAAATCACGGCCGCCCGCGTAGTCTGGCCCGACGGCACCGTCCAACCCATCCCCCCGCCCGCCGTCGACCAAGCCATCACCGTCCGGGAAGAGACCGCGCTGCGGGACTCCAACGGCGGTGAAGATCCTCGTTGAGACCGCCCTTGGCAACCCCGTGATCGACTTGAGTATCCCCCAAGGGTTCTTCGCAATTCGCGACCGCTGCTTACAATCGTTATTCGAACGGATTCGGCGGCAGCTTGGCGGCGTTCAACTTCTGCTGGACGTGCTGCTGATCCTCTTGGCTCAAACGTTCCAGCGGCACGCTGATCTCGCGGCCGTCCTTGCGTTTCAATTGCACCGCGCCGTCGGCGACGCCCAGATAGACCGCTTCGATCTTGTGCGTGCCCGTCGCGTCGGACCAAACACGCAGATCGCCTGCGGGCGCCGACCCCGGCACTTGGTGAGGCTGAAACAGTTGCTGTGGCGCAAGTTGAATCTCGTCGCGAGTGACGACCTTGTCCCAGGCGGTGGTTTGCCAGCCGCGCGGATGGACTTTGACTCGTCCGTCGGATTGCACTTCCATGATATCCGCCGGTACCCAACGATGATGGTCTCGCAATTGCACGATCTGCCCTGCGAACAGGGGCGTGTCGGCGGTCACACGGAGCGCCGTGGACTCGACGCCGCCGGGCCCTTTGTACTGACGATCCAAGTCGCCGCGAGGCCGGTACTCGAGCGACCATCGCAACAGGGCGCGGTGAGCCGCTTCGCGAACCGACCGCTCGCCGTGTTGCAGCAGACGCTCGATCGCCTCGGCAATCTCCGCATCCGGCTCCTTCAAATCCTTTTTCGCTAGACCGTCCAACGCTTCGATCAAGGCCACCGCTTCGTTGCCGCCCAGCGCCGCCAACGCCGCCGCTTTCTCGTCCTCGGTCAGCGGCGTCTCGGCGATTCGCTTCTTCTCCGCTTCCGCACGGGCCATCTCCTCCGTCCGTCGCCGCAACTCGGCTTGCCGCTCCTCGCGCTCGGCCTGGAGCTTGGCCAGTTCCGCTTCCGTCAGGCGGCGATACTCGATCGTGACCGGCACGGTGGTCTGCTGGTTGTTCTTGTCGACCACCAGCTTCAGATCCATGCGGAGCGACTCGGGTACGTTCAGCTTGCGGTGGAACTCCCACGTTCCGCTGCCCGCCAGGACAAAACCGGCTTCGCCCTGTTTCGCGGCTGGCGACCGGAGTTCGTACGACTTGCTGACGGAGACGACGGGGCCTTTCGTTCCGGTGATTTCGTAAGACATCGATTCGGACGCGGCTTGAACCGACTCTTCCCGCTCGCCGCGGCCGAAGGGGTCGAACGGTCCGAATCTCGGACGCATGTCGCGGCGATCGTCCTTCTCCGTGACCGACGCACCGATCGTGACGTCCCATTTCGGCTGCGCCGCGTCGGGCAGAGGTTCAAACGGCAGCAGCGAGACGTTTCCGATCAGGTACGGCAACTGCGAATCGCCTTGGATGCCCACGACGGCACCCCTGGATGAAATCGTGAGTTCGTTAGTCGTCTGTTCGCTGCCGCGAAAATTGCTGCGCGAAAACGGGCTAGGCGGCGGACCGGGCGGTCGGAGCATCGGCCCGAAGCCGGGTCGGCCGCTGCCTTTGGTCTTCGTCGACTTTGGCAAGCCGCCTTGGTAGGTCACCTGCCGATTGTCGGCCTCGACCGAGTTGACCGTGTATTGGATCGTGCCCTGATACGTCTCGACCCGATCCGGCAAGTCCACGGCAATCTTGGCCTCGTACGCAAACGTCTGTCCGACCTGCCAATCGTAACGCAACGGCCCATCCGCGTCCGCATCCGCCGCGTCCAACCATTGGCTGCTGGCCATCAATGCCACGGAGACTGCTGCGACGGCAGCCCAGGAAATGTATCGAACCAACATCAGAATCTCCTCGCTTGGCGAAAAGGTGTGGATCGAAAGTCTGTGCAAATCGAATTCTCGCGAGGTCGCCCACCATCACGTGACTTGGCATGTGGGCCAGAGGATCACCGTGTCGATCTGGATGTTGGGCGGCAGCGCAACGCAGGCCAGAGCCAGTTCAGCGATGTCGGTGGCTTGGATCATGCCGTCGGCTGGCCAAGGGATGTCTCGGAACCCGGCGACCTGCAGAAACTCGGTGTTCACTGCGCCTGGGCATAGCACGTTGACACGGATGCCGTGTTCTCGGACTTCTTCGTACAGCGAACGCGAGAACCCCAGCACGGCGTGTTTGGCGCCGACGTACACGGCCAAGGTGGGATAGTGCCGCATTGAGCCCACCGAACCCGTGTTGATGATGTGCCCCGAGCGGCGCTGGATCATGTGGTTCAGAACGGCTTTGCAGCCGTAGCAGACGCCCTTGAAGTTGACGTCGATCTGGCTGTCAATCCGCTCGACCGGACTCTTGGCAAGCGACCGCAGATAGCCGAAGCCCGCGTTGTTGATCATCACGTCGATTTGGCCGAAGCGGTCCAGCGACTGGGCAACCAGCGACTCGACCTGCGTCCACTGGCTGACGTCGCAGCGCACCGCCAGGGCCGTTCCGCCGGCGCGAGTGATTTCGTCGGCCAGCGCTTCGAGACGCTCGAATCGCCGCGCTGCCAGAACCACTCGGCTTCCGCACGCCGCAAAACGCCTGGCCATCGCCGCGCCCATCCCGGACGATGCGCCGGTGATTACGGTGACCTTGTCGGACAAGTCCGCTTGAATCATGCTCCCTCCCCCATCGCTGAACTCGTGAGAATTCAGATCGCACGAGCCGTTCACTCGGGCGAGTAAACGATGCGCCCCGTTTCTCCGTCCAATACCGTCGTGCCAGTATTGACCCCAAGCCCGATTGCGTCAACTCGGGCGAGACGATCGGCACGGACGCGGTTAGCATGCGGTGCCTGCCGATGGTTTGGCAACACGGCCGGGGGAACAGATGCGACTGGGACGAAATTGGCCTCGAACCGTTGTAAACGGCACGGAGACGGCCTGAATTCGGCCACCTTGGGGGGCTTGCTGGCCGCAGTTGTCTTGACCGGGGACCGTTTTTTGGAAACGATATCGATTGTGCCATTCGGGCGATCTGGCGAGAGTTCATCGGTTCGGCCCGATCATCATGCCCGAACGGCCGCACTCCGACAACCGACGCGAATCCATCCCGAGTTTGGTTTTCGTGTCCCACCCGGCTTCCGCCCACCGACCACGCACCACGGAGTCCTGACCGTGCCGACTCACAAAGCCAACCATCCATCGCGTCGATTTTGGTTCATCGCTGTTCTGGCCGTCTACTTCGCCGGGCAGACGACCTTCGCCCAAACCGAGCCGGCAGGCCCCGCACCGACTGCGGAGGCTCCAGCGGCCGCCGAGTCACAGCCGGAGCCGCAACCGGCGGCGAGACCGGAATCGGCCGACCCCGCTCCAGCGGAACCCGCTCCAGCGGAACCCGCTCCAGCGGAACCCAAACCAGCGGAACCCAAACCAGCGGAACCTGCTCCTGCCGAACCCAAGCCAGCCGAACCTGCTCCGGCAGAACCCAAGCCAGCCGAGCCAGCTCCGGCCGAACCCAAGCCGGCGGAACCCCCGTCGGCCGATCCCGCGGAAGAGCCAGCCGCGGAGGGGCCGCCCAGTTTCGAGCGACTGGGTGATCCCGAGATGGCCAAACGAATCGGGCTGGCAAGCGACCAGCGGGATGAGATCGCCGCCTTGCTCGCTCAGCGAACCGAGGCGCTGGCGGCCGCGGCCAGCGAACAAGCGCGTGCCGCGGTGATCGCCGACAGCGACAGCAAACTGTCGGCGGTGTTGACCGACGTACAGCGTGGCGATTTTCTCGGCAAGCCGGTCGACAAGCGTTTGCGGTTCATGTTTCGCTACCAGCAATGGAAGGACGTGTTGCAGTGGCTGGCCGACCAGGCGGACATGTCCCTGGTGATGGACGCGCCGCCGCCCGGGACCTTTAACTACTCCGACACGCGCGAATACACGCCCGAAGAAGCGATCGACATGCTGAACGGCGTGCTGACGATCAAAGGCTATACCTTGGTCCGCCGCGGACGGATGCTGATGCTGGTCGATCTGTCGGAAGGACTGCCGGACGGGTTGGTCTTCCAGGTGCCGCTGACCAGTCTGGACAAGTACGGGAAGTTCGAATTTGTCACGGTCCAGTTCGATTTGGGCAAACGCAGCCCGGAAGCGGTTGAGGCCGCGATCAAGCCGCTGCTCAGCCCCTACCACAAACTCACGATCGTTCCGACGACTCGGCAACTGTTCGTAACCGACCGGGCCGGTGTCATGCGGTCGGTGGGCGAAGTGGTACAAGCGCTCCCCGAGCCCGTGACTCCGCCCGCAGCACCGGTGGAAACGCCCGAGAAGCCGGTGGTCGAAGTCTATCCGATCACCAAGGCCGATCCCGACGCGGCGATGACCGTGTTGCGAGCCTTGGTTCCCGCCGGAAATATCGTGCTGGATCCCAAGCTGAATCAGGTCAACGCCCACGCCACTCCCACGCAACAGGCCATCATTCAGCGCGTGCTGGAACAGATGGAGGCCGGTGTTCCGGAGGAATCGCGGCCGAACTTGGAGGTCTATCCGATCGCGACCTTCCTGGACAACGCCATCGCGGGCAGCCAACTGGTCGACACGTTGAAGAATATCGTGCCGCAGGCCCAGTTGTCGGTCAGTGCAGACCTGAAGAGTCTGGTGGCCTGGGCCACCCCCGCCGACCAGGGTGCGATCAAGACGGCGTTGGAAAAGCTGAGCGTGGACAAATCGCCGCGAGCCTCGCGGCAACTGGAGGTGCATCGGCTGTTCAAGGTGGATCCGGAAACGACGCTGGCGCTGTTCCAAACGATTCTGCCCGAGGCGCGTCTGGCGGTCGACAAGGAGACACGCACTCTGATCGCCGTCGCCGTGCCGGCCGACCAGGAGGTGATCCGCGGCACGCTGAAGGTCCTGCAGCCGACCGAGCCGGGGCCGGACACGCCCGAGTTGCGATTCTACGAATTGACCTTGGCGATGCCCCCGGATTTCCCCGAGGTGATCCAGAAGGTATCGCCCAATTCGACGGTGGCGATGGACCAGAGCGGCATGCGGCTGATGGTCATCGCTTCGCCCGCGGAACACGCCAAGATCGACAAGACGATCCAGGAAATGCAGCGGACCACTTTTGTCCAGGGGCGGCCCAAGCTGGTGTTCTATCCGGTGACGCCGGATCAGCGGCGCCGGTTCGACTCGGTCTGGCCGGCCTTGAGTAAGGAACTGCCCAGGGTCGAGTTGGTGCGGGAAGGGCAGCCGGGCGAGTTGGCGATTTGGGCCCGACCGCGGCAGCACGAGGTCATCGCCGAAGTCATGGACGAATTGCTGCGAGAGGTTCCCGATTCGGAGAAGTTTGAGCTTTCGACCTACCCGATCGCAACTCGCGACCTGTCCGGCGTGCTGAGCATGTTGGAGACGCTCTACCCGGAGACCAAATTCGTCTCGGATTCCGAAAGCCAGCGTCTGCTGGTCTGGAGCACTCGGCAGCAGCACGACTCGATCAAGAGATCTTTGGAGCAGTTGCAGGCGACCGGCACCGGAACCGCGACCACGGTCGAGATCTACCCGTTGACCAAAGCCGAGCCCAACTCGACGCTGACGCTGCTGCAATCGATGGTGCCCCACGCCAAGCTGAGTCTGGACCTGCGTGCCGAGAATCTGGTCGCCTTGGCGGTCCCCGAGGACCATCAAACCATCGCGGCGGCGCTCGGCAAACTGCAACCGACCGATGCGGACGAACAGGCCCCCCGCCTGCAGTTCTACGCCTTTGACGAGCCGCCGTCCGCGAACCTGATCGACATCCTGGAGAATCTGACGCCGCGGGCTCGAATCACGGCCGATGCCGAGAACAAACGCTTGGCCGTAGTCGCCTCGCCGGCCGATCACGCAAAGATCGAGGCGACGCTCGAACAATTCCACCAGGCCGCACCGTCCAAGGGCAAACCAACCCTGGCGGTTTATCCGCTGCGAGCTTCGGACCCGGCAGGCGTCCAGGGTATTCTGAAGAGCCTGCTGCCCGACTCGCAATTGACCTTGGATGCTAAGACCAACAGCTTGGTCGCCTTGGCCGCTCCTGCCGACCAGGCAGTGATCAAAACGACGCTCGAACAACTGCAAGCGGTCGCGGCCGCGCCCGACACGCCTGTGCTGCGGTTCCACCCGCTGTCGCAAGCTCCGGCGGACAATCTGGTCAAGGTCATCCAGGACTTGGTGCCGCAGGCGCAGATCACCCCGGACGCCGAGAACCAGCGTCTGACGGTCGTGGCCTCGCCGGCCGACCACGATACGATCACCAACATCGTGGCGGAGTTCGAAGCCAACACGCCGCCCGTCGAACGGGCCATGTTGACCGTGTACCCGGTGACGCCGACGCAGCAACGCCGGTTCGAAACGGCGCTGACTCAATTGGCCGCCGACCTGCCTTCGGTCCAGTTGTTGCCCAACACGGCACCGGGCGAATTGGCGATCTGGGCGAAACCCAGCGATCACGCTCGAGTTGCTGAATTGCTCAAACGACTGGCGACCGACGCGGCGGCCGATACTCCGCCGCGATTGGCGGCGTACACGTTGAAAGTAGCCGATCCGGCCACCGTCTCCGGCGTGCTGGAGCGACTGTTCCCCGACGTCGAGATCGTCACGGACCAGAAGACTCGGAAAGTCATGGTCTGGGCGCCGCTGGAGGAACAAGCCCGCATCAGCGAGGCGATCGAGCAGATCGACAGCGGCGAACCAGCGGCGTGGGACCAGGAAATCCGGGCCTATCCGCTGCGCGACGCCGATCCGGCCGTGGTGGTCGAGATGCTGACCCGGTCCCTACCCGACGTGCGATTGTCCAGCGATGCGAAGGCCGGTGCGATCCTCGCCTGGGGCACCCGCCAGGAGCACGAGCAGATCAAGAAGGTCGTCGAACAGCTATCGCAGGCACCCGACTCCGCCCAGAAAGTCGCGGTTTACGACCTGAAAGCTATCACCGCGGCCAGCGCCCAAGGCATCCTGCAAACCGCCGTTCCGCAAGCCAAATTGACGATCGATGCCGAGAACCCTCAGCGGTTGACCGCGTGGGCTCGCGGGTTCGAACACGAATCGATCGCGGCGATCCTGCAAGAGATCGACGTGCCCGGCGACGGACGTCAGGAGTCGACGGTCGAGGTGTACACGATCCCGTCCGTCAGCTTGACCGGAGCGATCTACCAGCTTCGCACGCTGTCGACCGCTTTTCCGAAGGCCCAGTTCTCGCTGGGCGGCGACGCGGGGCAAGTTGTCGCCTGGGCCACCGCCAAGGACCACGAGCAGATCCGGGCGCTGGTCGAACGGATGAAGACGCCCGCGGCCGAGGATGCCCGTAAACTGGTCGTTTACACACTCGATCACATCGAGGCGGAGCAGGCCCGCGACATCCTGAGGAAAGTCGTGGAGAGCGCCGAATTGACGGCCGATCCCGCGAACCCCAAACGATTGACCGTCTGGGCCAAGGCGGCCGAGCACCAAGCGATCGAAGACGCGCTGACGCAGATCGACGTCGAGGAAGCCGCCGGGTCGGGATCGACCGCCGTGATCTATTCGCTGGAAGATATGGACGCCACGGCCGCGATCTATGCAGTGCAGTTTCTGACCGCCACGGTGCCTACCGCTCGGATCACGCGTGCCGCCCAACCCAATCAATTGCTGGCTTGGGCAAACGCCCGGGACCACGAACGTCTGCAAATGCTGGTGGACCAACTGACGAAGCAGCCGGCCGTCGAAGCGGCGCCGAAGGTCGCCGTCTACACGACCACCTCGATCCCAGCGGCCACGGCGCTGGCGGTGCTGCGCAAGGTCGCGCCACGAGCGGAGTTGACCGCCGATCCGACCAACCCGCAACGCTTCACCGCGTGGGCGCGGCCTGCGGAACATACCGCCATCCAGACGGTTCTGAGCGACATCGACGTGGTGGAGGCCCCCGAACTGACATCCCAGGCCATCGTCTACCCGTTGCCGGGCATGACCGCGACCAGCAGCATCTACGTGCGCAGCTTTCTGGCCAACGCATTCCCGCGAGCCAGCTTCACACTCGGCGCGGCTCCCGAGCAGGTCGTCGCGTGGGCCACCGCCGCCGAGCACCAGCAGATCAAGAAACTGGTCGACCAGTTGGCGGGCACGGGCGACCCGGCCAATGCGCCCAAAGCGGCGCTCTACACCTTGCAGTTCGCCGACGCCGACAGCGTGAGGACGCTGCTGCAGACCGCCGTGCCGCAAGCCAAGCTGTCGGTCGATGCGACCCAGCCGCAGCGGCTGACCGCGTGGGCCCGTCCCGCCGAACACGACACGATCAAGGCGATCCTGGCCGAGGTGGATGTCGAAGCCGGAGCAGCCGCTGGGACGACGGTGGCCGTCTACCGCCTGCAGGGCGCGACCCTGGCCACGTACATGCCGTACGCGACGCAGTTGCTGACCGCCGCGTATCCCAAAGCCAAGTTTTCCCCGGGGCCCGAACCGGGGCAACTGCTGGTCTGGGCCAATGCCAAGGACCATCAGGGCATCGCGGAACTGATCGATCGCCTGAACGCCGGGCCGCCGCCGGACGAAGCCCCCGTGGCCGCCGTGTACTCGATGAAGAACATCACCTCGGCCTCGGCCCAAACGATTCTGGCCAGCGCCGTGCCGCGAGCCAAGCTGAGTTCCGACGTCCGCGATCCGCAACGGCTGACGGCCTGGGCCAGTCCGGCCGACCAGGCGACCATCAAGGCGATCGTCGAGCAGATCGACGTCGCGGGCGATCCGGAGACATCGTATTCGGTGGCGATCTACAAGCTGGAAGGCATGAGCACTCGGGCGATCTACTACGCCGGCACCTTCCTGGCCAGCGTCGTTCCCCAGGCGCGGTTCACGCCGGGTTCCGAGGAGGGGCAGATGGTCGTGTGGGCCACGGCCAAGGACCACGAACAGATCAAGACGCTGATCGACGAGCTGACCAAGTCGCCGCCGGCGGACATCGCGCGGCAGATCGCCGTCTACCCCCTGCAGCACATCACGGCCGCCAACGCTTCGCAGGTGTTGACCACGGCGCTGCCCCGCGCCACGATCACCACCACGCCCGACGATCCGCAGCGGCTGACGGCTTGGGCCACGCCCGCAGACCAGAAGACCATCCAGGCCATGTTGGAGAAGATCGACATCGCGACCGAAGCCGGCGGCGGGCCGACGGTCGCGGTGTACAGTCTGCAGGGCGCCACCGCCGCCACCACGTTGCCCTACGCGCTGCGTCTGCTGACGACCGCGTTTCCCAGAGCCCAGTTTTCGGCCGGCATCGAGCCGGGACAACTGCTGGCTTGGGCCACGGCCAAGGACCAGCAGGGCATCCAGGAATTGGTCGACCGCTTGAATGCCGGGCCGCCTGCGGAGGAGGCGCCAGTGGCCGCCGTCTACAGCTTGAAAAACATCACCTCGGCCTCGGCCCAAACGATCCTGGCCAGCGCCGTGCCGCGGGCCAAGTTGAGTTCCGACGCGCGCGATCTGCAACGGCTGACGGCCTGGGCCAGTCCGGCCGACCAGGCGACCATCATGGCGATCGTCGAGCAGATCGACGTCGCGGGCGATCCGGAGACATCGTATTCGGTGGCGATCTACAAGCTGGAGGGCATGAGCACGCGGGCGATCTACTACGCCGGCACCTTCCTGGCCGGCGTCGTTCCCCAGGCCCGGTTCACGCCGGGCTCCGAGGAAGGGCAGATGGTCGTGTGGGCCACGGCCAAGGACCACGAGCAGATCAAGAAGTTGATCGAGGAACTGACCAAGTCGCCGCCGCCAGAGATTGCGCGGCAGATCGCCGTCTATCCCTTGCAGCACATCACGGCCGCCAGCGCTTCGCAGGTGTTGACCACGGCGCTGCCCCGCGCCACGATCACCACCACGCCCGACGATCCGCAGCGGCTGACCGCGTGGGCCATCCCGGCGGACCAGAAGACCATCCAGGCCATGTTGGAGAAGATCGACATCGAGACCGAAGTTGGCAGAGGTGCGACGGTTGCGGTGTACCGCCTGGACGGAGCCACCGCGACGACGGTACCTAACGCCTTGAAACTGTTGGCTGCGGCGTTTTCCCGAAGCCAGTTCGCCGCCGGCATCGAACCGGGGCAACTGCTGGCTTGGGCCACGGTCGAGGAGCACGAGGGAATCCAGGAGTTGATCGACCAACTGAACGCGGCTCCACCGCCGGAGCAGGCCCCCAAAGCCGTCGTCTACACGATGAAGTTCGTGAACGCCGCCCAGGTGGTCGAGTTGCTGGCGGGCGCCACGCCCGAGGCGAAGACGACGGCGGACGCCGAAGATCCGCAGCGGTTGGTCGTGTGGGCCAAGCCGGCCGACCATGCGACGATCGAAGGCATCTTGCAGCAAGTTGACGTCGAAGGCGCCGTCGATTCCGGCCGCTCGGCCGTGATCTATTCGCTCGAAGAGATGGATCTCCGGTCGCTGGTCTTCGCCTTTCGCTTTCTCACCACCTCGGTGCCCGACGCCCGTTTCTCGCCCGGTGCTCGCGAAGGGCAAGTGCTGGCCTATGCGACCGCCAAAGACCATCAGCGGATTCAGTCGCTGGTCGAACAACTGACGGCCGCTCCGCCGGCCGAACAAGCGCCGGCCGCCGCCGTGTACACACTCAAGTTCATTACGGCGACGACCGCTTCGGAAGTCCTGCGCAAGGCGGTTCCCAAAGCCGAATTCACCTTGGACGCGGCCGACACGGCGCGCATGACCGTCTGGGCCAGCCCGGCCGATCAAGCGACGATCAAATCGATTCTGGAGCAGATCGACGTCGAAGGCGAAGCCGGCGGGGCGAACGTCGAGATCTACCAACTCGAAGGCGGCTTGACCGCCACATCGGCCGCCTACGCCCTGCGTTTGCTCGGCACGGCCTTTCCCAATGCGAGGTTCTCCACCGGCACGGACCCGGCTCAGGTCGTGGCCTGGGCCTCGGCCAAGGACCATGCGGAGATCAAGGCGTTGGTCGACCGCCTGAACGCCGGTCCGCCCCCGGAAAAGTCGCCTGCGGTGGTCGTGTACAAGCTGGATTTCCTCGAAGCTGCCCAGGCGCAGACGGTGCTGGCGGCTGCCGTTCCGCAAGCGACGTTGACACTCGATCCGGCCGCGCCCCAACGGCTGACCGCTTGGGCCACGCCCGAGGACCATCAGACGATCGACACCGTCCTGAAGCAGATCGACGTCGAGGAAGCCGTTGCGTCCGACCGGACCGTGGCGATCTACTCGCTCCGCGACATGAATCCCCGCTCGGTAAGTTACGTTTGGCGGTTTCTGGCGGGCGCGGTCCCCAATGCCAGGCTGACGCCCGGCGCGGAGCCCGAGCAACTGGTCGCCTGGGCGTCCGCCAAGGACCATCAGCAACTGAAGATGCTGATCGATCAATTGACGACCGTCGCTCCGGAGGACGAGCCGAAGATTGCGATCTACACAACCAAGTTTATCACGGGCGCCAACGCCGTGCAGATCCTGCAACTGGCCGTGCCTCGCGCCACCTTGACGCCCGACGCCGACGACCCGCAGCGATTGACCGCATGGGCCCGCGCCAGCGACCACGGCAACATCAAGTCGATCCTTCAGGAGATTGACGTCGAAGGCGACGCCGAGGCCGCTTCGACCGTGGAGGTCTACACGCTGCAAGGCGGACTGACCGCCACTTCGTCCGTCTACGCCCTGCGATTGCTCGGCACGGCCTTCCCGCGAGCCCGGTTCTCGATGGGCACCGATGCGGGCCAGATCGTCGCTTGGGCTCCGGCACGGGACCATGCCGACATCCGTGCGCTGGTCGAACGTCTGAACGCTGGGCCGCCCGATGAACTGGCGCCTAAGGCCGAAATCTACACCCTCGAATTCCTGCCCGCGGCGGACGCGGTGACCCTGTTGCAGCGAGCCGTTCCCGCCGCGACGCTGACTCCGGACCCTCGCGACCCCCAACGGCTGACCGCCTGGGGGACGCCGCTGGAGCACCGCTCGATCGCGACGATCCTCAAGCAACTGGACGTCGAGATCGATCCGGCCAACGCGCCGACGCTGCAGATCTACACGCTCGAGGGCATTGACACGCGCACCTCGACGGCGACTCTGCGACTGCTGACGTCGGCATTTCCGGAGATCACCTTCACGGCCGGCGCCGAACCGGGACAGGTTCTGGCGCTGGCAGGTCCGAAGCAACACGTCGAGATCCAGAAGCTGGTCGATCAACTGAATCAGCCGCAGCCCGAGGAATTGGCGGCCAAGGCGATGGTCTATTCGCTGAAGTTCATCACGGCCGCTTCCGCCTTGCAGACGCTGCAGACCGCGTTGCCGCAAGTGCGGTTGACCAGCGATCGCGACGATCCGCAGCGGTTGACCGCCTGGGCCCGGCCGGCGGACCATGACAAAGTCGCCAGGATTCTCGCGGAGATCGACACCGAGGCGGATCCGGCGAGCCGGGCTACCCCGGTCGTCTACACGCTGGAGAAGATCGATCCCCGCTTGGCCGTCTACACGATTCGCTATCTGGCGACCGCCTTTCCCAAAGCGGTCATCTCGCCGGGCGCGGTCCAGGGGCAACTGATCGTCGTCGCCACCGCCAAGGATCACGAACAACTGAAGACCCTGGTCGACCAGATCAACCAGGGGCCGCCGCCCGAATTGGCGCCCACGGCCAAGGTGTACCCGCTGAAGTTGGCCACCGCCACCGCGGCCATCCAGGCATTGAGTCGCGCCGTGCCCGAGGCGACGCTCAGCGTCGCACCCGATTCCAACCAGATCGTCGCTTGGGCCCGACCGGCCGACCACGAGAAGATTGCCGAGATCCTGGAAACGCTGGACCAGAAGGCGCCGGCGGAATTGGAACCCACCGCGATTGTCTACACGGTGGACACGGCCGATGTGGTCGAGGTAACGCGCATCCTCCGCTATGCCGTGCCGCAGGCCCGGATCACGGCCGGCGCGGAACCGCAGCAACTGGTCGCCTGGGCCCGGCCCGCCGATCATGCCCTGATCGAAGACATCATCGAGAAGATGGCGCAGAAGGGGCCCGAAGAACTCGCCTCGAAAGTCGTCGTCTACTCGGTGCCCTCGGGCGATGCGGCCAGCGCGCTGGCGTTCCTGCAATCGACCGTCCCGGCCGCCCGCTTCTCGGTCGGCTCCGATCCGCGGCGGCTGATCGCGTGGGCCCGGCCCGCCGATCACGAGCGCATCAAACGCGCGGTGGACGAGATCGCCGCCGGCGCCGCCGAAATGACCACGCACGTGTACCGCTTCCGCTATGCCGATCCTACCGCCGCGATGACCGTGCTCGCCACGCTCGTCCCGACTGCCAAGATGGCCGTTGACCGCAACGAGCAGACGCTGGTCGTCACGGCGCTGCCGGAGGACCATGAAAAGGTTCGCGCCACGGTCGATGCGATGGACGGGGAAGATGCCGAGGGCCAGCGGCCGACGCTGAAGGTCCACAAGGTCGAAGTCGGCGACGTCGCCAGCCTGTACCGCTCGCTGATCCTCCTGTTCCGTACCGACGCGACGGTACAGTTGTCGATGGATTCCCGCAACAACTCGCTGATCGCGGTCGCGACGGCAGCCAAGCACGAGCGGATTCATGAGATGATCCAGGCGCTGGCCGAAGCTGCTCGCGAGGACGCGGACATCGTCATGGAACTGTATCCGATGCGGAACATCGATTCCGCGGCGGCGCTCAGCATCCTGCAACAGATGATGGAACGGCAAGGCGGCCGAGCCGAATTGTCCTACGACTACCGGACCAACCAGTTGATCGCGATCGCCAAGCCTGAATACCAGCAACTGATCCGCGACACGCTCGACCAGTTGCGCGGCGAAGAGCCGCTGCTGGAGATTTACGAATTGCAGTTCGTCGACCCCATGTCCGCCCAGATGGCGATCAGCCGCCAGTTTTCCGACGCGGGCCTACTCGGCCCCGAAGTCGACATGGATCCGGTCACCGACCAGTTGTTTGTGCGGGCCACCGACGAGCAGCATGAGCAGATTCGCGATCTGCTGATCAAGATGGGCGAAACCAAGCTGAAACTGCAGGGAAGTCGAGACGGCCGGGCAATGAGGACCATCCGCGTCCAGGGCGACGTGTCGGAAGCCTTGCGAGAGATCCAGCGTCTTTGGCCGCGACTGCGGGACAACGAACTGCGAGTGATCTCGCCCGAAGAACTGCCGGCCACGGTCAAGCCGCCCTCCCCAGCGCCCGTGCCCCCCGCAACCGCTCCGCCGCCGAAAAGCGTCCCCGACAACGCCTCGTTGCGCGGCGAGTTCCGGCAGCCGGGCGAGGTCTATTTCGTCGCCCAGATCGAGTCCGACCAACCGTCTGCTGACCTGATGCCCGCGACGAAGAGGAAATCGAAGTTGAAGGGCGAGCCGGCCGAGCCAGTCGAAACGCCGCAGTTGCCGCCCGCGCCGATCATGCCGCCCGCGGCCGACGAGCCCCCGGAGGCTCCCCTCGGTCCGCCGCCGGATCTGCCCGCGGAAACGCCTTCCGAGTTGCCGGCCGATATGGTGAACGATGATGCATCCGCCGTCAGGCCACCGGTCTTTCTGGTGCCCGGCGAAGGCACGATCACGATCGTTTCGGAGGATCCCGAAGCGGTGCAGCAGTTGGAGGAGTTGCTGCGGACGATCCTGCCCGGTTCCGGCGAGATCGGCCGCAACATCAGCATGTACCCGTTGAAATACTCCAGCGCCGTGGACGTCGCCGAGCGACTGCGGGAGTTGTTCACGGCTACCGGCACCACTTGGCGCCGAGGCTACCAGCCGGTATCGATCGTTCCCGATGAACGCTTGAACTCGATTCTCGTTCAAGGCAGCCGCATCGATCGCGACACGATCGAGGCGTTAATCCGCACGATGGACACCGAAGACGCGCGGGCCACCAAACCGCAGATCGTCCCGATCCACTATGCCGAAGCCGAGGAGATCGCCACCACATTGCGCGAAGTCTTCCGCTCGCAAATGACCGGCCGGACGGCCGCCTCGACCACCTCGACTCGCACGGCGACTCGCTCGCTGAGCCGCATGTCGGCCGAGATCGCTGTGGACGACGCTACCAACTCGCTGATCGTCGTCGCCGCCTCGCCTCTGCTGGAGGAGATTATCGACCTGGCCGGAGTCCTCGATCGCGGCGCCGAAGAGAATCCGGCCCGCGGAGTGAAGATCATCTCCCTGCAGAAAGCCAACTCGACCCGCGTCGAACAAGCCCTCCAGCGCATCCTGGGCACCTCCCGCCCCACAACGACGCGGGCATCCAGATAGGACCGGCAGTAGAGGCAGTGAACCGTGTCGCGAGTCGTTCTCGTTGGAGTTTACGATTCATCGTGTACGCGGCCAATGTCACGCGAACCGGCACGCTGAAGCCGCAACTCCCCAACGGGATCGGTATTCGCTTTCGGGCACCGACGAACCACAGAAGAAACGCTTTCTTCGAAAACGACTCCCGACTCCTTCCGCAAACGCGACACGAATTCACTTGCCGGTCCTAAGCATCGTTCGAGAAACAACTGTCGCCTCGCCAATGTAGCCATCACACTCCGTGGGATGATCAGCAATAAACACTGGACAGTTATTTCTCGAACGATGCTAAGTCATCAGATCCAGCGGATTCTTCCGCGTCTTCAGCGGAAATTCGACCGGCGCGCCCAGCCGGTGCGATTCGAAGACCGCGGCGATCATGGCGATCGTCTCGCGAGCTTCGTAGACGTTGCATTCCGGATAGCGGTCTTCCTGGATCGCGTCGATCAGGTCGCGGCAGGCCAGCAGGTTGCCACCGTGCAAACCGCGGTCGGTCAGCGGCTCGGCTTCGCCGACGCCGGCCGAACTGACGGGCAGCCACTTGGTGCTGCTGCGTCCCGGCGACCAGTTGCGGTCCCGCAGGATCTGCACCGACGGCAGATGGCCGGTCAGCACCTCGATCACGCCCTCCGAACCGTAGACCTGCAAGCCGAACCGCTCGCCGCCCGCGTTGCGGTGCGATCCGAAATACGCCGTCACGCCGTTGTCCAAGCCGTACATCGCCGCGACCGTGTCGCCCGCCAGCGAACCGATGCCCTCGGCGCCGGGTTGTACGTGCGCGCGGGTCACCGGTTGGCCGTCTTGCAGAACCCGGGCAAAGCACCACAGCGCTTCGCCGCCCAGGTAGTGAATCAAGTTCATCACATGGCTGCCCAGCACCCACAAGTCCTCGCCGCCGCCACGCCGATCCTCCTTGCCGCGGCCGCGCATTTCGAGCACCTTGCCGATCGCGCCCTCCTCCAACAACTGGCGGACCATCTGCAATCGCGGGCTGTAGCGGGTCTGGTGGGCGATCGCCAGCTTGACCTTGTGCTTCTCGCACGCCGCCACGATCTCGTCGGCCTCTTCCAGCGTGCGGCAGAACGGCTTCTCCATGTACACGTGCATCCCCCGCTCGGCCGCCGCCACGACCATATCGCGGTGCTGGTCCAACCACCGCGGCGCGACCGCCACGACGTCCGGTTTCGCCTCGTCCAGCATCTGGCGGTAGTCGGCGTAACCGCGGCCCACGTGCAGCCGCTTCTGAGCCGCCGCCAGTCCCGTCTCGTCCGCGTCCGCCACCGCCACGATCTCGCAATCCGGCATTTCGAGCCAGACCGTGTCGAGTCCATGTCCATAGTTCCCGCGCCCCGTATGCCCGATCACGCCGATCCGAAACCTGGTCTGCATGGCAAGAATCTCCGTCCAGTTGAAATCGTCTTGAATCGTCGGTTGTGCGATACGCACACCACCCTGCCCCGGATCAGTGTACCGCCTGCGCTTCCGTCAAGCCATGCGGCCGGTGTCGCGTCCCCGGCCTGTGTTGCGTTCTGGCGCTATTCTGCTGATCCGCGGCCATAGAGTCATGGTGGACGTAGACTTGGCAGCGATGTCTGGGGCACCACGGGCAACGTGAACCACGCCGTCACGCGCAACCTGGAGCGATTCCCGGCACCGTTGGCGGAGTCGGGCGCAATTCCGTCCCCGACATCATGGGTTCCCGCCGTCAACAGCGCCGGAACCTGTGGCCGCTGGGCCTTCGTCGAAATCGGCCCCATTAGGATGCGCAGTCGATCATCCGTGGATTCTTGGCAGAAAGATTGATGGCAGAAAAATCGGCGGGACATGGGCTGGATCGAATCGCCGGCACCCCGATTCTCAGTCCGTGAACGAACCGCCGATTTCCCTGGGAAAGACAGCCGTTCTTTGGTCTCTGCCAGGAAATCGCCCCGAGCAGACAAAGATCTTGACGCCATACAGAAGCCGCAGACTGGGCGTCCGGGTTCGAAAACACTGGGAGAAGTGATGATTCCGAAGTTCATGGGAGCGCAGCAGAATGAGAACCGGGGGGCTGACGCCGCCGCGTTGGCCAGATGGGTTGTCGCCACGCGCCTGGCTGGGTCGCGGGCGTTGAAGAATCGTCGTTATCTTCTTGTCATCAATCTTTTTGTCATCGGTTCTGGACGGGTTCCGAGGCGGTGAATTGGACTTTTTGGAAGCCTTCTAGGCGGGTGAGGTCGTACAGGTCGATGACGTGGCCCAGCGGGACTTCGGGGTCGGGGTGAATGATGACAGGGGCGTCGGCTTTGATGGCGGCCAGGGCGGCTAGGGTGCGGCGGACTTGTTCGAGCGTGGCGACGGGGGCCGAGTTGACTTGCCATTGCGGCTGCCGACCGTCCCAGAGCACGCGGATCACGACTTCGTCGAAATCCTCCTCGGGCAGCGGCACGTCGCTCGCCGCGGCTTGCGTCCCCGTGCTGGCCGAGACGCTGCTGGGCAGGATCTGCTCGGCGATCTGGAAACTGGCGGTCCAGATGAAGAAGACCAGCAGCAAGAAAACGACGTCGATCATCGGCGTCATCTTGACGTCCAAGTCGCGGCGCTGCTGGCTGTACATCGAGGTGCGGCGCATCAGCGGACGTCCTCCGGCCGGTAGACGGCGAAGGCGACGTTCCAGATCCCGGCTCGGGCACAGGCCAACAAGATGCTTTCGACGTGCCGGTACGCGACGGTGCGATCCCCGCGGACTCGCACTTCCAAATCGGCGCCGCTCTCGGCGCGAGCCGCCGCCAATCGCTGACGCAATTCGTCGGTCTCGACCGGCTTGCCGGCCAGCAGCAGTCGCCCGTCGCCCAAGACGTTGATGGTCAATCGGCGCGCGGCGGTCTCGACGGGCCTCGCACCGTTGGCCGCGGTGGGCAGCGGCAGCGGCATCTGGACTTCCTGCTTGGCCAGATGGCTGGACACGAGGAAGAAGATGATCAGCAGGAACACGACGTCGATCATCGGGGTCATGTTGAACCCCAAGTCGCCGCCGCGCGTGTGATCGGGGACTCGCATCAACCGCCTCCTGCCGGTGGCGGAGGCGGAACGGCCGCGCGGGCCGGCGGTGCGGCGGGGGCGGGCGCCGTCCGGCGGCGTTTCAACGGAGCCACGGCGTGCTGGGCCAGATAGGCGGCCTCGGCGACCAGTTGGTCCAGCCGGTTGCGGAAGACGGCAAAGGCGCCCAGCGACGGGATGGCCACGATCAATCCGCCGACCGTGGTGACCAGCGCCTGGTAGATGCCCTCGGCTAGATCGGCCGCACCGGCGGTGCCCTGTGTGCTGGCGACCTGCTGAAAGGCGATGATCATTCCGGTCACGGTGCCCAGCAAGCCGACCATCGGCGCGATGTTGCCGATCACCGAGAGGTACTCGATCTTGCGGAACAGCCGCGCCGATTGCTCGGCGGTCGCGTCCTCCATCGCCTTCTCGACCGCGTTCCAGCCGCCGTCCACTTCGGACAATCCGTTCAGCACGACGAAGGCCAGGAAGCTGGGCTGCTGGCGGCACGCCTGATCGGCCTCGCCCAACCGTCCGGCCAGCAGCAACTCGCGCACCCGATCGCTCAGCCCGTCGGGCATCAGTTCGCCGCGACGGATGGTCATCAGGTGGTCGAAGACCAAGTAGGCCGCGGTCAGCGACAGCGCGAACAGCAGCAGCATGATCGAAACGCCGACCAAGCCGCCTGAGAACAGGATGCTGAAGAAGCCGTGCGAGGCTTCTTGCGCTGCTGCATCGCCGGACTCGTCCGCCGTCTGAGCGAGCGCGGCGACGGGCATGAACCCGACCAAGACGGCGGTGCTAGCCGTCACGGCAAAGCGGTACCACATGGTAGCCGAATTCGTGAGAATTCGGAGTCTGCCCAGAATCTCCGAATTCTCACGAATTCGGCTACAGAAATGCTTCACGGTGTTGCCCATCGGGGTGCGCTGTTCGGAGTTGCGGGCGGGAGCCTCCGCGGGACAAGCCCGCGTCATCCAATGACAATGTTTCGACAAGAGTCTGCTTCCTTTCCGTCAATCGCCCGCGAGGGATTCGAGGCGTGCCGTCGCTTGAGTGGCCGACGAGGTTCCGGCGTAATCGCGGAGGATCTCGCGGTACAGCGAGGCCGCTTCCTGCTTGTCCCCGATTCTTTCCAATTCACGAGCGGCGTTCAAGAGGGCGACAGCCGCCAGGCCACGGTCTTCATCGGCATACAGCAGCGGAATCCGCAACCAAGCCAGCGCGGCCCGTTCGCTCTGGCCGCGCGCGGCCAGTCCCTGGGCGAGCGTGAAATAGGCTCCGGCGCGGACTTCGCGCGGCATCTTCTCCACCAGTTCGCTCCAACGCTGGAGTTCGGCTTCGTCCACGGTCGCGGTGAGGGTGCGCCATCGTTGTGCGGTGGCCAGCGACGCCACTCGACGCTCACCGCGCGCGGCCAGTCGCTGCAAGACGTCCATTGCGGCCGCTCGATGGCGGGTGGCCAACAGCCAACTGGCGCCGATCAACGGAGCGATCTCGGAATCGGTGGATTTCAGCCAAAGCGTCGCTCGCGTTTCGAGCTGCGGAGACGGCTGAACCGACTGCCAGTTCAGCGGGATGCGGCCGAACCACATCGTCTCGGGGTCGCTCTGCACCAGACGCATGAAGGCTTCCCCCGCTTGCTCGATCCGCCCCAGTGCTTTCAGGCAACTGACCGAGTCGGCCAACATCTGCCGCTGGGCCCAGATTCGCGGCTCGTCCCGCAAGGCGGTCACGTAAGCTTGCAATGCTTCGTCGTATTTGGCCTCGGCGAACAGGCGGTCGCCGGCCAGTTTGGACGCCGGCCACTGGGTTTCCACCGACACCACGCGCGCCGCCGGAATCGATTGCTCGCCGCCGCCCGCCGAGCGCAACGTGAGTTGCGCGCCGGTATAGTCCACGATCGTCCCGGAAACCGTCGCCCGGCCGCTGTCGTCACGCCCCGTGGAATACGTTACCCGGTCCTGGGCGGTCGCGGCCGTTGCCAACAAGACAGCGAAACAGAGGGAAAAATACGGGGGTGGGAGTGGGTCATTTGTCATTGGGATCTCGGCGTTAGGATCGGCAAGTCATCAAGTGTCTTCAGTGTAGTCATCACGCTCCGCCGTGATGATCTGTCGTGATCGTCTGTCGTCACGGCGGAGCGTGACGACTACATTTTCGATCCGTGGCGTGTGGGCAGGCGGGTGATGTCCACGTAGGTGTGTCGGCCGTCGTTCTGCCGGGCCAGACGCATCAGGAAGTTGTCGCCTCCGGGGAACGGGCCCGGCCCGAATTCGATGGTATGGATCACGGTTCCCTTGTTGGTGCGACGAATTCGCTCCAACTGCTGAGCGGTCAACTGGGGATCGGCGGCATCGGTCAGGAAAAAGATGACATCCGGGGCCAGCAGCAGCGCCCGCAGCAGCGCGGCCATGTGCTCGGTGCTACCCGTGGCCGGCAGGGTTCGGATGAACTTTTCGGCTAGACCCTTCGTGGCGTCGTCGGCAAACATCAGGCGCGCCGTCTGCCCCGGGTTCGGATTGAAGACGGTGACTTCGTGGTTGTAGAAGATCACTTGGAACTGCTGGGTGGCTTCGAGCATGGCGATGCTGTTCAGCAATTCGGACTTGGCCGCCGCCAGCGGGCGGCCTTCGTAGCCGTTCATGCTGTCCGAGCGGTCGAAGACGTAGACGAACAGCGAGCCCTCGCCCTCCAGGCCGAACAGATAGGTCTTGTTGCCTTTGCCCACGGACCGGGACGGCGCGGGGCCGGTCGCCAGTTGGCCGGCGCTGGGCAATGCCGACGACAAATCGGTCCCGGCGCCGATGCCGGCGGTCGAGCCGTTGTCGGGCAGCACCCCGGCCAGATCGACAGGCAGTTGGCTGGCCGATGGCAAGGCGGCGGCCATGGACTCCGTTGCCTCGGTCGCGTCCGTCGCCGACGCGGCCGGTGCTTCGGCCGCCGCTTCCTGGTCCTCGTCCGAGAAGAAACGCGTGCGTTGACCGGCGGTCTGCGTCAACACGATTCCGGCCGACCGATCCGGTTCCGGCGCGGTGCCTCGCGCGGTATCGCGGACCAGCAAGGCCAGTACGACCATGCCCGTGGCATGAAGCAGGCAGGAAAGCAGCCACGCGGGCAGCCGCGGATGAGGCGGTTCGGCAGCGGCCATCAGATCCAACGGCTCGCCTTCGGTTTGCGGCATGATCGGCATCGAGAACCCCGGCTGTCCAGCGGCCCGTGGGATGGGCGGCACCACTTCGCTGATCTTAACCGCTCGTCGCCGAACTGGCCAGAGTTATTTGGTGAGCGCGGATCGCCCGGGGCAGTTGGAACTGGACTTGTTCGGTGCGGATCGTACGCACTTCGATGTCGGCGCCGTAGCGTTCGCGCAGAAAGCTCAGACACTCCTCGACTACCGATTCGGGGGCGCTCGCGCCCGCGGTGACCAGGACGGTCTCCGCCTCCTGAAACCAGACTGGGTCAATATCGGCCACACCGTCGATCAGGTGTGCGGCCACCCCGTTCTCGCGAGCGATCTCGCTCAGTCGCTGGCTGTTCGAACTGTTCTGGCTGCCGAGGACCAAGACCAGATCCGCTTGGTAACATAGTGCCCGTACTGCCTCCTGTCGGTTCTGCGTCGCGTAGCAGATGTCCTCCTTGGCGGGTCCGACCAACTGCGGAAAGCGGGCTCGCAACCGCTCGATGATCCGGTTGGCATCGTCAACCGAAAGCGTAGTCTGGGTCAGATAGGCAAGGCGGGCGTCCGCTGGCAGTTCCAACGCATCCGCGTCCTCGATCGTCTGAACCAGAATCATGGCGTCGGGGGCTTCGCCCATCGTGCCGAGCACTTCGTCGTGGCCTTCGTGACCGATCAGCAGAATGGTATAGCCTTCGCGGGCAAATCGGATCGCCTCGAGATGCACCTTGGTGACCAGTGGACAAGTGGCGTCGATCGCATGCAGTTGCCGCTGGCGAGCCAGCCGCCGCACCTCGGGCGAAACGCCATGCGCGGAGAACAGCAGGTACGAGCCCTCGGGAACCTCCTGCAAATCGTTGACGAACACGGCGCCGCGGGAACGGAACGAATCCACGACGAAGCGGTTGTGGACGATCTCGTGATAGACGTACACCGGCGGCCCGAACGTCTGTAACGTCAGATCCAGACTCTCGACCGCCATATTGACCCCTGCGCAGAAGCCGCGCGGAGCCGCTAAGATCACTTTCATGGGCTACTCGGATTTCGGATTCGGATTAGGTTGTCGAAGACACGGCCGCCATCCCGAGGATCGTTGCGGCCTTGCGACATATTACCGCAAGCACGGCGATGACGAAACCGAGGGATCTCGGGCACGCGACATCAATGGCTGTGCCCGGCGTGACTGCCGTCATCGCCAAGGTCGTGCTGGATGACACCGGCGTAGGCCTTGCCCTCGATGGTCACCTGCAATCGTCCGATGAGTTCATTACCGCACAGGGCTTCGCAAAGTTTCTGGTCGACCAGCTCGAATTGCGATGCCGACGGGGCTCCTGCCGGGACCGCCTTCAAGGTGTACGGCGTGAACTGCCCGCCCTGGAGCAACTGGATCGTAATCTCCGGTACGGCCACGGCAACCGCTTGTTTCCCGGCGGCGTCGAGCAGATGCACGGAGACCTTGTGCGTTGTTTCATCATGGATCAACTCGGCGTGATACTCCTCGTTGCCCAGTTCAATCAGTTGTCCGCCATGCGGGCCTTTCGTCGGATGGGCGCGAGCCGCCTCTCCGCTGTGATCGTGGCCGTCGCCTTCGTCGTGCTCCGACGGGGTTGCCGGACCCGAGGACAAGGAACCGTTACAGCCGGCCAAGCCGATCGGGGCACCGACGGTCAGGGCGACGCAAGCCGCGTGAAGAAACGATCGAAACATAAGTTTCCTTTCCCAACAAAATGTTCAAGCAACAACATGGCGTTGCCACGAAAAGTCGACGAGACTGGCCTATTCCAGAATGACTTCTGCTTCGCTTCCCTCGACGACGTTCTTGGCTGCCGCCATGCCGAACTTCCAGAACAACGCCGGGCGGACAAGGAATTCCAAGAACGTACTGGTGATCAGTCCGCCGATGATCACGGTGGCCACCGGATAGAGAATTTCCTTGCCGGGCTCACCGGCTGCCATCGCCAGGGGGAGCAAACCGATCCCTGATGTGAGCGCCGTCATCAACACTGGCGCCAGACGCTCTTTGCCGGCGCGGACGATCATCTCCCGCGACCAGGTCTCACCTTCGTGCTGGACGAGGTGCAGGTAGTGATTGATCAGGAGAATGCCGTTTCGGGAGGCGATGCCACACAGCGAGATGAAGCCTACCATGGCTGCGACGGTCAACGTCTGATTCGTGACGTACAGCGCGGCGACGGAACCGATGAAGGCCATGGGCAGCGCGATCATCACCTGCAGGGAAAGGTTCACGGAATGAAACATCGTGTACAGCACGAGGAATACGCCCACCAGGGAAAGTGTGAACAAAGCGGCGATCATTCGAGATGCGGACCGCTGACTTTCAAACTGGCCTTCCAAAGACACAAAGTATCCTGTCGGCAACGACTGTTCGACCGGCTTGATGCGGGTCTGGATGTCCTGGACGACATCGACCAGTCCGCGTCCGGACGTATTGCACTGGATGATGATCCGCCGGCGCACATTCTCGCGGTTGATGGTATTCGGCCCGCCGGTTTCGTAGATTTTGGCCACCGACGCCAGCATGGTCGTGCCGCCTCCTGGCAAGTCGATCGAAAGTCGTCGGACTGCATCGAGATCCTCTCGGTAGGACTCGTCCAGACGAACGAGCAAGTCGAACGTCCGCTGGCCCAGCAGTACTTCCGAAACGACTTCGCCGTTCATGGAGGTTTCCACGAACTCGTTGATGTCCTCTCGGACCAGGCCGTACAGCTTCAGCTTCTGGCCATCGATTTGGATTCGCAACTGCGGGATATCGATCTGAGGTTCGACTTGGAGATCGGTCACTCCTTCCACTTCGGAAATGGCCCGCTTTAACTCGTCGGCTTTGCGCCGCAGAATTTCCAGATCGTCGCCGTACAGCTTGATCCCAATTTTTGCCGTGACCCCCGAGAGCATGTGGGAAATCAGGTGCGCCAACGGTTGCTCGACGCTTGTCACGATTCCCGGAATGTCGGCCAACGCCTCGCGCAGCTCATCGAGAATCTCTTCCCGGCTCCGAGTCGTCGACGGATCGTAGCTGGCGATGATTTCCGAGATATTGACCGTCACCGCATGTTCGTCCAACTCCGCTCGCCCCGTCTTGCGAACGAAGGCCTGCAAATCGTCGATCTTCTTCAGTCTTTCCTCGACCCTTTGGGCAATTTCTTGCGACGTTCCCAGGGACGTACCCGGCGGCAGGACGATGTTGATCTGCACGGCGCCTTCGTTGAACGGCGGCAGAAAATCGTTCTCCTTCTGCAGCAGCGAGTAGCCGGCGATGGCGACCGCCACCGTGGCCAAGCCGAGGATCGTCATCGGTGCCCGAAGGCTTATTCCGATCGCCCCTCCCGCAAGCCACTTCAAGCCGCGCAAGACCACGCTTTCCTTCTCATGCGCCATGGACTTGGCGTTCGGCAGGAGCCAATAGCAGAGAACGGAGGTGACCGTCAGGGAAACCAGCAGGGACGACAAGATGGAAACGATGTAAGCGACCCCCACGGGCCGGAATAGCCGTCCCTCCATGCCGCCGAGAGCAAAGACAGGAAGGAATACCAGGATCACGATCATGGTCCCGAAAACAATCGAGTTCCGAACTTCAAGACTGGCGCGATACACGACTACGAGAGGGTGCAGGGGCGATCCCGCCAGGCGGTTTTCACGCAGTCTCCGATAGCTGTTCTCCACGTCGACAATCGCATCGTCGACCAGTTCTCCGATCGCGACGGCCAATCCGCCCAGTGTCATCGTGTTGATCGACAGGCCAAACCAGTGAAAGACCAGTCCGGTGATGACGATCGAAAGCGGGATCGCCGTCAGCGTGATGAAGGTCGTGCGGAGATTCAACAGGAAGATGAACAGGACGACCACGACCAAGATGCTGCCGTCACGCAACGCTTCCGCGACGTTCCGGATCGCCAAGTCAATGAAGACCTTCTGCTGATACAAATTGGGGTAGATTCGGACATCTTCCGGAAGCGACCGCTGCAACTCCTTCAGAGCTGCCGTGATCTCCGTCGTGACCCGTCGCGTATCGGCATCAGGCTGTTTGTTCACTGTCAACACGACTGCCGGGCCGCCGGCGAAAGTGCCGTCGGCCTGGCGGGCAAACGCGGCGCTGCTTCCCCGCTTGACTTGGGCGCCCTCGATGATCCGCGCAACCTGCCCGAGCAACACCGTTCGACCGTCCCTGATCGTCACAACGATTTCGTTGACGTCCTGCGCGGTCTGGATTCGGCCCAAGCTGCGGACCAGCAGTTCGTCGGGCCCTTGTTGATCAAGATAACCGCCCGTCGCATTCCGGTTGCTGCGTTGCAGTGCGGTTTTCACTTCCTGTAGCGTGACGCCGTACTTGAGCAATCTTCCGGGGTCGACGAGCACCTGAAACTGCTTTCGGTCGCCGCCCATCACGAATACCTGTGAGACGCCGGAGATCGTCAGCAGTCGCTGGCGCACTACCCAGTCCGCCAGGGTACGCAGTTTCATGGGCGAAGTCGTCCCATCATCGCTCCACATCCCGATCACCTGAATCTGGCCCATGACGGACGAAATCGGCGCGAGTTGCGGCGTCACTCCGGGCGGCAGCCCTTCCGCGGCTAGCGCGATCCGTTCCGTGACAATTTGTCGGTCGCTATAGATGTCGGTCCCCCAGTCGAATTCGACCCACACCACGGATAGGCCGACCCCCGAGGCCGTACGTACTGCCTGCACACCCGTGGCGCCGTTCAGCGCGGTTTCCAAGGGAAACGTAATCAACGTTTCCACCTCCTCCGGCGCCATTCCGTGTGCTTCGGTCATGATCGTCACGCGAGGACGATTGAGGTCGGGGAACACGTCGATCGGCAATTCGGAAATCTGCCAACCGCCGTAACCAAGCAGGAAGACGGCGACGGCGATCACTAGCAGCCGCTGTCGGAGCGAGAATCGAATAATGGCGTCAAGCATGGTTGGAGATCCAGAGTCGAATGTCGAGAGTCAAGTGTCGCAGGATGTACTGTTCCGCAGTTGCGAGGCTTTCCGGCCGGTGAGCGTCCGAGCCACTTCGCCACACCTCGAGTATTTCGAGGCGAAACGTCGCGAACCTCCGGGTTGTTATTGACTCGCGACTAATGATTGTGTCCCGCGTGAGGATCGACGCCTCCTCCCGCCTTGTTCTTCATGGCCAAATTCATCTGGAATGCGCCCGTGGCGGCAACAACATCTCCAGGAAAAAGGGCTCCATCGTTTTCGATCACTGCCCAGCGCTGGTCGCGGTACTCAACGTGAATCGGTTTCCGCTCGAAGTACTCGCCGTTCTGCTGGAAGATGAACCACTCCGCCCCTTCCTTGACAACGGCGTCGACCGGAACGACGACGCGGTTGGTCCAGAGTTCAACGGGCACCATCACTTCGACCCGCTGTCCCGGACGGTAGCGCCAAGCGATGAAGCGGTGACCGTCGGGCGTTGTTTCCTTGCGCGAGAGCACATTGGGAAGGCTGACGTAGAACCGCAGCGCACGCGATTCCCGGTCTACTTCGCTCTGGATGTAGAGCACGTGCAAGTTGCTCAGCTCCTGCGTACCGTCGCCATTCGATTCAATCCATGCTGAAATGGGCAATCTCTGTCGGGCTGCGTTTTCCAAAGCATGGGCATCCTGCTCGAAAGCCATGCCTTCGATGTACAGCTCGCAATGGTCCGTCAGAATCGCCATGGGGGCTCCCGTAACGACGTGATCGCCACGCTGGATGGTCAGTTTTCCCACCTGCAGAAAGTCCTCATGGTCGGCAGAGCTGTGCGATACATCCGGTTCCGGTGTGCTGATTAGAATCTGGCGGACCAGACGCCGCTCGGTTTCGATGAATGCGATTTGTTCTTCGGTCAATCCGTGCAGCAGCAGAGCCTCGCGCTCGGCACGGATCGAGGCATCGATCGTCTGGCGCTGGTAGATCTTCTCCAACCGCGTCTTCCCCGCAACCGCTCCGCTGCTGGAGACTTCCTCCAACCGGTCCACCTCCGCCTGGATGATGTCCCGTTGTTCCAGATCCCGGAGCAACGAAGTTTGCTTCTCCACTACGTCTTCGTGCGTCAACCGCAGGTCAAACAGCGGATCGCCGGGCGCGACCGCTTCGCCCGATATCGGGTAGATCCGCGTTACGGTGCCGGTCATGGGCGCGGATACCGTAAGCTGCGATCTGCCGGGCCGTTCGGCTACCACGGCCGGCACGACGACGGTTCTCTGAAAATCCCGTGGTTGGACGGTGAAAAGCGTCAACCCGACGTTCTTGCGGGCCTGCTCGCTCAGCTGCAGCCGCGATGTCGATTCTGCTCGACCGCCATCTTCGTGCCCGGCATGCAACTCGGCCGTGGCGTCCGATTCATGCTCATCCGTTCGCTTTAGATGCATCTCCACCGGTAACCGATCGGCCACTGGTCGCCAGAGTTCGTGCGTCCAGACCGCGGCGATTGTGGCGGTCAGGAATGCCAAGGCCGTGGCAAGCACCTTCCATTGTCTTCGCAGTGGATTGGGAATGAAATTCATCGTTTGCGTTTCCCGAAAGAGAGTTATCTTCGGCCGATCCGCCGTTGCAGCGCGTTTCGAAAAATGAAGGCGGACAATCACGTATGCGCAGACAGCGAGCGTGAAAGGGTAAAGGCCAATGCAATTGGCGGAGAATCAGATCAGCAGCACGCAGAGGAGCAGATGTGGCCGGATCAGGTGATGGTCGTTCGGATCGGGGAATTCCAAACTGCGTGAAAAGCGCACACCGATCGGGGCATCGCCTTGGTTGGTCCAGGCACAGAATCGACCGATCACATCAAGAGACCGCTCGATCGAGTCTGTCGGCGGCCGATCCGGTCGGAGAAACGTACACTGATCACCATCACAGCCGTGTTGGTGACGATGATGGTTTCCGTCGATGTCAATCACTTCGCTCCGTCGATCCGCCACGGCGCTGCAGCACTGGTCCCGAAGGGACTCGCAACAGGCAATGTTCGCAGCGACCGTCGCAGCGTCACCGCAGCCGAAGTCGCACTCGTGGGCGTGATGCAAACAGCAACCCACGGCCGTGTGAAACAGCAACACAGCGATAACGATTTGCGAAATGGTGAACCGCATTCTCAATTCCAACCAGCGAGATCCACCCGAACGATTCAGAAAATTCCGCGTTAGACGGGCTTCCTGGCCTACAGGGTACACCTAGATTGTTGCTGATCCTGCAGAAACTGTCAACCTGATTCATTCGAGCCCTAGCTTTCCGCGCGAAGAACGCCCGGCGCTATGGCTGGTCTCGTGACCGAGCGACAAGACCGACCGCAGGTCTCCGAGGGTGCGGGAGACCTGCGTTCTTTTCGGCGGGGTCAGGCGACCAGCGCCGATCAGTCGACCTGCGGTCGTCATTTCGGGCGGGGTCGGCGACCCGCGCCGAGCGATGGACGGGTATTTCCTGCGACCCGCCCAATTCGGACTGGCCGAATTGGCTGTCGTTTGGAAGAATATGGTAGTTTGGATCAGTGCGTTTCTCGCCCGAGAACAGAAGATATCGCCCATGACGCTCCGAGTCCTGCCACTCCGATCGCTGTCTTCATTAACTGCCACGCCGAATAGTTGCCACGTTTGGGCTTTCGCTCTGATCGTTGGTTGTTCGTTTTTCGGGTTGCAGCCGTTCGATCGGCAGGCGATTGCCGCGGATTCGCAAGTTAGCGACCAAGACATCCCGAAGTTGGTTCGCGATCTGGATTCGGACCGGTTTCTCAATCGCGAGTTGGCGACCGAGCGGTTGATCATGGCCGGATCCGCCTCGATCGATGCCATCGTTCAAGCGCTGGCGACGAACAATCTGGAAGTGACCACGCGGGGTGTCTACATCCTGCAAGAATTGGCGATGCAGACGGATTTGGCGACGTCCGAGGCCGCGCGGGCAGCGTTGGAAAAAGTGGCGGCGCCGCGGGTTACGTCCGCTGCCCGACGAGCGGCCGAAGCGCTGGCACGACTGGATGTCGTGCGTCACGAACGAGCCTTGGAGGATCTGAAGCGATTGGGCGCGGTGGTGGGCGAACAACAATCGCCGCTGGGCCTGCAGATCATCGAGCAGTTGTCGATCGAAATCGGCGAGCAGTGGCGGGGTACGCCGCTGGACCTGATGCGACTGCGGTGGTTGAACACCGTGGACGTGCTGATTGTCAATCACCCTGAGTTCGACGACGACGCACTCGCCCATGTCGCCAAGATGCCGGCACTGCCGTCGTTAACGATCCGCAAAGCCAAGATCACTGACCGCGGAATCGACAGCCTGCGTCAGCTAAAGAACCTGCGGAGTCTGTCGGTGCTATATTGCCCGATCAGCGATGCTGCGGTCGAGAGCCTCGGGGCGCTGGGCGGACTGGCCAATCTGCGGCTGTATGGAACGAGTCTGACGGCGGAGGGCAAAGACCGGTTGGTCCAGTCGCTGCGCGGAACGCGAGTCGATGTGCGCGGCGGCGCGTTCCTGGGGATCGGATGCGATCCCACACAACCCGGCTGTGTGATTTACACGGTTCGGCCGGACACCGCGGCGGAAGAGGCCGGTCTGCAAATCGGCGATTTGATCGAGAAGTACGAAGGCCAGCCCGTCCAGAATTTCGAGGAACTGACGACCGCCATCGCGCGAAACGCGCCCGGCGATGTCGTCTCGCTTCAGATCGTGCGGGGTGATGAAGCCTTGACGAAACGACTGAAGCTGGGCGATTGGGAACAGATCGAATAGCCTATGCCGGTATTCTTTTCCGCCGCATCCCCCTATAATCTTCAAAACTGAACAGAAATGTCGGCAACCCGGCCGACATCGCGGCGAGGATCAGTCTGCTTCAGCATTGGACTGAGCGACCTTGCCGTACGAATCAACACCCCACAACTTGCAAGCCCCTCTTCAGCTATGATGAAACTGGATGATATCGCACCTGCCGGCCAGGAACGGATGACTGGCTCGATCACGTTGGACACTTTGTTCGGCGATGTTTCGTTCGTTCGATGCCTCGCAGTCGCACTGCTCATTTTCATGGTGGGCTGCGGAGATTCGGAAGGTATTCGGCGATACAAGGCTCCGAAACCGGCTGCGTTGAGTGCATCGGCCGATGGGACCATGCCTCATGCTCCGTTGGATTCCCAGTCGCCGCAGCGGATGCTCGGCGCGATCATTCCCAACCAAGGCCAGGCGTGGTTCTTCAAAGTGAACGGCGCACCCGACGAACTTGTACCCCACGTGTCGGCCTTCAAGGATTGGCTGAAGACCATCCGGTTCGATGGTGGAAAGCCCAGTTGGCAGTTGCCCGGCAACTGGCGTCAGATGCCCGCCTCGGGCATGCGGTTTGCCACGGTTCGGCTGGGGCCCGAGGAAGACGCGCTGGAACTGACGGTGATTCCGCTGTCGATCGAGGGCGATCCGACGCAAAACATCTTGGCCAACGTGAATCGCTGGCGTGGACAACTGAACTTGGGGCCGATTCGCGAGGATGAATTGGCGGAAAATACGGAGGCGATTCCCATAAACGGCCTGACGGCCACCTTCGTCGATTTCGTCAATCAAGGCAGTTCGCTGGCCTCGGGTTCGCCTTCATCCTCGGCCGCGGCGACCACGACACCGCCCGCGTCCGGTGTCGGTTCCGGGGTCGAATTGCAGGCTCCCGAGGGCTGGACCGCGGCTCCGCTTATGATCTCCCGCGGCGGGATCACGATCCGGCACGAAGCCGCGTTCGAGGTCACCGACGGAGCCAAGCGGTTGGAGTTCACCCTGGACCGCTTGCCGGGCGCCGGTTCGCTGACGCAGAACGTGAACCGCTGGAGCGGTCAAATCGGCTTGGAGCCATTGGATGCCGACGAAGTGGGGCGGGCTATTCAGAAGCTGGACCTCGGAGGCGTGGCCGCGGAAATGATCGAGCTGAAAGGCGAGCAAGAAACGATTCTGGGCATCGTCGCGGTGCGAGGCACCGAGGCTTGGTATTTCAAGCTGAAAGGCGACAACGAACTGGCCGAGCGGGAGAAGGAGAATTTCCTGGCGCTCGCCAGATCCGTCAAATTCCCGTAACCGCCGCCCGACAGCGCCCGACGATTTGCGCCAGGAGCGTGCCTGCCCCAGCGATGCATCACCCCGCCCTTACCGGAACACTCTTCGAACCGCGAACCATCCACGGAGTCCGCAATGGCCATCGACATTGAATCCACGGCTGCCAGCGAGGCCGCTCTGAGCCACCCGAACCGGTCGCACGGCGACCGGACGCTGCCGACCATGCGGGCGGCGCTGCGGACCACGGTGCTCAAACTGGCCGTGGCTCTCTTTGCTGCGTCCATCTTCCTGATTTTCGTCGGCACCGTGGCACAGACACGGCAGGACATGTGGGAAGTCATGTCGGTCTACTTCCGCTCGTGGATCTGCTGGATCAACGTGGAGACGTTTTTCCCCGAGACGTGGTTTCCCAGTCTGCGAGAGAGCGCGATGCGGGGGCTGATCGCGATTGCGGCGATTGTCGCCACAGGACTGGGCACGATGGCCTGCCTGCTGCGGCGAGACCTCGGTTGGGGTTGGATGATCGCCGGCTCGACGGTCTTCCTGATCGGGGCGGCGACGGCCGTGCAATCGCTCGTGCTCGGTGGATTTCTCTTTCCGGGCGGGGCCACGATCGGGACGCTGATGGCGGTCGATTTGTTGTTGGCTCAAGTCATTATGTTCACCGTGCAGTCGCGCGGTCTGCGGTTGGCCGTCGGGCTGATGACCCTGGCCGTGGGCAGCGTGCTGACTTGGCAGATTATCGCCGCGGGGCACAATCCCGAAGGTCTTCAGGCCGTGCCGATGTTCTCCTGGGCCACGTTGTGGACGTTCTGCAAGGTGGGGCTGTTGCTGCTGTGGTTGGCGATGGTCGTGAGCTTCACCCTGATGCTTCGCGACTTTGGCCAGCGGAAGATCGAGGTCATTCTGTTCGGCGGTTGCATCGTCCTGATGGCGGTCCTGACCGGCTGGGTGTGGCTGGGCGGCGAATCGGCGTACCTGGGCGACGCGGGCATGCGGATCCTGTGGCAATTGATCCAGGCCGAATTCGTGGCGCTGGTCCTGCTGTTCGGCGCCATCCTGACGTTCCGCAAACGAGGCGGATTGGTGCTGATCCACGCCGGCCTGGGGTTGCTGATGCTGGGCGAGTGGTTCGTCAGTTGGTATGCGATCGAAGAACGTTTGATGATCCAGGAAGGTCACTCGGCCAACTACGCCGTCGATATCCGCGAAACCGAGTTGGCGATCGTCGATCCGACGTACTCCGAGACGGAGGACGACGTGGTCGTCGTGCCGGGCAGTTTGATCGCCAAGGCAGCTCAATCCGGGAACGTGATCCAGGACGCTGACTTGCCGTTCGACATCCGAGTTGTCCAATTCCTGAAGAACTCCGACCTGGAAGATCCCAAAGCTGATGGCCAGAATCCGGCGACCGCCGGCAACGGGCGGAAGATTCTGGCGATTCCCAAGCGCGCCGCGACCGGCGCCAGCATGGACCAGGGCGTCGACATGGCTTCGGCGTATGTCGAACTGCTGCGCAAGAAGAGTGGAGCCAGTCTCGGAACGTACCTGGTCTCGCAGTATCTGTCGTCGCAGGACATCAACGAGCCGGTGCCGTTGGGGGACAAGTCCTATGAAATGGCGTTGCGGTTCCGGCGAACGTACAAGCCGTACACGATGCACTTGATCGACGTACGCAAAGACGACTATATCGGCACCTCGACGCCGCGCGACTACAGCTCGTACGTGCGACTGGTCGATACCGAGCGGGATGTCGACCGCGGCGAGATCCGCATCTGGATGAACAACCCGCTGCGTTACGCCGGCGAGACGTTCTACCAGAGCGGCTATTTCCGCGATCCGCGCACGGGGATCGAACAGACGACGTTGCAAGTCGTCACAAACACGGGCTGGATGATTCCCTACGTGGCTTGCATGCTGGTCGCGACCGGTATGTTTGCCCACTTCTGGAATACCCTGCTGCGTTTCTTGCAGCGGCAGTCCCGAGTGGCCGAACCGCCCGCGCCGTTGGTCGTCACTCATCCGGCGGGCGATGCCGGTCACGGAGCCGGCAAGCCCGAGAAGTCGCGGCGGAAGAAGGATCAACAAGGCCCGCTGGAGCCTCGATCCAATTGGCTGACGGCGGAATGGATCGTGCCGGCGGTCGTGGCCTTGATTTTCGCCGGTTGGGCGGCGGGCAAGATGGCACCGCCGCGAACCGAGTCGGGCGAATTCAACCTGGCCGCATTCGGCGAACTTCCGGTCGCGTTCGAAGGTCGCGTCAAGCCGATGGACACGCTGGCCCGAAACGCCCTGCGGAAGATCTCGGACTACGAGACGTTCCGAGACAGTGGAGGGGAGAAACGCTCGGCCGTGGAATGGTTCTTGGACGCAGTGGCGCGACCCGACCAGGCCGACGAGCACCGGGTGTTCCGGATCTACAACCTGGAGGTTTTGCAATTGCTGGGCCTGGAGCGACGCAAGGGTTTCCACTATTCGTTGTCGGAAATCCGTGGCGAACCGGGGCAGGTTCGCAAGGAACTGGCGGAGTTCGATCGGCAGTCCGAACAGGCTCGCCGACTGGACAGTGAACAACTGGACTTCTTCCAGCGGAAACTGCTGGAAGTCGACGATCGTTTCCGCAGCTACACATTGATCGCCAGCGCGTTTCAACCGCTCGAATTCCCGCCGTTGCCGACCGAGGAGGAGTTCGAGCGGGACCGCGAAGCCGCGACCGAACGGATCGTGCGCATCCGTCAATTGATGAACGCGGCGTCGGAAACCGACAGCATGCTGAAGCGGATGCATGCTCCGCTGGCCGTGCCACAAATGACTCCCACGGCCGACGGTGGTGCCGACTCGGAAAACGAACATTGGGCAGCCTACGCGTCGGCAATGAACAAGGCGTTTCTCCGACGACAGATTCTCAAGGAACCCGTCAATCCGGCTGTCGAACGGCTGGAGTCGATCTTCGCCGCGTATCGGCGGAACGACAAAGTGGCGTTCAACCGGGAAGTCGCCGAATACCGGCGACTGCTGGACGCTGAACTGCCGGCGGAGTACGCGTCGCGCAAGCTGTCGCTGGAAAGCTACTTCAACCACGTTTCCCCGTTTTATTTGAGCCTTGTGCTGTACGTGATTGGCTACGTTGTCGCGACCGTGGGCTTCCTGGGAATGCCGAGACTGATCAACCGCACCGCATTTGCGATTCTGGTGATCGCGCTATTGATCCACACGCTCGGTCTTGTCGCCCGGATTTATATTTCGGGGCGACCGCCTGTCACCAACCTATACTCGTCGGCCCTGTTCATCGGCTGGTCGTGCGTCGTGTTCGGTTTGGTGCTGGAACTGATCTTCCGGATCGGCATCGGCAATGTGGTCGCGGCACTGAGCGGTGCCGCGGCGCTATTGATCGCTGCCTTTCTGGGAATGCGAGGCGATACGTTCACCGTTCTGCAAGCCGTACTTGATACTCAGTTTTGGCTGGCCACGCACGTTGTCACAATTACGCTGGGGTATGCGGTGACATTCCTGGCCGGCTTGCTCGGCATCTTTTACATTTTCCTGGGCATCTGCACTCCGTCGCTGAACACCGAGACCAGCAAGTTGTTGGCGCGGATGATCTACGGCATCATCTGCTTCGCCATCTTCTTCAGCTTCATCGGCACCGTGTTGGGCGGACTGTGGGCGGATGACTCGTGGGGACGGTTCTGGGGGTGGGATCCCAAGGAGAATGGCGCCTTGATCATCGTGCTCTGGAATGCGTTGATCCTGCACGCTCGCTGGGACGGCTTGGTTAAAGAACGCGGAATGGCCGTGCTGGCGGTGTTCGGAAACATCGTGACCAGTTGGTCGTGGTTCGGCGTGAACGAACTGAGCGTGGGACTGCACTCGTACGGATTCACCGAGGGGGTCTTATTGGCTCTGAGTCTGTTCGTCCTCAGCCAGTTGATCATCATCCTGGTCGGCTGGTTCGTGCCGCGGCAGATGTGGATGAGCTTCCGCGGCGTGGACGAACCGTATCTGGCTCAAGTCGTTCGCTGACCATTTTGATCGAATGCGAGCCCAGCGAGGATACCCCTGTTTACGGACGAGGCTGGGAAAGCCATTCGCTGACCGTCCTCGGTTTCTGGGGTTCCTCTTCGGGCGCCCACCAGCTAGTGAGGAACGATTTTTTCTCAGGAGTCGCCCGGCCCGTGTTCGACAACGGGCGCGAGGTGCGCGATTTCTGGTTCGACCGTGCTTTCTCCGCTTCGGTGTCCCACGGAGTCAGTACGTCGTAGGTTTTCGAGAAGAAGCTCTTCGTGCCATTGGACATCTTCGTCCATGTCGAAGGCTCGTTCGATCGTTTCGGAGTGCTCGAGCCAAACGGGTTTAAACTCGGCAGGCTCCAGTCATTGGCGCGAGCCGAAGCGGCCCAAGACATGATCACCAGACCGCAGATCCACAGAGTCAGACTAGGTCGATTCACCGCAACATCTCCGCTTGCTGATAAGGTGAAGAGAAACCGAGGGGTGCGGAGTGTCTCAGAACGAATCGGCGATGTCCAGGCCATTTTTTGACCGAAAACACGTTGAACCATCGCTCTTGTTCAGTTCTCCATTGACCGCCCCCAACGGCATAGCTATCGTGATTGCTGCATTTTCATCCCTACCTTGATTGAGAGTCTTGCATCGGTGAACCACGCGGCTATCGGTCCAATTGCTATCCACTACCCCGAGCGGGCGGAAACCAACGAGGAACTGCAGCGACTTTTTCCCGATTGGGACATGGACCTAATCCATGACAAGACGGGAATCGCCACGCGTTACATCGCGGCCGAAAACGAATGCGCGTCCGATTTGGGGGTGACGGCCGCGAAGAAGCTGTTTGATCGCTACAACATCGACCCGGCCAGCATCGATTTTCTGCTGTTCTGCACGCAGACACCCGACTATCCCTTGCCGACAACGGCTTGTTTGATGCAGTCGCGACTGGGCATTCCCACGTCCGCCGGAGCATTAGATTTTAATTTGGGCTGTTCCGGATTCGTGTACGGGCTGGCTTTGGCCGACGGGTTGATTCGCGTGGGACCAGTGCGCCGCGTGCTCTTGATTACCGCCGAGACCTATTCGAAGTACATCGATCCCACGGATCGCAGCCTGCGGACGATTTTTGGGGACGCCGGCGCGGCGACGTTGATCGAGGCGGTCGAGCGTCCGACTCTTTCTGCTTTCCGGTATGGAACAGACGGCCAGGGCGCCGACACATTGATCGTGTCCGAAGGCGGTGCCCGACCGGTTGCGGAAGCGATTAGGCCGCGTCACCGCAAACGCTGGCCCAGCAGGCTGTACATGGACGGGCCCAGTCTGATCGGATTTACGGTCGAACAGGTGCCCAAGCTGATCGACCAGATTCTGGAAGCCGCCGGGATGTCGCGCGAAGACGTGGATCTGTACCTGCTGCATCAGGCGACCAAGAAGATGCTGGAACACCTGCACCAGCGGTTGGGCATGGACACGGCTCGCATGCCGCTCCTGTTGGAGGATTGCGGAAACACGGTTTCTTCGACCCTGCCCATCCTGATCGACGAACTACGTCGCAAAGGCACTCTGCGTCCTGGTGCCAAGAGCATGCTGATCGGCTTTGGCGTCGGCTGGTCTTGGGCCGGCTGCCTTTGGGAAGAGACCTACCGCTGCGACCAGCGCGATCTGTCGTCAAAATCATAAAGAATCCGACCACCCACACCTGCCTTGCCCTCGCTCGGCGCGGTCTCCGAAGAGCGCCGAAACCTCCGACCGTAGGTCTCCAGCCGTAGGTCTCCAGCGGCATGAAAGACCTGCGGTCGAGGCGTGTGGCTCGGTCTGAGCTCAGCCACAGCGCCGAACCTGACATTCCACCTGCACGCAAAGAGACTTTGCGAGCCATAAATACGCATCCCGCCGCGCAGGCTGTATTCTTGTCGCTTGCTTGTGAAAATCGATTCCATTCGCGAGAAGGTGGATTATACTCCACTTTGGGTCATCGAATTGATTCCTGCGTCCGGCTCGTCATCCTTTCTGGAGAGAAATCATGGCTCGGGGTTATGCATTGATCGTTGGAGTCAGCCAACCGCTTCCCAGCTCCGGCTGGAAAGCCAAGCCGTTGCAGGGAGTTGCCCACGACTGCCGCAACATGGAGAAGTTCCTGGAAGAGAGCTGCCATTTCCAAGTGGACGTCCTGCAGGACGGGCAAGCTACGCACAACGCCGTCCTGTCGAAGATCGCCGCGGCCAAGGATTCGCTCAAGCCGGATGATTTTTTCGTGTTCGTCTACTCGGGACACGGAGGATCGCAGGCCGACACGAGCGGCGACGAGAGCGATCGAAGAGACGAGGTGTTGTTGACCTACGACAAGCCCATTGTCGACGACCAATTGGCCGAACTTTGGAGAAGATTCGAGCGCGGTGTCCGGATTCTGACCTTGATGGACGCGTGTCACTCGGGAACGATGGTGCGCAAGGCAACGTCGCGAGGTGAAGTCACGGAGATCGTCCGCTCTCCGGTTCGACCGTTTATGCTCGGACTTGACAAGGCGGACGGCGGAGACGTCCCCCGGTCGGGAACACGCGACGATTCGGGCATTCGAGCCAGTCTGATCCATCTGAGTGCATGCACGGACGCGCAAAAGGCAGCAGACACGCCGCAAGGAGGTGCCTTCACCCTGGCATTGCTGCAGGCCATGCGTAGGCCTGCGCCAGCAAACTACGACAGGCTGTATGCTGCCATACGAAGCAACCTCGCCAATCGCCCGCAAACAAGTGAGATGCATTTCTTTGGACCCTTTGCTGATGTCTCCCAGTTCCGCAATGAGGCTCCGTTCAAGATCGATCGCGTCTCCAAGGAACAGATCGAGAGCGCTCAGCAGGCCATCGGCAATACACTGGGGTTCTTGGGAAGTCGCGAGTCGCGTGTAGCGGAGGTGAAGGCGTCCGCACACGGCGTGCTTCTTTCACGGCCCCCGAAACACCGGCTCGACCTTGTTCTGGAAGGCAACAGTATCACCGAAGTCCAGGCCAAAGCCTACGTGATTGGGTTATTCGAGGGGGTCACGCCCGGCGGGGCAACCAGCGCGATCGACGAGTTGATGGGCGGAACGATCCGCGACTTCATCGCCCGACGGATTTTCTCGCTCAAGGTCGGTGAAGTCTTTCTGCTGCCGACCGGCAGTGCCCCGGTTCCAACCGATCTCGTTCTTTTCGTAGGCCTCGGATCGCTGGATCAATTTCTTGCCGCGCCGCAGGATTGCCAAAGACTGGTGGCCAGCAACGTGATCCGCACCTTGATCAAGATGGGAATCGATGAATTTGCCACCGTGCTGGTGGGCGGCGGGACGGGGCAGACCGTTCGAGAGACCCTGGACACGCTCGTGCAGGGTTTCATCGATGGCCTCCGCGACGCCGACATGGGCGACCGTGCGCGGCGCGTCATTCTGTGCGAGAACGATCCGCAGCGTTACGCCGACATGGTGGAGGCCGTGTACGCGTTGGGGCGAGGAAGTTCGTTCGACGACATCAGCACGACGATTTACGAACGGCCGCCGCGTCTGCCGCGTCACGGTGGCGAGCGTGCCGCCCCCTCGGTGGCCGACTATCGCTCGCGGACTTTCCTGCAAATCACCCATCACCGCCAGGACGACACCGACCGGTTCGACGCCGTGCTGCTCACGTCGGGCGGCAAGGCCACGGCGCTCACCAAGTCGCGCGGCTTCGATACAGACGACCGCGACGCACTGCTGCGGCAGTTGGGCACCACCAAGTTCGACGTGCAGCGGTTCGGCCGGGAACTGGCCGAGTTGGCGCTCGACCCGGAGTTCGTCGAAACGTTGGGCGGTCCGCTGACCGAAGGCCAGCATCTGGTCGTGGTCCACGATGCGGAATCGTCCAAGTTGCCATGGGAAACGTTGCGCTGCGGGGATCGCACGCTCGCCCTGGATGGCGGCATCAGCCGCAAGTATCTGCTGACGGGCAATTATTCGATCGCCAAGTGGTTGGAGAAGCGGCGGTTCGACGAAACGCTCGACATCCTGCTGGTCGTTAATCCGACCGAGGATCTTGACGGCGCCGAACGCGAGGGGGAGATCGTCCGGAAACTGGTCCAGGAGGTTCCGTCGGTAAAAGTCACCGAGGTTCGCGGCAAGGCCGCAACCCGCGAGCGTTTGTTGAGCGAATTCCGCTCGGGCAATTACGACGTGATTCACTACGCGGGCCACGCTAGTTTCGATCCCGTGTCGCCCGGCCGATCCGGCATCCTGTGTGCGGACCGCCGAGTGTTGAGCGGCGAGGATTTGACGACCGTCGCCGATCTTCCCGTCCTGGTGTTCTTCAACGCTTGCGAATCGGGACGCGTGCGTAGGGCCCCGAAGCCCATTGACAGGCTGCAAGAAAGCGTCTCGTTCGCCGAGGCGTTCCTTCGCGGCGGCATCGCCAACTTCATCGGCACCTATTGGCCGGTCGGCGACGAGAGCGCCGAAGCTTTCGCCAAGACGTTCTACGGCCAGATCGTCGCCGGCCACCCGGTCGGTGACGCACTGATCGCCGGACGGCGAGTTGTGAAGGAGATCGGCTCGTACGACTGGGCCGACTACATTCACTACGGCGACCCGGACTTCTGCATCAAGGAGGCAGGCAACCGAGGATTCTAGCCGGAGAACGGTTCCCCTCGCGGGGACCACTCACCGTTTTCATAACATCACCGAGTTCAAGGATCACCGCCGTGAAAAACCTGATTTGCTTCGTGACAGCCGCCGTTTTGTTGCTCGTTGGCGACACCGCTTTCGCCCAGGCGCCAACCTACGCGCCCTATGGAGCCTGGCGCGGACGCATTCGCTATGTGGAAGGACCGTGGAGAACGCGGTCGACCATTCATTGGGGAAACGGAATCACGCCGGTCGGCGCCCAGGTTCTGATCCAGGGTCTGACCTCGGCGGAAAACGTCCTCACCAACCCGGATTTCCTGAGCAAGCTGTCCGGCCTGCGGGACGCTGAGGCGGACAAGGAGGCCGAAGCAAGAGACGCCGACATCCGAACAGCTATCGAAGACATTCACGCTCGGAATGTGGATATCCGAAAGCATTTGAACGAAAAGGTCCTGGAAAGATGGAACCTGAAACCAACCGAAGTTGAACCCTTGGTTTCGTCGCTTCAGTCTCCAGAAGAGCTTAATCCGAGTACGTCAGAGACAGCACCCGATTTGATTGCCGAGATCGAGAAGATCGCGCGGGATATCAATGAGCAGGGGGCGACTTTGAAAGAAAAGCATGTGATACCGGCTCTTGACTATGCCAGATTTCTCGAACAAGCAGCAGTTGGCAATTTGTTACTTTCTGATCAGCAGAGGGCATGGCTGAAAACTCTGATCGATTACGCTCAAGAAGTCGGAAACGCCTTCAATGCACAACCGAGCGCGGCGGCTCACAGCGACCCGGTGGAAGCCATGAATAGTCTGGCCAGTCTAGTCGGTGATCTGAAGAAGGGGCATCAAGCGATTTCCCAGAAATCTGCTGACTATCGAAGAAATGGGAAGAAGCTGGGAGAGTTGGCTCGGGGCGACAAGGACTTGGAGAGTGTTGCAGAGAATGCCGTCAACGAAGCTGCCGAGGTCGATAAATGGCTCGATCTATGGAAACCACCTCAATCGATACCGGTAGACGCCTTCAAGGACGTGAAGTTGGCAGAGGCTGCCGGCGCAGAGGCGACACCTGTGGAGGCGACACCTGTGGAGGCGACACCTGTGGAGACTGCCCCTGTGGAGACAGTGCCGGACTCCGCCCATGAATGATACGATCGCAGAGAACTTGTCGCGGCTGATTGCGAACGTGCCGCCTGCATGATCGCTGAATTTCTCGAAGGCAGGACTCCGACGATTGCATCCGAATCGTCAGGCTTGGGCTGTCCGGAGACAGTTGTGACTGTTGTCTGGCTCCTTTTGGTCCAGCGCTAGATGGTCGCGCATTCACCCCGCATTTTCCCCAACCGGTACGTCGCGAGTTCCTCTTCAGTTGCAGCGGACGAATGACGAAACCTGCAAAGAGCGCCGGTGGTGCCGCCATCGCGCGCCTGTGGTTTCGCGTCCAGGTCCGCTTCGCTCTGAAGGAGTTCCCGATGCACTCTGGGCATCTAGGCCGCTGTCTCGCCCTGCTCTTAGCTGGCGCCCTGTTTTGCGCCGACCGAACTGCCGATGGCGGAGGTTATGGTCACGGTTGCGGCACGCTGCCGGTGCCGAGTTGTTACGCGCCCGCACCGGTGGCGACAACCTGCTGTCGTTGCTGCGTACCATGCTGCGGGGGGTGCTTGCACGGCAAGCACGCGCGAGACCGGGATCGGGGGGCCGAACGGAACGCCCAGGCGGACTATCGCAGCGCAGCCCCGCTGCCCATCGTTTCCTCGATGCCCGTGTTCACCGCCCCGATGATGTTCGCGTCCGTACCGGTTGTGCCCACCGCGGCCACTCGTTCCGCCGAGCCCGTATATCGATCGGAGTCCGATTGCCACGAACGCCTGAACCGCCTGGAAGACAACGTCTTGGAGCTATCCAGAGCCATGCGCGAGCTGCAGGCGATCGTCAAGGATCAATCACGAGTACTCGAAAAGATCACGGATGAGCTGAAAAAGTAAGTTGATCGGTGGATTAGTTTCGCTTAATATCGATCGGCCCATTCCCAAGGCGTGGTAACGAACCACGCCTTTTTTCGTCGACGCTCGGCTCCATGTCTGTCCCAGACTTGTGGCGTGGTAAACTTTAACGCTCGACATTTCCCATCTTAAGTTGTAGCGGATTTGCCGCCGATGCTGCATTTGGCGGATTTCCTGACGGGCACGGTTGTCCGGGAATTCCGGGATCGTTCACCGTTGACGATGGATGGGATTATGCGTTTAAGCTGCATCGTAGCGATGATCGTACTGGGAACCGGTTTCTGGTTGCCCTATCATAATTCTGCTTTTGGGCAACCATATCAGAAGAACTGGAAGAGCGCCGGCCCGCCGGGTGCGGGCAGCTCGCAGAAGCATCTTGGCTATCCTCCCGATTCCGTCTGCCCGCCGCCGTGTCCGGGGAAATGCTATCCTCCCTGCGAGCCCGATCAACCCAAGGATGCGGTTCCCGATCAGCCTCGATCTGCCGTGCCGGGAGTGGCACCTGGCGTGTTCGTCGCGCCGCCACAGTCGGGGGTGGTCGAAGGACCGAGCCGAGGTTTTGAAATCGGCAATGTGTCGCTGACGTTGCCTGAGATCTCACTCGGTCTCCCGCGTCTTCGCTGGGAGGGAGTCAAACGGCTGTCCCGCGACGCTCGTCTGATGACGGACCGGGCCGCGGCGCCTTACGCCGCCAATCCGTACTATGCGGCAGCCTTGGCCGAGATGCAGGCGCGGGAAGCAGCCCGTGATGCCTCGAAGACAACCGACGACGCAGATCGCTCGGCTGAGAAGGACGCGCAGCCTCAGAAAGACCGCGGTGCCGAACAGAAGTCCTGCGGTCAGGAACCGGCGACCAAAGGTGCCTCGTCCGCCGATGTCGAGCAGCGGCTGGAATGCCTGGAGAGCTCGGTCCGGCAGCAGATGGAGGCGTTGCAGGAGTGTCTCCAGGAACTCAAGACGCAACGTGCTGGAGCCGGCGGCTATCCCCACGCTCCCGTCATCGTTCCACTGCCCCCACCGTGCGATGCGGGCAAGGGTGCCGCCGACGTCCGCATTCATCCCGATCATGCCTCGCCGGTCCCACCAAACGCCGTCTTTGCACCGGACGTCCGACCCGCCAATTACCAGGTTCTGATGCCTATGGAAACGGCGGCACCGTCCGAGTCCCTGCGACGTTTACCGCCCGTGACACAATTCTCGGATCGTTGAAAGGCCCGCCGACATGAACACGCGACTGACCCCCGTAACGATCGGTCTCGCCGTCGTGCTCTTCAGTTGGGCGCTACGCTCGGCTTGCGCAGACGATCTGTACAACGATCTTCCGTCCGACGAGCCGATGGCGATGATGGGCATGGCGGAACAGAAGGACAATTACATCGCGACGGCCTGTTCCGATCCGGCGTTTGCGCTGGGCGATTACCGATGCGGCCCCGTATTCTATAGCGAAATCGAAGCCATGTACCTCCGCTACAGTCGCGGAGACGGCGTGACGAACAACCCGACCGATCCGGGTGCACGCTTTGGCGATGGCTATGAATTCGTCCCGCGCGTCACCACCGGCATGGTCTTGAATAGCGGCCTCGGCGCTCGAATCCGCTATTTCAACGTGGACTTGAGTGAGTCGAATGAGAATGACGACTCGCTTCGCGTCGAAGCCAGATTGTTCGATTTGGAACTCTTCGAAAACAACCGCCTAGGATCCCATTCGGCGATCGAGTGGAGTATCGGCTTCCGATACAGCGACTTTTCCGAAACCTTCAACCCGCACCCCTTGTTCGGCGACAACCTGCTCAGGACGGAAATTCAGGGGTACGGCATCGTCGCCGGGTTCGAAGTGAATCGACTGGTCCGTTGGGGCTCGTTCTACGGACGAGGCCGCGGCGCCCTGTTGATCGGGGACCGCACGATCGATGCTCCGGGGATCGGTCTGAACTCCGTCGAACAACCGACCGTCACACCGGGCATGTTCGAATTGGCGGCCGGATGGGAGATCTCTCACGCATGCCACAACGGGATGGTCTTGACCGCCGGAATCGGTTGGGAAATACAGCGCTGGTTCGGCCACGCGACCACTGCCGCCGGGACCGCCGACCCGCTTCCGACGCCAGTGGACATCGGCTTCCACGGCGCCGTCCTGAACTTCGCCGTCGGTTTCTAGCTGGACGCGGCCCATCTTTACCTGCTAGCACGCCAGATTTGCGGTGGACGGTGCGCGTTTCTTGGCGATTGCAGTGGACATCGGCGTAGGTCTTCGGCTATATCGGTCGGTGTTTGTCGGTAGCCGAATTCGTGTGCGTTCGGATTTGCCGCTTGCTGGATCTGCATCGCGATCTCCGTCCACTTGCTCGGAAGCACTCGCCATGAGAAATGCCTCGATCATCAGCGTTTACGCTTGGATCCTTTGCGGAGCTTGTGCCGCTGTGGCTCAGACAGACGAATTCCGTATCGATACCGATGTCTTTCTCGGTGACAGCAAGGAGCCGATCGCCCAGAGCGTTACGGTGTTCAGCAGTGGCATGGTGTACGATTTCCCCCTGATCGGTCCGCGCGAGACGACGGTCTTTGATCCGGGAAGAAGCCGCTTGGTGCTGCTGGACGCGGATCGCAAGGTCAAGACCACGTTGAGCACCCAGGATCTGTTGGAATTCACCGCCGCGATGAAGGTGCAGGCGGAGAAGATGGGCGGGTTACTTGCCGAAGCGGCGGATGCTCAGTTCGAGCGGGAATCCGGAGTCGCCGACGAATGGCTCACGCTGCGCACGAAAATGTTGACGTATCGAGCCAAAGGAGTCGAGCCGCAGATCGCGTCCGCCTCGGCCCTCTACCAGCAGTTTGCCGACTGGTATGCTCGACTGAATGCGACACGGCCGGGCAGCATGCCGCCTTTCGCTCGAATCGAGCTGAATCGGATGCTGGTCGAAAAAGGCTGCATTCCGGAGGAAGTCGAATTGACCGTCGCTCCGGAGCGAGGCCTGATGGGACGCAAGACGACAATCCGCAGCCGTCACCTGCCCTACTGGCGGCTGTCGAACACGGATCGCACCCGCATCGAGACAGCGGGTACGCAGATGGCTACTTTTTCCGCTGTCACGTTTCAGGAATATCGCCAGACGCCCCGCCCGTAGCACACTCTGCCAGCTTGCACCCAAATTGACTTCCCGCGTAACGCCGGCTGCCAGCCTGTACCCGCTCGACTTCTCTCGTAGCACGGGCTGCCAGCCTGTGCCCGCTTGAGGGTATGATAACGGCTGTTCGATAGACGCTCGGCATGCGTTGAAGCAAACACACCGACCAAGTTCACGGGAAGGGGGGATGACGACCGATGCATCCTGTGCTGCTGGCTGCGTTGTCGCTGTTGCCGATCGCGTGCGTCGCGGTGCTGTTGATCGTGCTCCGCTGGCCCGCGAGTCGCGCCATGCCGGTGTGTTATCTCGCCGCTGCGGGGCTGGCCTTTCTGGTCTGGGGAGTGCCGACGGTTCAGTTGGCGGCCGCGACCGTCAAGGGACTGCTCATCGCCGCGGAACTCTTGTTCATCGTCCTGGGCGCCGTGCTGCTGTTGAACACGCTCGAGGAAAGCGGGGGGCTGGCCACGATCCGGCAGAGTTTCCGCGACATCACGCCGGACCGACGGGTTCAAGTGATCGTGATCGCCTGGCTGTTCGGGTCGTTCATCGAGGGTAGTTCAGGCTTCGGCACACCGGCCGCGGTCGCAGTGCCGCTGCTCGTGGGGCTGGGCTTTCCGGCCATGGCGGCCGTCGTCGCAGGCCTGATCATCCAGAGTACACCGGTCAGCTTCGGCGCCGCGGGTACGCCGATCCTGGTGGGCGTCAGCCAGGGATTGGGCTCGGATCCAGCGGTCCATGAGTTTGCCGCGAACCTGGGATATCCCGACTGGCATGCGTTCCTGGCGATGATCGGCTGGAAAGTGGCGTTACTGCACACCGTTGCAGGAACCCTGATTCCGTTGCTGGTCGTATCGATCATGACGCGGTTCTTCGGCAAGAATCGCAGTTTGGCCGAGGGATTAGCCGTGTGGCGGTTCGCGTTGTTCGCCGCGTTGGCAATGACGGTCCCGTATCTCGCGGTGGCGTGGCTGTTGGGCCCGGAATTCCCCTCGTTGCTGGGCGGGCTGATCGGTTTGGCGATCGTCGTCCCGGCAGCCAAACGAGGCTTTCTGATCCCGCAAGGCGGGGAGTCGTGGGATTTTGACGAGCCCGAGCGATGGGATCCGCAATGGACCGGATCGCAGGCCACGGCTTCAGGTCCGGCTTCAGGCCGGCCGATGGGCGTCTGGACCGCTTGGTTGCCCTATGCACTGGTCGCCGTTCTCCTGGTGGTCACACGAGTCTCGTTGTTTCACGTGGGCGGTCTGCTCACGCGAGCGGCGATCCCCGTTCATGCGATCTTCGGAACCTCGATCAGCCACGACCTTCGGCCGCTGTATCTGCCGGGCACCGTTTTCATCGCGGTTTCTCTGATCACACTGGTGATCCATCGACTCTCCGGCCGCGCCTACGCACGGGCCTGGACTAAGTCGCTTCGCACCGTAGCTGCGGCATCGACCGCGCTGATCTTCACCGTACCGATGGTCCAGGTCTTCATCAACAGCGGCTCGGGTTCCAGTGGCTTCGATGCGATGCCGCTGGCGTTGGCACGCGGCGTCGAGCAGTTGACCGGAAGTGCATGGCCGCTATTCGCGCCGCTGATTGGCGGAGTGGGAGCCGCGGTCGCCGGCAGCAATACGGTCAGCAACATGATGTTCTCGTTGTTTCAGTTCCACGTCGGCTTGCGGATCGGCGTCGATCCAACTTGGATCGTCGCTCTGCAAGCGGTCGGCGGCGCAGCGGGCAACATGGTTTGCGTCCACAATGTCGTTGCCGCGTCTGCGGTTGTTGGCTTGCTAGGCCGCGAAGGATTGATCCTCCGCAAGACCCTGATCCCGTTTGGCTACTACGCGGCACTGTCGGGCGTGCTGGGTTGCGTGATCGTGTGGTGGCTGAGTCTGTGACCGCTCGTAGCTGAATTCGTGAGAATTCAGACGTTTCGCCCGTTCTCCGAATTCTCACGAATTCGGCAACCACTCGTAGCTGAATTCGTGAGAATTCGGACGTTTCGCCCGTTCTCCGAATTCTCACGAATTCGGCTGCGGAGTATGTCGGTTGATTGCCCGTCCCTGCGGATCGTGGTATGATGCGTTACGGAAGGTCCGAGAGGATCTCCCGCGGCAATTTCCTCTGCCATGTTCGTGATGCCGGTGCAAACTTTTGGGTGAGCCGATATCGAGAACCGCTGGGGGCCGAATTTTGGGGCCGGTCGCGTGTATAGCCGACGTGGATGGCCGCTTGCGCGGTGTCATCCCTCCGTCGGATCACACAACCCGGAACCTAGGCACCCCCTTTACTCTGCGGGCTCTCACAAAACCCACCGCCACGGCATTTCGGTGGAGGAATTGCCTTTTTTTGTGGCCAGATTCCCCGATGACTCGAACGAGGGCACGACGTGAGCGACTTCGAAGCAAAATGCGATCGACTGATCGATTTCATCCGCGGATTCCCTAGCTGTGCGGTGGCTTTCTCGGCCGGGGTCGACAGCACCGTCGTGGCCAAGGCCGCCCAGATCGCACTGGGCGATCAGGCCGTGGCCGTGACGGGTGTCAGCGCCAGCTTGGCCGAAGGGGAATTGGACGAGGCCAAGCGACTGGCCGAATTGATCGGGATTCGACACGTGACCATCGATACGCGCGAGTTCGACAATCCCCAATACGTCCAGAATTCGCCGGACCGTTGCTACCACTGCAAGTCCGAGCTGTTTCAGCAGATCGGACACCTTGCGCCGGAGTTGGGCGTCGCGGTGATCTTCAGCGGTGCGAACGCCGACGACCTGGGCGACTACCGTCCGGGACTGCAAGCTGCCGCGGAGCATCATGTCCGCAGTCCGCTGGCTGAATGCGGCTTCACCAAAGACGAGGTCCGTCTGCTGGCGGCCCGCTGGGAATTGCCCGTTTGGGACAAGCCCGCGATGCCGTGTTTGGCAAGTCGAGTTGCCTACGGCGAAGAGGTCTGGCCTGAACGTTTGGAGATGATCGATCGCGCCGAGCAGTTCCTGCGCCGACAAGGTTTGAACACGGTTCGCGTCCGCCATCACCAGGGCGATCTCGCACGCTTGGAAGTGCCCGCCGAAGACATCGAACGAGTCTGCAGCAAAGCGTTCCGGGAGCCGCTGGTCGAGCACTTGAAGCAGTTGGGCTTCCGCTTCGTCACCCTCGACATCGAAGGTTTCCGTTCCGGCAGCCTGAACACCCTGGTGCCCGTCGAAATGCTGGAAGCCATCACCAAGCGAAGCAACATCGCTTAGCCGCTGATCTACCGGCCGCGCCAGGATTGGGCGAGTTGGTTCAGCAGGGCGGTTGGAGCGGGGCCGTCGTGGACGACCAGGCGGTAACGCAATCGCAATGGTTCGCCGGCCTTGCGTTCCACGGCGGCGGGGGCGGCGATGCAGGGGTTGATCATGGCGATCGGCTTCAGGTTGTGCCAGGTGCTTGGCGGGTTGTCGGGATGGTCGATGACCGCGGTGCCGACGGTTTCGCCGCTGTCGAGTTGAATCACGTAGTCGTACCACGCTTCTGCGGGCCAGTCGGTTTCGGGCTTCAAATGGTGCGGTGCGGGCAAGGAAACCTTGCCGCGCGGGTTGTAGTACTCGGCTTGGCCGTCCTGCCTGGCTTTGACGCAGAATCCACCGAAGGCGGTTTGGTCCAGGCGGAAATCGACTTTCGGCAGCAACCGGTAATCCAGATCGATCACGTAGACGCCACGCTGTTGGCTGGCCGCGATCTCGGTTTGTTCCTCGACGACCACGCGATCGCCGATCATCCAATCGTTCTTCACCTGGACGACCGCGCGATCGGCAGTGGCCTCGGCCAGCTTGATCTCGCGGTTGCGGATCACGCGGTTCTCGGTCGGTGCCCACGATCCCCAGCCCCAGAAGTCCGCCCGCTCCTGGCCGCAGGTGGTGGCGTGCCAAGCTAAGAACACGCCGCGGTGGTGCCGGTGATCGCCGGGGGCGAAATCCACGACTCGCACGCCCGACGGCGACAAGACGGGGTACAGGCAGCAGACACTGTTGGCCGTCAGATTCGTCTCGGCCGGCTTCTGGGTCATGTACGAGAAGATCGTCTTTCCAGCAGGTGTTTTCAAGATCATGCCGTGGTCGTCCGGCGTCAAGATGTAACGGGCCTCGTCAGCCGCCGCGCCGCGGGCGGCCGAGAGAAACAGAAACAGGAACAGCAACAGCCAGTGGCCGATCTGGGACAGGTTCATGGCAATTCTCCGGCGGAAGTCGTTCTCTCGGTAGCTGAATTCGTGAGAATTCTGTCGAATGAGGAACATCTACGATGGATCGGGGACCATCTGAATTCTCACGAATTCAGCTACGGTTTGCAGCGTCAGGTCTTTAGGCCTTTGCGGTTCAGTTCGAAGCGTTCATCGCATTTCAGCAGATCGTCCCAGTAGACGACTTCGCCGCGGTAGGCGGCATTGCGGCCCAGGATCGTGACCAGATTGCTGCGCACGCTTTCCGGAACCGTCGGGTTCTCGTACCGTCCGTTCTGGATGTCGTCGTGGAAGATGGCAATATTGGCGACCGCGCCGTCCCGGTAGATGGCGGGCGAACTGCCACCGCGGTAGAAGTTCTTGCCGCGGATCAGCGTTTCGCCGCCGTACGAAGTCTCCAGGACGCCCAGCGTGCCGAACATGCGGTTGCGGATGCCCTCGGGCTGAGTGCCGAAGCCATCGAACTGCCGGGAACTGAATGCGACGCCCACGTTGTCCGGATATTGGAACGTCACGCTGAACGTGTCAAAACAATCGCCGAACTCGCGGACCTTTCTGCCGCCCGTGCCGAACGCGCAGACAGGCGGCTGGTTCATGATCCAGCTCATCACGTCCAGCGTGTGGATGTTCTGCTCGGTGATGATGTCGCCCGACGTGGCGCGGAACAATCCCCACGCACGCAACTGAGTTTCCGGATGATCCGGTGCCTCTTTCGCCAGCGAAATCTGGCCCGCCCACGGGATACCCGCATGGTAGGTCGATTCGCCGAAGGCGAATGTTCCCAAGGCCCCTTCGTGAACCCGCTTGATGCATTCCACATAGTATTGGTCCGCGCGGGTCTGGAAATCGATTAGGAAGCAGCGTTTGGTCTCGGTCGCCTTGCGGCCGCTGGCTTCGATGCTCTTGCAGCCCGGCACGTCGACCGCGATCGGCTTGGCGACGTACACGTGTTTGCCGGCGTCCACGGCCGCCTCGGCCTGCTCGGGATGGAAGTACGGTGGCGACTGGATCACGACCGCATCCAGATCTTGTTCGACCAGCGACTGGTGGCAGGCCAAGCCGGTGAACCGCTTGTCAGCGGGCACGTTGAACTTGCCTCCCAAACCGTCCACGCGATCCTGGAAATAGTCCGCGGCGGCGACCAATTGGTACCCACCGTGCTTCAGGAACAAGTCGGTGATCCACGTGCCGCGTCCGCCGCAGCCGACGATCCCGAAGCGGACCTTCGAGTTCGCTTGGCTGCCGCGAACTGATTGCGGCTGGATGACCGAAAACGCCACGGCCGCCGCGCCCGTGCCGACCACGAAGTCGCGCCGGTTCAGTCTGCCGGTGCCACCGGACGGGTTCTTTTCTGCTGAGGTTGTCATTGCCGAGTCCTTTGCTTCACGAGGCGACTTTGCCGAACACTTCGACTTCGATGTAGTGGTTCAAATCGTTGGCCGTGTTGCCGTTGCTGTACACGCGGACGTACCGGCCCTTGGCGCCCTTGGCGTCGATCAGTTTGCCGAAATTCGTCTCGATATAGGCTCGGTCCTTGCCGATGCCCAGCTTGGACGAGTTGTCCTGATCGTTGTTGAACACGGTCGTCACACCGGTTTTGAATTCCGGATCATCCGAGACCTGGACGATCACATCGTGATAACTGCGAGCCTCGCGGAAAAAGTGCCAGAGATACAGCCCGTAGATTGTCGTGGGCTTCTCCAGATCGATCTGCACCCACTGGACCATCGGTCCCAATTCGACGTAGCTCTCTTCGGTCCCGGCCTTGACACCGTCGGTGACATATTTCAATTCGCCGATCAGAGGCCGCGAATCGCTGCCGGTCACCTTCTTTTTCAGCGCCAGATTCGTCGTCCCGGCGGGGACCATCAGCTTGGGAAGATTGCCTTCCTCCGGCGGTTTCTCCAGGTCGGGGAACAGTAAGGCCAGCACGTCGGGCGGCGTGCCGACCAGCACCTCTTCGGGCACTTCGGTTTTCAGAACGACCTTGGCATCCTCGGCCCAACCGACCGACACCAGGGAAAGGACGACCACGAACGCTGTCAATTCACGTAGCATGAAAAAACCTCCTCGATATACTTAGGGAACCATGACTCGATCTGCCTTTGCTCTATTACTGCTAACCGTCACCTGCCTGGCCGCCAGCTTCCGCTTGCCCCGGTTGGACACCCGGCCGATGCATGCCGACGAAGCCGTGCAGGCTCGCCGGTTCCGCGACCTGTGGATCGACCACCGATACCGCTACGACCCGGACGAATTCCACGGCCCGACGCTCAACTACGCTACGTTGCCCTCGGTCTGGTGGCAACCACCCGAAACCTTCGCGCAGACGACCAAGGCGACCTATCGCATTGTACCTGCCATATTCGGCGTCTGCCTCATCCTGCTGCTGTTTTTGTTGGCCGATGCCGTAGGGCGTCCCGCCGTTCTGGCAGCGGCCGTTCTGATCGCAGTTTCTCCAGCGATGGTATTCTACAGTCGCTACTACATCCACGAAACACTGCTGGTCTTTTTCAGTCTGGCAGCCATCGGAGCCAGTTGGCGTTACGTCAAGACCGGGAAACTCGGCTGGTGCCTGGCAGCCGGAGTCTGCATCGGCTTGATGCAGGCCACGAAGGAAACCGCCGTTCTGGCCTTTGCCGCCGCTGGTGCGGCGACCGTGCTGACCGTTCTTTGGCATCGACTTCGGCGCGAACCCATTTCGATCACCGGATCGGTCGTCTGGTGGCATCCCGTCTGCGGTTTGGTGGTCGCTCTGCTGGTCGCGGCGGTGTTGTTCACTTCGTTTGGCGCCAACCCGCGGGGTCTGGCCGATGCGGTGTTGACCTATCTCCCGTGGCTCAGTCGGGCGGGCGGTGCATCGCCTCACGTTTACCCCTGGTATTTCTACTTTCATCGCTTGGCTTGGTGGCGGGTGGCCGATGGGCCTCGCTGGTCCGAGGGACTCATCCTGTTGCTGGCGGCGGTCGGCATGGGGTTCGCGCTGCTGGGGGGCAGTCAGCGCCCTTCCTCGGCCAATCTTGCGGCGGTTCGTTGGGTGGGATTCTACACGGTTGTACTCGCTGGCGTGTACACTGTCATCCCCTACAAGACTCCATGGTGCCTGCTGCAGTTCCTGATCGGCCTGATTCTGTTGGCCGGATTCGGAGCGAGCCGCCTGTTGGCAGTGACACCGACCGTCATGTTGAAGTGCCTCTTGGCGATCGCCCTGCTGATCGGCGTTGGGCACCTGGGCTGGCAAGCCCGCCGAGCGGCGTTCGTGATGCCCGCCGATCCCCGGAATCCCTACGTTTACGCCCACACCGCGCCGGACATCGAGCGGCTGGCTGCGGATCTGGATCAACTGATCGCCGCGGCATCCGATGGTCGGCAGACTCCGGTCAAGGTGATCTTCCACGGGCCGTACTACTGGCCGCTGCCGTGGTATCTTCGCGGATTGGAGCGAGCCGAGTACTGGACGCACCTGCCAGACGAAGCGCAATCGCCGATCGTGGTCAGTTCCCCGCAGTTCGACCGGGAGCTTACGGAACGATTGGACGACACGCATCTGATGACCGGCTACTACAGCATTCGTCCCTCCGTGCTGGTCCAGTTGTGGGTCCGCATGGACGTCTGGGAAGCCCATCTCCGTCGACTCGGCCGCATTTGAAGCGGCTACGGCCGGAACAGTCGGTTGACACGTGGATTCCTTCCCCCTGCCGCACCAGAACCGAACGATTCCGTCTCACTCGGTTTCTTCGGCCAGGGACATACGAACAACCCGGCCGATCGTTAGACCTTGGACAACGATCGAGAACACGACGACGACATAGGTGATGGCCAAGATGACGTCGCGTTCCGGGACCGCGGAACCGTCGTGGGCCAGCGCGGGAATCGACAGGGCCAGCGCTACCGAGATCCCGCCGCGGAGACCGCCCCAAGTCAAGATGCGCGCCGCGCGAGGATGCAGTATCTGCCAGCGGCGGATGGCAAGTACGGGAACGCCGACGGACACGGCGCGAGCCAGCAGAACAACCGGGATCATCAACAGCCCGGCAACCAGGAACTGCCCCGTGAACGTCAAGATGATCACCTCCAGGCCGATCAATACGAACAACACGGCGTTCAGCACTTCGTCCGCCAGTTCCCAGAAGGTATCCAGATGCTCACGCGTCCGTTCGGACATGGCCCACGTCCGTCCGTGGTTTCCGATCAACAGACCGGCGACGACCATCGCGATCGGTCCGGACAGATGCAGCGCATTGGCCAGGGCGTACCCGCCCGCGGCCAGCGCCAACGAAATCAAGATCTCGACCGAATAATTGTCGACGCGCCGGAGCATCTGAAAGGCAACCAATCCGATCGCCAGCCCGAACACCGCCCCGCCCACGGCTTCCTGGAAGAACAGCGCCGTCAAGTGCCCGATATCAAAGCCGTGCTCGCCCGTCGCGATCTCCCAGAGGCCCAGGAAGATCACGACGCCAACGCCGTCGTTGAACAGCGACTCGCCGGCGATCTTCGTCTCCAGACTCTTCGGCGCTCCGGCCTGCTTGAGAATGGCCAGCACCGCGATCGGATCGGTCGGCGAGATCAATGCGCCGAACAGCAGGCAGTAAATGAAACGCATCTCGACGCCGACGGCCCAGAGCACCGCCCACGCCAGGCCCGCGACCATGAACGTCGAGACCACGACACCGACCGAGGCCAGTGCCGCGATCATCCAACGCTGGCTGGCGAGATTTTTCAGATTGATGTGCAACGCCCCGGCAAACAGCAGGAACCCCAGCATGCCGTGCATCAGCGTTTCGTTGAAGTCGATGCCGGCGATAATCGCCTCGGCCCGCTGCTCGATCGCAGGCACGAAAAAGCCCAGGCCGATCAGCGCCAGCGAGAACAGCAAGGAAATCACCATCAAGCCGATGCTTGTCGGCAATTGGAACCAACGGTGATTGATATAGCTGAACAGCGCAGCCAGCGTGAGCAGGACCGCGATGATGTCGAATAACTCCATCGTTCAAACTCCTTGAGTCTATTCGATGCGGATCGCCTTGCGTCCCTCGATTTCGCCCGGCCTCGCCAGGAAACGGACGCGACCGTCGACAACGACTTGTACCAACTGGTCGTGAACCTGGTTGACCGGAATCAAATCGCCCACTTCCAAACGGTTCAAATCCTCCTGCGGAATGGTTGCGCGGGCGACAATTGCCGAAACGACCGCGTCAGACGGGCCAAACTCGGCGTTCGGCGAATCGGCAGCACCAGACGCCTGCGCGCAACAGATGTCCAGAACACGCCGCCAAGGAATCGTTAGCGCCAAATTCCCCGTCAGTGCTCCGGATCGGATTTCAAAGTCGCCGCGGGCAACGGCGTCGGTGACGTTCCGAGGCGGCGAAGGACTCGCTTCAGGCGACGCCGCGGACAGTCGTAACTCGGGCCAAGCTGCCTGGACCGCTTCTCGACAGGCTTCGGCGATCCGTAATGCAAGTTGCGTCTCCAATTCCGTCAGCGCTCGGCAAGGTCCGCAATACGGCGCGAGTTGACCGCCGAGCAGGCGGTCAAGCAGCGACCGAGTCAGCGACAATTCCATCGACAACCACACCAATCCGCCGCTGCCTCCGAGCTCCAGCGACCAGCGGCAAACCGCATGCTCTTCTTCCCCGGGAAACCGATCTGGGGTCGCACTGCTCGGACACCGCGGTTCCACCTCGACCACCGTTCGGAGAATCGTCGAGAATTGTTGCGTGAGCGCCTTGGCCGTCCTCAGCCAACGCTCGCGCAGCGGTTGTTCCAGCGAGTCGCGCAGTGTCTCCGCCACGGCGGTCGGCAATTCGCCGCCGTCCGGCCAGCGCAGCAGGGCAAGGCGAAAGGCGGCGTCCGTGCCGACAGGACTGCCAAGCGGTTGTCCGTCGCTTTGCCCCCGCAGCAGATAGACCACTTCTTCGCGAGTCAGTGGCGTTTCGCGCATCGGTCACTCCCTCGACCGTTCAAGTTCGGATCTGTCCGTCCCCGTAAACAACGTATTTGTAACTGGTCAATTCCTTGAGTCCGCACGGTCCGCGGGCATGGAAGCGATCGGTGCTGATGCCGATCTCCGCCCCCAAACCAAACTCGCCTCCGTCGTTGAAGCGTGTGCTGGCATTGACCATAACCGCCGAGCTGTCGACCCGCTTGGTGAACTGACGAGCGGCGTTCAAGTCCGCGGTGACGATCGCGTCGGTGTGGTGCGAACCGTAGTGGTTGATGTGCAGAATCGCCTCGTCCAACGACTCGACGACCTTCACCGAGATCACAGGACCGAGGTATTCGGTGAAATAGTCTTCGTCGGTCGCCGGCTTGGAGCCGTCTACCAGACGGCATGTCGATTCGTCACCGCGGATTTCGATCCCCTGCTCGATCAACGCGCGAGCCAGGTCGGGCAGCAGCGATTGGGCAATCTCCCGGTGGATCAACAGCGATTCGCACGCATTGCAGACGCCCAGCCGCTGGCACTTCGAGTTCACGGTCAAGCGGACGGCAAGTTCCCGATCCGCCGAGCGATCGACATAGACGTGACAGTTGCCGGCAAAATGTTTGATCACCGGCATCTTCGCCTCGGCCGACACCCGGCGGATCAGGCTTTCGCCGCCTCGCGGAATCGCGACATCGATATAGTCCGCCAGCGACAGAAAATGGCCGACCGCAGCCCGATCGGTCGTGCCCACCAATTGGATCGCTCCGTCGGGAATGCCGTGCTGGCGAGCCGCTTCGACCAGCAGGTCCACGATCGCTCGGCTCGAATGAGCCGCCTCTTTGCCGCCGCGGAGGATCACCGCGTTGCCGCTCTTGACACAGATCGCCGCCGCATCGGCCGTCACGTTCGGGCGGGACTCGTAGATGAAAAACACCACGCCCAGCGGCACGCGGACCTTGGCAACCTCCAGCCCGTTCGGCCGAACCGACGACTCGATTACTTCACCGATCGGGTCGCGCAGCATGGCGATCTCTTCCAGAGCGATCGCAATCGACTCGATCCTCTGCGGCGTCAAACGGAGCCGATCCACTTGAGCATCGGTCAGGCCGAAAGCGGGCGCGGCGTCGATATCCAGGGAGTTCGCCTCCAGAATTCGAGCTGTCTGTTCGCGCAACAGGCTCGCCGACCGCCGCAACCAAGCGTCCTTTGCTCCGCCGCTGACCTCGACCAACCGAGCCGCCGCCGCTTTGGCGGTGCGTGCCATCGACAAACATTCGGCGCTCAGATCGTTCGCTCGTTCGCTCGCCATCGTTCCATTCCTCGTCAACAACAGGTTCATGCCAAGGCCGCCCGTGCCGTATTCCAGACCGCTGCGTTCGCAACGACCACTCAAGTGAGCTGTCGGTCCCCACCGAGCTTGCTCGGCGGAGATGTCCTGACCCCATCAACCGGAAACGGCACCAGTATTGACGAAACCCGGACGGCAGACAAGCCATCCGGCGGTGTCCGCATCCTCACCACTCGCACTGGATCGAGGACGCCGTACGCGGGCCGAGTCGCCGTCCTGTCTATTCCGCACGCTGCCAGGGGACAACGCCGCCGCGCTGGATGTGGGCGCGGAGCGCGGCGGACATTTCCTGCATGATGCGAGGCGACTTGCCGGCCAAGTTGTTTTGTTCCTGCGGATCGTCTTTCAGATGGTAAAGCTCCAGCGGACTGTACGGATCGTTCTGCAGCAGTTTCCAATCGCCTCGGATCAGCGCTTCGTAGCTTTTCCCGCCGTACGCCATTCCACCCTCGCGCCGCACGAAGTACAGATCGCGTTGCGTCTCGATCGCCCCGCCGCGAAACACGGGAACCAGGCTCACCGCGTCCAATCCGTCGGGCAATGGAACACCGGCCAGTTCCAGGAAGGTCGGAAAGAGATCGAACACCAACCCGGCGTAGTCGCTGCGGCTGCCGGCGGCGATGCGTCCCGGCCAGCGGGCCATGAACGGCACGCGGAGTCCGCCGTCGTAGTGGCTCTGCTTGCCGTCGCGCCAGGGATCGTTGTTCTGGGCGTGAGGCAGCGAGCCGCCGTTGTCTGCCGAAAAAACGACCAGCGTATCGCGTTCCATTCCCGTCTCGTTCAAGGCGGCCAGGACGCGACCGATGCCGTCGTCCAGGTGCTCGACGAACGCCACGTTCCGCGCCCGCTTGTCGGCCATCTCGGGCGAACGCTGCTTGACTCGATCCAACCAATCCGCGGGCGGCTCGATGGGGAAATGCGGGGCGTTGTACGCCAGGTACAGGAAAAAGGGCTGGTCTGGCTGCTGGCTCCGCAGCCGCAGATAATCCACCGCCCAGTCGCTGAACAGGTCGGTGGCGTGGCCTTCGGGCTCGATCACCTCCGCATTGCGGCGCATGTAATTGTTCCCGTGGCGCAGGTGCGTCGTATAGCTGTCCATCATGTCGCCCAGGAACCCGTGGAAAAAGTCGAATCCGCGCTCGTTCGGCGTGTTCGGCGACTCCAGTCCCAGATGCCACTTGCCAACAATCGCGGTGTGATACCCGGCGGCTCTCAAGGCGTCGGCCAACGTCGGAACCGATGGCGACAGGTATCCCCAGGAATTCTCCGCATGGGTGCGGATGACACCCGGCACACCCACGCGGTCGGCATAACGCCCCGTGAGCAGCGCGGCGCGCGACGGCGAACACACCGTGCAATTGGACCGCATCGTGGTCAGCAGCATCCCCTCCGCCGCAATCCCGTCGATGTGCGGCGTCCGCACATCGGTCGCTCGGTATGTGGACACATCGCCATAGCCATGATCGTCCGCGAATATCAACAGAAAATTTGGCGGCCTGACGGACTCGGCAGCCTGGCAGTACAGCGGTAACAATGCGTAAACGAAGAACCCCAGCAATTGCTTCATGAGACGAACCCTTTCATTCTCAGGCATTCCCGGCCCATCGAGCGATCCGGCGTCGCCCAGCCTGGAGGCCGACGATGCTCCACGAGGACAAACCCAAAGATACGGAACCCGCCGGAATTCCGCAATGCTTTGGTGGTCGAGACACGTCGTCCAACCGGGGACTGGGAGTGCGAGTGGAAAACTCGGTCTAATTCTCGTCCCCGAATTTCAGCGAGAAGAGATCCGCTTCCTGCATCGCGAACCGCAGGCGGATCGGCCGTCCGGCGAGACCCGAGACGTCCGAGCGGAATGTCGGCGATTGGCCCCAGCGGACCACGTGGCGGATGCGGTCGCCGTAGATCGTCTCGCTGTCCTCCAGCGTGAAATCCTGGATCGGCTTGCCGCCGGAGTCCTGGATCTCGACGCGAATGCGGCCCGCGGCGCTGGTGGATTCGTTGATTTCCAGTTGACTGCCATCGAACGTGAAGGGCTTGGTGATGAATTCGCCTTCCTCGGCGCCAGCGTGGACGGAGACGAAGCCGTCGATCCGCAGCACGTGATGATCGCCGTTGAAATTGTACATCGACATCTCAGTGTCGGACGTCGGCACCACATGCCACGCGATGTAATTCGAGCGGTTCCCCCAACCGTCCTTGCCGATGCCGGGACGGAGAAACGCCTCCTTGAACAGCCGGGTGTAGGACGAGGAACCAGGACGCACTGCCATCAAGACGATATCCGTGATGCTGCTGCGGTTGGCCATGAACCGCGTGGGCAACGCGAGATAAATGTGCGGGGCCCGGAAGTACGGATGCGTGCCGCTCGTGTACAAGTGTTCGCCAGGCTGGTTGGCTTCCATCACGACCGGCTCGCTCCACGCGACGAAGTCTGGGCTGGTCGCGCGGGCGATGGACCGTACCCCGTTGTTCATCACGCGGTAGTAGCAAGCATACTGCTGCTCGGCGGCTGACCAGAATGCGACATTCTGCGAATCGAACGCACCGTCCGTGATCACGGGGTCATCCTGCAGCTTGGTCCAATGGATCCCGTCGGGGGAAACGAAGGCCCGCAAGCCCGGCGGGCCGTGCCGGGCGATCACCTCCTCGCGCTCGCCGGGCGTCTTCCAGCCGGGCCAGTTGGCCACGGGATACGTCAAGCCGCCCAAGGCCTTGTACCGCTGCTCGACGGCAATGCCAGGACGCTCGTCGATGAACGGGCTGAAGTTGTGATTGACCACGAGGCCCTCGTCCAGCACCACGTTCCCGTCCGGAAACTCGGCCAACTCGTACCGGTTCAGGTCCGGCTTCGTCCAGCGATACCCGTCGCGGCTTTCCGCGTACAAGGTGACTTCCTGGTCGTGATAGCGAGTCCAACCATCGCGCCAGTGCGCGCCGGGGATCTTGTCGCCGCGATAGTACAGGCGATACAAGTCACCGTCCTTAATCACCGTCGCGTAGTGGCCGGTCGGCCGGGCGGGGTACGCATTCCGAGGAAGTCGCTGAGGTTCGTGCAACTTCAGCCGTGTCCCAGCGAATTCGCCGATCAGCAGTTCGTCCACAAACAACTCGCGGCGCGAGCCGATCTCGACCGGTTCCGATCCCGCGGCATCCGCCAGCGAGCATAGCCCAGCGGCAATGAACAAGGCCAGCGTCAACGGGAATCCATGTGTCCACATTCCTATCACCTCCTACTCTGAAGACTACAGACGAGGGATCGGCCGATCAATCGCTGCCGCCATGCTCGCCATGACCTTGCAAACACCGCTAGGTTGGTGTCCTACAGTTGAGCGAAAAAGTCGTCGATGTCGTCGTGACCTTGAGTGATATGCGTGCCGAGCAGACGTTCGAGTTCGTCATCGTCGTCGTCCTGCCAAGCATCCTTGCTCACCCGCAGGTCGTCCTGTAGCAGGTCGTCGAGCGCTCGGTCGACGACCAGTGGCCCGCGTCCGCCGAGTGGCCCGCGTCCGCTGGCCGCAGGGCCGAATAGGGCTCCAATTCCGGAGTCGCGTTCGGCGCCCGCGACCCACTGTTCCGAGTCGCGTTCGG
>JAHDXO010000029.1:0-57455 GCA_023382975.1 Pirellulaceae bacterium
GACAACTGACAACTGACAACTGACAACTGACAACTGACAACTGACAACTGACAACCGACATGCCCTGGCAACTCCCCGAATCCTGGTCGCAGATACTGGCCGACGAACTGCGGCAGCCCTATTTTTCGCGGCTGCAAGAGTTCGTCGACGGCCAGCGGCGAGAGAGCACGGTTTATCCGCCGGCCGAAGACATGTTTCAGGCGTTTGCTCTAACACCCTACGAGCAGGTGCGAGTGCTGTTGCTGGGCCAGGATCCGTATCACGACCAAGGCCAGGCGCACGGGCTATGTTTCTCGGTCAGGCCCGGAGTGCCGGCACCGCCCTCGCTGGTGAACATCCTGCGCGAACTGCGGGACGATCTGGGGTGCGAATTTCCCGATCACGGGTGCCTGGCCGCTTGGGCTCGGCAAGGGGTGTTGTTATTGAACACGGTGCTGACCGTTCGCGCCCACGAACCAAACTCGCACCGGAACCGAGGCTGGGAACGATTCACCGACGCCGTGATCCGCCGCGTCCAGGACAAACCGCAACCGGTCGTCTTCGTGCTTTGGGGCCAACCGGCCCGCAAGAAAGCCGCCCTGATCGATCCCGCTCGTCACACGATCGTTCAGTCGGCACACCCGTCTCCGCTGTCCGCCCGTCGAGGCTTCTTCGGCAGTCGCCCCTTCTCGGCGGTCAATCGAGCGCTTGTCCGCCACGGCCTCGCACCGATCGATTGGCCCTTGCCAGCGTTGGAGCCGAGGTCGTGATGCTGCGGGAAAAGACGCCTACCGCCCGCCGTCGGACCACGTGCTGATGCCGGTGGAATCGCTTTGACTGTCGGAGATGGCATCGGAGATCGTGGACCAATCGACCCGAGGCGGTGTCCACTTGGTGTCCCTGCCGCGCCCGGCTCGCTTGTCGCGCTGCCGAACGGACCAAGTCGCCTGGATTCGGGCACAAGCACGCTCGATCTCTTCGGCCGAAGGCTTGTATGCGCCTCGTCGACCGCCCGACTTTGTGTCGCTGACGTTCATCGCCCCGCCCTCCCATCGAGAAGATAAGACCGTGGAGAAATCGTTTTCCGCGGGCGAACGACTGCTGCTGGATCGGTCCAGACGGCAGACGTCAATCGAATTATTTGGCGTAGTAGCCAATAGACAAGACTTGAACTATGTTAACTCGCTGTGGTTTCTCTGTCACTACTAAATTCAAGGGGTTTGCAACAATGAAGGGTCTTCGTCAACTCGTGCAGTGGGTGTGTGTCTTGTCGATCGTCATGTCGTGTTTCGTCGCTGCCAACGGCCAGGAGAACATCGTCGAGCCGTTCAACGGCAAGGACTTGACCGGCTGGCAACTGAAACGGGAATCCGGCAGCCATTGGGTTGTCGGCAAGGCCGCGATGAGCGCCGAGAATCCTCGCGAATTGACCGTCACCGAGGCAGTTGCCGGCGAGGGCGAGTTGATCAACCAGCGTGGCAGCGGCGTCGATATCTACACGACAGCCGAATTCGGCGACTGTACGCTGACGATCGACGTGATGGTGCCGCGGGGATCGAATTCCGGGATTTATCTGATGGGCAACTACGAGATCCAAGTGCTGGACAGTTGGGGCAAGGCCCAGGTCGGTCCGGGAGACATCGGCGGACTGTACGGCGCGGCTGCGCCCTTGGTGAATGCTTCGAAAGAGCCCGGCACGTGGCAGCAGTTTGTGATCGAGTTCCAGGCCCCGAAGTTCGCGGACGGCAAGAAGGTGGCCAACGCCGTGTTCAAGAAGGTAATGCTGAACGGCAAAGTCATCCATGAAAACATCGAGGTGCAAGGGCCGACCGGCGGCAATCTGGGACGAGGCGAACAGCCGAAAGGCCCGTTGATGTTCCAGGGCGACCACGGGCCCGTGGCCTACCGCAACATCCGCATCGCCCAATGATTGTTTCCGAGCTGCCTCGCAGAGAGGCTGCGAAAGAACCGGGCCAGGCGCTTTCGCAGCCCGTGATTTCTGCTCGTTACTTACGGTTCTTCCAAGGGCGACGGTGAGCGATGTGACACGTCGGCAAGAGCGGCTGGTGGCGGATCGCACGGGGCTGGAGGCGTTGAGGGCCAACAGCTCGGTGTTCGACTTTGAAGCCGACGGCGAGACGCCGGAGCGGTACACGGTCGTCTTTCGGGGCCGCGGATTGTCCCGCGATGCGCGATCCGGCCAGATTTGCGAAGTGCTCGAGCACCGCTGCGATCTGCGGCTGACCGGGGCCTATCCCGACCGGCCGCCGGAGATGCGCTGGCAGACTCCGCTGCTGCATCCGAACATCTCCTACAGCGGCTTCATCCGGTTGGCCGACGTGGGATTGCCGTGGGACGAGCACCTGTCGCTGGATGTGATCTGCGAGCGGCTGTGGGACGTGGCGCGCCTGGCCTATTACGACTTGGACCAGTCGACCAACTCGACCGCGCGCCACTGGCTGGAGAACCAGCGCGAGTACACGCTGCCTGCCGACCCCCGACCGCTGCGCGACCGGGCGGTGTCCGGCGAACCGAACGTGTTCCGCTATCGGCGAACGGACGGGCGACTGATTGTGCTGCGCGAGAGCGAACCCGAGCCGATGGTGCTGTATCTGGACGAGAACACGCCGCTCCCCGCGTTGCCGGAGGGCGCCCCCCAGCGGATGGGCGGCGACGAGGAGATCCTTTACATCCAAGATTGAACGGCGTTGCGATGCAGTGCGTTGCTCTGGCTCTATTGGTAATCTTCGCGCTGGCCGTGCTGGCCGGATTGGGCCTGGAGGGATCTCAGCGGGGGACGCGCCGCTCGAAGGCCTACGATGTACTAGCATCGCAATACCGGGGGATGGTCTACCGCACGGGCTGGTTCGGACATACGCGAGTGTCGTTCCAATACCGGTCGGCAGGGGTGTTGGTCGGCGTGTTTCCGCACGGGATCAATCCGGGCGACCGCGGGCCGATGACCCAGGTGCAAGTCGTTTGGCCGGACGCCCAATTCCGCTGCTCGGTCGCCCATCCGCCTCGGCCGGCCCGACTCACTGCCCACGATGGCCTGTTGGAATGCCCGAGCGGCCAGCGGGAGTTCGACGAGCGGTATTCGATCCGCACCTCGGATCGGCCCTTGATGTCCAACATGATGAGTGAGGTCGTTCAGCGGCTGATCGAACAGTTGCGGCGTTCGCCGCGTCCCGGGCCGCTGTTGGTGGAAGTGCAACGGGGCGTGTTGCGAGTGTCCAAGGCAACCGCGATCTACAAAACGCCGGACTTGTTGGAATTCGTCCGTGTCACTCTGGAACTCTACGACCAAACGCTATTGTCGGCGGCCGAAGGGATCGAGTTCCTGGATGGACAGATCGCGCAACCGCTGGGCCAAGTCGTTTGCCAGATCTGCGGCGAAGAGATTCACGACGATTTGGTCTACTGTCGCCGCTGCAAGACGCCTCACCACCGCGATTGCTGGCTATACGCTGGCCGCTGCTCGGTGTTCGCGTGCGGCGAGACCCAATTCCTGGTTCCCCGCCAAGCGACCCGCATCACGAAACGACCGCCCGAGGGGTAACCGCTGGCTTGGCGTGTTCAGTTTGTCGCGTTCTTGCTTGATTTCCAACCTTCTCGCGTGCCGAATTCCGTTCCGTCACGAGCCGGCGGATCATGTTGGGCATCAGGCAATAGCCAAAATCCGCATCGGGTGTAGCCGCAGAGTTTCCTCGATGGTTTCTTCAAAGGCCGCGTAATCCCGCTCCGCGGCAAAGATCTTCATCGCTTCCGCATCCGAAATCGCACCCGCGGCGATTTCGGCCAGCAGGGGCTGGAGGTCGATCAGGTACGGATCGGGGACCAGCGTCGTGCCGGCGGCGGGACGGAGGGCGTGGTGGGCGGAACCTGCCGCATGAATGGCGGACGGCCCGAACCACAGGCAGGTCAGCGCTGTGGTCCGGGGATCAAGCCGAATTTGTAGGTGGTAGGGTTTCATTTGCTCTCCAGGGCCAACGGCCCGACCATTTGCCTAGCCCAGCCCAACGGACTGGATATCCTCAATGCACAAAAGGGCCAACGGCCCGGCCCCCGGTGCTGTTCTCCGGGCCAACGGCCCGGTCGTTTGCCTAGCCCAGCCCAACGGGCTGGGTACACGAGTTCCCAAATACACAACAGGGCCAACGGCCCGGCCGTTTGTGCAATTGCTCAATCCCAAACGTATCGTTCGTCAATCTCAATGCCGTGCTTTTCGCAGAGTCCCCGGTATTCGTCCTGGAATGACCTTGTCGCGTGATGCTGTTCCTGACTCCGAATGTACACGTCCACTTTGTCCTTCATGGAATGACTCACGGAAAACGCGCCGTAGCCGCTCTGCCATCGGAAAAGGGCGTCTCCCTCTTGGACTTTCTTTGCCCACTTCGATGTTTCGGTCTTCACGTGTTCGACCAACTCCGCAATCGTGATGGTGCGAGACAAACCGACCAGCAGATGCACGTGATCGACATGGCCTCCTACCGATGCGCTGACACATCCACATTCCTTGACGTGGTGGGCCAGCATTCGGAACATCTGATCGCGGAATGATTCCTTCCGGAGAAAGTCCTGTCGTTCTTTGGTCGAGAAAACGATGTGCAACCAGACTTGAGCGTGCGATTGTGACATGGTGTGACGATCCTGTTGTTTGTTGCAAATGGCCGGGCCGCTGGCCCTCGGGGTATGAACGGCATTGTTACCCAGCCCGTTGGGCTGGGCTAGGCAAACCGCTGGGCCTTCGGCCCGGCCCCCGGTGCTATTCTCCGGGCCAACGGCCCACTCATTTGCCTAGCCCAGCCCAACGGGCTGGGTACACGAGTTCCCAAATACACAACAGGGCCAACGGCCCGGCCGTTTGTGTTCGACCAAGTCCGCAACGCGTTCAAGAATCGGCACCGTCCGAAGGCAACAGGGCGGACAAGGTGGTTGGATCCGCAATCGCGTGGAGGATGGTCTCGATGATCATGGAATCTTCGAGGTCAAGCGGGGCACAGAACGTCTGTTCGTTTCGTTCGCCAGTTAGAATGCGTCGGATGGCGGCAACGAGGTTCGTCCAGCCGTGTTTTTCCATTTGCGACAAGGCCGTGCGAAGGTCATCCGCTATCTTCGGGTCGTGAATTGCCTGCAACGTGCCGATGATGACCGGCAGATGTTTCTTCATCTCGTGTTCCGTGCCGGCGAAGTTGCGTTTGGCTTCGCGCGCGAGCTGGCGGTAGTCGGCGGCCCGGTCGGGCTGCGACTGCTGATCGGCGATGTCGGCCAGGATGTTGTAGGTCGTCCAGATCTCCGCGGCGCCGGGATCCAGGGTCTTCTTGATGGCCAAGGATTCCTCGGCCAGTTCGCGGGCCTCGTCCAGGCGTCCCGGCTGGGTTCGCAGAAGAACGGCGAGGTTGCTGAGGGCTTTTGAGGTCGGCAAGGTGTCCCCGGTTTTCCGGCCGCCGTGGATGGCCTTGCGATACCAGGTCTCCGCTGCCTCTGGCTTTCCGGCTGACGCGTTCAGGGCCGCGAGATTGTTCCATGTTTGAGCGGCTCCGGCCCAATCGCCATGTTGCTCGTGTAATCGGGCCGCCTCCCGATAATGGTGCTCGGCTTGCTCCCACTCGCGTGCTTCCTGAAACGCCATGCCAAGCTGGTGCTGGGCGACGGCTTCCATCTCAGGTTCGCCCAGACGCTGGAACAAGTCGAGGGCTTCGTGGTGACGCTTCACGGCGTCGGCGAGATCGCCTTCCCGCATGGCCAGTGTGCCCAGTTGCCCGAGCACGACGCCTTGCTGCCGCAGGTCGTTCAGCTCCTTGGCAGGCTCCAGGCCCAGCTCGTATTGCGCACGGGCCTCGGGGTATTTGCCTTGATGCCTCAACACATCGGCCAGGTCCGTGCGGAGCAAACCGCGATGCCGTTTGACTTCATCGCTCGGCTCGATTTGCTCCGTCACCGCAATACCTTGCCGATAGGCCGCTTCCGCCCGATCGGGACGACCGCCGGAACGGTAGCAGCGGCCAAGATGACTGAGCGTCGTGGCAAGATTGTAGCTGGGCTGATCTCCGAGCGTTTCCAGGATGTCAGCAAAGATCTCGGCGGCCTGCTGGACGCCGCCGGCAGCGAGCAGTTGTTCGCCGCGGTTCGATTGCGCCAGATACCAGGCCGGCGAACCGCGCTGGCCGCCGGCTTGTTCGGCGCGGCCGGTCAGCCGAGCCGCTTCGCGGGTCATGCCGAAGACGGTGAGGAACTTGTTGACGCAGGTCACAAACTCGACCGCATCGGCATCGCGGGCGTCCAGGGCCCGCTCGACGGCGTACAGCAGATTGGGCAGTTCGCGGCGGGCGATGGCCCGGGCCTGATGCGGGTTCTTGGCGTCTTGGTTATAGAGGTAGTTCGCCAGGGCGTGGTACCGCTGGCGATGGGCGGTGGTCAGGGCGTCGCGCTCGTCGGCCGCCAGGCCGGCCCAGAGTATGGGGGCCAGCGTGGGATGGAAGCGGAGGAAGGGCGGGCCGACGCCCGGTATGTTTTCGGCTTCGATCAGGGCGGCGGATTCCAACTGGCGGCGCAAGCCGGGCCAAATAGTGGCGTAAGCTTCCAGCTTGCAATCGGCGGATTCGGCAAGCTGGAAGCTTACCCCACTTTCCGTGATAGCCAGCAGATCGGATTCCAACGCTCCGCCCTGAAACACACCCAGCCGGCGGACGGCGTGGCGCTCGCGCTCGCTCAGGCGTTCCAGCGAAAGTTCCAGCGACGCGATCCGACTCCGCGGCGTGCCCTCGACCGCGATGCCGGACGTAGCCGCTTCGCTCAAGATCTGTTCGAGCCGCTCGCCGAGCTTCTTGGCCGTGCGAGTTTTGAGCTGCTGGGCCAGCACGCAAATCGAGAGCGGATGAAACTTGACGCGATCGAACAACTCGATCAGTTGCTCGCGCTTGGGAAGTGGAACGCTGGGCGCCGGCGGCAGCTTGCTCAGCTCGCCAAACCAATCGAGGGCATCGTCGGGATAGGCCGCCGCGCCCAATCCTTCCAGGGCGATGCGACGATGGATCCGCGTGCCTTCGATGCGATAGTCGGGATGGCCGAAATCCGGCGTGCGACTGGTCAGTAAGACGCGCGAGTCGCCGGCACGGGACCAGGCCACCGCCGCGGTCAACAGTTCCTGCAGGGCGTCTGCCGAAACGGCTTCCAGGTTGTCCAGGATGACGAGCGTCGGGGTTTCGCGGAGGGCCTCGGTAGCTGCGTCGGCATCGATCAGCGACCGCTGGAGAACGCTGCTGATCGTGCTGACGGCCACGGAGCGAGCGTCTGCGGCTTGCACTTGCGAGTAGTCCACGAAGACCGCGCGCTCGAACCGGCCCGTTCGGACCAGCCACCGCGCGGCTTCCAGGGCCAGCTCGGTCTTGCCCTGGCCGCCGAACCCGGTGATGGAAATGCGCCGTGTTTCCGGTGCGGCAAACCAGCAGGCGATATCCCACAGCTCGCGCCGCCGCCCGAAGAACCCGGCTTCGTGGGTCGGGCGGAGGTTGTGTTTTGTCCCTCGCTCGCGCTTCGGGCTAGTGTCAGCGGATTCGGCAGGCTGGAAGCCTACCCCACGGGTCAGTAGCGGCGAATCGGCGCCGCCGTGGAACAGGGCCGGGAGAAACCAGTCGTCCAGCTCCAGCATCTGCCACTGGTCGCCGCGCCGGACCTTGTATTTCTCGGGGTTGTTGGCCAGATAGGTGCGAGCATCATCCAACGCCGTGGCGATGCCTCGGCCGCGTGCCAGGCTCTCGTAGAACTTGCCGAACAACATGCGGGTCGTAGGAACAAGCACCGCATGGGTCATCGCCAGGATCGCGGGAATGCCCGTGGTGGTCAGCCGTCCGGCCATGCTGGCCATCGGATCGCCCTGGACGTCCAGGGCGGCCGTCTGGCACGCAGACAGAACCACCAACCCGACTTTGGACCGGTACAGGTTCTCGGCCAAGTCCTCGGCGGGGATCAGATGCCCCCTGCCATCCTCCCGCTCGAAGACCAGAAAACCGATCCCGACATGCCCCCCGGCGGCCCCGTCGCCCCGGACCTGGCGTTCCCGCTGGATCTCGCTGAGGATCGACTTGCTGTACAGCCCGGGGGCCTTCTTGGCGTCCTCTTCGGACACCTGTCGAAAAACGCCATGTCCGTCGAAATGGAGAATGTCGACGGACGGCTTGGTCTCGTCATCCAGTCGCTCGACCAGCGCATTGAGCGTGGCAGGCCGGAGGAATTCCCAGGTAACGCGACCGGGCGCGTGTTTCTCCAGAGCGTCCAGCACCGCGCGGGGATCGGCCCGCGGATCGATAAACCCGGCATCGGTCGGACGGCTGACGACGAACAACAGGTGCAGGCGGTCCTTGGACTCGACGCGAAACGGTTCACGGCCGCCCGTGGCTCCGGAAATCCTGCGGCGGACGCTGATGTGCGGTTTTTCTCGAAACAGGAAGGTGCCGGACGGATCGTGCAGCAGTTCCCAGGGCAGTGCAAGGATCGAGGCGTCCTGGGAGTTGATGGTCAGCACACGTTGCCGGTCGTCGGCATCCTGAAAGCGATTGAACAGACGCTGCGCGGCGCGATGGTCGAAGACGGCGTGGAACAGTGCTTTACCGATTTCGGGCAACCGGGCTTAGATGCGGCGGGCTTCTTGATCGTCGGGAACGGCCAGCGATACCGCGCCGTACGTCTCGACGTACCAGCGGATATCGGCCCGATCCTGCTCGGTGACGGGATTGGCGAAGTCGAGCTTCCCGGAATCGGTGCCGTCGAACGAGACGTTGACTTCGGTACTGCTGGAAAAACGGAGAGCGAGTTCCGTACCGTTCATAACGATCTACCTCCAGTGACAACGGGCCGTTTCGTGCGACAGGAGTTCAACGGTGTTCCGCGGCATCTTCCCCGTTCCCGCCGCGCGAAGCCGGGATCCGAGACAATGTATACGATGGCGTTAAGAAAACGGTCCGTAAAGGGGGACTCGCTCCGGCGAATCCGCCGAATTCTGGAAAAACTGTCATCCCTTTCTGGAGGGAAGGAACCGGCTCAGACGATAACTTCCAAATGATCGACAAAATTGGACGATTCGAAACAATCGGTTTCTTGCCCGTCCTCGGCAGGGAATCTACGCGCCAGGCCTGTTTGCAAAGACAGGATGGCCATTCCGATCGGCGATCGAGGCGGTGAAAAAAACTGGGACAGGCACCTTCGCGACCCGCGTTTTCCGTTGGGTTTCAACGGTTCCTGTTCGGAGCCAGTCCCATTTATTCCCAGCCTCGTACGGCGGCCGGCGAGGAGACGCAGGGATGCGATGCCGCAGCAAGTCATATCGGGGCAAGGATTGGGTGGTGCTAGCAATCGTGGGCGTCGTGTTGCTGGCCCGAGAGGCAACCGCTGCGCCGCCAGTTCCCATCTGGACGGACTCGTCCTCGCCCCAGGATGCGATCGCGGTGAATTGGCTGGTTCAGGATCCGCCCGAGCCCGCAGCGGAGCCGAGCGAAACCGTTCCCGAACTACCGCTGGGATTGCCGCCGATCGAGGAGTTTGCTCGGCAGCCGTACCTTATGCCGGCAGCTCCGCCGCCGGCCAGTCTGACGGTCGTCGAGCCCAGCGTGGTCGAGGCAGGCGCCGAGGGCGTCGCTCCGGTGCCGCGGAGCACACCGGCTGCGGTGACGCGGGTCGATGCGGATGATATCTGGTTTTCCGGAGCTCGCAGTCTGCACGAACTGGCCGACATTTTCGTACCGAACGTCCAGGTGATCCGTCACCACGCACAGCCGCCCCACGTGGGCTTTCGCGGAATCATCAGCGACAAGGACGACAAGTACTTGTTGCGGGTGAACGGCCGATTGATGAACAATCGCGCCCAGATCGGCGCGTTCAGCGAGCACTACTTGCCCATGCTGGGCGACATCCACCACATCGACTTCGTCCGCGGTCCGGGCTCGACCACCTACGGCCCCGGCGCGATCTCCGGCGTGGTGAACATCGTGACGCACAACGGGCTGACGTTCGAAGGCACGGACGCCACGGTCCGCGGCGGCTTTGTCGAGAATTTCCTGAGCACCGAGATCCGCCACGGCCGTCAGTTCAGCGACGATTCGGGGATCTTTCTGTACTACGGCTACGCCGACTATCCGGGCGCCGACCAGCGGGACTCGCCCTATGTCTTCGGGCGCACGTTTCCTGCCTTGGAGGGTACGCAAGTCGTCGCGGGACAGCCGGTTTCGTTCGACATTCCCAACGATCACCGGACCTACCGCGCGTCGGGCCGCCACAAGATGCACGTGCAGTACACCTACGGAGACTTCGACGCTTGGCTGCGCTACACGCGCAGCGGCGAACAGGAGGCGTTTCGCCGCGACTTCATCTCCGAACCTCCCTACGGTACGGCCCCTTTCACCCGGACCTTCGACGACTTGACGACGGAAGAGGCTGGCTATCAGCAGTTGACCGCGTTCCTGGGTTACCGGCTCGAACCGAGCGAGTGCCTGAACATTGAGTTTGCGCTCAGCTACGACCTGTTCGATTTGGAGCGATTGACGCGGGAAGTGCCCAGCGGCTACATCGCGCACCGCGAGGACGAATGGTTCGCGCGGGTGCTGGCCCGCTGGAATCCGTTCGAGCGGCATTCGCTGGCTTTCGGGTTCGAGTACTCGCACGAAGACTTCGGGCTGGACAGTCCCGGCTTCCCCCACCGGCCCGCCTACACGCCGCGGCAGCGGGAGAACACGGCGCCCTGGGGAACGGACACATACTCGCTGTTGGGCGAATACCAGTGGCGGATCACCGACCAGTGGACCGGCTTCCTGAGCGGTCGTGCCGACAAGCATACCTACACCGAATTCCTGTTCTCGCCGCGGGCGGCCATTGTCTGGATGCCCACCGAGCAGGACACGCTGAAATTCATTGCCGCCGATGCCGTGCGCCGGGTGGAAGACGACGTGCTGCGTTTCATGGAACTGGTGAACGCCGACTTCGATGAAGTGGAAACGCTGGGAAGTCTGGAACTGCGATACGAGCGCCAGGCCTGCGAGCACCGCAATTGGGCCCTGAGCACGTTCTACGAAGATACCCAGACGGTAGCCTTCGCCCGGCAGGCAGGCGAAGTGGCTGGCCGCTCGCAGTTGCTGGGCGAGTTCCAGATCTGGGGGATCGAGTTGGAAGCCGGTTACCGAACCGAGACGACTCGCGTCCGCGCGTCGCACTCGTACACCGATTTGGTCAACGGCTTTCTGATCGACCCAACGATCATTCAGGGCGTTTCGGCATATCCCTACAACGTCCTGTTCGACGACGAGCCGTTCGGCCGCCACTTGGCGAACTGGTCGCCCCATTTAACCAAGTTCTACGCCATGCATGACCTGGACGATTGCTGGTCCGCCAGCGGATCGCTGCGCGTCTATTGGGGATTTCCCGGAGCGAAAGACCTGACCGAGTACAACAACATCCTATTCGACACCGACGGAGCCAGCGCGGGGTTGGGGCTCTCCGATCCCGGATACACGAAGTCGTTTGCGGGAAACTACTATCTGGACTTCGGTCTGGAACGGCGGATTCTAGACCGCGGCGCTCTGCGGTTGGACTTCTACAACGTCCTGGGCTGGTTCGATCCGGATCTGAACAAACGGAACTATCTGAACCGGCTGTCCGAGTACCGGAGCGAAGCCGCCGCGCTGGCACTCACAGCCCGACTGGAGTTCTGAGACTCTGCAGCAACCGATTGTCTCCTGACTGCGGATCAGAATGCCGAGTTTTCGGCGCAGCCACTTGCACCCCCCCAATCAAAGCAGTAAACTGGCAACCGGATGTAGTCTACAGCTAGGTGCCGTATGCTCGTTTCTCGCTTCATCCTGATCGTGCTGCTCGGTTTGGCCGTGTGCCACGCTGCGTGGGGTCAGGCGCGACAGCCCGCGGCGCAACCGCTTACTCGCGAAGCGATCAAAGCTCGCTATTTGATCTATTTCGGAGGGTACATCACTTGGCCGCCCCACGCGGTGCCTGACCCCAAGACGACCTTCGAGATTGGCATTCTTGGCGTCGACCCGTTCGGCGACCACTTGCAGGTGTTCGCGGGACAGAAGGTAGGGGGTAGACGGATTGTGATTCACCAATTCGACACCATGGACCAATATGTTCCTTGCCATCTGGTGTTCATCTCCGGGGACAACATGGCGGGCCAAAAGGAGACGGCCCGGAAGCGGTTGCAGGATGCGGTGGACCAGTTGGCCAAGAAGCCCGTCCTGATCGTATCCGAGACGCCGGGATTCGCCAGCCAAAAAGGAGCGGTGATCAATTTTGTCGACAACGTGCAACAGAAGCAGATCCAGATGGACATCAGTCGAGGTGCCGTGCTGCGAACGGCCCTGCAAATCGACCCGGGCATCTGGAACCTGCCGGTTGTGAACCGGCTTCCCTGACAAAGGCATTGAGCGCAGCATGCTCCGTTTTCGCGACGCATCGATCCGCAGCAAACTGATCGCCCTGTTGGTGACGGTGGTGTTCTTGGTGTTGTTGCTGTCCACCGCCGCCTTCGTCGTTCACGACATCCGCATGTTTCGGACCTCGATGCAGATGCACTTGGAAACCTTGGCGGCCGTGTTGGCCGACAACAGTTCGGCCCCCTTGGACCTTGACTCGGCCGAGGCGGCCAGCCACGTCTTGGCGGCGTTGCAGCGGGAACCGAGCGTCGTGTATGCGGAGACGATCGACGGTCGAGGAAAGACTTTCGCGATCTATCCGCAGGAAGCGGCGGCGGTTCCATTGCCGTCGGATTCCGGCACCGGCGAGCCGTTCGTTGCGGACGGCTTTCTGCATGTGTTCAAGCCGATCAAACTGTTTCCGCTGTTGCCGGGCGATCCCGAGTCCGGCACACTTTATCTGCGGGCGAGCCTGGAGCAACTACACAAGCAACTGCGCCGCGACTTGTTGATTGCGGCCGTCATTTTGGCGGTCTGTTTGACGGTGGCGATTCTCCTGGCGTTCTTTGCGCAGCGGTTGATCTCGACGCCGATTCAGCGGCTGGTCGTCGCCACGCAGGAGATCTCGACCAGCGGCAACTACGCGGTGCGGGTGGCCAAACAGACGAACGACGAGATCGGCGTGCTGATCGACGAATTCAATGCAATGCTGACTCAACTGCAGACTCGCGACCGGGAATTGGCCGAGCACCGCGAGCAGTTGGAGGAGCAGGTGGAACTGCGGACCCAGGAACTGTCGGCGACCGCGAAGGATCTGGCCCGTTCGAATACGGAACTGGAACAATTCGCCTACGTGGCGTCGCACGATCTGCAGGAACCGCTACGGATGGTCAGCAGCTATTTGCAGTTGCTGCAGCGGAAGTACCAGGGCCAACTGGATGCCTCGGCCGATAAGTATATCGCTTACGCGGTGGACGGCGCCGCGCGCATGCAGCGGATGATCAACGATCTGCTGGCGTATTCCCGGGTGATGACGCGGGGCAAGGCCCCCGAGCCGACGGATTGCGAGCGGGCTTGGGCGGACGCCCTGGCAAATCTGGAGCGGCGGATCCACGAGAGCGCCGCGGTGGTCACGCACGATCCTCTGCCGACCGTCCATGCCGACGCCAGCCAGTTGATCCAGGTGTTTCAGAACCTGGTCGGCAATGCGATCAAGTACCACGGGGCGGAAACGCCGCACGTCCATGCGTCGGCCCAGCGCCAACCTGGGCAGTGGGTGTTCTCCGTGCGCGACAACGGGATCGGGATCGAACCGCAGTACTTCGAACGAATCTTCGTGATATTCCAGCGTCTGCACGGCAAAGAGGAATACTCGGGGACCGGTATTGGTCTGGCCGTCTGCAAGAAGATCGTCGAGCGTCACGGCGGGAAGATCTGGGTCGAATCGCAATACGGAACCGGGTCGACTTTCTATTTCACCATTCCCGACCGACAATAAGGAGAAACGAGATGGGAGTGCATGTGGCAAAGATCCTGCTGGTGGAAGACAATCCGGGAGACGTGGACTTGGTCCGCGTAGCGATCGAGGACAACAAGGTCTGCAACGAATTATATGTCGCGTCGGACGGTGTCGAGGCGATGGCTTTCTTGCACCGGGAGGGCAAGTACGCGGACGCTCCGCGACCCGACTTGATTCTGCTGGACCTGAACCTGCCTCGCAAGGACGGCCGCGAAGTGCTGGCCGAGGTCAAAGCGGACGAAAACTTGCGACGGATTCCCGTCGTGGTTCTCACGACCTCGAAACAGGAGGAGGATATTCTGAAGGTGTACAATCTGAACGCCAATTGCTACGTGACCAAGCCGCTCGACCTGGACCAGTTTCTGCACGTGGTCAAGTCGATCGACTCGTTTTGGTTCGGCATCGTGGCGCTGCCGACGGAGTGACTAGCCCATGAACGGTTCGCCGTTGCGGATCTTGCTGATCGAGGACAACCCGGGCGACGCCGACCTGGTGCGCGAGTACCTGCGCGATGCCCAGCGGGGGCCGATCGAGTTGCAGCATGCCGCACGGCTCTCGACGGGTCTCGAGCAACTGGCCGGCGGACGCTTCGATGCGGTCTTGTTGGACTTGGGACTGCCCGACAGCCAGGGCCTGGAGACCTTCCGCCGCGTTCACTCGCAAGCGCCCGAAGTGGCGGTCGTGGTGGCCAGCGGTTTCGGCGACGACGCAGTGGCTCTGGAAGCGCTGCAGGAAGGTGCCCAGGACTATCTGGTCAAAGGCGAAATCGACAGCAAGATTCTGGAGCGATCGCTGCGGTACGCGGTCGAGCGGAAACGGATCGAGCTGCAATTGTACGCGGCGAAGGAAGCGGCCGAGACGGCCAATCGCGCCAAGAGCGCGTTTCTGGCCAACATGAGCCACGAGATCCGCACGCCGCTGAACGCCATCATCGGCATGACCGAATTGGCACTGGGCACCGAATTGTCCGCGGAAGTCCGCGACTATTTGGGCGTCGTCAACGAATCCGGCGAAGCCTTGCTGGCGCTGATCAACGACATCCTGGACTTCTCCCGAATCGAGGCGGGCAAAGCCACGCTGGACTGCGTCGCATTCGATCTGCACGAAAGCGTCGGGGACACCATGAAGTCGATGGGGGTCCAAGCTCACAAGCAGGGCCTGGAACTCGCTTGTCGCCTGCATCCCGAGGTGCCGCGCGCCGTTCTCGGCGATCGCGGACGCTTGCGCCAAGTGATCATCAATCTGGTCGGCAACGCCGTGAAATTTACCGAGCGGGGCGAGGTGGTGCTGGACGTGAAGAGCGAACCGCTACCCCAGAACCGGGTGCGGTTGCACTTTGCCGTCAGCGACACAGGAATCGGTGTTCCGGACGAAAAGCAGGCGAAGATCTTCGAGGCCTTCGAACAGGCCGACAACAGCGCCCGCCGCCGCTTCGGCGGGACCGGTCTGGGACTGGCCATCTCCCGGTGCTTGGTCCATCTGATGAGCGGGGAACTGTGGGTCGAGAGCCAAGTCGGGCGCGGAAGCACCTTTCACTTCACTTGCGTCCTGGAACTGGCCAACGCCGACGATGTCTCGCCGGTTCCGCAACGGACAGCATCCGTCGGCGGCAATAAGGTTCTGGTCGTGGACGACAATGCGACCAACCGCCGGATTCTGGACCAGGTGCTGCGAAGCTGGGGCATGGAGTCCGTGCTGGCGGCCGGGGCGCGCCAAGCGCTGGAAGTGATCCAACAAGCCCGCGCGGAAGGACGGCCTTTCCAGTTGCTGGTGACCGACCAGCAGATGCCGGAGATCGACGGAGTGACCTTGGTAAGCGAACTGAGACAGGATCCGGAACTCGCCCGGTTGCCCGCGATCATGCTGACCTCCGGCGACCAAACCACCGACAGCGCTCTCTGCCGGGAACTGGGCATCGGCGCCCGGCTGCTAAAACCCATCAAGCAGTCGGAACTGTTCGACGCGGTGGTTTCGGTGCTGGGCATCACAGCGCCCGAGGACGCGGGCCAGGAAACGCCGGAATCGGCCGACGAGGCACCGCTGAAGCCGCTCGACGTACTGTTGGCCGAAGACAGTCTGGTCAACCAGCGGCTGGCCGTGGCCCTCCTGGAAAAACACGGGCACCGGGTGGTCGTGGCCAACAATGGAATCGAGGCCGTCGAAGCCGTCCGCCGCCAGCATTTCGATCTGGTGCTGATGGACGTACAGATGCCCGAGATGGACGGATTCGCGGCCACGCAAGCGATCCGCCAGGACCAAGCCCGAACGGGCCGCCATGTTCCGATCGTCGCGATGACGGCCCATGCCCTGCGGGGCGACCGCGAGCGATGCATCGATGCCGGCATGGATGGCTATGTGGCCAAGCCGATCCACGCCAAGATCCTGTTCCAGACCATGAAACTCGTACTCGAAACCGCACGACCGGAGTAAAGGCGATTGGACGCGAGACGAGCCGGGTTCGACCCTTCACGTGGCGACAATGTCGGCGACGGGGCGGCATTAGCCCCCCGATGCGCGAGACGAGCCTGGTTGGACCTTTGGGTTACGATTCCGCTTCGTTGCAAAATCTGAAAAGCCCATTTCTGCGCGGATGCCGAGCACCGCGATAAGGAGCCCTACGATGACCTCGACCCACGATCTTTCCCGCCGCGCATTTCTTCAAGGCGGCAGTTTGTTCTTGGCCGCGGGCGCCGCTAGCCCGGCATCGATGCTGGCGGCGGCCGAGGAAAAACCGCCGCTGGTGCGGATCGGACTGCTGACCGACCTGCACTACGCCGACAAGCCGCCCGCCGGAACACGGCACTACCGCGAGTCGCTGGCCAAGGTAGCCGAGGCAGTTCAGCGGTTCCACCGCGAGAAGACGGACGTGGTCGTCGAGTTGGGCGATTTCGTCGATGCGGCCGATTCGGTGGATACGGAACTGGAATACCTGGCGCGGATCGACCGCGAGTTCTCCGCGTGCCCCGGCGAAAAGCACTATGTGCTGGGCAATCACTGTGTGGATACGCTGACCAAGCGCGAGTTCCTGCAGACGGTCATGCAGGAAGCTTCCTACTACTCGTTTGATTTTGGCGGCTATCATTTCGTGATTCTCGACGCCTGTTTCCGCAGCGACGGCGTGGCCTACGGACGCCACAACTTCCAATGGACCGATTCCAACATCCCACAAACCCAGTTGGCATGGCTGCGCGAGAATCTGGCCGACACAACCAAGCCGGCAATCGTCTTCGTCCATCAGCGCCTGGACGTGAGCGACAACTATGGCATCAAGAACGCGGCCGCAGTGCGCGCCGTGCTGAAGGCGGCCGACAACGTGTTTGCGGTGTTTCAAGGCCACTACCACCGCAACGACTGCAAACAGATCGACCGAACCCATTACTGCACGCTGGCGGCCATGGTCGAAGGCTCGGGCGCCGAAAACAGCGCCTACGCCGTGATGGACATTTTCGACAACGATATGATCCGCGTCCGAGGCTTCCGCAAACAGGAAAGCTACCGCTGGGACCGCTAGTGCGCTCGCTCGTTTGCACACGGTCGCCAGCCGAGTGGATTCTCCCGAGCGCGGTTGGGGATGCGATGCTTACACGATCTCGCGGATCGGTTCGACGTGCTCGACGCCGACTAGCTTCTGATCCAGGCCGCCGTAGAAGTAGGACAAGCGGTTCGGGTCCAGACCAAGTTGGTGCAGAATGGTGGCGTGCAGGCGACGGACGTGCATCGGCTGCTCGACGGCGGTCGCGCCCAATTCGTCCGTGGCGCCGACGCTCTGCCCGCCCCGGATGCCGCCGCCGGCCATCCACATGGTGAACCCGTACGAGTTGTGGTCGCGGCCGGTCCCCTCAGCATACTCGGCCGTCGGCTGCCGCCCGAACTCGCCGCCCCAGACAATCAGCGTCTGGTCGAGCAATCCGCGTCGCTTCAAGTCCTGGATCAAGCCGGCGATCGGCTTGTCCGTGTTGCCCGCATGGTAGTTGTGGTTCTTGACCAGGTCGCCGTGCGCGTCCCAGTTGTCGTCGTTGTGCGCGCCGCCGGAATAGATCTGGATGAAACGCACACCCCGCTCGACCAATCGCCGCGCCAGCAGGCAACGGCGGCCGAAATCGGCGGTGCGCGGATTGTCCAGCCCGTACAAGGCGTGCGTCTCGCTGGTCTCTTGCTCCATGTCCACCGCCTCGGGCGCGTGCTGCTGCATCTGGTAGGCCAGTTCGTACGTCGCGATCCGCGCCGCCAGATCGGTCTGGTCCGCCCGTGTCGCCAGATGCTGCTGGTTGGCGTCGCGCAGCGCGTCGAGTAGTTGGCGCTGGACGTCGCGCGTCATGCCCGGCGGCAGGTTCAGATCGATGATCGGTGCGCCTTTCGAGCGGAGAATCGTGCCCTGGTAACTGGCCGGCATGAATCCGCTGGACCAATTCTTCGCCCCGCTGATCGGCCCGCCCTTGGAATCCAGCATCACGACAAAACCGGGCAGATTTTCGTTCTCGGTCCCCAGGGCGTAGTTCACCCAACTGCCCAGGCACGGGCTGCCGCTGGTGATCCGCCCGGAATTCATCATCAGCATGGCCGAGCCGTGCAGGGGCGAATCGGCCGTCATCGACTTGAGAAAGGCGATGTCGTCGACGCATTGGCCGATGTGCGGGAACAGCTCCGAAACCCATTGGCCGGACTGGCCGTACTGCCGAAAATTCCACTTCGGGCCGACGATCCGGCCCTGGTTGCGTTCCCCCCCGCGCCCTTTGGTCTTCACCTCGACGGTCTTTCCGTCCAGTTGGTACAACTGCGGCTTGTAATCGAACGTATCGACGTGGCTGGGACCGCCGTACATGAACAGGAAGATCACGCTCTTGGCCGGACCTTCGAAATGCGGCGGCTTGGGCGCCAGCGGATTGACGAAGCCGCTCGGTCTGTCGTTGGCGGAAGCCGACCGTTCGAGGAAACCGTCTCGCGACAGCAGCCCGGTCAGAGCGACCGCGCCGAAGCCGCCGCCGACCTGCCACAGAAACTCGCGGCGCGTCCGCCCGCAAAACGTTCCACGCATGTTGAACTCCCTAGTCCAAGTACAGAAACTCGTTCAGGTTGTACACCAACAGACAGTAGTAGTTCAGCGCCGCGTCCGGCTCGAGGCCGTGGCGTTGCTGCAACGTTTCAATCAAGGCCAGCGCGTGCTGCCGACCGGCTTCGTCGGGTTCCCGGCCCAGCGCCAGTTGCCACGCGCGGCGGATTTGCGCCGCGGTGTCCGCACCCGCCTCGCGGCGCAACCGCGCGGCGAGATGGGCGGCTTGGTCGTTCATGAACTTGCCGTTCAGCATCGCCAGAGCTTGCGCCGGCTGGGTCGTCACGAAACGGGCTTCGCACGTGCTGTCCGGATCGGCCAGATCGAACGCCTCGAGCAACGGCGTCATCAGCGACCGTTTCGCGTGGATGTAGATGCTGCGGCGAGCCTGCTGGTCGGGCGGCGATTTGCCCCAGCCGTCGCCGGGGCGCGACTGCCCGGCCAGCACCTCGGCCGAGATCTCCTCGTAGAAGCCCGGTCCGAACATCTGCGGGTTCAGTCGGCCGTTGATCGCCAGGACTGCGTCGCGGACCTCTTCGGCGCCCAGTCGCCGCAGGTCGAACCGCCAGAACAAATCGTTCGCCGGATCGCGTTCCAGTGCCTGTGGATTTCCCTGCGACGACATCTGGTACGTATTGGAGAGCATGATCGTCCGATGCATCGCCTTCAGCCGCCAACCGTGGTCGATCAGTTGGCCGGCCAGCCAGTCGAGCAGCTCGGGATGCGTCGGCGGCAGACCGTTCTGGCCGAAATTGTTCGGCGACCGCACGATGCCGCGGCCGAAATGGTGTTGCCAGATACGGTTGGCCATCACCCGCGCGGTTAGCGGGTTGTCGGGCGAGGCGAGCCAATCGGCCAAGACTCGCCGACGGCCCGTGGTCTTGGCATCCGCCGCTGGGGACGCGATCGTTGCAGGCCGCGAATCGAGCACCGCGGGAAACGACGGGGCAACCGCCTCGCCCTTGACTTGCGGATTGCCGCGCAGCAGGACGAACGTCTCCGGCGCTCGCGGACCGCGCTCGCTAACCGCTAACGCTTTTCCAGATTGGCCGTCGGGCAAATCGATCGACACTTCGATCTGCGGACCGTTCTTGGCCATCGGCGTCAAGTTGTGAAAGAAGGCCAGCAGCCCGTAGTAATCCTGCTGAGTGAACGGGTCGATCTTGTGGTCGTGGCAGCGGGCGCAGTTGACCGTCAATCCCAGAAACGCCTGCCCGACCGTGGTCAGCAGATCGTCCAGTTGGTCGTACGTCGCCAGCAACCGGTCCGCCGGTTCATCGTCCCAAACGCCCAGGCGGTAGAAACCGGTCGCGATGATCGAATCGGCCGTCGGTTCGGGCAATTCGTCGCCTGCCAACTGCTCGCGGATGAATTGGTCGTAAGGCTTGTCGTCGTTCAGCGAGCGGATCACGTAGTCGCGATAACGCCAAGCGTGAGGTTTGACGCTGTCGCGTTCAAAGCTGTTGGTCTCGGCAAAGCGGACCAAGTCGAGCCAGTGCCGCGCCCAACGCTCGCCGTACTGCGGCGAGTCCAAGAGTCGATCGACGACCTTGGCGAATGCATCGGGCGATTCGTCCGCCAGAAATTCCGCCACTGCTTCGGGCGTCGGCGGCAGGCCGGTCAAATCGAAGTGAGCCCGGCGCAGCAAGGCCAACCGGTCGGCCGGCGGCGCGGGCGCAAGTCCATTGGCTTCCAGCAGGGCCAGAATGAACGCATCAATCGGGTTGCGCACCCAATCGGCATCGGCCACCGCGGGCGGTGTTGGATTCTGCCGCGGCTGGAACGCCCAGTGCTCTTGCCAATTCGCGCCCTGATCGATCCAGCGTCGGAGAACGCGGATCTGCTCGGCGCTCAGCGGAGGCTCGTCCGGCGGCATGCGTTCGAATTCGTCGTCGCTGGCGATCCGTCGAATCAACTCGCTCGACTTGGAATCTCCCGGAACGATCGCCGCCTGTCCCGAATCCGCCGGTTGCAGCGCCGACTCGCGCGACGACAGCCGCAGACCGCTCTCCGCATCGCTCGGCCCGTGGCACTGGAAGCAGTGCTTCGCCAACAACGGCTGAACCTCGCGCGCGAAATCCACCGCCGCAGGTTCCTGCGCAGCCGCATTTCCAAGCATCGCAACGCCGAGGCCAGCAAGGACGAGACCGCACCAACGCAGAATAAAATGGCACGCTGGCGCGCCGAGCCAATCAAGATTCCCCGTATATCCCATTGTCCGCACATGCCCTGTTGAAAAGACCCAGTACGCCCACCGTCGTGCCAATCCAGAGCGTCCCCGGATATTATCAGTAGTTGTTTATGCAAAGCAACGGGCTGCAAGGAAAAAGGTCATTGGGCAGTCAGTCGTTTCCTCCAGTAGCCAGGCTCTCGGCGGGCATGGGCAACTGCTACGATTTCGATATGATTGGCCGTTACGCGGTACACGATGACAAAGGGGAAACGCTTCATCAAATAGTGTCGTGTTCCGAACCAATAGTCTGCCCAACGCTCGGGATGACTCTGAATAGCGCATCCAGCGATTTCGAGTTCCTTGCGGAATGCAACCGCGGCCTTCTCGCTGCGTCCGGCGTATCAGTCATGCGCTTCGAGCACATCCAGGTACGCATCGGGATGCAAGTCAAGGGGCAATGTCGTCATGTCAGCGTGTCTGCAAATCGCGCATCATGTCGTCCCACGGAACGAGTTTCACCGAACCGTCGTCGATCGAGGCGATACGGCGCTGGATGTCTGCAGCCCAGGCTGCATCCGCTTTCTCGTCGCTCGCTTCATCCAGGCTGTCAATCAGCGATGCGGCGATTTCAGCGCGATCCGACTCGGGCAATGCCAAGGCGGATTTCAGAAGTTGCTGAGATGCGGCGTTCATCGTCGGAACTTCCTCAATGTTCGGTGAAAAGCTGAGAGTAAATCGTGTCGGCACGGTAGCGGGCTGCAATCGCAACGACGCTGCTCGATGCCGACCTCAGTAGCCGAACCATTGCATCCTACTCGCTTCGAAGGCCGAGGCAAGACCGTCTGCGTCTGGAAGGCGCTTATCGTGCATCGTGATGGTGGTAATGGGCAGTTACTTGAGCAGCTCGACGAATTACCACCGGACTACGTCGGTTCCGCTCAATCCGTCATGGGGCGTTGCTGGATGCGAGTTGCTGCGCATCGGCCGCTGCACCAAGCAGCGGAGGCGGGCCTCTTGCCCGCTCGGCGAGCGCCCCCGGGGGGGCGGTTCGCCGCGACTACCGTGCCGGACTTCCGCGAGCTTGCATCGCCCGCGATTCGACGGAAAAGTCGCGATTCACTGCTGCGCAAATCCAAGGTTGCCGAACAGTTCGCCGCGCCCCTTCCGACTATCGCAAGAGAAGTGAATCCGAATATAGCGAACTCGGAAAGGCAAGGGGAGATGCCCCGGAAAAAATTTCCCGAAAATTTCTCGGCTCAGCGGGCCACTCGTTGTGAGCTTCTCACGGCTGGTCGGATGGCGCGCCCGGTTCCGCATCGTCGCCGACATCCACCTTGACGCCGTCGGCGCCGACGTCGACGTTGACTCCGTCCTCGCCGACATCGACTTGGACGCCATCTGCACCCACGTCGACGTTGACGTCCAAACCTTCTCGGTCGCCATCTTCGCGATCCTCGGCTGGCGACTGAGCAGGCTGTTCCTGCGGCGCGGACGCGGGTTGCGCACAACCGGCCAGCGCGACGGCCAGCGTCATCATGATCCCGAAACCGCAAGACCGAATGCCTTTCATCTGAATCTCCTTTGTCTCTGGGCGGCATGCAATTCGTCGCGAAAGAACGTGAATTGTACACGCGCCGCCGATCAAGACCAACCATCGAGACAAACGGCGCGTCAAATCGCGGGCCGTGCAAGGCCCGTGAATTCCACGTCGGCGATCAACGGCAGATGATCCGATGCAACGCGAGCCAGGAAGCTGCCGGGAACCTGCACGCTCCGGACGGTCAGGTTGCTGCTCACGAAGACGTGATCCAGTCGCAAGACGGGATAACGGCTGAACCAGGTGTTCTGAGGACGATGCCCGGCGACGGCAGTTTGCACATCTTGGAAACGCGCCGTCAGTTCGCGATAGATCGGTGATTTAGAAGTCGCGTTGAAGTCCCCGCAAAGAACGATCGGCCCGTCGCACTCGGGGTGCCCCAGCCAGTCAGGGCCCAGCAGCGATGCGAGCTGCAGTTGACGTTCCTGGCGGCTGAGTCCCAGATGCGTGGCAAACAACTGCAGCGGGAAGTCTTCGGTCTCGACGGTGACCCACAGGACGCCGCGCGGTTCCCACGTCGGCTTGCCGTCGAGAACGGGCAGCAAGCCGGCGCCGCGAAGACGGATGGGAATCCGACTTAGAATCGCATTTCCGTAGGCTTCGCTACCGAAGACAATCGACGGATGAAAAGTGTGGTACATCGTCAACTCGCGAGCGATTCGAGCCGCTTGGTCCACCCGGCCGGTCGCCGCCCGGCCGACATCGATCTCTTGCAGCGCCACGATGTCGGGGTCGCACGACGCGATCAGCCAGGCGATCCGTGCCGGGGAGAGCTTGCCGTCCATGCCGATGCAGCGATGCACGTTGTAGGTCATGATCCGCAGCCTGCGAGCGTTTCCTGCCTCGGAGGCTGACGAGCAATGATCGTGGACCACCGGGCGGGAAGGCTCCGCCCGGTCCTGTTCTCGCCCGACGGTTCGCAGGACGGCCTGCCGAAGTCGCGAGGGCCGCCAGTAGTCGAATCGAGCCGCGGCGGGCATCCGCACCTCGGAGGGAACCAAGATGAAACCGCCGGTTTCTTCGGTCCCCGGCCCGGCGTGAGCGCCCTTTTCGCGGACGAAACTGACCGTCGAACCGTCGGGGCGCCATCCGGAAACGATCAAATCCCCGGCGCTGCGATGTCGGCAAACCCGCTCGAAGTCCTCGACAAGCTCGGGCAGGAATGGATGCTCCTTGCCAAAGACGGTCTCCGCGTCTTCGGGCAATTGATACGTCGACTCGCCGTGCCAGGCCAGCACGCCCGATGCATCGCGCGGCATGAAAACCCACGGAACCCGGGCTTCGCGGGCAAGCCTGGCAGCCAAGTGCTGTTTCCTCGGCAGATCGCAGCTCGCGGGCAGATAGATATGGCCCAACGGACCTTTGGCGACGACCGTCGGGCGAACCGAGACCTCACTGCCGTCTGGATCGGCCAGCGACTCGGCGAGTGCTGCCAGTCGCTTGGACCAGACGCCGCCCAGCCATCCGGCGCGCAGCGTCTGAATGCCCCGCATCCAAGTCGTTTTCGGACCGGACGCCGAGGCCGGTGGCTTGAGCGCATCGCCTTCGAAAAAATCGCCGACCACCTCGTCGAGAGAACGCCCTTGGTCATCCTGGTACGGGGTCGCCGCCTGCTGACCGTGATCCGAGTAGACCCAGACCTGGTAGTCGCGTCGTCGCGAGGCTCTGGCGGCCCGCACGATCCTGGCGATCGCTCCGTCGATTTGCCTCAGCGACCAGTGCGCCATCGCCGAGTCAGGGCCTCGACCATGCGACTGTTCGTCGTAACCAAGAAAGTTGGCATGGATGATCGGAAGGCCTCGAATCGCGTCGGCCTCGACTCCGATCGTGATCAATTCGCGGATCCACACACCGACGATCACGCGCGCGGGAACCAACTTGAACTCGGACCACAGGTCGTTGCCGTCCAGTATGCCTCGAAAAAAGTCGACGACCGCCACGACGAACTCGACGAACAAGAGACCCAGCGACCGGATCACGGCCATCATGTTCCACAGGATCACCAGGGTGACGCTCCAGATCCCGGCGTGGCCGAGCAGTTGCCCCACGCCCATTGCGCTGGCGCAAAAATGTGCTTCGGTCGCCCCGCCGGAGTAGATGTTGCAGTAGGCGCTTCCGCCCTCGAGCAGCCCGCGATGGTCGCTCTCGCAGGCTTGCTCCATCTTGGCAGCAGCCGAGGGCTGGATCATTTCCACCGTCTGTTGCGTATCCCGATCACGAAAGGCGAAGGCGGGCACGGCAGCCCGAACTCCGAAAAACAGCTCCGCTTGCACCGCCGGCGTGGTCGAAGGCAGACCCGAATAGAACGACGCCAAATGATGATCGCCGGACTTGCACAACGATCGCACGAAGGGCATCTTGCCGCGTTGCAGCGCACGTTCAAGCTGTGTGCGGGAGAGACCGTCCACCTGCAGCAAAATCACGCCGGGCGTATCGGGATCCGACGCCGAGACTTCGAGCCCGAGCAAACGGACGGTCCACTCGCGACGACTCATCCACCGGCGGAGCAGGCGGAACAAAGCCATCAGGCGGCGCAGAGCAGCCAGTGGAATATTGACTCGGGCAGGGTTGGGCATGACTTACCTTGCCGGTCAGCAGTATTTCTCTTCCCAACGTTGCAGTTGCTGAGCGATCTGAGCGTCGGACGGGACTTCGCCCCGTTCGCGGCGGTAGTTGAATTCTCGTTCGAATTCGTCGAGTACCGGTTGCGCTTCCGCCAGGGCCGTCGCCTTCATGCGGTCGGTGAACAACACGCCGTCCAGATGATCGAGTTCGTGCTGGACGACCCGCGACAGCATGCCGTCCAGCGTGGCGCGGATCTCCTCGCCCCGCAGGTTGTACGCATGCACGGTGATCTGCTTGGGCCGTCGCACGGGACCGTACAGTTGCGGCAGGCTCAGACAGCCTTCTTCGGATTCCTCGTTGCCCTTGGGCTGCGACAGCACCGGATTCAGAAAGACCAGTTCCTCGCCTTCGTTCGGGGACGCAGCCAGGTTGACCACGAACAGCCGCAACGGCAGATCGACTTGGTTGGCCGCCAGGCCGATCCCGTTGGACGCGTACATCAGCGCGAACATCTCGCGGATGATGCGTTGGAGATCGGCATCCACTCGCTTGATCGGCTTCGACTTGTGCCGCAGCGTCGGGTGCGGATAGTACACGACTTGCAGAGGTTTTCTGTCCATATCACACCGCCGAAGGTTCGATGCCGAAATCGCGGATGGTCAAAAGGGTTCGCAGCGCGAAGCCGCGCGCGGCGAATGCCTCGGCGCCGCCCTCCAGACGGTCGATCACGGCCAGGACGCCCTGCACGCGCAGTCCGGCGGCCTCGACTTTCTCGATGGCTTGCAGCGAACTGCCGCCGGTGGTGACCACATCCTCGACGATCACGACTCGATCGCCGGCTTGGACGGGGCCTTCCACGTCCCGGCCCTTGCCGTGCGTCTTGGCTTCTTTGCGGACGATGAAGCCGCGGAGCGGTTTGCCTTGCTGCCCCGCGACCGTGATGATCGCCGCGGTGATCGGATCGGCGCCGATCGCCATGCCTCCCACCGCGTCCGGCAGTTGGTCGCCCAGCAAGTCCAGCATCCCCTGAGCGATCAGATTGGCGCCGGCCGAATCCAAGGTGACTCGGCGGCAGTCCAGGTAGAAAGACGCCTTCTTGCCAGAGGCGAGAGTGAAATCCCCGAATTCCAACGCTTTTTCGCGGATCAGTGCGATCAGAGCTTGTTTGTCGTACAAGGCGACGCCCCTCGAAAACCGGTTCGGCGGCGAGCTGCCGCACGAACCGATTCCGTGCGTTCGTTTCTGCCGCCATCCAACCTAGGTTCTACCACGGGACGCGGCAGTGCGGAAGAGCGTCAGCGGACCATAACTTTCGATCCGATGGACAGAATCCCAAAGATGTCCGCTGCATCGTTCGGATCGAGACTCACGCAGCCCAGTCCGCCGTGCGTCGGCGTGCTTTCCGCCGAAGCGTGGATGCAGACATCGCCACCGAGCCCGATCCACCAGCGACCGTAGGGGTTGTCGCGGGCCAACGGTGGGATGCGCGAGCCGTCGGGCGCAAAGTACTCGCGGCCTTCCTGCTTCTCCGCGACCACGTATTCGGCCGGTTCGGGCACCGGATCGTTGCCGATGCTGACGGCGAAGCGACCGGCGTAGTAATCGCCCAGGAACAGAGCCAACTCGTCCTTGGCCAGATGGACCTCGGCCCGGAACGGCCCTCGCACAACCTTCAGCACGCTGCCCGGCGGCAGATTGCGCGGATCGGAGATGCCGTTGATGTTCCTCAGCAGCGATACGGGGACTTGATACCGGTCGGCGATCTCCTGCAACGTCTCGCCGGTGCGGACTTGATAAGGCGGCTCGAGTACGTGTTCCGTCGAGTAGATCACTTTGCCCGCCAGCGGATCGAGCAGATCCACCAGCCGCTGACGTTCCTGGGCAACGACCTCGGGCCGGTCGTAGAACACCGACAGCGTGCGCAGTGCGTCGGCCCAACGCCGGTTGTTCAGATGGTCCATCGCCGTCTGCCAGGCCGCGTCGAATGCCGGCAGCGGACGGCCATCGTTTCTGGAAGCGGCGGGCGGTTGAGGGACTTCCGTGGAGTTCTCGTACACGGATCGCGGCTGGCCCGGGTCGCCGATCCGGGCAGCACCACTGGGTGTGTCCATCCGCACGGACGGCGACAAGTCATCGATGGTTGCCGCCGCGGCGCGGGAGTCGTATGTCGAAGTGCCCGGCGCAGGTTCGGGGATTGGATAATCTGGCAAAGGAGATTCGCTGTCCCCCTGGTCCGTGACATCGGTTTCCGCAGCCACGGGTGCCGGCGGCTGATCAGAGATCTCCGACTGGGTAGGCGGCAGCGGCGCGGCGTCCGCCATCGGCGTAATCGACCGTTTCATCTCCGGCGGCGTGGTCACCATCGGCGGAAAAGTCGCGGCCGGCGCCCCGGGCGGATCGCCGAACTCAAGCTGCGGCGGCGAAGTCGCCACCTCCTGCCAAGCCAATTCCGGAGGTGTCGTCATGTCCGGTTTGTTGAGTACAACGAACACACCGTAGAGCACGGCCAGCAACAGAACGACCACCAACGCGGTCTTCAGGGTCTCCATTTTCGTCCTCCTTGACGAAAAGCGACAAGCACAGTCTTCGCACCGCCGAAGACGGGGTCGGCTCGGGTGCATCGATGTCCAGGGTCTTCGCGGCTCCCGCTCGGAACGAGCCCCACCCTTAACCGCCTCCGAGTGGGGCAGGTGCGGGAATGTAAACAATGCGGCCCGATCGAGCCAGAGCAATTCCGGAAATTTCCGGGACAATTCCGAAAGCGGGGAATTCTTGACACGGGCCGGACTGGCGTACAGAATCCCGCGAGTGGCTTGCCAATCTCGCCTGCGGTTCGGGTTCGGGGTCAATGGCAGCGGCGAGCAGTGTGTTTCCGGGCGATGGAGTAAGCGCTGCGTGTTTCTCAGCGAGCAATATCAATTGATCGATTTCGGCCAGGGTCGCAAACTGGAGCGATTTGGCGAGTATCTAGTCGATCGGCCCTGTCCGGCGGCCGAGCGGCAGCGGCGCGCATCGGCGCCGTTGTGGACAGCGGTCGCCGGCCGTTACGAAACCCAGTCGGACGGTCGCGACGGCTGGACGGCGCCGCTGCGGTTGCCGCCGACGTGGACGATTCGCCACGGAACGTTCGCCTTCGAATTGCGGCCAACCCCGTTCGGCCATCTGGGCGTCTTTCCGGAACAAGCGGAGAACTGGGACTGGATTGCCGGGCGTCTGCGCAGTCAGCCGGCGGCTTGCAAGGCGCTAAATCTGTTCGCCTACACCGGCGGGGCCACCTTGGCCGCCGCGGCGGCCGGCGCGCACGTCGTGCATGTGGACGCGGCCCGAAACGTCGTGGCTTGGGCGCGACGCAACGCCGCCCTGTCCGGATTGGGCGACGCGCCCATCCGCTGGATCAGCGAGGATGCCCGGCTCTTCGTGCGGCGCGAACTGCGGCGCGGCGCGCGGTACGACGCGGTGATCCTGGACCCGCCCAGCTACGGCCACGGGCCGAAAGGCCAAGCATGGAAGATCGAGCATCATCTGGAACCGCTGTTGGCCGACTGCAGAGAACTGCTGCGAGGCGGTTTGGGCCTGGTTCTGCTGACCTGCCACACGCCCGGTTTCGCGCTCGACGACCTGCGGCAATTGCTAGCACGGACCTGCGTGCAGGAACGGCCCGGGCGCATCGAGGCAAAGGTCCTGAACATCCAGTCCTCCGCGGGACAATCGCTTCCCAGCGGCATGGTCGTCCGCGCGGGCTGCTAGCATCGCGGCCGAATACGTGCGAATTCAGGGATCTTGAGAGCCGATCATGGCATCGAGCACTCCGCGGACCCGCTCGACGGCGGATTGGGCCTCGGAATCGTTCACCAAGTCCTGCAGCTCCATCGGGTCGCGTCGGAAGTCGAAGACTTGCTCGGTGCCGTCGCCTTGGCGGATGAGATACAGGCCGTTGTGCAGCACGGCGAACATCGAACCGCCGGCGACCGGTGCGTAGTGGAACTGCCGGTCGTGCGGTCGCGGGGTCAAGCCGCACAGCGCCGCCGAAACCACCGGAGCCGCGGGCTCTGCGTCGCGTGCCGTAACGGGCCGGAACGATTGGCCGGGCAAGCGATCCGCGTCCGGCCAGTCCAGGACATCGGCAAGGGTCGCTGCCAGACCAGTCAGCGAAACCGCCTCATCGATATCGACTCTCCCCGAAATGCCCGCGGGCCAATTCACGATCAGCGGCACATGAACAAGCGGCCGATACAGGCTGTTGCCGTGATGGAACAAGTCGTGTTCCCCAAACTGCTCGCCATGATCCGACGTGACGATCACCAGCGTGTTCTCGCGCAGACCGCGAGCATCGAGTTCCAGGAACAGCCGTTCCAGTTCCTGGTCCAGTTGCCGGACCAGTTCCCGGTAACAAGCGTGTGCGAATTCCGCTTCGCGGCGCAGCGTGTCGCGGTCGGCGGTCATCCAACCCCGCAGCCGCGTCTTTTCCTCGGGCGTCAGCGCTCGCTGCTCGGCAGGATGCCTTGCGGGCAGATACGGACCGTGCGCATCGAAGTAGTTCAAGAAGGCGAAGAAGGGCTGCCCGTCGAGCCGCTCGGTCCAGTCCAGCAGTCCATCGGTGACCGCGCGGGCCGGCTTGCGCCCCAGGTCGTCGTAGATGCCCAGCGCCGTGAACCGGCCGCCCTTCTGTTCGAACAGACGCACAAAGATCGAATGCCGGACGAGTTCGCCGAACGTCCACGGAAAGTCCTCGTAGTGCGAGAATCCGCGTTCCAGTCCGGTGCCGCGTGCGGCGTATTTCGTGTTGCCGACGAAGCCGCCGGTCGCGTAGCCGCGGTCGCGAAACACTTCGGCCAACGTCCGTTGGCGATCGTCCAGCGGCTCGTACCAGTCGGCGGTCAATTCGTGAGCCGGTTTGCCGGTGAACATGCTGGCATGGCTTGGCAGCGTCCAGGACGACGGCGCCAGGGCCGAGTGGAACACCAGCGAGTTCCCGGCCAACCGTGCGAGGAACGGCGTCGGATCGGCCGGGGGATTTCCCGACTCGGCGTCGAGATTCACGCTGTCTGCTCGCACCGTATCCAGGACGATCAGCAGAACATTTGGCGAACCGGCTGCCGCAACCGCGCCCGGCGGCAGTCCGCGTCGATCCTCGTAACGCTGCCGGCCCCAGACCGTTGCCGCGGCCAGGAGGGTGAGCGCAAGCAAGGCGACCGCGGCGCGGCGACCGAGCGTTCGCATCCTGTCCGGCTGCATGCGCGCGAGTCGACTCAACTGGCTGGCCACTCCCGCGGCCAGCAGTGCGGCCGCCCAGGCGAAAACGCGGCCGGAACTGATCACGACCGCGACGCAGCCGACGAAACTCATCGCGCCGATCGCCAGCGGCAGGAAAATGCCTTTCGGCAACCGGCCGATCAACAATGCCAACACCGGCCCGCCCAACACAGTGAACAGCAACGCATCGGCCGCCGGGCCCAGCCAAACGAAGTGCGGGTTCACGAAAAGCCGTTCGGCGCCCAGACCGCGCAGCATGCCCTCGACCGCGACCACGCCCCATCCGGTCGCAAGTCCGAAGCCGAGGCACAGCCACCCAACGTCTGCATATCGGTCGCTTGCGGGCGTTCCGCCGGTCCCGATGGCCAGCGTCTGGGCGGCATTCGTCTCGGTGATCATCTCACTTCCTTCTGGACGGCATACTCGCGCGGATGATCGGTTCCGCAGCGGAGTGGTTGCCCTCGACCGAATTCCGTTCCGCATCGGGGTACAGCGACCGCCACGGAACCTCGCGCCGCTCCAATTCGGACCGGCACCACGCCGCCACTCGCATGGCCTGGGTCTCGGGTACATCCCGGAAGCGATCCAAGGTGCCCTTGATGAACAGTTGCGGATGCGGCCTCAGCAGATGCGGCGGCTGCGACTCGAACCACTCGGCATGATCCCGCATCCAGGAGTAGCCGCAATGGCGAAGGACGAGTTCAAGCTCCGCGGGTTCGAGCGGCTCAAGATTCAGCCAGCGCGCAATCCGCTCGGCCTCGCCGTGCAAATCCTGCTTCATCCTCTCGAAATGGACCAGCAGCACGTTGTCGTGATTCCGCGACCGGTGCCACCAGCCGGCGACGTGTTCGGGCCACGCTGTCCACCACATCTCCGACGAACAGAACCAGCGTTCGATTTCGTCGGGCGGCGGAGCGAACATCTGCAAGTTCACATTCAAGAAATCGCAGCAACTGGCAAAACACGACACCGGCTGGCGCACGACGTAGATGTAGCGGGCTTGCGGCGAGAATGGACAAAGCGAGGCCGGCAGATGCGTCTTGATCAACCTCGCGGGCCGCGAAGTCCCCAGCCAAGGGGCCTCCTCGACCGACACCCCGCGCACCGATTCCAGCCACGGCGACACGCTGCCCAACGTCCGATCGGCCTTGACCAAATCCGCCTGCCCCCGCGTCAACAACTCGTAGACCAACTGCTGCATCCATGTCGTGCCGCACTTCATCTGCGTGACGACGAAAATGTCTTGCCCGCCAGGAACGTAACTTACGGCTTTCTCGAAACTGGCCACCGAGCAACTGCCCTTCGGAGCGGTCGCGCTGCCGACGCGAATACTGGCAGCGGCAAAGGAAAACCGCTGGCAGCGGCTGACCAACCAGAACGCGGGATGCAGAAGCACACGGTGCGTCCGGAGCAGCGAGCGGTATCGCCGACGGGCCGACGCAGGCAGGCCGAAGTATCCCAAGCCCCGCGAGCGTTGATCCTCCCACACCGCGACACCGGCGAAGTACGCCGCGTAGAGTATGCCGATTGCCGTCAGCAGAGCGAGGAGTTTCAATGAGAACAGGGCCATCCGCTGGACCTTCGCGAACAATAGCCGGCTCGCCTGCTACGTGTCGGAACGCCGCCCGATGATCCGGCGACCAATACCGCAGAGCCATACCATGCCGCTTCGTCCCAATAACATGGCCCCACCCACCGCCGCCGAGATCACCGACAGTATGGGCAGAAACGATTCGGGCGAGACGTAGGCCAAGCACCACACGGGACGGTTCCTTGATCGGGAGGGCTATAAGGCAGGACGGCTTCCCCAGTTCTCGCAGGCGCGCAACAACCAACGACCCGGAGCCTGTTCATCAAGACTTCGGGATGCGTCCCTGCCGGGGAATTCGCGGACCCGACAATCCGTTGGGCACAGCCGAGTCCGATCTCCTAGCAAACCCGCTTGGCAAGAGAATGTTTCGCAGCACCGCGAACAACGCACCCGGCAAGCCATCCAGCCGCTCAGTACGGCGAAAAGTCGATACGCCGAGGATGGGGAGAAACAGAGATTGCCCTGAACAGGGATGGGGCAGACTTCGTCTCCGCGTCGGAGCATGCCGGGTCAAGATGGGCCTGCTGACAGGCTGTGCGGCGGCACCAAGAGAACGGGGACAGGGGCGGAGCGTACCACTTGATGACTGACGCTGCCCAGAAACGCTTCGGCAAAGAAGCCGCGTCCGCGACTGCCCATCACGATCAAATGGTAGTCGCCCTCCCCGGCCTCGCGGACAATCTCCTGACTGGGATATCCGTAGGGCATGCCGATGCAGACCTTTTCCGCACCTTGTTGTTCCAGGCGTGCGCGCAGCGATTCCAACCGTTCGCGGTCCAGCGTGTTGAATTCGTCCAGCCGATGCGACAGGTACTTTTCGATGCGGCTGCGGTCCTGCACGTGAAGCAGGGTGACGCGTTTGCCGCCGCTGGCGACGATTTGTTCCACATACGCGAAAGCCCGCTCGGCCGTCTCGGAGAAATCGGTGCAGTACAATACCGGCTGGCGGAAGTCCCCGAAAGGCGCCTCGCAGCGGGCTTCGTTGCCGGTTCCCGTGATCTTCAATCGGACGACGAGCACAGGCAGCGTGGCGTGCGAGACGATTCCCATCGCCGTTCCGCCCAAGAGCATCTCCCGGGCGAGTGTGGCACCGTGCGATCCGACGACAATCAGCGAAGCGTTTTGTTCCTTGGCGATCCGATTGACCTCAGTGACTGCCGGTCCCATCGCCAGTTCGATGGTCGTCTTGAACCCTTCGGCCTCCAACAGCTTCTTCCGTTCCTGGAGGTACGGTTCGATGAAGTGCGACATTCCATGCCGCATCTCCTCCAAGGCTTGGATGCCCAACGCATGCACCAAGATGGCTGTCTCCGCCCCTAGAGGCATGAGCCCGCGGATGCAGCTCAGGACACCGTCGGACGCCTTCGACAGGTCGGTAGCGACGAGAATTCGCCGAAACATCGTTCACTCCTTCACTTCAACGCCCAGTTTCTTCCAGGTCGCCAAGATATCTTCTTTCGAGATGAATCCCACGTGGCGGAACTGCTCCTTGCCCGCGGCGTCGAAGAAAATCTGAGTTGGAATCGTCTCAATGCCGTACTTCTGCGCCTCTTGCGGATTCTCCCAAACGTCGATGAACTCGGTTTGGAGAGTGTCCGCGTAGTTCTCCATCAAATCTTCCAGGATCGGTGCCATCATCTTGCAGGGAATGCATTTCTTGGCACCCAGGTCGACCATGCGGGGCAAGCCGGTCGCGATGGCTGGCTCGCTGGCCGCCGCGCCGGCTGTTCCCTCGTGGCCTGTAACATCAGTTGCGTCGGCGGCGGCCGTCTCGTTCATTTCGCCGGCGTCCGTCGCCTCGTCGATCGGCTGTGGCGGCCCAGTGGTCACGGACGAGGAACACCCGCTGGCCAGCACCAGGCTCAGCCACGCGACAAGACAGAACAGGGCCGGAATCGATCGCAGCGATTCGGCAAAGTCGGTTGTACGTTTCATCGAGTAACTCCCCAAGTGCGTCGCGGGCGCCGACGGCGACTCAACAAATGTGCCTGCATTCAAACCAACCGGGTTCCGATCGGCGCTCGGAACCCATCAGTATCCTCGCTCCATGACCGCACCTCACAAAGGACGCCGCTACGCCCCCGGGCGGATTTTCTCCATCACGCCGCGAAGCTTGGTCCGATAGGCTTCCAGCAGAGCTGGCTGCACGTCCGCCAATGGTTTCACGGGAATCAAGTCCTCCACCTGTTCCTGACTCAGTCCGGCGTCGTTCATCGTCGCAAGCACGCCGCGAACCATCGCCGCCAGTGCCAACGAAGCATCCTCGGCCGAGAGTCCGAACGACTGGGACAGGGAACGCAGTTCATAAAGCTGCGGCCACAAGTACGTCGGCCCCATCGCCGTCAGAATGGCATAGATCTCCAGTGTCTCCTCCGCCACCTCGGGCATCTCGCCCAGGCCGTCAAACTGCTGCACGACCCCCCGACGATCCTGCTCGGCCAAGGACGGAGCGAAGGCGACCGGGTTGAATCCCTGTCCGACGAACGACGGAGCGTTCGGAATCATGCGGACGATGCGCGAAAAACCGCCCAGCAGCGCGGACAGCTTACCGATCGTCAGCTTGGGCGCCAGGGAAACCAGGACCGCGTCGGCACGCAGACTAGGCCCGATCGTCGACAAGACAGTGGCGATCGCCGGTGGGTGGACCGCCAGCACAACAAGCTTCTGGGCAGCGGCTTGCAAGCTATCGCCCACCGCCGTCTGGATCTCGGGAAAATCGCTCTTCAAGCGATCCAGCACGTTGGCGTCCGGGTCGCTGACCAGGATCTCCGTCAGCGATCTTCCGGCCCTCGACCAACCGCCCAACATGATCCTGGCGACTCGGCCACCGCCGATGAAACCGACCGTACTCGTACTCATGGTGTACTCCTCTGAAAGGTAAAGCGTTGCGTCACTGCATCGGCGCCGCTGCGACCGGTACCGAACTGCCGGTAGTGTGCAGCACGGGGTTCTCCGGGAAGATCTGCCCGTACCCCATGCCAACGAATGTGGACAGGATGATGACCAATCCGACGAAGACCACTGTCTTCGTGTTTCCGAGGATCGAGCGGATCACCAGGATGCTGGGGATCGAAAGAGCCGGACCGGCCAACAGAAGCGCCAACGCCGGGCCGGAGCCCATACCGTTCTTCAGCAGCGTCTCCAGGATCGGGATCTCGGTCAGCGTCGCAAAGTAGAACAAGCAGCCGATGGTCGCGGCAACCAAGTTGGATGCGAAGCTGTTTCCCCCTACCAACGCCGCCACCTGCTCCTCGGGAACCAGGGCTCCCAAGAACCCGACGACGAATACGCCGCCGAACAACAACGGGATCAGCAGTTTCGAGAACGACCATGTATTTCCCATCCACTCCATGAAGTCCGGTTTGTCCAGCCAAGCCAGGCTCATGCCCACCACCAACAGCCCCATCAACCCGGCCAGATACCAGCGCACGTGGTGGATGCGGACCACCCAAGTGTCGACGTCCTCGATCGAAGCGATCTCCGTTTTGGCCAAGCGAACCACTTCGCCCGGTTCGTGCTCCAGAACCGCTTGCTTCAACCGCAAGTCGTATTGACTCAGCGTTTCGTATTGCAGCGTTGCTGCGAACTTGGTGCCGTCCGCCATGACGACGTTCTTGTCGCCCGGATTGAACCAGTCGCTGAACACCAGGAAGGCGATCATCGCGATCAGCATCGCCGCGTTCTGCCACAAAGGGCGTTTGGCCGCTGGTGGGTCGGGCATGGCCATCGTGGCCGCGGTGCGTTTCGCTTCGCTGTCGCGGAAAATCACCGCCATCAGCAGACCGACGATCACCCCGAACACCATGGCACCGATTATCCGCGCCACGCCCAGCTCGAATCCCAGCACGCGAGCCGTCAAGAAGATGGCCAGGATATTGATGGCCGGACCGGCGTACAGGAAGCAAGCGGCTGGTCCCAGCCCCGCTCCCACGCGGTAGATGCCCGCGAACATCGGCAGCACGCTGCACGAACAGACGGCCAGAATCGTACCGGAGACCGAAGCCACCGAATAGGCTTCGACCTTGTTCGCCTTGGGCCCGAGATGCTTCAGCACCGATTCTTTCGACAGAAAAGTCGTGATCGCTCCTGCGATGAACAGCGCCGGCACGACGCACGCCAAGGTATGGTTGCGGGCGTACCACTGCAACAGTACGAACGCTTCGACGATCGCCCTGGTCGTGGTCTGGTTGGCCGTCGGCGTGCCCTCGGCAAACTGCGGGGTTGCCAAAGGCAGAAAATAAGCGATCAGAAAGATCGCCAGGAACGCGGCCAAGATCTGGATTTCCTTTTTCATCGGTCATCACTCCTGTGTGTCGAAAAACATGCAAAGTTGGCTAAATTTACAATTTACGAAGCGAAAAAACACGTGGGCAACCACTTCGAAAACGCACCTGGCTCCTGGACACGGACGCCCGGTACGCTGCCGCTCCCCGCCGAGCTTGCTCGGTGGAAGCCATGATTCTGCACTACCAGGAACTGGAGACGCGTGGCCGAAGTCGTGAGACTTCCGATCTTGCGGTTACGATCCGAATTCTCACGAATTCGGCTACCGCGTTACAAACACGGCCGAGTTCCGCTTTCTCACTGTTCCTCCGCTGCCTGGCCCAGGCAGCATTCCGCAAATTCAAAGAAGCGCGACACCAGCGAACTGCGAACGTGGTAGTAAACCATCTTTCCTCGCTTTTCTTCGTCGATGATCCCGGCTTGCCGAAGCATCAGCAGATGCCGCGACACGGTGGAGATGTCGGCTCCGACCACGGCCGCCAATTCGCACACGCAGCGATCTTCGTTTCGCGTCAGCTCGTCGACCAGCATCAGGCGCGTGGGACTGGCCATCGCGCGGATGATCCGCGCCCATGCTTCGTATCGTCTTGTGCTGGCATCGGCCATGCCGCTCAACCCACTTCGAACACATAGACCACCGTGAACCAAATCCCCACCAGGATGAACAGGCTGCCCGTCACCGTACGGGCCCACCATTCGATGCCCGACAGGACGTTGTAGGTCTTGCCGACCGACTTGGCGCTGTAGGCCAACAGGAACGCGACGATCAGCACGGGAACCGCGGTGCCGACGCCGTAGACCAGTGGCAGCACGAGCGACCCGCCGGGCAGAGTCGCCTCGGGCAAGGCGATCCCCACCTTCTCCAGCACGGTGGTAATCGCGCCGGCCTCGGAGCCCATCGTCAGGGCCAGCAGGCCGAAGAACCAGGCGGCCGACGTGGGGCAGAACGACAAGGCAAATAGGATGCCCAGCAGCAGCGCCCCCCAGACGCCCATCGAGTCCACGCGACGCTGCATTCCTTCGGTCATCATCGTCCCGCCGCTGGAAACCGTGATCAGTCCGACCAGAAACATGCCCAACAGTAGAAAGATCGGTCCCAACAGCAAGTGCATGTATCTCTGCAAGAACATCGATACCGCCGGAATCGACAGCGCCGTTGTCGTCAACAGGGCGGCCAATGCCAGGTACAACAGGCAGCGGCCCAGCGTGTACAGCAAGCCTGCGTGGATTACCATCCGAGTGTTGCCGACCTTGCGCCCCACGTACGAAATGGCCGCGATGTTCGTCGCCAACGGGCAGGGACTGATCGAGGTCAACAGCCCCAGGTACAGCGCGGCGGCAAGGTACATCAAGTAGGTCAGCACGCGGGTTCTCCTTGGGTGCCAGGGGACACTATCTCAGGAAAGCTGTCACGTTGTTCTGCACGTAGCGGAAAAAGGCTGGTTTGTCAGCGACCGTCGTCCAGATCTCATCCAGATTGCCGTACGCAGTAACTTTGTTGTCGTGAATTTTCGCCACGATCAACGTGGGGCCTTCGATCTTGTAACCCTTGGCCAGCGCCGCATTCCGCGGGTTCTCGAAATCGACAAAATGGAAGGCTACCGTACCGGCCTGGACCTGCTCCGCAAACCCGCTCTTCACCGCTTCCATCGAATAGTCGCCCATTCTCCTGCAGGTCGGACAGCGCTCCGTGCGGTGGAAGTACATCACCAACACGCGATCCACCGGGGGTTCGGCGCCCTCAAGCGGGACGGTCCCGAGAAGGCAGCCCATGGCAGCAGCGATCCACCAAATCTTGCGGCGGTAAACGGATGTCATGTCAGTCCTTTCTTCAGAAGCATTGATTGTTCGCAACGACAAAAAAATTACTCACCGTCAGAGTCTTCGGTCGTAAGATGCGTGCGCAATGCTCGCGTCTTCGTTTCACGGCAAGCCGAAGGCGACTGCGCGGCATCCGAGTGACGCGCGGCTAGCCGTCGGACGCAGTCGCCTTCGGCTAGCCGTGAAACGAGTTGGATCATTCCGGGATCGGCAACTCGACGTTGTCGGGCACCAGGATTTCAAGCGACGCTTGGGATGCCTGGGGTTCCTCGGGCAGAGGAATCGACAACGTCGGCAGCGGGTCGTCTTCAGTTGAAACTGCAGTTTCGGTGGCCCCTAACATTTGCTTGATCTCTTTGCGGATGAAGGACGCATAGGCCGGCTTGTCGCCGACCAATCCCCAAACCTGGTCGAGCGATTTCCAGCGAGCGATCTTGCCGTCCTCGAAACGGGCGAGGACCACTACCGGCATACTGATGTCGAATTGCTTTGCCAACTCGTTGCCCGCGGGCTGTTCGTAGTTCAAGACCTGCCACTGGACGGTTCCGGCTGCCAACTCGTCCGCAAATTCGGATAGCACTACCGAGTGAGCCTGTTCCTCGATACCGCGGCAAGTCTGGCAACGGAAGCTGCTGTGGAAATAGTAGACCATCGTCGTGTCCTGCGCCGGCACCGCTGCCGCTGCGGCAGAGCCCGTCGCCTGTGGCGGCAGACCGCCCTGGCCGCGGATCGCCCGCAGTTCCTCGACGATGCTGGCCAACTGCGGTTCGAGCCTCGATGCAGCTTGAAGATCCAGCGACCGAGCGACCAGCACCACCAGCGACGCGGAAAACAGCGAGATCAAACACACCGAAATGGCGTTCTTCAATTCCATGGTTCTTTCCTCGTTCCTCGCGATGGCCGGTTTCGCAGGCTGGCAGCCTGCACTACGGTGTTTTCCACCGTTGGTCAGCTCAAAAGCACTTCGGCGACATGCTGCCCCAGGTTCTTGGCCGTCGAGATGCCGAACTCGTCCTTCAGAATATCGTCGTCTCCCGTGTTCCAGAGCCGAGCTCCGAAATGGCCTGTGGGCCGGCCGTCGCCGATCACGATCATCTCGTGGCACATCAGCGCCGCCTGGACCGACTGGATCGCCAGTTCCTGCCCGCCGCTGCGCACGCCCCCGACGGCCAACACCGCGCCGATTTTGCCCGACAGCGCGAAATTCTGGCGGCGGAACATCCCGCAACGGTCGAGGAACGATTTGCACAAAGCGCTCATTCCGGCGAAGTAGACCGGCGTGCCGACCACGATTGCGCCGACGGCCGGATCGGACAGCTTGGCTGCCACCCCAGGAAAATCATCCGCACGCCCGGCTTCCAGCGGCAGGCCGACGGCCGGTTCCCAGGGGATGCTCGAGCCGGCCAGTTCAATCAGCTCGATCTCGATCCGCGCCGGATTCACCTCCTTGGCGGCCTCCAAGCAAACTTGCAACGCGGTCGCCGTCGTCTTGCCCTTTCGCGGGCTGCATGCGACGGCGACAATCTTGATCTTGCTCGCTTCGTCCTGGCCGCGAGCTTCCAGTCCCTTCATGGCGGCCGTCGCAGCGGCTCCGGCTCCGGCCAGAGCAAGAAATCGGCGTCGAGATGACATGGGATTCATCGTCTCTTTCTCCAACTTCGAGGGGTTTGGAATCAAACCAGCATCTTCTTGATATCGTCGACCGTCAGCACTTTGCCCACGGCCTTGACTTGTCCGTCGATCGCCAGGGCCGGCGTCATCATCACGCCGAAAGCGGTGATCTCGTTGATATCCTCGACCTTCTCGACCGTCGCTTCAACACCCAGCTCCTTGGCCGCAGCTTGGGCGTTCTCGGTAAGTTTCTTGCACTTCGCACATCCGGTTCCCAGAACTTGCATCCGCTTCATATCGATTCTCCTGATTCTACGAAAAACAACGATTTGTCGTGCTATCTTGGCCAATCCTACAAGCTTAGGCACCAAAAAAAAGGTTGGTGGTCACGCTGGAGGAAACCGATGAAACCAGTTCCCGCCGGTCAAAGGTATTCTGCTCGAGCACCGCCTCGACGCACGAGAGGAAGTTCGGTAAACACTTGACCCGCAACCGGTAGTACACCGAGTTGCCCCGTCTTTCGTCAGAAACCAACCCGACATTCTTCAACTGGCTCAAATGCCGCGAAACGGTTGACATGTCGGTGCCCACCAATTCGGTAAGTTCGCAAACACAGCGTTCGGCGTGTTCGGCCAATTCGTTGAGGATGATCAAACGCCCAGGATGTGCCATCGCTTTGATGACCCTGGCCTTCGCTTCGTATTTAGCCACCTGCGTGCGTTCCATACTTCCTCTACCATCGGCTCAACCGTATTTGCAACTTTAGCCAAGCTTTCAATCGATGTCAAGGTGATCTGAAAAAGTCTGGAGACTTCGGATGACTTGGCGCTTGTCAGGCGGTCGCGTCTCCTCCACAGCACGCGGCCGGTAACGGTCGCCGCCGCGCAAAGATGACGTACAGACAGAGCATCAGGAACAACGCTACGAGGACTTCCATGCTCAGCCCGCCGATGGCGCCGACCGCCATCGGCTGGAGCATGTCGCCGCCTTCTTCCCAGTTCAGGGCCAGGGGCAGGAAGCCCACCACGGTGGTCATCGTCGTCATGACTCGGGGACGCAAGCGGATCTTGGCGGCGTTCACGACGGCCTCGACCGGCGACAACTGCTCGGACTCCTGCAATTCTCCGGCGAACGTCAGCAGCAATACGCCATCGTTGATCGTGGCGGCCACGACGATCAGCACTCCGATGATCACCGTGGCTCCCAACGGCAAGCCGGTCCAATACAAAGCGAACACGACCTCCGCCTGAAATCCCACTGGACGCGGAACCATGGTCTCGGAAAGCATGGCCCCGGAGGAATGCGCAGCTTCAGCAGGTTCGTTCTTTACCTGTCCTGCCAGGATGCCTTGTTTTACGCCGGTCGGTGCAGCAACAGCCATCCGAGCACCGCCACGAAGCTGATGACAAACCACACGATCACAAAGGTGACGCCAAACAGCACTGCGTTCCGGCCTGGAGGCGTCCTGAAGTTCGAGGCCTGCCTGGACACAATCGCGGCGAGAATCCAACGAGACACGAGCAGGGAGACGATTACCGATCCTAGCTGAAGCAGAAACACTAAGACATTCATGATGTGCCCTCGTGCGACGGCGTGTCTGAGACTCGGGCGAGGAAGATGGTGACGAATTCCAGCGGGTGGCGCTGGAAGACCATGCCGCGGGACTCCAGTACCTGTGCCGTCACATCCACTTGACAGGCATTGTGAAAGTGCTGTTGGCCGCCACGGGCAAGGACTTCATCGACCGCGTGCGTGCCGGCCTCGTTCAAGTCGGCCAGCGCCAGGACGCCTCCGATTGCGCATGCCCGGATCAGCTCTGCAATGGCGGCGGGGCAATCCGGCATGTGATGCAACGAATCGAAGGAAAAGACGCCCGCATACTGCCGGTCGCCAAACGGCAGACGGAGTCCATCCGCCTGCAAGAATCGGATCCGCTGGTAGGTATCAACGCCGGTTGCCAGAGCTCGCTGTCTCGCTTCATCCAGAGATTGCAGATTGATGTCGACGGCATCGACCATCAGACCGTGCTGCGCCAAGACGATCGCCAGCGAACCCAGCCCGGTGCCCACATCGAGCACGAGTTCGCCGGGCACGACATCGGCGAGTCGCACCAGGGTCTCGCGCGCGGCCGCAACGTCGAAACCGTATTCGTCGCGCAGGATGGTCGCGTTGTTACTCAACATCCGCAATATCCTTCGCACATCCGTTGTCTGAAATCGACTCCCCGACCCCGCGGCGCTGGAGTCCACGGTTTGCCGTGTTGCTTGCCACCTTCGTTCCGGTGATTTGACCGCACTGCGAGATGGAACGGAAGGAACACACGCTAAAGCGTACACTCCAACGATACACCCCTCCCCCGTTGGGTTGCTGCTCGAGCGTATTGGGATCCCACCTCCGCTGCTCAGCGGGGCGGCGGGATCAGCAGCACCGGGGCCGCTGACTGGCGAGCGACGGCGTGGCTGACTCCGCCCAGCAACAGTTCGCCGAAATATCCTCGGCCTTGGCTGCCCATCACGATCAGCGAAACATCGCGGCTTGCCCGCGAAAGAATCTCTTGCTTGGGGTGGCCGAAGGGCAATTCGATCTGCACATTGCCAACCCCCTGCCGGACCAGATGGTCTTGAAGCCGCTCCAGGCGCCCGCGGTCGATCTGGTTGAACTCTTCCAAGCGGTCGCTGAGATGCCGTTCCAATTGCGACTTGTTCTGCACGTGCAGCAGTGTCATCCGCCGGGCGCCGCATTCGGCCAATTTCTCCACGTAACGGAAGGCCGCCTCGGCGTTGTCGGAAAAGTCCGTGGGGTACAGCACGTGCTCGAGCAGTTCGCAGGGAACCTGCCCACAGGACTGCGGTTCGTCCTCCTGTGGATGCGGAATCCGCAGAATCAAGACCGGTCGGGACGCACTTTGAATGACCGCGCCCGCCACTCCACCGAGAAATACCTCGCCCAACGCGGATCGCGCTTCCGAGCCGACCACGATCAGCGAGTAATTCTCCTCGGCAGCGATCCGGTTGATCTCGATGTGCGGCAGTGCCAGAACCATGCGACCATCGGCCTGAAAACCCAATTCAGCCAAACTGCGTTTCTGACGCTCGAACGAAGGCTCGGCCATTTCCATCAGCCGGTGTCCCAATCCGCCGACGTCCCGGATGTTGAAGCAGTGGACGAGCAGCACCTCGCGAGTCCCCAATGCTTGGAGTCCTCCCAGGGTGCAGACAGCACGTTCGGATGTGTTCGAAAGGTCGGTTGCGACCAGTGCGCGGCTAAACATGAGCTGCCTCCTTTGTGTCAGTTAACATCAAGATGCACACCAGAGCGGTTCCGCGCACTGCCACGACGGCGACGGGAATCGCATAACTTCGTTACTTCGCCATATATCGAAATATATTCCGGTCGTCGGCATCGGTCAATCCTGGTAAGTTCCGGATACCGACCGATGCTGCATGTACGGCAATCTTTGCAAAGTCCGCCGACCGGATTAGTTTGGGCTCGGCGTACGCTGTCGCCATTGGTCGCCCAGTTGGATCAGTAAACTGCGGAATTCTTTCGTGTCGGGGAAAACGATCGCGTCCTCCGGGCAGAATCGAGCGCACTTGTCACACAGCACCACGCAAGACAATGGGTTTGCCACGCCCGCTCGATCCGCTTTCCCGTCGAAGTCCAGAACCCCATTCGGACACATCTCCACGCACGTTTGGCAACCACTGCAAGCGTCGTCGCGAATTTCCGGAAACCAGGGGATCTTCTCCCGCGGAATCCCCATGTAGGATCCACCGCTCATGACTGTTTCTCCTTCGTGGCGGTGTCGCCCTGGTCTTGGACGGCTGCCTTGATTCGTTGGAAAACCGTGTCGGTGGTCTCCTTGGCCATGCTCACAGGGATCCAGTGCTGCGCATCCATCGGGACATCCGCCTTTTGAAACCCATCGCGTAACAGCTTCTGTTGCCGTTGTTCGGCGCACGCTGCCGTGATGAACTGGAGGCGTTCCGACAGGATTTGGCCCATCAGACGCTCCCCATCCTCTTCACAGAGTCTCGGGTGCAGCGCCATGAACTCGATCCGGTCGCCCAATTCGACCCGTACGCGTTCGGCCAACGCCCAAAAATCCACGCCCGTCATGCTGGGACAAGCCCCACTGCACGTGCAGAACAGTACGGCTTTCTTCGCAGGTTGCTCGCTCGCCGACATCTCTCGCGCTCCTTGTGCTGAACCGTGCCCTGGGGCGGTCATGTCGCAAAACTTGTTGCGACCACCGCATCCGAGCACGGCATTTCTTGCTATATTAGCCAAATACGAAAGTCTGTGCAATCGCTGAAACTTCCCTTTGCTGTTCGCGACGGCTGCAAATCCGATTTCGGATTGTGAGTAAAGCGACGCTTACTTATTTCGCCAAGCGACGATACACTCGCCCGTTGCAGGACAGTCACCGGGAACTGCCCCGGATTAGGCATCTGAGTTTAAGGAGCAAGTGTCAATGGCGACGGAAGCAAGTGGCGTGGAGTCCACCAAACAACTGAATGTGTTCGAGAGGTATCTGACGGTCTGGGTCGGACTGTGCATCGTGGGCGGGATCGTGCTGGGGAAGATCGCGCCCGACCTGGCCCGCTCGTTGGACGCGATGTCCATCTACGTGAACGGGGCGCCGGTGGTGTCGATCCCGATCGCCATCGCGCTGTTCTTCATGATGTACCCGATCATGGTCAAGATCGACTTCGCCGAGGTGATTCGGGCGGGCAAGAGTCCCCAACCGGTGCTGCTGACGCTGGTTGTCAACTGGGGAATCAAGCCGTTCACGATGTTCGCCATCGCCTCGTTCTTTCTGGGCTACGTCTTCCGCGATCTGCTGCCGGGCACGGAGGTGATCAAGGACGGCACGGAGGTCGAGTTGTTCCGCTCGTACATCTCGGGGGCGATTCTTCTAGGCATCGCGCCGTGTACGGCGATGGTGCTGATGTGGGGCTATCTGGCGCGCGGCAACCAGGGGCACACCTTGGTGATGGTGGCGATCAACTCGCTGACGATGCTGGTGCTGTACGGCCTGTTGGGCGGCTGGCTGTTGGGCGTCAACGAGATGCCGGTGCCGTGGGAAGCGTTGTTGTTGTCGATCGGCATCTACGTCGCGCTGCCGCTGATCGCCGGCTACTATTCGCGCAAGTGGCTGATCGCCGCCAAAGGCCAGGTTTGGTTCGAGGCCAAGTTCTTGCATGTGCTGACCCCGGTATCGATCATCGCGCTGCTGGGCACACTGGTGCTGTTGTTCAGTTTGAAGGGCGAGACGATCATCGCCAATCCGCTGACGATCCTGTGGATCGCCATTCCGCTGTTTATCCAGACCGTGCTGATCTTCGTGATCACGTATCTGTTGGCCAAACTGCTGCGGTTCTCCTACGAGGACGCGGCGCCGTCGGCCATGATCGGGGCCTCGAACCACTTCGAGGTCGCGATCGCTACGGCAACGATGTTGTACGGCCTGTCCAGCGGTGCCGCGCTGGCGACGGTCGTCGGCGTGTTGATCGAAGTTCCCGTGATGCTGATGCTGGTCAAAATCTGTCTGCGCACCCAATCCTGGTTCCCACATGCCGCGGACCATGCTTGAACGAGTCCCCGAGTAGAGGAGATGCTGAAATGGTGACCTACGGTTACTTGTGCCTGGACTGCGAGCAGGAGTTTGAAATCCGGATGGAGATGGCCGACTATGCGAAGGGATTTCCGCCTCAATGTCCCCACTGCCATTCGGAACACGTCGTCCGCACGTTCAGCTCGTTCAACGTGCTGACGTCGCAATCGTCACGGAGCGCTCCGCAAAGTTGTTGCGGCCCCTCCCGCGGGCCGGGCTGCTGCGGGTAAAGAACGGACCTCTCACTGTTCAGAGCCAGAGAGCACATCCGGGGAGCGCGAGGTTCATTCCACCGCCACGATGGTCAAGGTAACCTTCCGCGTCCGAGGCAGAAGGTTTCTTCCCTCACGAAGCTTTGGCCGCGTGGACCAAGTCTCCATCCCTTGCTCCGCGAACGACTGCGGCGAGTGACTCGGCGCCGACCGGAGCTTCGACCAGCCAGGGGACAACCGCGGTGCGCGACGCCCATTGCACGACGACTTCGCGGATGTATGCTCCCTCGTGATGCTGCCGAGCCAGCAACACCGGGTCGGTGACCGGCAGCGGCGACAGGCTCTGGTTGACGACCCACGCAAACGGACGGATGCCGGCGCGCACCAAATCCTCTTGCAGTTGGGCCGCTTCATGGACCGGGGTCGCTTCGGGCAGCGTGACCAGCAGGACTCGCGTGAACTCGGGGTCGCGCAAGCGGGGCAGCAGTTGCTGCACGCTGTCCGGAATGCCGCTGGACTGCCGCGACAGCTCGCGATGGTAGGCCAGCGTCGCATCCAACAGCAGGATGGTGTGGCCCGTGGGCGCCGTGTCCAACACCACGAATCCGTCTTGACCCTGATCCACAGCGCGGGCGAACGCGCGGAACACGGCGATCTCTTCCGTACAGGGCGAACGCAGGTCCTCTTCCAACAGAGCCCGGCCTTGGGGGTCGAGGTTGGCTCCTGCATCGGCCAGAACCTCGGCTCGATACGCTTCCGTTTCGGCCCGCGGATCGATCTGTCCAACGGTCAACCCGGCCGGAACCTGGCCCACGGTGTTGGTGACGTGCGCGGCCGGATCGGTCGTGGTCAAGTGGACGCGAAAGCCTTGCCGAGCCAACTCGACGGCGATCGCCGCCGCCACGGTCGTCTTGCCTACGCCACCCTTGCCCATCGTCAAAATGACGCCGCGGCCCGCCGGGGTAATCTGGTCGATGATCTCCGCCAGGGCAGGGGGAAGCACCTCCTGGTGACTGGGTTTGCCTTTGGCCACATGCATCTCCCCACCCGTGCCCTGGAGCATGGCCCGCAGCGCGGGGATTCCGATCAGATTGTGCGGAGCCAGCGGCAATTCGGTCCGGGGAAACTCGGCCAGTCCCGCCGGCATCGCCGCCAGTGCCTCCTGCCCGCGCCGTTGCATGGCCTCGGCAATCGGGTCGTCCGCCTGTTGTGATCGGAACACGGCGTTGACCACCAAATGCTGATTCCGCACACCCAAGGCCGCCAATTCGCCGCTGGAACGATCCGCTTCCGCCAACGCTGAACGTTCCGCGCGACTGACCAGCACGAGTGTCGTCGCCTGCGGGTCCGACAGCGCCCGCACGGTATCCTTGTACAACTGGTGCTGCGCTTGCAGTCCGGCCAGCGGGCCCAGGCACGAAGTGCCGCTGGTGTTGGTGTCGATGAATCCGCTCCACGCCGCGGGCAGCGACAGCAGCCGCAAGGTATGCCCGGTCGGTGCGGTGTCGAACACCACGTGATCGAACTCGGCGGTCGTGTTCGGATCGGCCAACAACCGCGAAAACTCGTCGAACGCCGCGATCTCCACCGTACACGAGCCGGACAGTTGCTCTTCCATGCTGGCCACCACCGCGTCGGGCAGCACGCCCCGATACGGCCCGACCAGCCGCTCGCGGTACTCGCGCGCGGCCTCGTCGCAGTCCAGGTTCATCGCAAACAACCCCGGTACGTCCGCAATCGCCGTGGGGTCGCTGCCCAGCGATACCCCCAACACTTCATCCAGGTTCGAAGCCGGATCGGTGCTGACCAGCAGGACGCGTTTTCCGCGGTCGGCCAAGCCCACCGCCGTCGCGCAAGCCAGCGATGTCTTGCCGACGCCTCCCTTGCCGGTGAAAAAAAGATTACGAGTCGCTTGCGAGAGAAACTTCATGAGATGCGTCCTTTCTGGCGTTAACATTTCTGTACATGAGATTCGTCCGTTCCTGCGTCAGCATTTCTGCACGGCGCCGTCCGGCCCTGGGACGCAGCAGGGAGTGATTTTGAGCGTTTGCACCTCGCGTTCGGCCGCCAAATATTCACCGGCCAAGTTGAACATCGCCTTGGCTGCCGCCTGCTTGACCTTGCGGGCCGTCGCCACGGCTTGGGCGATGTCATCCCGTGTCGCTCCAGCGTCGAGGGCCGCTTGAAAGTGGTATTTGAAACACGGTTCGCAATTCGCGCCGATCGCGGTGCCGATCGCTACCAATTCCTCAACCGCACGCGAGTAGCTGCCGTCTTGGGCCAGGAAATCCACACCGGCCAGCGCTGCTAATTCGTCGCGAGCCGGATACACGCCGCGCGATACGATTTCGCCGTCCACCAGCACCAGCGGCAAGCACTTTTCGCCCTCGGCCACCAGCGCCTGCTTGACGACGGCGTTCTGGACGAAGGCCTGAGGTTGCTGGGCCAGATTGTACCGATCGACCCGGAGGCCCTGCTTCTGGAACCACTGGAGATCGGCCGCGAAACGCGGCAATTCGGGATCGACCTGCGGCCCGCACACACCTGTCGAGCAGCACATCGGGGGATCGAAAACCTGCAAATGCGTCATGAAACACTCTCCTATCGAATCGTTGCGTTATTTGGTTATTTCGCCATTCATCGAACTATAGAGGAGTGGGCTGAATTGGTCAATAGCACGCGGAACGTGCTCCTGCGCGTACCACTTCGTCAGCGCCAGAGACTCCGGTCGAATCGCTCCCAGCCCAGCGGCAGAGCGAAAAGCAGGGCATAGACGGCCAAACCCACCGCGATCGCTTTCCATTGCTCGCGCAACGGCGACGGTTTGCAGGGCTCGGTCACCGATGCGTCGACCTTCGGCAAAGCCCGGTCGGTCGTTCCATAGGTGGTCGGGACGCTGCTCATGAGGTTCCTCCTTGGCGGACAATTCGCGGAAGAATTGACCAAAAAAAAACTGGGGTTCAACTGCAAGACGGCTCCAAGCGGCATGATCGGCAAACTGCTTCTTGCAAGTTTAGCCAAATATGAAATTGTGTCAAGTGGGCGAAAAGAAGTCGACGGACAGCAGCGTCCAGGAAGCCTGCCTAGCACGTTCCGCAGGCCGCGCCCAGTCGTGAATCCCCGATGATTTGGGGCGGTCGACAAGGAAGGGTTCGTGATCCGCCGGGATATCAGCAGACCAATTGCCGGTCGCCCAACGCAGGAGCGAAATTCGAAGGCTGCTCAGGTTCCGCCTTGTCCGAACAGCACTGGGGCTGCTCGGTCAGTTCGCCGAGTCGCTGCAGATCCCTTCGGCTCTCGGCGATCTGATGCCGCATGGCGACCAGCCAGTCGAGGATCTGGCGATGCATGTCGCTGCGAGCCGGCGTCAACTGGTAGAAAACCCACATCCCGTCGCGGCGGCATTCGACCAGTCCCGCGTGTTTCAACACCGCCAAGTGCCGCGAGATTTTCGATTGGCCCAGTTTCAGAACATCGACAATCTCGCACACGCAAACCTCGCGCTCGCTGAGCAGATTCAAGATCCGCAGGCGTGTCTCGTCGCCCAACGCCCTGAACACCTCGACCGCTCGTTGCATGGGATGCGTCCTTCGGTTGACTGGTGGTGGTTCTTGTCGAAGTACAGGTGTTCACAGACTGGCAGCCTGTGCTACGGCAATAGGGATCAGCCTTTGCCGGATGATTTTACGACGGCCGCTCCCTGGCAGCACGAAGCGGTGGGGATGCAGGAGCGGACGCACTCGGTGACTAGGCGCGGGACGTGGCGAGTCACGGTGCAGGTCACCGTTTTCGGAACCAGTCTGGTACACGCGACGGTCTTCGTGTATTCGACGGGCACCATCACCGTGCAGGCCACCTGACGGACGCACTGCTCCTGGACCAACCGACAAACCCGGTAGGTGTGCAGCTTGACTCGCTGCTCCGGAACCATCCGGCAAACCTGGTAGGCAACCGTTCTCACTCGCTGCTCCGGCACCATCCGGCAGGTTTGATACGTGTATGTCTTGACTCTCTGCTCCGGCACCATCCGGCAGATCTGGTAGTTGATCGTCTTGACGTGCTGCTCGGGGACCATTCGGCAGACCTGGTACGCGACCGTCTTGACGCACTGTTCGGGAACCATGCGGCACACTTGGTACGTATGCGTCTTGATCCGTTGTTCGGGAACCATGCGGCAGACCTGGTAGGCCACGGTCTTGACGCATTGTTCGGGCACCATCCGACACACTTGGTAGGTGTGGATTCTGACGTGGTGTTCAGGCACCATCCGGCAGACCTGGTAGTCAACCGTCTTCACGCAATGTTCCGGCACGAGGCGGCTAACTTGATAGGTACACGTCTTGACGCGGGTTTCGCAAACCATCCGGCAGACCTGATACGCGACCGTCTTGACGCAGTGCTCCGGCACCATGCGGCGGACGGTGTACGGCACTTTGATGATCTGGGTTTCCGGCACGTAGCGAACGCATTCGATCTGGCGTTCGGTCACTTCCGGCACCCAGACGCGTTGCTGGGACACGGCGCGTTGCGCGGCCTTGTGGATCTCGCCCCCGCAGCCTTTTTCCGTCACGGTCCTAGTTTCCCAGCGTCCGCCATGCACTTGGATGGTTTTGATGTACTTCTCAGGCCGCATCACGGTGCGGCAGATTTCTTTCTCGAACGTCTCGTACACCGGCTTCATCACCGTGTAGTGGACTTGCTTCGTCCGGGTCTCCCATACGGGCCGGGCAACCGTGTAGGGCACTTGCTTGGTATGCGTTTCCCAGACGCGTCGATGAACCGTGTAGTGGACCTGCTTCGATCGAGTCTCCCAAACCGGTTTCATCACCGTGTAGGGAATTTCCTTGGAATGCGTTTCCCAAACCGGTTTCATGACGGTGTAAGAGACCTGCTTGGTGCGTGTTTCCCAAACCGGCCGCATGATCGTGTAGGGAACCTGCTTCGTGTGCGTTTCCCAGACGGGCCGCATGACCGTGTAGGGGACCTGCTTCGTGTGCGTCTCCCAGACCGGTCGCATGACCGTGTAGGGAACCTGCTTGGTGTGCGTCTCCCAGATCGGCCGCATGACGGTGTACGGCACCTGTTTGGTGTGTGTCTCCCATACCGGCCGCATGACGGTGTACGGCACTTGTTTGACGCGTTGTTCCCAGACGGGCCGCATCACGGTGTACGGGACTTGCTTGGTTCGAGTCTCCCAGACCGGCTTGGTGATCGAGTACAGTTCGTCTCGGTAGCGGGTTTCCGGAACCAGACGCGTCGCGGTGACCAGTTTGGACTCGACCACTCGTTCGAAAACCGTCTTCTGCACGGTTCGCTGTTCCGGCACCATGACAACCCGCGTTTTCGGCTTACAGGCTGTCAGGCACGCGGTTCCCGACTCGCAGAGCCCGCCGGCCGCCTTGCAGGCCTGAGTGGCGCCGAAGTGGATCGCGCCGCAGTAACTGGCGTTGGCGGTTCCGGCCGCCAAGATGACGGCACCGAAGAACAACAGATGAATTTGAGCCTGATGCATGGTCCCCCCTCTTCCGCGAATTGCCAATTCGCATATCCGGAAACTCAGATATCGTCGGCAGATCGAGACGCTCCACGTTAGAAATATGGGATACGTAAAGTCTGCGGGTGGAAAAATCGGGCGGAATTCCGCGAATTTTCTTCGGCGAGTCATCGCAGATCGACGATTTACGATTTAGCGTCGATTTCCTGCGTTGCCACTGCCGAGGGGTACGATGAACGAAGCGAAAACTGGCTGTCGCCCGATCGATTCCGTCAATCAAGAAGATCTGGCCGTTGCGACAGACGGAGAACTGGCGTCGTTGGCCAAGGCCTTGGGCCATCCGCTGCGCGTGCGGATCGTGCGGTTGCTCGCCAGGCAGCGCTCATGCGTCTGCGGTGAACTGGTGGGAGAATTGCCGGTGGCACAATCGACGGTCTCGCAGCACTTGAAGGTGCTCAAGCGGGCCGGGCTGATCCAGGGCACGATCGATGGCCCGCGAGTCTGCTATTGCTTGGCGCCGGGAGTCATGGCTCGTCTGAGGCACTTGATCGAGACTCTGCCCGTTCACGACGGCCAGTCGGAGACGCACACGGCAACGCGACGAAAATGTGGGTGACTCGCGGCCATCGCCGCAAAGGATCACGGAACGGATCGAAGGGAGGTTGTACCATGCACGGAAACACGGGATGGAAGAATTTGTTGCGGTCGCAAGCATTTGCGCTCGGCGCGATGCTAGCTGTCGTCTTGCTGACCGGCTCGCAACTCTCCGCCGCCGACTGGGCGCGGGACATGTTCGAGGTCACGCGGCACGACTTCGGGACCATCGCGGCCCACGCGAAAGCCGAATTCGCGTTTCGTTTCACCAATAAATATCTTCACGAGGTCCGGGTCGCCAGCGTCCGATCGAGTTGCGGATGCAGCGACGTGCGCGTCACCAAGAACACGCTGGCGTCCTACGAAAGCGGCGAAATCGTGGCCAGTATCCGCAGCGAACGGCTGCGCGGCGATCAAAGCTCGACGCTGACCGTGATCTTCGACAAGCCGAGGTATGCCGAGGTGCAGTTGCGGGTGACCGTCTTTATCCGCGGCGATATCCTGATCGAGCCGTCGGGTTTCGATTTCGGCGAAATCGAACAAGGAACCATCACGGAACGAAAAGTCGCCATCACCCATTTCGGAAATCCCAACTGGAAGCTGACGGATGTGCTGGCAGACAGTTCGGATCTGGAATGCGAACTCAGCGAGCCCGTCCGGTCCGGCGACCGCGTCTCACACGAGTTGATCACCCGACTGGGGGCGGAACTGCCTGCGGGCGACCTGCGCGTTCAACTGCTGCTAGTCACCAACGATTCCCGCGCGCCAAAGATCCCAGTGATGGTCGAAGGCGTCATCCGGCCGCCGCTGTCCGTGGCGCCCACGCCGTTGTATCTCGGCTCGCTGCGTCCCGGCCAGACCGTCAGCAAACGCCTGATCGTGCGGGCTTCCAAACCGTTCCGGATCGAAGAGATCCGCGCGGACTGCGACTGCTTCGAATTCCCCGATCCGGGCACGGAACCAAAGACGCTTCATTTGGTTCCGGTCAAGTTCACCGCCGGGGACGAAGCCGGACGCATCCGGCGGACGATCCACATCAAGACCGACCTGAACGGCAGCGAAGCCGAAGTGTTGGTCATGGCCGCCATCGACGAACTGGCAAAGTGAGCTAGCGTGGCATCCACACTGGCCTCGCCGGAAATTTCTTCCACGGATCTTGCATCGCTGCGATGCTTTGGCTAATATTTCGTTAATTGGCGAACGATAGAATAATTGTTTCGGTTCCGGTGAAAGGGTTGTCATGAAAAAAGTCGTTGCTGGGATTGTAGTGGCAGTGCTACTCATCGCAGGGCTGTCGCTTGGGGTTGCCGGGGGTGTTTTCGGATCGCCGGACCCTCCGGCAACGAGTGACACTCCGAATGTCGCTGCGGCTGAAGATTCGGCGGAGGTCGTGCAAACCGAGTCGTCTGGAAGCGATCAATCAGCGATGGAATTGATGGAGCAAGCGGCCAAGGACGGCAAATACTTCTTCGGCTTCTTCTGGAAGGACGAAGGCGAGCAGACCAGCGCGATGAAGAAGGTGTTCGAGGACGCGGTCGCGAAGGTCGCGGAGCGAGTCTCCTCGGCAGTGGCCCAAGTGACGGATACGGCCGAGAGGCAGATCGTCCGGGAGTTCGGATTGGACCGGGCACCGATGCCGCTGGTGCTGGTGGTGGCTCCGAACGGGGCGATCATGGGAGGCTTTCCGAGTGAGTTCACCGAGGAGAAATTGCTCGGTGCCTTGGGCAGCCCGGCGACCGAGAAGTGCATGAAGTCGCTTCAGGACGGAAAACTGGTCTTCCTTTGCGTCCAAAACGATTCGACCAAATTGAACACCGAGTCGCTACAAGGCGTGGAAGCCTTCAAGGCGGATGAACGGTACACGGAATTCACGGAAGTCGTCAAGCTGGACCCTACGAATTCGGCTGATGCCAAGTTTATGGGACAGTTGGAAATCGACCCGCAGACCAAGGTAGCGGTCACTGCGTTTCTCGCGCCGCCGGGGGTCATGATCGGGGAATACGAGGGTGCGACGAAAAAGGATGATCTGATTCTTGCTCTTCAGAACGCCAGTGCGGCGTGTGGCCCCGGTGGCTGCGGGCCGAGCGGTTGCGGACCGCGGTAACAGGCGTGCGGCACGGGGTGCGGGCAACGTTGGCGCATCCTGGCGGGTTGCGAGCGCCAAGATGCTAGAGTCGCGTTCGGCGCCCGCGACCCACTTTGGTTGCGGCCGGAAGCCGCGGCAGCACAGAACCTGTCAGACGGAATCTCGTTACGGCTTAGGGATGAGCCTGGTGAAAAACTCTTGTCATGGAAGGATGGTAACGATGAAGCGATGCTTGTGGGGATGGTGTTTGGTCGTGATGACTTCGGCGGCAGTGGCCCAGGACGGCTTGCGCACGGCCCGAGTGCCGGATGTGCGGGGACCGAGCGCTGCGGCGGCCCAGATTGAAAGGGCTGCGGCGGCCCAGAAATTTGCCTTTGTGTTCTTCTGGAAGGAACAGACGCCGCAGACCGACAAGGCGTGGGCCGTGCTGCAAGCGGCGGCAAACCAGATGTCGGATTCGATGGAAATCGTGGCGGTCCACACGGCCGACCCGGCGGAGAATGCCGTGGTGGAGCGTTTCGGAGCCAGCCGCGCACCGTCGCCGCTGGTCCTGGCGGTAGCGCCCAGCGGCGCGGTCACCAAAGGCTTCACCGGCGTTTTCGACGAGGCACAGCTTCGAACCGCGTTCGTCAGCCCCGGCACACAATTGAGTCTGAAGGCGATGCAGGATCGCAAGCTGGTGTTGTTGTGCGTGCTCGATCAAGCCGGGGCTGGCCCGGTGATCGTACCCGCGGGAGTCCGGGAATTCAAAGCGGATGAACGATTCGGATCGGCAACGGAGGTCGTCTTGGTGAACGGCAACGACCAGAAGGAAATCAGCTTCCTGAACGAATTGAAAGTCGATCCGAGATCGCCGAAGCCGTTCACGGTGCTACTCGCCCCGCCGGGGACCGTAGTCGGGCAGTTTGACGGCCGGGCGAGCAAGGACCAGATGGTGGCGAAGCTGACCACATCGATGTCCAGCGGGTGCGCCGGCGGCAGTTGCGGACCCGGCGGTTGCGGACCGAGGTAGTGATCGCGGACAGTCCGTGGGGCGAAATGAATTCCGCCCTGCTTGGAAAGGAGAATACTTCATGCGAATGCGAACATTGGTTTGGCGGGAGATCTTCGAACGGAAGAGCCAGTTGGTGACCAGTTTCCTAGCCATCCTGCTGGGCATTACGGTGATCGTGTCGATCAAGAACATCACTTTCTATTCCGAAAAAGCGGTGGCCCGCGAAATGGACTCGCTGGGGGCCAACATCCTGATCATGCCCAAGTCGGTGACGCTGCAAGACTACTACGCGGCCGACATGCAGGGCGACACGATTCCCGAAGAGTACGTCACGCAATTGGCGATGTCGGACCTGGAAGGCTTGGACAATCTGTCGCCCAAGCTGTCGGTGCCCGTCGAGTTGCAGGGACGGAATTTCACCTTGACCGGAATCCTTCCCAAGAGCGAATTTCAGGCCAAAGCGGCCTGGGCGGGGGCCGGTATCTTCTCGCGGCCGGCCGGCTGTGGGGCGATGCCCACGCTGCCGTTCGCCAGCGAGGACAAGAAGACCCTGGTGCGCCAGCGGGTGATCGACAACCTGGAGCAAGACGAGTCGCTGGTCGGCGCCGACGTGGCCGCGGCGCTCTCGCTGAAGGAAGGCGACCGGCTGAGCTTGTTGGGCCGCGAGTTCAAGATCACCGCCCTGTTGCCGCAGACCGGAACGATCGACGATTCGCGGATCTTCGCCCATCTGCACGCGGTGCAGGATCTGACGGACAAGGGACCGGTCGTCAGCGCGATCGAGGTCGTCGGTTGCTGCCAGGAGATCTCCAACGGTCTGGTGTCGAAGATCAACCGGTTGCTGCCCGAGGCCAAGGTGGTGACGATCACGCAGATCGCCGAAGCACAGATCAAGATGAACCAGATGATGTCGCGGTTGTCCGGCATTTTTCTGGCGATCATCGTCGTGGTCGGCGGCGCCGGGATCGCGAACTACATGTTCGCCAACGTGTACGAACGTCGCCGCGAGATCGGCACGCTGATGTCGCTGGGCGCAACGTCGATGTTGATCCTGAGGATCTTCCTGCTCAAGGCGATCCTGCTGGGCGTCGCCGGCGGAGTCGGCGGCTATCTTCTGGGGACGGCGCTGGCCGTGGGACTCGGGCCTCGATTGGCCGGGGTTCCGGTGTTGCCGATGCCGCTGCTGGCCTTGTGGGCGACTCTGATTTCGGTGGGCGTGACACTGGCGGCCAGCTACTTCCCGGCTCGCCATGCGGCCCGACTTGACCCCTGTGCAACCTTCCAGGAGAGCTAACTCATGCTGCGGATGGACAACGTTTCCAAAAAATACTTGCATCGCGGACAGACCGTGACCGCGCTGGACCAGGCGAGCGTGACGATCCATCGGGGCGATTTTGTCTCCCTGGTGGGACCGAGCGGAAGCGGCAAGAGCACGCTCTTGCTGATGCTGGGCGGGATGCTCTCGCCCAGTTCGGGCGAGGTGTACTTGGACGAACAGTCCGTGTACGCCTTGAGTCCCAACCGCCGCGCCGAGTTGCGGCAACGGAAATTGGGCTTTGTCTTCCAAACCTTCAACCTGATCCCCTATTTGACGGCATTGGAGAATGTCCAGGTGCCGCTGTACCTGGCGGGCATGGCTCCGGACGAACAGCAGCAGCGGGCGGCCGCATTGCTGGACCGCCTCGGGCTGGGGCAGCGGCTGCACCACAAACCGTGCGAGTTGAGCGTCGGGCAGCAGCAGCGGGTAGCGCTGGCCCGGATGTTGACCAACGATCCGGCCGTAGTGCTGGCCGACGAGCCTACGGGGAACCTGGATCCTGAGACGAGTCAACAGGTCATCGAGTTCTTCGAACAGATCAACGACGAAGGCAAGACGATCGTCATGGTCACGCACGATCCGAGAGCCGCGGCGCGTGCCCGGCGCATCCTGCGTCTGGACAACGGGCAGATCGTGCCGGAGGAGAATTCTGCGGAGCGGTTGCATGTCGCTTGACGGAGCAGACGCCGTTTCTTCTGCCGGACGGCTGACACGATTTGCGTCAGCCGCCAGTAGCGGCCATGACGTCGTGTGCCGGCGTCCTCTCGTTTCCGGGGAAGACATGCGCGATTTCATGGCGATCACCAAGGCGCTCGCCGACGAGCAGCGGGTGCGGATGCTCTTGGCGTTGCGGCGCAATGAGCTGTGCGTCTGTCAGATCGTCTCCCTGGTGGGGTTGGCCACGTCGACCGTGTCGAAGCACATGTCGATCCTGAAACAGGCCCGGTTGGTCGAGAGCCGCAAAGAGGGCCGCTGGATCTACTATCGCCTACCGAGCGAGGATCTGCCCCCGATGGTCCGGCAGGCCATGGACTGGATGTTCGATTCCCTGGCGGACGATCCCCGGATCAAACGGGATCAGCAACGACTCGAAGAAATCTGCTCGGTCGCTCCGCAGCAGCTCTGCACTTCCCGGAACGGTCAGCGGGATTGCCGCCGCAATTAGCCAGGCCGAACCGAAAGCGACGGGGGTGGGGGGTAGGGTTTGGGGCAGAAAGTAGACAAAAGTATGGGACTATTACGAAAAAAAAGACCCACCACCCGCCCCCCCCGGCACGCCCGCCC
>JAHDXO010000029.1:57465-123999 GCA_023382975.1 Pirellulaceae bacterium
CCGGGGTAGGGCCCCCCAATTGCGCCGGGCCCACCCCAAGGGGCGGGGGGTGGGGAGTCTTTTTGGGAAACCTATCAACCATGTGTATGCCACCCCCCCCCAAACCCCCCCCCCCCCCCCGTCCGCCAGGGCACGGACGATCCGGTAGCAGTCTCGACGAGTGGCGGAACGAGCGGGGCGATTCTTCGTGGTTCTAGAACTCCCACATCGTTTGCAGATGGACCCAGTCGGCTTGCGGGCTTTTTCCGGTGCGGCGGATGAAGGCGCCGGGAAAGAAGTGCGAGTACCCGGCGCGCAGCCGCAAGTGGTCGGAAGCCTTGTAATGGATGGTCAGATCGATTTCGTGCCCTAATTGACGGCCTGAATCGCCCGTCGGATCCCAGCGCTGCGGGCGTCCGTTGCCGTAGTACCAAGCGTCTTGGGCCCGGTCGAGTTCGAAATAGTGCCAGTCCAGGATGATCTCGGCCTTGTCCGTCGGCTTGACGCTGGCCGTGGCCTGGTAGTTCCGCAGGTTCTTCCATGCAAAGATATTCATCCAGCCGTACATGCTGTCGATCGCGCCAAAAAGGCCGTCGAACGTGCGGTCGCGCCCGCCGCCGGGATCGGGGTCGCCCGAGGCGAACGAGTACTGGACGCCGAGACGCGGCTTCCATGAATCGTCCCATGTGTAGCCCAGTCGGGCATTGCCGCCATACGCCGAGACTTGCGCCCCTTCCCGAGTCCCCATCGTGTACGCGAACGTGCCACCGTAATCCCATCGTTCGCACCAGCGGCCGTCGACGAAGAAACCGGGCGAGTGGATGTCTTCCACCACGTGTTGACCGAGCAGACGGATCGAGTCATTGCCGTAAGTCGACTTGCCGATGTAGAACAGGTCGACCTCCATCGGCAGCTTCTTCAGTTTCGCGTAGATTCCGTAGGCATGGAACGGATAGTGATCGATGTCGAAGTGCCCCGGAATCGTCAAGACGCGCTGCGCGTAGAGAAAATCGACGCTCGCTGATGGCGTGTCCATCAGCACCTTGGCCCCATCCCACGAGTACCGGCCCACGTTGCCCCACTCGCCCGGGCCCCACACGCGGGTATCCCGATAGAAGATCACTTGACGACCGACGAGGAATCCAAGACGGCGGTCTTCATCCGGCGGACGTTCCAGATACGCTTGACGCAAGTCCAGCGAATTCCAGTACGGGTTGCCCAGTGCGAAATCGTCTTTGCTGAAGATCGTGCCGAACGGGCGGGCATCCTGCAATTGGAGAAAAATTCGCCAATCGTCCTCGTGACGCAGGTTGGCTTCCAATCGGAATCGCTGCAAGACCAACGTGTCGGTCGGGGCGTTCGGGTCGCCGTAACGCCGGACCTGAAACTTGTCCTGATGTTCGAACCGGTGTCGCAAGCTGCCACCGACATCGAGCGACCAACAGCCGATTGGATGATCCTTCAGGCAATCGCTCCAGTGGCCATCCGTGGTGTCGTCCATGATTCCGCAATTCGGGTTCTGGGACGCTTCGTCCAGCGGACAGGGCACCACGGACGCCACGGATGCTTCGGTCGCCAGCAGACGCTCGGACGCCTCGGTCGCCGCCTGCTGGCAACTGGTGCATCCGACGATCAGGCTCTGCAAGACGACCAAACAAGCGATCAATCCATGGTTCTCCATGAACGCCAGCAATTCACGTCACTGAGAGTTCGCGCATCCTTGGGTAGCAGTCTAACGCGCCCTCGCTGCGCTCGGCCGCAACCACGGCGCAGACCATGCTTCCAGTATCGACGCAAAAACAGGAAATCTCCCGTAGTTGCCTTGCAATGATTGGCGCTTTGGCCAATAATGCCAGAATACATTTAGGGATCTGTCCGATAGGGCGGGTTCTGTCCCCGCGTAGGGATGAGTGTCGTGGTGGTCGCGGTTTCTGCCAGGGTACTTCGAGGCAAGGGAGCATGTCATGAACTTTCGTTCGAAACGGGCAACCAAGCATCTTGGATCGATCGTGGCTGCGACGGTCGCCACGGCCGCAATGTTGTTGGCGGTGGGTGAAATGCCGGGCGAAGCAGCCGATTCGGGAATGGCATCTGCCGTCTCGCCGCGTTCGGGCGTCTGTCCGCCGTTTCATCTGCGCGACGAGGACGGTCAGATCATCGATCCGGTCAAGGGCGAGAACGCCAGCCGTCCCTACTCGCCCAAGATGACCTGCGGCGGATGCCACGACTATGACAAGATCACGCAGGGCTACCATTTCACGCAAGGCATGGGAGAAGCGCCGACCGCCGAGCAGATGGAGCGGTGCGGGTGGACCTCCAGTCCCGGCAACTTCGGCGGCAGTTGGTGCTCGCCGGCGCCCCTGTACCGCTATCTCTCACCGAAGCAAAACGAATCAGCCGCCACGATGGACATGACGGCGTTCACCTTCTTCACGGCGGCTTGCGGAGGTTGCCATCCCGGGGGCGGATCGGCGGAGTACGACCGAGACGGAAAACGCTACGATCACTGGATGAACGACCCGGCCAGCGGCCTGACGTCCGGCGGCGACAACAATCTGGACGGCGACTACTACAAGGCGAGGTGGTCCGAGACGGGCGTGATCGAGGCGGATTGTCTGCTGTGCCACATGCCCGGCTACGACTACGACCAACGGAGGAAGCAATTGAGCAGTTGGAATTTCCGCTGGGCAGCCACCGCGGGCGCCAAGTGGGCGAACGTCACGGGTTCGGTGCAGAAGGACGAGCCGCTGGAAGTAGTGTACAACACGCCATTGTTCAACCCGGACGGGACCATCGAGCCGCATATCGTGCGCGAGCCGCGGAACGAAGCTTGCGTAAGTTGCCATGCTCAGCCGGGCTGGAAGAAGCGCGGCGCGAATTTCTCGCACCGCACCGACGTCCACTTGCGAGCCGGTTTGCGATGCACCGACTGCCATCCGGCGGGCAGCTCGGCGACCGATCCGCGGATCGCGGGCCACGAAGTGCATCAGATCGGCAAAGGTGACGACCCGGGTGGGTTGGTCCGCAACGACCTGGACAACACGATGGTCACCTGCAACGATTGCCACGACACGGGTCGCGGCGGGGCACCGATCGCCCGCCACGCGTGGCTGCCGCCGTTGCACATGGAATCGATCGCCTGCCAGACGTGCCACATCCCCGAGCGGCTGGTGATGCCGGCCGAGGTGCAAGTGGCCGATGTCTACAACACGGTCCCCAAGATCGATCAGCCGGGCAAGCGGCTGTGGACGTTCTACGGGCCCGATTGGAAATTCCGCAACCACTACGGCTATCTGAATATGATGGGCTACGATGACAAGCCCACGGAACGATTCCAGCCCAAGTTGGTCCGTTACCAGGACAAGATCTATCCGGCCAACCAGATCCATAGCGCATGGCCGGGCATCGAGATCGCAGGGCAACAGGCTCTGATGCAGCCGAAGATGAGCGACATGGTCAAAATGTGGACCTCGCATCGGGCAGACCCCGCCAACGCGTATCCCGAATTGGGGAAGATCGTGGACGACAACGGGGACGGCGTTCCCGAGGTGAATCGTCCCGAAGAGATCGATGCGCTGATCCAGTCGGTCTCGCAAATGCTGGCGGACATCAAGTACCCGCTGGAGAACAAACGCGTGGTGTGGGTCATGGACGACCGTGTCTACACTTCGGGAACCGAGTACCGGGTTGTGGGAAAACACGATTGGGAAACGTCGCCCTTTGCCAACGTCCACAAGTACAGTCACGACATCGCGCCGGCCAAGGCGGCGCTGGGTTCGGGCGGATGCACCGACTGTCACCGTTCCGATTCGGATTTCTTCTACGCGCCGGTACTGACCCATCTGTTTGACGAAACCGGCAAGCCTGTGGTCGAGCCCCAATTCAGACGACTCGGTCTGAACCAGAACATCGTCGCGCTGACCGCTTGCTGCCAAGAGTATCTCAAGCCTGGGCTCTTCAGCTTGATGCTGTTCTTCCCCTGCGCCTTGATTGCGATGGTCGGCGGTTCGGCCGTCCGATGGGTCTTTGGTCGGCGAGCGATTCCCCTGGCCGTGCATTTCGTCCCTGTGGTGATCGCCGCGGCGGCGGTGGTCGGGACGGTGATGCTGCTGAGACAGCCGGATCTGCTGGAATACATGCTGCCCACGCGGATGTGGTTGGACTCGAACCGCTTCCTGATCACGGTCGGCGTGATGCTGGTCGGCGTGGTGGCCCTGCTGTGGCAACTGCGGCAACGGCTGTCGGACTCGGGCCAGGGCCGCTCGACGATCGGAGCGATCACCGGCGCCGTGCTGGCAATCAGCCTGGTGCTGGCCACCGCAGCCGGTACGCTCGCGTTCCTGAAAATCCCCGGACTGGAACACATCACCCGAGCCTCGCATTCTGTCTTGGACACGATGGCTGCGGTGATCATGGCCACCGTGATCGTCACCGTGTTGCACCGGGTAGCTCAGCAGTTCCTTGGGCGAGACGCGCTGCCTCCGACTGGCCTGGCCAAATAGCTGGGCTCGCCAGAACGTGTTTTTCGAAGACGAAAGCGATTGACACAACTCGACGAGACGCTATCATTTCGCTATTTGACGAAATGGCTTTGAGTAGCAGAGCGACCAACGATGTTGAAAATTCTGTTCCTGTGTACCGGAAACTCGTGCCGCAGCCAGATGGCCGAAGGTTGGGCGCGGCACCTGAAGGGTGACGCGATCGAAGCCTATTCGGCGGGCATCGAAACGCACGGATTGAATCCCAACGCCGTGCGCGTGATGGCCGAGGTCGGGGTGGATATCTCCGAACAGCGGTCGCAGCACATCGACGAGTTCAAGGACGTGCCGCTGGACCATGTGATCACCGTCTGCGGCCACGCGCACGAGTCCTGTCCGGTGTTTCCCGGCAGGACCAAGGTGACGCACGTCGGCTTCGACGACCCGCCGCGGTTGGCCAAAGACGCCGCGACGGAGGAAGAGGCGTTGAACCATTACCGGCGAGTCCGGGACGAGATCCGCGCGTTCGTCCAAACGCTGCCGGAGGCGCTGGATGGCTAAGCGGCGGTGAATGGCAGGGGTCGGGAATCGATTTCGGACAGAAATCCTTCCATGTGGCGGATCACCCATGGAAACGACTCCCGCCCCCGTTCGGCAGCAATCCGGCCACACAATGAGAACAAGGAATTCTGAACATGAACGAATGCATCGCAGAACAGCAGGGCAAGGGTATCGGTTTCTTCGAGCGTTATCTTACCGTCTGGGTGATCCTGTGCATTGTGGCGGGGATCGTTCTGGGGAAGATCGCGCCGGGCGTGGCCAAGACGCTGGACGGGATGGCGATCTACGTGGGCGAGGCGCCGGTGGTGTCGATCCCGATCGCGTTGTGCTTGTTCTTCATGATGTATCCGATCATGGTGAAGATCGACTTTGCCGAGGTGCTCAAGGCTGGGCGGAGCGTCAAGCCGGTGGGACTGACGTTGTTTATCAACTGGGTGATCAAGCCGTTCACGATGTACGCCATCTCCGTGTTCTTTCTGGGCGTCGCGTTCCGCGGCTTGATCGGAGCGGACGCGGTGGACTACGTCAAGCTGCCGCTGGGCGTAGACTTGGCCGTGGGCGACGCGTACGGGGCGGGCCAGGTGGTGTTGCACGAAGGCGTGCGGATGCTGGAAGTGCCGCTGTGGCGGAGCTATCTGGCCGGTTGCATCTTGCTGGGCGTCGCGCCCTGCACGGCGATGGTCCTGGTGTGGGGCTACCTGGCGCGCGGCAACGACGGGCTGACGCTGGTGATGGTGGCCATCAATTCGCTGACCATGCTGGTGCTGTACGGTCTGCTGGGCGGGTTCCTGCTGGGGGTGGGCAAGCTGCCGGTGCCGTGGCAGGCCCTGCTCTTGTCGATCGGCATCTACGTCGCCTTGCCGCTGGTCGCCGGGTATCTGTCGCGCAAGTGGCTGATCGCGGCGAAGGGCGACGCGTGGTTCCGCGAGCGGTTCCTGCATCTGCTGACACCCGTGACGATCATCGCGCTGCTGACGACGCTGGTGCTGCTTTTTTCGTTCAAGGGTGACGTGATTCTCTCGAATCCCCTGACCATCGTGTGGATCGCCATTCCGCTGTTCCTGCAAACCGTACTGATCTTCGCGCTGGGGTACGTGCTGGCCAAGACGCTGAAGTTGTCCTATCAGGACGCCGCGCCGGCCGCGATGATCGGGGCGTCCAATCACTTCGAGGTAGCGATCGCCACAGCGACGATGCTCTTCGGCTTGTCCTCCGGCGCCGCTTTGGCCACGGTCGTGGGCGTGTTGATCGAAGTCCCCGTCATGCTGATGCTGGTCCGCTTCTGCACGCGGACGCAGAGCTGGTTTGGAGAGGGCTGAGGCCAGTCGCGATCAAACGACGGTCGGTTGGTCGGATGCAGCCGGTCTGGGAAGAAGAATCTCTCACAGAGGCACAAAGACACGGAGATGCCTCACACAGATCGAAAACCGAATTTCCGACCCCATTTCTTCTCTGTGTCTCCGTGAGGATAAACTGACAGGATGGAACTTCATCGGAATCGGATCGTGGTCGATGTTGGAGGTTGGTAGGATGTGGTTGCCGGGGCCGGTTGATTCACGGTCCGGCGTGTCGCAAGAAAGTAAAACCAGGCCATCCACCGGAGTGGCGGTGGCCAGCGGTTTTTCAGATCAAAGGCAACTCCCGCCGGCCGGTGATGGCGATCGTTCGGCTGGAATGCCCTATAAGCGTTCATCAGCGTCGATCAGCGGTCTCTCGACCTGATCGGAAAGCTGCGAGGGACGATTCGGACTTGGTCAGTTCGTGGAAGAAAACCGCTGACGGACGCTGATCGACGCTAATCGAAGACGGCGGGACCATGTCAATGTTCGACCTCGCGCTGGAGGAGTTTGATTTCCTTGGGAGTCAGGTGGAACAGGGCGTAGACGCGGTCGTTCAGGTCGGCTTCGGCGTCCCCGAGTCTCTCAGCAGGTTGGACCGCCACTTGAAGCTGGATTGCATGCCGAACGCGTCCATGCGAGCCAGTGACGACTTGCTTGCCATCGGAACGCGACGAATCGACAATCCGATCAGCGTTCATCAGCGTCGATCAGCGGTTTCTTCACCCGACCGGGAAGGGCATGACCATGAGTGAATTCGCGCGACATTCCGCGGACGATCAGCCTTTGTCTCAGGAAGGCTACCAACTGATGTCCGCCGCCTTCGAAGTGCATAACGAGCTTGGAGGCGGATTGCTGGAGGAGATCTACCAGGAATGCCTCGAATTGGAATTGACCATGCGCTGCATCCCATTCGCATCGAAGCAGCAGTTGGCTGCATTCTACAAAGGCCGGCAGCTAAAGAAGCGGTACGTTCCGGATCTGTATGTGCATGGTCGCATTGTGGTGGAACTGAAGGCCGTTTCGCAACTCGCGCCCGAGCACGAAGCTCAACTTCTGAACTACATGCGGTTGTTGCGGCATCCGGTGGGCTACCTGATCAACTTCGGACCGATCGGCAAGCTGCAGTGGAAGCGGTTCGTGCTCGGCCAGTTCGTAGAAGACAACCGCTGATGGACGCTGATCGACGCTAATCGAAGATGGCGGGGCCAAGTCAATGTTCGACCTCGCGCTGGAGGAGTTTGATTTCCTTGGGAGTCAGGTGGAACAGGGCGTAGACGCGGTCGTTCAGGTCGGCTTCGGCGTCGGCCAGCGAGCGGCTCAGGCGATCGACGACCGCGCGGTTCTCGGCCACCCGCACGACGGTCGCGGGGAAAGTGACCATGGAGAAGTCGTTCCATGAGATCGGCCAGACCGTCCGTCGGCAGGGAACTTGCTGGCGTTCGGGATGCTCGTGCTGCTGCTTGCGCCGCTTATTGCCGGGAAAGGGGCGGCGGGTCGTTTCTACAGGGCAAACGCTGGCTGGGACAGGATCTTTGATCTCGTTCCGGCAGTGGTGAGACCCGCTCAGTCGATCATGTCTTGCCGGTCCTGAAAGGAAGGCTTGTCTACGGTGCGTCCTTGAGAACCGAGTTCTTCGACAACACCTTCTCGATCACTTCGGCGTACTTCATCAGCGTCAGATGGTTGCGGAGCGAAAAACCGTTTTCGTGGAGCGCCACGTCCGAATAGTCGTTCGCGTATTTCTGTGGATTCGACGGGTGAACGCCGTCGCGTGCAATCAGAGTGGGCACGTCGTAGCCTTCGTACTGGCGGAACTGGTCCGACGCTCCATCCCAATCATCCGGGCGGCGTTTCAGGATCTCGGCGTGATAATCGGTCAGGGGAAGCTGCATCTCGCGAGCGATCCTGCGCACCGCATCGGCGAACGCGGCGGCTTTCTCCGCCTGCCCGTGCTTCGGCGGGATCGTGCTGAGGATCACGATCGTGCCGTTGTCCAGGCACTTCTGGACCACTTGCCGCGTCTTTGTCTCATACTCCGCCAAGTCGAGGCTGCCAAGGTCGTTGGTCCCGAACATGATCAAGGCCACTTCGGGATTGAGATCGTCGAGCCACTTGCCCACGTTCTGATGGGCCCAGCGGATGGTCATCCGCCCTTGGCTGCCGAATTCCGGTCCCTTCCAATCCCAGCAATCCTCCAGCATGTAATCTTTCATCAGCCTGAGAGCCCCGGCCATCTGCGGGGAAGTGTTTTTCGGCGCGTACCGAAGCCCGAACCAGAAGGCCCGGGAGACGGTGATCGAATCGCCGAATTGGGCGAAGGTTCCCCGCCGCCCCTTGAACTTCTGGTGTACTGCCGTCATGGGCGCAACCCAGGCGTCGTCGGACTCCACGGGTTTCGCCTCGGCAGCCAACCCTACCGAGGCTGCGGCAATCAGCAGGGCGACCCCTGCCGTCGCTGACACCAAGCAGAAACGAAACATGTACGGCATTCGTCGGGCCTCCTCCGGTTATCGCTTTGATGGCACCCCGCACGTGATTCTACCAAACTTCGCGCGATGTCGAGGTTTCCCCGCCAGCAAGCTTCCTTGGAGCAACACGCCTCGAACACCAGCGCCCACCCATGATCGCCTTCGTGGGCAAGGCGACCGCCTGGGTGGATGACGATCTGTTCCATTTGGCCTGCTATTGGCCCCTTCGCATCTCCGAGGGCAACCGGCGGAATACCGACGAAACGCTGGTCCGGCTATTCGACAACGGCGAACCGCTGCTCCAGGTTGTCCGAATCACGACGGCGATTGGTTGGAAATGGCAGAAGAAAAGGCTGGGATCGCGAGTTCCCAGCCGATTCATTGCACTCAGGCAAATAGTCTGAATCGCGTCAGTTTGACTGCATCGCGAAGTAAGCGCGGTCCAGGCCGTGCCGCAGTGTCCACGACCGCTGGGTCGCGCAGTGAGTGTGGCTTGCCTGTGTCAACGCGACGTTCAGATCGCGAGTGACCGTGGTCGGCATCCGGTCGCCGAAGCTGACGATCTTGCGAGCCGTCTCAGTGTAAATCTGCGCACACTGATGGTGATGCCCTGCATTGAACAAGCGAGCGCCGCTCGAGATCGCATGTTCGATCATCTGACGTGCCTCGTGAGCACTCACCTTGTCCTGCGGCAACAGAACGCTGTCGATAACGTGGATGACGCCATTGGAAGCGTCGATGTCGGTCGTGATCAATTTCGCGTCATTGATCTTCGTCCCAGGGTCTCCGACGGACACTCGAACGTTCTGGCCCAACAGCGTCTTTGCTTCCTTCCCATCGACTGCGGCATCCGAGTAGATACGACCGGCGATAACGTGATACTTGAGGATGCTGACGAGCTTGTCCTTGTTTTCGGGCTTTAACAGCGATTCGACCGTACCTTCGGGCAGCTTGGCGAAAGCGTCGTCTGTCGGAGCGAATACGGTGAACGGCCCCCCGCCTGCGAGGGCGTCGGCCAATCCAGCGGCCTCCGCCGCGGCCAGCAACGTTCCGAAGTTCCCCGCCTTCTTCGCGGTCGCGACAAGATTGTCACTCGCTGGCAAGATCACACTGTCGATCACGTGGATGATCCCGTTGGAACACTGAACGTCGGTCTGCACAACGTTCGCCTGATCCACAGTCACCTTGCCACTCTCCGTCTTGATATCCACGCGCTGCCCGTTCAGCGTCGTCGCTCCGTTGAGCGACACCACCTTCGACGCTGGGACTTTGCCTGGCACAACGTGGTAGGTCAGGATGCCGACCAACTGCTCTTTGTTTTCCGGCTTGAGCAGCGTCTCAACGGTTCCAGCCGGCAGCTTCGCAAATGCTTCATCCGTTGGGGCGAAGACCGTAAAAGGCCCCGCTCCCTTCAGTGCGTCAACCAGCCCAGCCGCCCGCACGGCCGCAGCCAAGGTGTTGAACGACCCGTTCGCTACGGCCGTGTCAACGATGTCATCCGCGGCCCGCCCGGACGTCGCTGGGCCGGTAACCACCACTGCCAGAACTGCAACTGCGCAACGCAAACGAGATTTGGCTGTCCACATAGTTTATCTTCTCCCAAAATTAAAGTGACGGCGCACGGCCGAACCATCCTTGAATGATTGGTCACCGGCGCCCGAGTTAAGGAAATGTCGTGTGGAACGGTCTTTTCGCACCACTTGTCCCCGGACACCTTAGCGACGTCGCGGGGTCTGACAAGCGACAAAAATCGTGCAAAACGTTCTTCCTAGTTTGCTGTCGTTCGACAAGCAGCCTTTCAGTGGACCCGCGACCAGCAGGCGGAGATCGAAGCCGCCGCGCCGCTGGACCACATGTTGGTGGCCGAGGAACAAGGCTGGCAATTGGCGGACGAATTCGTCGTGAGCGAACAGGGTTTCGGCCGCTGGGATGGCCAGGCGTTAGAAACGCGGGACGTTCTCGAAGCTTGGCTGCGGTGGCCGGTGCCGGTGGTGTGAGCGGGGTGGTTGACAGAAAGAGTCAACCGTCCTCGCGGCGCAGAACTCGGCGGAGACGAATGCCAATTCTCGCGAAGCCAGTCCCAGGTTAGAATGAACCCGATGTCCAACGCTTGGAATCGCAGTCCAGGAGCTTCCACGATGTTCACGCACGTTCTGAAAACAGCATCGAATCTGCTGGCCGTCAGTGCGTTGCTACTCGCCGTGGCGACCAACGCGACAGCCGCCGAACAGTCTGCTGTCTCGGAAGCCACGCCTGCTGTTAATCAGCCGCAATCGGCCTCGCCTCGGGCTACGGTGGGCGCCTATTATTTCGGCGGCTGGGCAGGCAGCAGTCAGCGTTGGCAGGACGATTCGGCATGGACGAGTCTTGATCCGCCCACGCACCTGACCAAGCGAATCGTCGAGGATTTCCCGGAGCGCGAGCCGATCTGGGGCTGGCGAGACAACTCCTTGGAGATCATGGAACGGCAGATCGACTTGGCAGCTGACCACGGTATCGCGTTTTTCGCGTTCTGCTGGTACTGGAACAAGGATCGGGAAAAGATCGATCAGGATCCGAAACACATGGGCCTGCAATTGTTCCTGAAAGCCAAGAACAGCCATCGCCTGAAGTTCTGTCTGCTGGTGGCCAATCACGCGGGATATCTGTTTGAGGATGCCGACGATTGGCGACAGGCTGCCAACGGCTGGCTGCCCTACTTCAAGCATCCCCAGCACGTCACCGTGGACGGTAAACCGCTGCTGATCATTTTCAATCCTCGCAACAGCGATCCGGATGCCTTCGCCCAGATCCAGGCGACGGCCCGCCAAGCTGGATTGGCGGGGGTAGCCATCGCTGGTTGCGGCGGCGGCGAAGCGAAGTTGGGTTTCACCCACACCACCCACTACAACATCGTTCCCGGTTACGCGGCGGGATCCGAAGCCCGCAAGTACGCTGAACTGATCCAGGCTCATCAAAGTGCTTGGCGCGGCAGACAGGACCAACCGTATTTGCCTACGTTGAGCGTAGGCTGGGACAAGCGACCTTGGGAGGGCGATCGCGGGCTGGGCCAGAAGCCCGGTTGGTACTTCCCTGACCGTACTCCGGAGCAGTTTGCCGCGGCTCTGGAATCCGCCATCGAATGGATGGACCGGCATCCGGAGCAGACCACCACGGAACGTCTCCTGCTGCTCTATGCCTGGAACGAATTCGGAGAGGGGGGGTATCTGGCGCCGACCAAGGGCGATCCCGAGGGAGCCTATTTGCAGGCGATCAAGCGGGTTTTGTTCGACTAACCAAAGCTGATGTGCGCCGCCAGCTTTAGCTGCTGCCTACTTGCTCGGCAACTGCCCTGCGAATCGGACTCCACGTGGCAGCGATTCGTGTTTGCCGATCACCAGGTAACCACCGGGCACCAAAGCAAGCTCGTACTCGCCGTTGCTACAGACAAACGCGTTCCGCCTCCAGTCTGCGGGAAGCTGTTTCAAACTGCTGGCCGGGTAACTGGCCCGCTCGGCGCGCTGCAACATGGTTTCGTCGGCGTCGGTGGCCAGCACCTGACACGGCAGGTCCGGAAAATCCGCCTGCACTTGGTTGATCCAGATCAGTGCGACGGAATACGGCTCCTCGCCGGATGCACAGCCAGCCGACCAGACCTTCAGCCGTTGTTCGCCCCGTTGCGACGCCATACGAGCCAGTTCCGGCAAGACGGTGTGGCGCAGATGATCGAACACTTCGCGGTCTCGATAAAATCGCGAGATCGAGATCCGCAAACGAGCGTCCAGGTCTGTCCATTCAGCAGGATACTCCGCCAGGTAGCGGCGATACTCGGAGATATGCGTCAGCTCCAGTTCTCGCAGGCGACGGACAATCCGCTTATGGACCTGGCCTCGCACCTTGCGAAAACCGGTCCAGCGGAGTCCAAGCTGCGGCAGAGCCCATTGCAGAAAGTCGACGCATTGGCGATCCGTCAGCAGGATTTCTTGGGCGGCTGACGATGACGCGCACATGGTGGTTCGGATCTCCTGTCGCCATTGTCCCTATCCGTGGGAAGACACGCCAGTGCCACTGCAAGAAGCCAGCCCCCTACCAGAAATGGACACTTGCATCCAACCCTGCTGCCATGCGCTGTCCAGTTTCGCCGTATGCAGCGGATCAGCGGCAGCCGAAGCGAACCGAATTGTGAAATCCGACGGCTCGCGATGGCGAAATTCAGCTTGCTTAATCGAGATCTGGAAGCGGACGGATTTTACAAGACCGGATCGGACAGCAGTGATTCGATGATCCGCTGGCAACTCTGGTGGAACGTTCGGAAGCAACTGGTTGCCGGGCAAACGCCCCGACGAATCGCCGGTCTGCTGGAACGCATGGTCGCAGCCTGCAAAGAATACCGGCATGCTGAACGGCGCCGCTGACCGCCATCGGTCTCCACGGCCAACCGCAACAAGACCCTGCGGGGTGCGACAACGAGAGACACCGCATGACCGACAACCTTGCCGTGGCCGTGGAAAGCCCACCGGAGCCCAAACCGCGGCGGCGGAAGCAGCCGGCCGACGCCACGCCGAAGAAGCAGTCGCCGTACGCGGTCGTGGTGTTCGACGACGACTTGCCTACGGCAATGACCACGGCAGCCGGATCCGCTGCTCGTTCTTCTCGATCACGCCGTCGTTGATCGAGATGTCCATGGTCCCCCGGTAGCCCGGCTCGAAGTAGCCGCCTGCATCGAGGCGGTAGGGCTGTCCATCAGGGGCGGTGAACTCGATTTCCAGATGGGACTCGCCGGTGGCGTGGAGGACGGCATGGGCGGTGGCCCCTGGTGGGATGTCGCCCAAACTGTGGCTTGCGCCGGTGGCGTGCAACAGGACCGAGCGAAGCGACTGGTTCCCGGTGTTCTTGATGGTGACGTGGACGCCGCTACGGAAGAACGTGACGACCAACCCCGCAAGCAGCAGCAGGGCCGCGCAGGCGAGGAATCCGATGAACCAGAACTGTCGGCGTTTGGTGTTCCTTGAATGGCTCACTCACACGCCCCCACAATCGCCTCCAGCGAATCAGGGTCCGCCAACCGGTGCTCCTTCCCAACTTCGATCAACGAATCCAGAGGCAACCCGCTGTTCCTGACCAGTTCCTCGGAATCGGCAAACGGCCCGGTCTCGTCGGCCCGGCTGTGAAAAATGATCGTCCCCGGCTTCACCGTCGTCGCCGTACCCCACAGTTTCCACGCTGGACACAGCAGGACCAGCGGCGTGGTCCCGGTGTTGATGTTCATCGCCACGGCACCGCCACGGCTGGACCCGACCACAACGTCCGGCTTGCCCTGGTCGAATTCGGCTTGGGCGATGCGGACGGCGGCATCGAAGTCGTCGTCGGGCAGGGCCGGGTTCAGGACTTCGTGGCCGTGGTCCTTCAGGTAGGTCGGCTTCAAGCCGCCCGGTGTCGATTGCCAGCCGTGCAGGAAGAGGATTCTCATGCGTCACGCCCCCGGAAAGAATTCGATTCCCAGCCATTGTCGAACAACAATGACCACGGGGACAACCGGCACGGCGGCCAGCAGCGTTAGAATCACGGTCAGTTGGTACGCCGACCGCTCCTTCTGGAGCATCGCGCCACGCCATACAATGCGTTAGAGTTCGCAGTTCCTGGACCGCATGGACCAGTGGCATGATCGCTTGCGTGGACGTGGACTATCGGGATGCCGGCGCAGTGGCCGCTTGCGTCTGCTTCGAGCAGTGGGACGACAGCACGCCGGTCTTGGAGTCCGCGATCGAGATCCGCGATGTCGAGCCGTACGAGCCAAGCCGGTTCTACCGCCGCGAGTTGCCGTGTATTCTGGCTGTCCTGCAGACGCTGCCCACTTTGCCGCAAACCGTGGTCATCGACGGATACGTCTGGCTTGGCGAACAACGGCGCGGCTTGGGTGCCCATCTGTACGAGGCGTTGGACAAGCGGGCAGCGATCGTCGGCGTGGCCAAGACGCGGTTCGCAGGTGCGGAACCGGTAGCGTTGGTCACCCGCGGTCAAAGCCGCACGCCACTGTACGTCACCGCCACAGGGATGGACGTCGCCGAGGCCGCTCGCCATATTCGGATGATGCACGGCAGCCATCGGATTCCCACGATGCTAAAACGAGTTGACCAGCTCGGCCGCGGGTACCTGCGGGCAGATTCACGAGGAGAAGCAGACACATGATCCAGCCAACCTAGCGGCTTATCTTCCGGGAGTGGTTGCCCGACGATTGGATTCGATTCAAACCGATCGCTAACGATTCGCGAGTGGTTCGGTACGTCGTCCACGGGACCGTTCCCACCGACGAGCAGATTCGAGCCCATATCGAAGCTGCCAGGAAACGATACTTGGAAGAAGGCTTCTGCCTCTGGCCGCTTGTTTACAAGGCGAACCTGGAATTGATCGGGTTCTGTGGGTTGGACCACCTGTGGGACGGTCCGGACATCGAAATCGGCTACTGGCTGGCGCACGCCTACTGGGGCAACGGCTTGGCCACCGAGGCCGCCCAGGCAGTGATGGACTACGGCTTCGGGACACTGGGTTTGCAGCGGATCGTGGCGGTTTCGCATCCCGAAAACCGAGCATCTCTCCGTGTGCTGCAGAAGCTGGGAATGACGTTCGAGCGGATGGCCGCCCATCAAGGCGTCGAACACGTTCTGTATTCGAAGTCCGCCGCTGTGTGAGGGAATTTGTGCCTCTTGACGAATCGCGTATGCTGCGCGAAGATGATGCCCGCATGCCTGAACTGGCCGTCCGACTTTTCGACCACGGGAGAATGAGCCGTGAAGTGGGTTGCAGCGAAGCGCAGGGACTGGCGTGTAGCTTGCGCGGCATCGGCCGGTTGGTTGGCGTTTGTGTTGCTGGCCGTGGCTGCCGCGTCGGCTGGCGAGCAGGTAACGATTCGGGCGGGCGAAGCGTGGTCGGCCGTGTTTGGTGATGCGGAGACGTTGTTTACGTTCGAGGTGACTGCCGGGCACCAGCTCGCAGGACGCGTCACTTGGGATTTCTCTGCCCAGGATCGGATCATCGCGCGCGGCGAACGAGCGATTCAAGCCTCGGTGGGCAAACCCGCGCGGGTGGTTGTTCCGCTACGGATTCCTCCGGTGCGGGACGGTGTCGTGTTTCCGGCTCGTCTGTGCTTGGCGGTTGTGGCCGCCGGCAAGCAAGAGCCCGACGCCGAATACGAGAAGCGGCTGTGGATTTTTCCCCAGGATCCGTTCGCCGGTCGCCAGCAATGGCTGACCGGCCTGAAGATCGCCGTCTTCGACCCAGAGGGTGCAACGCTGCGCCGGTTCGACGAGGCTGGTGTCACGTACCGCGAACTGCGCAGCGCCACCGCAATCGAGAATCTTGACGCGGGGTTGTTGGTGATCGGCGAGAACGTTTCGCTGGCCCACCATCGAGCCTTGGTCGACATCCTGCCGCGCGTGGCAGCATCGGGCGTGCCGGTGCTGTGCCTGGCCCCCGCCGCAGGCCGATTCCCGCTGCCGGGTGCGGGCGGCCACGAGGGGCCGGAGCCGCAAAGCATACGGCTGCGGCGCGCCGATGTGATCTCGGAGTTGGACAAGCAACTGGACGCCGCCGCTTGGCCTCCGGACGGGGAGCTGATCGCCAGCAGCTTGGAGATCAAGAGCGACCGCGGTCGAGTGGTCGCCGAGGTGGTGAAAGAATCCGGGGGCTGGCCGTGGCTGGAAGTGCGCTATCCCGGCCGCGGTGCTGCCCTGGTGGTCTGTGGGTTTCGCTTGGTCTCGCGCTGGGAACACGGCCCCACGCCACGTTTTCTGTTGGCTCGCTTGCTGGAGCATTTCACTGTCCATCCGAACGATTCTATGCAACATCGAGGAGTAGATTGATGACGATTGGAAACGAACGCCGCTTCCAAGATTTCGGTTTTGGGACGTCCGTCATGCGCATCCCGGTCCACGCCGCGTGGGCGGCCCTGTGGTGCGTGGCAGCCTGTCCGTGCGCAGCGCCCGCCGCGGATTCGCCTGCCCCGGTCTATCCGCTGGCTGTGTTCGCGTTCCAGGAGCGGGGCGCCGATGCCGCGGGCTTGGGCCAGCAGGTGACGGATCTGCTGTTTGCCAATCTGGTCGCGGATCCGGAGTTGTTCCTGGTCGATCGCGAGGATCTGAAGAAGGTGCTCGACGAATTGCAGTTGAATCTGGCGGGACTGGTCAGACCGGACGAGGCCATCCAAGTCGGCCACTTGACGGGCGCCAAGATCATGGTCACCGGCTCGGTGCTGCAGGTCGGTAACAGCCTGCACCTGATCGCCAAGATCATCGGTACCGAGACCAGCCGCGTGGTGGGGGACTCGGTCAAAGGGAACGTGAGAGACGAGTTAGACGAGTTGGTCGAACAACTCGCGGACCAAGTCGCCAAGACGGTGAAACAGCGGGCGAGCGAGTTGGTGGCCAAGCCCAAGACGCGCGAGGATCGGCTGTCGGCCTTGAAGGAAAAGCTGGGCAAGGGCAAGCGTCCGAGCGTGTTCATCAAGATCGCCGAGCAGCACGTGGGGCAGGCGACGATCGATCCGGCTGCCGAGACGGAAGTCTCCTTGCTCTGCCGCGACTTGGGGTTCACGGTGATCGATCCCGACGAGGGCCGCCCATCCCAGGCGGATATCCTGTTGACTGGCGAGGGCTTCAGCGAATTCGCCACGCGGCACGGCAACTTGATTTCGGTGAAAGCCCGCGTCGAATTGAAGGCGGTGAACAACGAGACGGCCCAGGTGCTGGCGATCGACCGTCAGACCGCGGTGGTGGTCGACCTGACGGAACAAGTGGCTGGCAAGGCGGCTCTGCAAGAAGCCGCCGCTCAATTGGCCGAACGCATCTTGCCCAAGTTGGTCCAAACCGCGACGAAGAAGAAGGCTGCCAAGCCGTAGCGGACCGAGAGGCTGTGCCGTTCCACGACAATCCGATTAGGATCGGCAAAGAAATAGCTATCGGCTTCTCGCGTGAGCGGCAAGGCGCTAGCCGCCGGTCATCTGGCCGCTTGGGGACCGGTGGCTAGGCAACGTTTCTCGCGGCGCGACGGCGCTGCTTCTCACTTGTCGACATACCAGTGAATGGCGCGCGTCACGGGGGACTGTTCCTGCCAGTGTTGGAGCCCATCGGGCGTGATTCCCTTGCCGGAGATGACCAAGATCCGCAGATTCTTCAGCGGTGGCAGACGCAACAGTGCGGCGTCATCGAATTGATCGCCGATCAGATGCAGTTCCTGCAATTGCTGCAGGCGCTCCAGGTGTTCCAACCCGGCGGCAGTGACCTGCGTACCCGCCAGGTGCAACCATTGCAGTTCCGTGTGGTTGGCGATCTGCGCGAGGCACGCATCGGTCAGGGCGCAATCGTTGGCCGCTAGTTGTCTGACCGGCGGCGATTCGGGAATTGCGGCCAGCGCCCCGGCGTCGCCGCCGAAGTCCTCGGTGATCAGTACCTCCTGAAAACCTTGGTACACGGGGCCGACCCAGCGGCAGCGGATGCCCTGCCCGTTCAGCTTGTGGGTCGTCTGCAGGTACTGCCACCAGAGCGATTCGCTGCCCTCCGTATCCTGCAGGCCGGCCCGGCGGCGAATTTCCACCAGATGTTCGGCCGATGGTTCGGCCGCATCTGCGCGAACGCGGAAAACGTCGCCATCGGCCAGGAAGAAGCGGCCGTGTCGCGGCGTGAAAAACGTCCGGGAGATCGGCCCAAACGCTCTGAGATGGCGCCCGTTGCCCAGAATCCGCCGGCATTGGGGCACGGTCAGATCCACTTCGTAGGTGTCGCCTTTGAAGAACAGCCAGTAGGCATCCTCCCGGCATTGCAGCCAAATCGTTTCCTCCGCACGCGACAGGCACAGATGGGACAAAGCGGCCGCGGGCCGGAACCGGGGAAGGGTGTACAGCACCTGCCTGGTCCAGTCGTCGGGGCGGCGCGAGTTCGGCGTCCACAAGCAGATGTCGTCCGGGGACTGGACCAACAGGCGTCCATCATGATGAACGACGTAGCTGCCGTGGCCGTCCGAACAACTTTGCAACATGATCTCCTGCCAGCCGCGGTTTTCCAAGCGAGGCTCCCGCAGCACCCGCGTGGCATCCGACTCCTGAATCCACCGTTGTGAAGATGCGTTACCCGAGCGTCCGAGCACGTTATCCCGGAAATAGGAAGACGGAAAAAGGGACTTCATGTCCTGGCCGCCGACGCTGACGCTCTTGGCCGCGACGTCCACCAGCAACGGCGCGACGCGGTGCGGGCGGTCCTGGCCGAAGGCGTCGCGAGTGATGCAGATTACCGGCCGTCCGGCATTCTCTCCCCAGCTCAAGTGCGCGATGCGGAAGCCGAGATCCAAGCCGTGATCCTGGCGGCTTCCCTGCCAAGGCCGCATCGCTTGCAGCAACACATCCGCGCGCGGCTGCCCGTCGCGGTATTCGAGCAATGCCAGCCAACTGCGCTGCTCGTGTTCGCCCCACGCCAGGAATCTGCCCGGTTCCAGGTAGAACAGACGTACGTGCGGTTCTTGCAGTTGCCGTTTGCCGAATTGGTCGAACAGCGGCGAACGGACGTCGTACATCGGCAATTCACGCTCGCGGGCAAAGTGTGCATGAACCGTTCCGTCCGCGGTGGTGACGAACACGCCCGTCGCCTCGGCCACGACCCAATACAGATCGGAAGCCGCGTCATAGCGAATGTCCGCGATCGGCTGGCCTGCGGTCTGCTGTTCGGTCAACAGCGTCGTGAGATTGCCCCAGTCGGACATCGCCCAGACCTGGTCGCCGGAGGTGAGCACCCAATCGTACGAGTCCGACAACCTCGCGAAATTTTGGGGCTGGTCCGGCCATTCGACCGAAGCGATCCGCTCGAACGTAAAGTTCTGGAACAGGCTGTCCAACTCCACGTGCTTGACGGGCGTCTGCTGCGGCGGGACCAATTCGCGGTACCAGTCGCGATGCGTGGGGCGAACGACCTTGAGTTCGGGGACGGGCGAGCCGGAGGGTTTCGCCGGCGGCCCCGGTTTGATTGGCTGGCCCCATTGCGGCCTTCCAGGCGTCTGCCAAAGGGCATCCAGTGCGCGAGGATCATCCAAGCGTTCCTTCAGCCGTTGCGACACGTTCCGGGCAGCCACGGAATCGAGGTCGGCCAGCCGACGGCAGTGCTGCTCGACCTGCTTACGGTCCAGGACGCCCCTTCGAAAGAACAAGGCGACTTGCGCGGAGAATTCCCTGGTGGGAACGTTGGACTGCCATGGATCGTCTCGGGGAATCACGTCCCGCAACAGACGATACTGGGCATCGAGCAACTGCTGGGCGCGCTGGGGAGTCAACTTGCCCCGATGCGCATCGCTGACACTTGGATTGAACACCGGGCGCATGTCCAGGTCTCGTTCCAGGCACCCGTACATGTCCGCCACCCACCCCACGGGACCGCCGATGCGTCGGCTGGCGTACTGGCCGCCGTCGGCGGCCCCGCCGCGCTTCTGGTAATCGACCACGGCGGCCATCTGCTTGGCGTCGCGCCGCGTAGGATCCAAGTGGGCGAAGACCGGTGCCACATCCCAAAACAGCCGGCTTCGTGCCGCGCGGAACACGTGCGCGTCGACGAAATAGATAGAGTCGAACACGGTGTCGTCGGTGTAGGCGTACACGAGCAGGTAATGGGCTTCCGGGAGGCTGAGTTTTCTCGACAGAATCGCGTAGCGGACGTGCCGCGCGCCCGCTTCCCACCAGGCGAGCCGCCGCTGGCCCTCGCGCGCCAAGCCCTCGGGATCTTCCGCTTTCCATTGCTGAGCCCTCACGTAGCTGGGACGCCGCGCATGGATTGCCCGGTAGTAGCAGTGGAACGCGGCCAACCGCGTTTCGAGATCTTCGGGCGCAACCAGGCTGGCCGCCTCGTACAGTTGCGCAGCCGAGAGCCACAGGCCCAGATCGGCACATCGCTCCGCCTGGTCCCGGAACAAGTCCGCCTGCTGCTCGCTGCTCAGCGGCGTGTGCCCCGCACCGGTGGCGAATTTCAAGATCGCCGCAGGCACTTCGTTCGCCAGCCGCTGGGAAAGCCGGTCCAACGGGATGTCGCGGCCCGTCGATTCCCTCGGTGGCTGGCCTGCACGGTGTATGCGGACCGTCAGATTCACGTGCGGGTTGTCCTTCCAGCCGGTCCTGTCTTGCGACTCATCGGACGGAGCTGTGGCTGAACCAAGTTGCGGCGTTTCTTCCCGCCGCGGATCCGACACGGTGTACTCGCCTTCGACGAAGATCGGCAATTGCCGCTGCTCAGGCGCCCCGTCAACAATCTCGCGCTCTTTCAGAATCTCCCGTGCCTGTTCGATTTCCAACACGGCGACGCCGGGCGTGCGCGAGAGACCGGCTTGGATCAACTCGAAAAAGCCCGTCTGCAAGCCGTCCCATTCGCGGGAAAACGAACGCGGCGTGAACGGCGCCAAACCGATCAACGCTTGGACTCCCTTCGGAAAACGAGTGCGGACCTGCTGGACGAACCGTCCGATTTCGTCCGCCGTCTCTTGCTGTCTCGTTTCGCCAGTCGCGATGGTTTGGCTCTGCAATCGGGCGCCCAGACGCGCTTCGACGGCGATGACCCGCACCGCCGGCCCTTCCCCCTCCGGTTCGACGTTCAACAGCAGCAACACGTCCGCTCCCAGCAGGCGGCCCAGCTTCAATTGGGAACCTACGGCAGCATCGCCGGACAGGGCGCTCAACTGCAATTCCTGCAGCGCGCGGCCGACCTGTTCCCGCTCGACCAGATCGATCCCGGCCTCCGACAGGTTCAGAAAAACCAGATCCGTCAAGCCCACCTGCTGCATCGCATTGTCGCCGACGATGGCCCAACGGCGGAACGCGGACTCTTCGGCGGACAATTCACTCGACCAGCCCAGGAGGCAAACGGCCAACCAGGGCGCCGCGCGAGACGCTAGACAGTACATGCGTAGGTCCCTTCCCTCTGCCCGGTATCTTGATCCATCGTGACCCAGGGTGCGTTGCGGATCCGTCTTTCCTAGTTGCCTTGCATCATCCTGCTCGGCTTTCCCGCCGTTTGGAGCGACGCGCCTGGAGTGACGCATCTCGGATGCGTCTCGCTGGGGGTCGCACGATTATCTTCTCCGGAAACGGACGGGACAAGCTGCCTTCAATGACTGCGAAAAAAGAAGCTGCTTCGAAACGCCGTCGCACACGCAAGTTTGCCGCGGTGCATCATCAACGGAGGTTCTTTCGATCAAGTGATGGCGAAGGCAGTGGTGATCCAGGGTGTGGAACCGCTGTTTCGGAAAGGCCGACGCCCGATGGCAGCCAATGTGCCGACGCCCACAGACACGCCAATCCACCGGAACGCAGCCCCCGACGTCGATAAATTCTCCAACGTCCTGCCGGCTGTTGGGGCAGTTACGACGTGGGTGGTGGATTGTCAACTTTCCTGCGATTTCTGTTTCCGCTTCAACCAGTTCAGCAGAAACAGACCGCCGACCAGGAACAGCGGGCCGGATATCACCATGGCCCATTCGAGATGTCCCCGTCCTGCTGCGAAGCGGATGTAGACCAGTCCCAGAACAACGGACATAACCGCACCAACACCTTCCCAACGCCACGAGACTGCCAGGACAATCAGGACGATCCAGGTCGGGATCAGATGCATGAACAGGGCGACAACGGTGTTCCAGATGTCGTCGCCCCCCCGGGCTATCGGTTTGTTTGCATTGTGACGCGAACCCCCGGATGACGCGCGGCGTAGGCGGACCAAGCCTCGCTGCTAACCGTGGTGTTGCGAAGGTTGAAGTGCGTCAACGCCGGCAGGTTGTCCAGGTGCCGCAGGCCCTCGTCCGTGATCTGTCGGCCGGAACCTCCATTTCCGGGTGAACCGCCGAGGGTCAACTGGGCCAGGCTCTTGATCTGTCCGACGTAAGACAAGCCCGCGTCGCTGACACCTTCCAGCCACAGTTCGCGGAGCCGTGTGAGAGGAAGCAAATGCTTCAATGCTTCTTCGTCATCGACCGCCTTGCTTCGCGTGATGATTCTCAGGCTGATTAACCGTTCCAACCGGCCGATTGTCTGCATGTGCTCGGCGCTAAGCGTCCCGCAATGCAGATTCAGGTAGGCGAGCCGGGGAATGTCCCCTAGCGGTGCAAATTCCTCCGCCGACAGGTTGTCGGGCAGAACGCAACTCAGCGAATAGAGTTCCGGCATGCGGCTCAACTGACGGATGGCCTCAGCATCGAGCTTGATTTGCGAGTCATGCTGGCCGGACGCTTGGAAATAACGCAGGCCGGGTACGAATCGGAGGTTCTCCCAACTGCCCACCAGGGGAACGGAACCTTGCAAACCCATCCTCAGGTGCCGGATGGCCGGTACGTGCCGGAGCACATCCAGTTGGTAGCCGGTCTCGCTCCAGATGATGCGAACGTTCCGCGGTCCCAGCTTCTCCGTCGTCATGTCGTTCTCCGCTGTCAAGCTCAGACCGTTGCTGTGGAGGTCCAACTTCGCCTCGCCGACATCCAACGGGCCGCGGAGGAACATAGCAGCGGAGCGAGGCGACTGGATCGTGACGCCGACACACTGCAGCAAATCGGGGCTCCAGCGCAATCCGGCGGACGTGATGTCGCGACCGGACAACCAGACGGAGTTCAGGTTCTTCTTCTTCCACAATTGCGCGAGGCCCGCGTCCGTCATTATGTCGGCCGAGTCAGGCACGTCGATCCCGGACAATTTTGTGCCATCGCGTGCATCCGAGAGAACAATGTCGGGCAGACATCGAAGCCTGGCCAGATCTGCCAGTCCGGCGTCGGTTACATAGCAAGTGATTCGCGGGTTCGGCCCACCGCGGGAAACCTGGGTCAGCGAGGGCAGCCGAACGAGGCAGCCAAGCGCCTCGTCGTCCAACGGCGCCGGGAACATGAGCGATTTCAGACGCCGCATGGCGACAAAATGCCTCACGCTGTCCGCGCTCACCGAGGTGAATATCAGGTCGAGATGCTGCAAATTCGTCAGACCCGCTAGGTGCTCGATGCCGCGGTCGGTGATCTCCGGCGCGTGGAGCGTCAAATTGACAAGTTGTTTCAGGCGTCCCGCATGTTTCAAATCGCCATCGGAGATCGGCGACTGGGCCAGCGTGAGATCTTCCAAGCGAGTCAACTGGGCCAGATGTCCCCAGTCGGCGCCGTCGGCTTGGATATGATCCAGCCTCAGCCGCCGGAGATTTGGCAACCGCCCCAAGGTCTGCAACTCGTTTCGCCCGAAACTCCCATGTTCGACATGCAAGTTCTCGAGCGAGGCAAACCGAGCCAAACGCCGAAACCCGACGTCTGTCACGTGGCGCAGAACCAGCGAGCGGACGTGGATTTTCGGCATTTCCGCCAGCGCGCCCAGCGACTCGTCGCCCAGTGCAAAGGAGAGATGAAGCTCGCGCAATTCCCTGGCCTGCCGCAAATGCGTCAGGCAGTGGCCGGTCAACCGGCCGTCTCCCTGCCCCGGAGGGATCGAGTTAATCGAACTTTTTGAGCTTGGCGCGGCCATGGGAAGCGGGCCGCTCGGATCATGGACGCCGAAGCGAAACGGGCCGCGCGGATCGTGGATGTCCAGCGCTTGCAGGGCAGGCAGGATACCCACATGCCGCAGGCCTTCGTCGCTGATCTTCGTGCCCGACAACGACAGACGGGCGACGCGCGGCAGACCGCGGAGATGTTCGAGCCCCCGGTCGGTGATGGGATTACCGGCCAAGTACAGCTTTTCGACATACGGCATGTGCCGCAGATGCTGCAGGTCCTCGTCCTTCCACCCGCGGTGTTGGGCTTCGACGCTGACGCACTCGCGCAGCACCTCCTCGTCGCCGAACCACCCCAGCACGCGGTGCAACCAAGCCGGTTGCAGAGGTTCCCAAGTAAGCCGCGCACCTCGCCGGGCCAGCGCCTTGGCAGCTTCATGCTGCCGCTCGTACGGCGCGATGCAATTCCGATACGCACCACCCCCGATCGCAAAAACGGTCATCAAGAGAAGCAGTGTCTGCAGACGGAACTGCAGCAGTCGGCGTAGAAACCGGGGCTGGGTTTTCTGAGGCATGACGAGCGGTGTCCAATGGTCTTTGTTTGCGTCCCTGAGTTGGGTGTTCGGGCAGGTGAATGGAGCGCAAGCGAATCATCATCTCGTTCGTTTTCAATCCATTCCCTTGCCCCAGTTTGGCGTCATCGGCAACTCCTTGTCGATGTTGACGCCTGAAGGGCCTATTACGTTTGATTCTACTCCACATCCGCCCGTGGCGGCGACGAGGCGGTCGTGTCCGCACTGCCGGTCGCCAGCCGCGCGCCGTCTGGCGAGAAGGCGAGCGAATGGATCCCCGCAATCAGTTCGAGCCATTGCTGTGGGCGGTGTTGTCGCTCCAGGAGTTGGACGACGAGCTGGAGCCAGAAAGTCGGGCGGCCGACGAATGGGACGCCCTGACCGCCCACGTCCGTGTACTGTTCGATCGTTACGCCAAGGAGTTGGGCGAGAACGCCTACGCCGTCTTCAACGCCGTCACGGACTTCGCTTCCCATCCGCCGGCGAACAGATTCGTGGGCCGCGAGCCCGGTATCGAATGTTGCAGGGCGTCTTCGAGCGCGGCATCTACGCCGATCCCTCGAATTACTCGCCTATGCATCACATCCATGTACACACCCACCACGCACACCCGGTCAAGTGGCATGTCTAGCAACGTCAAGCGACCAGGTTGGGAGATCTGCGGCCAGACCCGGCGTGGCACATCCGACCTGCTGAAAGGACCGTACCGGCCCAGGAGCCAGCAGACGGATGAACGGTTCCTGGAGTGTTTCACAACACCGCATCAAGCGGGTGCGCCGCCGGTCCACGATAACCTGGAGAATCGGGCGAATTACGCCAGCCACGGGCGTCCCCGTGGTGCGTTTTTTTGCGTGCCAAACCCGTCGAGCCGTCGTGGAAGCTTGACACGGGTCGCCGAGAGCCGGTAGGCTACCCCTCGGCCAAGTGGTTCCGCCGGTTGGAATTAGCATACCTACCGACGTCCGCTCCCTGGCTCAGTTCAACGCCCAATCTATCCGGCCGAGTACAGGCGGATAGATTGCAGTACGTTTACGGCAGTGGAGGGTGACGGTGGCGAGCAACGCCGCAACAACATTTTCTCTTGACCACTCATCTGCCCGCCAGCGGTTTCGGCAAGCGGCATCGCACCTCGGTTGGCAGTTGGAGTCTTACCCCATCGGTCTCGTCGGACCGGATGGCGATGAGTTGGCCTTCGACGTCGCTTGTTCGCAGGGTGGCGCCCCGGAGAAGGTGCTCGTCGTTTCGTCCGGCGTACATGGTGTCGAAGGCTTTTTCGGCTCAACTGTGCAAGTTGCCCTGCTCGAGCAATGGACCTCCGCGACTCCGTCGCCAACAAGATGCGTGTTCCTCCACGGGCTGAACCCCTTCGGATTCGCGTGGCTTCGACGGTTTGACGAAAACAATGTCGATCCCAACCGGAACTTCTTGCTACCCGGCGAACGGTTTGAAGGTGCCCCGGATGGCTACGCAGAACTTGATGATTTCCTGAACCCCCGCCGCCCGCCGTCACGGTGGGAGCCGTTCACACTCAAGGCACTGTGGCTGATCGCCAGGCATGGGATGCCAGCCCTCCGCCAGGCCGTCGCAGCAGGTCAGCATGATTACCCACGCGGGCTCTTTTTCGGGGGAAATGGGCCGTCCCGCACGCAGCAAATGCTGGGCGAGAACATGCCGCGTTGGCTCAGAGGAAGCAAGTGTGTCGTCCATCTTGACTTTCACACCGGATTGGGTCGGAAGGGTGCCTGCAAGTTACTCATTGACTACCCCCTCAATGAGATGCAGCGACGCTGGCTGACGGATTGGTTTGGAACCGACTCGTTCGAAGCTTGTGATTCCAACGGCATCGCTTATGATGCTCGCGGAGGTTTCGGGCGATGGTGTATGTCACGGGCGCTGGCTCCCCACTACCTGTTTGCCTGCGCGGAATTCGGTACCTACGGACCGGTGCAGGTGCTTTCCGGGTTGCGCGCAGAGAATCAAGCTCATCATTGGAGCACCCCGAAGGCTGCGTCCACGATCCGGGCCAAACAACGGCTCAAGGAATTGTTCTGTCCAGCCTCGAGCGCGTGGCGGTCGCAAGTTGTCCAACGGGGTCTGGACCTGGTAAGTCGAGCGCAGAAAGGGTTGCTGCAAGTTGCTCCGCCCTGAGGAAAGGCACTGCCGAACAAGGCGGTCAACGTGCGGACTGGAAATGATTTGTTGACAAGCGGGTGGAACCCCCGCCTGGGTAACGGCGGCCAGCCAGTCCCATGCAGGGTGCGATTGAGTTCGCCCAGTGGTTCGTCCCAACTGCCATGCGGTTCATGCCATTCCTGCGTTTGATCACAATACAATCGGGACAGATCGCTGTAGGTGATCTGACTTCGGTTTGTGGCGACGACTGCCAGAATCTGGTAGAGGATATTCGAGGTTCATCGTTCGTGCCTTTACGGAAAGTCTGCTGCGAGTCCCTGAATCATCAGCTGATTCTTGTGGCAGTTCGTATACCCGCCATCACGCCCGCACCACATGTTCCGGATCGGCCGGACCGTCGCTGAACCAGCGGATCCTGCCACATCGTTCGCTGGTTGCCCCCGGCCCGCTGCCGGAGGCATGTGTAGAATCCGGACGGCTACCCTCGCGTTGGTACGCACCAACCCTCGCCGCCCCAACTGTTGCTTTCGCCACTGGGCAGCAGCAGTCTGACCGTGCTCCCCCTGGGATCGCCGGAGAACTTGACGTCGCAACCGGCATCCTTGGCGGCGGCCTCGATCACCTTCCGCAGCCTCGCCAGCTCCGGCAGGGGATTGCCGTCCTGGTCGTAGATGTCCACGCCGTTGCATTCGTCCTCCATCATCCGTTGATGCTGGGTGGCCATCCGGATCAGATGCCCCGCCGTCAACGTGGTCGCTCGCCCGCCTCCCCGCTGGATGTCGATGGCCAGTTGCTCGGCCTCCGTGGGCTTCCGGTGCGCCTCCTGGACCACGATCGCCGTTTCTCCGGCTGGCTCGGTGCCCAACACGCGGCAGACCTCCTGTTGCAGCTCGTAGGCGTCCGAGAATGCCTTCTTGGCCTTCTCCTGCCCTTCCTCGCTTCCCGTGGGGATCAATTTCAGGTAGTAACCGCTGCCGTCCTCGTAACGCCCGGGCAACAGTCGCGTGTGTCCCCCGTCGCACAGGCAAATCGGATCGGCACCTTCTTCGCATTTGTCCCGAGCTTCCGCGACGGTCCCGTACTGGGTGACGTTGCCGCTCTTGTCATCGCCCGTGACGGCACGGTCCAGAACGCACATCGCCTGGGCGAACTGCTCGTCCAAGCTGGTGGATGCCAGCCGCTTGGCCTCCCGGTGGGCTTGGTCGCGACTCATCTCGTTGAACTTGCCGATGGTGTCGACGTGCTGCCGAGACGGCTGGTATTGCCGCACCGAGTAGGCGCGCGGTTCGTCTCCGTTCTTTTCGGAGGTCACGAAGTAGATCCCGCCCGGCCCCTGGTAAACCTGCTCGGACACCCGAGTCCTGAAAAACCGCATGGTGTCCTTGTCCCACCAGTGCGATCCCGCTTGGGTCATCTCTTCCTGGATCGCATTGATCGTGTACGTCTTCATCTCATCATCTCCTGCGGCATGCGCCCGCCGCGAAAGGCCCCTGGGTAAGAACGTCGCCCAAGGTCGGCGTGGTGAAGCTGAGTCGTTGTCGGCGGCTTCGACCAACGTGGCTGTTAGTTCCGGCCGCCTGCTCCCAGTCCCTTGGTAATCATCCAGCAGCGGCTGACGATCCGCAAGACGGGCGTCGTGATCCTGATCGTGGTCCGGGGGATGCAACTTGTGGACAAACGAGGGTGAAACGGACGGTTCGGTTTCGACTTGGGTGCCGGTCAGCCTGCGGCTGAGTAGGCGGCAGGGTTTGCCTGATCGGCATTGTTGAGCGGTGGCGGGCTGGTGTTGGCTTCTGGCGAGTGTCTGTGCGTGCTGACCGCTGCAAATGGACTGCCACTTCGCATGACAATATCGTCCGGAAGTCTAGCAGGACTGGTTGAAAACCGCTTTCGCGGGTGTTAGGGTACTTCGCTCGGGTGCCGTTCGGTCTAGCTAACCGCATGGCTGAAGTCGGTTGGCGGGGTGTTCGTATCTCCACCCGCAGTTGTGACGGATACCCTGCGAACCGGCCCGGTCCCAAGGAATTGGCAATAACGATGCTCCCGCTCGAACACCTGCAACCCGGTCTCTCCCTGGTCGGTCTCGAACCGGCGGTGGTGACTTCGCTGGTGGCGGTGGTGCCGATCGCGGAAGGCACGGTCCAGGTGATCTACAAGACGCCCGATGGTGCGCTCAAGGAGCGGCTCCTGAATCAGGCGGACGAGGCATCCATCAGCATTGCAACACTCGAGCGCCCGTGGTCAGTTGATGGCGACGGATCGGCGTTTCAGCTTGCCTGCGAGGCCAAACGGATCGATCTGGCCTTCCTGTTCGACCCTATCCGCCAACTGAATAGGTATAGCCATGAGAGCTTTCCAAGTTGTTTGTATTCTGACGATCCTCTCCTCAAATTGCTGGGCGGGAGAAAAGGTGGTCGACTTGATCCTGGTTGCAGGACAATCGAATGCGGTGGGTTTTCACACACGTGCAAGCGAATTGCCAAAAGACCCAAGTGACAACAAGGTCATGTTCTGGTGGAAGTGCGGAGACCCGCCTGCGGATAAGTTCGACTCATCGTCCAATCAAGAGTGGACCACCCTCAAGCCACAGCCAAAAGGAAAACCGAAGCTCCCCAAGGGTGGAACGAATTACGGTAATTTTGGCTACGATGAGGGGGGATTTGGGCCTGAAATCGGACTGACTCGAACCTTACTCGAACGGCAACCGGACCGGCCTTTGGCCATCGTAAAAGTGGCCTACAGTGGCACCGGGATTGATTATTGGAACCCTGGCAACAAGATGGATGCCAACCGAGGCCGCAATTGCTACCCGGCACTGCTGGCGGAAACGAGACTAGCGATCGAGAAGGCAAAAGCGCAAGGCGTCACACTGCGTCCTCGCGCGCTGGTATGGTGTCAGGGAGAAAGCGATTGCATGCGGGAATATTCTCCAGCCTATCGAGACAGCTTGGAGACAATGATTGCCGCACTTCGCAAAGACCTTGACGCGCCGAAGTTGATTGCACTCATCGGGCTCAATACGAAATTCGGTCAGAAGCGACAGAAAGACGCACGCCAACCATCGGAGGGCGTGTTGAATGTCGTCAGAGGCATGAAGGAGCTTGCTGCCAGTTCAGAGTATGTCGAATACGTGGATGATTGGGGCTGTGAAGTCGTGAACGCTGCGCACTTCGGCTCCAAGGGAACGTTGGAGCTTGGCGAACGATATGCCAAGGCACTCATAACAACAGAGGAGCGGATCAATGAATCCAAAAAGCAATAAAGAAAACCACTGGGGATCTATCATGCGACGAGTTGCGTCGCTGTTGCTGGTTTGCGGGCTCGTGACAAGTGTGACCGCGGCCGAAAAGGCATTTCGACCGGGCGAAGTCTGGCCGGACAACAACGGTGTCCATATCAACTGCCACGGCGGCGGAATACTCGTCCACAATGGCACGTTCTACTGGTTCGGCCAGCACATGATCGAAGGCAGGCCCGGCAACCTGGCCCAGGTCGGCGTGCATGTCTATTCCTCGAAGAATCTCTACGACTGGAAGGACGAAGGGATCGCCCTGCGGGTTTCCGAAGATCCCCAAAGCGACATCGCCAAGGGCTGCATCTTGGAACGCCCCAAAGTGATCTACAACCGCAAGACCGACAAGTTCGTCATGTGGTTCCACCTGGAACTGAAGGGCAAAGGCTATCGTGCAGCCCGTAGCGGTGTAGCCGTTGCCGATCAAGTGACCGGGCCGTATCGCTTTATCGAGAGCTTCCGCCCAAATGCTGGAGTTTGGCCGATCAATGTTCCCGATGAACTCAAGGAACCGTTACCGGCGGAAGGCGGACCGGCGCCCAAGTTCCTCTTCCAGCGAGATCATGTGGGAGGCCAGATGGCCCGCGACATGACGCTGTTCGTGGACGATGACGACACGGCGTACCATGTCTATGCCTCCGAAGGCAACGGCACGCTCCATATCTCGCAACTCACCGACGATTATCTGCGACCGGCCGGCAAGTACGCCCGCGTGTTCCCCGACTGCTTTAACGAGGCGCCCGCCATGTTCAAGCACGCCGGGAAGTACTATTTGATCACGTCCGGCTGCTCGGGCTGGAAGGCCAACGCGGCACGCTTGGGCGTAGCGGATTCGATATGGGGACCGTGGCAGGCTCTCGGTAATCCTTGTGTCGGCGAAGATGCCGAGTTGACTTTTCATGGTCAGAGCACGTATGTCCTTCCGGTGCCCGGCAAGACAGGAGCCTTCATCTTCATGGCTGATCGGTGGAAGCCGGGGAACCCCATCGACGGCAAGCATCTCTGGCTGCCAATCCAGTTTAAGGATGGCAAGCCGTTCGTGGCATGGTTGGACAAATGGGACCTGAGCTTCTTCAAGTGAATCATGGCGAAGACCTACAGCCAGGCACCAGCCGAGCACGACATGCAGGTGTATTGGCCCTTCTCCACAACAACAAGCAGATCAAAGTCCGCCTCGAAGGAATCGACTGCCCGGAGATTGGCAACCGTTCGCCCAGAAGGCCAAGGGAACGGTTTCCAAGGTGGCCTTTGGCAAGACCGTGACCGTCCGTCCAACCGGCAGCGACGAATTCGGGCGCACCCTGGCCAGTGGCATCCTGGCCGACGGGCTCAACCTCAAACAGTCCAACGTTCAGCACGGCTAAGGACACCAAACAGTCTTGCCCCAGAAGGAATCGGACAATGCGGCAGTTCGTCATGGTTCTACTCGTCCTTGGAGCAATCCTGCCCGCACGGGCGGCTGACACCCAGCCAAGACCAACCAACGACATCCTGGGTTTCGACGCCAGCCAGGTGCGACCCGCCAATCCCAAGAAAGGCGCGCCCATCGCACGATTGTTCTACGACTACATCTGCGTGAGCGACATCGAGGCAGCGGCCCCGAAGTTGACCGATGACGAGGCGAGGCGGCTCACCGCCAAGGTTTTCGGCGAGTTGCGGCAGCGGTACATGGACCGGCACAAGATCACCGCGACGCGGGAAGAGATCCAGCAGTTTGTCGATGCCATGCGCAGCATGTCACGAACCGACAACGATGCCTCGGAGGCGAGAAAGAAGGACGACCAGCATGGTTTCCAAGCAATCGGGGAACAGTTCGTGAAGGGCTGGAAACTGGATCGAGCCCTGTACAAGAAGTACGGCGGCACGGTCATCTTTCAGCAGGCCAATCCGTTCGAGCCGGTAGGGGCGTACCGGGGGTTTCTGGAGGAGATGGAAAAGGCGAAGGTGTTCGAGGTCTACGACCCTGACAATCGCCAGAAGTTCTGGCATTACTTCGTCCGCCAGCATCCGTTCCAAGTCCCCGCCAAGAACATCAACTTCGACGAGCCGTGGTGGATGCAGAAGAGGTGATGCCTTGACCGGCTGGCAAACGGGTCGGGGACCATCGTACCCGAGGGCGCAAACTCAACAAGGGAACGCTCAGGCTGCCGCAGCGGCGGTCATCTGCCGGGTGGCTCGCGAGGGCAGCGACAATTAGGTGATTCACCCGCGTGTTTCGGATGTACCCGGTTGCGACCGGTCGATCTTCGGACGACGGGAGCAATTTGCAGAATTTTTACTGCTTGACCAACGCTTCAGAAAGAAATTATGCTTGCTTGCTCACAGCATCGTTCGGAAGCGATCTTTTCCTACAAGACGGAGACGCGCGTCCGCGGGTTCGCTCCCGTGGAGCACACCGTGATGGTTGGTCGATTTGAACTTGCTTGCATTCCCGGTGGTGCGTAACAGTTGCGCACGCACCGCTTGACCTGGATGCTTTGTCCAAGGACCACGACAAGTTCGAAGCCAGCGGCGATGCCAGGCGCGTCGACAAGGCCCATCGGCGTGGTAAAATCGGCCGGAAACTGGGATGGCAGATCGAAGTGGCTCCGCACAACCCGCACATGGCGCTGGTGTGGACCGGGCGGGGACGGGCTGTCGCGCAGAAGCAAGGGGACCAGGACGGATGTGGAGTTTCCGAAGCGAGTTACTGCGAGGGATACGCGGTCAGCGTTTCTTCGTCGATCTCGACGCCCGACCGGCAAGCTTTGCAGAGATCCTGCGAGCCTGGCAGGACGATGCTGCATTCCGCTCGTCGTTCCAGGCCCAATTGGCGGACGCTCCCTACGCGGCGTTCCGTTGGGAAACGCCGCCGGTCACCGAGACCACGATCACTCGCCCGTTCGAGTTCGTTCTGCTGGACAGTCCTGGTTTGGCCTGCCACCCCGATCCCAGGCCGTTCGCCGAGCACTTCGCAGCGGCGTGCGAGGAAGGCATCGTCGTGTTTTCGAACCTCGGGGGGGATGCGATCATGGTGGTGCCGTCCCCGCTCACTTCCCCGTCCGCCTACGGACATCTCGCAGCATTCGTCCGCAACGCGCCGGAGGCACAGTGGCATGCACTCTGGCGAACAGTCGGCCAGGCCATGTGCCAGCGGCTGGGACCCCGGCCCGTGTGGCTCAGCACTGCCGGCGGCGGAGTGTCATGGCTGCATGTGCGCCTCGACGATCGCCCGAAGTATTACGGCTACGGACCATACAGGAAGGACATCTGTCAGTCGACGACATTACCTTGCGAGGGCACCAGGAAAGATTGACTGATTCGCAGCCAGTCTCGAATCAATTGGGAGCAGACGATGAAAACCACCGACACGTACTCGCAAGTGATCCAGAAAACGACGGGCGACTGTTGCGCACCGGCCCAACCAGAAGCTACGCCGCCTGGACAAGCCGTGTTGCCGTGCGGCGTACATGGATAACGTCCCAGTGGCCTGTCCGCAGCAAGGCGGAAGGCCGCAATCTCACCACCGGCTTACGTCGGCCTACAGCGCGACGGCGGTCGCGGCGAGGTCCGACAACGGCACAAATTCCGGCGTTTCGCCTCGCTGCGCCGCCGTTGGCGCCATATCTGGAGTGCTACGAGGCGATCCTGTCCGGCCAGATCGAGGCTGGGCAATGGCGTTCGGATCTTGGCTCCGGCCAATCCCGGAAGCGGGAAGGCGTCAAGAACATCACGCAGATCATGTGGCCCAGCGAGTTGATCCCCGAATTGCTCGGCAGTCCGGCCTACCATCGCGCCCTGGATATCTCGCGTCAGTTGCTGGGCGACGACATGGCCTTCGACTTCGACATGCTGATCGACAAGGCGCCGGGCACGGATACGCCGACGCCGTTCCACCAGGACATGGCCTACTGGGTGGATCTGCCCGACCGACGAGCCGTGAGCTGCTGGATCGCCTTGGACGAAGCCATCGTGGACAACGGTTGCATGTGGTTCGCGCCGGGTTCCCATCGGCTGCCGCTGCGGCAGCATCGTTGGCACGGCAAGAGCGGAGGTGCTCTGGAGTGCGATGGCAGCGAAGCCGAATGCGTCTGTGTCCCGCTGAAGCCAGGCTCTTGCACGTTCCATAACGGCGGCGTGATGCACTACAGTCGCCGCAATACCACCGCCGTCCACCGACGGGCGCTGATCGTCAACTTCCGCCCGGAAGCCATGATCCGCTTGGAACGTGAACGGGGGTTCGACCACGGCAAGACGAGCAATATCCGCGAGAAGCGGACATGATCGAGCCGCGGCCGGCTTCAGTTCGCTTGGCACCACCATCCCGCAGTCATCCGGAACGCTCAGGCAACATCGGCATGCTCGTTTGGCGAACTGGTCGCTAGTCAACTTGTTCGAACGCGCCCAGATCGAGCACGGATCTCCGCGGCTTCGTCTGCTGATGCGGTACGTATTGGCGGGCAACGGAAAACCGCTCAAGCAGTGGCTGAGGAAGTTCCGCTCCGGCCTGGACGCAGGGCGAGCCAGGCAGCAGCCGGAAGTCGTCGGCGTCGAACGCCGTAAAGCCCGGCGTTTGCCCGTCCAAGACATGCTCCTCACCGCGAATCGCTCCCGCGAACGTGCTGTGGCTGGTTCGCCAGTCCTTCGGCAACCAGTTGCGGTGCAGGTTCAGCGTCCCGTGCTGCGTCATCAGGGCGAGGAAGCGTCCACCAGCCGTGGCGTAGACGATGTTGTTGTGGCAGTCCACCGACTCGTCGCCGGTGGACAGACGAAACAACGTGGTCGTGTGCTGGCAGTGCGATACGACGGTATTGTTGTAGAAATGGAGGGTTCCTTTGCGGTAGGCGTCCGGCCGGTTGCTATCCCCGCCGTAGTGAACGACTTGGTTGTTGCCGCCATCGCGTTTGATCAGGACGTTTCCGTAGACGAACGTTTCCCGATAAGCGGCCAGACTGCTCAGCGCCGGCACGCCCGCGGCATCGACCAAGTCCAACTCGCGATTTCCTCCGTCGATCCAGTTGTAGCGGACAACCAGTCCGGCAGAGCGGTCTTTCAGGTTGTTTCCCAGACAGTCCCGGCGCAGCGGACCGTAGAAGTTGGCTTGAAAGACGATCCCGTCGGCCTGGGTGTAGCTGTTGTGCTCGTACAGGCTGCCCTCGATCCCGTTGCCGTGGATGTGGCAGTGCTCGACGACGATGTTCCGCGACTGGGGACTGACAAACAGTCCGTTGCCGCTGTCGTGGATGATGCACCGGCGGATGGTGATCGCTTCGCCTTTCTCCACGAAGATGCTGGCCGCGTTGTTCGCGTACGCGGTCCGGCCTCGGCGGCCCTCGAAACCGAACGGGGGCCGGCCGCTGCGGACTTCGAGGTTCTCCAGCACCAGATGGGCAGGCATGGCATCGGCAGGGCGATTTGCGCCGCCGATCTTGATCACGCCGCGTTCTTCGCCCCAGAAGTTCAAGGCGGGCCGGGTCGTCGCATCCCTGCCGTCGATCACCGGCAATTGACCACTAGGCCCCGGTGCGCCGCGGACCTGGATCGGTCGTTCGGCGGTGCCGCGGGCACAGATGACCCATTTCTCTCGGTAGGGCTCCTCGCGCCAGTGAATGACCACCTCGTCTCCCGGATTCAGGCTTTCCCAGGGTACGTCGCCGATCGCAGCAAGGGGCTTCCCCGGCCCGACTTCATACCGCTCGGCAAGAACCGGAAAGGCAGACAGCAAACTCAGGCAAATGGCAACAGCGGCGATCGGTTTCCGTGTTGTCGCGGGAATGTCTGTCATGGAAGTCTCCTACGCAGGTTCAATCTCATGGGCGTGCCCTGGGCGATAGCTGCGCCGAGCATGGAGCATCATACACCAATCCGCAGCAGACTGGTTCAATGGAAGGGATTGATCTCCGGGAAGCCAACGGCGAGACACGATTCGCTGCGATTCACGCCGGTGCCCCGCGATTTGCAAAAAAGCCCAGCCTCGGATCACGCGATTCCGCTTGCAAACTTTCTGCGGCGGTTGCTGTTCGGAATGAACCCGGTGTCGAAATTGGATGCGCGCATCGAGGCTTGGTGCTAAGCATCGTTCGAGAAATAACTGTCCAGTGTTCATTGTTGATCATCCCACGGAGTGTGATGGCTACATTGGCGAGGCGACAGTTGTTTCTCGAACGATGCCAAGCCGATGTCCATTTTCGCTGGGGGACGATGATACGGCGGATCGCAGAGCCCCGCTGTCTTGTTGAAACGCGACATTCGGATTCCCTGCTTCAAGCTGAAGCCAGAGATTCGCCATACTGGGCGTCGATCCGCCGTATCAACCGAAATCCAAGGCGGCGCACGCGAGACGGGTTGAATTCCCCTCCGGTCTTCGAAGGCCTGATTGCCGCTGCAGGTCGGCTGTATATCACGAAGGAAAACCGCCAGGGGCTCTGCTTGGGTGAAGACGGGGCTCGTGCGTTGCACGAAGGATGCCTACGGGGTCCGGTGCTCAGCGACCGCGCATGGATAAGTTATTCAATTCCAACGTAGCAGGCACACTCCGAGGCTGTAAGAAAGTTGGGACAGGCACCTTCGCGATCGCTGATTCTTTAGGCTTTTCGCCGTTTCTGGTCGAAGCCAGTCCCATTTTTTCATAGCCTCTCCGTGCGCCGTAAACTGCGGACAGCACACAGAGTGTGCCGCTGCAATCTGTTCAAGTTATTTCTGCTCGGTCACTTAAATCGCTCACTTACTTGACACCTTGGTCTGTGAGTACGAAAATATATTTGTCGCGATATGCACTGCTCCAGCGGCAAGCCGAGCCTCAGTGCTGCCTGCAGAGACGTTTGATAAGGTGGCGAGGCCGTACTCTTCAGCGGTTGCTTTCGGCGTGCGTTCTGGCATCTGGGCGAAGTTCGATGTGGCGCCTGAAGACGATGCAGACGAAGATTCGCTGACGCGAGACGTTCGCTGTGTCTGCCGTTGGGCGGGAGAGAGTTCTTCTTCACCGAAAGGCGCACGGCCATGACGGTTCCCTTGGAGAAGCGATCCTCGGAGCATCGAAGCGTCAAGAAATGGCCCACCTTGCGACGCACTCGGAGGGTCAAGGCGAACCGTCTGCGATCTCGCCTACTGTTTCTGGAGTCCCTGGAAGACAGATTGCTGCTGTCGGTTACCCCGGCGCTGGACGGCCATCGTGCAACATTCATCGGTGCCGACGGCGCGGACACCCTGTACTTGCGGGTCGCCGAGGGGGTTCTGGAGTTCGGCCAGACTGGCGCGCCGGGCTCGTATTCGCGAGATCTCGACGCCGCTGCCGATGGGGATCAAACGCTGATCATCTCGTCGGAAACCGTGATCGAAGTCCGTTTGCAGGGAGGCGACAACAGGCTGTTTGTTGACGCCTCGTTGAGTAATGCATTGGCCGATCTCCAGGGCGTCTTGATTTGGAAAGGCGGCGTCGGGAATGACGTGCTGATCGGTCCCGATGGGGATTGCATCTGGGAGATCACCGGTGCCAATACCGGGACGCTAAACGGTCAGATCCGTTTCAGCGGCGTCGAAAATCTCCGAGGCGCGGCCGACAACCAGGACACGTTCGTCGTCCAGGCGGGCGGGAGCCTGAGCGGGGTACTCGACGGTGGACCAGGTGGCTTCGACACGCTGGTGCTGGAGGGTGGAGACTACGGGACGGTTATGTTTGCGGCGACCGGACCCGACTCAGGCAGCTTCAACCTGGACGGCACCGTCCTCACGTACGCAGGACTGGAACCTACGGAAGCGAAGGGCGGCACCCTTGACAACGTGATCATCGATCTGTCGGCGCTGGACTCGTTGCTGAAGCCATCCGATGACGTCGCGACGCTCCGTCTTCGCGAAGGGACGGTCACCTTCGAGAGCAATCCCCCGTCCGGCGGCCCTTCGTTCGAAAGCTTCTCGTTCCCTGTTCCCGCGGAATCGCTGACGATCAAGCTCGGGGGCGGCGACGACCGATTGCACATCGGCTCGCTCGATCCCTTTCCTGCGCATCTGACCATCGAGGGCGGTCGGGGTCGCGACACGGTTCACATCGACGGCGACCTGGTTCTGCCCGGCCGGAATCTCAGCATTCACGCCGAGACCATTCTGGTCGGCTTTGCTCTAGGCAAGCGAGAAGCCGCTTCCGACTGGAATCCCTGGGCGCCGTACGCCGAGTATCTCAACCACAGTCCGTCGTCGACTTCCGGCTCGGGCAGCGGCATGCGCGTCGCTATCCACGTGGACGCCGATGGAACGCCGCAGGTCATCGTGACCGATCGAGGCAGCGGTTATGCGATGGGTGATACGGTGACTTTCGCCAGTCCCGACGCGGGCAGTCCGCTGACGCTGACCATCCTGAGCACCGGCGAACTGGGGCTCGTTATCTCCACGCAAGGCCAGGTAGCAGATGGCGACATCACCCTGAAAGCCGACGACGATTCGCTCCGCCAGTGGTCCCAGATTTCCCCCGTGGACATCAACACCAACGGCGCCAGCGTTGTGATTTCCGGGGCCGCCATCTCTGGTGGAGCGGTCACGATCAAGGCCGCTGCCGAGGACAGAAACGTCTACGATGACTGGGGCGATTACACGGATAAGTTGGGTGAGCTCTTTTTCGATGCGATCGACCAGATTCCAGGATTAGCCTTCAGCGCCGTCACCGGGATTTCCGGCCAGTTGGTCATCCGTCGCGCCCGAGCTGCGGTGGCTGTCAACGGCGCGAGCATCGTGGGCAGCAGGAACGTGGACATCTGCTCGAGCGCCGATGCAGATGCTTCGCTCCACACGATATCGCTCAGCGGAGTTGGTACGGGTGGCTATTTCTCGCTTGCCGTCGGATACGGTCAAGCGCGTTCCACGGCGACCACGCTGATCGACCGGACCTCGATCGCGGCAGGCGGCGACGTGCGCGTCGGCTCCAACGCCAGCACCCGAGCATTCGTCAAATCGCGCACCAATTCCAATCTCTGGACGGTGAGCAATCCCAAGAATCTCTCGGTGGCGGTGGCAGTCGCCGATACCCGCGAGACCTCGCACGTCACGGTCAGCAAAGGTTCGAACATCACGTCGCTTGGCGGCACGGTCAACATCGATGCGGCCGGCGAGGTGACGAATTTCGCCTGGTCGCAACCTTCGATCAACGAGGACGGAACCGTTGCGATTGCGTTCGGGCTGGACATCGACCGGGCGGACATAAAAGCTCGAGTCGACGGCTCTATCGACGCAGCGGGCAGCGCCGCCAGCGTCTTCGATGCCCGGCAGGGTGGAAGCGTGGATTACAGCCAGGATACGATCCGCATACCGGCTCACGGATTCGTGGAAGGACAAACGGTCGTCTACGGTAACGGGGGCGGAGCGGACATCGGCGGTCTCGAGGATGGCCAGGCCTACGTGGTACGCGTGGTGGACGAAGACACGCTGCGGTTGTCCCTGGCGCCCGTGATCGACCTCGACTATACCCCGCCGGATCCGGCGATCGTTTCCGAGCATTTCCTAGAGCAGCTTGCGCCGCTGGAATTCGACTCCAACGATGTGGATGTCGATGCCGACGCCATCACGTTCGCCGCCGCACATGGCCTCAACGATGGTCAGGAGCTGACCTATCTCGGCACTTACAGCAACCCGGATGAAGATGGCGACGAGCAGAACCAGGGCGTGGGCGGACTCGAACAGGCCAAGACCTACTACGTCGTCCGAGTGCCGGGCGACGAGCGGACGATTCAATTGGCCGAGTCCACAGGGGGACCGGTTGTCGACCTTATGGCCCGCGGCGTCGGTATGCAGGGTTTCCTGTACCAGACGAAACGCATCTCGTTCGCTCCGAAGACGGCCGTCTCTGGTCCGAACAACACGATCACCTTCAGCGCGCCGCACGGCTTTGACAGCGGGGATGCCGTCGTCTATCACGCGGATCCATCTGTCACGCATCAGCGGCCGCTCCCCCCGGCGGTCTTCGAGCGCGATCTGGCGATTGTCGACGGCTGGACGCTGACCGTCGGTCGCGATCGTCGATCTTTTGTGAGTCCCGGCGCCGCCGCGGCGCTGACCGTCAACGGAGCGGCAGCTCTGGCCGAAGTTCAATCGGTGAGCTACGACCCGGACAACGACGTGACACGGATCACATTCGACAGCCAAGTGCTCACGGGCGTCCTGACCAGGGCCGCATTTGCCAGCACCACGACGGCCGAAGGACCGGATGCCCCGGTCGAAGGCCTCAGCGACGGATGCATCTACTACGTGGTCAAAGTGGACGAACACACGATCCAACTGGCAACTGGAAAGACAGCGGCCCAGCACGCGCTCGCCGTCGATTTGCAACCGTCGAATGCTGCCGACCTGGGCGAGGCCCACGCGCTCAGGCCGAAGGGCTTCGCCGAAGGGATCCGGGTTCACGCTGGTCTGGGGGATAGTGATCGGGGACCAGCCGTGAACGCGATCAACGCCAAAGCGACGATCACTGGCGAGAAATTCAAGTGGACTGGGATTTTTGAAGCGGATCGCACGATCAACGAACCGGAAGAATGGATTCCTGCCCTGATGGACCTGGCTAGACAGATCATGAACAAGCAGCCAGAGAAGAGTCCCGTGCAGGCTGGATCAGGCTTCGGCGGGGCGGGCGCCATCGCGATCAATCATGCGGACCACACGGTCCAGGCGATCATCGGCAGCCCGGCACGACTGGCGTCGAATACGGATCTCGACGTCACGGCTGCGATCCGCCAGGCCTCGCAAGTCGCTTCCGGAGCGGGAGCTACCAAGCCTCAGAGTTCGAGTTCCGAGAAGTCCATTGCCGTGGCGGTCGGATTGGGCATTTTCCATAACACGGCCAAGGCCACCGTGGAAAGCGCCGCGCAGCTTGACGCCCGCGACAAGATCACCGTGGATGCCCGCGTCGAGTATCCGTTGATGATCGACAGTTGGCTGGATCCCATGAACCCCGCGTGGTACCTGAAGGAGATCGGCCCGGAGGGAATCGGTTTCTTCAACGACGGGACGCTCGGTTACGCATCCAACCTGTTCAATACCTTTGTCATGACCTCTGCCGATCAGAGCAAGGTGGGCGGCGGCGGTTCGTTCGCCATCAACATCTACGACAACACGTGCGAGGCGAGAATCAAGGCCGGCGCTGAGATCAACCAAGCGACTGACGAACGATTTCGCCGAGGAGGCCAGACCGTCGCGGTCAAGGCGCTGACCAACATGGACCTGATCGGCGTGGCGGGGGTAGCTGGTCTGAACTTGAGCATCCAAGGGTTACTGGTGAAGCCGGGCAAAGCAGGCGGCCAGGAGCTCAAGAACGGTCTGGGCGGCAGAGACAGCGTACTCCGTGGTCTGAAGCAGGCCGTGAATCCGTTCGGTGCCGGCGGCGAGAAGAAGGGCATCGGGGCCTCGTTCCTGGTCGAGGTGATCACGAACACGACCGAAGCGGTCATCGAGAGCAGCGCCGAAGTCCGCACAGGCTGTTTGACCGTCGATGCTCAGACCAACGTCTTCGATTTCGCGTTCGCCGAAGCCGGGAGCAACGCCAGCGAGTTCGGGTTCGCCGGGGCCTTTGCGGTCGGCGTGCTGACCAACACGACCAAGGCCCATATCGATTCGGGAGCCATTGTCGTCAGCGACGGAGAAATCACGGTTTCGGCCGGCGACGATCTGATACGCATCGCCCTCACCGGAGGAGTGGTCGTCGGAGCGAACCACGGAATCGGTGTTTCGATCTCCTTCAACCTAGTCAACCGGAACACGCAAGCGTATCTCGGCACGGCGTTGGGAACCGACGCCGGGGCGGCGGGCACCGAAATTGCTGCCGCAGGGCCCATCACGATCAAAGCAAAGGCGACGGGCGCACTCTGGACGGCCTCGGTCGCCGCGGCGGTCACGGGCACCTCGCCCAGCGAAAAAGAGATCGTGGCGAACGAACAGATCAAGAACGCGCCGCACAAGGCGCAGCAGATCTTGGGCGAGACCGGCAAGGACTACGACTTGAAAGTCGGCGTCGGCGAAGCCGGGGATGTATCCGTGAATGTGGTGGATGAGGAAACGCACGCCTTCATCAACGACACGGGGAACATCGTCACCGATGCGGAACTGGATCTGACCAGCACCAACGACACGACCATCTGGTCCTTGGCCGGCTCGGTCGCCGTCTCGTTGAAAGGCGAGAAGAAATCCCGGGGCATCGCGGGCTCGATCAGCGCCAACGTGATTAACAACGATACCAAGGCGATGATCCGCGGGGCGACCGCCGACGCCGGATCCCTGTCGCTGCTGGCCCAACGCACGGGCGGTATCCGTTCGCTGACGGCAGGCGGTTCCGGGGCGGCGCTAAAGGAAGGCGTTGCGGTCGCCGGTTCCATTTCGGTAAACGTGATCTCGGACACGGTCGAAGCGTACCTCTCCGACGCGAAAGCCACACTGGGCGCCAGTTCCACGGTCGAGGCCGGAAACCAATGCCAGATCTGGGCGATCGGCGGCGCGGTAGGGTACGGCGGCAAGAAAGGCGTGGGCGTGGGAATCGCCATCAACCTGATGGGGACCGATCCCGATCCGAACGTGACGCGAGCCTACATCAAGAACTCGGCCGTCACCATGGCCGACGGCACGCTGACAGTCTCGGCGCTGAACGAGAACCCATCGATGGATCCGCGGATCATCGCGATCACCGGATCGGTCGGGATCGGCAGCGGGGCGCGGAGCGTGGGGGGCGCCGGCACGATCTCGGTGAACATCATCTCCAACGATACCGAGGCGTACGTCAAGGACTCGACCATCACAGAGACGCCCGGCAATCCCGGCACGTTGGACACCCTGGTCGAGTCCCGCGACCACTCTGGCATCGTGGCCATCAGCGGAGCGGTCGGCGTGGGCGAGAAGACGTCACTTGGTGCGGCCATCGGCTACAACGAGATCCGTAGCGACGTCGCCGCGTACCTCGACAACATCGACCTCTCGGCCAGCGGAACGTTGACCGTGGACGGCCGATCCCGGTCCGTGATTGGCGGAGCCGTGGTGGGCGTGGCGGTCGCGACCGGCTCCGCCGGACTGGCCGGCGCGGGTTCGGTCTCGATCAACAAGATCGTCAACACCGTCGAATCCCACATCGCCGACAACTCGACCGTCGTCGCGGACGGTGGCGTGGTCGTCCAGGCAAGCGACGAGTCGCGACTGGTGTCGGTCGCGGGTGCGGTCGGGGCTTCGGTGTCTGGCGGCAAGGGTTTCGGGGCGGCCATCAGCTACAATCGCGTGAGCAACGGCATCGCGGCGTACCTCGACGATTCGACGGTCACCTCCGCGCATGGATCTATCGCCGTATCGGCAAACTCGACGCCGCTGCTCGTCGCGGTCGGCGCCGCCGGAGCCGGCGCGGGGGGCGGCGCCAGCACGCTCGCCGGCGCCGGCAGTCTCACCCTCAATTCGATTGCCAACACGGTCGATGCACACGCGACGGATTCGACTCTCCGCGCCGCGGTGGGAGATGTCTCGGTGATCGCAGGCGAGTCCGCGTCGTTGTACGCCGCGTCTCTCGCCGTCGCGGCAGCGCCCGGCGGCAACGCGATCGGCGCGAATGTCGCGTACAACTATGTGGGCGGCAGCTTCGACCCGGCCGATCCGAACGTGATCTCCTACGACGATGGCGTCGTCGAGGGCACCAAGAGTGCCCGTGTCCGCGGCCACGACGACGCCGACCAGGACAGCAGCGTGACGGCTTACCTGGACAGATCGGTCGTCACGGCGGGCGGCAACGTGCGCGTCCTGGCGGGATTCGACGATCCTGCGCAACGCCCCGTTCCGGGCCCGGTCGCTGCGGAAACGAAACCGGTCGACCTCGCCCAGGTGACACTCGCCAAGGACACCATCCGCTTCGGCAGCGTCCACGGCCTGACTACGGGCGACGAGATTGTCTACCGCAACGGCGGCGGCACCAGCGTCGGCGGCTTGAGCGATGGCCGGACGTATTACGCGCTCAAAGTGGATGACAGCACGATCAAGCTTGCCGCATCGCGGGACGACGCGCTGGCGGGGCAGGCGCTCGGGCTGAGTTCGACGGGCAGCGGGACGGAGCATCGTGTGACGCCGTTCGATGCGGACGGCCGCCGCGTTTTTGACCCCTCGCAGGAAACGATCGCAAATAACCAGATCAAGTTTGCGACCGACCACGGGCTGATCGATGGCCAGGAGGTCGTCTATCACAACGGCGGAGGGACGAATACGAACATCCAGGGCCTGAGCGACGGCTCGACCTACTATGTCGTCAGGGTCGATGCACGGGCGATCCAACTGACCGCGACGCCCGGAGGGAACGCGATCGCGCTCAGCACGGCGGGCAGCCAGTCGGGGCACAGCATCACGCCGGCCAAGTCGGACGCGAGCATTCCTTTCGACCCGACCATGCCAGGGACAATCGAGACCTCGGCGGTCCTGTCGGACACCATCGGCTTCCATAGCGGCCACGGCCTGGCTACGGGAGATGTGGTCGTTTACCGCAACGGCGGAGACGCCAGCATCGGCGGACTGATCGATGGCGAAACCTACTACGTCATCCACGCCGGTGAGACGGCGATTCGACTCGCGGCCACTCGCCAGGATGCGCTCGGCGATCGGCCTGTCTTTCTCTCGTCGCGCGGCAGCGGCGAGAATCACCGCCTGCTGGTCAGGACGAATCAGGTGTCCGTTGGAAATGTGACGGTCCCGTTACCAACGTCGATCGGCGCGCAGATCACGAGCGTCACCGCCGCAGGAGCCGGCGGCCAAGACTCCTCCGGCGCCGGCGCCGTGTCGCTGAACTTTGTCCGCATGCGTGTGGATGCACGCATTGCGGATACCGGGCCGGATCAGTATGTCCGGGCGGGCGCCGGAGACGTAGAAGTCACGGCTCGCGACTCGTCCCAAGTCAACTCGGGAACCGGGTCGTTGGGCCTGTCGCTCGGCAAAGGCGCGGCCATCAATGCGTCGGTTGGCGTTCATGATATTCGCAATACGGTCAACGCCTCGATCGAGGGAGCGACGGTCGAGTCGACGGGTGGGGCGGTGACCGTCCGCGCCGAGCAGTCGGCGCGCAGCATCAACGTCGTGGCCGGCGGTGCAGTCGCCGCGGGAGGCGGAAGTGCGTTCGGCGGATCGTTGGCGATGAACTTCATCCGCAACGCAGTCAGCTCGCACATCGGCGGCAATGCCGCCTCAGGAGCCTCGGACGTGACCGCTGCGACCAACGTATCGGTCTTGGCCTTGGACACTGCCTCGATCGCAACCTTGGCGGGCAACGTCGGCGCGTCGTTTGGCGGCAGTTGGGGCGTGGGTGTGGCTTGTGCAGTGAACGAAATCCGCGACACGGTCACCGCACGGATTGACGGTTCGACGGTGACCGCTGCGAACGGCGACCTCTTGGTCGAAGCCACGTTTGCCAAGCCGACTTCGCTTCCACCGGGTCTGGATGCGCAGATCGCGGCCCTGGCAGTCAGCGGTGGCGGCGCGCAAGACATCGCCGGGGCGGGCTCGGTATCGCTGAACTGGGTCCGCAACACGGTCGAGGCCAAAATCGCAAATATCGACGATCTCCGGGAGGGAGACGAACTGAACGCTGGCGGCAAGCTGAGCGTCACCGCCAGCGACTCATCGGCCATCAACACCATCGCCGGCGCGATCGCGATTGCGGGCATCGGTGCGCAGGGAGCCTCCGGCGCCATCGGCGCCTCGGTCGCCTACAACTACCTGGGCGGAGATCCTCGTCATCCGAACTCGACGGACAACAACGTGGTGCGTGCGGCCATCGAGAACGTTTCGGGCAGCATCACCGCACACCAGATCGACGTGCATGCCGCCTACCGAGGCCGGATCTTCGACGTCACGGTGGGCGGTGCCGCTGCCGGCAACTTCGCCTTGGGCGGATCGGTCTCGATCAATCAGATCCGGAACACGACCGACGCCCATATTTCCCAGGCGAATAGCGTCATGGCCACGGGGATCGGGTTGGCGGTGCCGAGCGTACTCGTCAAGTCCGAAGACCGCTCGGAGATCACCGCCTTTTCCGGCGGCTTCGGTCTGGCCGTCAATCTGAACAAGCCCGCGGGCGCCGCATTCGGCGTGTCGGTCGCCCACAACACGATCGACAATACGACCGAGGCGTATCTTGAGCGATCGTCAGTCGTCTGCGAAGGAGACCTGCGAGTCGAGGCGACGTCGGCGGATGAAAGGCAGGGCGCGAAGATCTGGGCGTTCGCACTCGGCGCCGCCGTCGCCGTATCCGCACCCGGCGGAACGGCCCTGAGCGGTGCCGTCTCGGGCGCGGTCTCGATCAACGAAATCGGAAACACCGTGGAAGCCTCGATCCGCCATACCCCTGCCGCAACAGGTTCCGGCAGTTTATCCCCCGTTCGGTCAAATGCGGGCTCCGTGGATCTTGTTGTGAACGACGGTGCGGAGATCATCGCCAAAGCGATTGGGGTCAGCGTGGCGATCGCGGTCGGCGGCAACACTTCAGGTAGCTTGTCGATCGGCGTGTCGAGTGCCAGGAACGAGATCGACAACGATGTCAACGCGTATCTGTTGGGCGCCGATGTCAGCTCGCACGATTCGATCCAACTGTCCAGCGCCAGCACAGGAACGATCGAAGCCCTGTCGGTTGCCGTCTCGGTCTCTGTTGCCGGAGGCTCGTCGGGTTCTGTTGCCCTGGGAGGCGGCGGCGCCGAGTCGGTGAACGTCATTCTCACCGGCACCAACGCCTACGCTCAAGACAGCCTGGTTCGCAGCGGCGGCGATGTGCGCCTCATGGCGACGAATACTTCGACGTTGCGAGCCAAGGTCGCTGCCGTGTCCGTCTCGGCGGGAATCGGTGGCAACATCGGAGGGGGCGTGTCGATTGGGGTATCGATTGCCAAGAACCAAATCGGGTACGACGCAGATGGCAACAGGGCTCCTGCGCAGGTGCAGGCTTACCTTCTCGATTCCACGGTGCGTGCTCAAGGTGACCTCGTCCAACAGGCCATTTCCAACCAGACCATCGACGCCGGCGTGGGAGCAGGTTCGGCCGCGATTGGCGTCGGGGGCGCAGGGGGCGTCGGCTTGAGTGGGGCCGGCGTTGATGCCCGGAACAAGATCGCGACCGACGTCCAGGCCTATATCGATGGGGGCGACGCTGCGGAAATCAAGGCACATAGCGTGAAGCTGTCGGCGCACGACACGTCTGCCATCACCGCGGATGTGGCCGGCGCCAGTCTCGCCGGCGCATTCGGCGGCGCGGGCGGTATCGCCGCCTCGGTCGGTGTGTCCTTGGCCCGCAACGTGATCGGCAACCAGGTTCAAGCCTACATCCTCGACGCCTCCGACGTGACGACCACCGGAGGTGACATCGTCCTGGAAGCCAAGGAGAACGCGACGATCACGACCAAATCCATCGCGGTAGCAGTGTCGCTGGGCGGAGGGGGCACGTTCGGCCTGGCCCTGAGTGGCGGGGGCGCCGAAGCCACGAATATCATCCTCACCAACGCCAATGCCTACGTGGAGAAAAGCCGGCTTACCAGCCAAGGCGACGTGCGACTGAACGCGCAGAACACGTCCACGATCACGGCGACCGTCGTGGGAGTCTCGGGGTCTCTTGCCGTGGGCGGCACCGTCGGGGCGGCAGCATCCATCGGCGCGGCGGTCGCCAGCAACCTGATTGGCTGGAACACCGATGGCGATCGCGTACCGGCGCAGGTGCAGGCTTACCTCCTCGATTCCAACGTTCAGGCTCAAGGCGACCTCGTCCAACGTGCCATTTCCGACCAAACCATCACCGCCGGAGTCGGTGCGGGTTCGGCCGCAATCAGCGGCGGGGGCGCGGCAGGCGGCAGCTTGAGTGGGGCCGGCGTCGACGCCGAGAACAAGATCGCGACCCAGGTCCAGGCCTACATCGACGGGGCCGCTACGGCAGGCATCAAGGCCGCCAGCGTGACGCTGTCCGCGCGCGACACGTCTGCCATCACCGCGGACGTGGTCGGCGCCAGTGTCGCCGGCGCCATCGGCGGCGCGGTCGGTGTCTCTGCCTCGGTCGGCGTGTCCCTGGCCCGCAACGAGATCAGCAATCAGGTTCAGGCCTACATCCTCAACGCCCCCGACGTCAGGACCAGCGGAGGCAACATCGTCCTGGAGGCCAACGAGAACGCGACGATCACGACCCAATCCATTGCTACATCGGTGTCGGTCGCCGTGGGCGGTGTCTTGGGCGCGGCCTTGAGTGGCGCTGGCGCCGAGGCCACCAACATCATCCTCACCCGGGTCAATGCCTATGCCGAAGGCAGCGCACTCAACAGCAGCCGAGGCGTCCGCATTGCAGCCAGCAATACCTCGACGATCGGCGCGACGGTAGCCGCTCTCTCGGCGGCTGTCGGCGGCGGTGCTGCCGGCGGCGGCGTATCGATCGGGACGTCCCTGGCACGGAACTTGATCGGCTGGACGCTTGGGGGCGCCCGGCAGCCCGCCGAGGTCCGGGCCTATGTCAAAGACTCCAGCTTGGACGCAGCGGGAACGCTCGAAGTGACCGCTGCCGACGATGCTGTAATCACCGCGATCATCGCGGCGGATTCCAAGGCGATTGCGGTGGGGATGGTCGGCGTCGGAGCGAGCGGCGCCTTTGTGCTGTCGGAAAACAAAGTCGTCACGAACGTCCACGCGTTCATCGATGGTGATGGGACATCCGGGATCAGGGCCGACCGCATCGAGGTCGAGTCGGAAGACACGTCGGCGATCACGGCGATCACGGGCGCTGCCGGTGTTTCGGCGGCTTTTGGGCTTGGCGGCGGCGCGGCGGTGGCGGTGGGCATCTCCAGCGCGCTGAACGAGATCCGCAATGACGTGCGTGCTTCGATCGCCAACGCGAATACCGGAGTGGAGACCACCCAATCGGCAGTTTCCATCACAGCGCACGAAGACGCCACCATCCGGGCGACAAGCACTGCGTCAGCGGCGACGGCGGCCGTGGCCGGACAGGCGGCCATTTCCTTCAGCGGAGCGGGAGCCGATGCCACCAACGTGATGCTGACGCAAACACATGCTTTCTTGAAGGACAGCATTCTGGCCAGCCGACGGGGCGTGGAGATCGCCGCCACGGAAACGTCGGCCGTCATCGCCTGGGTGGCCGCCGCTTCCGAGGCGATCGGCGGGGCACTCATCGCCGGATTCGGCGCCGCGATCGGCGCTTCGCAGGCGCGGAACCTGATCGGGCTGAACCCGGACGGCACACAGGGGACTGCCTCCGTCCATGCGTTTGTGCATAACTCCAGCGTTTCGGCTTCGGAAGCCCTGATCATCGACGCGGCCGCCACAGGAACCATCAAGGCGGAAGTAATCGCCGATTCACGGTCTTTTTCGGGCGGGCTGATTTCCGTGGCGGGCAGCAACGCCTTCGTCAGTTCCTATAACTCGATCGCGCGCAGCATCCAGGCCTATATCGATGGCGACGGCGCAGCGGGAATCACGGCCGGCAGCGCCCAGATCCAGTCTGCCGACCGTTCCACGATCTTCGCAACCGCCGGCGCCGCCTCGTTGGCAGGAGCGATCGGAGTTGTGGGGACATCGCACGCCCTGGGGATCGCGCTGGCCTTCAATACGATCGCCAATGATGTCGCAGCGTATCTTACGAACGTTACGAATGAGAACGATCTGGCCCTGGCAAAGTCCGGGGGCGTCTTAATCAACGCGCGTCAGGACGCCACGATCAACTCTCTCTCCTCCGCGGCAGCAGCGGCGAAAGCTTCCAGCCTGTTCAGCCACTCGACGAGCGGCGGCGGCGCCACGGCCGACAGCAGAAACCACAATTCCGTCCGGGCGTACATCGGTGGCGCCAGCCAGGTCAAGGCTCCGGCGGGTGACGTCACGATTCAATCGATACACGACGCCAACATGATCTCACGCGTGGGCGCACTCTCGAAAGCCAGCGGCCTGATCAGTTCCTCCAAGGGCTTCTCGGCGGTGCTGGGAATCATCGGCAGTGTCTCGGAGGCAGCCATCCTGGACGGCTCCAGCGTGGATGCTGCGAACATCATCGTGACCGCGGGATCGGACCTGGATGCCGACCTGGATCTGACAGCCGACAGCGGGGCAATGCTGGCCGGAGCAGGGGGACATGCCGACGCGAACCTCAACAATCTTGTGCATGCACGAACAGGCGACTCGGTCACACTGAACGCCGCCGGCGACATCTCCCTGATCGCCCGCTCCGATCCGAAGGCCGACGTGCAGGTGGACGGCGGAGCGAGCGGACTGGCCAGTGGTGCAAAATTCCAAGGCAGCGTTACGTTGGGATCGAACGAGACCCTTTCCGAACTCGGCTCGAATAATCGGGTAGACGCTCGCGGCACCCTCACGCTGGACGCACACAACCAAGGACGGCTCAACACGAATGTGGTCAACCAACTCGGGCTCTCCGGGCTGGCCGATGTCCAGGTGACCGCCAAGACCATTGTCGGAACCGACGCGGCCCCTTCGCTGACCAAATCGAGCATTGGGGACGGATCGACCATCGACGCGACGACGGTCGAGATGCTGGCCCAAGATGGAGGACCGGACGCGGCCGACGAATTCCGGATGGCCGCACACACCTTCTCCGAGACCGTCCAGGCTGCGGGCAGTTCCACCGCGATCTCGATCACGGATGCGAATCTCACAACGCATTCAAGGATCGGTCAGAACGTGACGATCACAGCACCCGAAGCGATCCGCATCGTTTCCCGTCAGGAGAATGTGAACACCGACGCCACGTCCGTCGCCAGGATTCGAAAGGGACTCACAGGAAACCTCACGTCCCGTGCCGACAACCAACTCGATGCAAACTCGAAAATCACCGCCGAGACCGGGTCGCTGTTGCGAACCGAGACCCTGGAGGTAACGGCCGAGTCACCGCACCAACAAGACGATTACACGCTGGCTGCAGAGACGGATGCACAGACCGTCGTTGTTTATGTCCAAGAAATCGTCGGCAGAATCTGCGATGTCGTTGTCAACGTCCTCACGTTGGGATTGGCCGATAGCAGCAAAGTCTGCAGGCCCGTGGTCGAGTGGGTGCGCAGAGTCTTGGAGTCAGAAGAGAACGCGACCCCCACCGGCCACGAACAACGCCGGAGCCTCATCGAATTCAACTCCGACGTTCACCTGATCAGTTCGGCGTTGAATCCGTCACTGACAGTCGACTCCGCCGGAACCGTCACTGCGGTCGACGTGGACTATCAGGAACAGGGCGATCGGATTGTTGCCCTGGATATCGTGAACCGGTCCCGGGCAAGCGCCCGCTTCGCAGCGCCCACGCCTGAGGGGATCATTCAGGGAAATGCCACCATCACCTTGAAGGACCGCCTTGAAACGGTGACGATTTCCAATGCCTCGATGAAGGACATCGAAATCCGTTCCATTTTCCCAACCAATCCGAACAAGAGCGGCCACGATATCGTCGTCTCCTCTCCGAACATCGAGAATTTCCGAATCAATGGCTCCGAAGCCGCACAGTTGCGATTTTCGCCGGACGCTGCCGCCCCGGTGATCACCGTCCGGAACACCAGCGCTGCGGACATTGTCTTGAACGGGACGATCGACAATCCCGCCGGGATCACTCGAATCACCAACAGCGGCGGCAGAATCCTGACGCCCGAGGGACACAAGATCTCGACAGGATCACTGCTGGTCCGCAGCGATCAGAAGCACATCGGCACGTCGGCCGCTGCTCCACTGCTTATCCAACTGAGCGGTGCGCCGGGAGTGCGTCCCGAGTTTCGCCTGGACGCGGCCGGAGATGTGTTTGCCAACGTCGTGGGAATGCTGGCCGATCCCGCCAGCCCATTCCTGGCCGATGCGGTCGAGATCAGCGGCGGCGGAACCGTGCGGGTCAACATCGGTCAAGTCGCCCTGCAATCGATCCGCGCGACCAGTGCGGTGCTCGACATCGTTCCCGCTGCGGCGGCCCTGCTGGCGCCGGTGGACGGAAGCGCCGCGCGAGGCGATCAGCACGGCTTGATCGGCAACCGCACCTTCGCCCCCTCGGAACTCGGCGTGTCCGATTTCGATCCAACGGCAGCAGCGGCGGTCTTCGATGCGGAACACGGGATTCGCGTCTTCGATCCCTCAGACAGGGTGAACAACAACGCGATTGCCATTGGAGGGCACCATTTCCAGGTTGACCAGGCGATCATCTACAGCGATGGTGGAGGCGGGCAAGCGGTCGGCGGTCTGGTGAATGGAAACACGTACTACATCGTTCACGCGACCGCGACGGAAGTCATGCTGGCCGCCACCCCGGGCGGAACGCCGATGGCGCTGGATGGCTCCAAAGCCCTGGGAACTACCCATCGGCTGATATCCAAGTACCTGATTCGCTTTGCCGTGGACCACTCCTTCCTGGAAGGGCAGCAAGTCGTCTTCCGGAATCGCGGTGGCGGCGAGGCCGGGGGACTGAACGATGGGACGCAATACTTCGTTCACGTCATCGATGCGCAAAACGTGACGCTGTCGCTCACATCGATGGGGCCGCCTGTCATGCTCGATCTAGCGCACGCTGGCCAGGGGCTTGTGCTGGCTCCCGTCGAAAACTTCCGCTTCGACCCTGCCGCCAGTATCTCGGAGGAATTGATCGACCTTGGGACGGCTCACGGGTTCATCACGGGACAACCGCTGTACTACACCAGCGAGGGCGGGTTGCCGATCGGTGGTCTGACCAACGGGCGGGTCTACTACGCCGTGGTCGATGCGGCGCACCCCGCACAACTCCGTCTGGCAGCGACTCGCGACCATGCACTCGATGCTTCGCCCGACGTGATCCGTCTGGATCCCAGCCAAGCGACGGGCACGGAACACGGTCTCGGTTCCGGCAAGATCATCCGCTTCGCCCAGCCACACTCGTTCCTGACCGGCCAGGCCGTGACCTACTGGCTGGCGCCGAGCGGCAGTCACGTCGGCGGGCTGACGGATGGCGGCGAGTATTTCGTCGTCAGTGTGGATGACCAAACCGTTATGCTGGCCGCCAGCCTGGACGACGCCGCGAGCACGGTTCCGATCCCCATCCTCCTCGATCGTTCATTGGCCGGCGGCGCTGCTCATCGGCTTACCGCACGAAATACTCTGACGTTCGAGAGACCGCACGGTTTTCCCACCGGGGCAGCCGTGGTCTACCGCAACGGCGGAGGAAGCGAGATTGGTGGTCTGACGGACGGCGAAGTCTACTATGTCATTCGGGTTTCCACAGATCGACTGATGCTGGCGCCCACATTGGCGGACGCCTCGGCGGGCAAACCGTTGACGCTTGATCTCACGCAAGCCGGCGGCGCGGGACACCAGTTGATCGGATTGTTCCAACCTTCCAGCGATACGGTCCGTCCGGCAACGCGGACGATCCAATTGCCATTCTCACACGGATTCCAGACCGGCGACGCAGTCGTGTACGACAATGGGGGCGGCACCAGCATCAGCGGCCTGACCGGCGGTCAGACGTACTATGTCGTCTCGGTAGACCCCAGGACGCTCGCTCTGGCCACCACCCGGGAGGAAGCGATCCAAGCCTTCGATCAAACCGTGATGCTGAACGTGGTGAAGCAGGATCGCGGAGGACAAGGGCCGCAGGTGTCTGTGAACGGTCGGGAGGTCACGATCGCGATTGACACCCACCCCGACGACCGTACCACCGTGGCCGAACTGCTCGAACGGATCAACAACGATCCGCTGGTCCGGACGCTGATCGCGGCGTTACCTGGAGCCGAGTACGACGGCGCTACCTTGGCTCGGAACGCGAACCTGACGAGAAATACAACTTCCAGCCTGCGGAGTTTCAGCGCGTCGGTACCGTTGAGTTTCCGGACGGCTTCCGTCGATAGCTCCGCGCCATCCGTGCATGGTACCTACGACGTTCAGATCGGCGGCCGAGGGTCCGGAGATGTGCGAATTGCCGGTGGGGCAAACGATCTGACGCTGAGCGGCGAACTGGCATACTCAAGTGGCAGCGTCGAGATCTCAACGGCCGGCCGGATCACGAGTCTGGGGACCGATCAGGTGATCCGAGCGCACAAGATCAGCCTGACTTCTTCCAACGGGGCCAACGGAGCCATCGGCACCGCTGACAATCCGATCCGGTTGGACTTGAGAGGCAGCGAACTGAATGCCGAGACGGAGGAGGATATCTTCCTGACCGAAATCGACGGTGACATGAAAGTGGGATTGATTCATTCGACGAAGGGGGATGTCACACTCGTGGCCGATGGGAGCATCGTGGACGTGTTGAATGACGCGAACGCCGATGTGATCGGGAACCACATCACGCTGACGGCCCTAGGAGGCGGCATCGGTTCCGTAAACAACCGGTTGGAAATCGACTCGTCTAACATGGCGTTGGGCGTTCTGGCGGCGTCGGCAGCCCAGGGCATCTTCATCGTGGAAACGGCCGGAGATCTGCACGTGGCGCGCCTCATGTCGTCCGACGGCGACGTCGATGTGCAGGTGCGTTCCGGCCACCTGAACGTCGCGGACGGCACGGACGGCAACGACATCGCAGCGGCTGGGACAATCCGGTTGACGCTGCCCACGGACAACGCCGTGCTGACTATCGACGGCGGCGCCGCGGTCTATTCGAACGGCGGAACCCACACCTATACTGCCGACAAGATGGAACTGTTGGGTACGATCTCGGCGGCCGGTCAACAGGTGATTCTGCAACCGTTCGAAACGGGCGAGAAGATCCAGCTCGGATCGTCTGGCAGCGCGGCGAACAATACGCTGGAGCTTTCCGATGCGGAACTGGACCGGATCACCGCGGCAGTTCTGGTCGTCGGGCGAAACGACGCCAACCCATCGGGTTCGATTTCGATTTCCGGGCTGATGGACCTGAGCAACACGAAAATCTTCCATTTGCGCACCGGTGCGGACGTCTCCAGTCAACCTGCTGGCAGGTTGGTCGTGGAGCAACTGGCCATCGAAGCTGGAACGGGAATCGCCTTGGGGGCGGTAGGCGGCGCTCCGATGCCCGTTTCTACCGGCGCGCTGGCGGCCAGGAACACGGGTTCCGGCGACATCGCCATTGATAACGAAGCCGGGGAGCTACTGACAATCGGCACGGTCGCTGGGGTTGTCGGCGTGCGGAACTCGGATGCCGGTTTGGGTGGAGGCAGCATCGCGATCACGCAGGTCGGTCCGCTGACGGTCAGCCAGAGCGTGACCAACCAGGCTGGCGGTCCGGTCACGCTCGAAGCCCGGGAGAATCCTGCGGGGGTAGCTCCGGCCGACATGCGGATCGCCAGTGGCGTCTTCGTTTCGGCTGCCACGGACGTGACGCTCAGGGCCGGCGACGACCTGACCATCGAAGCGGGCGCCGCCGTGGAGTCGGTCGGGACGATTCAGATCTACGGCGATGACGGCAACGCCGACCTGCACGGGACCGTGATCGAGATCCGCGGCCGGCTGGTCGCGGGTGACCGCGTGGAAATCAACGGCGAGCAGGACGATGACGTATTCATCTTGGCTGGGCCCACATCGGCGCCAGTGATCCTTCGCGGAGGAGCGGGCGACGACCGCTACCAGTTCCATTCCGAGGCAACGGGAACGCAGTATACGGTGGTCGAGCGGACGGACGAGGGGGACGATCTCGTCGACTTCTCACCGTTCGGTGCGAACGTTCCCGCCCAAGCCCTGGACTGGCTTCGACCGGCAGGGGACGTGACGGCCCGATCGCTGGTTGCCTTGCCCGGCGGTGGCCGCGTCGATGTCGCAGAGGCCGGCCAGCAACTGAACCTCGAATATGGTCTGAATGTCGCGGCCCATCTCGATCCCATCCAAGGCGATGAGCGAGGCGTGCGTTTCGAACCCATTGCCAGCGAAGTCCGTTTCGTCGATGTCGGTACCAAGATGACGCACACGGCAGTGTGGGATTGGGACGACGGCTCTGATCCCCAGCCGGCAGAAGTACGGAAGGATCCCGCGCACGTAGAAGGAACCATCCACGGTCTCCACGACTGGTCGAACCTCGGCGTGTACGGGATTCGAGTGACGCTGATGGCTCACTCGCCCAGCGAAGTGTGGCCGAGTGGCATGGATCGCTGGAGCGCGTCTGCCGAGACAACAGCCCAGCGGCAGATCAGCGTGGTTGTGGTCAAGGAAGATCCGCAACGTCCCGGCGAGCAGGCTCTGTTCGTAGGCGGCTCGCTGGCGGCAGACAAGATCTACATCTATGAGTATCGCAGCGGCAAGCTTCGCATAAGCATGAACCATCCCCGATGGCGAGACGTTCTGCGCCGTGGAGTCGACGGTCCCACGGCGAAGGGACGCATCTACGTCTTCGCCGGTCCGGGAAACGACTTGGTCAAATTGTACGCCAACGTACGCCACGACGCGGAACTCCACGGCGGTCCGGGGGACGATGTCCTTTTCGGCGGTCGCGGTAACGACGTCCTCCTGGGAGGCGATGGCGAGGATAGACTCTTCGGCGGACGGGGGCGCGACGTGCTGATTGGCGGGCTGGGGATCGATCGCTTGCGAGGCGGCAGGCATGATGACATCCTCGTCGGCGGCACCACGGTCCACGACGCCAACGACGTAGCTTTGCTGGCCATCGTGGAGGAATGGAACCGCCTCGCTCCCATCGACGACCGCATCCCCTACCTCGACGGCACCACGCCTGGCGGGCTGAACGACACGTACTTCCTTATCCTCGGCACGACCGTGCTGGACGATCAGGACGAGGATATCTTCCGGGGCGGCCGGGGGGCTGACTGGCTCTTGCACTTCGACGACAGGCTGTTGCGTCTCCGCCGCAACGATCGTTGACGCGGATGACTCGCAATCCAGTGCTCAACGTCATGCCCTCTGCTGCCCCTGCTCGTACAAATCCCCCGGCACCCTGCGTCCCTTCGGCGGAGTGGCTTCTGCCCGGGGGTTCGCTGGCCGACCGCGACCGGATCGAAGAGATCGTCAAGGACGAAGCGTTTCCTGGTGCCGACGTTCAGCAGGCAGGAGACTTCGTGCTGCTGGTCCGCTCGGGTGCGTTGCCGGGCGCGGCCGATTGGTCCCATGCCGAAGCCAACGCGGCCAGCACCGGGGCCTCGGAGGACGAACTCCGCTCGCCCAATGCCGTGCTGTGGTTCGGTGCATCGCAGCGTTGGCACAAGTACCCCGGGCAGAACCAGGTTCGCGTGTCGGGAGGACGGCTCATCGTTTACGAACAGGGGTTCTTGCGGGCAGGAGACGTGTACACTGGCCGCAAGATATGGTAGGTCGAGTTATCCGAGGAAGCACTCGATCGCGGGAAGCTGCGCTTCGCACGACAGCGCCAATGGGGGCCGGGCGCAAGCCTGTCGCCCACCACGGAACTGGTGGCCTCCCAGACGCAATCTACCTGAGCGACGGCACGACTTGCTTGGTGTTCGATGCGGCCACGGGAGAATTGACCAGACGCATCGACCTTCCCGAAGACCATGAATCGCCCTGGGCGAATCTTCGAGTTGCCGGCGACTACCTGGTTGGCAGCAGTGGCCAGCATGTGCTGTGCATGAACCGGAGCACGGGCGAAGATGGCGTTGTTCATGACATCGCGATCCTGCTTGCCTACTGGTCAGTCACGATCCTGTTCGGGTTCAGCCCATACTCTGAATTCGCCGTCCTCATCGATTTCTACGTGGACCACATTGGAATGGCAACAAACAGGGCAATCTTCCACATAGCTTTGGTACGATCCGGCTGAAAGATCCAAGGGGATTACGATCTCTTCGCCGCATGAATCGCAGATGTAGCTGGCTTCGTCGCTGGCAACCGCGGACCGCTCCCGACCGGCTTGACGATACGGATTGACCTTCAGTTGATCCCGATAAACGAACGGGGAGTCGGCGATCCGCTTGAATCCAAGCTGTCGCCAGTCCTCGACCGTCAAATCCAAGGCTTCCTCCACCGCCACAATAATGCCGTCAGGGCCGAAAGTAGCGATGCTGGTTTCGATCAGTTGAACTCGCAAGGAGGTGTCCGCATATTCCGGGGCGACCTTAACACCGTCAAGGAAGACGAGGTTGTTCCAGCCCGGCTCGATGTCCAGTTCTTCCGCCACCTCCCCATTGGCGTCGAACAGCGTGGCATAGACGGCTTCGAGGATTGCAGAGTCGGCGTCACAGACATCGAGCAGCCGTACTCCCCGATTGGTCGCCTCCGTCGCACACACCAGTTTCAGCGTGATCTCGCCTGCTTCCCGCTCATCTCCGATGTCAGTCACGGCAAATGCCCTGCCCGTCACTGCCTGGACGTATTCCCCCGGATCATGCCAAGGCATGATTCCAGAGGCGACAGAGAATTGGACTGTGCCGTTGAATTCGTTGCCGTTCATGACGTTGCTCATTTCTGAAAGAACCGCACCAGCCACAGGATGCTGGTCAGCACCAGGAGGATCGCGTGGACGATGAGCTTGATGTTCATGGCCGATGGCCGTCGCTATTTCTGCTTCCAGGCACGCACGTACTCGACGCTGAACGTCGATGGCAGATCGTCGTCGTCAGGCATCCCAAACCACTTCGGCATCGTCTCCGAATCGAAAATCAGGAACAACGGCTGGTGCCAGTGCGTATTCTCGACCAAGCGGACCAGGACGCCATCGACGTAGTACCCGATCTCGTCCTTGCCCCAGTTCAGGCCGAAAACGTGGTAGTCATCGGCGAACCGCCAGGGTGCTTCCCACACGCCGCCCACGCTCCAGTGCTTTTTCTCCTGCGGCATCTTGAAGACGTGCAGGTTCATGTTGTACTTGTGCTCGAAGCCCTTGGCCTTGCCGCTGATCTCGAACACGTCGATCTCGGTGAGCCAGCCGGGAACGTCCTCGACCTGGAACCAGAAGGAACTGGAACCACCGGAGTTCATCGGCTTGGCTTTGACTTCGTAGTAGCCGTAGCCCGACCGGACCTTGGTGTGCAGGGCGGCGCTGGTGTAGTCCTTGTATCCCTGCGTCTCTGCTTCGGCAGGAAGCTTCTCCTTGCGCATCGTCAGGTGCAACTTGCCGTCCGACACGGTGACGTTCTTGTCGCTGAACAAGGCGGGCTGGCGTCCTTTCCACCAATACATGCCACGGTTCCACTTGGCGAGGTCGAGATCCTGGCCCTCGAACTCGTCAGTCATCGGCTCGAACTTGACCCAGCCGCCCTTGTTCTCCTGATCGGACAGCGGGTAGGCGTCGGTGGTGTGCTTGGGCGTTTCGCCCAGGGGACCAGTCCGGTTCCAAATCTTGGTCGGGCGTTTGTCGGCAACGGGCTTTGTTTCGCCATCGGCAGCCAGGACGTGGTGAGACACCAACAGGATTGCGGTCGTCAGCAGCGTGTTGCGGAACATGTCCATTCGATCACCTCTGGACATCCAGACCGAGCTTTCCGTCCGTCGCACCGGCTTTGACCCAAATCTTGCCCCGGTGATTGGACAGGGCGAACACAGTGCCGTCATTGCCAGTGTACAGAACATTCCAGTTCGCAGGATCATCCGGGCCACCGAGCAAATGAACCGGAGCCATCCACGATTTGCCCTGATCGAGACTGGTGATGCAGGCGAAATACGTGTGTCGGAGATAGTCGTATTCCGAATGCATCGGATCTCGGCGGCGATCACCGGCGACAAATGCGTTGCTCTCGTCGCTCTGAAAGGAGACCATCAGCCGACCGTCCGGCAGCCGGATGATCGAAGGGGCACCTGCCGCCCAGGGGGCAGCGACCAGATGATTTGGGCGATAGATCAACTGTCGGGTGGCTGACCACGTTCGGCCCAGGTTGTGGGATCGCGCGCCCCGGATCACGAAGCGAAACGGCGGCACGTCTTGCGCCTTGAAAACTGCCAGTAGCTCCTGGTCGTTGAGCCGAACCACACCCGGCATTCCATCCCTGGAACCCTTCTTTTCGGCGACTGTCACCGGTTTTCCCCAAGAGATGCCGTCGTCCACGGATGTCCGCACTTCGATCCGCTGGTCCGGGTAACACCATTCTTCGCTGGCGTAGTACACCTGCACCGTGCCATCAGGCAACGCCAGCAGGAACGGTTCCCAGATGCCCTGGCTCCCGGTGGCGACAGTGGAGCGCAGAGCCCACCGGTCCCCGTCCTTGCTCGACGAGACTTCAATGCGGAATTCGTGATTCCTGCGGCTGTGACGACGATAGGCCACCAGCACGGTCCCGTCAGCCAGTTGCAAGGGAAACGCATTGTCGAGATCCACCGGCTTGGGATGTTCGCAGATCCGCTGGTAACCGGCCCACGACTTGCCGCCGTCGCTGCTGACCACGCAGGCGATGGCCCTGCCCACCGGGGTCGGGTGAGCAAATGCGACCAGCACCCTGCCATCTGACAGCACTGCGGCACGGGGATACGCTGCCGCCTCTGGATAGATCGGTCGAAAGTCCTTCTCCCAAGTGACTGAACCGGCTTCGGCTGCGGTGCTCTGCGCCGCCAGAAGCAGCAGCCCGTAGAAGAATACGCCGATGGTGGCAACCAGTCTGAGCATCGAATACGCAACCAAGGATCCAGCCTCGTACATTTCCAGCAACACGCCGGTATTGTAAACTCGCCAGAATCGCAGGAACACCGAACGAGAGGAAATTGCCGTGCTCCAGACAACTCGGCGCCAATTCGTGGGGATCGTGCTCAGTTCTGCCGTGCTGCCAGCAGCCAACCGGCTGGCTGGCGCGGAGAAGCCCGGTCCCTACGTCCGTGCAATTCGCAGCAAGCTCCGATGACCTTCAACGTCGGCATTTACCAGGACGGGACGATGGCGGAAGCGTCGGTCGAACAGTTACACCGGCTGGACCGGGCTTTGCGATCCTGATATTTCAGCAGCCGGTCCTATGACCCTCACAGCGAGGCATTCAAGATGCTGACCAACCGCAGGACATTCATCGGCGCACTTCTCTGGCTCGTTCCGCTTGCAGTCTCAGGCCAGAACGCCCCCTCGACACCGCTCAAGGTGCTGTTCATCGGCAATAGCTACACGTCGGTCAATGATCTACCAGCCATGGTTACCACATTGGCCGAGGCAGCCGGTGGACGGAAGCTCGAGGTGGATCGCCATCTTGTCGGCGGCTGCACCTTGGAAAAACACGTCAAGGACCAATTGGCCATCGACAAGATCCGGGCGAAGAACTGGGACGTGGTGGTGTTGCAGGAGCAAAGCCTGCGTCCTGTCGTTGATCGGCGGGCGATGCACGAATACGCCCGAGTGCTGGACGCCGAGATTAAACAGCAAGGCGCAAAGACCGTCTTCTATTTGACCTGGACTCGGCAGCACATTCCCGAAATGCAGGAAGGGGCCGATCCAACCAAGTCTCCCGAATACGCCAAGGTGATGTACGGGATCAGCGGCGCAGCAAAGATCGTCGACCAGGAAACTTGGCTTCAACAGCAGAAAACTGGTTTGGTCGGCGGACTGAACGGGGCCTACCTTGAGATCGCCAAGGAATTGGGGACCGGTGTTGCGCCAGTGGGGATTGCCTGGAAGATGGCGTTGGCAGCCGACCCGCCATTCGTCTTGCACAGCCCGGACAAAAGTCACCCGAATCCCGCTGGCACGTACTTAGCCGCCTGCGTGTTTTACGCCACGTTGCTGGACGCCACCCCGGTTGGCCTGCCCGGCACGGTCAAACACGGCGACAAGGTGCTGGCCGACATCCCCGACTATCAGGCGAAGCGACTGCAAGAAATCGCCTGGGCGGCGGTGAAGCCAGATGCACGACCTGTCGCCCGACCTCCGTTCATCCTTGGCGGCGACATCTCGTGGGTCCAAGAACAGGAAGATCAGGGAACACGGTTTTTCGACGACGGCCAGCAGAAGGATAGCCTGGTCATTCTCAAGGACCATGGTTTCAACTGGATTCGGCTCAGGGTCTTCGTGAATCCCCAAGCACCGAAAGGGTACTCGGACAAGGCCTACTGCGATCTGGACCACACGTTGGCGGTGGCGAAGCGGGTGAAAGCGGCGGGCATGGGGTTCCTGCTCGACTTTCACTACAGCGACACCTGGGCCGACCCTGGGCATCAGGTCAAACCTGCGGAATGGGCCGATCTGCACGGAGCGGACCTGGAGAATGCCGTCCACGACTACACCAGAGACGTGATCGCCGCACTGAAGCAACAAGGAACCGCCCCTGACATCGTGCAGATCGGCAACGAAATCAGCAACGGCTTCTTATGGCCGGATGGTAAAGTCTGGGAAACCAAGGATTGGGGGGCGTTCTGCGGCCTCGTCAAAGCCGGGATCGCCGGGGCCGAGGAGGCCGATCCCACGGTGAAGATCATGATCCACTTGGCCTGGAGCGGTCAAAACAAGCAGTCCAGATTGTTTCTGGACAAGATGCTGGCCCAAGGGGTCGAGTTCGACATTCTCGGCCAATCGTATTATCCCAAGTGGCACGGGACGCTGGACGACTTGAAGGCCAACCTGACCGACTTGGCGGGCCGCTACCAGCAAGACATCATACTTGTGGAATACTCGGTGCCGAACATTCGGGAAATCAATGACGTTGTGCATGGACTGCCCAGCGGCAAAGGGCTGGGCACGTTCATCTGGGAGCCGACGAAGTGGGAAGGTCCAGCGTTGTTCGATCGAAAGGGAAACACAAAGCCCGAGATCGACGTGTACCCGAAGATGGCCGAGGACTACGGCTTGAAGGACAAGTGACGGATGCCACGCATACTGATCGTTTACGACACGACCGAAGGCCAAACTCGCAAGATCGCTCAGCGTATGGGCGATGCTGTGGCCGGTGCTGGGCACCAAGTTGAACTAAACGACATTCGTAAGCTGCCATCGGGCCTTTCCGTCGATGCCTTCGACGCCGCCATTGTCGGTGCATCGATCCACTTGGGGAAACATTCCAAGCGATTCACCGAGTTCGTCGCCAGACACCGGACAGGCTTGGAAAAGATCCCGTCAGCCTTCTTCTCCGTCAGCCTGTCGGCAGCCGGAATGGAGGAGGAGAGGACGGAAGCCAAGAAGTACGTCACCGACTTGCTGAAGCAGACCGGCTGGCATCCCAGGATGACGGCGACGTTCGGCGGCGGCTTGCTGTACCGAGAGTATTGGTTTCTCAAACGCTGGATGATGAAGAAGATCGCCAAAGACGGTGGCAAGGACACCGACACGTCCAAGAACCACATCTACACCGACTGGGACGCTGTAGGCCGCTTTGTTGTGGACTTTCTGGATCGGTGTCTGAAATCGGCGGAAGGCCACCAGTGAATCCGGGGCCTCCTGGCGAACTCTGGATCGACTTTCAGCACCTCCAGGCGGTCATTGAAAAACTGGTGGAGGCATTCGAGGAGTACATGGGGCATCGGCGTTCTGATCGGTTCGAGCCGTTTTCGCCCACCACGAAATAAACACCACTGGAAAGCACACATGAATAGCCGCCAACTCCACAAACTCGGTGTTCCCGACGATTGCGTGAAAATCGCCATCGCAGCGATCCAGAATGCCACCAAGGTAGTGGGCATGAAAGGTAAGCTGATCAAGCAGGCCATCAAGGACGTTGTGGGGCGCCCCGAGGACTTCACCGACGACGAGCACTTCGGGCAGTTTGCCCAGGCCGTGATCGCTGACCGTGAATTCGTGCGGCCCGAGCCCATCTCGTATCGAACCTGGGGCAGCGAAATCGACGAGGCGTCCCATGCCCAGATGCGTCAGGCGTGCAGCGTGCCGATGGCCGCTGGTGCTGCGCTGATGCCCGACGCCCACGTCGGCTACGGCCTGCCGATTGGTGGCGTGCTGGCCTTGGAGGGCGGAGTCATCCCGTATGCCGTGGGCGTGGACATCGCCTGCCGGATGAAACTGTCCGTCCTAGATTTGCCACCCTCGGCCCTGGACGACGATTTCAACCGCTTCAAGGAAGCCATCGAAGGCGGCACTCGGTTTGGCATCGGATCGACCCACGAGAAGCCGCAGGACCACGCCGTCATGGACCTGGACTGGTCGATCACTCGGATCACCAGAGAGAAGAAGGATCTGGCTTGGTCCCAACTGGGAACATCCGGGTCCGGCAATCATTTCGTCGATGTTGGCGTACTGAGTCTACCAGAACGGGACGAGGACCTGGGGCTGGGGCTGGATGCCGGTCAATACGTCGCCGTGATGAGCCACAGCGGCAGCCGTGGCCCTGGTGCGGCGGTATGCCACACCTACAGCGGCATCGCCCGTGCTCAGCTTCCGGCCAAGTACGAAGATCTGGCATACCTGTCGTGGTTGTCGCTGGACAGCGAAGCGGGCCAGGAGTATTGGGCAGCCATGAATTTGATGGGCGAATACGCCGCCGCAAACCACGATGTGATCCACCGGCTCGTCACCAAGCTGCTGGGGGCTCGGATCCTGGCAGGCGTCGAGAACCATCACAACTTTGCCTGGAAGGAGATCCACGGTGGGCGGGAATGGACCGTCCACCGCAAGGGCGCCACCCCGGCAGGCGAAGGTGTCCTGGGCGTGATCCCCGGTTCCATGGCATCACCGGCTTTTATCGTCCGTGGGCTGGGAAATGCCGACAGCCTGAACTCGGCATCCCATGGTGCCGGACGAAGAATGTCCAGGAAGAAGGCCAAGGACAAATACAACTGGAAGGCCGTTCAGAAAGATCTGGAGAAGAAGGGAGTGCGTGTCCTGTCGGCAGGAGCCGATGAAGTGCCCGGTGTGTACAAGGACATCGAAGAAGTCATGCAAGAACAGGCCGACCTGGTTGAGATCGTCGCCCGCTTCGATCCCAGGATCGTCAAGATGTGCGATGATGGGAGCAAGGCCGAGGATTGAAATCCGCGGGATGCTGCATCGCCTATGTCTTCCGAGGTTGCTTGGCCTGTTTCGCATGCTGCATCTTCTTCAGCAGATGGGCGAATTTGGTCGCCGGATGCCAAAGATCCGCAGGTCAGCGACGAATACCTTCATCGATACCCACCGCCTGCAACACCTATCGGGACCGAAACCGCCTATGAACGATCCAGGATTCTTTGTCGGCTGGGGAACTTTGTCTCTGATCAACGCTGGCTTGGCCCAATCCAAGGGACGCAGCGGCTTGCTGTGGTGGTTGGCTTCGCTGCTGATCGGCCCGATTGCCACGCTGCTGATCGTCATCCTGCCGGGAGTGTTATCCCGATATTGAACCCAGCATGGTCAATCCACCAGTTCCGCCAGCGCCGCGATTGCCGCCTTGGCTTGCTTGATACCGCCGAGCTGGGCCGCCAATTCCTTGGCCTTCTTCAGGGAATCGAGCGAGATGTCGCTGCCAGCCTGGGAAGCGGTTGTGGGCTTCTTGGATGCTGCCTTGGAAGCTGCTTTTTTGCCTTTGGCGGCTTTCAGGTTGGACTTGATCGTGCTGATCATCTGGGGCTTCACGTCCAAGCCTTGGACGTGCAGCAACTCCGCGATTTCCTTGGGCATCTTGTCCGGGTGGGCTTGGAGAGCGGCGATGGTGGTCGCGGTCTTGGTCACCTTGGGTTCGGAGGCAGCGGGTTCAGTGGTTTTCGGTCTGCGTGGCATGGCTGGTCTCCATCAGGTTGCAAAAAAAGCAGACGCACCAAGATGGGGTATGATTCGCTGACAGATCGCTGTCTATCAGCGGGTTCCTGGGGAGGCCGTCCGTGATCAGACGCAGACCCATTTTTTGGCAGTTGGGAATAAAACGCCCGCTTCGTGCGTCTTGTCTTACAGACACAGCCAGGAATTCCTGCGAACCTTTCTTGGCGGAGCGTCGTCTCATTTGTCGGTGGCGGATGTGGTCCGCTAATGATTTTGAACAGGAGCAGCCAACGATGATGTCCTTGTGGTCGAGTCTCATACACGAACAGCGCATTGATGCGTGTTTTGCCGGTCAACCGGCGAATACGTACCCCGCGCGCTGCTTGCGCTTGTGACACTCGGCCCCGCCAACAGAGCGAGCTTTACCAAAGCCCGGTGTCCACAAGACGCCGGGCTTTTTTCGTTGATGGGCTGGTAGCTGAGACGCGGGCACCGACGCGAAGCGTTGGTCGGCACCGGTCTGAAGAGCCGGGGACGAGGATTCGAGCGCCTCCCAGCCCACTTGGATCACGGTATGCACGGTCTACCAAAGAACGTGGCGAAGCGAATGGCAGCCTAATCTCTCACTTGATCTTTCACTAAATCTGCTCGCCCACGAGGCAGTACAAAAGATTACGTGAAAGATTAGGACTTCAGATGAACAAGGTAGTCGAGGGCTGGTTGTCCAGACACGGCTGATAACCGCGTTGTGCCGAGTTCGATTCTCGGGGCTACCACTGACAACCAAACCAACAGGAGCACAGACGATGTTGCGGCGACACCGCTTGAAACGCATACGCCCGATCG
>JAHDXO010000030.1 GCA_023382975.1 Pirellulaceae bacterium
AAGTCTCCACCCCGCGGGGGGGTTGCCGGCTCCTTGTTGGGTGTTTTTTTCCCTCCCCCCCCCCCCCCCCTCCCCCCCCCCCCCTCCCCCCCCCCCCCCCCCCCCCCCCACGACTTTTTCAGCAGCCTCCGAAGGCGAATGCTTGGCGCTCGAGCGACGCGCAATTTGCTCTCGGACGCTGGCGCCTTCGGATTGCCGCTAGACGACTTCGTTGCGGCCGTGCCGCGTTACGTTCAGGGATGCCATCGTGAATCGCTGGTCATTGGGCCGTCATCGGTCCGATGTACTGTTGGGCGATGACGACGTTATCGATGTACAGGTGCTGGTCGTAGGGCGAAGGCTTTGTGCCGCCGTGGTAGACGTTCATCCAGATCTGCTCGATCTTCAGCCGATCGTTGTGGCGGAAGCGGATGTCGGACTTGTCGAAGGCCAACCGGCCGTCGACCCATGCGCGCAGCACTCCGTCCTTTTCGCCCGGACGGTTCAGGCGCAGATGCTGCTCGATCGCGTACCAGCGATTGTTCTGCAGGAACCCGCGGTAGCCTTGGTCCCAAATCCAGATGTCGCCGTACGTGCCCGTCATGTCGGCGTGGTAGCAATACGTGCCGATCGGGGTCAAGCCGCTCAGCGGATTGTCCTTGGGGATGGTCAGGTGGAACGCGCCGCGGGCCGACCAGCCGTCGGTGCCGTCGCTCTTGCGGCCTCCCCACCCCGCAACGCCGTAGGTTCCGCTGATGCCCGGCATCTTGCCGCCTTGCAGGGTCTGGTTCCAATCGTCGGCCAGCCGGAGATAATAGCGGAAATAGATCTCTTCCGGCTCCTGTCCGATCTGCTTCTGGAACTTGTAGATCGTGTTCAGTGCGCCCGTCGCACCCTCGGCGATCTTCACCCGCAGAGCCTTGCCCGAGAGCGGTTCGAATTTCCGCTCCGGGTCGTCGTTGATCGTGTCGATCATCTTTAGCTCCGCGGCCAGCGTCCACTCCTTGGCCCAAGCGTCCGATTCGAAATCGGTCGAGAAGATGACTTGGTCATCCGCACCGATTCCCCGGTCCGCCGGATACTTCGCCGCCAAGCCCAGGATCGCTGGGGTCGGCGACACGATCTTGCCTTGGGCGCAGCGGAAGACGCCGATTTCGGTACTGCCACTTCCCGATTGCTGGTGACAGTACAGACGCAGCGTCGCCCGATCGACCAAGCGGTCGACGAGCGCACTCGGCAGATCGAACCGCAAGAGCGTGTGCGCCGATTGACCGCCAACCTGCAGTTCCGTGGCTCCACCAAAGCCGCGGTAGGTCGACGTGTGCATCGACGTATCGGCCGCGGCGGACAGAATCGTCCGCTGCTGCCCGACGACAATCTCCAGTTGGGGCTGCTGGTCGGCCTGTTCCCACTCGCGGCTTCGGAAACGGCAGGAGACTCCTCCCTTGACGGCGCGCAGCAGGACGCCCTGGTTCGGATGCCTTCCATCCAACCACTCTCGCACCAGTTTCGTGATGTCCCACTCGAGCGTCTGGGCCTTGCGCTCGGCGGTCATCGTGCTCACGGCGAAGGGCACCGAACCCTGGGGCTCGTTGTTCGCGTCGCACCAATCGCCCATCGTGTGCCGCCATTTCAGCAAGGCGGCGCGATTGTAGTAGTCGCGTGTCGCGCCGGTACTGTCCCCCGTCTGCCCTTCCGCCCAATCGTGCTCGGCCGCGCCGAGCGACATGCAGACGGCCGCTGCCAACCAGACGACACCCGATACCGCGATGCGTTGACCGTTTCTCGCGAGCGACATGATCCACTCTCCCAGATTCATCGATTCAACCAGCCACCTGGCCCAATGCTTCAGGCCGGACGCAATGACCCCGAGTATACCACCCTGCTCCCAATTCGCTACGGTGGCACGCGGTCACGGAATCTGGTAGCGTGTTCTCCGAAGCCGCCGACGAGCGTGTAGCACGCGGCGGCGGAAAGACGATTTACCGTCCTCCCCCCGATACAAGGAACAAAGGTCATGATGCGCCTCTGGACTCTCTTGGCAATGCTGCTGGTGTTCGCGTCTTCCGTGCCGGCCGCCGAATTCTACATCGATCCGCAACACGGAAATCCAGCGGGCGACGGGAGTGCGGACAAGCCGTGGCGGAGCCTGCAAGAGGTGATCGACGGCGGACTGGTCCAGAGCCGCCAGTGGGATGCGCTGCCCTACAATGCCGACCGGAAACTCGTGGCGAAGAACGAAGGAGCCCCCATCCAGCCGGGCGACACGATGTGGCTCCGCAGCGGCGACTACGGCGACGTGACGATTCGCAAGCACTACAACACGGGCGTCATCACCATCGCCGCCCAGCAAGGCCATACGCCCCGGTTCCGCAGCCTGCTGCTGCAATCCAGTTCGCACTGGGCGCTGAAGGGGTTGCACGTCAGCCCCGAATTCGGCAGCGGCGCCAAGTCGCGGACGATGATCGATGTTCAGTCGCATGGCTGGAACGGGCCCGTGCATGATGTGCTGGTCGAGCAGTGCGTGCTCCAATCGACCGCGGACTCGTCCGGCTGGACGGCCGCCGATTGGAACCAACGGGCCGTCAGCGGCATCGGGGCGGACGGCCAGCGGATTGTGATCCGCGGCAACCGGCTCAAGAACGTGAACTTCGGCATTTCGGTCAGCGCGTCGCACTCGCTGGTCGAGCGGAATGTCGTGGAGAATTTCTGCGGCGACGGGCTTCGCGGCCTGGGCAACCACTCGTTGTTCCAATACAACTTGGTGAAGAACTGCTACGACGTGAACGACAACCACGACGACGGCTTCCAGAGTTGGTCGACCGGGCCGGGCGGCGTCGGCTCCGGCGAGGTGATCGGGATCGTTCTGCGAGGCAACACGATCATCAACAGCGAAGACCCCAACCAGCCTCATCGCGGCACGCTGCAAGGCATCGGCTGCTTTGACGGGATGTTCGTCGACTGGACGATCGAGAACAACGTGGTCATCGTGGACCACTACCACGGCATCACGCTCGGGGGTGCTCGGAACTGCCGCTTCGTGAACAACACGGTGCTCGACCCGAACGACCGGCGCCCCGGCCCGGCGGCCCTGCGGATCGGCAAACACAAGCGGGGCACCGTGTCCACCGGCTGCATCGTGCGGAACAACTTGGTTTCCGCGATGCACGTGGACGGCCAGGAGATGACCGTCGACCACAACTTGGTTGTCGAAGATCCTGCGTCGGTCTTCGTCGCTCCCGACCAATTCGATCTGCAGCTACGGGCCGGCAGTCCCGCCATCGACGCCGGCAGCGGCGACCTAGCGCCCGCCGTCGACATCCAGGGCATCGCACGTCCGCAAGGCCCCGCTTTCGACATCGGAGCTCACGAGTACGCGCCGAAGTGATCTCTGCGGAACGAACGGCATCGAACGCAGGCCGTCTGCTCATCGCGTGGCCGCGCCACTGATGACAAACCGCTGCGTTACGGGCCCCAACATCTCGTACGTTCTGCTTTGCTCGTATTCGTTCCCCCAGACGATATTGTTCTTGTCATGCACCAGACGGTGCTCCTTCGTGAGCGTCACGCTGACGACCACCGTCCCGCCGGTCCCGTCCGAGGTGCCGGTGATCAGGCCGGTATCGGCGTCGATGCTCATCCAACTCGGCTTCTCGGTAAGCGCGAACTTCAGAGGCTCGATCTTCCAGAATCTGGTGCCGGGCTTGGGTTTGGTGTTGTCTCTTCGGGTGAGGTCACCGATGGAACGGATGGCTTGCACTTGATAGCGATAGGGCTGGCCCGCCGGTGCGCTCGTGACCGGCACACTGTAGATGAAAGGCCTGGGAGCTTCGACATAATCCGAATCGCCGCTCCGCTTGCCGCTGTCGTCCACCGCCACGACGCGGTAATAAGCTTTGTTGGTGTTCGGCAGAGCACTTTCCACGCCCACCACGTCCAGGGAAGTCCCCGCGACCTCCGCCACGAAGTTTGCGGGAGACGGATTCGCGAGTTCCTTCGTATCGCCGAGTTTGACTTCGTAGGGAGCGTCGTGGACGGTAAAGCCCTTCTCGTCGCTGCCGTACACCCGGTACTTGGCGGGCGTCCTTCCCGCCGGGTTTGCGCTCCATGTCAAGGTCCCGATTCCGGTGTCCGCGTCGTGTTGGATCGCCACATCGACGGGATATTCCGGCCCCTGGGCGGTGAAGCTCCAGATGTCGCTCCACGGCCCCCAGACGCCGTGGGAATCCCGGGCTTTCACGCGCCAGTAGTAGGTTTTTCCGTGCGTCAAGAGGCCGGACCGCGGCAGCGCGTAGCGGGCCTTGCTTTGGTCGGGCGTCCTAGAAATGTACTTGTCGAAATTGGGAGACATGGGCCAACGCACGTCGGGACGGTCCGCAAGCTGGAAGTGATAATCCGTGATGGCGTCGCCGTCGGGATCCGCGGCGGCATTCCACTGGAACACCACGTCGGTGCCGTCGCTGCGGCCGCCATTGGCCGGAGCGATGGGAGACGGGGACGTTCCGGGAGGACGCGTCTTCGATCGTTCGACCCACGAGTGCGTGATCCTCAAGTGTCTGGCGCGGTTGGTGCCGGTCCGTTCGTCGGTATGATCCAAGTACGTGAGACGGTTCTCTCCCACGGTCATGGAGGGCATGGCCAGCGGCGCCATCTGGATGTCGTTGCCGATCTTGACGGCGCTCAGCGAAGCAGCGCCCGTCAACGTGCAGCGGAGCCAGTACTCGCGCGAGTCGGCGGTGCGTTGCCTGAACTTGCCGTCAAACTCGTCCACTGTCGCCAACGGCGTGTAGACGATCTTCCTCCAGTCTTTCGGGTCCACGAAGCCGACCTCGAAGGCGCACCCGTCGCCCGAGGCGGAAAGTCTGCCGCCGACGAACTGATAAGACGCCTTCATCTGCCAGACGATCGTGCCCGCACCCTCCTTCGTGGCCGTGAGGACGCCGTCGTGGTTGTCGATATTCGAAACGGTTGCTCCGGCCCGCCACTGCGAATCGTTGCGGAAGTCCGGGGCATATTCCCAGAGACCGTTGTTGATCGTGTCCGGAACCATCGGGGGATGTCCCGACATGTCGCCGTGGAATTTCACTGGCGATTCGTGCCCCCACCTCCATTCCAGGGCCTCGTGCGGGCGCAGCACCATGCCCATGTTCCACCAGGCCCAGCCGTCGAGTTGCTGGACTGTGTCCCCTTCCCACGTGTAGTATTGGGCGTAGTCCTCGTTGTTCCTGAGGGGATTCATGGGACTCATGATTCCGTACTGATGCACGCGTTTGATCAGGTCGTGGTCGCGCACCAAGTCCAATTCGTTGGCGAGCGTGTGGTTGTCCCGCAGGAGCATGAACGTGGCTATGTCTCCGTCCAGCGTGTTGTATCTGCCGTCGAAGAAGACCTGCGGCACGACGTGGCCGGGGCAATGACTGAAGATGCAGTCGCGCATTCCGACCTTGTCGAGCAGGTCCGACAGGCACAACGTGCTGTTACCGCAGGTGTTGAACCCGAACACGTTGATCGCTTGCGAAACGTCGCCCTGCGCGGTGTTGTTGCCGTTGCCCTTGTGATAGCGGTGGGTGATGTAGAAATAGAACAACGCAAGGGCCTTCTCCCGGTCGGTCGCCAGCCCTTTCACCACTGAGTCCGCGATGGTCTGCTGGGAGAAATAGTCGATAGGTCCGATCGTCAGCCACGGATTGATCACGTTGGCCGCGCCGACGTTCTCCATACGGATCGAGCGGTTGGACTCCCAAGTCTGCACGTACGGCTCCCACACGCCGGGCAGCGTGGTACACATCTTTCCGTCCATCGTGCCGCCCTGCGCGATGTGGTAGGAGAAAGGCGACGCTGTAATCTCCTGGACGTGGCTCTTGCGAACATCGGTGGGGTCGGTGTCGGACGCCCATGGCTCGCAGGCTCCGTGGGCCAACAAGGCAAAGCAAGCAGCCGAAAGAAACGCGCCGAACAGTACGAGTCTGTGCCATTTCAACACGATGGTGCTCCTTGGAGTTGCCTGAATTTGCTGTCCGATGATCGTAGCGATCCGGGCGGGTTGCCTTCATGGATTCACGCCTGACGCCGGTTGTTCGCTGACCAGGGGATGCGGGTAGGCGTAGGGGGTGTAGCCGGGCTTGGGTGTGCCGTTAAAGAAGTCGACGCCGTCTTGGATTCGCGGGGAACTGCTGACCAGTCTCCCCACGCGACCGTTCAAGGTGTTGTTCCATACACATGTGGGATGCTCGCCATAGCTGCGATCCACACGGTTGGCCAGAGGCTTGCCCGGCTCGCGCCGCACCGAAGGAAATCCGTCACGCTCAGAGCCGGACGACCTCCACCGTAAGGTCGGTGAAACGATCCAGCCGATGGTCGTTGGTCAAGAACGAATCGCAGTTCGCGGCAACGGCGGCGGCGAGGTGAATCGCGTCCGGCGTCTTGAAGCGGTACTGAGCGCGGATCTCTGTGGCGCGATCCATGACGTCACGGCTGAGCACAACAATCTCCGACACGTTGTTCGCAAAGTACTCGTCGTAGTCCTGCAAGAGTCCCGTGTTGCCGCCCTGAATTGGCTTCACGCGACACTCAAGACGCGTCAGGTCGCTCGCCACACGAATGACGTCGTGCGCGGCCAGCCGAGCATCCACAATGTCGGCGAACGGAACCATCTGCTCGACCGTGTAAATCACGGGTGCCGCGTCAAGATAGAGGCGCATGGTCGTCTCCCCAGCTATTTCGCTCGCCCTGAATGTACGCATCCACTTCTTCCTTGGTCGGCGGCCGATGGCCTCGCAGCCGCTGGCGCTCGCGAATCGTCTCCATCACTTCCATGTAGGAACGCTGCGGCACGGTGATTGGCTCGACGACAAGGCGAACCTTGCCCTGCGAAATCGGCAGCGGCTCGTCGAGCGCTACGGTGTGCTCGTCCGCGATCGTGCCCGTCACGACGTATGTATTCAGTGTTGTCATGGTCAACTCTCAAGTTCCATTCGTGCATTGTACGGTATCTGGCTGTCTCAGACCCAGCGAGCAGATCCCATGTGGCTCGGCCGAATCCACGTCCTCCGCCACGCGGCACAAGCGGGCGTCGCGGCGAAGGCCTTACACGCCACACCGCCGTAGCAGCCAACTTCACCGAATTCCAGCGGCTGCAGTCCGAAAAAGCCGTCCCACAATCCAACGAGTAGAAGAACGGTCTCGCAAGCCGAGCATCGGGACAGCCGCCGTTCTCATCCAACCCTCGTAAGCTAGTCCTGACACCGAGCCCATGCAATCCCTTGTGGTCCAGAAAGGCGAGCCTTTCTCGCGGGCGAGTCCATCCCCTTTCCGAGGCAGTGCCGCAGATCGCTTCCGTCGGCCGCTTGCGTGCCCAGACCGGACACATCTGCGCGCGCTGCGGTCGGTTGCTGATTGGATTCAGGCGGCCGGTTCGACTGTCTCGCAAGACGCAGGTACGACGTCGGCAATCTGGGGCGGGTTGTCTTCATGGATTCACGCCTGCCGCCGGTTGTTCGCTGACCAGGGGATGCGGGTAGGCGTAGGGGGTGTAGCCGGGCTTGGGTGTGCCGTTAAAGAAGTCGACGCCGTCTTGGATTCGCGGGGAACTGCTGACCAGTCTCCCCACGCGACCGTTCAAGGTGTTGTTCCACACGTACGTGGGGTCCTCGACCTGTTCCGGCCATGCGGCGGGCGCTGGTACAGTGCCGGTGACCGGGTTTCCTTTGCCGCGCCCCATCTGGTCCAGCGCCACCAAGCACCTTTGGATCTTGAATCCGTCTCCTGGATTCCAGGCAAGGTTCACCTCGCCATAGCTGCGATCCACGCGCGCGACGAGGCTGTCGCTCGAGTTGGACGTGATGATGCTGCTTCTGCCCGTGGTGGTGTTGAACACGGAATACCCGCGCCATTGATTGTCGGTCCATGTTTTGCCGGCGCAGACCAACACGGGCGCTTCCGGAGCGCCGGTATGCGTGCCGGTGTCGTAAACGGCCGGTTGACCATCGTCGTTCACATCGTTCTTGTCGAAGGGGCTTTCTCCCGAGGCGATGCCCCACGGTGCGAAGGCTCGCCAGTCGCGGTAGTTGTCGACTCGCATCGCTTCTTGAAAGTCGCCGCTGATACGGTTGTTGAACACGACTCCGGTCCCCGAGCGGAACCCGATCGCCGAGGGCCAGTTCGGCCCCGTGTACTGGATGACGTTGTCGTAGATCTCGAAACTGCGGGAGCCGCGCAGTCGTCCGCTCGACTCGGTCCCGTGATTGCCGATCGTGGCGTTGCGAAACGTGTTGTGGCGGACCACGATGCGTTGGCCCTTCCATCCATCGAGCGCGACCGACCGCTCGGTGGCAGCAAATTCGTTGTCTTCCACGAAAAAGGCCTTGTCGCCGGCGCCCAGGTCGGTGTCCTCGGCCCAAGCGGCGTCGCCATACGAACCACCGCCGTTGAAGCCGTAGATGCCGAAGATCCAGCCGACGAGCAGGAACGAATTGTGATCGATCACCCCGCCGGATGCGGAAACGTGCATGGCGCTGGTGCGAGTGGCGCGGATGCGGAGGTGATCGACGCGCCAGGTGGTGGAGTCGCCGGCGACGGCGATCATGCCTTTGTTGTACGTGTCCTTCGCTCCGGTTCCGCCGTCGATCGTCAGTCCGGTGAGCCGGGTCAAACCGCCTGGCTTCACCGCGATCTCGAAAACACGATGGGTGGGGCGTGTGGTGCTCGGCGCGTAGTCGCCGCCGACAATCGTGGTCTTGTCGATCCCGGCGCCTCGGATAGTGATGAACTTGCCGGTCACCGAGACGCTAGCCGTCCAAGTTGCCGTCCCGGCAGGAAGCTGCACGGTATCGCCGTCGACCGCCGCGTCGACCGCTTTTTGCACGTCGGCCTGCGCGAGGCTGTCGGCAATGCGAGTCGCAGCTTGCGCGCACGAGCCGAGCATGAACATCCATGCGGCAAGAATCGCGGGACAGCAGGGAACGCTGGACGGTAATCGCATGGCGAAGCCTCCGATTCGGTGAATGGTTTCATCGCCCATTTTGACGCCTCGATATCCCGAATCCAACAGGCGTGACGGGCAAACAGGCAAACGAGGCTGCTCACCTCCGGTCGCGATTGCCTGCATTCCTCGCACAGGGCCGACGATTGTCACCACGCTGGTTGGCCCCTACCATGTGAAAAGGCGGATGTTTCTCTGCAACCTGTCGCGAAGGAGGGAAAGGTCATGCTGCGATCAGAAGCGAACGAATCCGGAGGACCGGACCTGGACCAAAGCCGACGCGGATTCTTGCAGCGAATGGCGGGGATGAGCGCCGGCTTGGCGCTCGCCGCGACGGCGTCCCAAGACACCCAAACGGCCGGAGCCGAACAGCCAGCGTCCGCCCCGTCGCTGCCCACCGTGGCACTCGGGCCGCACAAGGTCGCGCGGCTGATCCTCGGCGGGAATCCCATCTACGGCCACTCCCACTTCAATCGGCTGTATAGTCAGCATCTGAGCGACTATCACACGCCCGAACGAGTCGTGGAGTTGCTGCGAGCCTGCGAGGCAGCGGGAATCAACACGTGGCAAAACAGCTACGCGGAACGGACGCTGAACGACATCGAACAAGTCCGCCGCGCGGGAATCCGCTTTCATTGGCTGTGTCTGGGCAAGCCGGATTGGGATCGGCATCCCGAACGGATCGAGCACGCGGCCAGCTATCGGCCGATCGGCATTGCCCCTCACGGAGCCCTGGCCGAGCGGTTGCATCGGCAGAACAGGATCCCCGTGCTGCTCGACCTACTGAAACGTATTCGCGCGACCGGTGTTCTGGTCGGGTTATCCGCTCACAACCCGGCGTTGATCGAACTGGCCGACGAACAGGGCTGGGACGTGGACTACTACATGTGCAGCCAGTACTACCTGACGCGACCGCGCGAGGAATTCCAGAAGATGATGGGCGAGGTGCCGATGGGCGAGATGTATCTGCCGAGCGACGGCGACCGCATGCTCGCCGTGGTGCGCGCCGCCCGCAAGCCTTGCTTGGTCTTCAAGGTTCTGGCGGCTGGACGCGCGGATCTGTCCTCGGCCGGTATTCGCGGGGCGTTTCAGTTCACCCTCAGCCGCATCAAACCCACGGATGCGCTGATCGTGGGGATGTTCCAGGAGTTCGGTGACCAAGTGGCGATGAATGCCCGTCTGGTGCGCGAGTTGAGCGACAGAAGCTGATCGCGGCCGGCTTTTCCATGACGTCCTCGCATTCGGCTGGAAGATCGCCTGCCCGCGCTGGGCCGTTGCGTCCGCTGGCCGGACCGTACTTGCAGCATGGTACGGCTAGTCCGATGGTCAAGTCTCGATCTCTGGAAGTGCGTACGTGATCTTGTTTTCGTCGACGGTGATGTAGCCGCGAGTTCGTAGCCCCTTGAGTATCGCGGCGAGTTCCTCCTCGGTAAGTCTCTTCTGAAATATCGAGTTGATCGTGCTCGAGAGCGTCGTCAACGTCCGCGGCTTCGACGCCCCGCGTTGTTGAAGAAGGCGTAGACGTTCCTGAATCGCAACAATCCGGTCGGCCTGGGAAGGTAGGCTTGCCGAAAGTCGCTGTCGGGACGAGGCCGGCCCGATCCCATTCGGGATGACCGAACGCGGGCAAGGCCCTTGAACGGGCCAAGTCAGATCCGGATGGTTTCCCACCGTCCCCGACGTAAACGCCGGGGCTAATCGCTGCGCGAGGAAGGCCCGTAAACGGGCCTGCCCGAATCTTCCTGGCTCCACTTAATCTATCCGCGCAATCGTCAAATCTTCAGAACTTCCGGTTGCAACACAGGACATAAGTAGCTATTCTTTGATTGCTGTCTAAAGATGTCCAACGGCTGAGAGCGATGTCAAGTCGCAGGTTGATGGACTTCTCCGATGGACAGAAACAAGACAGTACGGTCCGTTTTGGCTGATTCGCCTGGGGATTTGAGGAAACATGGACCTGACCGTTCGTGACTCGGCTCGCTTGCTCAAGGTTTCGGAGAAGACGATCTACCGCTGGGTCCAGCAGGGCAAGCTGCCCGCGTATCGCGTCAACGAGCAATACCGCTTCAATCGGGCGGAATTGCTCGAGTGGGCGACGTCTCAGCGAATCAACGTCTCGCCGGACATTTTTGCGGAGCCACCAGGCAGTGGCGGTGCGACGGAGTTGAGCGAAGCGATACGGGCAGGCGGGATTCACTACCGCGTGGGCGGCGATGACAAGGCGCTGGTGCTGCGTTCGGTGGTCGACCTAATGCCACTGCCGGACGCGGTGGACCGCGAATTCTTGCTGCAAGTCCTGCTGGCGCGCGAGTCACTGGGCTCGACGGCGGTCGGCAACGGGATCGCCTTGCCTCACGTGCGGAATCCAGTGGTGATGCATGTGCAACGGCCGATGGTCACGTTGTGCTTTCTGGAGCGACCGGTGGATTTCGATGCTCTGGACGGTCAACCGGTGCATACGCTGTTCACGCTGCTCAGCCCGACCGTTCGCGCGCACCTTCACACGTTGGCTCGGATTTCTTTTGCTCTGCGACAGCCAGCGTTCGCCGACGCGATCCAGGGTCAAGGGACTCGCGAGGCGATTCTCGAAGCCTGCGAGGCGGTGGAACGCAGTATTTCCGAACCCGGCGAAGGTAAGTGACAGCCCAAGGCAACAGGGCGAGGAAGGCACAACGATGGCGATGTTCGTGGTCGGGTTGGCACTGCTCGCGCTCGGCGGCGTGCTGGCAGTCGCGGTGAGCAAGAGCCCTTGGTGGTCGTCGGCCGCGGGCGGGGCGACCGCCGTAGTTGGTTGTGCGTTGACGCTGGCCGACGCAGTCACCGTGCTGATCGCCGGTCGGTCGGTCGGCGTTTCCCTGCCGTGGGAAGTGCCGTTGGGCCGGCTGTCCTTGGGGCTCGATCCGTTGTCGGCGGTCTTTGTGCTGCCGATCGCTTTCGTCGTGGCGATCGCCGCGGTATACGGCACGCAGTACTTGCTCGGGCCGCACGGACCCGCGCAAGTTGGATTCGTGTGGCTGGGGTTCAATCTGCTGGCAGCGACGATGTTGCTGGTGGTGGCTGCCCGCGACGGCCTGCTGTTCTTGATCGCTTGGGAAGGGATGTCGCTGGCCTCGTTTTTCCTGGTGATGAGCGACCATCGGCACGAGGCGGTGCGCCGCGCAGGCTGGACCTATCTGGTAGCGGCGCATTTGGGCACCGCCTGTTTGCTGGTGTTGTTCCTGTTGTTGGGCCAGCATTCGGGCAGTTTGGACTTCGACCAGTTCTCGGTGGAACCTGCGCTGGCGGGCGTGTTGTTCGTGCTGGCGATGATCGGGTTCGGCACGAAGGCCGGCTTCATTCCCGTCCATGTGTGGCTGCCCGAGGCGCATCCGGCCGCGCCTTCGCATGTCTCTGCGGTGATGAGCGGCGTGATGATCAAGACGGGGATCTACGGGTTGGTCCGCGTGTTGACGTTCTTGGGCGAACCGGCGGCGTGGTGGGGTTGGACGTTGGTCGCCGTAGGCGTGTCGTCGGCCGTGTTCGGCGTGGTATTCGCGCTGGTCCAGCACGATTTGAAGCGGCTGCTGGCGTATTCCAGCGTCGAGAACATCGGGATCATCGGAATGGGGCTGGGGGTCGGGTTGTTGGGCATCCATTTTCAAGTCCCCGCGATGGCGGCGCTCGGATTCGCGGGCGCCTTGTTGCACGTGATCAATCATGCCTTGTTCAAGAGCCTGTTGTTTCTGGGCGCCGGTGCCGTCCAGCACGGTACGGGAACGCGCGAGATCAACCGGCTGGGCGGACTGCTGCGCCGAATGCCGGTGACCGGAACGGCATTTCTGGTCGGTGCCTGGGCGATTGCGGGACTGCCGCCACTAAACGGGTTTGTCAGCGAGGTGTTGATCTACCTGGCTGCGTTGTCCGGCATTGCGGACTCGGCGCGTGCCGGCGGCATCGTCTGGGTGTTGCTGGGCGTATTGGTGGTGGGAGGGCTGGCGCTGATCGGCGGTCTGGCAGCCGCCTGTTTCACGATGGCGTTCGGGACCGTGTTCTTGGGCGAGCCGCGCAGCGACGAAGCGGCCGCCGGGCACGAGGTCGGCGTGGCGATGCGATCTTCGATGGTCGTGTTGGCTGCGGCCTGCGCAGTGGTTGCTTTGACGGCTCCGTTCTCGCTGCCGTGGCTGGGCAAGGCGTGCGCTGTGGTGATGCCGGGTTTGCCTGCTGCACCTTTCGCGGACGGGGCGGACATCGCGGTTGGAGTGCTGTCCGTGGTGTGCGGCGCATCGTGGGGGCTGCTGGCGATTGCGGGCGGTCTACTGGTGTGGCGGAAGAGATTGCTGTCCGGCCGCTCGGTCGGCCGTGGGCCGACCTGGGATTGCGGCTATGCGGCGGGCAGTCGGAGGATGCAATACACCGCATCGTCGTACGCCAGTCCGTTGTCCGTACTGTTTCGCGGTGTGCTGCGGCAGCGGTTGGAGTCTCGCGAACCGACGGGGCTCTTCCCGCCCCATGCCGGTTTCCGTTCCGAGACGCCCGACTTGTTTCACACGCACTTGTTCCGGCCCGCTTTCCAAGCCGTGATTTGGGGCTCGGCCAAGTTGCGTTGGTTGCAGCGAGGCCGAATTCAGTTGTATGTGCTGTACATCGCCGTGACGGTTCTTTCCCTGCTGATTTGGAAGTTGGGCTGACGAATGGTCGCGTTTTCCGGTCTGATTCAGATACTGCTCGCGCTCGTGTTGGCGCCGTTGCTGATGAGCGTGATCCATCGCACCAAGGCTCGTTTCGCCGGTCGGCGCGGTCAGCCGTGGCTGCAGCCGTATCGGGAACTGGGCAAACTGCTGCGGAAGTCGGCGGTGTACAGTCGCACGACCTCGCCGCTGTTCTACGCCGGACCGGTTTTCGGCGGCGCGGCCATCGTGCTGGCGCTGGTCTTTCTACCGCTGGCCGGAGCGCCGGCGTTGATTTCCTTTCCGGGCGATTTCGTGTTCGTCGCGTACCTGTTGGGACTGGCCCGGTTCTGTACCGTGCTGGCGGCTTTGGATACTGGATCGAGTTTCGAAGGGATGGGGGCGAGTCGCGAGGTCTGCTTCTCGGCACTGGCCGAGCCGGCTCTGCTGTTGGCCTTCACGGCGATCGCCGCGCTCACGCACCAGCTCTCGTTGAGCGAGATGATGGATCGCCTGGGGCACAGCGTCCTGCTGTCCGCGGCCGCTCCGGCGCTGCTGTTGTCCGCGGCCGCCCTGATGATCGTCTTCCTGGCCGAGAACGCGCGCATTCCGGTGGACGATCCGACCACGCACCTGGAACTGACGATGATCCACGAAGTGATGGTGCTGGACCACAGCGGTCCGGATTTCGCCTTGATTCAATATGCGGCAAGTTTGAAGCTGTGGATCTTGGGCTCGTTGTTGGTCGGTGTCCTGATGCCGGTACGCAGCGGGAGTCTGCTGGTGGAATTTGCCGCCGGTGTGTTGGGGTTGGTGCTGTTGGCCGTGGTGACCGGCTGCATCGAGTCCGGCATGGCGCGGCTACGGCTGGTGCGAGTCCCTCAATTTCTGATCGCCGCTTCGGTGCTGGCGACGCTGGCCCTGGTTCTGGTTGTGAGGTAGCTGGTATCCATGCTGGACACCGTGTTGATTCTGTTGGCGTTGACGGGCCTGTGGCTGTTGGGCTCCAGCCGTCTGCAAACCTGCATCCACGCCGTGGCTTGGCAAGGCGTGCTGTTGGGGTTGATCCCGCTGTGCGCCAAGTGGCCTGAGATCGGCGTTCGCTTGGCGATTGTCGCCGCGCTGACGCTGGTGCTCAAGGCGCTGGTGCTGCCGGCACTGTTGCGGCGAGCCGTGCGCGAGGCCAAAGTGCAGAACGAGATCGATCCGCTGCTCGGATTCACCACGTCGCTGCTGGCGGGCGGCGGTTTGTGGCTGACGGCGATGCATCTGGCCGGCCAGTTGCCGGTCGATGCGCTGGGCGTCTCGTCCCTGTTGGTGCCGACCGCCATTTTCATGCTGCTGTGCGGGTTGCTGCTGCTGGTCAGTCGGAAGACGGCCGTGATGCAGGTGATCGGCTATCTGACGCTGGAGAACGGGATCTTCACCTTTGGTTGGGCGCTGGCGATCGAAGAGCCGCTGCTGGTCGAGATGGGCATCCTGCTGGACGTGCTGGTGGCCGTGTTTGTGATGGGCATCACGATCCATCATCTGAACCGCGAGTTCGACAGTATCGGCACGGACGAACTGTCGGCGTTGAAGGATTAGCGTATGCTTTGGCTGTTGATCTTCGTTCCTGCGGCGGCGGGCGGATTGTCGTTCGCCGTGCCGTGGAATCCTGTGCGGCGAGCGATGCTGTTGACGGCGGCGGCGACTCACGGCGCCATGGTGGCGGCTTGCCACTGGAACGCCAGCTTGGCGGCCCCGGCGCTAAATGGCTGGATCGCGCTGGATGCTGCCTCGTTCCTGTTTTTGGCCATCACCAGCGCTGTGTTTCTGGCCACCGCTTGCTATGCCGTAGGGTACTTGAGCCGCGAGGCCGGACTTTCCGCAGCCGATGACGATCCGGCGGTGGAAGTGCCGTTCGCCAATTTTCCCGAGGCGATTTTCACGGGCTGTCTGCTGCTGTTCCTGGCGGCGATGACGCTGGTGATCCTCAGCCGGCACTGGGGCTTGCTTTGGGTGGCCGTCGAGGCCACCACGCTGGCCAGTGCGCCGCTGATCTACTACCATCGCTACGCGCGGTCGCTGGAGGCCACATGGAAGTACTTGGTCATCTGCTCGGTCGGGATCGCGTTGGCGCTGCTCGGTAATTTTTTCCTGGCGATGGCCGCCCGGGTCGGGTCGGACGGGCCGCTGCATTTGGTCTTTTCCGACTTGGAAACGCATGCGCGGCAATTGGACCCGCGCTGGCTGAAAGCGGCGTTCGTGCTGTTGCTGGTCGGATACGGAACCAAGATGGGCTTGGCGCCGATGCACACCTGGTTGCCGGACGCGCATAGCGAGGCCCCGTCGTTGGTCTCGGCTCTGCTGAGCGGCGTGTTGCTGAACTGCGCGTTCCTGGCGATTCTGCGTGGCCACAGCTTGCTGGTCCAGGCAGGACTGGGCCAGTTCAGTCAGGATCTGCTGGTGCTGTTCGGGATCCTTTCGATGAGCGTGGCCGCCATGTTCGTGATCGGCCAGTTGGACTACAAGCGGCTGCTGGCGTACTCGAGCGTCGAGCACATGGGCATCCTGGTCTTGGGCGTGGGCATCGGCGGCGCAGCGGGCTTCGGCGCCATGTTGCACGCCGTCAACCATTCGCTGACCAAGGCCATGTTGTTCTTGGTCGCCGGCAATACGCTGGCCCATTTCCATAGCAAATCGACGTTGCATGTCCGCGGAACGATGAGTGTCCTGCCGGTGACTGGAATGCTCTGGGTCGCCGGATTGTTGGCCATTACCGGATGTCCACCGTTCGGAACGTTTCTCAGCGAATTGGCGGTTCTGAAGGGTTTGTTGGACGCCGAGCGGTGGTGGTTGGTCGCGTTCTATCTGACGGCCTTGGGGATCGTGTTCGCCGGAATGTCCGCGGTCGTGGTGCCCTTGGTGTACGGCCGGCCTGGCGGGAGCGGAGTGTCCCCAACCGAAGATCGGCACGGCGAGGCCGACGCAGCAGTGAGACACGAAGGGGTGGGACATTCAGCGGACGACTCGGGAGAACTTTCGGACGCAACGAGACCGGTCAGGGAAGCTTGGTGGTCGCTGCTGCCGCCGGCCCTGCTCGGTCTGGCGGTGCTGGTGTTGGGCCTGTACGTGCCTCCGGCCTTGAGCGACTTGTTGCATCGTGCAGCCAGTGCGGTAGGAGCCGAGTGATGTCACTAGATTCCGTTCTGACCGTCCGCAATGGACAGGCATTTGCCACCGCGTCGCAGGAACCGCTGCCGCTGGACCAGTTTCGGCGCGAGGTGCTGGAATCGGTCGCTCGCGGAGGCCGGGTCGCCGCGTTCTTCGCCCGCCGAGAGCAGGAAGAGCGCTGTCGTCTGAACGCCGTGATCGCGGTGGATGCCGAGTCCCTGCTGCAAGTGTTCTCGACGGTGGCCGAGCGGGAATACCCGTCGCTGACGCCTGAATGTCCGCAACTGCACTGGTTCGAACGCGAAGTCTGCGAGCAGACGGGACTTGTACCAGTCGGACACCCGTGGCTCACGCCGATCCGTTTTAGCGGCGCGGAGCAAGCCGTCTGCGGCGTGACTGACTTCTTCCAGATGTCAGGCGACGAAGTTCACGAGGTGGCGGTCGGCCCGGTCCACGCGGGAATTATCGAGCCGGGACATTTCCGGTTCCAGTGCCACGGCGAAACCGTGTATCACCTGGAAATCTCCTTGGGTTATCAGCACCGAGGCGTCGAACGAGCACTGATCGGCGGCCCGAACCAGCGGACGATCCATTACCTGCAGACGCTCGCCGGGGACACGACGGCCGGGCATACGCTCGCCTATTGCTGGGCCGTCGAGGCCCTGTCGCAAACGCACGTCCCGCCGCGCGCCCAGGCGTTGCGGGGGGTGGCCCTGGAATTAGAGCGATTGGCGAATCATGTGGGCGATCTCGGCGCGTTGGCGGGCGACGTGGGTTATCTTCCGACGATGTCGTACTGCGGCCGGATTCGCGGCGACGTCCTGAATCTGACCGCGATGCTGTGCGGAAACCGATTCTCACGCGGCTTGATTCAACCCGGCGGCGTGGCGTACGACGTCGACCCAGCCACCGTCCTGGCACTCCACCGACGTTTGCAGGCAGTCGCCAAGGACGCGCGGGTGGCCATCGAACTGCTATGGAATTCGCCGTCGGTCATGGCGCGTTTCGAAGGCACCGGCGTCGTGCCGCGGGCGTGGTGCGATCAAGTCGGCTTGGTCGGAGTCGCTGCGCGGGCCTGCGGCGTCGCTCGCGACGTGCGGCGAGATTTCCCCGCCGGAATTTATCGCTTTGTCCACGTTCCCGAGGCGACGTATCGCACCGGAGACGTCTTCGCGCGGGCCTACGTGCGCTGGTTGGAAATCCAACGTTCGTTGACGTTCGTCGAGGAGCAACTGTCGTCGTTGCCGGCCGGTTCGATTCGGCAGACGCCCAAGCCGCTCCGTCCCGAACACAGCGTCGTGTCGCTGGCCGAAGGCTGGCGCGGCGAGATCTGCCATGTCGCGTCCACGGATGCCGAGGGACGCTTCGCCGCTTACAAAGTCGTCGATCCGTCGTTTCACAACTGGTTCGGTTTGGCACTAGCCCTGCGGAATCAGCAGATTTCCGATTTTCCCTTGTGCAACAAGAGTTTCAATTTGTCGTATTGCGGACACGATTTGTAAGGGGCGGTGATGTTGAAAGTCCTTCAAGCCAGGTGGCAGCAGGGTTTCCGGACCGTGGCGTATCCCGACGGGCCGCCGCCGGAACTGCCTGCGAGGTTCGCAGGCCGGCCGCAGATCGACAGCGGCAAGTGTCAGCACGATTGCGAAGCGTGCGTCGAAGTCTGTCCGACGCAGGCAGTTCGCAAAAACGGGCCGTCTGGCGAACTCACGTTGGACACCGGCCGCTGTCTGTTCTGCCGCGATTGCGAACAGGCTTGCCCGCCGGGCGCCATCGTCTTCACCCGCGAATTCCGCTTGGCCGCGTCCCGCCGCGAGGATCTGGTGGTTCGCGCGGATCAGGTCGCTGCGGCGGTCGACATCGGTGATTCGCTGCGCCGCATCCTCGGCCGGTCGCTGCGGCTGCGTCAAGTGAGCGCCGGCGGCTGCAACGCCTGCGAAGCGGATACCAACGTGCTGAATACCGTCGGTTGGGACTTGGGGCGGTTCGGCATCCAGTTCGTCGCTTCGCCGCGCCACGCCGACGGATTGCTGATCACCGGTCCCGTCACGGAAAACATGCGTCTGGCCTTGGAAAAGACCTATCACGCCGTGCCCGATCCGAAGATCGTGATCGCGGTTGGCGCCTGTGCAATCTCCGGCGGGCCGTACGCAGGACACCCCGAAGCCCACGACGGAGCCGCGTCGACCGTCCCCGTCGACGTCTTCGTCCCTGGCTGCCCGCCCCACCCGCTGACGATTCTGCAAGCGCTGCTCGACACCGTCCGCAAGTCTCGCACATGAACGTGAGCTTGAGACTTCCCGGTCCTTGGCCGCGGACGGTCAGGTGATGTCCAGTTCCCAGCCTTTGCGGTAGGAGCGGCGGATCAGTTGGTCGGCTTCGGGAGCGTTGGTCGCCTTGAGTGACTGGGCGTCCCACTGGATCGGTTTGCCAAGTCGGACGGCCAAGTTGCCCAACAGCACCATCTCCGTCAGCGGACCGGAGTAATCGAAACTGGACAGCGCTTTCGGGCCGCCTTTGCAGGCTTCGATCCACTCGGCGTCCTCGTTCGGTACGCGACGGATCGTTCGGGGCAGATCGGCCACGGCTTCGAGGCGGCTGGACGGAGTGACAATCCAGTTCGTGTTGCCGCGTTGGAAGAGCATCATGCCGTGGTCGCCCACCAGAACCAGATCCCAGCGGCCCGGATTATCGATTCCCTGAGGCTTCTTCTTTTTCGCTCCCGTGTCGCTTGCCGGCTCGGCTTCGCCGACCTGGGCCGCTTCCTCTGTGGCACGCTGGAGCAACTCGTAGGGCGCGTTCTGCTGGCCGTCGCGGCTGCCGTCGTACCAGATGAACTTGACCGCCGGCTGCTCGACGATCGCCTTCGGCCCGGTAGCACTGCCCCGGTCTCCGCCACCCGCCGACTTCCTCGCCGGGAAATGGTACGTGATCGTGGACCACAGCGGCCCAGTCTCGTCGGTCAGGCCGGACGACTCGGCTTCGACCGAAGATGGCGATCCCAAATCCAGCGCCCAGTAGGGCATGTCCATGATATGGCAGGCCATGTCGCCAAGCGCTCCGGTGCCGAAGTCCCACCAGCCGCGCCAGCGGAACGGCACGTAACAACCATTGAACGGGCGTTCCGGGGCGGGCCCGAGCCACAGATCCCAGTCGAGTCCGGCGGGCTTCGGCTGGTCGGCCAGCTTCGTCCGTTCATTCAACGCCGCTTGGCCCTGGGGCCAGATGGGGCGATTCGTCCAGGCGTGGACTTCCCGAACCGGCCCGATCACTCCGGCGCGGACCAACTCGACCGCGCGGCGGATCGGCTCGCCGGCGTGCGCCTGGTTGCCCATTTGCGTCTGCACGCCGTATCGCTCCGCGGCCTGAGTCAGCAGGCGGGCTTCGTGGATCGAGTGGGTCAGCGGCTTCTGGCAGTAGACGTGCTTGCCCATCGCCATCGCCATCAGCGACGGGTGCGCGTGCGTATGGTCGGGCGTGCTGACCGTGACGGCATCGATGCCCTTCTCACGTTCGAGCATCACCCGGAAATCGGTGTAGCGTTTGGCGTCGGGGAAGCTCTGAAAAGTCTTGGCCGCGCGGTCCGCATCCACGTCGCACAAGGCGACGAACGTGCCGCCCGCCGCCGTCACGTCGCGCACCTCGCCGGCCCCCTTGCCGCCGACACCGATGCCCGCCACGTTAAACCGGTCGTTCGCGCCCCAAACTCGGCGGGGCAGGTACGTGAAGGCCAGGGACGATGCGGCGGCGGTGCCCAAGAAGCGACGGCGAGTGAGCGTGAGGCGTGACATGGCGTTCCTTTCTTGATGCGGGTTGGTCAGACGTCGATGGCCGTCAAACGGCCGGAGCTGTCTCCTAGTTTATCGACGTTGGCGCCGACGCGGTCAAGCATCGAGAGGAACAGATTGTTCAGCGGCACTTCGCCGGGCAGACGAATGTGGCGTCCGGCGCGAATCGTACCCGCCCCGGCGCCCGCCAGTACGATCGGCAGATCGTGATGCCAATGGCGGTTGCCGTCGCTCAGGCCGCTGCCGTACATGACCATCACGTGATCCAGCAGAGTGCCCGTGCCCTCCTCGACCGCTTCGAGTTGCTTCAGGAAGTACGCAAACTCGCCGACCAGGAACTGGTCGATTCGTTGGATCTTCTCCATCAACTGGGCATCGTTGCGGTGGTGGGACAACTGGTGGTGCCCTTCGCGGACGTCGACCATCGGGTAGCTGCGGTTGCTGCCGGCGTTGGCCAGCATAAAGGTGGCCACCCGCGTGCTGTCGGTGCGGAACGCGAGGACCAGCAAGTCGTACATCAACCGGATGTGCTCCCGCGTGTCGCGAGGAATCGAATCGGGCACTTCGAAATCGGGGCGCTGCTGACGCGCGTTCTGCTCGACGCGTTCGATCCGCTGTTCCAGTTCCCTCACGCTAGTGAAGTACTCGTCCAGTTTCCGCCGGTCGGCCTGGCCCAGTCGGTCCTTCAATCGCTCGGCGTCTTCTGTCACAAAATCCAGGATGCTCTTGCGAAGCGCGTCGCGCTGCTGGCGGCCCTGGGAACTCTGGTTCTGGCTGCCGAACAGCCGCTCGAAGACCAGACGCGGATGGACTTCCTTGGCCATCGGCGTGGATTCGGTCTTCCAGGAGATGTTGGATGAGTAGGCACAACTGTACCCGGAATCGCAGTTGCCGGCGTTCCGACCGGCTTCGATCCCCAGCTCCAGCGAGGGCAAGCGGGTCAAATGTGCGACGCGATCCGCAGCGACCTGGTCCACCGAGACGCCGACACGGATGTTCGCGCCGGAGGTCTTGTACGGATGGGCACCGGTCAAGTAGGTCGAGGCCGATCGGGCGTGGTCGCCCGGTCCGTCGCCTTTCGCCCGACCGTTGTCCTGGGCCAAACCGGAAACGACCGTGATCCGCGAGCGGAACGGTTCCAGTGGTTTCAGGGTCGGAGTGAACTCGAAGCCCTCGCCCTCGGACTGGGGCGTCCAGGAAGGCATGATGGCCCCATTGGGAAAGAAGACAAAGGCGAGGCGCACCGGCGCTTGGCCAGGGCCGGGCTGCTGTCCGCCCCGCGCCTGAGGTTGCGGAACCATCGCTTCCAACAGGGGCAATCCAATGCTCAGCCCCATCCCTTGCAGAAAGGTCCGGCGCGCGAGTCGATACTGGCTCATTGGTTCTCTCCTTGAGTTCGCCGCATTCGGAACGGCTCGCTGGTGACGATTCCCAAAACGAGGGACGAAAAACGGAAGTCGTTCTGTTCCATGCGTTGGACGATGGCTTCCACCGCGCATTGATCGTAGTACTGCAGGCCGCGTCCCAGAGCGTAGGTCAACTTCTTCCTCGCCAACGCCTCGGCGAACGCTCTCTCGCGCTGGCTGAGAATTCGGACCAGTTCGATCGGCCCACGGAACCGCTCGCCGCTGGGCAGTTCGCCGGCTGAATCGATCGGCTTGCCGTCGTCTTCGACGCGCCAGCGGCCCACGGGGTCGAAGTTCTCGAAGCCGAAGCCCAGCTCGTCCATCTGAATGTGGCACGAAGCGCAGACCGCGTTCTGCCGGTGCAGCACCAACTGTTCGCGCAGCGTGGCGTCCGGCTTGGCTTGTTGCGTCTCTTCCAGACCGGGCACGTTCGCCGGTGGATCGGGCGGTGGGGTTCCCAGGATGTTCTCCATGATCCACTTGCCGCGTTTGACTGCCGAGGTGCGGGTGGGGTTCGAGGTCAGCGTCAGAATACTGGCCTGCGTCAGCAACCCGACTCGCTGGTCGGCAGGCAGCTTGATCTGCTGAAACTTCTCGCCGGTAACCCCGTCGATGCCGTAGTGCTTGGCCAACCGCTCGTTCACGAACGTAAAATCGGCGATCAGGAATTCCGGAATGCGGCGGTCCTGGCGCATCACCGCGTCGAACAGCAGCTCGGTTTCGCGCCGCATCGCATGTTTCAGATCGGCGTCAAAACCGGGGAATTGCTTGGGATCGGGAGTCGCTTCGTCCAAGTTCCGCAGGTTCAGCCATTGACCGCCGAAGTTCTCGACCAGCGCCGCCGACTTGGGGTCGGCGATCATGCGGCGAACCTGTTGGGCCAACACCGCTTCGTTGTGCAATTCGCCGCGGCCGGCCAGGGCGAACAACTCGTCGTCCGGCATGCTGCTCCAAAGAAAGTAGGACAATCGACTGGCCAATTCGTAGCCGTTCAGTTCGCGGACGGGCGACGCTGCATCGGCCGTGCTGTCGTCTTCGATGCGGAACAGAAAATGGGGCGAAACCATGACGGCTGCCACGGCGGTCTGAATCGCTTGCTCGAACGATCCGCCCTGGTCCAGAACGCTGTCTGCCAGATGGACCAGGCGGTCAACCTCGGCGGCTTGCATGGGACGCCGGTACGCCCGCATGGCGAAACGTTCCAGCACTTCACGGGCCGCGTCCAGCGGTGATCGCCCGTCGCCAGGCGACGCAGTAAGAATCCGATGCGAACCGCGGGACGGTTCGCCCGCTGGCCGGTCCGTGGGACCGACGACTTCGAGCGCTCGAATCGCCAGGTTCCGGTCGCGGTCGCGCGGATCGCTTGCGCGCGGATTGTAGTAGTCGTTGATGAACGCGGCCGAGAAACGGTGCTTGCCGGACGAAACCGGTGTCTTGAATTCGTAGAACTCCATTCGGTCGACGGGCGCCAACACCTCGCCCACATGCAGTCGTCGACCGTCCAGACTGAATTCGACCTTGGCACGTTCGTCGCCCGCCTGATCCGCCCCGGCCTCGACACGCAACACATACTGGCCGTCCCGTTCGAAAACGAACTCGCCGGAGACCAGGCCGGGCGAGGGCAGGAAGTAGACCCCTGCCCGGTTCAGGGTGGCGCTGCCGACCGCCGTCAGATCGCGCCGTTCGAGCCGCTGCTTGGGCATGGCGGCGGCGTCCGCCCGAATTGCCTGCTCGGCGATCTTCACCGCTGCGTCCACGTACTTTTCCAGCAGCAGGGGCGGCAGCGACAACACGTCGCCGATGTTGTCGAATCCTTCGCCCACATCGTCCGAGGGAAAATCGCGGGCCAGCTTCAAATCGAGCCCGATCAGGTCGCGGATTGTGTTGTCGTACTCGACCCGGTTCAAGCGGCGAATGGTCACTCGGCCTGGGTCGCGGACCTGGCTGCAATCGAGTGCCAAGAATCCGTTGATCCAGGTCACGAGCGATTCACGCTCCGCCTGGGTCGGCTGTGCCGCATCGTCCGGTGGCATGGCCCCGAACTGCAGCATTTCCGAGATCTTGCTCCACGTCTCCCGGTTCCTCAGGACCGACTCGGCCGAATCGTAAAGTCCCAGGTTGATTTCCGCTTCCTGCTGCCTGGGCCCGTGACAGTCCAGACAAAGACGATTTAGGAGCGGTTGCACTTGACGCGAGAAGAGTTCGGCTCGGGGACTGGCAGTCGATGGCCGATCTGCTTCGGCGCTGGATAGTGGTCCCGTGACCAGAACCGTCGCCAGGAAAGCGGCGGGAGCACGACAGATTAGGTTCGGTGGCGAGGTTGCACAACGCATTGGGTCCGAGTCCTTCCCGGTCGGTGTCCCCGACGAACATTCCTTGCGAAATCTCTCGACATGTTCAGGATGCGCCCCAACACGCGACATCCACAAACTAAATAGGCACGGATATCAGGGTGTCGCTGCAGCGTCCGTGCCGCTTTTATCGTAGCGCGACCAATGGGCTTGGCTACTGGCGCGAACTTTCGCGCCAAAAAAAAGTCGGCTCTCGCGAGCCGACTTCACGACACAATCCGGTTCACCCGAGCGGCTTAGTTCTCACCCTCGGGTGCGGTGCCCGGCAACTTGCCTGTCTGGATCAATTCACCGAAGGTCTTGCCAGTGACCGACTTTGCCGCTTCGCACTTCTTGAAAAGTCCCTTCAGGGTGGTGTTCAATTTGTCGGGGTCGTCTTTCAAGGCATCGTAGTTCGCCTTGGTCACGCCGAGGGTGGACAGCGCTTGACCATAATCGTTGCGGTTCTTCTTGCTTGTGCCAAAGTGGCAGACGTTGCACTTCGCCTCCTTGGCTGCTTCGGCCACGGGCGACTTCGCGTAGGCGTCTTCGATCCAGAGCTTGGCCACTGCGGGCAGGGCGAAAGCGGACTGGGCGAACACACCGAGCACAAACACGGAAAGTAGGGACACGACCAACTTGTTCATGGTGAGACTCCTGAAAAACCAGTGGGAAAAATGAAGTTTCTAAGCAGGGGAAACAGCGGCGGCAAGCGGCTAGTTTACCAGATCGACAATCCAGTTATTCTAGTAAAGCCGCAGTACGGTCCGATGTCAAGCCACCGCAAGAAACGGAATCACCAAAATCTTGCCGTCCTCCCACGCGGGGAAAAAATAGCAAAGGGACAGCAAAACGTCCGGCCGTGTTATAATGTGTTGAACAATGACTTGGTTTTCTTGGTTTCCTCGGCGTAGGCAAGATGGCTGTGAAGAAGAATTTGGATCGACTGCTGGAGCAATGGCCCTTTGAGCCGGACTCGGTCAAGGTGCGCGTTGTCCAGGGCGACGACGGTCGCGATGTGATCCAAATGCGAGTGGACATGGGCATCCTGCAAATGGAGATCGACGGGCGTCCCGATGGAAATCGGCCCTTTGGATTTGAGAGCTTCTACGATTATCTGCTGAGCGAAGAGCTGCAGAACGAGGATTTCGAGCTTTCGGAAGAGCAATGCGCCGAGGTCGATCGGGAATTCGTCCAATACTATCATCGGAGAGTCTGCTGGCTGACGCTTCGAGCGTTCGACCGGGCGGTTGAGGATGCTGACCACACGCTGGCGATGATGGACTTCTGTATGGAACATTCGCCGGACGAGCAATGGACCATCTCGCACGAGCAGTATCGACCGTTCGTGCTGTTTCATCGCATTCAGGCCAGCGCGCTCGGGAAACTGGAGGCCCAGGCACCAGAAGCGGCGATCGAGGAATTGAACAAGGGGCTGGACCGACTCCGCGGACTGTTTGCCGAACATGATGCCGAGGAGTATTTCGAGGAAGATGGTCTGGTCGTGCGTTTGGTGGAACTTCGCGAATCGCTCCGGTCACACTACCGGATCGGCCGCACGCTGGAAGAGCGATTGCAGGAAGCGGTTGCCAAGGAACAGTACGAACTGGCCGCAAAGTTGCGGGACGAGATGGCTCGTCGCCGCTCCCGTCCGCACGCCTCTTGACCGTCGTCGCCCAATTCGTGAAAATTCGGACCAAACGTTCAAGACTCGAAGTCGCGCGACTTCTACGGTGTGTGCAGAGAACGTGCTTCGCAAACTTGCGATGCGCAGACACCCGCAGGACTTTTTGTCCTTTCCAATTTTCAGAAACGTACCAGGAGCAAACCGGTGACCATCACGCGCATTGGTGCCACCAAGAAGTACGCCAGCAATTGGGCTCAGGCGTTTGGCAAGAAGAATTCAGATTCCAAGTCGGCCTCGAAATCTACATCGTCCTCAAAGAAGGCGGAAGGTTCGGCCAAGAAGAGAACCTCCGGAAAGGCGTCGGTATGAAGCTACATCTACGCTACTGCGCGGCCTGAAACTACGAGCCCAAAGCCGTCAGTTTGGCGGCCAAAGTATTGTCGACCTACAAGCAGAAGCTGTCCGGCCTGGAGTTGGAGCCATCCTCCGGCGGATGTTTCGAGCTATCCGCGGACGGGAAGTTGATCTACTCCAAACTGCAAACTGGTGCGTTCCCCGACGAGCAAGACATGGTGGACGAGGTCGGACGCCGATTGTCGGGAAAGGTGTAGCTGTCGGTCCGTCGGCCTCCGCGATTCACCGCGCGGAGCGAAGGACCGCGCGGTGATGAGTCAAAATCGGCCGGTTCGGCTCGCTGGGCCGTCCGCCGTGGTTCACCGCGTGACGGCTTCGGATCCCCACGTCGGCGCCCGCGCGTCCCGCGGAGCATCGCTGGGCGATTCGGACGGCGACCCCAGCAGATCGTCGCCGAAGAACGTGGTGGAGTCCTCGGCCACCAAGCGGTATTCGGGATCGCCGCACCGCAGTTCCGCGCGGAACACGTGATTGCCATCCCGATCCGCTTTGGCTTTCACCTTCAGCTTAATCGTCTCGCCTGGATTCACCCGCGCAATTGGCTGGAATACCGCCTGACCGGGAACGAGTTCGGCCGGTGCTCCCTCGACCGACATCGGCTCGATGCCGTCGGAGAATTGGGCAACCACTTGGACCTGCGTCGCTGCCTTGGTTCCCTGGTTGGTGATCTGGATCTCGTACAAGACTTCGTCGCCCACCGGCACGGGACTCTTCGGGTCGTTCACCGTCATCTTCAGATCGGCGATCGCTTCCACCCGTGTCACCAGGCTGCTGACCGTTTCCGGCCCGCCGTCGTTGCGAATCGCAATGTCGAAGCGGGCGGTGCCTTCCTGATTCAGTTGGCAGAAGAAACGGAAGGTCCGTTCTTCGCCCGCAGCCAGTCGCCCCACGGGCCAGGCAAGTTCATTGCCTTGCTGTTGCGCATTCTCCAATCCTTGGACGTACTTCGCCGAAGCGGGCAATCGCACAACGGCTTGCACATTGTCCGCTACGGCGTCACCCTGATTCGTGACTCGCACTTGGTAGGTGCCGACCGATCCGGCGTATTTCATGGCGGAGCCGAGAGCTTCGATTTTCAAGTCGGCGCGACGAACCTGGATCCGCTGCTGCGTTTCCGCGCGGAGATCGTTGGCGCCTTGCACCACGGCCCGGATGGTCATCTGGCCCGCTTGACGAGCGGTGACTTCGACTTCGTATTTTCGGCTGACGCCGGCCGGTATGTTGCCGATCTGCAGCGTGTCCGCGGATTCGTCGCCCAAGGCCAATCGCAACGCCACCTGCTTTGCCTCGCCACTGCCGGGGTTCGACACGGTCACAGTGAACATCTTGGTGTCCCCGTAGGTGAGTTCGCCGGGGCCGAGCAGGGACAACTCCAGACGCGGTTGTTGAACCTGAATCCGGGCCACCGTCGAGATCGGCGCGACCGACCATTGCACCGGTAGTTCGACGGGATCCGCCGTTCGCGGCACGACGTTCAACGTCATGCGGCGCTCGGCCCGTGCCGGAATGCGGTCGATTGCCCAAACCAGAATGGATCCGGACACCGACTCCTGCTCCCTATGCGTGCTGCCCGCTTCGACTTCGGCCGAAATCAACTCCAGGTTCTTCGGTACGACCACTCGCACGCTGGCGTTTTGCGCTTCCGTCGCTCCCAGATTCGACAGGCGAACGGACAATAGCGCCGCTTCGCCGATGGTGACCGCTTCAGGTCCGACCGTGTCGACGCGGAGCAACGCCCCCGTGCTGCTGTTCAGGGTGTCACTGCCCTGGATTCCGCTTGTTGCCGCTGAAGCCGGCGGCTGAGCGTCTGGAACCGACTTGGCTGCCATCAGCGGCGGTTGTGAGCCATCACTGGCCGCCTGATATGTGCGGCGTGAGGACACCTGAGGGGCGGCCTCGGTCGCCGGTCCAGGGACTGGCGAACCGCTGCCGGTCAAGGGAGCCGGCGGACTGATGGGGATCGAGAACGTTTCGGGGGCTGACGGCTGTGGCAACGATTCCGAATTGAACTCGGGTGCTGGACTCGCTTCCAAGGTTGCGGGCGGCATCGGATCGGCCGGAGTCTGCTGATCTTGCGGTTGAGGCACCGCAGCAGGTGTTTCGAGAGTTGCCTGCGGGAAGACAGCCGGCTCCTTCGGCGGATCGGAAGCCAAGGATCTGCGAGTCAGTACGGAGCGAAGCCCGCCAGTCGGTTCTTCGCTCGCGGCCAACAACATGATCGGTTCCGTCGGTGTCAACCGGCCGTCCGGCGATCCGGATGCCGGCATTGCCTCGGAATGCGAAACAGGCCGAAACTCGGCCGTCACACTTTGGCCCGCGGTCTGCAGGTAGCGTGTCAGTTCGACGTGCTGGTGGGACGCGTCCTGGGCTCGGACGAGTGCCACGACGGCTCCACCGATCGTCAGAAGAGTTACCGCACCGAGAGTGAGACGTGCCATTTCAGTATCCCGCTGGTATCGAAAGGGAAACACTAGCCGCGCAAGGAGAACAATGCCTGATTCCGGGTATCGGCAGCGACGGTTCGCGGGGTTTAATCGATTGTGCAGCTTTTTCTGAAAGCAGAAGATGGTGAAACTGGGGGATTTCTGAATTGCCGTGATTGGCTCTGCCCACAAGTGTGAGCAGAGCTGTCTATACTGGCCGAATCGCTGAGTGACTACGATTGCGACGCTAGCAGCCACCACTTCTCGATCCTGAACGATGTTGATAAACTGATCCAGTTTTGCCGCGCGTCATGGTTCAATTTGCCTGTCGCCTCGGCCAAGGCAGATTCTCCCGGCGTACGATCCGTAATGTTCTGACGACGACTCTCGGTTCGCAATTCGGAAGGGGAATTGAATGACAATGGAAACCAAGCCTTCGGTCCCAACGGTCGGGAACCATGGATGGCGAGTGACGATGGCCGGACTCGGCATCAATTTGGCCCTCGGGGTGCTTTATAGTTGGAGTATCGTGCGGGGTGGGATGGTTGACGCCCAATGGGGCTGGACGGCATCCCAACTGAGTCTGCCCTACTCGCTGGCCTGCTTGGTCTTCTGCTTGGTCATGGTTCCAGCGGGTCGGATGCAGGACAAATTGGGGCCTCGTCTGGTGGCGACGATCGGCGGAGTTCTGGTCGGCATCGGAATGTTGATCGCAGGCGCGATGGGCAACTCGGTTGTCGGGTATGTGATCGGATTCGGCATTCTGGCCGGGGCGGGAATCGGTTTCGGATACGCCTCGGCAACGCCGCCGGCGGTCAAGTGGTTTCCTGCTTCGAAGACGGGTCTGATCGCCGGCTTGGTCGTGTCAGGGTTTGGACTGGCGAGTGTCTACATCGCTCCTTTGGCGACCTACCTGATTAAGACCTGCGGCATTAACTACACGGTGATCGGCCTGGGCTTCGGCTTCTTGGTGGTTGTTTGCGGACTGGCCCAATTGCTGAAGGTGCCTCCGAAAGGCTATGTACCGCAGGGAACCGTGAAACCGGCCGGCACGGTCGGGCCGCTCAAACGTGAAGACTTCAGCCCTGGCGAGATGCTGAAGACGTGGCAATTCTATGCCCTTTGGTTCATGTACGCATGCGGAGCCGGTGCGGGGCTGATGGTGATCTCGATTGCACAAACCCTGGGCAAAGCCGAAGCCGGGGTCATCGCCGTCGTGGCGTTGGCGATCGGCAACGGAGCGGGGCGAATTATCGCCGGAGCGGCATCTGATAAATTGGGCCGCAAGGTGACCTTGGCGACGTTTCTCATTCTGCAGGCGCTGATGGTCGTACTTCTGTCCCAGGCCACGCCGAATTCCGTGCTCGGGGGAGCGACCGTGATCGCGGCCCTGTGCGCGCTGGTGGGAATGAACTACGGCTCGAATCTGGCGTTGTTCCCTTCCTTTACCAAGGACTTCTACGGCCTGAAGAACTTCGGTGTGAACTACGGACTGGTCTTCACCGCGTGGGGCGTGGGCGGATTCATGCTGTCGTTGGCGGCAGGGCAAATCAAGGACGCGACGGGCACGTTCAACTTTTCGTACTACAGCGCGGCGGTGCTGTTGGTGTTGGCCTCGATCGTCACCTGTACGATCAAGGCGCCCCAGGCGGAACGCGACCCCGAACCGGCAGACGTCTGACCTGCGGGCGCGGGTCGGCGGCGGTTGGCCAAGCCGGTGCGGGGCCAAGTTGACAGGCAGTCGACTCCGACGCGCGAGGCGATGCATGCGCGGTCAAACCGTCCTTGCCGCGGTGGACGCCGGTCGATCCGGTTTCACCGCGAAGAAGTCTTCATGGATGGCTTGGCCGACTTCGTTCAGGCGGGCTTGGAATTCGTCGATGTACTCATGCAAGCCTTGCTGGATCACGTCCGGCAGACTGGTGTAGTCCAATTCGGCCCGCAACCGACCCATCCGCTGTTCGGACCGGTAGCGGAACGTTCCGTTGGCGCTGCCGGTGATGGCCTGCAACGATTCCATGGCCTTGATCACGCTGAAGTGTGTCGAGCGGGGAAAGTCCAAATCGAGAATCAGGAAGGCGGCAACTTCGAAGGGCGTAATTCGGCCGTAGATGCGGCGGTACATCTCCAACGCGTCGGCGGATTTCAGCAGGGCCGACCACTGGACGACATCGAACGAGGAACCGACGGTCAGCGGATCGGGCAGGAGGATGTAGTATTTGACATCGACGATCCGCGAGGTCTTGTCCGCCCGCTCAATCAAACGTCCCATCCGCGCGAAATGCCATGCTTCGCCGTGCGACATCGTCGAGTCCGTGACACCGATCAGCAGATGGCTGGACAGTTTCACTTGCGTGCAGAAGTCGTAGGGTTGTTGCCAAATTTCCTGGCTGCGGCCCGCTTCCCGCACGAGGTGGTAAAACTTGTTGATCTCTTCCCACATCGACGAGGAGATGATCTCACGGATCGTGCGAGCGTTCTCCCGCGCCCGACTGACGCAGGAAAGGATGGAATTGGGATTCCGGAGATCGAAGATCAGGAAGTCGATCACGTTTTCGCGCGAGAAGGAATCGTAACGCGCCCGGAACTCGTCCGCGTCGCCCGTGGTGTAAACCAGCGGCGCCCATTGCTCGGCTCCCGTCTCGGACAACTCAATTGCCAGATTGTGGTTCACATCGATGAATCGCGCCACGTTCTCGGCTCGCTCGACGTAACGCGCCATCCAGTACACGGAATCCGCCACGCGACTCAACATGCATGCGTTCCTTGGATCTGCTCCGTCGCGATTCGATGACCATTGCCCCCGCGCAGCACCCACGTGTCCTTGCTGCCCCCGCCCTGCGACGAATTGACAATCATCGATCCTCTTCGCAAGGCGACCCGGGTAAGCCCGCCGGGCAACACGTAGATGTCGTCCTTGCCGCAGAGCACAAACGGCCGCAGGTCGACGTGCCTCGCTTCGAGATGATCTTCGACGATCGTCGGCACGGTGGACAAGCTCAACATGGGCTGGGCGATATAGTTGCGGGGATTGGCCCGCACGGCCTCGCCGCACTTCGCCCGCTCTTGCGCACTGGCCTGCGGTCCCATCAGAATTCCGTAGCCGCCGGATTCGTTCGTCGGCTTGACGACCAGTCGATCCAGGTTGGCCAGGACGTACTCGCGCTGCTTGGGGTCGTCGCACAGATATGTCGGCACGTTCATCAAGATGGGATCTTCGCCCAAGTAGAACTTGATGATCTGCGGCACATACGCATAGATGGCCTTGTCGTCGGCAATCCCCGTTCCGGGCGCGTTGGCCAACGTGACTCGCCCTCTCCGGTAGACGTCCATCAGCCCGGCGACGCCCAGGACCGAATCTGACCGGAAGCATTGAGGATCGAGAAAATCATCGTCGATCCGCCGGTAGATTACGTCGACACGGCGCAGTCCCCGAGTTGTCCTCATGCACACGTGCCCGTCTGTAACCACCAAGTCGGTTCCCTCGACCAACTCGATGCCCATCTGCTGAGCCAGGAATGAATGCTCGAAATAGGCCGAATTGAAAATCCCGGGCGTGAGAACCACCGCCGTCGGTTGGCTGACGCCGTCAGGTGCGGAATCCAGCAACGTCTGCAAGAGTCGCTCCGGATAATCGTCCACGGGGGCGACCGACATGCCATGAAACACGTTGGAGAACGTGCGTTTCATCACTTCGCGGTTCTCCAGCACATAGGAGACTCCCGAAGGACACCGCAGATTGTCTTCCAATACGTAGAACTGACCGCTCCCGTCTCGCACCAGATCGACCCCGTTGACGTGGCACCAGACTCCTTTCGGTGGACGATGGCCCATGCAGGGCAGCCGAAGGGTTGTCGCAGTTTGAATCAGCTCTTCCGGGATGACCCGGTCACGGACGATTCTCCGCTCATGGTAAACATCGTCAATGAACAGGTTGAGGGCTCGGACCCGCTGTTTCAGGCCCCGTTCGATGGTGTCCCATTCGCGTCCATCCAGGATGCGAGGAATGATGTCGAATGGCCAGACTTTCTCCGTGCCTGCCTCGTTGCCGTAGACGGCAAAGGTAATGCCCATGTTGTGCAGATTTCGATCCGCCGCCAGTTGCCGTCGCTGCAACTCGCCGTCCGACAGCGAGACCAGATTCCGAACGAATCCCAGACTGCACGAGCGTGCTTCGCCCTGCGAATCGAAGATCTCGTCGTAGCTGTCTCCTGGTTGGTAGCCGTTCAGGATCATGCCTTGAGTTCCTTGGGCAAGAAAAACCGGTGGTCTGTGCAACGAGTGTCGCCGACCGCTTGGGCAGCCAAGCCTAAGAAGCGGGCACCGCGTTGCCGGTGTCGGCATCCGGGAAGCCGAACCGGGGTATTTCACCCAGAAAACCCCACGTTCCCAACAGTCTCTGCCGGTGCTCTCCAGTACAGCAACAATTGTGCCGATGAATCTTACACGTAGATTGGTTGAAAACTGCATTCCGGGGGCGACATCTCAACTGAACAGCGGATGCAAATTTGGGCCGCGGTCGTGCCGTGCGAGCGAAATCGGATCGCCAATGTCGGGTGCTAGCACCGGCGCGTGCGAATCCGAAGCGTCCATCTAGGCCCGAATTGCGGGAAAATTCGCCAGAACCGTGCCATTCGATTGGATCGCGCAGCAGCGCATCTTTTTTTCGCGCGCCAGGGCTGGAACGAAATCCTTATTTCGGCAAGTCGCTAATGACGATGTATAAATCGCATAGAACGCATTTTGACTGTCCCGGAAGTCCGGCACAGTTTGACGCACAACGACGTACCGACCAGACCCAGCTCGCGTTCAGGTGAGTCAACCTAGGAGTTCTCGTGATGAAAACGATCCCCGTCGCGCTGACGGCGGCCTGTTTGCTGGTCGCCTGTTCCATGGGTACGGCTTCGGCTGCGTACTTCGGAGCCGCCAGCTACAAGACGTTCGGGTGCGGCGCCGAGCCCGCGGACTATTGCGAGACGAAGCAGCAGTGTCACACCGTAATGAAGACGTGTCGAAGGGTCGTCTACGAGAAGCAGCAGTACACCTGCTACAAGACGGTGTATGACACCGTCTTCGAGGATCGGGTGATCGATTGCGTCAAATACGTGCCCGAGACACGCTACCGCGAATGCACCTACACGGTTTGCCGACCGGTGTACGAGACATGCTACAAGACTTGCACCTATACGGTCTACCGGCCCGTTTGGGAGACTCGGACGCGCGAGGTGAACTACACGGTCTGCCGTCCGGTGTACGAGACGCATTACAAGACCTGCAACTACACCGTCTCGACGCCCGTCTGGGAAACAAAGACCAAGGAAGTGTGCTACACGGTGCATCGTCCGGTGTACGAAACGCATTACAAGACCTGCACCTACACCGTCTGCCGGCCCGTCTGGGAAACACGGACCAGGACGGTTTGTTACAACGTCACCCGCCCGGTCTACGAGACGGTGATGAAGGACGTGTGCCGCACGATCGTGAAGCCCGTGCATTACCAGAAGACAATCCAAGTTTGCAGCGGACGCTGGGAGACTCAGGTCTGCGAGGTTCCGGGCCCCGTCGTCTGCCGCCTGGTGCGTGAGCCAGGATGCTGGGTCTGGGATCCGTGCTGCTGCCGTTGCGTCTACGTTCCGGGAAAGGTGCGTGTGTGCAAGGTGCAATGTCCGCCGCGCCAGATCTGCAAGCGGATCTGGGTTCCCGAAGTATGCGAAAAGGTGATCGACTGCGTCCGCTACGAGCGATGCGTCGTCACGGAGCAAGTCCCGGTGACCGTCTGCCGCTACGTGACGGAAACGCGGACGAAGACCTGCGAGTACCGCGTCTGCCGGATGGTGTCCGAATGCCGCACGAAGCAGGTGCCCTACACCGTGTGCCGCATGATTCCTGAAACCCGCACGAAAGTCCACACCTACCGCGTTTGCCGGATGGTGACGGAGTGCCGGACCAAGCAGGTGCCTTACACGGTCTGCCGCATGGTCACCGAGCAGCGGACGAAACTCTGCACCTACCGCGTCTGCCGGATGGTAGCCGAGTGCCGGACCAAGCAGGTGCCCTACACGGTCTGCCGTTACGAGAAAGAGACGTTTGTGAAGCAGGTTCCGTACACGGTCTGCGTTCCGGTTCGCTATCAGAAGTGCATCCGGGTGCCCAAGACGGTGTGCCGACAGGTGCCTTACACGGTCACCCGTTGCGTGCCCAAAGTGGTCTGCGAGCAGGTGCCGGTGACGGTCTGCTGCCCAGTCAAGACCGTGGTACAGAAACCGTCCTGCAAAGGTTGCGGCTGAACCGACGATGACAAGGAACGCTGCGGTTCGAACGACCGCGGCTTCGAACAACCACGGCGGCGTCTTCGAGGCGACTTAGAAGACGCCGCTTCGTTTCTTGGCATGCGACGCTCGAACCTTTCGAGACGGGTTAGACCGGCGGAGGAGGTCCGGGCATCACGCGCGGATAGGGCATGTTCTCGCGGGCGGGCGGCAACTGGCTGTTCTCCCACGCCCATCGCTGCCTCTGCGGTTCGCTGGCGTAGTAGCGCAACCACGTCTCCGGATCATCCTCCTCGTCCAGGCAGAACCAATACAGGTACCCGGCTCGCCGTTCCAGCTTCTTCTCGGCCGCCGGCAAGATGTCGCGGTAGAGAATGCAGTACAATTCCCGATCGGAAAGGTGGTCGGTATAGGCCAGCGCGATCCGCTGTTCGTCCAACCGGTGGATGGTCTTCCACAGCCACTCGCGAACCTGGGAATCGTCCAGAGAGGCCGGTTCCGGCAAGTTCAACTCGGGCGTGAACCAGCGGCTGATCGGCAGCACCGGGGCATACTCCCAGGCGAGCATGGATTCCAGATACTCGTTCTCGGTGCCCGTCGACATCCGTCGCGAATCCATCAGATCGATTGCTTCGTCCAGGAACGGTTCAATGGCGTCCCGCAAACGGGCGTTGAGCATCAACTGCTCGACTTCGTCGGCACGCGTGGGCGAATGGCTGGGCATCAAAGCTGCGTCTCCGAGGCCATGGGCTTCATTGCGACGGGCTCGTCACCTGGGGGCAACGGGAATTCCAAATGTTGTCGCGGATGAGTCCGCATCCCGATCAACGCGGCGGTGGATTACCCGCCGTGAATCGAGTGACACTTCCGACTTTACCCACAGGCGCCACACCCGCAATAGCCGACACGCCCGATTTTCGCAAGGAATCTCGGATCGTTGGAGACGAGCGGAGCAAAACCGCTACGACCGTTACTCTTTATCGGGTTCTCGCCGAACGAGACGCGGCAACGTTTCCAGATCCAACCGATCCGCCCAGCCGGGCATCTGCGCATCAAGGTGCTCTGCACATTCGGCGTACAGATCCTCCGGTCCTCCGATCGGGTCAACCACATCCCGCCGGTCGTGTCGCACGAGAAACGTCTTGTCCGCCGCCTCGGGCCATTGCGCGACGATCGCCGCGCGATGCGACTGGGTCATGGCGAGGATCACATCGGCAAATCGCACCAGGACATCCGAGAGCGGACGGCTCTCGTGCTGGCTTAGATCGAGGGATCGGCGCTCCATGACTCGGATCGCCTCGTCGGATGCAGGACAGCCCGCCGCGGCGGCAACGCCGGCCGACAGAACGAGCAACCCCTGGGATTCAAGCTCGGCGGGCGTGCAGAGCAAGCGATCCGCAAGTCGTTTCTGAAAGAGCAATTGCGCCATCGGACTTCGGCAGGTGTTTCCGGTGCAGGCGAAAAGGACAACCAAGCTCGCGCCGCGCACGACCGCCGATTCCGTCAGAACGCCGGGTCTTAAGATCTCGAGCTGGTTGCCGACAACTCGAACAACCGTCGACGCTTGCCCGTACTTGCTTCGTCCGTCGCTCAGTACGATCGCCACTTCGTCGCCTAAGGCTTGAATCACCTGTTCGGCAGTTACCGTATCCGCCTGTCCCGATATGTTGGCGCTGGTGAGCACCAACGGCCCGGACATCAAACGCAGAGCGGCCTGGAGAAATGGATGGTCGGGCACGCGAAGTCCGACGGTTCGCTGAGGCGCCACCGCTTTTTGAACCGACTCAGGCAATTGCCGTAAGAGGCTCTGCGGATGGTCGGCGTCCAGGACCAGGGTCAATGGCCCCGGCCAGCAACGTTGAGCCAGGCGGCGGGCGGCGACGGACAAATCCGGGCAGTAGTCGCTCGCCGCCTCGCCATGCGCCAGCGTCAGGGTCAACGCTTGGCCCGGACGGCGGTGCTTGGCATTCAGCAATCGCTCGACCGCCTTCGGACTCAACGCATTGGCAGCCAAGCCGTACACGGTTTCCGTGGGAAAAACGACCAGATCGTCCTCGGCCAACGCTTGCACGGCGCGATGAACCGCGTCCCGCTGGTCGTCGGCATTTTCCGGAGCGACAAGGATCGGTCTCATGCGTTCTGGGTTCCTCTCAGGAGTTGACATGCGAAATGCCCAGGGCTTGGTATATCCGCGAATCGGCCAGGCTGTCCGCGATCAACCGGACGCCCGGGAAATCGTAACCGCGGCTGTGCTGGCCGGGAACTGCGACGGTCCAGGCTCCGGCCGCCACGGCGGCTTTGCAGCCGTTCTCGCTGTCCTCCAACACGAGGATGCGGGAAGGCGCGAGCCCGAGACGTGCCGCGGCCTTTTGATAGACCTCCGGATGCGGCTTGCCAAGCGCGACGTCTTCGGAAGTCAACAGGAATTGGAACCGAGGCTCGAAGCCGAACTGGCCCAAGACTGTCGTCGTAAACGGTCGATGGCTGCTGGTTGCAATCGCTTTGGGGACGCCCGCCAACTCCAGCGCATCCAACAGCTCCAGCAGCCCCGGCATCGGGGCCACGCGACCGGGCAGCACTCCCGCGAAGATGTCGTCCGATTCTCGCTGCAGCCGATCCGCCGTGTCGTTCAACCCGTGATGATCGATCATGGCCTGCAAGGAGGCCAAGCCCGGCAACCCCATCATCCTTCGTTTGAGATCCGCCGAAAAATGTCGTCCGCGGCGCTGCAACATCAGTTCGCAGACCTCGTCGTAAAGATCCTCCGTGTTGAACATCAGACCGTCCAAGTCAAAGACGACGGCCTGCGGGGGGGCGTCCTGGTTCATGGCACCGATCGCTCAGGTTCGCGTTGAAAACCGATCAAGCAGATATCGTCGTTCTGCGGATGTTGTTGGGTGAAGAGCTTCACGTCGTCCAGGATCCAACGGCACAAGTCCTCCAACCGCTCGGGACCTCGCCGGATGGCTTCCAACAGCCTGTTTCGCCCGTACAATTCGTGGCGCGCGTTCATCGCCTCGCTGATTCCGTCGGTGTAGATCAACACCAAATCTCCGGGACGGAGTTCGACGGTGCAGGGATCGTATTGAATCCCCGGGCTGCACCCCAGCGGAGGTCCGGTGTTCGCCTCGCCCAATTCTTCGATTTCTTGGGTCGCAGCTCGCCGGCAAATCGGAGCCATGTGCCCGGCATTGAACAGCGAGACGAGATGTCGCCGATTGTCCAGGACGCACAGGACAAAGGTCACGAACCAAGTGTCGTTCTCCGGCTTGGCAAACTCGTCATTCAACTGCAGGAAGCCATCGCGAATCGTGCTAGCAGTCGCCAGCCGGTACCGCACTTCGCTACACAAGCGAGCCATGATCAAAGCCGCGGAAATCCCCTTGCCCGAGACGTCGCCCAGACTGATCGCCGTCCGACCGTCCGCCAGCGGCTGGTAGCCGTAGTAGTCGCCGCCCACCTCTTCGGCGGAAGCGTAATGACCATAGAAAAGGTACCCGGGGATCTCGGGTGGTGTCTGCGGAAGAAAGTGCAGTTGCACCTCGCGGGCGGTCGCCAATTCCCGCTCGCGGCGGTCAAGATGCAGCTTGGCCTGGTGAGCCACCGCGTACTCCAACGCTTGACCGGCGGTAGCTGCCACGCTGAGCAGCACCTCGAGGTCGTCCGCGTGGAAACGCTCGTAGGGGTCGTTGGTGTCGACGTAAATGATCCCCAGAGGTTCTTGCATCCGTCCCAGCAACGGAGCGCACATCATGGACCGGATGGGGAAATCGAGTACCGAGTCCCCAATATCCAGCTCGGCATCGTCCAGTCCGTCGGCACTCAGGATTGCCTCGCCCAGCGACATCACGCGGCGGGCTACCGTCTGGCTGATTGGCCCCAGCGAAGACGCCGCCAACGTACCTTCTTCTTTGTGCTTTTGCGCCCGGATCTCGAAGGTGTCCGACACGGGATCGGGAAACAGGATGTATCCGCGGTCGGACTGCGGAAAGACGGTGAACAACCCGTCCAAGATCTTCGGCAACACCAAGTCGATGTCCAACGTACTCCCCAGCGTCCGGTGGATCTCCAGTACCGTCTTGAGCTTCTCGTACGCATTGACCTCGACGTTCTGCTTTCGACGACCGCTACGGTTGTCGCCAACCTGGGTTGTCTTCCCGGGCATCTCCCCGCCAACAGCACGTTCATCGCCAACGCTCGGAGAACCAGAGATTCCGCCTGTTGGCAAATCCTCGGTCAGGTCGAGTTCACGGAACCGCAGCGTCACGTTGTAAACACGGATCAGATCGTGATCCTTCAGTCGCGTGCGGGACTGCACACGTTTGCCGTTCAGGAACGTGCCATTGGTGCTGTTCAAGTCCTCGACGAAATAATCGCCGCCGGAGCAAAGCAGCCGAGCGTGCTGCCGCGAGACATTTTTTTGATTGACGACGATGTCGCAATATGTGAGTCGCCCGACGATCAACTCGTCGCGATCGAACCGGTAGGTGTGCCCGGCGTTTGGCCCTTCAACGACCTCGATCAGGCCCATGCCACCACCCCTCCAAGGCTGCAAGCGCCCGCCTGCGCGTGATCCGACTGCAAGCGATCCAGTGACGGGGGCTACGCGCGGCAGGTCGAAGCCGATCAGCCGAACCAGCCCTTCTTCCCAAAGGCGGTAAGCGCGTCTTCCTCAGAATCGTAGATGCTGAAGATTTTGTTCAAACGAGTAATCTCAAACACCTCCATGATACTAGACGAGATATTGCACAACTTGATCGTCGTCTTGTTCGTCTTGCATTTCTTGTTCAGCAGAACAATCTTCCCGATCATGGCTGACGACATGAAGGTGACGCCTCGGAAATCGAGCAGCATCTTGCCGTTGGCTTCGTCAGCCAAATCCAGCAATTCGCGGCCGATCTGGGCAATCAGCACGTCGGAAAGAATCTTCTGGGATGTAAATTGGACGACCAATACATCGTCCTTGTGCTGTGACAACAATTCTGGCATCGGCGGGACCTCCGGGCGTACTTCCCAAACGAGTAAGAAGTATAACGTGAAGGACGGATGATATGAAAGCCCCTACCCAGGAAGATTCTCAGGGCAGGACGTCGACGCGATTATACCAGAAGTACGAGACGCGATTGCCTGGGAGTGAGTCTCGTCTCCACAAAAAAAGCCTCCCGAAACAGCTCAATCGGGAGGCTTTTCATGTCCATTCTGGTGATTTCGCGTGGAGTGGCAACGGGCCACCCCGACCGGAATCAATACATGTCGTAGTCCCCGCCGTGACCCTTCTTGGCCTTCGCCTCTTTCTTGGGCTTTTCGGCGACAAGCGCGTCGCTCGTCAACAGCAGCGTAGCTACACTAGCGGCATTGGAAAGTGCCGTGCGAGTGACTTTCGTCGGGTCGATGACACCTGCCTTGACCAGATCCTCGTAGACGCCGGTCAGAGCGTTGTATCCCATATTGCCTTTCATTTCCGCGACTTTTTCGCAGACGATGCCGCCGTCTTGACCGGCGTTTTCAGCGATCATGGTCAACGGGGCGCGGCAGGCCCGCAAGACGATGTCGTAACCGACCTTCTGATCGTGCGTGATGTCGTCCCCAGGCTTGGCACCGGCAGCCGCCCTGAGCAGCGCAACGCCTCCGCCCGGAAGGATTCCTTCCTCGACGGCAGCTCGCGTGGCGTGCAGCGCGTCCTCGACGCGTGCCTTCTTTTCCTTCATCTCGGTCTCGGTCGCGGCCCCGACGTTCACCTTCGCCACTCCACCCGCCAGTTTCGCCAAGCGTTCCTCCAGCTTCTCCCGGTCGTAGTCGCTGGTCGCGGCGTCGATCTCCCGGCGGATCTGATCGATACGCGCCTTGATGTCGCTGCTCTTGCCGGCCCCCTCGATGATCGTGGTATTGTCTTTGTCCACGATCACTTTCTTGGCGCGTCCCAGGTCCGTCAGGCCGACCGAGTCCAGCTTGATGCCCAGCGATTCGAAAATCGCGTTGCCGCCGGTCAGAATCGCGATGTCTTCCATCATCGCTTTGCGACGGTCGCCGTATCCGGGAGCTTTGATGGCACAGCACTGGAAGGTTCCGCGGAGCCGGTTGATCACCAGCGTCGCCAACGCTTCGCCGTCGACATCCTCAGCCACGATCACCAGCGGTTTTCCCTGCTGAACCACCGCTTCGAGCAGTGGCACAAGATCTTTCACGCTGCTGATTTTCTTCTCGAAGATCAACACGTAGCAATCTTCCAGCACGCACTGCATCGTTTGCGCGTCGGTGACGAAGTACGGCGACAGATAGCCGCGGTCGAACTGCATCCCCTCGACCCACTCGACTTCGGTCGACAGACTCTTGCCTTCGTCGACCGTGATCACACCGTCCTTGCCCACTTTTTCCATCGCGTCGGCCAGCAGATTGCCGATTTCGCGGTCGTTGTTCGCTGCGATCGAAGCGACGTTGGCCATCGCTTCCTTGTCCTTGATCTTGATCGACATCTTCTGCATCTTTTCGGCCAGATCTTTGACCGCAAGCTCGATGCCTTGCTTCATTTGGACCGGATTGACGCCCGCCACGACGCCCCGCAACCCCTCGTTGAAAATCGCTTCGGCCAGCACCGTCGCAGTTGTCGTGCCGTCGCCCGCCACGTCGCTGGTCTTGCTGGCTACTTCGCGGACCATTCGAGCGCCCATGTTCTCGTAGACGTCTTCCAGGTCGATCTCTTTGGCGACCGTGACGCCGTCCTTGGTCACCGTGGGCGACCCGAAGCTCTTCTGCAAGATAACGTTGCGGCCCTTGGGACCGAGAGTCACCTTGACGGCCCGGGACAACTTTGAGACCCCGCGCCGAATGGCTTCGCGAGCCTCCTGGTCAAATGCGATCATTTTCGCCATCGGATGTTTTCTCCTTGCATGTTCGTTTGTTTGACTGCGATGAAATGTTCTTCGGATGCACTGGGCCGCGAACGAGCACATCGCCCGCCGGCCGGTCGCGGGCGGCCTTAATCTTCGATCACCGCCAAAATGTCGTCTTCCCGCATCAGCAGCAGCTCTTCATCGTCCACCTTGAACGCCTCGCCGGCGTAGCTGCTGAAGACCACGCGATCTCCCACGCTGACCTGCAATTGACTTCGGGAGCCATCGTCGAGCAACCGGCCGTTGCCCACACAAACCACACTGCCGCGCGCCGGCTTGTCCTTCGCCGAATCAGGCAGGACGATGCCCCCAGCCGTCTTGCTTTCAGACTCTTCCCGCTTGATGACCACGCGGTCGTTCAGGGGCTGGAGTTTGAACCCTTTCTTTTTCGCTGCCATGGACCATTCACCTCCTCGAAGACCTGAAAACTGGTGTTACGTATGGTTGTCCAGCAGTCCGGTTCGGTATCCCGCTGGACCGACTGCCAGATTCGCTCACCTTGCGTTCGATTCGGCAACTTTAAGCAATTCGCGGGCCAATCGTCGGCTTGAGCGACGTAACTGTCTGGCAGGTTTGGTGTTCCGTCTTTTTAGTTCTTCGGCACTTGCGTCCGGCTGGTGGGAAGAGCACCGGAACAGCGTCTCCTGCTGTCATTTTGGCAGGGCCGTTGCCTCCGGTGGAAACACGGTGCAAAATAGTTTCGTCTCAACAGGCGGATGAGTCTGCCTTGCGAGACCACCGCCGGATCCGGACTCCGTGTGTTGCGCAACAGACCGATTCATCCGCCGTGGATTCTTACCATGCCCATCAAAGTTGCCTGCAAGTGCGGTCAGACGTTCGCCGCTAAGGACGAATTGGCTGGCAAAGTGGTGAAGTGCCCGAAATGCGCCAATCCGCTGAAGGTACCATCCCCTCAAAAGAAGGCAGCGGCCGTTGCGGCACCGACGCCCGTGGCGGGTGGATTGGCCGACCTGCTGGACGAAGTGGGGCTGAAAGGAAAGCAGGACGAATACAAGGGCCGTCACTGCCCGAGTTGCAACGCACCGCTGGCGCACAACGCGGTCTTGTGCGTGGGTTGCGGGCTGAATTTGGAAACGGGCAAGTTCACGAAGGGCTTTGGAGTTGCTCCCACCAAAGCCGCCGCAAAAAAGGCTGAAGGGCACGAAGGGGCTGCCGAACGGCTGCTGACCAAGGCCCAGGATGCCCTGGTTCAAGAGAAGGTCGAGCAGGTCAAGAACGTCACGGAGGGCATGCCCACCTGGGCCATTGCAGCAGTTTTGACGGTAATCGGGACGATCGCAGTTTCGATGTCGACGATGCCTCAAGGCCGAGCGTTCGCTCTCTCCGGTTGGGTCTGTATCACCGTGTGCATGGCGGTTTCTACCGTGTTCAGTCTGCGGATCGCCGTCATCGCATTTCAAGAGAGTGCTGTCAACGGCTTGATGTACCTGTTTGTACCTTTTTACGCGCTGTTCTACGTCTTCACGCGGTGGAGCCAATGTGGACGGTTTTTCATGACGACGCTGGCAGCCGCACTGATGGCTCTCGTCGGCGTCGGCTTGCTTTTCCTAGCGACGCTCTTTACCGAGGAAGCCAGCAGCCCCGCCGCATGCCTGCCGCCTTTTCGGCCGATCGAGTCGGTCGAGCGATTTGGGCAGCGGCTCGGCATGTACCACCGCCTCTTCGATGTCGGCTCGAACCCCGTCCCGGTTCTTGCCAGCCTCGCTGCCCGCGACACTGCTTGCCGAACGGCACTCGCGAGAGACCTCGGCCGTTGTCTCGCGTCGGGAGATAACTCGACGCGCATCGATTCTCGAACCCATGAAGGAGTCCACGCTTGAAACCGAATTATCCCCCTGCGTTCCGCCGAAACCACTCCGTCGAACTGAAACGACCCGCCAGGCTGTGTTTCGTGCTTTCTGTCGTGTTGTTGGCAGCCGCGGGGACTTTGGGTGTAACGGCGCCGATTCAAGCCGAGACATGGACCGACGCAACCGGCAAGTTCCAGGTGGTCGGTGATTTCCTGGCTCTGCGCAACAACGTGGTCTACCTGCGGAAGGAAAACGGGGTAACGATCGCAGTTCCGATGGAACGTTTGAGTCTGGCAAGCCAGCAGACGGCACGGCAGATGGCCGCGGCCGCAGGAACTAGTACATCTCCCGATGCCGCCCTGAGGGACTTGATGGCCAAAATGCAGTCGGGGGATTTTCGCGCTGCTTGGGATTCGCTACCAGCCACTTACCAGACGGACGTGAACGAAGTGGTCCAAGCCATGGCCCTGAACATGGATGCCGACGTTTGGAATGCGGGAAAACGCATCCTGGGCAAAGCCGTGTCAGTTCTGAAGGACAAGAAAGACTTCATCATGGGCTATCCGGCACTGCAGCAGCCGGGGTTGGATCTGACCGCAGCCAACAAGAATTGGGATGCCTTCACTGGCCTGCTGGATGCAATCGTCAATAGCGACTTGACGGATTTGGACAAGCTGAAGACGTTTGACGGTTCCGCCTTCATGGAAGGCCCCGGAAAAGCGATAGGCACGCGGATGATGGAACTTGCGAAGTCGCTCGAACAAGACGTCGATCCCGCCAGCCTGCCCGTCCCCATGGAATTCCCCGGGTTGGAAACCGTCCCGATGATGGACTTCTCGAACGTCAAGATTTCCACCGTCCGTGTCGACGGCGATTCGGCGGTACTTCGTTTGGAACAACCGGACGGTAAAGTGGAGGCGCGAGAGACCGTGCGGGTCGAAGGCAAGTGGGTGCCCAAGGAAATGGCCGACGGCTGGAAAGAAGGCGTCGAGCAGTCCAAGTTGTTTCTGACGACCGTCATGCCCCAGCAGCTCAAGGAAAACAAGCCCATGCTGCTGTCACCGTTGTCGCCAGTCAAGATGTTCGAGGGAGTGCTCGATCAGTTGCTCGCTGCCAACGATCAGGCTGCCTTCAACGAGGTGATCGACGGAATCGTGGAAATGGTCGGTGGCATGATGGGAGCAGAGCAAGAGCCTGGAATTCCCGGCGAAGGCGAAGAAATGACTCCGTTCGCGGATCCGCCCGAGGGTGGAGCCGACGATCCCTTCGGAGCACCGCCGGCCGGTGGAGCCAACAACGCTGCCGATCCTTTCGGCAACTAATAGGGCGAATTCAGAATTCTTCGGCGGCACCTCGGTTGTAGCCGTCGAAGTCGCGCAGACGTTCCGGAGCAAGGTTCTGAAAGCGGGTGAAGTCTTTCTCCCAACGTAGTTCCACGTCGCCGACCGGACCGTTTCGCTGTTTGGCGACGATGATTTCTGCTTGGCCCTCGTATTCCTGCTGAGTCGCACCGCGGTGGTAGTATTCTTCGCGATGCACGAACATCACCACGTCCGCGTCCTGCTCGATCGCGCCGGATTCGCGCAAATGACTCAACCGCGGGCGGTGGTCCTTGCTGTCTTCGGCTTGGCGGTTCAACTGAGCCAAACACAGGATCGGGACGTCGGCTTCGCGCGCCAACCCTTTCAGGCGCCGCGTGATCCGCGCCACCTGTTCCTGTCGCGAGTCGTTCGGATTGTCCGGTTCGATCAACTGCAGATAGTCGATCACGATCAGCCCCAGTCCTTTTTCGCGCCGCCGGATCCGCCGGGCGGCCGCGGCGATTTCGCTCACGGTGCGCGACGGCGAATCATCGACGAACAACGGCGACTGACTAATCCGCCCGGCCGTTTCGACTAGCCGTTGCCGGTCCGCGTTCGAAATCGTGCCGGTGCGCATCCGGTGCCCGTTCACTCGAGCCACCGAACAAAGCATCCGGTCGGCCAGTTCGATCGCGGACATTTCCAAGCTGACAAACAGCGTCGGCTCCCGCAATTCGATCGCCACGAATTCGGCGATATTCATGGCAAAGGCCGTCTTTCCCATACTCGGGCGCGCGGCCAGCACGACAAGTTCCGAGTTGTGGAGACCGCCCATCAACTTGTCCAGGTCGGTAAATCCGGTCTCCACCCCGCCGCCGATGTGCTCGCCGCGCATCCGCGCGTCCAGACGGTCCATCGATTGATTCAAGATGTCACGGATGCTGGATACCGTGGCGGAACCGCGATGGTCCAGGATGGCGAAGATCTTCTGCTCGGCCTCGCTCAACAGATGCTTGGGCTCCCGCTGGGCTTCGTAGGCATCGCGCAAGATTTCGGTGCTGGCCTGGATCAGGGACCGCAGCGTTGCCTTCTCGCGGACAATTCGGGCATAGTAGCGAGCGTGAGCGGCGTTGGGCACCGACTGGCTGACTTTGTACAAGTAGGCGGCGCCGCCGATCGTCTCGAATTCACCCGACGATTTCAGCTTGTCCACCAGCAGCGTCACATCGATCTTCCGCCCGGCGTCATGCATTTCCTGCATCTGGCGGAACAGCCGCTGGTTGGCATCGTCGTAGAAGTCCTCGGCCCGCAGAATTAGCGACACTTCGTCGCACGCATCCGGCATCAGGAGGATGCTTCCGAGAACGCCCAGTTCGGCATCGATGTCGGAAGGCGGCGAGTGGTCCAGCACTTGGGAAGCAAACTCGAGCGCAGGCATCCCGCGTTCCTCCGTGAAATTCGAGTGGGTCCGGTCGCCACCGGCGCCGCGACCAAAGTCGCAGGGCGCCGGTTACTGCCGGTTCGAACCGAATTCGCAGGAATTCGGCGCACGATCACGAACAAGCGTCAGTCGCTGGCCGAAGTCTGGCCAGTCGCTGTCGGCACAACCCACACCTTTAACTCGGCGCCGATATCCTGGTGCAGATGCACCTTGACCGTGTACAGGCCGAGTTCCTTGAGCGGTCCTTCCAGACGGATTTGGCTGGCGGTCAGATGGAAATCGTTCTTCTTCAGTTCCGCGACGATCTCGTTGGCTCCGACGCTGCCATACAGGTGGCCTTCGTCGTTGGCCATTGCATCGATGGTAATGCTCTGCTTGGAAATCGCATCGGCCAGGCTCTGCAGATGCATCAGCCGCGACTTTTCGATTTCCAGCAATTTGGCGCGATGCTTGTCGACCATCCGCTTGTGATGGTCGGTCGCGAGAGTCGCCAATCCCTGGGGCAACAAATAGTTGTTGGCGTACCCCGGTCGCACCTCAACCACGTCACCTTGCTTGCCAAGATGATCGACCGATTGGATCAACAACAACTGCACGCCGCCATGCGGCCCCTTCGGCAGACGCTTGAAGCCTGAATTTCGCGATCTCTTCTGGGACTGAGTTTCGGCCATGATTTCCCCTGCAAGCAAGTTTTTCTAAAGGTCGAGCACGTTCGGCATCGTGCTGCGCTGTTTCAATAGTACGAATTCTTCAACGCCCGCCGAGCCAGCAGCGAGCAAAAAAGGCCCTCGCCGAATCGGCGAAGCAATTTCAGAACGGGATGTCATCCTCCGGTGGACCCGCCGGTGTACCCCGACTCGACTCAGCGACGCCCGTGGACGACGAATGACTATATTCCGATTCGTCGTACTGCCGAGGAGGTCGGTCTTGACCACCACCACCACCTCCGCTGCTTCCGCGGGGCGACAGCATTTGCATCCGTTCGCACACGACGCGAAGCTTGTACCGTTTCTGCCCTTCCGTCTCCCACGTATCCAGCTTCAGTCGCCCTTCAATCAGGATTGACGAGCCTTTGCTCAGATATTCGCTCGCAACTTCAGCCGTTCGCCCCCAAAGCGTCACATCGACGAAAGTCGTCTCTTCGATCACCTCGCCACTCTGCGTCTTGCGTTTGTCATTGACCGCCAAGGTGATGTCCGTTACGGCAATCCCGCTGGGGATGTACCTGAGTTCGATGTCGCGGGTGATGTTCCCTGCTAAGATGACACGGTTAAAATTTGCCATGATCCACGCCTCATCCGACCAATGCCTGACGAAGAAACCGACGCTTTCCGCACGCGAACTGCCCAAACTACCACGCGACAGAACGACCGACAAGTCGGCGATGCATCGGATCCACGGCAGTTACGGCAAGTCTTCCTCGTCGTCTGCATCCGCTTCCAAATCCGCGTCGTCCGGACGGACGGCGGCCCCGGTCGGCTTCTGCTCGACAATCGGCGGCGCGAACGGAAGTCGCTCACCACTCGCCTGGGCTACGCGAACATCGACCATTCGCGGATCAACTCGAAGCGTGAGGTTGCGAAGGATGTTGTCGTCCAACTGGCACTCGCGATTGAATTCGGTGAGCTTTCCGCTCTCCAGACGGACGAATGCCAGCCAGTAGGTTCCCTTCTTGTGACCCTTGATTGGGTAGGCAAGCCGCTGCTCGAACCACAACCGGCTCGCGAGCAGATCGCCTCCGCACTTCTCAACCATCTTGGGGATTCGCCCGCTCACTCCACCCGGGTCACGAGCGTAAGCGTTCGAATCAAAAATGAACATGCATTCGTAAACGTTGTGAGCCAAACCTATTCTCCCTGTAACAGTCAATTCCCGTTGTATCGATTCATACAGTACTGGACGCCGCCGCGGGCCCAGTCGGCTAAACCGTCTGCCGCAAGTCGAACTGCTGCGTCGATCACCAGACGTTGCTGGGCATCGAATTTTCCAAGCACGTATCCAACGGCGTCCCACTGCGGCGGCGGACTGTCGATTCCGATCCGCAGCCTCGGAAAGGCGTCCGTTCCCAAACGACGAATGATATCCTCCAACCCCTTTTGTCCACCAGACGACCCCTTGGCCCGAAAACGCAACCTTCCCGTGGGAAGGTTCATGTCGTCACAGACCACGATCAAGTCTTCATGCTTTAATTTGTAGAAGTCGCGTGCGGGCTGGACGCTCGCACCACTACAATTCATAAACGTGTGCGGACAAAGCAACCAAACCTGCTCGTCACCCACCACGGCCTCGGCCAATTCTCCCTGGAATTTCGACCGGATGCCTCCTTTGCCGAAGCGACGGCGAAATTCGGCCACCACCTCCCAGCCGACATTGTGACGCGTTCCCTCGTACTTTCGGCCTGGATTGCCCAGCCCTACGATCAGCTTCATCGCGATCCCCCCTTGAATCGAGCCGCTCGATTCCTGGGGAGCTAGTCTTCTTCCTCTTCCTCGACCTTGCGACCAATCACCTCTGGTTCGCCCGCCTCGGCCACCGCCGCCTCTTCCACCTCGGGCAACTCCGTGACCGCGACGCAATGGACGACCATTTCATCGCTGTCGCCGAGCAATACAACTCCATCGGGCAACCTCAAGTCACCCAGCTTGATCGCATCTCCCACCTGCAACGCATTGATATTCACGTCGATCCGTTCCGGCAAGGACGCAGCGGGGCACTCGATTTCCACTTCGTGAACCATGTGCTCGATCATGCCGCCTTGACGAACTCCAGGAGCCTCGCCGCGCAATTCCACGGGGATCGTAACTCGCACTTTTTCCGTGGCTGAAACCCGCGTCAGATCGATGTGCAGCACGCTGTGTCCCAATGCGTCCCATTGGACTTCGCGAATCAACGCCGTGTCGCTGATGTCGCCCTGCAATTCGACCATCTTCGCGCCGTGTCGAATCGCGGCGTGCAGTTGGTCAGAAGGTACTGAAAGACGCACATTCGCCTCCCGATGCCCGTACAAAACCGCAGGAACATTGCCCGCCCGACGCACTCGCTTGACTGCGTTCGAACCGGCTTCGTCTCGAATCTTGACTTGCAGGACTTCCGCCATGGATGGCCCCCTAAACTTTTCTGACCGAACGAAAGCCCGGCATTTTCCCAAAAAATCTTGCCGTTTCAAGCCCAAATCCAGGTAGAAAGCCCCAATGTCCAACAATGCCACTTCTAGAGAGATCGCCAAGGCATTTAGGGATGGCAAATAGTGGTTGTCGATTGACGGCGACTCGTAGGGCACTTTAGAATTTGTCGGAGAAGCATTCGCCGGGGATGAAAACCTGGGCTCCCCCGGCTTCTTGGTCACCTGTAAATCGGGAAACGGTCGCGTGGCTTATCTCATAATCGAAGTAGGTGCAGAGGCGGGCCGGCGTTACGAACTCAATCGCGACGAAGCGCTGATTGGCCGACAAGCCGACTGCGACATTGCGTTGACCGAGGAGGGGCGAGTCAGTCGGCAACATGCCCAGGTATCCCGGCGAGCGGGCCGCTTCTACATAAAGGACATGGGCAGCCGCAACGGGACGTTCTTGAATGATGTTCCGGTGGGAGAGCAACCCCAGTTGCTGCAAGACGGCGACTTGATCCGCGTCTGCGACATCGTGTTTGGATTCCACCACGATGCCCCGGCGGCGAAGCGGTCGGTCAGCGGCACGTTGGATTTGGCTCCCGCGGACGATGCAAGCGACAGTCCCAGCGCCATCTTGGTCGACGAAGGCCCCGATCCTTCCACTTCGCCGATTCTCTCCAAGGTGGACGTCAGCGCCAGTTCTTCGGGCACTCTGCAATTGACGGCCAGCGTCGAGTCTCGTTTGTCGGCACTGATCGAGATCACTCGCAACCTGGGCCGCGCCCTGGCGCTGGACGAAGTACTGCCTCAGGTTTTGAACAGTCTGTTCAGGATCTTTCTGCAAGCAGACCGCGGTTTCATCGTCCTGGAGTCAGACGACGGCAGCTTGATTCCGCGGTGGACCAAAGCCCGCAAGGGTGGCGACGAAGCGATCCGCATCAGCCGGACGGTGGTGCGCCAAGTCATGGAATCCAAACAGGCCATGCTGTCCGAGGACGCAACGTCCCAGTGGACCGACATCAGCCAGAGCATTGCGGATCTGCGCATCCGGTCGATGATGTGTGCGCCACTGCTCGATTCCGAAGGGAACTCGCTGGGGGTGATCCAATTGGACACTCTGGATCAGCGGAAGCAGTTCCGAAAGGACGACTTGGAAGTCCTGGCAAGCGTGGCCGTCCAGGCGGGAACCGCGATCCACAATGCCCAGTTGCACGAGGGAGCGCTCCGGCAGAAGGATCTCCAACAGGATCTCGAATTGGCTCGCGAGGTGCAGAAGGCATTCCTTCCGCAGGGACCGCCGTTGTTGAACGGCTACCGATTCGTGGCGTTCTATTCGCCCGCCAATCACGTCGGCGGAGATTACTACGACTACATCACCCTTCCGGACGGCAGGATCGCGATCTTGGTTGCCGATGTGGTCGGACATGGTGTGGCGGCGGCAATGATGATGGCCAAGGTGTCGGCCGAAGCGAAGTACTGCTTGGCCAGCGAGAGCCATCCCGCGACCGCGATGTCGAAACTGAACGATCTCATCACCATGCTGCACATCGACCGATTTGTGACGATCATTATGGTGGTGCTGGATCACGAAAAGCACGAGGCAACCATTGTCAACGCCGGCCACATGGCTCCGATTTGGCGCCGCGCGGACGGCACGGTTGCCGAGCCGGGAAACGATTTGTCAGGTCTGCCAATCGGAATCGTCGAAGGCTTCAACTTCGAACAAGCCACGGTCCAATTGCAGTCAGGCGACATGCTGTTCATGTACACCGACGGCGTCAACGAGGCGATGAACGTGGAAAGCAAGCAGTACACAATCGGTCGGCTCCGCGACAAGGTTGCGGGAACCTACCCTGACTTGGAATCCCTGCGTCAGTTCTTGACAGATGACCTACGCGAGTTTACGGGCGGCGGTCCCCAGGACGACGACATTTGCTTTGTTTGCGTCCAGTACTCGGGGTAATGCCCGTTCATTCGCGACGGTCGAAGTTGCCTCCGTCAAACGGCGTACAAGGCTGGCAAGTCATCGGCACCCGCGCCAACGGTTGATGATCCGTTGAAGGACCGGGCAGGTGTGACGCTCGCGGGAGACGCAGCGGCGCGGACCGGTCGCCACGTACTGCTTGGCGACGACCGGTTCGCCCAAGACGATCCACACGTTGCGGAAATGCACGGGGTCGCTGTGGTTCTGCAACAGAATGGGCATCGGCTCGGGACCTTCCGGCAACCCGGCACCTGTCTTGGCAGCAATCTCCCAGTTGCTGTGGATCGGCACGCCGTTGTGCAGGACCGTGATGCGGGCCTTGGCGGTCTTGTTGCCTTCGTCATCGAATCGCGCGGCCCGAAACCAGATATCGTAGGTCTGCCAAGCAAGCGGCGGCAGACACATGTTCAACTCCGGCGGTTGTTGCCGGTAAAGCGCTCCGCACTCGTTGAAGACGCCTTCCAGGCCGAAGGAATCCAGGATCTGAACCTCGTAGCGGCGTTGGATGTAAACGCCACTGTTGCCCCGCGCCTGTCCGGTCGAGAAGGGCATGTACGGCAGGCGGAATTCCAGGTGCAGACGGAAATCCTGGACTGGCATCTTGGTCGTTGTGCCCACTTCCAACAACCCGTCCTCGGTCACTTTGGCGCCTTCGAGATACTCGGGCTGTGACCCATCGAACAGCACAATCGCCTGCGGCGGGGGATTTGCACCGATCGTAGGGCTCACCCGCACCAACTTGGCCAACTCGCCGCGGACGGTTCCTCCCGTGTCCTGGACACTGGCGGTGCGCCCATCGACCAGAATCATCTGCCCCTCGCCCATCAGCGTCAGCAGACCATCGTTCAGTCCCCCGCTGAACGAGATCCGATCGGTCTGGTTCCAGCCAGCACCCGGCAAACCACCCTGATACCAAGTGGCGTCGAATCGGCCGTCACCCCGCGCGATGATCTGCAGCCCCACTTGGCCGCGCCGACCGCTCGCCTGGTAGACCATTCCCACGTACTCGCCTTGGTAGGTGTAATCGACATCGACTTCGGCGGGATCGGTGATCGCGACCCGTTTCGATTCCGCCGCGACGCTGAAAGATGGCCCAATCGCCGCCAGCGTTACATTGAAAACTACGATCGTAACGATCAAGCCGGTTACCAAACGCCTCATGGTGGGGTACTCCATTCAATTACGCAAGTTGCAGAAACGAGCCAGGGCAGTTTGTTGAAGTTCGTTAAGAAGCAGAGACTTTACCGGTTTCCAGCTTGATCGACCGACACCTGCTCTGCAAGGGATCGAAGCAAGAAAGGTCGTTTTCCTTCCGCTCCGAGCGGTCGTTTCCTTCCTTGGCCAAACAACTATACTACCCAGGTAGCAGCGTTCAGCGCCAGACGCCAGTTTCGATGCCCGTCGCCCAATACTCGAAAACGAGTCATTGCGAGCAGCCAAATTTGCGGGGACTCGGACGAGCCGCGATTCGCACGCGACCGAACCCCATCATTCTGATTTCGCTGGTTTTTCCCTTATTACAGTTTGCCATCACACCCTCGTCTGAGAAAAAGATGCCGGTCGACAAGAGTGATCAACGAGTTCAGCAAATGTTCGGAGAGATCGCTCCACGCTACGACCTGATGAACCATTTGCTGTCGCTGAACGTGGATCGCTACTGGCGTTGGCGGACGGTGCGCATTGTTGCCCCCTCGGGGGATCGCCCCATCTTGGATGTCTGCACAGGGACCGGCGATCTGGCACTGGCCTACTACCGTCGCGCGAAAGGGAGAGTCCGCGTCGTTGGAACGGATTTCTGTCAGGAGATGCTGGCGGTCGGTGAACGGAAGAAACAGCGTGCCGGAATTGACGGCAACCTCACTTTTCGGCAAGCGGATACGCAGCGGTTGCCATTCGAGGACAATCAATTCCAGATTGTCTCCGTCGCCTTCGGTTTGCGAAATGTCTCGAACACGGATGTGGGGTTGCGGGAGATGGTCCGCGTTTGCTGTCCCGGCGGACGCGTGGCGATTCTCGAGTTCTCCATGCCTCGCTGGCAGCCGATGAGGGCCTTGTACGGCTGCTACTTTCGGCATGTTTTGCCTCGGCTTGGCCAGTTGATTGCCCGCAACTCCCAGGACGCCTACAGCTACTTGCCGGAAAGCGTCGGGGAATTCCCGTCCGGCGAACAGTTAGCCCAGCGGATGCGATGTGCGGGACTGGACCGCGTGTCAGTCCATTCGTTCACTTTCGGAATCGCAACTCTGTATGTAGGCACGAAATGAAACCACCTCTTGTCGTGGCGATGACCGGTGCCAGCGGGGCGTTGTACGCGATCCGCTTGCTCGATTGTTTGATGCGGGCTGGCGAGACGGTTCATCTGACAATCAGTCCTTCGGCAGCGATGGTCTTGCGGCAGGAACTGGGGATCGCCGTCGACGTCCATCGATTCCAACTCGACGACTTGCTCCGCAGTCGTCTGGGCGGCGAACCAACGCCTGCGACGGACTTGGAGCGGTTGGTGGCCGAGACACTGGGCCAACTGTCCGCTTCGCTCGAACGTCGAGGCGGTGGCGCGGACGCCATTCACTACCATCACCACGGCGATTTCATGGCTCCGATTGCCAGCGGATCATTTCTGACCAAGGGCATGGTCATCTGTCCGTGCTCCGGCAGCACGTTGAGTGCCGTGATCCACGGTGCCAGCAACAACCTGGTGCAGCGCGCGGCTGACGTCCACTTGAAGGAACGGAGGCGTCTGGTGCTGGTTCCTCGCGAGACACCGCTTTCGTCGATCCAGCTTAAGAACATGCTCAGGGCCAGCGAGGCTGGCGCGGTTGTCCTGCCCGCGATGCCCGGCTGGTATCACGGAGTGCGATCTCTGGGGGACTTAGTGGACTTTGTCGTTGCACGGATACTGGATCAACTGGGTGTCGAGAACGCCCTGGTCAAACGCTGGGGATCGCAGTAGCCCGCCATGTTTCGACGCCTGCAACACCTGCTGGAAATGATCCGCTTCAGCCACACGCTGTTCGCCCTTCCGTTCGCGCTGTTGGCCGCGGTGATGGCTTGGACGGCACCGACGACTGACGGTTCGCGGATAGCGTTCTCTTGGCTGCATCTGGCGGCCATTCTGGTCTGCATGGTTTCTGCTCGCAGTGCGGCAATGGCCTTTAATCGCATCGCCGATCGGCATCTGGACGCCGAGAATCCTCGAACCGCCCGTCGGCATCTTCCGGCGGGGCTGCTGTCGTTGGCAACCGCGGTGGGCTTCACCTCGATTTGTTCGATGGGCTTCGTCCTGGGAACCCTGATGTTCCTGCCGAACGTTCTGCCATTGTTATTGTCACTGCCCGTGCTCGTGTTCCTTTTCGCATACAGCTTCACGAAGCGTTTCACTTCGCTGGCCCACTTCTGGCTCGGAGCGGCACTGATGCTCGCACCGGTGTCGGTCTGGATCGCGCTCCGGGGCGACCTGGTATGGCAGCAACCGGCAGATCTGCTGCCGGCCATTCTGCTGGGGCTTGCCGTGCTGACGTGGGTGGCGGGATTCGACATCATCTACGCCTGCCAGGATGTGGAATTCGACGCCCAGGCCCAGTTGCGGAGCATTCCGGTACGCCTGGGAGTGGCTGGGGCTCTGCGTCTGGCCGCTTGGTGCCACGCGGGCATGTTGATCGTCTTGGCCGTGCTGCCGTGGCTGGCCAGCGGACTGGGGCTAGGTTGGATCTACGGTGTCGGAATCGCTGCCGCCACAGTTCTGCTGGTTTGCGAACATCGATTGGTACGGCCGGACGATCTAAGCCGTGTGAACGCGGCCTTTTTTCACGCGAACTGGATGCTGAGCCTGGGGCTGCTGGTACTTGGTTCGGTCGATCTCCTGACCTGATCCACGCCGTGGTTCAGGAGTTGATCCAGGTCGCGCGGGGCCTCGCCGTGAAGTAGCGGAATCGTTGGATGCGGTCGGTTCCGCCCCATCGCCACTGGCAGGGACGTTGCAATCGTGGAGAATACGTAGCGGCGCTGTCCAACGAGGCAATCACCATCACCGAGGGAACAAGCCATGGTCCGACACCACCGCCGTGAGTTTCTGAAACATTCCGTTGCCGGCAGCGTTCTGGCGACGTTCGCGATCTCCGGTACAAGGGCCTCCGGGCGAATCCTGGGAGCCAACGACCGCATCCGCATCGCCATCGCAGGAATCAATGGGCGGGGACAGACCCACATCACAGGATTCGGCGGGATGAAGGACGTCGAGATTGCTTACCTGGTCGATCCCGACAGACGGCTGTTCGCCTCCCGCAGCGACCTCGTCAAGCGAACGGCCGGCAACACGCCCGCCTGCGTCCAGGACATTCGCCAGGCACTGGACGACACGGATCTCGACGCCGTCTCGATTGTCACGCCCAACCATTGGCACGCGCTGATGGCCATCTGGGCGTGCCAGGCGGGCAAGGACGTGTACGTCGAGAAGCCTTGCAGCCACACCCTGGTCGAAGGCCGAAGACTCGTCGAGGCGGCGAGAAAATACGACCGCATCGTCCAGCATGGCACGCAGCGCCGCACCGATCCGCAGTGGACCCGGGTGGTGAACGACGTGCGCAGCGGAAAATACGGCAAGCTTTTGGTCTCGTACGGTTATGCCAGCCGGACGCGGCTGAGCATTGGCACCAAGGATCCCCAGCAGTCGCCCCGCGAATTGGACTTCGATCTGTGGCTTGGTCCCGCGCCCGCGCAACCGTTTCGGACAAATCTCGTCCACTACAACTGGCACTGGCGATGGGACTTCGGCGACGGAGAGATCGGGAACATGGGGTCGCACCAATTGGACGTCTGCCGCTGGGCTCTGCCGGACGGTGCGATGCCGAAGCGCGTCATCAGCCTCGGCGGCCGCTTCGGCTACCAGGATCAGGGCGAGACTCCCAACACGCATTTGACGCTGGTTGATTTCGGCGAGGTCAAAGTGATTTTGGAGATTCGCGGCCTGATCGACGAAAGGCAATGGAAGATCACCAACGAGTTCCACACCGACGAAGGCGTGGTCCGCGACGGTCGTTTCTTTGCCAAAGGCCAGGGCGACGGCGTGGCGATCGAGAACTTCCCGCCGAACGGTGCTCCCGAACAGGGGCCACGCCACATGCGGAATTTCATCGATTGCGTCCGCAGCCGGAAACGCGAAGACCTAGGCGCGGAAATCCTTGAGGGGCACCGGTCCGCGACGCTGGTTCACTTGGGCAACATCTCCTACCGCTTAGGCCAGGAAGTGCCCTTCGACCGGATAGCTGGCCAATTCGAGGGCGACGCCCTGTTCCGCGAATCCTCCGAGGCCATGAAGCGCCATTTGGCCGACACCGGCCAAGTCGAATTGGGCAACACCCCGTGCCGCCTCGGACGCATGTTGACGTTTGACGCCGAGGCCGAGAAATTCGTCGACGCCCCGGATGCCAACCAGTTGCTCAGCCGGTCCTACCGCGGCCCCTTCGTCGTGCCGGAACGGATCTAACCCACTGAATCCCAGGAGCACACCATGAACAAGTTTGATCGTCGCCACCTTCTCACAGCCGCCGCCGGCGCGGGGGCCGCCGTCGCACTGGGACCATGGCTCGCACCAACCCTCACCGCGGCCGATGCTCCCAAGCAGCGTATCAAGATCGGCCAGATCGGCACGGGGCACGAACATGCCTCGGCCAAAATGAGCACCTTGCGGAAGCTGAGCGACCACTACGAAGTCGTCGGCATCGCCGAGTCGGATCCCGAGTTGCGCAAGAGCCGAGAAAAAGACCCGGCCTATCGCGATTTGACATGGATGACGGAAGAGCAACTGCTGAACATCGAAGGCCTCCAGGCGGTGGCCGTGGAGGTCAGTTCCGCCGACGACCGCATCATGGACATCACCGGGCAGTGCATCGACGCCGGCCTGCACGTCCACTTGGACAAACCGGGCGGGGAATCGTTCAGCGCATTCAAGAAAGTGCTGGACGAAGCCGGGCGGCGCAAACTCGCCGTGCAACTGGGCTACATGTACCGGAACAATCCGTGCGTGCAGTTCTGCCAGCAGGCCGTTCGCGAGGGGTGGATCGGGCAGGTCTTCGAGGTCCATTGCGTCATGAGCGTCACACACTCGCTGGAGTACCGCAAGTACCTGGCGCAGTATCCCGGCGGAACAATGTTCATCTTCGCCTGCCACATGATCGATCTCGTGGTCGGTCTGATGGGCAAGCCGGATCGCATCGTGACCTTCCCGCGGCAAACGCGGTCAGATGTGGGCGTCGAGATGTGCGACAACGGACTGATCGTGTTCGAGTATCCGAAAACGACCGCCACGATCCGGACGTGCTCGCTGGAAGTGGATGGCTATCGGCGGCGGCAGTTGGTCGTCTGCGGCGACCAAGGAACGGTCGACATCCGTCCGCTGGAGAAATTCGACATCCAACCTCCGCAACCACTGAGTCTCCACCTTGCCCTGTCCCAGGATCGCGGCCCGTACAAGAAGGGTTATCAAGAAGTCTCCTTCCCGCCACCCCCGGGACGGTACGACGAGCAACTGATCGAATTGGCGCGGATTATCCGCGGCGAAATCGAAAATCCCTATCCGCTCCAGCACGAGTTGCTCGTTCAAGAGTGTTTGCTGACGGCCTGCGGATGCCTTCCAGAGTCGTAACCGGGGACAGGCCGAATTCGTCCACGGCCTGGGTGCCGACATTGTCATCAACCAGAAAGTCCAAGCCACCAAACCTAAGGAGCGTAATCTTGATGACCACGACATCGCACGAGCCGCCTCGTCCAGGCTGTATCCGCTCCGTCTTGTTCCTCGTGGCCTGGACCGCGACTTGCGGAGCCATGAGCGACGGCCGAGCGGCGGAGCGACCCAACATCGTGATTATCTTTACGGACGACCAAGGCTATGCCGACCTCGGCTGTTACGGCAACCAGAAAAACAAGACCCCGCGGCTGGACCAACTGGCGAAGGAAGGAACTCGTTTCACATCCTTCTACACGCAAACCGTGTGCGGCCCGTCGCGGTCGGCGCTGTTGACCGGACGGTACCCGATCCGCAGCAAGGGTTGGGGCATGCCGGCTTCGGAAATCACGTTCGCCGAGTTGATGCGCGAAGGCGGCTACCAGACCGCCTGTATCGGCAAGTGGGACGTATCGAATCGCAAGCCGATCTTGGACCGCATGCCGAACGCGCAGGGATTCGACTACTACTTCGGCACGCTGGGCGCCAACGATGGTGGCTCGGTCGGCTTTCACGAAGACAATCAACCCGCCGGTTCGACTCGCAAAATGGGCAGTTTGACCACGCTGTACACGGACAAGGCGATTTCGTATCTAAAGGAGCGTCGCGATCCGGAGAGGCCCTGCGTGCTGTATTTGGCGCATACGATGATGCATACGATCATCGACGCCTCGGAACGCTTTCGCGGCAAGTCGGCGGGAGGTCTGTACGGCGACGTGGTGGAGGAGTTCGACTACGAAACCGGCCGTTTGCTCGATACGCTTGACGAGTTGGGACTGAGGGAGAGCACGCTGGTGATCTATACCAGCGACAACGGCCCGTGGAACCAGCCAAAATACACGGACAAGAAGCAGGGCCACCCGGAAGGTTCGATCTTCTGGGGCGATGCCGGTCCGCTGCGCAACGGCAAAGGCTCGTGTTACGAGGGTGGCTATCGCCTGCCTTGCCTTGTCCGCTGGCCGGGCAAGGTGCCGGCCGGCCGCGTCTCAGATGCTGTCTTCGCCACCATCGACTTCTTGCCGACCTTTGCCGCGTTGTGCGGATTCCAGGTACCGAGAGACCGCCGCATGGACGGCATCGATCAGAGCGAACTACTGTTGGGCCGCCGCGAGACCGGACGACAGGACTTCTATTTTCACAGCGCGGGAGTCCGCCAGGGCAAGTGGAAGTACCTGAAGCCCGACGCTCACTTCCACGGCTTCGCCATCGAAGATGACCGGGAAAAGGTGGACGAGTTGTACGACTTGGAAGCCGATGTTGGCGAGCGGACAAACCTGGCCGCGAAATTCCCGGAAAAGGTTGCGGAATTGAAGGCCCTGATGCAGTCGATCGAAGGACCCGACAAACTCGCTCCGGAAGACAGCCGGCGTTGATCCTTCCTAAGAACTTGCAAAAAGGAACCGACCATGACCGCTCGAATCCACTCGTCTTTGGCCCTGCGTGCCCTTTCGGTCTGCGCGCTGATGACGGCCGGCATGACGCCGCTCCTGGCGGCCGATCCAGCCAAGAAAATACAGGTCTTCCTCCTGGCCGGCCAGTCGAACATGGAGGGTCAGGGGGTCGTGTCGATGGATCATCCGCAGTACTACAACGGCGGCCGGGGCAATCTCGCTTGGTCGATGGAGCATTCCGTCAGCAAGGACAAGATGCGGCATCTGCGGGACGCCCAGGGCCAGTGGGTCGTCCGGGACGACGTCGAGATCAGCTTCAAAGTGCGAGATACGGTTCGGAAAGGCCCCTTGACCGTGGGCTACACGGGCTATGGCGGCAGCAGCCACATCGGGCCGGAACTGCAGTTCGGCCACGTGATGGGCGACTTCTTCGAGGAACCGGTCCTGTTGGTCAAAACGGCCTGGGGTGGCAAGAGTCTGTACCAGGACTTCCGGCCGCCCAGTTCCGGAGGCGCGGTCGGTCCTTACTACACGCAGATGATCCAGGAGATCCGCGAGGCTCTGGCGGCGTTGGGGGATCGACCCTACGAGATTCGCGGCTTTGTCTGGATGCAGGGCTGGAACGACATGTGTACTGACGCGGCGGTGCCCGAGTATGCCGACAACCTCGTTCATCTGGCAGCGGATATCCGCCGCGAGTTCAACTCGCCGCGGCTTCCCATCGTCATCGGCGAATTAGGAAACGGCGGCCCCGCCGAGCCGAACAGCCGGATGCAGCAGTTCCGGGACGCACAACGGCGCGGTACGGAACGCCTCGAATACGCGATGTTTGTCCCGACCCAGAACTTTGCACGCCCTCCCGATCTATCGCCGAACGTCGGGCACGGCCATCACTGGTTCGGCAACGCAGAGAGTTACTTCCTGATCGGCGAGGCGTTGGGCCAGGGGATGAAGAAGCTGTTGTCGCCGCGGGACGCGCAGTAGAAGAGAGCCCGAGTTCTCTTCCTTGCAGGCGTTAGGTCCGCACGACACCGGCGGGCGCGGGACTTGCCCGGTCCGCCTCCGTAAGGTCCAATCGCGGCTGTAATCATGCTTCGTTCGTTCCCCGCCGCTGCGTCTTGCCTCGATTGGAAGGTCCCCCGCCATGAAACGAATCCTGCTTCCTGTCTTGCTCGCCGGTTTTCTCGCAGTCCACAGCACCGCCTGGGCTTTCAATCCGCCGACGGATACCGCCGGACCACTCACGATTCGCATCGCCGATCCGGGCGAGATCCAAGCGCTGGACAAGCCGGTCGCTGTCCCGGTCACGCTGAGCAACGCCGGCGACTCGCCGCTGGCCGGCACGGTTCGCGTGTGGGGCGTCGACGGCTGGCGTGCCGAGGGCGAGGCCACGCGGGCATTTAACCTCGGGCCGAAGGGCTCGCAGGTGCTGCCCTTCAACATGGCGCCGGCCGCGGACTCGTATGCCGCCCTGTATCCGGTCCACGCGCGAGCCGAGTTTGGGACCGGCCCGGCCCAGACGGCCGCGCATGCGATCCTGATCCTGTCCGTGGCGCGCGAGGCTGTCGCGAAGAAAAAGCCAAGCACCGACGTGACGCAGCCGTGGCAGACGCCGCGGCGAGGCCCGCTGCGGCTGGACGTGGCCTCCCGTTTCCAAACCCGCATCGCAGTACACGACAAACCGCCCGTGACGCAAGCCGCCGGCTGGCTGGGCAGCGACGCGGTCTCCGGTTGCTCGGTAGGACTGGCGGAAGTCGACCGCGGCCAGCGGCGGCGAGCGATCAATGTCCATCCGCCGTACCGCGCGGGTTGGGGCGATGCGCAATTGGACTGGCGAATCGCCTTGCCGCCGGTCGAGCCGCTGGTGTTGGAATTCGCGACGGCGATCCGCGATAGCGATGTAGAACGCGAGGGCGCCAGCGACGGCGTCGAATTTCGGGTCCAGGCGAACGGCGGCGCTGGGTGGCAAGAACTGTTCTCGCGTTTCTCAGCGGCCAAGCAGTGGGAGCCCGCAAGCGTGGACCTGTCGGCCTGGGCGGGCCAGGAGATCACGCTGCGGCTGGTGACCGGCCCGGGACCCAAACATAACACGTCGTGCGATTCCGCATACTGGGCCACGCCGACGATCTGGGTCGGCCAGCGCCTCGCGCCGGAGCCGGACGATCAGCGTGCCGCGCGGCGAGAGTCGGCACGGTCCGCGGCGCGCGCTGCGCATCAGGGCAGCAAAGGCGATTGGACGTGGCGGCTGGAAAGCGACGCGGGGGTGCATGGCGCGGCGCTTGTGCCGGGCCCGAACGGGCTGGCGGACGCCTGGCTGGCCTTTGCCGATGAGCGACGCGAGCTGGTGTTCGAAGGCTTTGCGATCGAGGTCGACGGCACGCCGCTGGCCGCGGACGGCAGCGGACTGGTTTGCGAAGGTCTGGAAGTCCAATTCGCTGGGGGCGTTGGCACGGTCGTGCATCGGCTGCTGAAAGGCGAGCAGACGGTGCCCGCCCAGGCGCGCCTATGGGCCGAACACGGTGCCTTGCGAGTCGCCTTCTCGATGCCTGGCACCACCCGCGATCTGCGGGGCGAGCCGCGTTTTACGACACTGGCCATCGGGCCGGCTTCGGACAGGGCGCGCCGTGTGTATGCCGGCTTCGGCAACGTGATCCAGGATCCGGCCAAGTTCGATCTGCACGCCAACGGCTTCCAACTGTCGACGCGGCACATCGGCCTGGACTTCGCCAACGGTGTCTCGTTCCTGCAGGCGTGCGATGTGTTTCCCGATCTGTTGCGAGTGGACCCGAACGCCCGTCTGTATTCGTTGCGCACGCACCACGACGCGACGCTGACCCTGCTGCCGTCGTCGCTTGGCGCGTTTGCCGCGGCGCGAGCCTACCGCCCAATCGCCAACTTTCAACCCGCGGCCGGCGTCGCCAACATCCAGGGCAAGATCTGCCTGGACCAATGGGGCGGCGACTACCAGGACGCGGCCGACGGAATCGAACTCGCCGCTCGCTACGGGCTGACCGATGCGGTCTTCGTCAAGCACGTCTGGCAACGCTGGGGCTACGATTACCGGCTGCCCGACATCTATCCGCCCGCGGGCAACGTCGATGAGTTTCAGGCCATGGTCGCCGCCTGCCGCCGCCACGGCATCCTGTTCTGCCCGCACGACAACTACATCGACTTCTATCCCGACGCGGAGGGCTACTCCTACGACCACATCATCTTCAACGCCGACGGCTCGCCGCAATTGGCGTGGTTCAACAAGGGCCGCCAGGCGCAGAGCTATCGCTGGCTGCCGACCGCGTTCCAGCCGTGGCTGGAGCGGAACCTGCAGTTGGTCAAGACACACATCGCGCCCACGTCGTATTTCGTGGATGTATTCACGGCGATGGCACCGGTCGATTTCTTTGATCGCGCCGACCGGTTCTATCCGAAGACGGTCTGCGCCGAACGCTGGGGGACGGCGTTCGACCGGATTCGCGAGGTGCTGGGCGACAACGCGCCGATGATCAGCGAAGCGGGCCATGACGCGCTGATCGGCCATCTGGACGCGGGCCAGGCGGACCACATGGGCTGGATTCCCGGCCAATGGCGTTTTGCCTGGGGAATGGAAGCCGGCGACGTCGAGCGGGTGCCATGGCACGACATGGCCAGCCACGGCGCGTTCGTACTGCTGGCCGGCGGGTTGGGGCACCGATACTCCGGCGAACAGCACGATCCGACGCTGCACGGCTATGCCAGCGACGACTACCTGAGCATGACTGTGTTGGGCGGCCGCAACCCGATGTGCGACGGCCCGTTCTCGCGTCGCGCGGTGATGACCTACTGGCTGCTGCACGACGTGTGTGCCGAATTGGCTCGCCGCGAAATGCTGACGCACGAGTTCGCCGGCGACGATATCCACCGGCAGATCGTCCAGTTTGCGGACGACGCGCAGGTGATCGCCAACCGCGGTCGGACCGATTGGCAGATCGCCGGCCAGACGCTGCCGGCCTACGGATTCGTGGCCCAAGCCGGGCCGGCCACCGCCATGGTCACCCGCCGTGACGGCGTGATCGCCGGCTATGCGCAGCACGGCCATATGCTGTTTGCCGACGCGCGGCCGCAACTGGCCGACCAACGCGGCGTGATCGAACCAGCCGTCGTCAGTTGCGAGGATTTGGGCAACCGCAAGTTCCAACTGCGCATGCGATGGCAAGCGATGCAGCCTCTGCCGCCGGGCTACGTGGCATTCCTGCACTTCGTGAACGAGAAGAACGCGGAGGGCGAGGGCATCGTGTTCCAGGGCGGGACGAAATACGATGCAGCGAAACTCACCGCCGCGGGAACGGTCGAAGGCTCCGGCACAGCGACCTTGCCCGCCGACGTGAAGTTGCCCGCCACGTTTGCGGTGCGCCCCGGTTTCTACCATCCCGCCTCTGGTGGAGCCCGACTGCGGCTGTCCGGTCCCACCGACGGCACGGGACGCGCGCGGTGTGGGACGGTGACAGTCGATGCAAGCGGCGCCATCACCTGGACCCCCGAGCCGCCGGACCCGGAACTAGCCGAGCGGCTGGCGCGGCTGAACACGGCCGGCAAGCTGGTGGATTTCGGCCCCGTCGCCACGACCGGCGCTTTCCGCCTGCGCTATGCCCCCGGCACGGAATGGGAATTGACTCCCTTGCCCGGATCCGAGAGCTTCCAGGTCGAACTGCGGCTCGATCAACTGAACCTCCCCGCGGCAAAGGTGCGGCAGGTGGTGGCGCAGGATCTCGACGGCCACACGCTGGAACCGGTCGCTCTGAAGCAGGACGGTTCGGTCGTGCGGTGGAAAACGGACAACCGAGCGTTCCGCTACCTGATCCGGTTCTGAGCGAACTCTCCTATGCCATGGCAGCAGCGCCGTTCTTCGAATGGGCCAACAAGACTTTCGCAGACGCCGCTGTCCAATAGCGAATCGCTCTGCTGCCTGGGTGCGAAGTCGGTAGGCTCGCACCGGGGCGCAACGACGCCGTGGCACAGCAGGCCGAAGGGGACGGGGCGTTTCTTCATGGGGCAGTCTGTTTCGTTTTTGCCTTCTTTTTCTTGCCGGATTGGGGTGCAGGATCGCCGGGAGCGCGGGGGCCGTAGTCGTCGCCGGCCAGGCTCTTCAATGCGGAAGCCTTCCAAGCGGCGAGTTCCGCTTGCATCTTCGCAACGCGTTCGGGCTGCTCCGCGGCGAGGTCGGTGGTTTCATTCGGATCCTTGGACACGTCGTAAAGCAGCACGGGCGCGACCGGCTGTGCGATTTCCCCTGACTTGCTTCTGCCGCTGACAGCGCCGGTGTGCAGCTTGTAGGGCCATTCGAGCAACGCGGCATGCGAGGTCTCCTGGCCGAGCCGGGCGACGAAGGGAATGGCCTTGCCCCGTTCGGCCATCTGCCGGTCGAACAGCGGCACGAGGTTGATGCCATCGAGCGGTTCAACCTGCTTGTCCGCCCTCGTGCCCGTGGCGGCGAGGACCGTCTGGTAAATGTCCAGGGTCGAGCACGGCACGTCGCTCGCGAAGGGTTCCTGGATGCGCGCGGGCCACTCGACGAGGCCGGGCACGCGCAGTCCGCCCTCCCAGAGCGTCCCCTTGCTGCCGCGCAGGTTCCCGGTGGATTTCGGCCCCGCCGCGCCGCCGTTGTCGCTGCAATACCAGAGCAATGTGTTGTCCGCGACGTTCAGCTCGCGCAGCGCCGCACGCAGCTTGCCGACGTTGCGGTCAATGCCGGTGAGTTCGCCGTAGTAGTTCTGATCCTTCTCGGGCAGCGTTGCATAAGGCGCCTTGTCTGCTGGCAACGCCTCGTGTGGCGTATGCGGGTTGCCGAACCAGACCACAACGAGGAACGGTTTGCCCGCCTCGGTCTGCTTGCAGATGAACTTCAATGCCTCGTCCGTAGCGATGTCCGAGCCGTCACCGAAGAACTTCTCCACCGCACCGTTGCGGCCCAGCACCGGGTCGAGGTCGAAGAAATTGTCGGCGGAAACCCACTCGTCGAAGCCCAGCTTGCCGGGCGACAGCGGATCATCGGCAAGTATGGCGCGGCCCGGCGGCGTCTTGGTGTTGCGGTCGCCGTTCTTGCCGTTGAGATGCCACTTGCCGAAATGTCCGGTCGCGTAGCCCGCGGACTGGAGTACCTTCGCGACGGTCATCTCCTGCGCGCGGATGGGCGAGCCGGGTCCGAACGTGCCCATGCGATGCGGATGCCGCCCGGTCATCACGCTGGCTCGCGTGGGGGAACAGTTGAAGTGCGCCGTGTAGAAGCGGTTCAACCGCAATCCCTCGGCGGCCAGTGCGTCGAGGTTTGGTGTCTGGAGTTCGGGATGGCCGTTGTATCCTGTGTCGCCCCAGCCTTGGTCGTCGGCCATAACGAGGACAACATTCGGGCGAACTTCGCCATAACACGGCGAAACGAAACCCGTAAGAAGAAGTCCGCCAAACAACAGCAACGGCGTTCGCAGCCACTTGGTGCGTCGCAAATCCGTGAGGTGAAAATTCATTTGGATTCTCCTGTGAGCAAGTCCCGCCATGCAAGTTTGCTGTCGCAATTCACTGGTTCATCATCTCAGGACCACCAGCGCCAGTGTCACACCAGTCACACCAAGACCAAGCTACGACAATCGCCATAACGGGTCAACAGTGGCAGCCGACCCATCCCAGCTCATGAAACGCGAGCAACGCGCATTCTGGACAGCCCCAGGAATGCGACGTAGAATCGGCGAACGTCGTCACCCCACGCCGAAACAGGTTCGCGCCGGTACGCCCCCGGCTTTCATGGACGCCCGGGGCGAAGAACTTCACGCTTTCTACGCAAGGATCAACGGCAACCATGAAATACTTGCTCATCACGCCCCTGTGCCTCCACCTGCTGGTCTCGCTCACGTTCGCCGCCGCTCCGCAAAGCCCCACGCCGCCGCCGAACATCGTCTTCTTCTTCGCGGACGACCAGACATCCAGCACGCTGGGCTGCTACGGGCATCCGATCGTGCGGACGCCGAACATCGATTCGCTCGCCACGCGCGGCGTGCGATTTCAAAACGCCTTTGTCAGCCAGTCGATCTGCTGGGTCAGCCGCACCAGCATCCTGACCGGTCTAACCGGCCGCAGTTACGGCACGGCAGACAATCCGGAACAAACGCGGGCCGATGTCGCCGAAACGCTGGTTTCCGACCTGCTGCGGGCCCGCGGATACCGCACCGGCTTCTACGGCAAGTGGCACGCCAAAATGCCGCCGGGCTACAAACCGAGCGATCACTTCGACGAATTCGAAGACATCTTCCGCAATCCGTATTACAAGAGGCAGGCCGATGGCAGCCTGCGGCACGAGACGGACCTGATCGTCGATCGCGGCATCGAGTTCATCCGGCAGCAGCCGAAGGACCGACCGTTCTCGCTAAATCTCTGGTTCAATGCCTGTCACGCCGAGGATGGCGACCGCCGACCCGGCATCGGCCACTTCGCTTGGCCGCAAAGTGCCGACGGGATGTACGACGACGTGGAGATGCCCGCGCCGCGGCTGAACGATCCGGCGATTTTCGAGGCCCTGCCGGACTTTCTTCAAACCAGCATCACCCGCGAGCGGTTCTTCTGGCGCTGGAACACGGAATGGAAGTATCAAACCAATTTGCGTGCCTACCTGCGCATGGTCAGCGGGATCGACGCAGCGATCGGCCGCCTGATGCAGGCGTTGGACGAGGCCGGTCTGGCGGAGAACACGATCGTGGTGTACTCGGCCGACAACGGTTTCCACATGGGCAATCGCGGCTTGGCCGGCAAATGGTCGCATTTCGACGAATCCCTGCGAGTGCCGTTGATCATCAGCGACCCGCGTGTACCCGGTTCGCAGCGCGGCATAGTGACGGACGCCCTGGCGCTGAACCTCGATCTGCCCGCGACTTTTCTGGATTGGGCCGGCGTGCCCGTCCCGGAACAATACCAAGGCCGTAGCCTTCAGCCCCTAGTCGCCGCGGACAAACCCGCCGACTGGCGCACGGAGACCTTTCACGAGCACTTCGCCGTCCGCAGCCGCATCCCTGCTTGGGAAGGCTTGCGCAACGAGCGATTCAAGTACGCTTGGTACTTCGACCACGGCCGCGAGTTCCTGTACGACTTGAAGCACGACCCCGATGAACTGGTCAACTTGGCCGCCGATCCGGCGCACACAGAGACGCTTCAAGCAATGCGCAAACGCACCACGGCTGTGGTGGCCAAACTGGGCGGCCCGTTGGCGCCGCTTCGCGGCGGATTCCAAGCCTCGACCGTGCCCCACCCCGTGGCCTCGGCCGCTGTGACCGTCAAACCAGGGCCTGACGGCTTTGCGAATCTGTTCAACGGCAGGAACTTGAACGGCTGGTCGGGCGATTCGAAGTACTGGTCGGTCGAGGACGGCGCCATCACCGGGGTGACCGACGGCACGCTGAAGACGAACCGCTTTATCACGTGGACCGGCTCGACCATCCGCAATTTCGATCTGCGGGTCAAAGTCAAGATCAGTGCCGGCGGCAACAGCGGCCTGCAGTACCGAGGCATCCCGCGCCCCGACCTCGGTCTGGATGTCGTCACCGGCTACCAATGCGACATTGTCGCCAACAATCCGAACTACAATGGCATGTTGTACGAGGAGAAGGGCCGCCGCATCCTGGCGCACACCGGCGAGAAAGTCATCGTCGCCCCCGATGGCCGATCCTGGATCGTCGGCAACATGCCGGTCAAGGAATTCGCGCCCGACGAGTGGCACGAATACCGCGTGCTCGTCGAAGGCAATCACCATCGACACTGGATCGACGACCACCCGACAGCCGACCTGATCGACCTGGACGAGAACGGGCGTGCGTTGGAGGGCGTGCTGGCCATGCAAGTCCACGTTGGCCCCGCGATGAAAATCCAGTTCAAGGACGTCAAGATTCAACACCTGCCGGACGACCTGCCGCTGCTGACCGCCACAGACCATCCGATCCCAGTCGGTTCGCTCGGCGTCAGGCCCCAAGGCAAACTGCCCAACGACTGGCAGCCGCCGGTCTACGGGAAGCCGTGAACGACGCGAAGTAGTTCCGCCCGCCCGATGTGCCGTGTCCTTGTCCGCACCGAGCGAACTCGTGAAAGAGACCGACGTTGCTCTTCGTGCGACGTTCGTTACAATCGAACAGGTGGAAGCGATTTCTTCGATTCTTCGAGAAAGGCGCGATCGTGCTGGTTTACAAGTCGGCTTACAAGTGGGAAGAGGGCGTGTGCCTTGGTGAGGTGCTTGACTTCCCGGGCACGGTGTCGTTCGGGTATACGCTGGACGAGGCGCGAACCAATCTGGCGGGCGCGTTGCGTGATATGGCAGAGACCAACCTGCTCCGCGGCGAGCCGTTGCCGGTTCCACAACCTGGGCGAAGCGACCCACTAGCCGAACTGGAGGAGCCAATCTATCTGGTCTTGCAGGCCGGACAACACGTCTTGCAATACGTCACAGCGGCTTTGCCATGAAACGCCGCGAGCTTATCCGTCATTTGGAAAGCCACGGCTGCGAGTTGGTCCGGGAAGGTCAGAGTCACTCGATTTTCGAGAACATGGCTAACGGACACCGAGCACCCGTGCCGCGGCATCGAGAAATCCCGAATCCGTTGGTTCGATCGATTTGTCGGCAGCTAGACATACCGCCTCCTTGACAAGTCTTGGCAACGAACGGTTTGACTTGGTCTAACGTACTCTCCGCCAGAATGGAACCTTCCGACATGACGCACCGCACCGAACACGCTGCTGTTCTCGCCGTCCTGCTGCTATCGTCAATCGCCGGTGTCCTTCCCGCGCGAGCCGCCGTCACTCGCTACTACGCCCGCGAAACGGTGCGCGGCGAGATGGTGTTGGTGGGGGTCACGGTGGAACGCGGCGAGACTCCGCACAAGCAAGATCAACCAGTCCCGTCTTCCAAGCCTCAGCGGGTGACGTTCGACGCAACCAGGCTGATCGGCGTTCGCGTCGTGCATTTCCATACGGGCGACGCCAACTGCTTGGTCGTGCCAACGGGCGCGCCGCTGCCGGAGGCGGGACGGCGGGACCGGCTGCTGGGCGACGGACTGCTGAATACCGGAGTGATCAATCCCGGCGGCGCGGCGCTGCCCATCACCGGCGATCCGCGGTTGGACGGGTCCGATGCGACGCCCGGCTTGGCGGTGGAGTTCGACCGGCCGATCGTCAATCTGCCCGGCGACGACGTGGTGCTTTTCGAGTTGCATCGCGAACTCAACAGTCCGTTGGGCGGCGACGCGTTTCACGTTGCTCCGCTGCGATTCGAACCCGGCTTGCGCGCGGCGACTTTCCACGCCTTCGACATCCAGTGCAACGATGCCGCGGCGCTGCCGCTGAGCGCCTTTGACATGGTCCGCTTGTCCGCGCCGCCCCGGTCGCTCGAAGCGTTGCAGTCCGCCACGGCGGTGAAGACCAGCGGCGCCCCGGTGACCGGTTTCAAGGTTCTGGCCGTCGCAATCGACCTTTCCGACCTGGGCTACGCCGACGGCGCCGAAGTATCGGGGCTGTTGTTTCAGGACCACGACGGAACCGGACTGCAGGTAGATCCTGTGCTGATCGCCGGATTGCCCGCCCCCGTGGAAGCCAATCTGCTGAAGGTCATTCCGACGGACTCGCTGGCCGGCCCCGAGCCCGGCGAGTTGCTGGAGCAGATGCTGGTCGGTCCCTTGGCCGGCGCGGAAGAGATCGTTTTCGCCGAGCGAGTCTCCGGATTCGATCACTGGTACGCCAATTTCGGCTTCTACTCGGCGACGACGCCCGAGTATCCGCCGCAGGACGGTCTGCCGAACGAGGTGATTCCGCGGTTGTTTCGCGACGGCGGACGGCTGTGCCGTCTGAACCTGAGGACCGGCGAGCGAACCGTTCTGCTGGACGATCCCGCCGGCGGTGTGCGGGATCCGCAGGTTCACTACGATGCGCAGAAGATCCTGTTTTCGTATCGGCCGGGCGGCACGGATTACTATCACCTGTACGAGATCGGCGTCGATGGCAGCAACTTGGTGCAACTGACCGACGAACCGTTTGACGACATTGAACCGACGTACTTGCCGGACGGCGGCATCATGTTCTGCTCCAGCCGCTGCAACCGATTCGTCAACTGCTGGCGGACGCCGGTTGCAACGCTGTACCGCTGCGACGCCGACGGCGGGAACGTGCGGATGATTTCGACCAACATCGAGCACGACAACACTCCCTGGATGTTGCCCGACGGCCGCGCGATCTACATGCGTTGGGAATACGTCGACCGCAGTCAATTCGCCTTCCATCATCTGTGGACCACCAATCCCGACGGAACCGCGCAGATGGTTTTCTACGGAAACCAATTCCCGGATACAGCCATGCTGGACGCGAAACCGATTCCCGGCACGAACAAAGTGGTCGCATCGTTCTCGCCCGGGCACGGTCGGCCCGAACACATGGGGGCAGTGACGGTGATCGACCCCCGCACCGGGCCGGACGACCTCGGAGCAGCGCGCCGCGTGAGTCGGCCCGGGCAGTACTTCCGCGATCCGTGCGCCCTGTCGGAGGATTGCTTCCTGGTGGCCGACGACCGCGGCTTGCACGTCATGGACGGGCAGGGAGCGACCGAGTTGATCTACGCCTCAACGTTCCCACGTGACGGCTTGCACAGCCACGAGCCACGGCCGCTGGCGGCACGCCCGCGCGAGCCGGCGATCCCGTCGCGCATCGAGTCGGAACGCCGCACGGGCCGGCTATTGCTGGGCGACGTCTACGAGGGCCGCCATCTGGACGGCGTGGCTCGTGGCGAGATCAAGCGGCTGCTGATCCTGGAGCAACTGCCCAAGCCGGCTAACTTCTCGGGTGGCATGTGGCCGACTAGCGCGGGAGGTACGTTCACGCTGGCCCGGATTCTGGGTACGGTGCCTGTCGAGCCGGATGGTTCGGCCTATTTCGAAGTGCCGGCGATGCGCTCTCTATTTTTCGTCGCGTTGGATGAACGTGATTTGGCGGTCAAGCGAATGCAGAGCTTCGTCAGTGTCGCGCCGGGCGAAACCGTGGGTTGCGTCGGCTGCCACGAACCGCGGCTGCGGTCCCCGTTGCCGCAAGCGGCCGGCGCCGCGTTGGTGTCTCGATCGCCTCGGAAAATCGAACCCTTCGAGGAGGTTCCCGACGTCATGGATTTCCCGCGCGACGTCCAGCCCATCCTGGACCGACACTGCGTGAGTTGCCACAATCCGGATCGCATGGATGGCAAGATCGATCTGTGCGGCGACCATACGCCGCTGTTCTCCGTCAGCTATCGAAACCTGCTTCAACACGGCTTGATCTCAGACGGTCGCAACGAGTTGTATGGCAACCGTCCGCCGCGATCGCTGGGCAGCGCCGCCAGCCGCTTGCTCGATTATCTGAACGGCACGCATCACAGCGTGAAACTCTCCGACCGGGAGCAAACCACCGTACGGTTGTGGATCGACGCCAGCGCCGTCTATGCGGGCACATACGCAGCACTTGGATCCGGGATGCATCCGGTCGAGTTTCCGGTGCCGGTGATGGAAGAGCGCTGCGGCGGATGTCATGGCTCGGAGCCGACCGGCGCGCGAATCGGCACCGGCCAATATTTCCGTTTTGGCGGTCCTGGTCCGGCGTTGCCGCTGGTTCACCGGTTCGAGGATCTAGCGCAGATCCGCGGCCGAATCGGCTACTACAAATTCGGCGCCACTCGTCCGCCCCAGTCGCTGTGCAATTTGAGCCGCCCGGACAAGTCGCTGCTGCTGCGCGCGCCACTGGCCGCCGAGGCCGGCGGACTGGGCTGGTGCGGCGCGGACGTGTTTGCCACGACCGACGATCCCGCGTACCAGCAGATCCTGGCTCGGATCGTCGCCGCCAGCGAGAAGCATCACCGCGAGAAGCGCTTCGACATGCCCGTATTCCGGCCTAACGTCTACTATTTGCGCCTGATGGAGACCTACGGCATCCTGCCGCTCGGAACCACCCGCGACACCCCGCTGGACGTCTACGCCATCGATCAAGCCTACTGGCGATCGTTCTGGCATGAACCTACGGCGGAACAATAAGATAGGCCGCAAGGAGAATCCACCGCGCTCGGCGCGGGTCTCCGACCAGGCCGAAAACCCTGATGACCTTGCTTCCAAGGAGTTTGAGCATGAAATGCGGTGTCTTGGTTCTTGCCCTGCTGACTATCGGCCACACCACCCTGGCGGCTGACGGCGACGGAAACCCGTGGACGAGTCTATTCAATGGCCGAAACCTGGACGGCTGGGTCGTCAAGTGTCGGCCGGAGGACAAGGACAAGATTGGGTACTGGCGAGTGAGCGAGGGCGCGATCGTCGCAGAAACGCCCCCCGGCAGCAAGCACCACTACATCTGGCTGCTGACGGAGAAGGAATTCAGCGACTTCGACCTGCGGCTCAAAGTGCAAACCTACGCCTCGACCACCGGAAACAGTGGCGTCCAGGTGCGCAGCCGCTACGACGAGCAGGCAGGTTGGCTGGACGGCCCCCAGGTGGACATCCACCCGCCCGGCCCTTGGCGATGCGGCTTCATCTACGACGAAACCCGCGGCGCCCAAGTCTGGCTCTGGCCCGACGTCGGGCGACCTGCAAACGCCAAGCCCGAACACGCACCCGAGGGCTCGAAATGGTTCCATGCGGACGGCCGGGACATCTGGAACGACGTGTCCGTCGTCTGCCGAGGCATGCGGATCCAGTCGATAATCAACGGCGTCACGGTCGCCGACTACGACGGGACGGGCCGCCTGGACGACGAAGCACACCGCCTGCGCAACGTGGGGTTGAAGGGGCAGATCGGCCTGCAGATCCACCCCGGCGGCGAGTTGCGGATCCGTTTCAAAGACATCGAAATCAGGCCGATCGATCCTTCGACGGACGATAGATCCCGATGAATGATTTGGAACGTTGTCCCCGCTTTCGGCGACGATCGGTCGGAGTGTGGAACTCCAAAGCTCTCCATCGATCACTTACCGTCCAGTTGTTATGATTAGGGAAGTTCCACGTTGTCAAACGTCCTGGAGATCGAGGTTTCCTGCCATGCCGGTTCACGATTGGACGCGAGTCTCAGCCGGGACGTTTCACCATTTTCATCAAGCCTGGATCACCTCGTTGAGCGACGCTCTGAACGCGGGGTTGCTTCCCGACGGCTACTACGCCATGGCCGAGCAGGTTGCCGGACGCCCTCACCCCGACGTGCTGACACTTGAGGAATATGGCGGATTCGAAACTTGGCCAGAACACGACGACCGCCGCGGCGGCTCCATTGCAGTGGCCGAGCAGCCGCCCCAGGTCCGCTACACACTTGAAGCCGAGGAGGCGATTTACGCGGCCAAAGCGGATCGAATCGCGCTGTATCATACGTCGGGAGACCGCGTTGTCGCCTTCCTGGAAATCGTGTCTCCCGGCAACAAGCACAGTCAAGTTGCGATCCGGCAGTTGCTCGACAAGCTGGCCGACGCCCTGGAGCAAGGGCTGCACCTGCTGGTCATTGACCTACTGCCCCCCGGTCGGCACGATCCCAACGGCCTGCATGCTGCTTTTTGGGGGGCGACGCCAGGCGTCACAGCCAACCAGCCGCTCAGCTTGGCTGCCTATCGAGCCGACACCTGTCCGACCGCCTATTTCGAGCCTTTGACCGTCGGCGACATCCTTCGCAACATGCCCCTTTTTCTCACGCCCGACCGCTACGTCAACGTGCCGCTTGAAGCCACCTATCAAACCGCCTGGCACGGCGTTCCCCAACGCTGGAAACGCGTAATCGTGGGGACATGAGCATCCTGGCTGGGCGCCGCTGGTCGAGGGCCATGGGGCATCTGCAGCATCTGCTTTCGAGACCAAGATTGGCGGCGTGGCCGGCGCGGAGTTACAGCTTGGGTGCTCGAAACGGGACGACTTCAATCGGCCCACGTACTTGTCAAACTAGACTGACAGTGAATCGAGGCGAAAACTCAACGCGGTGGAAATGGCGTCCGGCAAGGGAATGATTCCGTCGGAGTCGGGTGTGATCAAGCGAGCGACCTCGTCCTGCCCCATCACGATGCGGAACCACCTTTCACGATCCAACATCACCCGGTATTGCCGCTCGTCAGCCGTGCCGGCCAGGTACGGAAGATAGATATCGATGGGATGGCGATTCTCCGCCTTGCAACCCAAGCGGTCGATACGCCCGGTTCGTTGCTCGATCGTGCTCGGGTTCCAGTCCAGATCGTGATGAATGACGTGGCGGCAAAACCGCTGCAAATCCACGCCCTCGCCCATGACCTGACTGCACACTAGGATATCCGGGAGAAAGGGCGTGTTGAACGCCCGCATCAGGCGTACTCGAGTATCGCGGCGAGTCGCGCCCATCGCCACCCGGACGTTGGGCAACGTCCCTTGCCCCGATTTCTCGTCCGTATCGTCGTCGTCATCGAGCTTCACTCCGATACCGCCGGTGCGAGTTCGTCCGGCGGCTTCCAAGTACCAATCGCGTTCTTCCGGACTCGAACAGCCAACGCACAAGAACTCGATGAATCCGTCGAATTTCCGGCGCAACGAAACGCCCGAGCCGTCACGATGATCCATGGTTTTCGCAACTGCTTCCGGTGCATCGATGTCGTCCACTTCGACGAAGGGAAAACAGCGGACCAACGTCGTTTGCGTCCGCAGGAAACTCCGCATGACGTCTCTCAGATCGGCAAGTTGCTCGGGAAGAATCTGAGCTTTGTCGCATACCGCGGCGTGGGATCGCAGGATTTCTTCCAACGCTGCGTCGATCGCCCGTCGTCCTGGCGACGCACTTCGCTCGGCCGACTCCGACCGGTCGAAGTAGTTGTCTTGGATTCTGTCCAGCGTGCGTTTGATCTCTTCTGGCGTACGGCTTTGTCCACTGTCCTGAAACCGGCGCTGTGCATATACGATGATTCGTCGTTCGATCTCCCGGCTGATGTGAACGCGCAGGGCACGGCACGTGTGGCGGTAGAAGGCGAAGACAAGTACCTTCTCGCCCGTCTCCCACAAATCCACGGTTCTGCGGACGGTTGCATCGATCTTGGGATGCATCGATCCGCTGCAATCTTTCAACGCTTCGTCGAACTCGTGCAAGTACCAACGGGAATGTGCCAAAGCCGCTGTAGCGACCAATTCCTCCTGTTCATCCTTTCCGGGATCATGGTTTTCGCGGGTGAACCGAAATGCCTCGAAAGACGACGACAGTGCTTCTCCCAACAAGTCCTGCCGTGGGTTGACGGCACTTCGCGCGGCGAGAAAGAAAGGCAGCAATTGCTGCGGCGGTATGCAGAGTCCGCTGGAACGGTCGCCACCAACGATAGCAGCGCCGTCCATGCGCCGGCGGCGACGGATGGGCGGATCGGTCCCGCCCCAGTAGTCGCCCTTGTTGTGTCGCACGATCCAGGGTTGCAGCGCCTGCTGAGCTGCATCGTGGCTGCATTTCCCTGCATGGTATGCATCCACGACGGCTGCCTGCCGTTTGTTCATTGTCTCCCGAGGCAAGTGAAGCAGCCGGTTCCACCAAGCATCCCTGTCGCCGTCGCAATCGTCGGAAGTTAGCCTGCTCCAACTCTGCTGCAGGCGAATGGCACTTCGCTGGCTCTCGTTCAGACACTCGCTCAAGGCGTCCATTCTCCGGGGGAAGGCCTCGCGGCCTCCCAATTGACCGTCCCAACGAACGTCTTTGAACCGTTCGAGCACTCGGACCAACTCGTGGTGCCCGAGTTGGAAGGGCGTGGCGGTCAGGAACAGCATCCGGTCGAACGCCTTAGCCATGGCCCCGTCGCCGGTCCGCAGGACGTTTTCCAAGTCCGATCGGAACTGTCGGGCGAGAGCGGTCCCGGGGTTCTTGAGGTGATGTGCTTCGTCCATGACGAGCAGAGGCGACCGCCATCGTGCTTGGGCCAACAAGTCCTTCCAGAGTTCCTCTTCCGCCGCCCGCAATGCGACGCGTATCGCGTCCAGACGCTCCGACACACGGGCCTCTCCGCCGCGCGCCCGGATCGGCATCTCTTCCAGCTTCTGCGCCAGTGTTTTCAGATCGACTCGCGGCAGGGTCCGAACCACGGCCTTGGGAACCGGGTCGTCCCCCAGTTTTTTCTGATCGTTTCGCACCGCTCTGTTGTAGGTGTCTTTCCAGGCTGCCGGGTCAATCCGAAGAAGCTCTTGCCAAAGCTCTTCTCCCTGTTCGTGGGCTCGCTCTTCGCCCAACGCTCCCAGCAATTCCCCCAGAAACCGGTGTATCTGGCGTTTCACTTGAATAAGCCGGCTGGCCTTGCCGCGCCCGTGGCGGCGCAGTGCTTCGGCGATCAGGGCCAGCCGCACCCATTTGTCCGTCTGACGGCGGCTCATGGCGCCTTGAGCCAGAAAAATCAGATGGCATCGCTCGCGTGGAGAATCGTCCAGAAGCTTCATCAGATCAACGCTGTGCCGCGCCACCCCGTACCGGACGGCAGTCGCGTCCGTCAGTTCTTTGCGCGTGGCACGATCCCGATCTACCGCGCGGCGATTGTCCAGGTAGAGGTCGCAGAACGTGTGGAGATCCTGCGTCCACTTGTCAATCAGATTCGCGGGAGCCATTACAATCACCGGACCGCGCGCGCTGAGAACTGCGTAGCAGTAGGCGATCGCCAGCGCGACGAACGTCTTGCCCATGCCGACCTCATCGGCCAAGATCACACCGGGCTGCGCGACCAGCCGCCGCAGAATCTCTTCGACTTCGGCACGCTGACGCTTCTGATCCGCTTCCGGGACCCGCGAGTTGAGTCGCGTCCCTAGGACCAGTTCGGGCGGCGGACGATCGATCTTGCTCATGATCGGCATTCCTCCAATATGCGTTCCCAAAAGAGCATAATCTGCGGCGATACCCGTCCGCGGCTGGCTTCCGTCTGATGATGCAGTCCGCCTGCAAGCTCGCTAAGGAACGCCCGATAAACTTCGTCAAAATCATTCTTCGGCAACGCTCCGTCGCTCGGCTGGTAGTCCACTTCGCGCAAGACGACCAGCAAGTCGGCAAGGTTCAGCAGTGCCTCGTCAGCCGAACCATCTGTGGTGGTAAACTCGCGCACCAAGCGATCTGCAAGCGATTGAATGCCGATGATTCCCCGCAACCGCCAATCTAACGCCTGGCGTCCCCAAACGGGACGTTCGAGATTGGCACGCAACTGGGCGAGGAACCGCGACCGACGACGAATACGGTGCAAGAAGGTAGCCCGCAAGTCGTAACGCCGGAGTGGATCTAAGTCGATCGGCGTCGCCGTATCGAGATCGGGGGCATCCGAGTCGCCAGCCTTTCGCCTTGTCACGGCTCGAATCGCTGCGTTCGGATCGGCAGCGGCCAGAATCAAAAGCATGTCATCCGCGGACATCTGTTCAAGTTGCGAAGGAGGCGGCAGTGTGCTGCTGTCCTCGACGTTCAGAGGCAGAAACGCAACGCCATCCGACCAAAGTACGCGCAGTTTTTCCGGGGGCTCCAGGGGATTCCACGCCAGTTCGACGACCGGAGAACAACCGCTTTCGCGCCAATGGTATGCGGACAGCAATTCCCGCTCGCCTTGATCATGTGCATGGATATGCCAGTCTTCCGGCAATCGCGGCGCGTCGAGCCGCAAAACGATTCGCCGCTCGTCTCCGGCACGATAGGTGGCAGCAAGGAATCCCGCCGGCAAGGACGGAGTGGACGCCGCGTCAGCCTCCTCGGGGTCTGGCCGATCCAGCCATTGAGCGGTTTCTGGCTGTTCGACCACGTCCATCTCCGGCCACACGGCTTCCAACTGCGAAGCGTCACGACCGTAAGCCACACGGTCGACGATGGTGAGCAAGTTGGCCTCGGCGTTGCGGTTCTGCCCAACGCCCATTCCCGCAGAAGTGAAATTGGACGAGCCGATCATCAGGGCCGAATACTTCTCGGCGATCAAAGCCATCATTTTCGCGTGCCAGGGACGTTGGTTCCTATCGGGGTCGGCCTCGGGCAGCATCTCGATGCTCACGCTGGCTTGATACAGCGACGGCGTCCGCAGCAAGGCTACGGGAGCGGCTAATCGAAGAATCGCTGCCGAATCGGCGTCCCGAACCACCGGCACACAGAAGCAAACCTTCCGACTCCCGCCGCGTGCCATGAGCTTGCAGAGAGATGACGCTACACGACTGGTGGCTTCGTCGGAATCGAAGAACGGCGACGCGATCCACGCCTCGTTCGGCGACCCGCCGCGCCGGCGACACTCCTGCACCGCGTTATCGAGGCCACTGCGGGCGGGGCCGCCGTCCTCGACAGCGGGAAGGGTAAACACCAAGTGCTGCCTAGTCCTTTCGCCTCGTCGTCTTTTCTTCCATCCCTCCACCCTCCGCTCGACTTCAGCAAGAAATCCCTCGGCTCGTTGAACCTCGGGAAGCCGTTCCGATGCGCCAGGCACGAATCGCACCAAGCTCCGCAGGAAGTCCACCGCGGCAGCCAACAACTCAGCGTCTGCGTCTTCGGATGTCAAGTCCACGGCTCCGGCAACTTCGTAGTTGGTCCGGTAACCTGCCGCGGTCAGATTCGCTGATGCGACAATGATCCGGACGTGACGATGCCATGCCAGCAGGCTGATCTTGGCGTGTTGCTTGCCATGCGAAATCCGCACAGGTAACACGTCCCAGCGGAGCGAATGCGCTACTCCTGCTTGTGTATGGTCCACTAGGACGCCCGCGTACGCCCCGCCGAGACGGCTTTCGCGTTCCAGCAGAAAGGCCAAGTCCTCGCGATCCGGCTCGGATTCGATTTCCAGGAATCGGGCCAGACATTGCTCGTCAAACAGCTCCGGGGCAAACGTGTAAGTGCTTGCCAAACAACCGACGGCTTCACCGGCGTCCTGCGGGGGCCTCCACAGTTCGAGCATTGCTCCAGTGTTCGGCGTTTTCTTACGTTTGCTCATGATAAATCCACAAAGAACCGGCGAACGGGCTTGCCCCGGTAGTCGTGAACGTAACGGCCAGGTTGAATCTCTCCGCTTGAATCACGATAGGCATGCCGGACGAAGATCCGATCGTGGCCAAGCCGATCAAACCACGGCCGTTTGCCCTCTGCTGATTTGCCTCGCTGCACGGTCTCGTGATGCGAGCACAGGTCAATCGCGCACTGCCCACCGTCCTTGGGTTCACGAAAGGACTGGAATCTGTTCTCGAAAAAATCCTGAAGCGGAACGTTCGGGACGGTCACGTTGCAGAGTGCTCGGTACGCCGCCTCAAATCGTTCGTGCAAATCGCAAACGCTTTGCTCGAAACTAGGACACCGAGCGATTTCGCGCACGGCAAACCCGTGAACATCCCGCCGCGCGGCCTCGATCCTCATCACGTCGAAAGCGTCTTGCAAGCTGCGGGCGAACGCTTCGTAGGACCGGATCCCGGCAATCAACGGCCGGTACGAGGGTTCATGCTGCTGGAGCCTGTCGTGCAGCAACTCTTCCCGGAATTCACTGTCATCGAACTCCGCCTGGAGTCGCCAAATCGCCGGCAACGCGCCCAATCGCCGCTGGTCGGTGGCATGGAGCAGGCTTCGCAGAAACCGCTTTTCCCGCGACTTGCACGTGGAAGGAGCCAGAGCGTGGGCTAGTTCGGCCCAAGCATCGTTGCTCCAGTTTGGTCGTGTCCGCGGCGGCTTCTCCGCCAGACTGCGGCGGACAGCCGCCGACCAGCGAGCCAGCATAGGCCGTACGTCCGAGACGCCGGCATGTCCCAAGTCGCGTGCCCAAGCATCCACCAATTCTTCCGCGTTCGGCCCCGGCCCCAGATGAACGTCAACCAGACCAAGGTGGATGGCAAGTCTCTTGTACACACCGTGGAACCCAAAGATCCTGGGCGTCTTCAAGTAACTGCACGCGTCGAGATACCCGTGTTGTTCAAACGCACGTCGCGTCACCAGCGTACCCGGAACACCTCGGACGTCGTCGTCTTCGCCCATCGCCCGGATCAACGCCTCCACAACGAGCCATTCCCAAACCAAAGCGGGCGACGCATCGCGGTGTCGCGGATCGTCTTCCATTCCTTCGGTGACCAGCGAGCCCACTGTCATCGCAGTAAGAAACCGGATCCGTTGCATCCGTTCGCGGACTGCCGGAACCAGTTGCACCGCCAATTGGTCAGCAATCTGGTAGAGCCCAAGGGGATCGAGTGCGCCTTCGCTCGTCCCCGGCGGGTCGTAGCTGGTCAGAAATGGGAGCGTGGTAACCATAGGTTGATTTCAACGCAGGAGAGGGCTCGCACAACATTTCCGATTCAGCGTTCCGACTATCGCACTTCCAGTGAAATCATGCAAGACGCCTGGTGGACTGACTATCAAGTCGCGCATTCACCCGAGAAATAGGCGAACTCGCCAGGCTCGGGCGGAGATGTATGACGACCGCATGACAAGACGGCCAGAATTTTGGCGACTCGGCAACTAGCAATTTCCGAACTGGCTACTTGGACCGACGACGAAAGTGATGCATGAGCAATTGTGTTTTGCAGTCACGGCCAATCCTGTGGCAGCGGGCGGTTTACACCAAGCCCCATTTCTTTCGCAGGGCCCATTCAGCGGTCAGGAGGGCGACCAGCAGGATGAGCAGGGTCCAGGCGTCGCGGGGCGTGTCGGCCAATTGCCACTTGGTTTGAATCTCGATGTCCATCTCGGGTGGCTGGTCCCGCAATTGTTCGAGCAGAGCGGGCAATTGCTCGGGCGCGATCAACCGACCGCCGGCCTCCTGGGGCCGGCACCAGAGGCCACGCGAAACCAGTATGGCGTGAAAAACCCCTGGGGAGGATGCCGGCGTCGGTCGACATGGTCTTCATGGCTCCTCCCCGGAACGTGGCGATCGTGGCTTCTTCTGGGTCGGCTTTTTCGGCTCCTTTCCCTGCTCTTCGATCTTCTTCAATTCATCAAGCGTCTGGTCGAAATGTTCATCGACGGGTTGCGGCAGCGCTGCCCGGACGCAGTAGTGCTCGAATTCGGCTTCCGCTTTGGCCACAGCGTTTTCGTGCGAGATCTTGCCGGTGTGCGTCAAAATGTCTCGATCGCTCAGGCGGAGGAAGTCGTCGAGCTTCTCGTCCAGTCGGCCATGTACATCGGCCGCCGGTTCAATGCCTGCAACTCGGCAAATTCCAGGTACGCGGTCACGATGCGGTTCAGTACGTTGAGTTCGTCGGCATTCAGGTAATTTTTTGCGATGGCGACGTCCGTTTTCCGCGGCCGGTTGCCAGCCCAGGACGTCAGCCCCATTCGAGGCAGTCCCGCGTCGGCCCGGCGGTGGATCACTTCGGCCGCGGTCTGCCCATGCGCTGCCCAGTGCACCTTGTTGTGAACGGTCTTGAAGAAGAACTGCGAGGCCTCGGTGGACGGGTCGTAATCAATGCTGGTGGCATAGATGTCGAGCACCTTGCGCCAGAAGACCCGCTCGGACGAGCGGATGTCGCGGATGCGGGCGAGCAGTTCTTCGAAGTAGTTCCCGCCGCCTGCGCGCTTCAGCCGATCGTCGTCCAGGGTGAAACCCTTGATGAGGTATTCCCGCAGACGCTCGGTGGCCCAGATGCGGAACTGCGTGCCGCGATGGGACTTGACGCGGTATCCGACGGAAATAATCACGTCCAGGTTGTAGTACTCGACCTGGTAGGTCTTCTGGTCCGCGGCAGTTGTTGCAAAAACTGCAACAACTGACTCTCGCCGCAACTCCCGTTCTTCAAACAGGTTAGAGACATGCCGGGAGATGACCGACTTGTCGCGCTGGAATAGATCGGCCATCTGGTTGATTGACAGCCAGACCGTCTCGCCCGCGAATCGGACTTCGATCCGCGTCGAGCCGTTCTCGGACTGAAAGAGGATAAATTCGCCCGAATTGGGAGATGCCGGTGCGGGCAGGTTATTGCTCATGCCGGCTCCTTCGGTGAAAATCCCAGGCTCGACAGGTTCTTCAGTTTGCTCATCGATTCTCCCGGGAACGTGGTGCTCTCCGCTTCTTGTTCGACGGCCTGCCCTTCGATTCTCTTGGGCTAGTCTGTTTTTCTTCGTCCGCCACTGGTTTCACCGCCGCCAATTCTGCTTCAATTTCCTCGACGGTGGGCAGGGCGGATTGAAGGCTTGCTGGCAGGGCACGGGTCAGTTCGTAGCTCGCGACACCGATCGGTTTGTCGATGCCCCGGAGCGCATATTCCGCCAGGACGCGGTCGTTGGTCTGGCAGAGGATCAGGCCGATGGTCGGCTGGTCCGTCGCGTGCCGCAATTGATCATCCACGACGTTGCAGTAGAAATTCAGCTTGCCGGAGTACTCGGGTTTGAATTTACCCTTCTTCAGGTCGATGACAACAAAGGCCCGCAACCGAAGGTGATAGAACAGCAGGTCGATGTAGAAGTCGTCGTCGCCGACGGCGATCGCGTACTGGCGGCCGACAAACGCGAATCCCTGGCCAAGTTCCAGCAGGAACTTTTCCAGGTGGCGAATGAGTCCGGTTTCAAGTTCCCGCTCGTGGAATGGTTCTTCCAGCGTGAGGAAATCGAATATGTACGGGTCTTTCAGCGTCTGCTGGGCGAGATCGGATTGCGGGCTGGGCAACCGTTGTTCGAAATTGCTCACCGCCTGCCCCTGTCGGCGGTGGGCGTCCGTATCGATCATCACGGCGAGCACGTCGCGGCTCCATCCATTGGCGAGCGTCTGCTGCATGTACCAGAATCGAGTCGCCGCCTCCTTGACCTTCTCCAGCAGCAATGCGTGGTGCCCCCAGGGGACGGACCAGAGGATTGGCTCGGATGCCACTCTCAATTGTGCCACGGCCTGTGGCACTTTTTCGGCCTGCGCAATTTGTGCCACAGCCTGCGGCACAATTCGTGTATTTTGGGGATAGGCTCGATAGAAAGCCAACATGCGTTTGATATTCCGTTCCGAAAAACCCTTCACTTCGGGGAGTTCGTTCTTCAGTTCCAAGGCAAGCTTGGGAATGACACCCGCTCCCCAGCCTTCCGCTTGCTGCCGCTGGTCGATCATGCGGCCGATGTCCCAGTACAGGCGAACCAGTTCGGCGTTGACGGAGGTCATCGCCCGCGTCTGGGCGGTCTGGATGCGAAGCTTGACCTCCGACAGCAGATCGGCGAACCCGCTCGGCAGCGATGCTGATGATGCCCGTGCTGGAAGCTTCTTACTCATGCCGATTCCTTCGGGGAAAATCCCAGGCTCGAAAGGTTCTTCATGATCGCCTTCTCCAGTTTGACCCCCTCCTTGAACTGACGGTCGAGTGTGTTCATCAGCCGCCGCCCAGAGCTTCTCCTCGAAGCCCAGATTGGCACCCTTCCCGGATTTTTCTGCAGGTTTTTTCCGAGCCATGTCGCTTTCCACCGAGGCCATCGATCGTACGTTTCTTGGCATGTTGTGGATAATAAGACGATATGGCCGTAATTGTAGAACGTATGCCCGTTTTTGAATACCCGAAGGGATATCCGAGGTGGTGATTCAGTGTTCGCCAATGTCGCGATGCATGAGCCCCCTTTCAATGGAATTGCGAACGAAGGAAAAGGCCGTGGGACGCGACGAGCGAGTGCTATTGCTTCAACACTTCATTCAGCATGTTGTCGTCCAGAAGTAGGGCTTCCATGCATCTCCTCGCCGGTACGGGTGAGACCGGTTCGCGTGAGTATGTTTTTTCCCAAGGAAGCCACCGCCTCTTCTGACAAAGCGTAGTAGACGCTGCACCACTCCGGGAGAACAATACGCTCTTCGCTCGACTTCGGCGAGGAATCCCTCCGCTCGTTGGACCGCGGGAAGCCGATTCGATGCGCCAGCAACGACGATCCGGACGTGGCGATGTCACACCAGCAGGCTGAGCTTGGCGTGTTGCTTGCCACGCGGGATCCGCACGGGCAACACGTCCCAGCGAAGCGTATGCGTGGACTCGCAATGGGGTCTTGCAGCCACGGCCACGCCTGTGCATTGCGCGGTTCACACCAGGCCCCATTTCTTTCTCAGGGCCCATTCGGCGGTCAGCAGAGCGACGAGCAAGAGGAGCAGGGTCCAGGCATCGCGGGGCGTGTCGCCCAGTTGCCACTTGGTTTGAATCTCGATATCCATCTCGGGCGGCTGGTCCCGCAACTCTTCGAGTAGAGCGTGCAACTGTTCGGGCGCAACCAACCGACCGCCGACTTCCTGGGTCATCGCCGCCAGGCGTGCAAGTTGATCGTGGTCGGCCGCCGGATTGCTCAGTTCGATGTCGCGGTCGAAGACCAGGAACTCGCCCTGCGCAATGCCGATCGTCTGGCCTTGCAGTTCGCCCGTGACTTCGATCGCATAGTCGCCGGGCTGCTCGACCGCGTCGATCGCTCCAGCCCATTGATCGCCGTCGCGCCGCAGCGCGAGCGGTCGCCGCTGGCCGTCGGGAAAAATCCACTCGGCGCGCAAGACCGCTTCGGGGATCGCGCTGCCGGTCGGCGAGGTCGCGCCCGCGGTGAACGCGACGCGAGCACCAGGAAAGAAGCGACGTTGGGCCATGCGGATCCAGACTTCGCTCCGCTCCAGGTCGTCGCGGCGAACGAGCCAGAGGATCGTCTGCCGCCAAAATCGCTTATGTTCCGTCTCGTGGCCGTACATCCACCAGCGCCACGTCGAATCGCCCGCCATCGCCACGACGCGGCCCCGGCCGTATTCGCCCACGGCCAACAGTGGATCCCCCGCGTCAGACCGGGCGACGACCATCGTGCCGGCCGCATCCTTGACCCCGACCCAACGGTTGGCTCCGGACAGCGGCGGCAGCGATTTCCAGAGTGGCAGATTCTCGGCTTCTTGCGCCAGACGAACGATCGGATGATCCCGTTCGGGCAGCATCTGGATCGGGCCGGGCAGGTGCAGGTCTTGCCGGATGGGTGCGTCGAAATCCTGTCGCTCGAAGCGGTCCATCACGACGGGCATCACCGATGCCAACGGCGTGTCCCGGTAACCGCCCGCTCCGAAACTGTGGTAGCCGCCCAGCAACGCCAGGCCTTTGCCGTCGTCGACCGCCTCGGCCAGCAGCTTGAGATTCGATTCGCCCAGCGCCGTGGCGTCCAGATCGCCCAGGAGGAAGACGTCGTAGGCGGGATCGGACAGTTTGCTGCTCAAGTCAACCGGCCAGCGGTCGCGCAATCGCGAATCGATCCAGACGAAATCGAGATCGATGTCGGCCGACGCGGCCAACGACCGGCGGAGAAACACCTGCTCGTTGCGCAGTTGGCCTTCCAAATAGAGCACCTTCAAACCGCCTTCGAGCACCCGCAGATAGGCGCTCAATTGGTTGTTCTTGGTCACCAGTTCTCCCGGCTGCTCGGCGGCTCGCAGCGTCAGCTTGTAGCGGCCCGGCACCGGCGGTACGTAACGCAGCTCGACAGGAGCTTGCTGGTTGTCCTCGCTCGTGGTCACGTCGACCGGACCGATGCGGTGGATCTCGCCGTCCGGCATGACCACCTCCAACTCGACCGGAATCGCTTTGTTGACGTACCCGTTGACGCGCACCGTCGCCCGGATCGGCAGCTCGTTCTTGACGAACACCGTGTATTGATCCTGCAAGTTCTCGACGGCCACGTCCCGCGCCTGGACCACATTTCCGACTGGCCCGAGCGGCACAGCGTAGAGCGGGTAGCCAAGCCGCCCCAACTCGCGGCCCGCCTCGAGCAGCTCCACGGCCGGATCGAAAGCGGTCTGCACTCCGTCGCCCATCAGGATGACACCCGCCAGACGCTTGCCCAGTTCCCGCCGCAGCGCCTCGTGCAAGTTGGTGCCGATGTCGGTTTGCTCGCCCAGCGGCTGGTCCGGCAAGCGGAGCGTCTGGCCCGCCTGTTCGACGGGCAGCAGTTCGCGATCGTAGGCATAGACCTTGACCTCGATCTTTTCGGACAGTTCTTTCAGAAGCGGCGCCGCGGCCTGAAGCGTCGCCGTTTGAGTCTCCCAACGCGACTGCCGTCCGCCGGTGTCGGGCAACTGCATGCTGCGGCTGGAATCGAATAGCACCAGCAGTGCAGAGGTCTGCGGCTTGCGCGACGTGCTGATGTGCGCCGGTCGCAGCATCGCCAGCACGATCAAGGCGATCACGGCGCCCCGCAGTCCGGCCAGCAGCAGGTGGCCACGCCGTCCCGCCCGGCCGAACGCCGGTTTGACCAACAACAGAAGAACCAGCACCAGCGCGACCGCGGCGACCAGCGCATAGCTGTTTCCCAGAGGCTGCAAGTACCAATACGACACGGTGGTTCGGATCCGCAGTTCTTCGGGATGGGTGTATCAGTTATCCGCGAGCTGGACGCGATCTGCCCCGATGGCGGCCGCGTCGCGCGCCCGCATTTCACGGGGACTCGCTCAGTTCACCGTCGTATATGCGCCAAGTTCTTGTGATCTTCGCCCCGCCGCGTTTGAGCGATTGGTAGGACAGGTGGTTGCTCTCCAAAACCCATGAGAACTCACCTTCCTGGATTCCCCAAGCAAGCGCGTCGGGCAACAGACGGGCCAGCAGCACCAGACCGACGCCCCATTTCTGGTACTCGGGCACCACGTTCGTGCTGATCAGTCGGATGCGTTTGATCGCCTTCTTGTTCATCAGCAGCCGAAAGAAACCGAACGGAAACAGGCGTCCGTTGATCTTGCGAATGCGGGGATTGTAATCCAGAAGGCCGAAGACAGCTCCGATCGGTTCGCCGTTGACCTCCGCCGCCGTCGTCATCTCCGGGACGATCAGATGCTTAAGACTGGACGCCATGTGGTCCACCTCGGCTTCGGACATCGGCACGAAACCCCAGGAGCCGAGCATCGACCGGTTGAAGATGTCCAAGAACATGCGCACGTCCGCATGGAACCGCGACCGGTCCAGCGTCCGCAGCTTGATGTCGAATCGCCGGGTCGCTTCCTCGACGACAAAGGCCATTTTCTTGTCGAGCGACTGCAGCATCTCGACATGCCCCCAGAACGCGTACATTTCGTGCGATTTCTGGAGGCCAGCCGCCTCGATCAATCGCTCGAAATACGGCAGGTTATACGTTGTCATGAAGGTCGGAGGCTCGTCAAAGCCGTCGACCAACAGACCGCATTCGTAATTCATCGACGGATTCATCGGCCCGCGGATCGTGGTCATGCCGCGCTGCCTCAGCCAGGCGCGAGCCGCATCGAACAGGGCGTCGGCAACCTGCTGATCGTCGACGCATTCGAAGAATCCGAAGAAACCCCGCTGCTCACGATACTGCTGGTTATGCGCATGGTTGATGATCGCCGCAATCCGTCCGCACGGTTCGGCGCCGCGCAGCGCCAGGAAAGTCTGGATCTCGGAATACTCGTAAAACGGGTGGGGTTTGTAGTTCAGCAGCTCGATAAGATTGCCTCGCAGCGGGGGAATCCAGTTGGGATCGCCCTGGTACAGCCGCCAGGGCAAGTTGATGAACTGCGATCTTTCCTTGCGGCTGCTGGCCGGTTTCACTGTCAAGTCGGACATCGCGAAGACCTATGCAAATACGAGAAACGTACGAATTCTCACGATTTCGGCTCCAAGGCGACGACGAATACTCGGGAGTCAGCCCCATTTTCGGAGCAACCTCGCCGAAATATGGTACAAGGATTCCTTGACGAATGACACACCGTTTTGCGGAGATCCGCCGATGACCGTGCTGGTAACCGGAGCCACCGGACTGGTAGGCAATAACGTCGTCCGGCAGTTGCTGAACGAGGGGCATTCGGTTCGGGTTCTCATCCGGTCTGCGTGCGATCCCCGGCCCTTGGCTGGGTTATCGGTCGAGGTCGTTCAGGGCGACGTGCGAGACTCAAACGCCGTGCGCGACGCCTGCCGGGGCGCCGAGGCGGTGATCCATGCAGCGGCCATGATCCATCTGGGCTGGAGGCAACTGGAACCGGCACGCGAAATCAACGTCGGCGGCACTCGAAACGTCGTCGCGGCAGCCCATGAGGCTGGTGCCAGGCTGGTCCACGTCTCGTCCGTCGATACGCTCGGTCTGGGAACTCCGGAGACACCCGCGGACGAAGACACTCCTCCAATAGGCCAAGTCCCGTGTACTTACGTCGTGACGAAACGGGAAGCGGAGGCGGTCGTGCGGGAAGCGATCGGTCGGGGCCTGGATGCCGTGATCGTGCATCCCGGTTTCATGCTGGGACCGTGGGACTGGAAGCCGTCGTCGGGCCGCATGTTGTTGACCGTCGCCAGGAAGTTCACGCCGCTGGCGCCGACCGGTGGGTATAGTCTATGCGACGTCCGCGACGTGACCGACGGAATCCTGGCCGCCTGGAGACGCGGGACTTGCGGCCGGAATTTCATCCTGGGGGGACACAATATGCGGTACGCCGACGCTTGGCGATTGTTTGCCGAAGTCGGGCAAGGGGCCGGGCCGTGGTTCTGCGCGGGGCCGTTGATGAGGGTGCTTGGCGGCCGAGGCGGCGATCTGATCGCCAAGATCACTGGCCGCGAGCCCGACGTCAACTCAGCAGCCGTGGCGATGTCCAGCCAGTACCACTACTACCACAGCGATCGGGCCGAACGAGAACTCGGCTACCACATCCGCCCGGCGCGCGAGACAGTTGTCGATGCGTGGCAGTGGTTTCGCGAACACGGATACGTATAGCCGGGATCGCGCGACTTCGGAAGATGCCCCTGAAAGACCTGAATTCTCACGAGTTCAGCTACAAGGATGCAACGAATCACTCCGCCAGTTCGTCCAGAATCAGCCGGACCGCGGCGGCCATGGTGGTCGCCGGCATCGTGGCGACATCCTTGCTCTCGGTCAACGCTTGCGTCACGTCCAACGGCAAGTGGATGAAAACCGGTCGCGTCGTCAGCGAGTTCTGCTGGGCCAGCAGGTGCGACAGGTAAAGCGTTGCGTTGCACAGAAACGTACCCGCATGATACGAGACTTGGCAGGGGATGCCCGCACGGCGGACCTTTGCGGCCCAATCGCGCAGGGGCAGATCCGACCGATAGGCAACCGGTCCCTCGTCGGACAGCACGTCGAATTCGTCGGGCATCTGCTCGTGCGTTCCCGCGACGTTCAAGCCCACTGCTTCCAATTCAATGCGCCCGTGACCAGGTGCTTGGCCTAGATGGATTGCGTAGTCGTAGTTCCCCTTCAGATCGGCGGCCAGACGGTCCCGCATGGCTTGAAAATCCACAGGGTAGCGGCGAGTTGTCACCGTCGGTCGGTCAGGCAGGCTGCGAGTCAATTCGATCAACGTCAGCCAACTGCTGTTCTGTTGCCAGCGGCCGTAAGCGTCAAAGGCGGTAATCAACACGGTCGGCATGAAATACCCCGATTCGGCTCGACGAACGAAAACCCGCCGCTTCGAAAAAGGGTATCACCACTGCAACCGATTCCGGTTCGCGCCAATTCGGCTGCCAGGCTTTTCCGAAATCGTACAAGCCGTGGTGGTGGCCTTTCTCTTCTCGGCGATTCTCTATGATGCTTCCTCGCCGCCGGAATTCAACGTCTGAGCATCTCGTTCCATTGCACGACCACATCTTGGGTGTTCCCAACCAGATTCAGCGTCACGATTCCTACCATCAGCGCGCCGAACACCAGGAAGCTCAATGCATAGGGATTCGGCGCTCCGGCCGATTTGCGCAACGCCGGTACCAACGCATCCTCCAAACGTCGCCAACCGGCATCGCTCTGGCGGGGTCCCGACGAGACGAGTTGAATGCTCTTCAACGCCGAGAAAGGCTCGACATGCAGTTGGACGTGCAGTCGCGGCAAGATCAGGCTGTCACCCACCCAGCGGGCATCGCGGTCCAGATCGGTGACCACCTCGCTGAGCACGGCGCGCAGTTGCTCGACCGTAATGTTGTAGATCACGAGCCTGGGCCGCAGCAGCAGGATCAGCAGCGTCAGCCCCAAGGCATAGCAGCCAACCAGCAAGAGCCAGACTGATGGCCCCAAATAGATGGCAGCCGATTCGGGCAAAAACAACTCCATGGGACCGGCAATCGCCAATCCACTGATGGCCAAGCCGAGCGCCGCGGTGTCCCGACTGCCGGTAGTCACGAAAGGACGAATGGAGAGGTTGACCACGCCCAGCACCATCAGATACGTCGCCAGAGGTCCCAGTGCAATGGAAAGATGAAGTGGATCCACGTACATCAACCCGCTCGAAATCACCCAGAGAGTCGCCCAATCGACACCATCGCCCCGGTTGGCCGCCCGCATACACCACGGTCTCCACCGGGGGGATTCGTCACGGATTCTAAGTAAGGCGGTCCGTCCGGTCAACAACACGCGGTCAACCGTCGAACAAGATGGCTTCTTCCGGAAGCCAACAAGCTGGACCATCTGCGGTGTATAATGCGCCCATTGGCCTTGGATTTGTCACTCGTCGAAATGCAGGGAGATCGTCATGTCTCGTTCTTCGCTTCTCGCGGGAACCGTTTTGGTTGTCTTCGCCGCGGGCTGTGCCCGCGATTTCTATCTCCTGGAGATCACTCCCGACGGCGACGGTTTCCAGCGGCAATTGACGGCTTGGCGGCTGAAATCGTCGGGTGACGAGGATCCATCGGGAGTCGGACCGATCGAGGCCGAACAAGTGTCCCGCCTGGAACAGATCTATGGTTCATCGAAGACGATCGAGGACGGGAAGAAGCACTTTTTCTCGGGCCGGTTTTCCGATCGAATGCCCGATGACATCGGCGGTTACGGCCGTTGGGAACGCTACGAATCGTCGTTGGGTGCGGTCACCCGCTACAGTGAACGGTTCCGCGGCTCAGACGATTTGGAACAGCAACTGGGCGACCGGCGGGCGCGCGTGGATCGGCTGGTCGATTTGGCAATCGGCTGGCTGAAGTCCCAAATGGGCGAAGCTCCAGAGTCGGTGCGCATCGAGCAGTTTTTGAATGAAAACCTGCGACACGATCTGAAGAACCTCGCCGTTTACGCCTGGACCCACCAAGTGGTTGAGCCGTATCGGGACGGCAATCCGCAGGAATTCCTGCATCGCGTCTGGCAGTACATGGAAGAACGCGACTACTTGCAGCCGAACGACGTTCCTCGCTGGACGATTGCCATCGCGACGTTCGAACAGCATCCGCAGCGGTTCCTGCGCGCGATTCAGCGCACCTTGGCCCGGAAGGTCGGCGTAGCCGACGACCAGCCAATCCCGGCTTGCTTGGCGTTCCTCGACGATGCGGAGCGCGTGCGGCAATCGCTGGCGGAGTTCCTGCGCCAAACGGATGAGTATCGGGAGGGCCTCGAAAAATGGCGAACCGAGCATGCTGACGCATCCGCCGATGAAACGCCGTCGGAGTTCCAGTTGGTCGGCGAAGCCCTCCTCGTCCCGATCGTTCTAGGCGATTCGCTGTCCGGCGGGGTGGACGAACTCGAAGTCCGTCTAGCCTGCGGTCGCGAGCCGTTCCAGACAAACGGCCAATGGGATGCGACGACCGGCCGGGTTACGTGGAAGCACCGTTTGGACAACAATCCTCTGCCCGCCTTTTCTTCGGCTGTTTGGAGCGAGCCCGACGTTCAAACGCAGCGGACCCGCTTTGGCCAAACTCTGCTGACGGGACAGAAACTGTTCGAGTACGCCGTTTGGCTCAATGGTCTGGACGCTGACGATGCGAAAGCTTGGCACGAATTCCTCGATTCCTGCGTCCCGGACCAGCAAATGCGCGAACGGATCGAAGCCTTTCGCTTTCCTGGCGAAACCGGCGAAACCGCCTCGCTCTCCGACACGCCGCGCGCCTTGCTGCTGGAAGCCCTCGACCCCTCGTAGCCCAGGCTGCCAGCCCGTGTCGCCGTACGCTGCGACCCGGATTACCAATTTCTTGTTTCCTTGATTCCTCGGAGGACTTCCTGACACTGCGCGTCCTTCCGTGCGGATCGAGGGCAGGATCCGTCTTGGAAAGAGCACGCCATATATTCCTCCCAGACTTCCCATGGTCACGAATGCGTACAGGCGGAACCCGCTACAATCCGCAGACGCCGGATTTCAGGGATGACGGTCATGTTCGTCACAGCCGTCAGCCGATCAGCCTACCAGAAGTGCGGAGATACAGCGCCAACGTTTTTTCGACAAGGACACGGGCATGCTTGTCTTTCTCAGCGACCTACACCTAACCGACGGAACCTGCGGGCCGAATCTGCATCCTGGGGCGTTTCACATTCTGGCCGAACGGTTGCGGTATTTGGCCGCTCGTGCGTCGTGGCGTGCCGGCGGTGGCTACCAGCCCGTCGAACGCATCGATCTGGTGTTGCTGGGCGACGTCTTCGACTTGATCCGGTCGGAACGTTGGCTGCATCGTCGCGTAAAGCCGTGGGACGACGTGAATTCGCCGGAGATGGTGCAGACGGTCGCCGAGATCGCCGACCAGATCGCTGTGGTCAACGAGCCGTCGCTGCAGGTGCTGCGGTCGCTGGTTGTCCAGAACGCGGTCTGGGTGGCCCCGGCAGCCCGTAATGCTCAGCCGGTCTACAACGCTCCTCCACTGCCTGTGTCGGTACGGATTTTCTACATGGTGGGCAATCATGATTGGATGCTGCGTCTGCGGGGACCGGCATACGATCAGGTCCGGCAGCGGATCGTCCACCAGATGGGACTGGCCAACCCGCCAGGCCAGCCGTTCCCGCATGATCCGGCGGAATCCGACGTTCTGCTGGAGACGCTGCGCCGCCACCGCGTCATGGCCCGTCACGGCGACATCTTTGACCCACTGAATTTCAACGACGATCGCTCGGCGAGCAGCCTGGGCGATGCGCTGGTCGTGCAATTGATCAACCGTTTTGTGTCGGAGGTCGGTCAGCAACTGCAGCAAGACGCTTCGCCCGCCTTGCGGACCGGGCTGCGCGAACTGCATCACATCCGTCCCGTGCTGCTGGCGCCAGTGTGGATCGAAGGCGTGCTCGAGCGAGCGTGTACCAATCCGGCCGTGCGGAAGCACGTCAAGCAGATCTGGGACGGTTTGGCGGACGAGCTGTTGGACATGGGGATCGTACGTGACTGCGTCACGTGGAGTCCGGTGGAGTTGATCGACGGACTGAGCCGCGCCCTGAAATTCAGCCAGGGACGCTCCGCTGGCTGGGCCACCAAAATCGCAGCTTGGCTCAACGGACAACGAGGCGTCGAGACATCGTCCTACTATCCCCATGCACTGGCCGAACCCGACTTCCGCAACCGCCGAGCCCGGCACATCGTCTACGGTCACACGCATCAATCCGAAACCGTGCCGCTGGATGCGAGCCACGCCGACGGCTACGTGCTCAACCAGGTCTACTTCAATTGCGGAACATGGCGACGCGTCTATCAACTGACTCGTATGACGCCGAAGGAACACGAGTTCGTCCCGGCCGAAAACATGACGCTCGTTTCGTTCTTCGAGGGCGACGAACGCGGCGGACGCCCCTTTGAACAGTGGACCGGCATGTTGGGTGTCGGCGCCGAAGAAACGGTTCGCCCGCAACGGGCGACGGCAAGAGCCCATCTGGCTGTCCACCCCGCGACGACCGTCCCCCGAATCACCCCACCCCACTTTGCCGCCGTGTCCCCGCAACGGCCAGTGAAGCCGTAGCGATCCGGCTCAGGCGAGAACCGCCTGCAATGTCTCGTTCAGGACGGCGGCCCGGAGAGGCTTGGAGATAAAGGCGTCCATGCCGGCGGCCAAACAGCACCCGCTGTCGGCGGTAGCGGAGACAGCGACCACGGGAATGCGGCGTCCGGTCGTTCGTTCGCGCTGGCGGATCAGGCCGGTCGCGGTCAAGCCGTCCATGACCGGCATCTCGATATCCATCAAAACGACATCGAAGTCCTCGATGTTCAGCAGATCCACCGCCTGCCGTCCATTGCAGGTCACCGTCACCTCGTGGCCCTGCTTGGTCAAGATACGGCGGGCGAGACGCTGATGCAGAACGCCGTCTTCGACAACCAGTACGCGCAACGGCTCCGACCGGATTTCATCGCTCGTGGTGATCATTGCCCTGTCCCTTGAAACGCCTCGATGGGTCCGTGTTGGGAGTGCCGGTCCCATTCAAGAACGATCGACACGCCAAAAAGTATTCGGAAAAAGGTGGCGAATCTTTCGGCGCAGCGACATTCAGACCCAAACGAGTCAGGCGCCGTCGGGGATCAGGACGATCTTACCGGCCAGAGTCCCTGCCTTTTGGAGGGTATTCTGCTCTTGCAGGCGGTGAGCCTCGACCGCTTGCGACAACGGCAGGACTTTCGAAATGCGAGCCCGCAACCGGCCGTCGGCCAACCAGCGGTTCATGTCGTCGGCGCATGTACGAAGCTCGTCAGGGCTGGCTTTGAACATGACCACGCCGTGAAGCGAACACTCCTTGACATAAAACGGCCCCACAGGAAATGGGGGCCTGGCGTCTCGCCCCGCCATCAAAACAACTCGTCCTCGCTCCGACAGGCAGCCGACAATGCGGTCGAAATCCGGCTCGCGCTGCGTCTCCCAGAAGACGTTGACTCCGGCGGGCGCGAACTGATTCAGAGCCGCGACGACGTCATCGGTTTTGTAGTTGACGGCAAGGTCGGCTCCCAGTTCCCGGCAGATGGCGACCTTCTCGTCGCTGCCGCCGGTCGCCATAACACGGGCGCCGACAGCTTTGGCCATCTGGACGACCATGGCTCCCACGCCCCCACTGCCGCCGTTGACGAACAGCGATTCGCCGACTCGCAGTCGGGCGGCGCGGAACAGTCCGAGATGGGCCGTGACACCGACCAGCGCGCAAGCGGCGGCGGTCTGGTCGTCGACTCCGGGCGGAGTGGGGTAGAGCCAATTCTGGTAGATCGCACAGTATTCGGCGAACACGCCTTGGCGGCCCATCAATCCTTGATTGGTTCCCCAGACACGGTCGCCAACTCGAAAGCGATCGGCTGCAGGGCCCCGCGCGACGACTTCTCCCGCCAAATCGCAACCCACGATGAACGGCATCGGCAAGGGCCAGTAGTTGGCGCCGTTGCGGATGTACGTATCCACCGGGTTGACCGATACCGCGCGAACCCGAACCAGCACCTCGCCGTCTTTCGGTTCCGGCTGGGGCAGATCGCCGTAGACGATGCAGTCGGCAGGACCAGTCTGGTTGATGTAGGCAGCTTTCATGGCGGAATGCATCTCCAAGGTTAAAGTGTCTTGCCGGAAATCGGTGAATCACAGAGCTTTGGCAACGAGAACGGTGACGTCGTCGTGCTGCTTCTGTCCCGGACAGAATTCGCAAACGGCGGCAAACAGCGCATCGATGATCTCCTTGGCCGACTGGTTGCGGTTTCGGCGGACCGCTTCCATCGTGCGATCCCAGCCGAACAACTCCTTGCGTGGCGAAATCGCTTCCAGAACTCCGTCGGTCAGGATCAGCAGGAGATCGCCCGATGCCAGCGTTTTCGGGCCGCCTCGCCGCAACGGAGCGTCAGGGACCACGCCGAGCACCAGTCCGGTGCTTGGCAAGGTTTCGACCACGCCGCTGGCCCGCAGCAAACGCGCCTCGTGTCCCGCTCCGACGTAGACGAGACTGCGCTGCTGCGCGTCGACAACCGCCATGAACAGGGTGACGAAAGCCTCCTGCGGCGTATCTTCGGTCAAAAGCATGTTCAGCTTGTGGATCGCCTCGGCAGGCGGTATACCGCCCCCCAGCATCGCCCGCAGGTATGCGCGGGTCTGCACCATTTGCAGCGCGGGACCAAGTCCGTGGCCAGCGACGTCCCCGACGACCAGGGCCAGCGTGCTTTTCGACAACGGAATGAAATCGAAATAGTCGCCGCACGCCTCCGAGGCTGGGAACACCGCACCGGCCACATCGAAGCCAGGCAACTGAGGTGCCGATTTCGGGTACAGGTGTTGCTGGACGCGCCGCGCCGCCTGCAGTTCCTGCTCGGTTCGAATCCGCCGACTGCGTTCGGTCGTGTCGCGGAACGTCACCACGGCGCCGACCAATTGACCACGTTCCTCGAGCGGCGTGCTGCGGTACTCGACCGGAAACGGCGTGCCGTCCCGACGCAGGAACATCTTGTCATGGACTTCATGAACCTGCCCGGTGCGCAACGCCGCTTGGATCGGATTCTCGTCGATCTGGACCGGCGAACCGTCCATCTGCGTTTGGGGAACTTCCACGAAATGGACGCCCCCGATCATCTCCACCGCGGTCTTGCCGAGCATGTCTTTCGCTGCCGGGTTGGAGAACGTCACCTTGCCGTCCCGGTCGACTCCGAAGATCCCTTCGCCGATCGAGTTCAGAATCAACTCCATGCGGCGCTGCACGCGTTCGACCTGGTGATGGTCGCGCACGCGGTCGGAGATGTCGGTCGAAATTCCGGCGATCGCATAGACGATCCCTTCCGAATCCCGCAACGGAAACTTGACGGAGATGTACGTGTGCGGGCCATCGTCGTGCGGAGCAATCTCTTCGACCTTCAAGACGTCGCCGGACTCCAGCACCCGCCGATCGTTGGCCCGGAACGCGTCGGCCAACTCGCGCGGAAAAATGTCGTGATCCGTCTTTCCCACAACTTGCGTCCGACTCACGTTGAAGAGGATCTCGAACTGGCGGTTGATCAGCAGATAGCGCCCCCTGGCATCCTTCAAGTACACCACAGCCGTCGCGTTGTCCAGGATTTGGTCCAGGCGCCGGTCGCTTTCGGTCAGCGCTTTTTGCGTTTCGATCTTCTCACTGAGATCGACGACGGTGCAAGCCACCATGCGACGGTTCTGCATCATCATCGGAGTCAGAGCGACATCCACCGGGAATTCGTGCCCGTCTTTGTGGCGACCGCACAAGGGACTGCCTGTGCCGATCGGACGGGGAACCGGCGTTTGCAGATATTTCGCCCTGGCACCCCGATGCCCCTGGTGGAACCTCTCCGGGATCAACAACTCGATCTCTTGGCCTTGCAGTTCATCCGCCGTGTATCCGAACTGCAACTCGGCCTGCGGGTTCATAAAGACGATTCGCCCGTCGGCGTCGACAAGAATGATGCCCGTGGGCGCCGTCTCGACCAACTGCCGAAAACGCTCCTCGGCCCACCGGTGCTCCGAGACGTCCTTGAGACAACCGATCAGCTTGTCCGACAGAACGTCGCCGTTGCGAGCAAACTGGGCATCGTCCCGAACGTGAATACAGGCTCCGTCGCGACGCTGGACGCGGTACTCCAGGTGAATCGGAAGCCTGTCCGCCCGCGCCTGCTCGTAAGCCCGACTCGCCTTGGCACGGTCGTCGGGATGGATGCGCTGCATCCAAGCGTTCAAACCGCCGTCGAGTTCCTCGTCCGCAACGCCGAACATGCTGGAGGCATTGCGGCCCCAGGCGATGCGTTCCGTCGCGACATCCCACTCGTACAGCACATTGCCGCTGGCCTGCGCCGCCGCATCGTAGCGGTTCTTCCAGGCCAACAATTCCAACTGCAACCGCTTCTGTTCCGTGACATCGTGGCAGACCACCAACAGTTCGTCCTCGCCCGGCGACGCCGGCGGACAGGAGCAGGCCAACCAACGGAGCGAACCGTCGCGGTGAACGCAGCGACATTCGAAGTCAACCGTCTCCTCGCCGTTGCCGGAGGCTCGTATCCGATCGCGTACCCGCTGGTGATCCTCCGGCACAATGAAGTCGAAAACGAGTCGCCCCAGCACCTCTGAGGGACTGCGGCCCAGGATTCGTTCCATCGGCGAATTGACCAGCCGGATGATGCCCTGAAGATCGACGATGACAAACAGATCCAGGGACGCGGCAAAAAAGCGAGCCTCCCGCTCCAGTTCGCGGATGCTCCGGTTCGGCGATGACTCGTACTGAGACATGACAGTCGTGTCGCTGTGCGGCCGAGAATTGGGAATAGCGAAGCAGGCGGCAAAGGGGTTTCCTACCCGTTCGATTCAATGTAACCTAATGGCGTTCGATTGTCGACAGCCCGGATGGTCCGCGGCCAACCACAGCGTTTCCGCGTACCGGTCCACGGGTTTCACGTTCGTTCAGCATCCGCAGGGAGAATCTCCGATGATTGGTCGCGTTTCGAGTATCGGCTGGATCTTGTCGCTCTTCGTCATAGCCGTGGTTGCTGCCGAGGAGAAGACGGCGGTTCCGACCGGCGGCCCGTGCCCCGACGAGGCTGAGGAAGGGTTCATCTCGATCTTCGACGGCAAGACGCTCGATGGCTGGATCGGACTGAACGACGACAAGGACAGCTACTACGCAGAAGACGGCATCTTGATCTGCAAGGACACGGGCAAGGTTCACATCTTCACCGAAAAAGAGTACGCAAACTTCGTTCTTCGGCTCCAGATCAAGATGGATCCCGGCGGGAATAACGGGATTGGCATCCGTGCCGACGTTTCGCGAACGCCCCACTTGCACGGCATGGAGATCCAGGTTCTGGACGATGACTACTACGCGGACGGCGATCCGATCACATTGAAGAATTATCAACATCACGGCTCGATCTACGGCCTGGTGCCGGCGAAGACGGGACACCTGAAACCCGCTGGCCAGTGGAACGACCAAGAGATTGTTTGCGACGGCCGCCGCGTGAAAGTCACGTTGAACGGAACCGTGATCGTCGATGCGGACCTGGACCAAGTGACGCCACTGGACGGCCAAGACCACCCCGGCCTGAAGTACACCAAAGGCCGCATCGGTCTGCATGCCCACGGCAATTACGGCGCCGAGGTGTTTTTCCGGAACCTGCGGGTGAAAGAGTTGCCTTAGCACCAACCAGCGAGGAAGCGAATCATGAATTGGCGAATCACCGATCCCCAACATCTCCTGCAAGCGGTGCGAGTTGCGTTGCGGCAGGGTGGTGAGTACCTGGTTGGACGGATGGCGCCGGACGGCCCCATCCTGCGCGAACGCTGCGTCAGCTACATCCACAAGGTCAGTTGGGGAATGTGGTCGGCCGGAGTGGATCACGCGGTGATTCGCCGCTTGCTCGACTGGGCGTTGAGCGAAGCGTTGCGCGACAACGGGGATTTTTTCTTTCCCGACGAACCGCCGGAGTACAAGGACTATCAGCGGGCGTACCGGCCGCTGAATTTCTGCCGCGTCGCGGTTTGGCTCGACCATCCGCTGATCCACGAACCGCGAGTCTTGCAGCGGCTGTTGCAGTACCAGCACGACTTGTCCGGCGGCTGCTTTCACTACATCGGCGAAGATCCGGACAACCCGCAGCCGGCACCGTCCATCGGTGTCTTGAACACGGCGTTTATGGGTTTCCTGACCGCCGATCTCGAACTGCGCGACCGCGCCCGCGCGGCCGGCGATTGGTTCTTGCGCTGGATTGAGGCCAATCGCGACGCCATGTCCGCCGGGCAGATCTACACCCAGGTGACGGCCGACGGCCAACTGATCACCGACGTGCCGCCGGGCGAGCGAATCACCAAGATCGTCGATACGCAGCATCCCAAGCAGGAGTTCTGGCAGATCGGCGCCAGCATGGCCTATCTGACTTATCTTTACGACGTGATGCAGAGCCGCTGGGACTGCTCGGAAACCGACGCCCGTCCCTACCTGGACGGGGCGCTGGAGCTGCTGGCCTTCGAGTCGCAGATGCCGTTGGACACGTATCTATGGCCCTCGAAATGCAAGGTCGGCTGGGGCGCGGGCGAACTGCTGCGCGTGCTGACAAAGTACCAACCGGGCGACGCTGCCAACCTGGATCTGGCGTACCGGATCGCCGAGCGAGTGGCGGTGTTCACGTTCATGGACAACCAGTTGCCGTCGGGCAGTTGGTCGTGCATGCACTATCCGATGGACGAGCGGATTGCCGAGATGGCGTTCAGCTACAAACCGCTGAAAGACACCGTCTGTGTGCCGAGCCAAGCGATTCCCGGCTCGAACACCATCTTTCTGCCCCCCGAGGAGATCACCGGCGAATTCCTCGGCGAAATGAAAGCTATCGAACAGGGCTTGACCGCCTGGATCGCCGCGAACCTTTCCTGATCGCCGTCGTCTTTTTGGTCGGCGATGTCGTCTGTCCGGCGGCGCGCGGGGCACTTTGGCACAGTTTGGCCCCGCGCGTTCCGTGTACGGGTTCTGAACGGGCGGCATCAATTCGGTTAGCTCAGAAGGAAGAGCACCAGTCTCAGGGGCTGGCTGTCGCGGGTTCGACTCCCGTACCGACCACCAAACTGTCGGCTGGTAACCGACACCACGAGACGCTGAAAACGTCTTGAACCACGAAGCCTGAAGGAGGCGGACGTCCGCCGGATCGGAACTGTCGCGATGGACCTAGCGCGAAATCGCTTGCGGTTCGCGCGCGGGAGACGCGGCGGTTCAGCACCGGACGACGCCCTGCAGTGCGCGGATTCCGCGCCGGTCGTTCCGCAGCCGAAGCACACGGAGTCGTCCGTCGTAACCGGACCGGCATCCCTCGGGAAGCCGCGACGGGCGGCGGAACGCACCGGCGTCCGGACGCTGCGGAAGCCGATCGCTCAAACGCACTCCGCGATCATCCCGTGTGATCCGCGAACGTTTCGCCTCCCGAAGGTGTCGTTGTACTGAATCGGAGCTTCCACCGAACAAGCTCGGCGTGAAGCAAGCCAAGCGGAAGGAAAGGGGATCGAGTATGTTCTTCGTCAATCGCTACAAGATCCGCAGTTTTGAAATGGGCCTGTTGCTGCGCGACGGCGAGTTCCGCCGCCTGCTGCCGCCGGGTACGCATTGGATCTTCAGCCTGACGGGCCGGGTCCGCGTCGAGGTGGTTTCGCAGCGCGCCCCCTGGTTGGTCCATGAGCAACTCGATCTGATCGTCAAGTCGGGAGCGTTGAAAGACCGCGCCCTGGTCGTCGACCTGAAAGACCACCAACGGGCGCTGGTCTGGATCGACAACCGCTTCAGCCAGATTCTGATGCCGGGACTGTACGCCTGCTGGACAGGCCAGAAGGACGTGCGAGTCGAGCTGCTTGACGTTGGCAACGCGAGGTTCGAGCACGGCGCCCTGAAAGTCATCGCCCGCACGGCGCTGGCATCCCGCGCGTTGGATGTATGCACGGTCCAGCGCGACCATGTTGGCGTCCTGTACATCGACGGAGCGTACGTCGACACGCTAGCGCCGGGGCTGTATGCCTTCTGGAAGGGGCAGTCTGAGGCCAAGGTGGTCGAGGTGGATCTGCGGGAGACGATGATCGACGTCGGCGGCCAGGACATCATGACGGCCGACAAGGTGACGCTGCGGTTGAACGCCGTCGCGACCTACAAGATCGTCGACGCCCGCAAGGCAGTCAGCCAGACGGACGACGTGCGGCAGGCACTTTACCGCGAGACGCAGTTGGTGCTGCGGGCCGTCGTGGGCGCCCGCGAGCTGGACGCCTTCCTGACGGAGAAGGAAACGGTCGCCCAGGAGATCGAAGCGGGCATCCAGCACCGCGCCGGCGACTTGGGGCTGGAGATCGTGTCGCTGGGCATCCGCGACGTGATCCTGCCGGGCGACATGAAGGATCTGATGAACCGGGTTACCGAGGCCAAGAAAGCGGCCGAAGCCAACCTGATCGCACGGCGCGAGGAAACCGCCGCCATGCGGAGCCAGGCGAACACGGCGAAGATCCTGCAGGACAATCCAACCCTGATGCGATTGCGCGAGCTGGAAGTCCTGGAGAGGATCGCCGCCGGCGGCAAGTTGAACGTCGTCCTGGGCGAGAAAGGACTCGCCGACCGCGTCATCAACCTGCTGTGACATCGTCCAAAGCGGGACTGGCTCCGGCGCATGGATGCCCGGAGCCCTGCCGAGAACGGTGTCGGTGGGATTGCCCGAGGCGGCGGTCAAGAAGAGTACGCACCGGGTCGGGCGGGCGATCGTCAATTCGGGCTTCATGCGCCCGCAGGACCGGATCGTGATCAATCTGGCGTCCGCCGAGTTGCCGAAGCAAGCGGCCTCGTTCGATCTGCCGATCACACTGGGGATGCTGGCCGGCAGCGGGCAACTCGAATCGGATCTGTTCGAGACCTATTCAAAGCACGACGACTTCGCCGACGTCCGCGGCCAGGAGATGGCCAAACGGGCGATCGTCATCGCCGCCGCCGGCCGACATAATCTGTTGATGTTGTGGCCGATTAGACCTGTTGCAGGTATCCTCCGCGAAACACCGTATTTTACCGCACCAACGCCGCTTTGAACTACGATGCACTCGATCCGTTCCGGCGAATCGTGCTGGCCTTGCCAGCCGACTTCGCTACTTCTGCGGGATCACATACACGATCTGTCCGTCCCGTTCCAACTTCTTCCCGCCTTCCTGCAGGATGGCGGTTTCGGCAATGTTGGCGATGCGCTCGACGATGTCGGAAATGCGGTTGTAATTGGGCAAGCCGTCGCGGCTGTGGTTGATGTAGGTGTCGTTGAACGGTTTGTTCCAGCGTCCGCGCGGCAGGCAGTCCTGGGTCAATGCGGGCGGGATCGCCTGGACGCCCAGCACGACGCCCATCAGCCCGCCGCAGGTGGCGGCTTGGTTGTCGCAGTCGTAGCCGGCGCTGACGGCAATGCCGACGGTTTTCATGAAATCTCCTTCGCCGTACAGGACGGCCATCACGCCGCACAAGCCGTTGACCAACGACGAGACAACCGACACCGGGGCTTGGTAGTCTCCCTTCTGGTATCGGTAGTACTTGTCGTGGATCTTCTGTCGGGTGCTGCGCCAGTCGTCAGGCGACTCGGCGTGCCAGCGGATCACGTCGGTCATCCCTTCGTGAAACGGGCCCTCTGCTGGGACGGCGGCCAGCGCCAGCTTGACCAAACGCTGCGGATCGCGCTCGAAGAAGCCTTCGCTGATCATCACGCCGTAGGCGATCGTCGGGTGGACGCCCCAGTCATCGTTGGTGATGCGGGCGCCCCACTCGGCGCGCTCGGCGGCCCGTGCGGGCATGCCGGGATAGAAGGCGCTCCAGATCTCGTTGACCAGTTGCGGATCGATCTGGAACCAGTTGGGGTTGTTCTGCTTGCTGCCGGTGTCCGGGGGCACCATGCCTTTGTCCATCAGATCCCGAGCGGTGCGGTTGGCGACCCAGATCCGCCGGTTGATATGGTTCTGCCAGGCCTCGGCGATCTGGCGGTAGTCGATGTCCAGTCCGTGCCTCTCGACGGCGTGCAGCGTGACGAACTCGATGTCGGTGTCGTCGTCCGAGTAGGCGCCGTCAAAGGCGGTGAACAGGTACGGCGCAAAGGCGCGGTGGTCGTCGCGGTTCATTCGCAGCTCGCCGCCGTTGAAGGGCGTGAAGTAGCGGTCAACCAGTACGGGGATCGGCTCGTTGACGTACACGTTCTCGAACGGGAAGCCCATGTAGTTGCCGACCAACTGGCCGATCCAGAAGCCCGAGATCCTCTCGACCAGATCAGCCCGCGAGATGCTGCGCTCCTGCGCGGCGGCCGAGACGGACAGAGACACCAGGACGATGACGATGAGGATCGGGTGCAAGGTACGGTTCATGATGATCAATCCTGCTGAAAAGGGTGACGGCAAGACAAGCAACTCAAACGCCTCGCCAACGCATTCGGTCACGTGACTGATTCCGGTCGCTTGCGCGAATTTCGACGTTCCGAAAGTAAACCGCCCCATCCGCTTCCGCAAGAGGACACCAAGCAGCACGACTCGCCAGGGATTGTGCTTCGATTCCGTCCGCCTGCGGGGCGAACACCTCGTGCGTTATTACGGCTGGTACTCGCATTGCCAGCGCGGCCCGCGAGCCAAATCGGACCCGGCGGCCGTTTCGGTGGACGAGAAAAAAAACGGGCAAGGGAGGGTTGCAATCTTGGCGGACGACGTTCAAGATTTCTATCGTTCAAAATTCCTGTCAGTTATCAGTTTGAGTAAGACGGAGAACCGCATGGCCAAAATCTTGGGAAAACCGTTGGAGCCCCAGTGGAAGAAGATCTTCAAGAAACGCACGTTCAAAACCGGCGTGTCGGAAACACTCCGAAAGTTCGACGGGGCGAACTGTTTCAAGAGCCTTCAAGCCAAGACCTACCACAGGGATCAGGTGCAGTTCAAGGATCTGGTGGCGTTTTGGTCCCAGCTCGAAGGGCTCAGCAACTACGTGAAGGCGCTCAAGGAGCCGAAGCTCACGCCGTGGACGTCGGAAGAGAAGAAGTTCCTGCAGGATCTGAGAAACGAGCTCAACGGTGAACTCGTCTTCTGGCAGGGCACCAATATCAAGTTCGATCCGAGACAGAAGAAGTAGCTCAGATAAACTGATCGGCCGCGGGGGCGACTGGCTCCGGCCGTGGTGGCAGGAATCGACTGATTCCGCGAGTCGATCGCTAATAGGAGTTCGTGCGATGCATGACAAATGGCTTGAAGACTGGAAGAAGACCAAGAAGGAATTCGAATCGCTGACCGGCAAGAAGAAACCCAGCGGCAAGTTTCTGAAACTGTTTCATTCCTCCGGCGTCGAGTCGGCGCTGAAGACCTGCGACAACTGTATCGAAGGCCTGGACAAAAACTGGGACAAGGGCGACCAGAAGCGGCTGAAAAGCCAGCAGGACATGCGCAAGGCCATCGACAACTACAAGAAGGCGGCGAAGAAATACGACGGGGAGCTGGATGACGCCATCGTCGGCGAGTCGCTCGCCAATCCGGACCAGAAGACCGTCTATTACCGCGGGCTGAAGATGCTGCGGGCCAAGCTCGAACAGTACGGTGCGTCCTACGAGGAGAGCCTGGCCTTCGATCAGGCGAAGCTGGCCAAGGACGAGCAGTTCTCCGACAAACACTGGAAGATCGCCGAGCAGAAGCTGAAGGCCGGCGTCGCCAAGGCCACGGCCGCGGCCAAAACGGCCGCTACGGCAATCGCCAAGAACGGTGACAATGCCTGGCCGGAATTCATCACCCAGATCCCGCTGGGGATCCGCGAGCTGTCGTGGGCTTTCGGCGATGTGAAGACAGCTCGGCAAAACGGCGTGGACTTGCCCGACCCGGCGAAGTTCGAAAAAGCCCTCGATAACTTGCAGAAGGCGTTGCCGAACCGGCCGGGCGTGATCGGGGCCGTCGATATGGCGGGCTACACCAAGAATTTGGCCCAGGTCGTTAAAGAGGTCAAAGCCGCCTACAAAGTCTGAGGGTCGAAACGGGGACGCAGCTAGTTCTTCCGCCTCGACGCGTGCGCCTTCGCGGCGCAGCGAGGCTGTGAAAAAAGGGACTGGCTCCGAGCTGGGACCATAGAAATCGAAGAGTAAGCGCGGGTCGCGAAGGAGCCGGTCCCAGTTTCTTCACAGCTTCAGCGTGTGCCACCATCCCAGAGCTTCGGCCTGCAGGTCTTGCCAGTCAATGCGTTCGCATCAAGCACCACGCCAAAATCGGCAGCGGGTGCCGCCCGCTTTGCGAAGCAAGGGCAGACCAGCCACCAACCGGTTCAGGACGTGGTACACCAAACCCCGATCGTCATGGTAGCGAGTTCGAGATCCGGGCAGCAATCCGGCAGCAGGCACGATCGATCAGATCACGCTTACTTCAACTGCTCCAGCAGCCACGTGGCGGCCGACGAACGAGTCTCGACCAAGCTGAGCGCCTGCGGTGTCGCGGCGTAGGATTGGATGGCCGGAGCGTAGGCCCGCTGCAGGTCCGCTGTGGGCACGATGCAATTCCGATTATCCACCAGCGCCTCGAAGCGAAGTGGCCTTGGCGCGAGACTGCCGGCCAGGTCGCAAAGGTCGCCCGCAGTCAAAATGCCGGGGACCGAGCTATCGTGCGGGATGAGCACCGCGAAATGCGTGAGCACGGCGTGATAGCTGCTCAACCCGCCACCGACGTAAGCAGCATGAATCTGGTCTTCGAACAGCGCCCCGAGCAGTGCCAGCAGCCCGCCCAGTGGTTCTGACTCCCGCGGCCATCCTTCGACGCCGTGCGGCACCTGGAAGTTGGTGTCGGCCGGGTTGGGCGGGGCGAACGAGTCACCCCAGAGTGCAATTCGTTGCGGATCGACGTCCGGACGCTCGCGCAGGTAGGCGAGCACGGAACGCAGATCGCGCAATCGTTCGCCGAGCAGCGTTTCGCCGAACAGTTGGACGTGGACGGAGAGGTTCGTGGCGGAGCTGTCTCGACCGCGGGAGCTTCCCGCACGGCTCTCGCCCGTGCCGCGAAGGTCCGGCAGGACGACCGTCACGCCGTGCTGTAGGAGCTTGATGAGTTCAGGCGTCCGTTGTTGCAGGAATCCGGCCTTTCCAGTCTGCGCCAAGCTGACGACGGCGGGCGTTCGGCCCGCGCCGTTGACGGGGGCAAGAACGATCAGCGGCACCAGAATCCCGGATTCGACCTCGAGCACGACACGCTCGACCTTCGCGCCGGCCATCGGCTGGTCGTCGATCGAAGTCCTTTTCACCACGGGCGCCGCGGCCGGGATCACGGGACCGAGCAGCTTGCTCCAAGCATCGCGAAGAAGTTGTCGGCGTTCGGCAGCCGATTTGCCGGCCAACCGTCGGTGTGCGGCTTCGATTCGTTCCCGTCCGACCGCGCTCATGATCTCGGTCAGGCTCTTGGGCCAGAGTTCGCTGCGCGCGTTCTCGGTCAAACAGATGAGATCCTCGGGTTTGCGGGGCGAACTGGTTTCGTCGGACTCGGCGACCCGGAAGCCGAACCACTGTTCGAACAACGGATGGATCATGCGGCGGTGGACGCGGCCGATATTCGTGCAATGCGACGCTTGGGATGCCGATTGGCGCAACGTGCCGTAGCCGTGGGCAACGCCGATCCTGTCGGCTGCATGGTAGAATTGGCCCCATACCTTTTGATAACGCTTCCACACGGGATCGCGCTCGCCGTCCCAGGAGAACTCGTGCGCATGGATCAGATGCTGCGGGGCGGTGCTCGCGACGATCACCCAGTGGAGAAAATCGTCGCGACCGCCCAGGCGCAGGCCTCGCGTCGAATCCCAATAGGTTCCGCCCAGCAGGTCGAAGCTCTTTTCAGCGTCCTCCGGGAGCGGGTAGCGGCTTTCCGGCTGAGGCCCACCGAAGTTGAACGGTACGCAGCAGGCGATGCGACGATCGAGAGCGGACGCGACAGCGGCCGGGTCGCCACCGCCGGCGACCGCGCCGAGCAGGATGATCCGTTGCGGGTCGATGCCCGCTCGCGCAAGCAGCAGATCGACGCCGCGCATCAAGTCCCAGGCCATCCAGCCCATCAGACTGTCGCCCAGAAGCTGCAGTTGCACGCCGCTGTCGTACCGGAAATAGTAGTCCTGCCGCGTCGTCCGGTACGGTTTCGCATAGTCTTGGTCGCAGTGGAACGGATGCGCGCGGCGTTCTCCGTAGCCGACTTGATCGATGACTAGCACGAGGCACCCGGCCCGGCTCCAGGTCATCCCCATGTCCTGAAGTTCGCTCTGCGGTTTGTCGCGGTGATGCGAATGGGCCAGCAGGATGCCCGGCATGCATCGTGTCGGCCGGGCAGGCACGTACAGATTGCCCGGCACCCACTGTCCGGGTCGGCTTTCGTAGACGACGTTCTCGATCCGGAAACCATCGCCATCGATCGTACGCGTCAACCGCGTGTTCAGCTTGGCGGGCGGCACGGGGTAGTCGCCCAGCGATTGCCGCAGCCGCGCAATCCGCTCGTCACGATAACTCTCCCACTGCTCGCGGGTTTCGATCTTGGACCATTCGCTGCGGTGGCGCGCGTTGGCCTCGGCCGCGCGTCGCTCGATATCGCGATCGATCATGCCCGCTGCGTCGCTCCGCTGTTCCTTGGTCAGGACGTCGGCCTCCAGCCGGCTGAGATCGCCTGCATCGTCGGCTGCGGTCAGCCGGACGATCTGCAGCGCCATGACTCCGAGCACCATCACCCGGATGCATGGACAACGCCGCGGTTGTCGTTGGTTGATCATGATTCACACCCAAAAATCATTGCTGAAAACGAAATCGATTGGCCATTCGCCAAGCAGATTGATTCTCGACGACAATCCGGGTTCCCACAATGCGTGTGCCCGCCGGTTCGGAGGGCAACTATCATGCTGACGTTCTTGAAGCAGTACAGCCAGCGACTCCAGCATCAACACGGCTGGGAAGCGGAACTGGACTGTCCCGCCTGCGGAAACCACGGGCTGCCCGACTACGCTGGCTGGACACCTGGCTCGACCATCCACTTCGGAACCCGGCCCACGATCCTCGTCAGCGTTTCCTGTCCACGCTGCGATCAGGACTTGAAGCAACAGGCGGGCGAGAAGCTGATCGAGTTTTTCTCCCACGTGACGACGCGTATGCGCAACCGGCGGCTGATCACCCTATTCATCAGTCTGCTGGTCGATCTGCCCTGGCTGCTCTGCGCCGTCATCTGGGCGGGCGTGCAACTCGGTTGGTGGGGCCACACGGCTTTCTTGGCTTTGAACAGATTAACCCTGCTACTGCCACCGGCCATCTTCTGGTTCAATTGGCAGATCCACGGTGCGCGACGCTGCTGCGAATGCGGCCAACCGGCATCCGTCTTCATGGGACTGCTGGGACGCAGCTACTGCTACCGTTGCTCGACGTGCGGTAAGCTGCTGCGGCTTCGGGATTGACGACAGGCGAAGCAGTGCGGCGGGGAACAAAAAAACGCCTCCAGACCGATCGCACAATCTGGAGGCGTTTTGCTTTCTACAGCTCGATGGCTTCGACTTCGGCGACGAACCTTGCGGCGGCGTCGGCCAGGTACGAGGCGACCAATTGGAACACGGCGTCACTGAAGTCGCCGACGTTCAGGATCTCGGCACGCTCAGGTGCCTGCGTCGATCCGTCGGGCCGGATATCGATGCAAACCAGCTTGGGCGATGCGACGCCCAACCGCCGCTGGTTGGCGACGAACTTTTGCCACTCGGTCATCACGCCCGTGGAACCGTACCGGCCGGCGCCGCCCCAGCTCTCGTTGTCGCTGGCCGTGTGACTTCGCACCAAGGTAACGAGAACTACTTCCGGGAGAAGCCCCTGTCGCCTCGGCCGAAGATTCCGGCCACGAAAGTCAAGACGTCGAAGTTTGGGAAATCATCCACCGCCGCTTGCCCGCCAATCTGCCAGAGACTAGCTTATTCTCGACGGGACAGATCGAGAACCAAAGGCAACATCGCCGAATATGCCGGCGGATTGACGCGAACGACCGTCAAGAAGGAGATCCCAAGCAGATGACTAGGCGGCAGACGCCGCCGGAGTTACCGCAAAGTAACGGCTTTGGCTTTTCGGTCAGTGAAGACACCTTTGGCCACGGCGGCGCCCACTCGACGAACAGCTTCGCCGACACGCAGCACGGCCTGATCCTCATCTGGCTGGTACAACATGCGGGCTTCCCCGGCGAAGGCGGAAAATCCCAAGGCGTCTTCAAGCAAGCTGCCATCGATTCCTTCACAGAACAATCGGAATAATACCATGAACCTGGCAGTTGTCCTTGTACTGGCGGCAGCCACCGCTGCTCAAGAACAGGCCGCAGCCGCATCGCCGATCAGTGCCTTTGAAAGCGATGCCAACCCGGTGGCCCAAGGCCGGATCGACGAACTGGTCCTCGGCCGGTTGAAGCAACTGGGGATTCCTCCCGCTCGGGTGTGCTCCGACGGCGTCTTTGTGCGCCGGGCCTACCTGGACGTGATTGGCACTCTCCCGACGCCTGACGAGGCGGCGCAGTTCTTGAACGACTCCGACCCGGACAGACGCCGCAAGCTGATCGATCGCCTGTTGGATCGCGACGAATTCGCCGACTACGGGGCGATGAAGTGGTGCGACCTGCTGCGGGTCAAGTCCGAGTTCCCCATCAAGCTGTGGCCCAACGCAGTGCAGGCTTATCACCACTGGATTCACACGGCGGTCAAGGAGAACATGCCGTACGACCGGTTTGCCCGCGAGCTGCTCACCGCCAGCGGCAGCAATTTCAGGGTTCCACAAGTGAACTTCTACCGCGCCGTGCAGAGCCGCGAGCCGCAGGCCCTCGCCCAGGCCGTGGCGTTCACGTTCATGGGCGTGCGGCCGGAGGCTTGGCCTTCAGATCGCTGGTCGGGCATGGCGGCCTTCTTTTCGCAGATTTCGTACAAGCCGACCGTTGAATGGAAGGAAGAGATCGTCCTATTCGATCTGGAGCAGGCTCGCAGCCCAGCGGGCATGGAATCGCTGCGATCAGCCGCCTTTCCCGACGCATCCCCGGTGCGACTCGCACCGGGCGAGGATCCGCGCCGGGTGTTTGCCGATTGGCTGATCCGTCCCGAAAATCCATGGTTCACTCGGAACGTCGTCAACCGCGTCTGGTTCTGGCTGTTGGGCCGGGGCGTCATCCATCCGGCGGACGATCTCCGTCCCGACAATCCGCCCGCCAACCCGGAGTTGCTGGACTTCCTCGAACAGGAACTGATTGAGGCTCGATACGACCTGAAGCACCTCTACCGGCAGATCCTGAATTCGACGACCTACCAGTTGTCGTGCGTCCCCCGGAGCGATAATCCCCTGGGAGAGGCGAATTTCGCGCACTACCCGCTCCGCCGCTTGGAAGCCGAGGTGCTGATCGACGCCCTGTGCCAGATCACCGGCACGACTGAGCAATATTCCAGCATCATTCCGGAACCGTACACTTTCATGCCGGCAGACCAGCGCGCCGTGGCCCTGGCCGACGCCAGTATCGCCAGTCCGTTCTTGGAGAAATTCGGGCGGTCGTCGCGCGACACCGGATTGGAGTCGGATCGCAACAACCGCCCCACCGCGGCGCAACGGCTGCACATGTTGAATTCCAGCCATGTCCGGCAGAAGATGGAGACCAGCCCCAAGCTACGGGCCCTGCTGGGTTCCGACCCCAAGCGGCCGGAGATCATCGTGCAGCTCTATCTGACGGTCCTGTCGCGGATGCCGACGCAAGAGGAACTGCAAATTGCTGAGACACACGTCAAAGAGACCTGGGCCGACGGGGGCCCACGGGACCTATTTTGGGCGCTCGTCAATAGTCCGGAGTTTTGCTATCGACATTGAAGTCAGGAGCAAATGCTATGACCATCGAACACGATTCGCGGCTGTCGCGCCGGGACATTCTGCAATACGGCTTGTGCAGCGCGGGCGCAGCGATCTTGGCTGGCCGTGCCGGGCTGGCAGCCGACGCCAAGCCGGCCCAGGCCAAGTCGGTGATCCAGATCTGGCTGGCGGGCGGGCCGTCGCACCTGGACTCGTTTGACCCGAAGCCGGACGCGGGTAACGACTACTGCGGGCCGCTGAACAATCCTATTGCCACCAACGTCGATGGCATCCGCATCGGCGAACTGTTGCCGTTGCTGGCCAAGCAGGCCGACAAATTCTCGCTCGTCCGCAGCATGACCCACGGCGACAACGGCCACGAGACAGCGGCCTACCTGACACAGACTGGGCGGCGCCCCGGCGATCGGCTGGTCTTCCCCTGCGCCGGGGCCATGGTCTCGCTGCACAAGGGCTACGAAGCTGGATACAAGGGGCTGATTCCGCCTTATATCGTGCTCACCCAATCGCAAGGACGGTTCTCGGAAGCCGGCTTTCTGGGGGCGCGATACATGCCGTTTGCCACCGGCGGCGATCCGGCCCAACAGAAGTTTATGGTCGAGGGCGTCAGTTCCCCCGGCCTGAACGACCAACAACAAGAGAAGCGGCGAGAATTGCTCGGCAAGCTCAACACCCTGGGCAACGTTCTCCCAGACAATGCCGCGCTTACGGCCTTCTATGAAGCGGAAGATCAGGCCTACGATATGATCCTGGGCGACGGCGCCAAGGCGTTCGATCTCTCGCAGGAGCCCGACGAGGTGCGGAAACGCTACGACGTGAACTGGGGCACCTGGGTCTCCCGCACGCGGTTCGGCCAAAGCTGTCTGGCGGCGCGGCGTCTGGTCCAGCGCGGCGTGCCCTATATCACCATCAACTTCGGCGGTTGGGATTCGCACACGGACAACTTCCGGGCGATGCGTCAATTGCTGCCGGACCTGGACACGGGACTGGCGACGCTCCTGGCCGAGTTGTCGGAGCACGACCTGCTGGACAGCACGATCGTCTGGTGCTGCGGCGAGTTCGGTCGCACACCCAAGATCGACTGGGGAGCGCCGTGGAACGGCGGCCGCAACCATTACGGCAAGGTCTTCTCTGCCCTGGTCGCCGGGGGCGGATTTCAGGGCGGACGCATCGTAGGCGCCTCGGATGCCAAAGGCGAAGAGGTCCAGGACCGCCCGGTCTACCCGTGCGATCTGCTGGGCAGCATTTATGAATTGATGGGCATCGATCCCGAGGGGCCGTTGCCCAATCCGTTGGGGCAGCCAATGACCGTGACGCCCAACGCCGCGGACGGCATCCCGATGGCGGGACGATTGAAGGAGATTATGTAGGAGAAGCAAGAGCTTAGACCCTAGCCCTTAGCACCATAGGCCGAGACATACTATGACCGACTACAAAGCGATCTTCGACGGAGTGGAATCGACACTGATCAACCTAGGATCGAAGACTGCCCATCCAGACAAGATCCGCAAGAACCTCGACTGGTTCAAGCACGTCGAGCACGCGGTATTCACCGATGCTGACTACTACTCGACGCTTGTCTGGGTGACTTTCTATTCCGGCTTCCGAGCCGCGACTGTCAACGCCAGAATGGAATCAATTCGGTCGCACTTTCCCGACTATGAAACGGTCGCTGGCTACGACGATGCCAAGGTCGAACGGATCGCCCAGGATGCGGGGATGATCCGCAATAGGCGCAAGATCCAGGCGTGCGTCAACAACGCGAAAACGTTTCGGCACATCGTCCAGAAACACGGCTCCTTCCGGAAGTACTTGGAATCATTCGGTCCAGCCGAGTCCTTTGAAAACCTGATGGTTTTGAAGGAAGAGTTGGACTACCGGTTCTATGGGCTCGGCCAAATCACAACGTACCACTTCCTCACCGACATAGGATTTCCTGTTCTTAAGCCGGATCGAGTGATCTGCCGCATCTTCAAACGACTCGGACTGATCGAAAGCGACGAACATCTCCTCAAGGCTATCGTTCACGGCAAGAGATTTTCTCAGGCGACCGGCCATCCGATCCGGTACATCGACATTGTCTTCGTGGCATACGGGCAAGTGAGGTCGGACGATTTCGGAATCACGCGCGGCATCTGCCTGGAACACGACCCATCCTGCAACTTGTGTGGGGTCAGGAACTATTGCAGCTACGCCCCTCGCGCTCCGAAGGATGGGTTTTGAAATGCAGCGCCACAACCGTGTCAAGGACTAAGCCTCAAGCACTCGGAGCATGGTATGATCGCATCCCGGCATTTGATGGCCTGCGGGCTAATAATCGCTCTGGCCCCGCTTCTCGCCACGGCTCAACAGTATCCGCGCATCGGCTACGTCTTTCCGGCTGGCGGCCAGCGGGGAACGACGTTCCTGGTCACCGTGGGCGGACAGTTTTTGGGCTCCTGGAAAGGCGATTATCGCATTGACGTCCAGCAGGCCCACTTCTCCGGAGACGGCATCCAGGCCACCGTGAGGAACGACATCCGGCACCTGAACTCGCAAGAAACCCAAGTGCTGCAGGATCGACTCGACCAACTGCGGAGGAAGGGTTCGAAGGATGTCGAGACGTTGAAGGAGAGGTTCGAGCTGCAGATCCAGTACAGCCGGGCCCGCTCGGAGGCCATGCGACGAGAGGCTCAACCGGCCCTGGCCGACAGCGTCACGCTGGAAGTCACCTTGGCGGCCGATGCCAAGCCCGGACGGCGCGAACTGCGATTGGAAACGCCGCGCGGGATTTCCAATCCCTTGACGTTCCACGTGGGCGAACTGCCCGAATTTCGCGAGCAGGAATCGGAGCCCACGTTCGATCCCGAGGACTTCCTCGCGGGCCGGATTGGCCAGCCGTCTCAGACGGAGACGCCCATCACGCTGCCAGCCGTGGTCAACGGGCAAATCATCCCCCGCGAGCCGTACCTAGTACACTACGCGTCCGAACGGTTCACCCCCGGCACGACGGACCGCTTCCGCTTCGAGGCCCGCCGGGGACAGCAATTGGTGATTGCCGTAGCCGCCCGGCAACTGATTCCCTACCTGCCCGACGCGGTTCCGGGCTGGTTCCAAGCCACGTTGGCGTTGTACGACGCCAAAGGCCGACAGGTGGCCTACGGCGACGACTATCGATTCCATCCCGATCCCGTGCTGCTGTTCAAGGTTCCGGAGGACGGAACGTACGTGGTCGAGATCAAAGACGCGATCTACCGCGGCCGCCCAGACTTCGTCTATCGCATTACCCTGGGTGAACTCCCCTACATCACCGGCGCCTTCCCGCTGGGAGGACCGGTCGGGGCGGCGACCCAGGTAAAACTCTCCGGCTGGAACCTGCCGGCCGACACGCTGACGATCGACGCCCAGGACATGACGCCGGGGCTTCAGCCGCTTTCGCTGCGCAGGGGCGAGATGATCTCCAACACGCTGCCCTTTTCCGTGGACACCCTGCCGGAATGCCTCGAACAGGAACCCAACGATGCGACGCCGGCCGCCCAGGCTGTCACGCTTCCCATCATTGTCAATGGGCGAATCGACCGGCCCGATGACTGGGACGCGTTCCGTTTCGAAGGCCGCGCCGGCCAGGAGATCATCGCCGAAGTTCGCGCCCGTCGGCTGGAATCGCCGTTGGACAGTGTCTTGGAGTTGTTCGATGCCGCCGGTGAGCGTCTGGCCTTCAATGATGACCATGAGGACAAGTCCGACGACCTAAGAACGCACCACGCCGACTCGTTGATCCGCTTCACCCTGCCGGCCGATGGAGTCTATGACGTGCGTCTGGGCGACGCCCAAAGCCACGGCGGCCCGGAGTACGCGTATCGCTTGCGGCTGAGCGAGCCGCAACCCGATTTCGAACTGCGGGTGACGCCTTCGTGCATCCATGCGATCACTTGGCGGCTCAACACCTTCGCCGTGCATGTTCTGCGCAAGGACGGGTTCAACGGCGAAATCGCTCTGCGAATCAAAGACGATCCCTTCGGGCTTGCGCTCGCTGGCCACGTCGTGCCGGAAGGGCAGGACCAGCTCCGCCTGACGCTGGCCATGGCGCCGTTGTTGTCGGCGGATCCGATCCCATTGTGCCTGGAAGGCCGGGCGTTGGTCGGCGGGAAGGAGGTCGTGCATTCGGCCGTCCCGGCCGACGAGCTGACCCAGGCGTTCTTCTACAAGCACGTGGTTCCGGCCAACGAGTTGACAGTCGTGCCGGAAGACCGGGCCCGCTTCCGCGAGGAGGCCGCCCGCGCCGCCCGGGAGAACAAGCCGTTTCCGCCGCCTACGGCAGGCCGCTCGTTCCAACAGGCGATGGAAATCCTGAGCGAGCAACCGGTACGGATTCCCGTCGGCGGCACGGTGAAAGTGCAAGTTCGCATGTCGTGGAGCCGCGACGGCCAGATCCAGGTCGATCTGAGCGATCCGCCGGAAGGCATCACGGTTGACAGCACCTCCTGGACCGAACGCGGACTGGCCCTCGTGTTGCGTGGCGACCCGAACCAGACGCAGCTCGGGTTGAAAGGCAACCTAATGGCCAATGCCTTCCTGCAAACCACGGTCACCGAACAGGACGGCAAGACGCGCGAGGTCCGTAACTTCATCGGCCCGTTGCCAGCCGTGCCGTTCGAAGTCGTCAAGCCCTAGCGGGTACGGCGGCCGTGCAATCGCTGGCTACCGGCCAGCCAGCATCGGAACGGGACACGACCGCGCTGGTCGAGTCGTTGCGCCGCGCCAGGGCTTACCTGCCCCAGGTGACGGTCAACGACAGTGTCTTCACGCATAACGACCACGGAGACGTGGATCTGGAAGACGGCACGGTCTACAACACGCTGGAGCCACTGATGGGCCGGCTGTACGATGTACGCGTGATGCGCAACAAGTTCGATCACATCGGTATCCGTCCCGATCTCTTTGGTCAGGGCGGGGCCTTGGTGGTCGGGTATGCTCAGACGATGGAATTGAACAGCGTCTGACAAAAAACGAAAGACGAGGTCTCACCCCTGCTCCCGGACCCCTTCCCTTTCCAGCCTGGATGCAGTCCCAGCGAGCAGTTGGGCTCTCAGAGACGCCGGTGGGAGTCGAACCCACTCGAAACCGCACTTGCAGCCGGTTGCCTTGCCGTCTGGCTCCAGCGTCACAGTATCAGTGTCCTCGCCAGGTATTGAACCGGGCACCGACGCGCAGCGTTGGTCCTACGACCGCCGCGCTCTTCGCGTGCGGTCCGGCACACTCCGAGGACGTTTTCTTCAAGCAGCCCGCCGAGGAATCGAACCCCGTCCTGCAGATCCGAAGTCTGCCGTGCCGTCCATCACACTCGCAGGCCATGTTGTCAGCGTCCCGACCTGGAATCGAACCAGGACCAGAATCTTAGGAGGATTCCGTGCGCTCCGTTACACCATCGGGACAATCGTATTCCGAACAAAGGGCCGACGACTGGATTCGCACCAGCATGAACCCGTTTACGGGACGGGCGCCTTTCTCAGTCGAGCCACGTCGGCACAAACGCTCCCGGTGACATGACCGGGAGCGTGATCATCGCTACTTCTCCAATTCGACGGTCCAATACGCCGCGCTGACGAATTTGGACCAGCTCTCGATCCGCTGCTGGTGAACCGCATACTGCAGGTTCCAGCCCGGCTGGACCGGCTTGCGTTTCAGCCGCATCTTGGCCTGCTCCGGAGTGCGGTCCGCTTTCTGCTTGTTGCACTCCAGGCACGCCAATACGCCGTTGTCCCATCGGGATATGCCACCCTGGGCACGCGGGATGACGTGATCGAGCGTCAGTTCCTCCATGCCAGGCTGCTGGCCGCAGTACTGGCACGTGTAGTGGTCGCGTTTGAAGATGTTCCTCCGGCTGAACGACACGGTCGCCGCCGGCAGTCGGTCGTAGTCCGTCAGCGAGATCACCTCGGGCACGCGCAGCCGAAACCGCACGGCCTGGATGAACCGTTCGCCCTCGGCGGGCCGCAACTTGGACCAGTCCTCCCACGTGTAGGTCTGGTAATCGCTGGGGTCCACGACGCGAGCCGACTCGTTCCACAGCAGCACCAACGCACGGGCCACGGTGGCCACGTGTACCGGCTGCCAGTTGCGGTTCAGCACCAGTGTTGGACGTTGCAGGATCTTGCTGAAGATACACCTCCTTCCCATTGTCAGGTTGACCGACCGGATTCGAACCGGCATCTACTTGAGCCACAATCAAGCGCCTTACCCGTTAGGCCACGGTCAACGTGTGTGTTTCGTGTTCGAGCGGAAGGGGCGGGATTCGGACCCGCAAGGCCCTCGCTCGACCGGCTTCCAACTTCTTCCCATCACCGGTCGGGTAGCCCTTCCGTTGCATCGCCTTCATTCAGCAGCCCGACCAGGACTCGAACCCGGAACACCTCGGTAGAAACGAGGGATGATTTCCGTTTCACCATCGGGCCGTTCAAGCGGAAGGTGGGGAAATCGAACCCACATGACCCGCAGGTCGCGCGTTTTAGCAAACTGGCCCGGCAAGCCGTATCCGGCTACGCGACGTCATCGTTCGGCAGTCCATCGTGGAACAAGTATGGACGCACCGTCTCTCACTGGGACGAATACGTCTCCGTCGTCGCCAAAGACCTTCGGAGAAACCGCTTCGCCCAAGAACAGTCTGTTCTCATAGAACTGCATCAGGCACGTGATTTTCTCGATCGGTTTCTTGCTGCTTACCACGTACCGGCAACAGAATGCTGAGTCGCCGAAGCTCTGCCACGGGACCATAAAACTCACTGTTCTTGTTACCCACTCTGGGTCCAGCGTACGAATGTCAGAAACACTGATGATGAAATCTCTGGGAAGGGGTTGTTTCCGTGCGACGTAGAATACTCCCTTGATTACATTACACAGAACACGTTCGAAACGTTCCCACTCAACCTCGAAAGTCGGACGATTACCCAAGTATATGCCCGTTGGTGTGTAGACTCGTCGCATGCGGAGGTTCTTGAGACTCTTGACAATGCTTCCAAATCGCTCATTCAGTTTGCGCTGAATCGCCCCCTCACGCACTCGTTGACCTTCGGGGTGCCGCTCAGCGCCCTCTTCCATGACGATCACGTCGCGAAAATACTCGTTATCCTCTGAAAATGCGTTGTTGCAGTCTTTGTGTGCTGGGAGCGTCTTCGTTTTGTCAGGACGGTGACCTTTCTCCCAAAGGCATTTCGGGACAAAGTGCTCCATCGTAAGTTCCTCCGATTCAATTTCACCACCGCAGAACATGCACATAGGTCGTGACATCCCAATTCCTCCTTACCCAGCGCCAGAAGCAGAATCATTCTAGCATATCGCGTCTGGCAACATCCCAATAGTGGACCCACCGGGAGTCGAACCCGGATCGCCAGTCTGCCGAACTGGTGTCTTCCCCTTGGACCATGAGCCCTTGTTTCTGCAGTGGACCGCCGAGGACTTGAACCCCGATCTCCTGGATGCAAGCCAGGTGTCCTGCCGTTGGACGAGCAGCCCGCGTTTCAGAGGTCCGTCCGGGAATTGAACCCGAGCCTCGTCCTTACCAAGGACGTGTGCTGCCACAACACCTACAGACCGTCGCTTCAGTGATCCCGGGCGGAATCGAACCGCCGATTTCCTGGGTGTCATCCAGGCGTCTTCGCCGCTGGACCACGGGATCGTGCCAGTGACCGAGGCGGGAGTCGAACCCGCAGATGCACAGGATCTCGGCCTGTTCGCTTTGCCTGTTTGCGTACTCGGCCACGAATCAGTAGCGGGTCCGGGAGTCGCACACCGGCAATCCAGGCTTAGGCAGCCCGCAGAAATTGATCTACCAGGAAGTTGGAGGTTTTGGTATAGGA
>JAHDXO010000031.1 GCA_023382975.1 Pirellulaceae bacterium
CCGTGACCGTCGTCGTCCCGCTGCCCGAGATCAACTGCAGGCTGTTGCCCCCGCCGGCAATCGAACCGATGGCGATGTTCCCCCCGCTCGCGCCTGTGGTCAGCAATACGTTGGCGCCGAGCAGCGTCAGGTTTCCGTTCAGGTTGATGTTTCCGCCGGTGGTGGTAACGCTCGCAGCGCTGACCGGGATCGTTTCCGCGGTCACGTTCAAGCTGGCTAATGCCAAAACCGCGTTGAAGGCTACCGAATCGTCGCCGTCGCCTCCGTCGACCGAAAGCGCACCTGTGAAACCGGAACCGAGCGAGTTGATGGTGATGGTATCGTCGCCGGTGCCGCCGTTGATCGTTACGCCGGCGGCGGGGTTGAAGGCCGCATCCAGGCTGGTGAACGTTGCCGTGGGACTGTTGTTCCCAAAGTTTACCGTCAGGCTGTTTAACGGGTTCTCGAACTTGGTGGTGAAGTCATCGCCGTCGACTTGATAGCTGACCTGGGAGAATCCCGGATCCGCGTGATTCGAAAACACGATATTCTCGGCTGTGTCGGAGAACGTGAGCGTCAAATCGTCCGTGCCACCGACGGTCAGTGTATTTTCTCCCAGGCCAGTGAAGACAACCGATGTTGCTCCGATCGTGATCTTGCCGCTCGACACATCCGTGTAATCGATGTCGATGGCTTGGCCGTCCGAGATGACCACCAGATCGTCGCTGGCGTCGCCTTCGAGATCGACGTGAATGGTCGACAGCGTCAGCAAATCGGGATTGTTGCCAAAGTCGAGCGTGACCACATCGTTTTGCCCCACGACACCGGTGAGGTACAAAGCGTGGATACCGTCCAGCGAATGGGTGGCAATCACGTTGCCGTCCACGATCGCTTGAAGTGTGTTGTCGGCGACGGCCACGGTGAACTGGCCGCCGCTGGGACCGCTTTTGGAGAAATCGATCCGCAACACATCGAGTCCATCCGCACTCTCGACGCGCACCGCGTCCACCGTGGTCAGATGAACCGCCTCCGTGGGTTGGTCCGCCGCGGCCCCGTGAATCGTCTCGCTCACGGCCGCCAGTTGGAAACTGTCGGCGGCTCCGTCGTCTGTGGACGATCCGGCATCGAGGGCCAGTTGTTGGAAGGGCGCGTCCCACGGGAGCGTGTCGACGCTCAGCACGCGGCGCTCTTCGAGTTCGCGCACAAACAGACCTGGCGACAGCGCGGCTCGCTGGCGACGCGATGTTTGCCGGCTCGCATGTCTTGTTCGAGACCGCAAAATCCTCTGAATCCAATCAGTCAATCCCATCCGACGGGCTCCTTCGTCCCAAGTCTCGCTCGGTTCCTGGCGAGTCGAATATTCAGCATTTCGCCGTTGCATCAGTTGGCCAATCTGGAGAATCTATGCCGATTTAGATGCCCGCGCTGATGAAACGGGTTATTCATGGACGATGAGGATTAGCGAACACACGAGCGTTTCGTCGGTCCATGAAGTCCCTGTATTCTATCTGGAAAAGCCGGAGAAGTCATATATTTTGACACGGCTGCATCGTACAAAGAACGGCAAACCCGTGATTCCTTGCCCACTCTGCCAACTACCGCGACGAGGCCCATTCCCCCGCCTGCGATCCGTCGCGTGGCTAGGCGTGTGGCTCGCCAGCTTAGTGGTCGCCACCTCGCTTCCAGCACAGCCACCCGGCACGCTGCCAGTTGGACAAGGCGACCGTTTTGACCGGCCGTTGAGCGGCTGGCCAGGCGAAGCCACCGAGGCGAGTCGTCCCAGCTCGGTCGGTTCGTCCCGGTACTTCGTATCCGAGCCGGTTTCGGTGTTGTCGAACACGCGGAGTCCGTCGGACGCGGCTCCAGAGCAGCAGTCGCCGTTTCTGATCGATTTCCGCCAGCGGCCGATCACCCAGGTGACGACGAACATTCTGCCGAGGTCGCCAAATGTTCCGAGCGACGTGGCCCAGGCGCGATTGCAAGAGCTTGGAGATATCTCGTACGAATCCGTGCTGATGCGGCATTGGATGGGAACAAGGTACTGCTGGGACGCTCCCGTGCTGCACAACCAACCGCTGTATTTCGAAGAGGTGAACCTGGAACGATACGGTTACGGCCCTCGCTATCTGCGCGCTGTTCAACCCGTGTTGTCGGGAGCGCACTTCTTCGCCACGGTTCCCACGCTGCCTTACCAAATGGCGATGGGGCCGCCTCATCGCAGCGAATACGCGCTGGGCCATTATCGACCCGGCAGCCCGGCACCGTACCGCATCCAGTATCCGCCGCTGAGCATCCCCGGCAGCTTGGCCGAAGCCGGCGTGATCGTCGGCCTGATCGCGCTGATTCCCTAACGGAGCCGAATGCGCTGTTGAACTGCGGGGGACCGCGGTGGCCGGACGTCCGGGCGGGAACGCGAGGGCAGAATCCGCCGAGAAAAAAAGGGCTTTCGCGGGTGCGGATTGCGCAGCAAGAGACGGGGCACGCTTCGGCAGGCGGAGGGCCCATGGCTGCTTCTGATGCACCTTGAGGTCGTCGGTCGCCTTGTCGTAGGCCAACGCTTGCATGCGACCCGGGGGAAGGTTCGCTTGCGATTGATCCACCAAGCTCGGCAACAGTTCATTGTCGCCGGCCTTGGTCGAACTGATGCGGTACGCCAGAGAGACCTCGTGGCGGGCATCGACCAGCAAATGCAGCTTGTAGCCAAATCACTCGACCACGCGGCTGACCTGCCCGTCCGGGCCGGTGTATTCCCTTCGGCCCCCCGCCGGTTGCGGAAGACCGTGCTTGTCCAATTCGATCTTCGCTGCCGCAGGACGAGCCGACAAACTCCAAACCATCCAACAACTTGCGCACAGCGCATTCGGCTCCGCGAAACTCGGCCGAGGGCGTGAAGAAGTTCATTACAATGAAGCTTGGGATACCATGGGCGAAGTCGGGTCGCCGCACCTTTTGGCTCAAGGAGAACATCCATGTCCAGTCCTGCTCGGTTGCGTTGTGCCGTTGCGAGCGCCGCGTTGTTGGCCTCGGTCCAAGTCTTCTGGAGCGCGGTTTCACTGGCCGGCGCCGAAGACACAGAGCGTTTCAAGTTCTCGGTGCGTTGTCTGATGATCAGTCCGAACGAAGGTTGTGCGATCGCCGACGTGAACGGCGACGGGCGGCCGGACATCGTCGCCGGTACGCACTGGTACGCTGCGCCGGACTTCGTGCCCCGTCCGTTGCGCGATATCCCGCAGGTCTCGCTGGGGTTTGGCAGCCTGGACTTCTACGCCAACAACGCGGACCTGATCTGGGACGTGGACGGAGACGGGTGGAAGGACGTGATCTCGGGCGGTTGGACCGAATCGGAAATCATGTGGTACAGGAATCCTGGCCAGTCGGGGCTGGACCGAGGCTGGAAATGGGAGCCGAATCTGCTGGTCAACGCCCGGGCGCAGAACGAGGCGTTCCATCTCCTCGATTTGGATGGCGACGGCGTGCCGGAGATCGTCGTCCATTGCTGGGTTCGGACGGCCCCGTTGGTTGCCTGGAAACTGACCAGGAGTGCCGAAGGCAGACCGACTGCCGAACGGTTTGTCCTGGGCGAACACGGTTCCGGACACGGCTTTGCCGTGGGAGACCTCAACGGCGATGGACGGGACGATATCCTCTGCGGAACGGGGTGGTACGAGCGCCCCGCCGAAGACCCCCTGGGCCAACCCTGGCGTTTTCATCCGGAAACCGCCCTGCCGTCCGCCAGTTCGCCCTGGGTGGTCGCGGACGTCAACGGCGACGGGCGCAACGATCTGGTCTGGGGCCGCGGCCACGATTACGGCGTTTATTGGTGGGAGCAGGGCGAGCCGAAACCGGACGGCACCACGACTTGGACCGAGCACCTGATCGACGACACGTGGTCCCAGGCCCACAGCATGGCTTGGGCCGACCTGGATGGTGACGGCCGAGGCGAGTTGATCACCGGCAAACGCGTCCGGGGCCACGGCGGACGTGATCCCGGTGCCGCCGAACCTCCCGCGCTGTTCTGCTACAGTTGGCATCCGGGCACAAAGCAATTCGCCCGTCACACGATCGCACCACCCGGCTCCGGCGTGGGCACCGGGATGCAGATTTGCGTAGCCGACCTGAACGGCGACGAGCACCCCGACATCGCCGTTGCCGGGAAGTCAGGCACCTACCTGCTGCTCAACGAACACCGTTCCGGCAGGTGATCCGGGCTGCGGAAGACGACCGTCTGACGGGCGGTGCGTCACGTGATTGCCGAGTTCCAAGTCAGCCTGGACGAGCTTGCCAACGACTCGACCATGCCGGCCGTCGGGATTTCCTTCCCGTCGCCAACTCGAGGGCATCCCGGCAGGCATACGGGACGAATGCGGCCTGTTCATCGGGATCGGAGGAGATTTGCCGGACCATTAGATCTTGCCCCGATCTTCTTGTACCGGTCTCCTGTTGCATTGTATTTGCACAGCGGAAACACGGTTGCCTGGCGGGTTTTGCGGCTGGGCCGGGATGTGGTAGACTCTGTGACCGGTTCCACCGTGTTTTCGCTGGTTCGGTCAATCATTTTCGCCCTGTCCGGGCTGCAACTGGGCGGAGCGTTTGGTTGTACGCGGTTGTACAGGGAGAAAACGAGAGAATCCAAAACCACCACAAAACACGGTTAGAACAGCATTTGCGCCCATAGCTCAGTTGGATAGAGCAGCGGACTTCTAATCCGCAGGTCGCAGGTTCGAATCCTGCTGGGCGTACTCCGCAGATCTTCCCAATGTCTCGCAAGATCTTGCTGAGGATTGCTCGAGAAAGAAGGTGCCAGCAGTCTTTCGCCAGGAACCGGCCCTCCGGGGGCTTCGCGCAAATGCCCCCTCGACTCCTGACACTTCTGCTCTCGACCGTTGCTGAGTCCTGGCGGCAGCAAAAGAAAACAGCCGCGGTCATCGGGTGACCGCGGCTGTCAAATGGAGCGGGCGAAGGGATTCGAACCCTCGACATCCAGCTTGGGAAGCTAGCGCTCTGCCAACTGAGCTACGCCCGCTTGTGTCGCATCCCAGTTTAATGGTTTCCGCGGCGGTGGCAAGCGGCCTCGCGAAATCTTCAATCCCGGCTTTCGCGGGGCACTGGAACCCGTGCCTGACGCGGGCAGTCCGGGTCGCTCGGATGGGAAAGCCGGGGCATGGATGACCGGTGCGGTGGCCGGTATCCGCGGCTATTCCTTGTCCAGCAGCATGATCTCGACCTTGCGGAACTCGACGGGATGGCTCTCCGATTGCAGACTGATCGTCCCTTCGTGCAGCATCTTCTGACCATCGACGATCAGTTTCTTGGCGTCGCCGTCGTTTTCGTCCAACTGCGGCTGCTCGTACTCGAATACGGTCTCGCCGTCGATGATGTGCCGACTCTTGCCATTGCCCCGGACCTCGATCAGCACGGTGACCCACTGGTCGCCGTGATAGGTCTTCGACGTGGAATTGATGCAGTGCCGAGTGACCAATTTGCCGTCCATCACGATGTGCGTACCCGGCGTGCAAACGTTGGCCGTCTGCCGCTCGCCGGTTCCACCACCGCCCAGCAATTGAACTTCGATCGAGACCGGAAAATTCTGGTCCTTGGTCATGCTCTCCGGCGACTGGCCGTGCAACATGACTCCACTGTTGCGGAAAGCCCAACCGGGCCCGCCAGCGACTTGGTCGCCGGTGAAGCGGTATTCAAGCTTCAGAACATAGTGCGAGAACTTGTCCTTGTAGAACAGATGGCCGAACCGGCCGCCAAAGTTGTCGTATTGGTCGTAGGCAACTTTCAGCACGCCATCTTCCACGCGAAACGTGTTGCCGAAGTTCTCGCCCAACTCGTAACCGGTGATCTTGGGCGTCCAGCCGTCCAGGTTCTTGCCGTTGAACAGCGGGATCCACTCGCCTTTGGGAACCGCGTCTTCTGCGGCTACCGGTGCGACCAAGGCGAACGAAACGGCCAGAATCACGGCGAATGTCGAGAGCGTTTTCATGGTAGTCAATCCTCGGATGTTTGACGCGGGACAAGCAACAACCGTCGCTGTCCCGACTCTAAGTGACGCGCGGCGGCGGGTCAAGGGTCCGTCGAACGGCAACGGACGGTCGGTCGGACTTCGCGAGAGTTGACGCTTGACCGTGTGCTGAAGGCGTACCCCCCGCGTGGATACCCCCTGGCACCGTGGCGTCTGGCGCCTAGAGTTGGGCAGAAGTCGAGCGCCGCGAGAGATGCAATCACCCCCTAAATCGGAGAGCCGCCGCATGTCTGCCTGTGTACGTCCCACCTGTTGCATTCGATTGAGCCGCCGGTTGCTGGCCACGCTTCTGCTTGCCTCGGCATGCTGCGGGTGGACAGTCGCCGCAGGAAGCGAAGCGCCGGAACCGGTGGCCGATGGATTGATCGCATCGCCCGAGCCCGGTTGGCCCCAGTGGCGGGGAGCCCGCCGCGATGGGATTTCCGGAGAGACGGGCCTGTTGCAGCGTTGGCCGGATGAGGGGCCGAAGCTGTTGTGGAAGATCGACGGGTTGGGGACGGGGTGGTCGTCGCCGATCATCGTCGGCCAGCGGTTGTACATCACGGGCGACGTGGGTGATGACTTGATGATCCGCGCGTACGACTTGAATGGCCGGCTGCAATGGGAAGTGAAGAACGGCGAGGCTTGGAAGGGCCCCTATCCGGGCGCGCGAGCCACGTGTACTTTCGCCGGCGACCGTTTGTTTCACGTGAACTCGCACGGCCGCTTGGTCTGTCTGGCGGCAGATTCGGGGCAGGAACTCTGGGCGGTCAACATCCTGGACCGGTTCGGCGGAAAGAACATCACTTGGGCGATCAGCGAGTGCGTTCTGGTCGACGGCTCGCGAGTGATTGTCACGCCGGGTGGACAACACGCGTTGATGGCCGCGTTGGACGCCGAGACGGGCCGGACCATCTGGACGACTCCCGCGTTGGGCAACGACAACACGTCGTACAGTTCCCCGATCTTATTCCGCCATGCCGGGCGGCGGATTCTGGCCAACTGCTCGTCGGCGCACGGCTTCGGCGTGGACGCCGACAGCGGCCAGTTGTTGTGGACGGTGCCGCTGAAAAACCAGTACGCGACGAATGTCTCGGCGCCGATCTACGGCAACGGACAGGTGTACTACGTGACGCCGTATGGCGAAGAGGGACGAGCGTACCGTTTGGAGAGCACCGCCGAGGGAATGGCTGCACGTCTCGCCTGGATGGCGCAGATGGATACGGTGACCGGTTGCGGCGTGTTGCTCGACGGGATCTTGTACACGGCGGGATACCGCAGGGCGAAGTGGTGGCTGGGATTGGACTGGAAGACGGGCGAAACGGTTGCCGAGCAGAAGGATCTGACGACCGGGGCCGCGATTTTCGCCGACGGCTGCTTGTACGTGTTGGATGAACGAGGCGCCGCGGGACTGTACCGTGTAGACGGCAACGGGCTGCAGTTGGCGGGCCGCTTTGTTCTGATCTCCGACCGCATCCGAGACGCCTGGGCGCACCCGGTGCTGCTGGACGCCCGCCTGTACCTGCGCTACCACGACCAACTATGGTGCTTCGACGTCCGGCGGTAAGCATCGTTTGAGAAATAACTGTCCAGTGTTCATTGCTGATCATCCCTCGGAGTGTGATGGCTACATTGACGAGGCGACAGTTGTTTCTCGAACGATGCTAAGCCGTTCAACGGGCGGGCAAGTGGGATCGATGCCAAGACGTACAGGGACCATCCACCTCCAATCGCCGGGCATTAGGACTGGCGGAGCGGTTGGACGTCGGCGGCTTCTTCCAGCTTGAGATCAAGATCGTTCTTGCCGGCTTTCAGGTCTTGGTCGAACCGGTAGACTTTGCCGATCGACTTGTTGGATGAGCGCAGCGCTTGGCCTTCTTCTCCAGGGGGAAGCCGCGTCCCGTCGCGCAACGTATGGTGCGTCACGCGGATCTGGCAAGGACCGAGCGGGACGCCGTCCTTGTCGCGATAGCCGACGTACAGCGCCCCGTCCTCCGACGTCATCCCGAAGAACTGCAGGCTGGTGTCGGACACGGACTCGACGACGACGTCGGCCTTGCCCACCGGTTCCCCGTTGTGCGTCACCCGGCCTGTAACCTGGGCCAGCGAGCCGCCACAGCCCGGCAGTGCGACCGCCACGGTGCAGAGCAATCCCACGAAGTGCCAGCGGATTTGTCGGATCATGGGCGTCGATTCACTCGGGGTCCGTTTAGAGCGAGTTGATATTGATGGCCTCGCCATCGTTCCGGATGTTGAAGTAGCGGAAGAGCGACGCCGCGACATCGTAGGTGACTGTCCGCACCGAGCCGTCGCCCAAGACCGCGCCGATCCCGCCGGGGTGCGCGCTGCCGAACTGACCGTCGACCGCGCCGTCCGGGACGATCGACGTATCGCGAGCGTCCGGTTCGGGTGGCCGCGTGCCGGATCGAATGACATCATCGTTCCGACCGTTGGTGTAGGCGTCTTCGTTGTCCGAACAGCAGCCTCCGGAATTGATGAAGGCGATGTGAACCCGGCCCTCGGCGGCCAACAGCGTATTAGACGTGCCGTCGGTGATGTCTTGAAAGCCGACCAAGGGGACCGTGGGCGCCGACAAGCCGTTGCTTCCGCTGCCGTTGCTCACCGAATAGTCGCACTTGGCCAAGTTCTTGTACAGCGTGGGCCGACGCCGCGACGGACAATAGTAGGTGGCGACAATGCTGCGCCGAAGCTCCGCGTCGTTGGCGGTATCCAGCCCGAAGTCGTACAAGGCTTGTTGTTCCTTGAAAGGCAGGATGTGAAAGGGCCACGAATACCGGTGGATCTGGCCGGGATCGGCTCGGCAGCAGTCGCTTGGGCCATTGTCTCCGCTGAAAGGAAAACTGCGGAACGTGTCGTGATAATTGTGAAAGGCGACACCGATCTGCTTCAGGTTGTTCAGGCACTTCGACCGACGCGAAGCCTCGCGGGCGGCCTGAACGGCTGGCAGCAACAAGGCCACCAAGATGCCAATGATGGCGATCACCACCAACAATTCCACCAGGGTGAATCCCTTACGACGCTGCTGAAGTGTTTCGGACATTGCTTGGCGTCCCGATTGAATTCGATGCGAGAAGTGGACAACGCGTTCAAGAAGGGATCAGTCTAACGCCGCCGAGCGATCTGTCAAGAAAAATTCTGCACACCACAAGCCTATCCGAATATGCGATTTCGAGTTGGACTGACCTGGAGTCTCTCGACAGCATCTGACGTCACGAATTGCGCGGCAAGCCGATCACCGCCATCGCGAAGGATGCGAGTTAGCATCGTTCGAGAAATAACTGTCCAGTGTTTATTGCTGATCATCCCACGGAGTGTGATGGCTACATTGGCGAGGCGACAGTTGTTTCTCGAACGATGCTTAGATCAGCATCCCGGCGATGCAGGCGGTCATGAACACGGCGAGTGTCCCGGCGATCAGGGCGCGCAGGCCGTAGTGGGCGATGTCCTTGCGGCGGGCGGGAACCAGCCCGCCGATCCCGCCGATCATGATGGCCATCGAACCAAAGTTGGCGAAACCGCACAGAGCATAGGTGGCGATCGTGAAGGACCGCGGAGACAATTGCTCTTTCATCGCGGTTAGGTCTTGATAGGCGAGGAACTCGTTGAAGATCGTCTTCTTGCCCAGCAACATGCCGACCTCTTGGGCCTCGGACCACGGGACTCCCATCGACCAGGCCAGCGGCGACATTACCCAGCCCAGAATCCGCTCCATCGAAAGCGGTTGGTCGGCGACGTGCGGAAACAGGGTGAGGATCCAATTGATCATCGCCACCATGGCGATGAAGGCGATCAGCATGGCGGCCACGTTCAACGCCAGCGTCAGCCCTTCGGCGGCTCCGCGGCACGCGGCATCCAGCAGATTCGCGTCGCTCTTGGGGACATCGACACGGACAATGCCCTTAGTCGGCGACGACTCGACCTCGGGAACCATGATCTTGGCGATGACCAGCGCGGCCGGAGCGGACATGAGCGATGCGGCCAGCAGGTGCCCGGCATCGGCGCCCATCCCCGCGTAGGCCGCCATGACTCCACCGGCGATCGTCGCCATCCCGGCGGTCATCATGGCCATCAACTCGGATCGCGTCATCGTGGCCAGATAGGGTCGGATGACCAGCGGCGCTTCGGTCATGCCCACAAAGACATTCGCCGCGGCGCACAACGATTCGGAGCCCGAGACGTCCATCACCCAGACCATCACGCGCGCCATGAGTTTGACCAGCAACTGCAGGACGCCCAGGTGGAACAGGACGGCGGTCAGCGACGAGACGAAGATGATCGTCGGCAGCACGGAGAACGCGACGAAGTGGTCCCGAAAGGTGCTGCCGAAAACGAACTCGGCACCCGCATTGGAGAAGTCCAGCACCTGGGCCACCGCCAGTCGGGCTGCCTCGAACATCCGCTGGCCCGGCGCCGTCCACAGCAGAAGCATGGCCATCCCGAATTGCAGCAGAATGCCGCTGACGACCAGCCGCAGGTTCACTCGGCCTCGGTTCTCGGACAGCAACCACGCCAGAAAAACCATGAGGCCAAGTCCCAGCAGGCTCATCAGTCGTTCCATGTGCGATGTTCTCCCGACGCCCCTCAATGCGGTCCCGCTTGGCACGATCGCGGCCATGCTACGATGATGCGCGACGTCGCGTTCATCCTCCGACCTGCCGCGGTTTTCGGCCGACATCCTAGCCGCGGCGGCGAGGCGAGGCAATCCGGCGCCGGACAGCGCGAGGCGGTTGCCCGGTTCGGGTTCCGACGCGATAATGGCCGCTCCGAATCCGCGATTTCAGGTTGCGTCCTGATATTAACCCGAGGAGCGACGATGAGAACAAGATCCTTTTCCGCGATCGCGTCCGCAATTTTGCTCGCGACGGTCTCCGCAAGTGCCTTCGGCGAGTCCGATTGGCCGACCCACCACGGTCCCCAGCGGACGAATCTGTCGCCGGAAACCGGCCTGCTGGTCCAATGGCCTGACGGAGGTCCGCCGTTGATCTGGAAAGCCGAACAGTGCGGCACCGGATATTCGGGCGTCTCGATCGCTGACGGGCGGATCTTCACGGCCGGCAACCTCGGCAGGACCGAGATGGTGACGGCGTTCGACCTGGAGGGGCGGTTGCTGTGGAGACAGCCCAGCGGGCCAGCCTGGGAGCAAGCCAGTCCCGGGTCGCGGGCCACGCCGACCTATTGTGATGGCGCCGTCTTCATGGTCAATCCTCAAGGCCGCTTGTCCGCCTTCGACGCGGCGACGGGCCGCGCGCGGTGGGTGGTGGACTTGGTCGAGCGGTTCGACGCGAGGTGGGGCGTTTGGGGACTGTCCGAGAACTTGATCGTCGAGGACGGCAAAGTGTACTGCATGCCCGGCGGCACCAAGGGCCGGGTTGTTGCACTCGATGCGCAGACCGGCGAGACGATTTGGGCCAATGCGGAGATCGAGCATACCGCCGCCTACTGCTCGCCGACCATCATCACCCATCGCGGCGTGCGGCAGTGGATCAGTGCGACTCAGCGCAGCGTGGTTTCGCTGAACCCGGAGAACGGCGAACTGCTGTGGACAGTGCCCTTCGTGCCCCGGTCGCCGCAGAATTCGCTGACCCCGGTCTACTACAAAGACCACGTATTCTTCGCCGCCGGCCACGCTTCGGGCGGTTCGCTGCTGAGAATCGCCGACGATTCGCGTTCGGCCTCGGTCGCCTGGCATCGGCAGGATCTGGACAATTGCCATTCCGGATCGATCCTGCTGGATGGCAAGCTGTTCGGGGCCGCGTGCCGTCTGGGAGGCAAGCAGTTCTACTGTGTCGATTTCCTGACCGGCGAAAACCTGCAAGTGGACCGGACGTTGGGCAAGGTCGGTTTGACCAGTGCCGAGGGGATGATCTACGCGCTGGGCTACCAGGGCACCATGTCGCTGCTGAAAGTCACGGAGCGCGGATTTGAAATCGTCAGCCAGTTCGATCTGCCGCGGCAGCCGCCCAACACCTACCTGGCGCATCCGGTGGTTTGCGGCGGGCGGCTGTACCTGCGCGGCGACGACAGCCTTTGGGTGTTCGACATCCGCGCCAAGCAAGGCGAATAGCAGCCAAACTCACCAAGATCCGTACAATTTCGAATTCTTCCGAATTCCCGCGAATTCGGCCATCCAGAAAGGAACTCCCATGCATCCCATTTTGAAAGGCGGCGTACACGCTATGGTTTTGCTCACTTTGCCCGCGCTGGCTACCGTCGGCCTGACGGCCAATCCGCTGGTCGAACCGTGGACGGGACCGTATGGGGGCGTCCCGCCGTTCGACCGCGTTCAAGTCGATCATTTTGCGCCAGCATTCGAGGCGTCGATGGCCCTTTATCGCCAAGAGCTGCAGGCGATCACGGACAACCCGGAGGCGCCGTCGTTCGAGAACACGATCGCTGCCTTCGAGCGGGCGGGCCGCACCCACAGCCAGGTGCGCGCGGTCTACGGGGTGTGGAGTTCGTCGCTCAGCAGCCCCGAGTTCCAGGCGGTCGAACGCGAGATGGCGGCGAAGCTGGCCGCGTTCCGCGACGAGATCATGCAGAACGCGAAGCTGTTCCAGCGGATCGAGGCGATCTACGAATCTCCGGACAAGGACGCGCTGACCGCCGAACAGCAGCGACTGGTCTGGCTGCACCATACCGAATTCGTCCGCTCCGGTGCCAAACTGGACGAGACTCAGAAGGCCCGCGTGTCGGCCATCAATCAACGGCTGGCCGCCCTGTTCACCGCCTTTAGCCAGAACCTGCTGGCCGACGAAGAGCAGGGGGCGACCGTCCTGGCCGAGGAGTCCGAACTGGCCGGGCTGCCCGATTCGCTGCGTTCGGCGGCCGAGGCCGAGGCCGAGCGCCAGGGCATGGCGGGGAAATGGGTGATCGCCAACACGCGATCGAGCGCCGAGCCGTTCTTGACCTACTCCGACCGCCGGGACTTGCGCGAAAAGGTCTACCGCAGCTTTGTCAGCCGCGGGGATCACGAGGGCGACCGCGACAACAAACCGTTGATCGTCGAGATCCTGAAGCTGCGTGCCGAGCGGGCGCGGCTGTTGGGGTACGCCACGCACGCGCATTGGCGTCTGGAAGACTCGATGGCCAAGACGCCCGAGCGGGCGATGCAGTTGATGGAAGCCGTCTGGACTCCGGCCGTGGCTCGCGTGCGCGAAGAAGTGGCCGACATGCAACGGATCGCCGACGCCGAGGGCGCGACGTTCCGCATCGCACCCTGGGACTACCGCTACTACGCCGAAAAGGTTCGCAAGGCCAAGTACGATCTGGACGAAAATCAAGTGAAGCCGTATCTGCAACTCGAACAGTTGCGCGAGGGTATGTTCTGGGCCGTCGGAGAGCTTTTCGGATGGGAACTGCGGCCGGCGCCGGACGTGCCGGTCTACCATCCCGACGTGCGGGTTTGGGAGGTCCACGAGATCGACGGTCGCTTCCTAGGGTTGTTCTATTTCGATCCCTACGCCCGTCCCGGCAAGCGATCCGGGGCCTGGATGAGCAGCTACCGCAGCCAGGAACGTTTCGACGGCGAGATCGCCACGCTGGTCTCGAACAACTCGAACTTCCTGAAAAGCACGCCGGACCAGGCGGCGCTGATCTCGTGGATCGACGCCGAGACGCTGTTTCACGAGTTCGGCCACGCCATGCACGGACTGGCTTCGGACGTGAATTACCCGTCGCTGTCCGGAACGCGGGTTCCGCGCGACTTCGTCGAGTTGCCGTCGCAGTTGTTCGAGCACTGGCTGGCGACGCCCGAACTGCTGAACCGGTTCGCGTTGCACCATCAGACCCAGCAGCCGATCCCCGCCGAACTGGTCCAGCGCATCGAACGCGCCGCGACCTTTAACCAGGGATTCGCTACGACCGAATTCCTGGCCAGCGGGCTGCTGGACATGAAGCTGCATCTGGCGGGCGACGAGCCGATCGATCCGGCCGCGTTCGAGCGCGAGCAATTGGCCGCACTGGGCATGCCCGAGGAGATCGTCATGCGGCACCGGTTGCCGCACTTCGCCCATATCTTCTCCAGCGACAGCTATTCGGCCGGCTACTACAGCTATCTGTGGGCCGACACGCTGACCGCCGACGCCGCCGAGGCGTTCCGCGAAGCCGGTGGCAAGTACAACCGGCGCCTGGCGGCGAGGCTGCTGGAACACGTGCTCGCGTCGGGCAACACCCGCGATCCGGCCGAATCCTACCGCAAGTTCCGCGGACGCGACGCGACCATCGACGCCTTGATGCGAGAACGAGGTTTTCCCGTCCCGCCCGTCGCCGACCGGTGAGCGACCATCCGCGAAAGGAGCTTGAAATGAACAGGGGCATCTTCATCGGTCTGCTGATCCTGCTTGCCACTGCGGGTTTCTCTCGTGGGCAAGTGGGCGGGAACATCGGCTATGGGGACACGGGAGGCAGGGCCAGGGCCGAGCAGAATGAGCAAGCCAAGCGAGTGTTGACCAAGGACGAACTGCCGCCTACCGACACGAGCACGTTTGTCGAGTGCAACGTGCTGATGAACGTCAAGGCCGACGAGTACGTCGCGTTTTTCGGCCTCGCCCAGGAAGGTGCGACGGTGGCCGAGTGCGCAGCGAAGATGAACGCCATCGTCCAGGCGTTCACGGCCGATCTGAAACTCTTGGGGATCGCCGACGAGGAGCTGTTCGTCGATTTCGTCGCGCAGACGAAGATCTACGGCTTCGAGTTGCGGGGCGATATTCTCCAGGAGGAACTCGTCGGCTTCGAATTGAAGAAGAACGTCTCGATCCGCTACCGGGAAGCGGGTCGGCTGGAGAGCATCGTGCTGGCAGCGGCCCGGTCGCAGATCTTCGACCTGATCAAGGTCGATTACCTTGTCAACGACATGCAAGCCGTCCAAGACCGACTGATGGAGGAAGCGGCAAGCGTGGCCAAGAACAAGATCTCGCGCTACGAGAAACTGCTGGGCATCAAGTTGCAGCTCCCGGCGCAGGTCTATGCGGAGAAGTCCGCGATCTACTACCCGGCGCAGATGTACGACTCGTACACGGCCCATGAGTCCGAGGCGATTCGCGGCGGGCTCGATCGCCAGCGAACCACGGTTCGCTCCGCCCGCAAGAGCAGGACGTTCTTCTTCAACGGCCTGAGCGCCGACGGGTTCGATGCGGTGATCAACCCGGTCGTCACCGAGCCGGTCGTGCAATTCACGCTGTACTTGAAGATGAAGTACGAGGTCGAGCAGACCGCGACGAAGTAGCGGAGCCGACTCAGGAGCCCACCCGAATTAGTCAGTTTCGGAACGACCTGTCTTTGCCGGCTCGAATTTCAGTTCGGCTTGCTATAATGGCCGCGTCGTTGGAGCCTGTGGGTCGGCCTTGCGGCACGGATTGCCAGTCCGTGGATGGTGCCAACCCAGACCGGCCGTCATCGCACTGCGCAAGACAAAGGGGGTTCGCTTGTTTCTTGGTCCTGTATTCGTCCGCGAGGCGATCACGTCTCCGAGGCGTCCGAATCTGTACGTCATCCGCGCGGTCTACGTGGCGGTCTTGCTGGTCTTGATGTGTACGGCGTGGCTGGTGCTGGCGGGAACGCAAATCGTGCGGAATGTGGGCGACATGGCCCGCTTCGGTTCGATCCTGTTTCAGATCGTGGCGCCTCTGCAGTTGGCGATCATGGTCTTCTTGGCGGCTATGGTGGCCGCCAGCGCTGTGGCTCAGGAAAAGGACCGCCGCACCTTGATCCTGTTGCTGATGACGCGGATGAGCAATCTGGAGTTGGTCCTCGGCAAACTGGGCGCCAGCTTGTTGCAGGTGTTGACGATGTGGGCGGCAGCGTTGCCGGTGTTTCTGCTGCTGACGCTGTTTGGCGGGGTGTCGTTTGGGCAGGTGGTTCGCGTTTTTGCTGTGACCTTGATGACGGTGCTGGCCGCGGGCAGTCTGGGATCGACGATCGCGCTGTGGCGCGAGAAGACGTTTCAGACGCTGGCGATGACCGCATTGATCCTGGTGTTGTGGATCGGCGTTTGGGAAGCCGTGGCGGTGGTGCTGCCCGGGATGTCGGTGGGCGGTTTGTCCGCGGACGTGTGGCTTGCGGGATTGAGTCCGCTGCGGGCCATTCTGGCAGCGTGCCAGCCGCAGATCGCTGCGGCCGATGCCGCGGGAACGTGGCAGGACGGCGTGACGTTGTTCCTGGTGGCCTCGGCGCTGGGGATCGTCTTGCTGAACGGCATAGCCATCGCCTTGGTGCGAGTCTGGAATCCGTCGCGCGAGATCCGTCCGGGGCAGGCGGAGAGCAGTGCCGCGGCCAGCCTTTCGGGCAGCGGCCAGGACGCGGCGGGGCAGGCCGGGACGGAGGTCGTCTCGGACGCCGAGCGGGCGAGGTCGGGCCACGTCGATGCGCGGGTGCGGTCGGAACGGGCCAAGACGCGGGAGGTGTGGGACAATCCCGTGCTGTGGCGCGAGGTGTGTACGTGGGCCTACGGCCGCAAGGTGCTGGTGATCCGGGCGACGTACCTGGTGTTGTTCGCCATGGCAGCGGCTGGACTGTACCGGGCATTGGGCGTCGCAGACTCGGGCGGTCACGGCGATTCGTTGATTCCTCCGGCGGCTCAGCCCTTGGCGCCGTTCTTTCTGGTCAGTCTGGTGCTGGTCAATGCGCTGGCGGTGACGTCGGTCACCAACGAGCGCGACGGCCAGGCGCTGGATCTGCTGCTGGTGACCGACCTATCGCCGCGCGAGTTCGTGTTCGGCAAAATGGGCGGCGTGTTCTGGGTCACCAAGGAGATGGTGCTGCTGCCCATGCTGCTGTGCGGGTATCTGTGGTGGCGGGGCGGTTTGACCTTTGAAAACCTTGCCTACGTGTGGCTGGGCCTGGCTGCCATGTACGTGTTTGTCAACATGCTGGGCGTGCATTGCGGGATGAGCTATGCCAATTCCCGGACGGCGATCGGGGTCAGCCTGGGCGTGGTCTTCTTTCTGTTCCTGGGCGTGGTGACCTGCATGTTGATCATGATCTCCTTCAGCGGGTCGTTTCAGACGCAACTGGGGCCGTTCCTGGCATTTACGCTGGGGGGCGGGGTCGGGTTGTTCGCCGTCCTGGGATACCGCAATCCGTCGCAGGCGATCCAGTTGGCGACGCTGGCGCTGCCGCTGGCGACGTTCTACTCGATCACCAGTTTCCTGCTGGGCAAACCGCTGGCGGTGTTCCTGGTGGTCGTGGTGACGTACGGGTTCACGACGGCGGCCATGATGATCCCGGCCGTCTACGAGTTCGACATCGCCATGGGGCGCACCAAGACACCGGGCGAGGAATAGGCCGTGGACGTGTGGCTCGAGATCCTGCCTTGGCTGGTGGCCATGCTGGTGTTGGTCGCCGCGTCGGCTTTCTTTTCGGGCGGCGAAGCGTGTCTGTTCTCGCTGCGGCAACCGGAACGTCTCAAAATGGCGGCCGGCACGCGCGCCCAGCGGCTGGCCGCCACCCTGCTGGACGACGCCGACCGCTTGCTGTCGGCGGTGCTGTTCTGGAACCTGATGATCAACATGACGTATTTCGCTGTGGCTTCGATCATCAGCTTTCGCCTGGAAAAGGGAAGTGTTGCGGGAAGCGCGTGGCCCTTTGTGTTTGCGGCAGCGTCGTTGCTGGCGCTGATTCTGTTCGGCGAGATGTTGCCCAAGACGCTGGCGGTGTTGGCGGCGCGATCGGCGGCTGGCTTTTTCGCTCCGCCGCTGACCGTCGCCGTGCGGCTGGCGAGTCCGATTCTGCCCGGCCTGCAACTGATGACCCTGTTTTCGCGGCGTTTGTTGTGGCCGCGATTCAAGCCGGAACCGTACTTGGAAATCTCCGACCTGGCCCGCGCGATCGACACCTCGACCACCGACGCGCAACTGGCCGAGCAGGAACAGATGGTGTTGAACAACATCGTCGCGATGTCCGACATCCGCGTCGACGAATGGATGCGGCCCCGGACCCAGTTCCTGTCCTTTCGGCCGCCCGTTGCCTGGCTGGATCTCGAGGGCCGCCTCACGCCCAGCGGCTACCTGCTGGTGACCGACCGTGAAGGCTCGGAGGTCTGCGGCGCGGTCGATCTGCTGGAATTGTACGAAATGCCGACGGGAAACCTGGACCGTAGTGCGACGCCGATTGTGTATCTGCCCTGGTGCGCGACCATCGCGGACGCCTTTCAGAAGCTCTACCAGTTGGATCGCGACGTGGCCGCCGTGGTCAACGAATTCGGAGACACGATCGGAATCCTCACCTACGAGGACATTCTGGACGCGGTGTTCACCGACCGGAGCAGCCGGAGCCAGCGTTTGATGAACCGGCAACCGATCGAACCGTGCGGCGACGGCGTCTGGCACGTCACGGGTGTCACCGGATTGCGCCAGTTGGCGCGGGAACTGAACATCACGTTGCCGCCGAGCCGCAGCGCCACGGTGGCCGGCGTCCTTCACGAGGCCTTGCAGCGATTGCCGGTCGAGGGGGACGAGGCGTGCTGGGGGCCGTTGGCGTTGCGAGTGCTCGAGTCCGCCGACCATGCGAGGATGCTGGTGGAACTCACGCTCCGGCCGGTCGCAGCCGGCGAGGAGGAGCCATCGTGATTGTGGCCGCGGCGTTGATGTTGGTGGGGCTGGCTTTGAGTGCCTTTTTCAGCGGCAACGAAACGGGTTTCTATCGGGTCACGCGAGTCCGTTTGGTCATCGATGCGGTCGACGGCGATCGGATTTCACGAGGTCTGCTGACGCTGACGAATTTCCCCGCGCTGTTTGTCGCCACTTCGATGATCGGCAACAACTTGGCCAACTACACGGTGTCGCTGGGCGTCGTTCTGTTGACCAAAGAGCTGACCTCCAGCCATGCCGACGCCACGGAATTGGTAGCCACGATCCTGTTTTCGCCGTTGGTGTTCGTGTACGGCGAGTTGCTGCCGAAGTATCTGTTCTACAACGCGCCGAACCTGTTGCTGCGCCGTTGCGCTCCGGCGTTCCTGGCGTTTGCCTGTCTGTTCGCGCCACTCTCCGCCGTCTTGTGGCTGTTCGGTTTCCTGCTGCAGTTGATGGTGGGCGAGACGCCGTTGCGAGTCCGGCCCGCACTGGCGCGCAAGGAACTCAAGGAGGTTCTGCTGGAAGGTCACGAGGCGGGGCTGTTGACGCCTTCGCAACGGCAGATGGCGGAGAACGTGTTCGAAATCGGCGATCGGTCCGTCGCCGTCTTCTGCCGCGCCGAGTCTCAGATCGTATCGGTCCAGGACGGAACCAGCCGGGACGAAATTCTGCGATTGGCCAAGCGGCATCGCAAGGCGGTGATCGCCGTCAAGGATCCACGGACGAAATCGTGGTTGGGCTATCTGCGCGTGGTCGATCTGTTGCTGAGCGATCACCCGTACGGCGAACACCTTCGACCCTTGCTCGCGTTCCCGCGCAGCCAGTCACTGATCCAATCGCTGATCCGGATGCAGAGCGAGAAAGCCGAAGTGGCGCAGGTGGTCGACGACTCGGGACGGCCGCTCGGGCTGCTGTACGCCAGCGATGTCATCGACCGCATGGTGCGGAACCGCTCGGAGCGTCTTGCACTGCCTCCGCTCCGACGGCCGGCGCGACCGGCGCCAAGTCCGCCGCGAACACCGGCCTCCGATATCCCAGAGCCTTGATGACCGCCAGCATCTCCTCGTAGTTGATGTATCGGCGGCGATGCCGGAACTTGTACTGGTCGATTGCCGATGCCAGATCCCGCGCCTCGGGGGACAATTCCGCATGACTGTTCGCAAACTGGCGCCGTTCGGCGTAGTCCAGTTCGGAGGCAGCGGGACTACCGCGCCGATCGACGAACTCGTGCGCGCCGTAGCCTCGCGAAGACGGAATCGGCGCCGCGCCGCCGCGCGAAAGACGCTCGCCGCCTTGTCGGTTGCAAGCTGCCTCTCCCATTGCGTTGACCGCGTCGGCGAGCGGAATATCCATCAACATCGGCGCATCCCTCGGAACCCATGCTGGCCCTACTTCTTCCCAGCTTCGTCAAGCAAGGCTAGGTTGCGGTTGCACGCATGTCAAACCGTGGGACGGAAGGTTCACTGCAGGTTGCGGAGAACTCCTGCCGGATCGCCAGCCACGGCGACATTTCGCGAATCGCGGTCCAGGTGGGCCACCAACTGTTGGCTCGGCCCGTGGGTCGGTTCCAAGGCCAACGCGGCTCGTGCCGCGATCCTCGCGTTCACGGAATCGCCCATCAGCAAGCGGGTTTCGGCCAGTTGGAAAAGAAGTTCCGCCGACGGAGGCGACTTCTTGATGGCCGCGGTGAACGAAGCAACGGCCGCGTCGTAACGTCCCAGTTCCTTCTGCGCCAGGCCTTCCAGGTAGCGGACCTGGCCCGGAACTTCGCCGACTGGGTATCCGTCCGCCAGATTGCGCAGCGTGGCCAGGGCGCGGCCGTGGCGACCTTGCCTGCGATACCCCTCGGCAATCGCCAGTTGAACACGGGGATAATGCTCCGAATAGCTCAACGCGCGGTGAAAACTGGCCAGACTCTCTTCCTCGTTGCCCTGCCGCTGTAACACATCGCCGCGCAGCGCCCACGCGGCGGCCAGTTGACGATTCGCGGCGATCGCCCGTTCCGCCTGTTGCGAGGCTGACGCCAAATCGCCGTTCTCCAGGTGCATATCCCCCAAACGCACGAGCAGCTCGGGATTGCCTCCCGACAACCGCACGGCCAATTGCATGTGCTGGATCGCTTCTTCGCGCGCGTTCAAGTTCCAGAGGGTTTCCGCGTACTGTGCCCGCATCCGCTCGTCCGTGGGGCACAACCGCACCGCCTCGCTGATCAGTTCTTCGGCATCCCCCCATCGGGACTGCTGAATTGCCTCCGTGCCTCGCAAGGAGAGCTGCCGCGCAGTGAGAACTCCATCATCCAACCGGCTTCGAGACAAGGACGCACATCCGGCCGCGGTCACGGTCAGTGAAATACACGGAACGATAAGAGCAAGGCGAAGCAGCAGCAAGCGTCGCATTCCCGCAGTTGGACCGAGATCGAAACCAAGTCCGACGAAAAGGGACGGCCACAGTACCAGAACCCGCTTGGCAGGGCAAGCAGAGATTGGAGCCACTGTGCCGATCCGCTACCATACTGATCGCAACTCAAACCGGTTGGACATCAGGCAAAGACGGCAAACGACGCGCTTTCATACGAGAGAGAGGCCAAATGCAAGGCGAATACAACAATTTCGGGGTTCATTTTCGCTACCCGGAAGACTGGTCGATAGTTGACGAGGAGGTCAGCGAGTGGCCGCGTCGGGTGTCGGTTCAAAGCCCGCACAGTGGATTTTGGGAACTGCAGGCCTATCCGTCGCGTTTTCTCCCCGACGATCTCACGCAGCGCACGCTGGAAGCGTTTTGTGAGGAATACGACGATGTCGAGTCCGAGGCGGTGTCCGAACTGATCATGGACCATCCGGCGACCGGCTTCGATCTCGACTTCTTCTGCATGGATCTGCTGGTCAGTTGTCAGGTGAGAAGTTTCACACTGGCTGGCCAAACCCTGTTGCTGATCTGCCAAGCGGAAAGCCAGGAATTCGAGACTCGCCAGGAAGTTTTCGAGGCCATTACGCGCAGTCTGTTTCTGGACATCGATTGACGGCCGCCGATCCGTCGATTCCTCGGAATGCCGCCTGGAAACCGCTCGCGTTTCGAACGTCGCGCCCGTTCAGACCGAAGCGTGCTGTGCCGTGTGCTGTAGCGGGCCGATCAGTTCGTCGACTTTTTGCAGAATCTGCGTTTGCCGGTCGTCGCAAGGAACCCCGCTCTCGGGATCGCACGCCATGAAGATCGCGCGGCAGTGTCGGCACTGGATCGTCTTGCCGAGATACTCGACGCATATCCGCAATCGCCGCCCGCACGTGGGACATTGCTGAACGTAGAAAGCTGCATGAGTTGACATGGCGATACCTCCTGCTGCCGTGTTGGTGAAGAGAGTCGGAACGTGCTCCACGTGCCGGCTTCCAGTTTACCCCAGCAGCAAAGGATTGCAAGTTGTCCGCGCGGGCAACCTACAAATCTTAACGTGTTCGGGTGATCGATCGGATGATCACCTTCTCTTGAGGTGTCGACGGGAAACCCTCCTGATCGACCACAGGAAGTTCGGAGATGCGGGCGACCACGTCCATTCCTTCGACGACTTCGCCAAAAACACAGTATCCGAAGCTAGCAGCATCATCCCGGCTCTTGTGGTCCAGCGACGGATTGTCGGCCAAATTGATGAAAAACTGGCAGTTGGCACTGTCCATGTGTTCGGGATCGCGGCTCATCGCCACTGTCCCGCGGACGTTTTTCAATCCGTTGTCCGCCTCGCTGGCGATATAGGCACGAGGTTCGGCGGGCTGGTAATCCGTGCTGAATCCCCCAGCCGCGATGATAAAGCCGGATGCCGCATAATGAATGATCGTGTTGTCGTAGAAGCCTCGGTCGACGTAGTTTGTCAGGAAATTGTCCACTGTGATCGGCGCCTGCTCGGGGAACAGCCGCAAGCGGATTTTTCCCAGGCTGGTATCCAGAACGACTTCGGGCCGGGCGGCGGGGATGATCGCCGGGCGGGCCGGGGTTTCGTTGGAGGGACCATCGGCGCGGACTTGAACCACCTCAGCTACATGGCTGCCGGTTCGCGACTCGCCGGCCGACTGGCCTTCCTGCAAGCCAGCGGCGGAGATGGACGCTGCGGGCGGTGCCGGTCCTCCGGAACCGCAACCTGCAAGGGCGAGGGAAAACGCTGTCAACGCCAGCGTGACGAACGAGGCGGAGAATCGAATCCGCTGCATTGGGGTAGCCTCCATGCGTAGCCCCTGTTTCGAACGGCCGGGGCACTAACGAGTATGACTTACCGGCACGGGACATCCCGCTGCGAGGCTGCAAGGAAATTGGCACGGGCGCCCGCTAGCACCGCGGGGCTTCCTGAATCCCGACGTGTCTGCGAGGTGCTTGTGCCGATCTTCACACCCTCTCCGGCCCGGCATCGGCGATGCCGGGCCGTTATCTTCCGCGGTTTGCCAATTTCGTGCAACATCGGTTTTCGGGACCCCGCAGTTTGACAGTTTGAGGAACTTGACAGTTTTGCGAAGCCGCTCCATTTCGCGGACTCATCGCGTTTCGGCCCGAAAACTCAGGCTTTTCAGCTCCTCGCCGCTCAGCACCCGGTTGAAAACGGCGACGCCGTCCAGATGCAGTTGCGTTCCGTGGTCGATCGGCTCGTTGCCCAGTCCCAGCGCGCGGCCGAATGTGAAGGGCGCGCCTTCTCGTATGCGGTAGAGGATTTCCGAGCCGATTGGCTGCCATCGACCGTCTCTTCGCACCTGCAACGACGCACGGATTTCGTCGCCGGGGCGCATTGCGAAGTTTCCGGGCAGATCGAGTGTCGTCTTCTCGTTCACCTCGCCGACAAACGGCCGGGCAAGCAGGCTCGCTCCCTCGCGAAGGACGTCGAAGCTCACTCGATATTCGCCCGAACCCGACGCCGCATCGCGGCAACTTCGCTCGTACGAGACTCGCCCCGGCGATGCGTCCACGCGCAGCCAGTGCTCGTACACGCCCGAGTCGGAGACGTTGTATCCGTTGAACTTCAGGATGAATGCCCGCGGCGAGAAGATCGGCCAAGGGAAATGGTACGGGTTGCTGGCCACGGGCTGCTCGTACCGAAAAACGTCCTGAGCCACGGGGTCGGTGACGCGGGTCGGCGTAGCCGTGCCGTCGCAGTAGACCGTCACCCGGTCGCGACTTGGCTCGAACGTCATGGCCATCGCCACCCACTGTCCGTTCTCGAAGCTCTGGCCATCGATGGCCCGGGCGCGTGCATACTGCGAGCCCGAGGCGGTCGATTGGGGATAGCTGGACGCGCCCGTGGTCGAGATATGGCCGATCACCCCCTTCGAGCCGAACAGGCCGCCGAACAGAGCGATCTGCCGACGCCCGCCGTACTTGTTCCAGCCGCCTTCGTCCCAAATCCCGGCCACCAAGTGCCGTTTGCCCGTGAACCTCACCCAAGCGATCAGCGTGAACGGTTGGCGGCCGTGGACGTCCAGCGGCGATTGATCGAAGTCGCTGCGAGCGACCTCAGCAAAAACATAACCTTGATTGAACCGCACCGCATGGCCGAACGGCCCCGACGGATCGAAGACCAGTTTCGAGGACTTGTCCACGTACGGCCAGTCTTCGGGCGTGTAGGACTTCGGGTCACCGATGCGCCGCAGCGAGACGGGAAAACCGCGGTCGACCACCCGGCCGTCGTGATACGAAGTCCAGCGTCCGTCCTGCATCAGCGCAAAATCCCAGAAGGCCACCAGCCCCGGCGTCTCGGCAACTTGCGCTACCCGCGCACGGTTGGCAGATTCAGCGCCTTGAGCGTCGGGCACGCAACCGACCGCTGCCAAGACTCCGGCGATCAGCAAAATCGTTTTCACGACGTAGCTCCTTGTGACTTCGAGACCACTTCATATTCCGCTTCGATCACCCGCATGGTCCGCCAGCGGCCCTGCAGGAACCGTCCCAGGTAGATCAGTCCCAACGAGCAGATCCAGCCGGTCACGGCGTACCACCAACCGATCAATCCCCAATACGATGCGAGCCAACAGGCGACGATCCCCAGCGCGGACATCACGACCGTCGTCACCAGGACGAACCATGTATCGCCGGCGCCCTTGATCGCTCCCACGAACACCATCTGCATGGCATCAAACAGACAGTAGGCGGCCACGAACCGCAACAGGATGACGGTCAAGTCGCGGATCGGGCCGAATTCGTCCGCCGGAATGCCCGCCGCGTGTCCAATCAGGAATAGATCCGGCGTCAGCACGTACAGCACCCCGAAGGCCGCCGTGTAGATGAGCGCAAACAGGAATGCCGTCCACGTCGCCCGCACCGCCAAGTCGTCGCGGCCTCGCGTCAACTGCTGGCCGACCAGCGTGCTGGTGGCGATCCCAATGCCCATCATGGGCACGAAGGCCACCGAGTTGACGTTGAACGCCAGTGTGCTGGCCGTCATGGCCTGCTTCCCAAACCGGCCCATGAGCAGCACGATCAGCGAAAAGGCAGCGCCCTCGACCAAGAACTGCAACCCGCTGGGCCCACCGAACACGATCAACCGCCTGAACAGTGCGCGGTCGAAGCGGCGAGTCGCGGACAAATGGTACGTCAACCGAACCGGTTCGCGATGCATCAGCCAGGCGAACACGAAGACCTTGAACCATGTGCTGACGATCGTCGCATAGGCGGCTCCCTCGATCCCCATGGCCGGAAATCCCGCCTTGCCAAAGATCCACAGGTAGTTCAGGCCCATGTTCAGCAGCATCGCGGCCACATCGACCAGCATCACCACGCGGGCCACGCCTCGGCCCGTGAAGAATGCCGCCTGCGCGGCGCCGAGCACGGCGCCGCCGGCCGCAAAGGTCAAGAGTTGAAAATAGATCACCTCGTAGGACTGGACCAGCGGCTCGTGGTCCGCCCAGGCAAAGATCATCGGCGCCAGCGGAATCGCGCACAGAAACAGCGGCGTCCCGTACCAGCCGACTCGCAGGCCCTGCCAAGTTGCCGCTCCCACGCGGTCGGGACGCTCCGCTCCGTAGTATTGAGCGACGAACGTGTTCACATAGCCGGCCACGCCCAGCGGAAAACAGATCATCGTCCAATGCAACAAACCGGCCGGCATGGTCGCCGCCATCATGTCGGCCGAATGCCACATCAGGAACATGCGGTCGACGAACATCATCACCGACCAGGAACCAGTCGAGATGACCAGCGGCAAGGTCAGCGACAGCACCTCCCGCCCGCCGCAAGGCCGATTCCACCAATTCTGCTTCATGACCGTCCTGTTTGTTGCCGACCGCCGTGGATCGACCGACTCAACCATTCCCGCCGTATTCTGCCAACGGGATGGCCGTCCGAACAGGCCCTGTCAACGAAAAAAGGGGCCAGCAAGCGGTGGCTTGCCGGTCCCCGAGGAGAACTTCCGGATTTCGGCGCGGCGTTTAGAACCGGCCTTCGACGCGGAACACCAACCCGTCGAACGTGATCGAATCGCCCATGTCCTTGAACAGATTGTTCTGGACACCGTTGATCCAGTCTTCCGTCTTGATGACATTGGTCCAGGCGCTGTAGGCGTAACCCGCGGTCGCACGCAGGTTGCCGCCGGGCGAGCAGAAGCCGCCGCCGACTTCCAGATCGAACGTCGGGACGATCCGGCCGGACGACCAAGCGGTGTTCACGCCGTAGCCCGCGTTGTTCTGGACGGTCTGCTGATAATTGGCATCGAATTCCCCAGCCAGCAGGCTGATCGCACCTTTCATGTACACCATCACCGGCATCCGGGTCGAGTAGTAGTCGCCGTCCAGACCCAACTTCAGGCCCATGCCCTCGAAGTCGATGTCCGACAGCACCACCGCTCGGTTCTCTGCCTGAGCCAGGCTGTCCGTGAAGCGGGCGGCGAACGTCTGTTCCAATTTGCCATAGCGGACGCCGACGACGCCAGTCAAGTCAGCTTGGCAGGAGCGAGCGAGCACCCGCCGGAAGTCCAGGTCGATCAAGTCAAAGTTGACACCCGCGATCGCGGCTGCCTCGACCGACGAGGTGATCGCGTTGGGCGTCGCGGGATGGGTCACCATCGGGTAGATGGCGAACAGGGGAGTGGCGGGATTGCGCGTGATGAAGTGATCCGCTTCGCTTTCGAACAAAGTGTAGGTCACCGCGATCTCGCTGCATTCGTCCAAGCACAGGGCGAACCCGGCGCGAAACGCGGGCTCGAAGTCCTGATCAACCAAGGCGATCGGCGACGTTTGGATTGGCGGTCCGGTCAACGTGGCCAGGTTCGAATTGGTTTCGACGGCGTACGGAACCTCGACGTCGCGAGCCCGCAGGTACAGGAATTCGCCATAAGCCCGCACGCGGTACGACGGACAGCACGTGTCGCACTTGCAAGAGTCGCCTTTTCCGGAACCACCCTTGCAGGAACCGCCCTTGCAGTCGTCGTCACCCTTGATGTCCTGCGGCTTGGAATAGCCTGCCGGAATCGCGGTAGGCGATTGGCTGAACACGCCCGTGCCAGTAGCTTGGCGGTCAGAGATCGCCGCGAATGCGGGCTGACCATTGTGAGACACCAACCGGACGTCGGACAGTCCGGTCCCTTGCGGATGAAATACGGCGGGTTGGTGGTACACCCCCGGAACCACTCCGGATTGCACGTAACCGGCATCGCTGACCGGACCGTATTGACCGACGGCAACCGAGCCGCACAGACTGAGAATGGCGATAGACGCCATGACGGTAGAAAACTTTGTTTGCATGGAACATTCCCCCCATGTGTAAAGACCTGCTTTTCAAGATCGACCAGCACAAACGAGAATAAGAAAAAAATTGCTACTTCCGAAACCAACTGCCTATGTTTCCTATTTTGAAGGAATCTGCTATGAAACAGTCGAATTCTGCAGCCGGAGCCATCGGACGCCGAACGTTCCTAGCCAGTTCGGCGGTCGGTTCTTCCGCGTTCTTCAGGTCTTCCGTTTCTCCGGGGGGTGTCAATTTGGTCGCCGAAACGATGACAATCGAACAGCGGAAGGAAAAACTGCTCGAGTGCCTGGGCGGCCCGTGGCCCGAACCGTGCCCGTTGAATTCCCAATTGCACGAGACAATTCGCCGGGATGGTTACCGCATCGAATCACTGTCGTATGAGGTCGAGCCGGGGGACCGCGTGCCGGCGATGCTGATGATCCCAGACGGCGTCGACAAGGAAGGTCCTGCCCCCGCGGTCGCCGTGTGGCACCAGCACAACGGCCAATGGCATCTGGGCAAGAGCGAGCCGGCCGGACTGGCCGGCGACCCGATGCACCACACGGGCGTCGCCTTGGTCCGCGAAGGTTACGTGGTGCTGTGTCCCGACGCGTTGTGCTTCGAGCAGCGGCAGCATCCGGCGTTGAAAGGCGGCAACTTCGAACGCTTCGAGTTCCTGCGGTACGTCGTCGCCGGCAAGTGCATGGCCTGGAAGAACATTCTGGACATGCGGCGCGCGATCGATTACTTGAGCACGTGTCCCGAGGTGCGAGCCGACCGTATCGGATGCTACGGCCATTCGATGGGTTCGACGCACACTTGGCTGGTCGGTCCGTGGGAGCCGCGATTGAAGTGTCTGGTCGGCAACTGCTGCCTGCCGACCTACGCGGCGATCCACCGCACGAACCTGCTGCACTGCTTTCCGAACTTCATCCCGGGCTGGTATCAGTACGGCGATACGCCCGACATCGCGGCGTTGATCGCGCCGCGCGCCCTGCACTTGAACTTCGGCGAAAACGACGGCGGCAGCCCGATCCAAGAAGTCCGCGAAGGCGTCGAGACGATCGCCCGCGCCTACGCCGAAGCCGGCGCCGCCGACCGGTTCAGCCACTACATCGAACCCGAATCCGGCCACATCCTGTCCGAAGAAATGTGGCGCCGCACCCGAGACTGCTTCGCCCGACACCTGCGGTCTTGACCTCGGTGGATCCATTGGACAGGTCCGCGCGACCGCGAACCACGAACCGCACCACGGCAACATCGCCGAAGGCGTGGTGTTCGGCCGGGGACGTTGCAAGGCCTTGGGCAGAGAGTGAATCGGACACTTGCTGTTGTTGGCGAGCGATACTGCGCGGCGATCCGAGCAGGAGGAAGAACGCTTCGCCAGCCGTCGCGACGCGACGAACTTGCTCCACGGTCAATTCGCTGCTCCGCGACGTCGGCAGAGGAATCAAATCCTCCGCGGGCAGTTCCAATCGGTAGATGCCGCGAACCGGCAGCAGGCAATACTCGCGAAGCTGCGGCGCATCGTCGTCGCGCAGTCGGTCGGCTTCGATCAGACCGCTGCGTACGAAGATGGGAACGCGGGGCGCGGTCGCTCGCTGCTGAAGCAACAAGATCGCGCCGCGCCAATCCTGGTTTCGGTCGCCGATCACTCGTCCGTCGACGGCGAATTGCTGCACCAGCCCGCTGTGCCATGTCAACGCGACGACGACGGCAACCGAACCGACGACGCGCGAAAGACAGCTCGGGTAGAACCGCAACATCAGTCCGCTCAGCACGGCCGGTGCGATGGCTGAAACGACCACGTAACGCAGAAAGAACAAGCGTGCAACGTCGGACACCGTCGCGGTCCAAGCGATGGTGACGGGAACGAACAGCCAGCAAAGCGCGACGACCAGCACTCGCGGATCGATCCCGCCAGAGTTCGTTGCGCATCGATGGCGATTCGGTTCACTTCGACCGGCGTCGCGTGCGGCCCCCGTGTCGGAACGATCGATCACCCGCCGGGTCAGTCGGCGCACCAGGACGCAGGCCCACGCGGCAATCCCAATGCCGACGGGCAGGAGCAGATAGATGTCCAGCGGGAACAGAGAGAAAATCCGTGCCGGCGCCGGATTGTTGCCGATGAACATCGACCAGGCATCGCGTCGCGCGGCGATCTGGGCAACGTGTGAGAGCGACGGCAGCATGCCGAGCGCAACCAAAGAAAGATCGGCGGCGAATCGGCGGAACTGGTAAGCCGGTTTCCAGTTCTCCGAAATCGGGACTGGCTCCGGCGCATCGACGCCCGCTGCCTGTCCCGTTGCCGGAGTTCCTCTGAGTCTTCCCTTCCTCTGGCTCCACGCCGCAACTCCCTGCAGAAACCCGTACGCGACAATCTCGGCGCCCAGCACAAGCACGGCGGTGTAGTGCAGGTAGTACATCACCACGGCCGAAGCGATCCACACCGCGCGCCACACAAGCCGCGGCCGGGCCAGGAGCTGTGCAAAAGCAGCCACGTGGATCAGTCCGAGCAACTGAACCCAGGCATAAGGCCGCGCCTCTTGCGCGTAAAAAACACTGGTGTGGCCCACGGCGACCAGCAGCGCGGTCAACAGGCCGGCGATCCGCAGGCCGGTCCAACGGAACACCAGCCATCCCGCGAGTCCCACCAGCGCGACGCCCGCCACGAGCGACGGCAGCCGCAACGTCACTTCGCCAAGGCCGCCGATCCGCGTCGCGAGGGATACCCCGAAGAAATAGAGCGGGCTTTGGTTGCCGATCCCCGCCCTCCAAGCGATCTCCGTCCAGCCATCGCAGACCGTCCACGCCGTGTGCAGTTCGTCGAGCCAAAGACTCTCGTTCAACTGCACGCCGCGCAGCCACGCGGCCAACAGCATGACGAGGACCAGTCCGACGAGAAAACGGCGATCGATTTCACCGTAGCACAGGCTGCCAGCCTGTAGCCCGCGGACAACCGTGCAACGACGGTCGGTCGGCCGAGACGCTCCCTGCGCGCCGGCCGCCTCACGCAGGGCCGATTCGCCCTCGACGGGCTCGTCACCCGTCATCGCACGTAATCCGCGTCCAATTGATAGTAGACCCCGTTCAGCCCGGAAACCGGCTTCAGGTTGCTGTCCACCCGCAACACGCCCGCCAGCTTACGCTTCGTGCGGGAATAGATCGTGCGATGAGGATCGCGGAGCGTGACTTCGATCATGTCGGTCAGCTTCGGTTGACCGCCGAAACAGCAGGTTCCCATATCCGGAACCAAAATGAAACGGCGGATGTTGTACTGTTGACCGTCGGGGTACACGTAGCCTTTCACGAAGATCCGCTTGCCGTCCAATTCCAATGCTTCGGGCGGCACGGGCAGATGCGGAGCATGTTTGCTGGGCTGAAGGTCTGCGAAACTGATGCGAATGGCGCCCTCCGGCACTTCGGTCACGTAAATCGCCGCGTGAAGCGACGAACTGCCCAGCAACAGCAGCAGATTGCCGACGATGCCCGCCAGCGCCAAGCCGCGCCCGGAATACTCGTCGGGATACCGGCGGATCGCCCGAAATCCCCAGACACCCAGCACCAACCCCAGGGCGGGCAGTACAATCAACGGGGCGGCCGTCAACGCCGAGAGTCCCAGCAAGGCCAAGACGAAGCTGGCTACCGCAGTCCGGCTGAGCGCCCGGTAGGGCACGTAGGCTTCGTAGGCTTCCGTCGTTTCACAAGGATCATACGAGTCGCGCATTGCGTCCGCGACAGGCTCGGATTCCGGATAAGTTGTTGCACTCATCGTCCACTCGTCACTCGATAGAAAAAGAACGGAAATGGTTCTGTTATGGGTTTGCGGACCGACGCGCCCCAGCATGTCGCGCCGATGGTTCAGGTGGCCAAGCAAGCTGGCACAATCAACCCACCACTGTACGCTCAAACCGGCCTCGGGGTTCGCTTTCTTCGTTCGGGAGCCCCGTTATTCGATGCTGCTTCCAGGAAGGAACCTCTTTCTTCACAACCCCGGCCCAAACGGCAGGAACACGCTCGCCCGTTTGATGGCGTCCGGATCGATCTTCTCCAACTCTTTGATACGTTCCTTGGCTTCCGGCTTCGGACAGGCCCGCAGATAGTTCACCACCGGCACGCGGACCCAACTGGACTTCTCGTCGGCATCCTTGAACAATTGGACCAAGCGGTCGATCTGCGACCAGTCCTGCCACCGCGCCAAATCCGGAATGACCAAATCGGCCAACTGGGGACGGTCGAGCATATACCGCAAACCCTCCAAAATTCGCTCCTGCGGAATTACATCGGTCTCGGTGCCGTGGAAACGCAACGCCATGATCGCGGAATACGTGTCGGCGTACTCCGCCTGCTGGTTCTTCAGGAACAGGTCTTCGATCAGCGGCATTCCCTTCGGTCCGGTCAGTGTCAGATAGCAGCCGATCATGGCGTCCAGTCCGGCACGCGACTGTCGGTCCTCGGATCGGATCATCCGTTCGAGCATCCCCGCGTCGCGTTCGTCCCCGCAAACACTCAGCAGGACCAAGTAAAGCCGGCGCCGGTTGACCGGAATTTCCGAGTTCTTGATCCAAGCCACGATTTGGTCATGGTCCAAGTGCGGCTTCAATTCCTTGATCATGTCGTACGGTGTCCGGGCAAACTCGTCGTAGGCGTCGCGGGACAGCATGTCATCTTCGTCTTCCAAGTAGTTTTGGAAGAACCGCAGACGTTCCGCGCCTTTCGCGGGCAAGCCTTCCAGCTTGCGAAGGTACGCGACCGCCCGCTCGGAAACTTTCAAGGGCGTCGACCAAGCAATCGCCGGAGGATCGACGCCGACAATCAGGAACAAGTCGCCCACTTGCCCCGCTGAAAAAAAGACGGTCTGAACCGACTTCGTGTTCCGCAGATGGTCCTGGCCTTTGAGCACTTCGGTGATTTCGAACGTCGCCTTCGGTACGTCCTGCCCCGCCGCCGCACCCAGCTTTCCCGCGGGTGGAACCGTCAATCGAGCGATCACGACAACGTCCATCGAGGCGATTTCTTCCGTGAACGTCTGCGAGACCGGGGAACAAAACGGGCACGCCGCCGCCGGCATCGCCGAGAAAAACAGCAAAACCGTGGCGACGCTGCATGGATATCGGCTTCTGGAACTCATGTCCGGGATTCCCTTTGGGGGTATCTAAACTTCGACGCCCTTATTGTTTAGAATAACACGAGATCCGCCAACCCCCCGATTCCTTGCCTGGCCCAACTTGCCCACGAATCGCGGTCGCTTCCCCTTTGGGGGAATCCGGACCGGAGGTTGACGAGAAGATCACGTTTGTCCCGAACGGCATCCCGAGGAGGTTCGCCTGTGAGCCAATCATTGTTCTTCCGACCGTTTTTCATAGCAACCCTCGTGCTGGTCATTCACGCGACAGCCGTCGCTCAGGAGTTTGGCGAATGGCCCAAACCCGCCCCGGCACCGAAGCCCGAGGGCGAGGTGACTCAGGTGAAGATCAAGGGCCAGATCAAGGGAGCGCGCGGCGACTTGCTTCATGTCGTCAACGAGGAGGGCGCACAATGGGTCGTGAAGATGCCCGCCGAACCACGGCAGATCCGCTTGGTTGGCGCCGCCGTCCTAGGGTGGCTGCAGCCGGGCATGCTGGTGCGGTTTTCCGGTCAGTTCGACCAGACTGGCAAACCGCAAGCGCCGATCAAACGCATCGAGGTCTTCACGTACCGACCGCCTCGCGAAGGCCAACCACCGGAGCAACCAGGGGTCTTTCCTGAAGCGGCCGTTTCAGGCATTGGACTGTTCCAGGATCCCAACGCCGCAGCGGCCAGCAAGATCCAATCGTTCATCGTGATCGGGCAGCTCCGCGGTCTGGCAAAAGGGGAGATGATGGTCGCTGCCGGACGCGTCCCGGTTCGCGTCGAACTGGCCGAGGACGCCGAGATTGCGGTCGATATCGCCGATTATCGCTGGGCTCGAGTTGACGACGAAATCGAGTTGTCGGGATGGCATTATCCGCTGATCAAGACTCAGGTTTACGCAAACAACGTGACCATCCGGGCAGCGAATCCGATCGGGAAAGTGGACGAAGCCAACCTGCCTCCCGCGATGCCACCGCAGCCCGCCGGCGCGGTGCCGCCGAAGAAGAAAGCCCCTTCCGAAGACTTGCCGTTCTGAGAGAGTTGCACCGACGAGCGGACTCAGGCAGCAATCCCCAAAGCGACGGAAGATCCAGCCAACCGAGTAACGACGCATCCCTAGGAACCTGCGCCACGCGATGCGCGCACGGTACGCGCATCCCATGCCGCAAACAACTTCATCCGGAGGACGAATTCCCATGAAACACTCCCAGATCACTCGGCGACGGATGCTGCATCGCGGGGCGTGTACGCTGGCGGCAGCGGTCGCGGCGCCGATCGTGCTGCCCGGCCACGTCCTTGGCCGCAACGCGGCGGTGCCGCCCAGCGAACGTATTTGCATGGGATTCACCGGCTTGGGCGGCCAGGGCAGCGGGCACCTGTTCGGCGGAGCTTGGACGTATTTGCCCGGCGGATACCTCGCCCGCAACGACGTCCAGGTGCTCGCCGTATGCGACGTCCAGCGATCGCGGGCCGATGGTGCCCAGCAGCGGGTCGAGCAGCACTACCAGCAGCGTTACGGCGTGGGCAGCTACCCCGGCGTCACGGCCTACGACGACTTTCGGCAGATGATCGAGCGCGCCGACATCGACGCGGTACTGATCGCCGCGTCGTACCACGCGCAGGGCTTCATGGCCATGCTGGCGGCACGGGCGGGCAAGGATGTCTACTGCGAGAAACCCACCAGCATCACCATCCGCTGGGGACGCGCGATGGTCGACACGTTCCGGCGTCACGGCCGGATTTTCCAGGCGGGTACCCAGCAGCGGTCGGAATACGACGGCAAGTTCCGGCGGGCGGTCGAGTTGGTGCGAGGCGGCGCGATCGGCACGCTCAAGACCGTTTACGCCTACCAGCAGGGCGGCGGATTCTCGGCTCCCGATCCGCAACCCGGGACAGCTCGCGATGTCCCGCCCGGCGTCAATTGGGACGCCTATGTGGGCCCACTGCCCTGGTTCCCGTACGACGGCAGCACCAGCGGTCACCGCTTCGGCTGGGGCGACATCAATTGGGGCCAGCATCACTATGACATCGTTCAGTGGGGAATCGGCGCCGATGACACCGGTCCCGTCGAAATCGCGTTGCAGGACGGCAAACCGTTGATGAAGTACGCCAACGGGGTCGAAGTGGTCGGCGGCCCGTATCCGGGCGAAGGCTGGATCCCCGGCGGCGCGTGTTTTGTCGGCACCAACGGCCGGATCGTCGTCCACCGCGACGGCCTGAGTGCGGACCCGCCCGAGATCCTGCGGCAAGCACCGGGTGCCGAGGGCAACGTGTACTTTTCCGACAGCCACTCGGGGAACTTCCTCGATTGCGTCCGGACCCGGCAGCGCCCGATCTGCGACGCCGAGATCGCGCACCGCGGGAACAGCCTGCTGCTGCTGGGCGGAATCGCCCAGCGGTTGAACCGCACGTTGCGGTGGGATCCGCAGCGCGAGCAGTTCCTTGACGACGACGAAGCCAACCGCATGTTGTCGCTCGCTCCGCGCGAAGGCTGGACGTTAGGTTGATGCGGGGTCGGCGCGTCGGGCTTCTCCCGCGTGACGTGCAGCCTCGACCGAGCCGACATGTCTTGACGCACTTTGGTATTGAACTATGAAATCTTGAGGACGAAACGATGATACGGACATTCGCCGTGGGAGCGGTCCTGTTGCTGGCCTCGATTAGCAACGGCCAAGAGCAGACGTGGATCGAGGTGCTGAAATCCGATGCGCCGGTGTCGGCCAAGGCGGCGGCCTGCCGCGCGCTGAAAACGGTCGGCTCGGCCGAATCGGTGGCTGCCATCGCGCCGTTGCTGAGCGACGCGGCGCTGTCCCACGAAGCTCGCATCGCACTGGAACCGATGCCCTGGGCCGAGGCAGCCGCCGCGCTGCGCAGCGCCGTGCAAACGACCGGTGGGGTCATTCGCGCAGGCATCCTCGACAGTATCGGTGAGCGGCGCGATCCGGACGCGGTTGCCGTGGTCGCGGCCGTGCTCGCGGACGACGATCCTCGAGTCGTCGCGTCCGCCGCACTGGCGTTGGGAAAGATCGGCACGAGCGAAGCGGCACGGCAACTCGGACATGCCTACAGCAACTCGCCCGCGGTACGGCGATCGGCGATCGGCGACGGCCTGATCCGCTGTGCCGTTAGCCTGTACCAGGCCGGCCACCTAGACGAAGCAGCGGCCGTCTTTCGCGACCTGTCCACGCCGGACCAACCCGGCACCGTCCGGTCCGCCGCTCTGTTGGGGCTGGTCAACACCGCGGGCGACAAGATGCCGGAGACGGTTCGCAGCTTTCTTGCCGACGACGACCCACCGGTCCGCGCCGCCGCCGCGGCTTCGCTCCCGTATCTGCCTCGGGAAGCCCTGCAAGCCATCGTCGCCGACCTGGACCGGCTGCCGGTTGCCAGCCAGCCGCTTGTGCTGACGGCGATCCGTTTGCGGGGCGACCGCGCGCTGGCGGTGGCTGCGATCGCGGCCGCCCGCAGCGATAATCCCGAAGTCGCTCGCGCCGGGATCGAAGCCGCCGGGGTGCTGGGGGGCGCGGACGCACTGGACGCACTGCTGCCAATCGCCGGCGCCGGCGGCCCGCTGTCCGGGCAAGCTTGGCGCGCAGTGGAAACGCTGCGCGGCAGCGACGTGGATGCCAAGCTGATCGCGGCCTTGCCGGACCAGGCGGACGCCGGTATCCGAGTGCGGTGGATTCAGGCCTTGGTCGCCAGGAACGCCGCGGACAGCGTGCCGGTTCTGCTCGAGGATGCCCGCAGCGAAAACGCCGACGTGCGAGCCGCGGCGATCGATGCGGTCTTCCGCCTGGCGTTGCCCGAGCACGTGCCCGCCATCGTCCGGCTCATGCTGCAGACGGGCAAAGGCGCCCATCGCGATACGCTGGAGAAAGCCGTGATGCTGGCACTCGAAGCTGTGCCGGATGCGGACCAGCGAACCGGCGCCGTTCTGGCAGGCGCCGACTTGAGTTCGGCTGCCCAGCGCATCGAGTTCCTGCCGCTGCTGGGACGCATCGGCGGCCCCCGGGCACTCGAACTGGTGCAATCGGCGCTGAAGGATCCCAATGCCGAGATCTACGATGCGGGGGTTCGCGCCATCGCGAATTGGCCCGATGCCGGCGTCGTCGAGCAGTTGCTCGATTTGGCTCGCACCGCGCGCGAGAACCACCAACGCATCTGGGCCTTGCGCGCCCTGATCCGAGTCAGCGCCTTGCCGGGCGGCGTGTCGGACGATCGCAAGCTGGCATGGCTGAAACAAGCGATGGAGATGGCCGTTCGCGACGACGAGCGTTCGCTCGCCGTGCAGCGGGCCGGCGCGATCCGCACCGCCGACTCGCTGCGATTCGCCGTCTCCTACCTGGACCATCCCAGCCTGTCGCCGGATGCCTGCCGAGCGGTCGTCGACTTGGCGCACTACAAAGAGCTGCGCGACCCGAACCGGGATGCCTTCGCCGCGGCCCTGAAACGAGTTCTTGCCCTCACGTCCGATCAAGGACTGAAAGATCGAGCCGAACGCTACCTGGCGGACCTGGGCCCGGCCCCGTAGGCGACAAGTGATTCCCGCATTCGCTTTCGCGATTGTGTTTAGGGCTGCTAAACCTTGTTGGGCCGTCTCGATGGAGCGTCCGGAAGCCGTTCGCTATACGGACGTTCAATCTGGATAATGCGACAACGCATGTACTGAAGCGGGGATTCGGGGAGGTTCCAGACGGTCCGCGTCTGGGAATCTTGACACCAGAAAGTCAGCCGCGTAGGCTAGCATCAGTGGACTCTGCCTGCTACGACGTCTGGAAGGATCACTCGCTATGCAAGTTATCGAAGAGACGATTGATGCTACGCTCGAATCAAATGCCGAACTGAGGTTGACACACCCGCCGCGTCTGCCGCCAGGTCCCGTACGAGTAACGATCCGCGTCGCCGGTCCGGCTAGACCGCAGCGTGGCCTAGCGGACGTGATCCGGGAGATCGCAACCGAACAACGCTCGCGTAGCTTCCCTGGGCGATCGTTGACGGACCTGAACGCCGAAGAGGACGCATGCTTGGCCGAGGACGCAGAGCGAGAGAGGGAACTGGACGCCGCACGCCGCCCAGCCTGCGGCGGAGGGTCGTGAATGCTGTACTATCTTGACACCGTAATTGTCGTCTATGCCGTTGAGGGCAACCCCGCCGATCAGCAACGGACCTTGGATCACCTAACCAAGCTGGAAGACGCTGGCCATCGATTCGCGATCAGCGAACTGACACAAATGGAATGCTTGGTTCCGGTTCTTGGCCCAGGCGATGGCCAACGGCTGTCAGACTTTTTCCGGTTTTTCAACGGGCCGAATCTACGGACGCTCGGCCTGACGGCGGCGATCTACACTCGAGCGAGCGCCATCCGGGGCGGCCATAAGTATCCAACCGCCAAGCCAGTCATCCTCCGTGAAATCGGCGACTGCACACCGACCGGCCCTGCGATCCCGGCCGCCTCACCTCCTCAGCCGAAACGCTATGGGCTGGCTGATGCCCTACATCTCGCGACGGCGATCGAGTTCGGCTGTGACGTGTTTCTGACCAACGACAACCAGTTGTCCAGCTTTCCGGATATTACGGTCGAGGAGTTGCCGCGGCCGTGACCGGGGCCTGATTTCCAAATCGCAAGTAGTCGCAAGCTGGTGTTTCATGCTCTGCTACCAAGCGGCTGCAGCGCTTCGCGGTAGTCGAGGGTTCGTTGGAATTATGGACAACGACGGGGCTCCACGGCATCTCCCTCGTCACGGGTTCGCCGGATCGCTTGGCGGGAACACGAAATCGGCCACCATGGGCAGGTGGTCCGAGGCTTCGCGGGCGGCGGCGGTGCGCGAGGCGAAGGTGTGATCCAGATGCAACTGGCCGCGGAAGAAGATCCGGTCCAGCGAGCGCATGGGTAGGAATGCGGGAAAGGTCTTGACGTGTCGGCCGGCCGGCAGAAACCCTGCGGGTTCGAGCAGCCGCTTCCCCAGTCCGCCCCAGACGTCGTTGAAATCGCCGGCGGCGATCACCGGTGTCGATGCGTGGGCGTGCTTCAAGATGTCGCTGGTCAAGAAGCGGCGCAACTGCATGGAGCGTTCAAAGCCCGCCAGTCCCAAATGGAGATTGAAAACCAGCAGCGTCTTCTGGTGGCCAGCGAACCGCAGTCGGCAGTGAGCGGCCAGTCCGCGGCGACGTTTCTTCAGCGGGATCGTCAGCTCCAAGTGGCGGATGTCGTACAGCGGGAAGCGGCTGAGAATCGCGTTGCCATAGTGGCCTTCGCGCAGAATGACGTTGCGCTGGTACGCCCGGTGCGGCAGCGACAAGCCGTCGGCCAGCAGATCCACCTGGCGGTCGCGCCGCGAACGCGGCACACCGTCGTCCACTTCCTGCAACAGGACGATGTCCGGCTCGCAGTGCGCGATCGCTTCGATCACCCGGTCCAGGTGATAGCGGCGGTCGACTCCCCCGATGCCTTTATGAATATTGTAGGTCAGCAACCGGAATCGCACGGCCGGTGTGTCTCCGTCTGGAATGTTCGCCTTAGCGCATTGTTCCTCATCCTGGACGACTTGCCAATCCGGGCTTCGGGCGGGATCGCACGGGTTGCGAACTGGTTGACATCCCCATGCCCGAACGTTAGCCTGCTTTCTGGCCGCCCGTGTTGTTCCTTCCCACCTGCCTTCCGGAGAGTTGCCCATGTCCACTCGAAAATCTGCTCAGTTGACACGCCGACAGTTTACTGCGACGGCCGGAGCCGCGGTGGCCGCGTTTGCGATCGTGCCGCGCTGTACCGTGGCGGGCAGCGATGAAACTCCGCCCAGCGAGCGTCTGCGAATCGCCGGCATCGGCGTCGGCGGCATGGGGGCCGGCGACATCAACGCCGTTGCGCCCGGCAACCAAATCGTCGCTCTCTGCGATGTCGATCAGAACCGTTCGCGAGGCACCTTTGAGAAGTTTCCGGACGCCAAGCCGTTCCGCGACTTCCGCAAGATGTTCGACGCGATGGAAAAAGACATCGACGCAGTGGTGGTCGCGACGCCCGACCACACGCACGCCGTGGCGGCGATGGCGGCCATCCAGCGCGGCAAGCACGTGTACTGCGAAAAGCCGCTGGCGCATTCGGTCTACGAGGTGCGCCGTCTGATGCAAGCGGCCAAGGAGCACAACGTCGTCACTCAATTGGGCAATCAGGGGCATTCGTCCGACTCGATCCGCTCGTTCTGCGAATGGATCTGGGACGGTGCGATCGGACGAGTCCATACGATCCATGCCGGATGCCGAGCGGTGAACTCGGGCATCGACGCCTTGCCGCGACTCAAGGAACAGCCCGCGGTACCCGAGCACCTGGACTGGGATCTCTGGCTCGGCCCGGCCTTGGACCGGCCCTATCATCCGGCGTACCTGCCCGGCGCTTGGCGCGGCTGGGTGCCGTTCGGCAACGGCACGATCGGCGACTGGATCTGCCACGTGGTCGACCCGGTCTTCTGGGCGCTCGACCTGGGCGCGCCCAAGACGGTGCTCGCCGAAGCAAAGGACTACGATCCGAAAACCCAGGGCGACGCCTATCCGAAGGGCGACAAGATCACCTTCGAATTTCCCGCACGCGGCGAGCGCGGCCCGATCACCTTGGTGTGGTACAGCGGCACGGAACCGATTCCGCGAGCGGCCGATTTGGAGGCGGATCGCAATCCGGTCGAGACCGGCGCCTATGTCTTCGGCGACCAAGGCACGATCATGTACGGCTCCCACGGCGCCGGCGGCGTGCGGATCATCCCGGAAGCCAAGATGCGCGAGTACCAAGTGCCCGAGAAGACCATCCCGCGCACTCGCGGTCACCAGCAGGACTGGCTCGAAGCGATCCGCGCTGGCGGCAAGGCGGGTTCGGACTTCGCGTACGGCGGCCCGCTGACCGAGATCGCCATGCTGGGCGTGATCGCTTTGAAGCTGCCGGGAACAAAGCTCCAGTGGGATCCCGACCAGATGCGTTTCACCAACAATGACGAAGCCAACCAATACGTCAACCCGCCGTACCGCAGCGGCTGGAGTCTGTGATTGAACGACGGGAATCGCTTTCACGGCGGCGTTTTGCAGTGATTTCGGCGTAGGAGTTGCCTCTCATGATTCGGACAATCTTCCTGGTCGCACTCGGTTCCATCTTGACCGCATCACTCGGCGTGCCGACCCATGCGTCCGAGCCACCGCAGGCGGCGACGGATCTACCGGCCGCGTGCTATCTGTTTTCGTACTTCGTGGGCAACGGCGAAGACGGGCTGCATTTGGCATGGAGCCGCGACGGATACCGCTGGGAGGCGCTAAACGGCGGCAGAAGCTACCTGGCGCCACAGGTCGGCGAATCGAAGCTGATGCGGGATCCCTGCCTGCTGCGGTTGGCCGACGGGACGTTCCACTTGGTCTGGACAACGTCGTGGCAAGGCAAGACGATCGGGCACGCGACGTCCAAGAACCTGATCGACTGGTCCCCGCAGCAAGCGATTCCTGTCATGGCCCACGAGCCGGCGGCACGGAATTGCTGGGCGCCGGAAATCGCGTTCGACGAGACGAAAGACGAGTTTCTTATCTTCTGGGCGACCACGATTCCAGGCCGGTTCCCGGAAACGGACCACCAAGGTGACAGTCAGTACAATCATCGCATGTACTGTACCACGACCAAGGATTTCCGCTCGTTCACTCCCACGCGGTTGTTCTACGATCCGGGCTTCAACGTGATCGATGCGACGATCCTGCGGGCCGAGGGCCGGTACTACCTGATCATCAAGGATGAAACGCGGAACCCGGTGCGCAAACACCTACGGATCGCGTCGGGCGACCGGCTGCACGGGCCGTTCACCGATCTGTCGCCGCCGTTCACCAAGGACTGGGTCGAAGGCCCGTCGGCTCTCCGCGTGGGCGACGATTACGTCGTCTACTTCGACGCCTACCGGAACGGCCACTACAGCGCCGCCCGCTCCCGCGACTTGAAGCGCTGGGAAGACATCACCGACCGGATCTCGTTCCCGCGCGGAACCCGCCACGGAACGGCCATCGAAGTCCCGCGCGAAGTGATTGCCGACCTGCTGGCTCAGGAAAGTCGTCCCTGAGACTCGCGACTCATGGCCGGTCAGAAAATACGCCAATTCATCGCTCGCAGGATTCCGAGCAGCAGGGCGATGATCGTCACGATGGCAAACAACCGGCGAAGCGAATACCGCCGGAACACATGTTGCCAGATCCAAGCCAAACCGTATCCCCAAGCGAAGGCGTTCATCCCGATCAGGAAGCACAAAGCAACGGTGTCTTGATCGGATGGCACACTGTGTCCGCCAGGAAGCACGAACGGAATTGCGAACGGGGAAGCCACGATCAAGAGGATGATCATCCACACAGGATCCGGCACGATACGGCTTGGACCGACCGCCAACAGACCGATCCAGACGAGACCGTTGATAATGGTAAGCGTACCTCCAAGCCCGGGCCAACGTAGAAATTCATTCATGCTTGCACCCGCGAGTCTGCGCCCACCTGAGAAAAAGCGACATTCCACTTTCTCACGACCGACGGTCTGGGCCGAAAGGCAGAATGTGCTCCGTTCCTAACTCTCGGCTGCGCTGGTATCCTGCTGCTTCGGCCGTTCGTCAACCGTTCGGCTCGCGAATCGCCCGATTTCGCACCGTGGCGCCGCCGGTCAGGTTCTTCACATCGGCGAAGCCCCGTTGCTTGAGGATGCGCGCCGCGACATGGCCTCTCAGGCCGACGCCGCACGAGACAACCGTCTCGGCTCCGCGGTCCAGGCGGTCGAGTTGATCGCGCAATTCATCCAGCGGGATGTTGACGGCGTGCGGTGCGGCGGCCAAGGGATTGCTGCGAACCTCCGCTGCCGTGCGGACATCTACCACCTGCTTGCCGCTCAGGTCGTCATCGGGCGGCAGGAATTCCTCGAAGCCGTCCAACTGGTTACATGCCGCAAAGGCCGCTTGATGAACCGGATCCTTAGCCGAACCAAACGGCGGAGCGTAGGCCAGGTCCAGGCCGGCCAAGTCGCGCACCGTGCCCTGAAAGGCCATGGCCGTCGCGATCACGTCCAGTCGTTTGTCGACGCCGTCGCGGCCCACGGCCTGAGCGCCCAGCACTCGGCCGCTCTCTGGATCGAACGTCAGTTTCAGCGTCAACGGCGCCGCGCCAGGGTAGTAGCCGGCGTGATGATTGGCGACGATCGTCACGCTGCTGGCGCCGATGCCGCAACGCCGGGCCAGCGAGTCGCTTAACCCGGTCATGCCCGCGGACATCCCGAACGCGCGGACGATCGACGTACCGAAGACCGGGGCCATCGGTGCCGACTCGCCGGTCGCCGCGTGCTCGCCCGCCAAACGCCCCGCGCGGTTCGCCGGCCCGGCCAAGGCGATTCGCTGCTGTCCTCCGGTAGGTCCGTAGAGATACTCGGCCGCATCCCCCACGGCGTAGATGTCCGGGTCGCTGGTTTGCATCCAAGCGTTGGTCGCGATCCCGCCGCTGCCGCCGATCTTCAATCCGGCCGCCTCGGCCAATTGAACTTGAGGCCGGACGCCGAGACCGAGGATCACCAGATCCGCCTCGATCCGTGTTCCGCTTTGCAGTTCCACGCCGATCGCTGCCCCGGCGGAATCGGCCAACACCCGCTTGATTCCGTCACCCGTGTAGACGGCAACGCCGCTGGAACGCAGTTCGTCCTCCAGCGGTCGCGCCATTTCGGGATCCAGCAGCGGCAGCACTTGCGGCTGCAATTCCGCCAAGGAAACCTGGAAGCCCAGGCGAACCAGTTGCTCGACCATCTCCAAGCCGATGAAACCCGACCCGATGACCGCCGCCTTCCGAGCCCGGCTCGCGCCGACCGCCGCATAGATCCGGTCCGTATCCGCCATGTTCCGCAACGTGAAAACGTTGGCTGCATCCAGGCCCTCCAGCGGCGGCGTCAACGGAGCAGCACCCGGCGCGAGAACCACTCTATCGTAGGTCAGCAAGTACGTCTGCCCGCCGGCATGGTCGCGTACGGTCAGCGTCTTTGCCGCGCGGTCCAGCGCCAGCACTTCGTGCCGCGTTCGCACGTCCAGTTTGAATCGCCGCCGAAGAAAATCAGCCGTGGCGACCAGCAATTTTCCACGCTCGGCGATTTCGCCGCCGATGTAGTAGGGCAGGCCGCAATTGGCGAACGAAACGTATTCGTCCTTCTCCAACACGATGATCTCGGCGTCTTCGTTCATCCGCCGCGCCCGAGTCGCCGCCGATGCTCCTCCAGCCACGCCGCCAACGATCACGATCCTCAAATGTCCGTCCGTCATCTTGCTCGAACCTTCCCTCGCTCCGGTAATCGGGTGGAATGTACCGTAACACTCCGTCGTCCCCCTGACGAAGTACAGTACGATATTCGACCGTTCCGACCTCTGCAACCGAGCATCCCCCCAGACCTTCGCTGAAATTCCGTTACCTCGCTCGGAATCCATCCAGTCTATTCGATACGTCACTCCAACCCGCCAGAAGCCCCCAAAACTCCCCGATCAGACGCCCCTGTCCGAAGATCGGAAATCGGGCTCGTGCCACGCGACCACTGGCCTCGAAGTATCAAATGACCGACGAAGCTGTGAGCCGGGGTGTTTACGGCGATCTGCCGTTGAGCTACACGCTTCAGGCACGATCGGCTCGCCCTGCTGGCTAAGACTCGTTGTGTTCGCCAACAGCGGCGTCGAGCCGCAATCCGTTGCGATCGAGCCCCAGATACAACCTCGCATTGGCGTTCTTCGCCAACTCGCGCAGCGTTTCCAATTCCGCAAGTCGCAGCAGCGCCGGGTGTGCTTCCAATGCTTCGGCTGCCTTGACGCGCTGTCCGTAGGCGAGGGTCTCGGCTTCCGCATGGACTCGCAGAGCTTCGGCGTCCGCCTGTTCTCGCACGCGGCGAGCCGCGGCTTCCGCCTCGGCCTCGCGCCGGACAGCCTCCGCACGCGACTGGGCCTGGATCTGTTCGACTTCGGCGCGAGTCCGAGCCTCGACCAACTGCGCTTGGCTATTCCGCTCGGCCGCCAACACGCGGTTCATGATCTCCTGCAAGTTGCCTGGGAAGATCAGGTCCTTCACGTCGGCTCGCCGAATCGCCGCACCGTAGCCCGCCGCGGCTTCCTTGACGTCGGACAGGATGTCCTCGCTCAGCCGAGTCCGGTTCGTGAGAATCTCTTCCAGGGTCATCGAGGCCAGCGAACGTCGAGCGGCCAACTGCACATCGCTGTACAACCGGTCCTCGAAGTTGTCGACCGTGTGAACAGCCGCCTTGGGATCGGTCACGCGGAACTGTACCAGGATGCTGACCCGGATCGCCACCTTGTCGGCCGTCAGGATCTCCTGGCCCTTGATCGTCAGCTCGCGCTGACGCACGTCGACCAGCAGGCACTCGACCGTCGGCAGCCGGCGCAGCCACCGTCGCCGGGGCGGAATCTTGTACCGACCCGCCTCCAGCACCTTGGCCAGCTTGCCGTCTTCGTACCACAGGCCGCGGTGCGTGTCCTTAATAATGAACTCGCGGCCTACGCCGGCGATCAACATGGTTGCGTCTCCTTGTTTGTGTAAGGGAGCCTCGGAGCGGAGCCGATTTGGAGAACGAGCTTTCAGATTTGGAAGTCTGAGCGGTCAGTCCGAGTGGTGAACGCAGATACCATTTGGCCGCTCGCTCCTGACGCCGCCGAGGCTGAGGTTCCCGACCCGGAATCGAACCAGGACCAGAATCCCAGGAGGATTCCGTGCGTTCCTTGACACCATCGGGACATGCTGTCCCAATCTATCACAGCCTTTTCCGGTGACCAAGACCGGAAGCCAACCGCCGATATGCGACTGGCCGACCGTGCGGCAGTTGTCCGAACCCACCGAGGAATTGGCATTCCGGTTCTACCTCAAGCTCTTCAAGGGCCGGGGCCGGAGCAACTGGGACACCCCCTGCACCTGACGCATTTCATGACCACGGAGGATCTGGAGGGGCGGGGTCCGGCGGCTAGCCACTGCCGCTGTTCCGCGCCCACTTGACGAACGAACCGACGGCCCCAATACTTGCAGCCCGGCGATCTGGGTTGGCCGGTCGGATTGGATATCTGTTTGCGAGCGAGAGAAACATGGGCGAAGACGTAAGAACGGAGATCGTGAAACTGACGCAGCGACTTCTGGACAGCATTGCCGTCGGCGACTGGGAGACGTACCAGTCATTGTGCGATCCCGGCTTGAGCGCCTTCGAGCCCGAAGCGCGCGGGCATCTGGTGGAAGGATTGGCGTTTCACAAGTTCTACTTCGATCTGGGCAAGGCGCAAACGCCGCGGTGCAACACGATCTGCTCGCCCCACGTGCGACTGCTTGGCCCAGACGCCGCCGTGATCAGTTATATTCGCATCGTTCAGTATCTGGACGGCTCGGGCGTACCGCACTCAGCGTGTTCCGAAGAGACCCGTGTGTGGCATCGGCAGGACGGCCGCTGGCAACACGTCCACTTTCACCGTTCGGCGACCGCGTGATCCGGTCACCGGGATAAGCGCCGGCCAGCAAGCAGCGGGGTATGACCCAATAGCTGGACGCGGTGGGCGGGATCGCGTTCGGGTCGGCAAGGCGGCAGTGGCTCGGCCTTGGCGGTCCATTCATCGCCTGTCCGAGGCGGTTGGCTCGACGGTGATTTCGGATTCCACACCGGCTTGGGCGCATTGCACGGCAAAGTCAATCAGCGACTGGCAGCGGAAGAAGCCCTCCCAGTAGTTGTGTCCCTGTCCCTTGGCAATGATCAATTGGACGGCATCGGCGGCACCTGCCTGCTGGTATTGTTCGAGCAAGACGGTTGCGTTCTGTGCCAGCGGTACCACGTTGTCTCGGTCGCCGTGAATGATGCAGACGGGCAGTTTGGCGGTTGCCAGGACGCCGATCCGCTGAATGGGATTGTGTTGGGCAAGGCCGGCTTCGAGTTCTTCCACCGTCATGCCGTAGGCGGATGCAGCTTTTGCAGTTCCCGGATAACTGCGCAGATCGAATACCGGGTAGATCCCTGCGATACCGGCGACCCGGTCTGGATGAGAGATCGCCCAGCTACTTACCCAGAGACCGCCGCGGCTGCGACCGAGTAGACAAGGTTTCGGCGCGAAGCCGCGCTTCCCGGTCAGTTCTGCGTACAGGGCGGTCGTCCACTGCTGCCCTTGCGAGCTGCCGTAGGCTTCTCCCACGTCGATGCCCGCGACGGCTACGCCGGCAGCCAGAAACTGCTCGTGCATCCACTTCTCATGAACGTCGGGATAGGCGGTCAGCGTCGGCGCGTACATGATCCAGGGCTGTGGCTTCCGCCGCTTTTCCTCGGGCGGCCAGAAGATGAACGCCGGGCGTCCTTGTACAAGGAAAGATTCGCCGGGCAGGATCATATTCTTCACGGGCTCCCGAGGCTCGGCGGAGCGGAGTGGAGCCACGCATGCGATCAGCACCGTAGCGATAACGAGAACGTGGTTGATGGAAAGCTGCCTCGGGTCATTCATGGTTGCGATTCCAGCCGGGGATTCGTTCGCCAACGCGTCTGTGATTCAAATCGATGACAGAGAACATAGCCGAGAACGGCGTCGTTCGCAATTTATCGATGCAGCAGTGGTTGCTGGCGGGTGATCACCTCGTGATCGGAGAACTTGAATCGCTGGCGGCCGGTATCGCGGAACTCGTTTCAGATTCTGCCTGCCTCGGGTTCTTCCGCCTTGCCAGATCGCCGGAGGCATGTCGAGCGCGCAACCGTGACGCGGCAGTCGATGGCCGCACGCGACCTCGGCGGGTTGGCGAGGTCAACTCCAATGGCGATAATCGAACGGTCCGCGAAGCCGATGCGTGCTGCGCGTGCTGCGATTCGTCCCAGTCCCGACAAGAAAAACAGGAATGATCACCAACCCCGCCCATCCGGGTTTCCAAATGGCCTACGAAGGCAAGCCCGCGTGGGATCTTGGGCGACCGCAGCCCGCACTTGTAGAAATCGCCGACCAGATCACCGGGGCCGTTTTGGATGCAGGTTGCGGCACAGGCGACAACGCACTCTTCTTCGCCCAGCGTGGTCAGCCCGTGCTCGGCATCGACTTCGTTGAGTTTCCGGTCAAGGAGGCCAAGCGGAAGGCCCAAGAGCTGGAAGTAGAGGCCGAGTTTCTTCAAATGGACGCCTTAGAGCTGCCGAGTCTGGATCGCCAGTTCGACAGCGTGATTGACTGCGGGCTGTTCCATGTGCTGTCGGATGCGGATCGCCGGGCCTACGTCGCAGCTTTGATGCACGTCATGAAGCTGGACAGCAGGTTGTTTCTGATGTGCTTCAGCGACCAGGAGCCGGCAGGGCCGGGACCGCGGCGCATCCGGCAGAACGAGATCCGCGCAGCGTTTGCTGACGGCTGGACGGTCGAGTCGATCACGCCAACGCACTTCGAGCCCAATCCGCAGTCCAAGGAGACCTTCGTGGACGGTGGCCCCAGGGCCTGGTTCGCCGTCATTCGGCGGGGGAGTTGAGACGGCATTCCTGACACTGGGAGTGCTTGACTTCGATGAGAATTTGGTCTTGCTTGCCCTGACCGGCAGGTTGCCGGAGGCAGGTCATAGGCGCCAACGTGAACTCGTGAATGGAGAGGCAAGAATGAGGGCATTACTGTTGGTTTTGTTGGCGACAACAGCCTGTAGCTCGGCCCGTGCCGAGGTTCTCCCGACGGCGAAGGCTGAGGAAGCCGCAAACGATGAACTTGCCAAAGTTCAGGGCAAGTGGGTCCGAACCGTGAAGACCGACCGCGGGACATTCAAGGTCGTCAAGGAACACAAGGGAAACGACACAACCGTGACGTTCTTTGATTCAGACGGAAACGTCATGGCGGAAAAGACATCGCAGTTTCGCCTTGAGCAGACCGGCAAAGTGCGGATCTTCACGTTCTTCAACAACGTCATCACCGCGGGCCCTCAGAAGGGACAAATCGACAAAGCCCCGACGTCCTTTGTTTATCGAGTCACCGGAGACACGTTCTTCGAGGTCAACGGACTGCTGATCGGCGACGACACCGAGCCGCTAGCTTTCTCGTGGAAGCGTGTCAACGAATGAAGCCCGAATAGCGATACGGGTCGTTGCCCCGTCCACGACCTCCAGGTACTTGTACGGGTCTTTGCCCGACAGGGCATGCGAGGACAAGACGCCGATCATCAGCACGCGCTTGGTTGTGTTCGTGGACGCATCTTCAATCAAAAGCGATGATGCCCTGGGCCTTGTCCACCTGAAATGTCTGTTTGCCGCACTTCGGGCAGTGGTCGAAACCTGGGCCGTCCGCGTCGTTTGGCTTCCGGCGCAACGGGATGAACGGCTGGGGGCAGTCCGGGCACTTGTAGACTTCGATCATCTTGCCCGTGGCTGAGTCCCACACCTTGGTCATCGGTTCGGGCTTCCTCTCCCCTCGCTTCCATTGCAGGTACACGAACTTTCCCGACTCCACGCAGAAGCCAGTGATCTGGTTGAAGCCCATGCCGCCACCGATCTTGACGCGGCAGGTGAAGCCACAGTTCTTGCATTGCATCGGGTAGTCCATACCCGCGACGGCAGTCATCGCCGAAATCAACAGGACGGCCAACGCTGAAATCAAGGTCTTCGTGTTCATGTGGTTCTCCTTGTGTGGGAGTTGCGTACCCAAGATGCACCCTGACCGCCATTTTACCACGCCGAGAAATGAGTGTCATGAGTCATGTGTGCGAAGCACCCCGAGGGCCGGTTTCCGGCAAATGACTCCTGAAACGTCTCTCTCGGCCTGACACTTCTTTCTCGGCCTCTGCTAGAATCGTCGAGAGCCGAGGAAACCTCCCGGCTTCAACTGGGATCGCGTGCCCGAACGGATAGCGAGTTGGATTCGGATCCGGAGTTTCAACGACGGCTCGGCAAGCCCGAGGCCAACGCCGTCTGAAGCTGCCTGACCGCCACCCGCAAATTCGCTCACGCCTCGGTATGGATCGACCTCTCAACCAAACAAACTCGCATCGACTGAAAGTGAAGACCATGAAACCCACGCTCGCCCTCTTCACCTTTCTGCTGCTCGCGCCATTGGCCGCCCCGCTCGCCGCTGAACCTCCACGGTCGATCACGCCGCCGGAACTCTGGAAAGACTACGATCCCAATGTCGGCGAGTTCAAGGAGGAGATCGTCTTGAGCGAAACCAGGGACGGGATCTTCAACCGGGAATCCTACATCAGCGCGTACGTGTTGGGCGAAGAGGTCCGGGTGTATTGCAAGTACAGTGTCAAGGCGGGGGCCCTCAGAGCGCCGGGCCTCTTGAACGTCCATGGCTGGATGGGCGCGCCGAACGTGACCAAGGCGTTTGTCGAGGCCGGCTGGGCCATCATGGCACACGACTACTGCGGAGAGACCGGCGACCGCAAACACTACACGAAGTATCCGCCACGCCTGCGGCACGGCAACATGGAGCGTCAGATCGGCCCGCCGATCCGGTCGGAGACCGCCGACAACCAGCCGATCACCGATCCGAGACAAACGTCGGACTACCTTTGGTACGCCATCCAGCGGCGAGTCCTGAGCTATCTGGAGCAGCAGAAAGAAGTGGATGCGAGCCGCTTGGCCGCGACCGGATACTCCTATGGCGGAACGCTCATGTGGGCATTGGGGACCGACCCGCGAGTCAAGGCCGTTGTGGCCTACTTCGGCATCGGCTGGACCGAATACTACCGGAACAAGCAGGTGTGGATGTACAACGTTCCGTACGTCGAGCCGGCGAGAACATCGGGCGAAGAGGTTTATCTGAGCAGCGTGGCACCCGAGGCCTACGTGCCTTACATCACGGCGGCCACCCTGTGGCTTAACGGCTCCAACGATCATCACGGCGGGCACGAGCGCGGCTTGGAAAGCTTCAAGCGATTTCAGCCGGGCGTGCCCTGGGCGTTCGCGATCCAGGCGCGGGGCCACCACAACACGGAGAAGATCGATCAGGCGTGCGCCATGTGGCTGGACAAGCACGTTCTCGGCAAGGACGTCTTCTGGACAGCGCAGCCGCAAGCGACGATCCGGCTGGATGCCGAAGGGATTCCTGAATTGGCAGTGCGGCCCTCGGCGGCCGAACGCGTGAAGCGGATCGAGATCTACTACGCCTTGAAGGAGCCATGCAGTTTCAACCGTTCCTGGCGCGACGCGGCTTGCGTGCGCAGCGACGGTGAGTGGACCGGCAAAATGCCGGTGATGAACGTCGACGACTACGTCTTCGGTTACGCCAATGTCACCTACGACACGACGCTCGTGCTGTCGACACCATTCTGCGCCGCGATCCCAGCGAAACTGGGCGTCGCCAAGGCCACGGACAGGCGTTCCAGCGTCATCTATACCGGCACCGACGGCATGGGTGTCTGGACCGACGTCGCCGAAGTCGAAGGTCCCCAAGGGATCAAGAGCTTTCGCTGCACCAACAATCGGGCGGGAACTGGCACCGAGCAGTTGTTCGATCCGAAGTGGAAAGCACCTGCTGCTGCACGACTGGGCTTCAAGTTCTACTGTACGCAGCCGCAGACCTTGATTCTGACCGCGAACAACTACGACCACGGCGAGATCGAAATCACCGCCTCCGACGCTTGGCAGGAGATGATCGTTCCGGCCAACAAGCTCATCAACCGCTTCAGCAACCAGCCGATGAAGGACTGGGCAACAGTGGGCAAGATCCACTTTGCCTCGAAGGATGGCTCGGACATCACCAAGGTCATCTTCGCAGAGTTCAAGTGGGTGGAGTGAAGCGTAAACCGCCCTGTCGATCTTGGGCAGACCGCGAGAGGAGACGTCTGACAAACTGCCACAACCCGTCGCCGGGATCGCCTCGTCCTGCAGCTCTTTGATCGACTTGTCCCTGTCGCCCGTCGCGTTGGCGTAGGTAGCCAGCGCATCGGCGAGCGGATCAGCCAGTCCAATCACGTCCACGATCAACCCGCCGGGCTTCTTCTCGTAGACACGGTTCACCCGCGCGATGGCTTGCATCAGTTTGTGACCGGCCAGCGGCTTAGGTGCTCCGAGGAACTGCAACATGAATCATACACCGCTCTTCTGCGTGGATCGAATCGTCGTAACATTCCACAAACCTCGGAACTCGCTCACAGAACTCGACAAAAGCAGTGTTATAGAAATGCCGCAGTATGAACGTGATGAAACTCGCTGGAGTGAGCGGGCACGTCACGGGAATTCGACAATTCTCGTATTGTCCGAGTGTCAGATGAGATTTGGGATGCGTGACGGGCTTTACAACATCAGGTCTGCAATCGAAGTCGAATCGAATTGGAAAAGGCACAATGTTCCTCGCGACGACATCAGCGAAAACGGCTTCCTCAAGATAGATTTCCGGGTTGTTCTGAAACTCCTCCAAGCTGGGCGATGGGTAAAAGCCGAGTGAATGTTGCAGCAATTCGTCATCGCGGTAACTGTAGCGCATCAGAATTAACGCGCCGTCCGGGAGTTTCGCAATGTACGCGCGCGTAGATTCGAGCTGCGCATAGATTTCTGCATAATTGCGATCTTTGAGAGCCACTGAGACATTTTCCGCACCTGGAAATGTCACTTCGGTCATGTTTCGGGAGTGGGTACGGACGAACGCGACGTTCTGGTCAGATGAAAGTCCGACTTCCACCAGATAGCCCACCATAGTCTTGATCTGCTGGCACACCGCCTGTGGGGTCAACATGAGATGCTAACTCTTTCTCTTGAGCAGGTCGGAGAGCTTTTGAAGTAGATCGTCGTCGAGGTCTTCAAGATGCACGATTCCGGCATCGAGATCCTGAACGAGACTGGCAAGGTCTTTCTGACGTGATTTGAGCCTCTTTCGCTCAGCCGCTGTCATATCGCGATGAACGACGCCAAGCTGTTGTCGCTCAGCATGACTTGGGTATCGAAACGTCAACTCGAACTGACGACTCAACAACACCTTGAATTCATCTTCCAGCCTCTTCATGTCGCTGCCGACACCGAGCACGCGTACCCATGCCTTGCTCCGAGTGATTGCCGTAAAGAGACGATTGCGAATGCTTGCGAGGTTGAAAGCCGCAGAGTGACAGTCCTGCGCGTTGATGATGTACACCATGCCCGCCTCATTGCCCTTCGCTCGATAGATTCCAGTGAATGTCACAGATTGCACATCGGTCTGAAAGAAGACGTCGGGATCGGTATCAATTCCGGCGACGTGGGAATTAATACCCAGATCAAGCAGCGCTCGACGAATCGGTCCCACTTTGGCGCGGGTAGTCACTGGATCGGGATTGATGACGACAATGTCGTCGTGGCGAAGTTCGTCAGCGGACAGATTCTTTTGAATCTGCCGGACAACCCAATCTGCTTGTCTTGCTTCGTCATCAAACACTTTGAATTGAATGAGGTCTTCAATCGGTGAATGCTGTTCGAGGAATTGAGGGCTGGCTTCACTTGATCGCTTCAGAGTCACCTCCGAACCATCCCGCAACTCACCGTCAATGACGTCATACCCCACTTCCGTCCAGAGCTGCGGATTCTCAAACATCTGTACCAAGCCGGTGGTCTTGCCCTTCGGTGCGTTGCGATACACGCCGAAACCGAGTGCGTGCGCAGTTACGAGAACTGGGCGAGAGTTGCGGTAACACTTCTCCAGAATGATGTCGCTTCGTGGTTCACCAGGCTCTGGCTCTGTGAACACGACGCGAGGTGTTCCATCCGGCTTTGTCCCAAAGATTTCTTCCGGTGGGGCAACTGACGTCGTGGACAGATTCTGAAGCTCGTCGTATGCGTAAACAAGTCGCTTGTCTTCGCCGAGGATTTCGTAACAGAGCCGGAGAAACGACGGAGGGAAGTCCTGCGCTTCGTCCACGAGAATTGCGTCGTACAGCGCTGGATACGTCGATTGGTGAGAGAGCGCCCTCGTAACGGCTGCGCCAAATTCGTTTCCCCGCGGAAACGAGCGCTTTGCCGCACCGAAGTCGAAGTACGGTGCGTCGATAGCCCGGCAGAATTGATGGTAAATGCCCTCGCGTTCGCCTCCACCAGGAGCACCCCACGCATTGAGAATGCGAATCTGGTCCCAGTCAGGTTCCTCGCCTGTCTGCTCGATCGAGAATGTTGTGATTAGTCGCCGAAACTGCCCCTTGAGCGATCTCGTATTAAAGGTGACCGCAATTCGCCAATCCGGATGTTGCGCGTGCAAGTACGCCGCCTTCAACGCGAGAACGATGGTCTTTCCTGACCCTGCAAGTCCTCGAATACGCTGCACACCCCGCACGGTTTCGATTACTGCCTTCCCTTGCAGGTTGTCGAGAGTGGCAATGGAGTCTTCGAGTTGCTTTAGCTTTGCGCCGCGTGAATCGGCCTTTTCTAGGTTTCGCTTGGTGCGTGTCTTACGAATTGTCGAGATGTTTTGGAGTGCAGAGAGGGTTGCCGAGTAATCAGTGGTGGTTGCCGCTGGCCAGTCGAAATCGTTAAGTGCGTCTGTCAGCGTGTCTCGATTCGCGAGAACGTAATCGTCTTCAGCGAACCGTTCCGGTGAAGTCACGCCGGGGGCAAAAGTGACCGTGTGGATCGGGATCACAAGGTCTCGCCGATGCATGAGTTCCTTATGCGTTTTGAGACGAGACTCCAGTTTGTTTGCCGAATCATCCTGACGGTCTGAGAAGCCCGCAGGATCGCTGCCTTCCACCAAGTCGAAGACCACAAGCCCCTTCGACGGTGACACCCAGATCGCATCAATCGGAAAACGACCTTCGGCACTGCCAATGATCGGGTAACCGATGTAAAGAGCGCCATCGACGTCATGACGGGCCGAGAAGTGGGCAGAGAGCGCACGACTCGAAACAGGCTTGCGATTTGTTCCTTGAACGATGGAGATATTCGATGGCACTTATGGTCTCCTCTTTTCTGGATTGCTCATTGGCCCGGTCCTTGAGTGTTGGCGTGCCCGCCTGAAGGTTGCCTCGCGTTCGTTCCAGTATCAATGAATCGGCCGCGAGTGTGAATGATTGCTCCTGGACTGGACCTGTCGAATGGGCGAACGTGTTCAAGACTTCTGAAGTGGGGTGAATGACGTGTCGCGAGATTCATGTAGGCCAACCGCCAGGTCGTCGGGTTGGACTCCTGGCCGTAGATCGAGATGTCTTCCCGCTTGTCGCCGTGGGCTTCGACGAATCTTTCGGACTGGACGAACATGCCGCCCGAACCGCAAGCCGGGTCGTACACGCGGCCGGCGTACGGTTCGAGCATTTCGACCAGCACGCGGACGACCGAGCGCGGCGTATAGAACTCGCCCCCCAGCTTGCCTTCGGCCGCGGCGAATTTTCCCAGAAAGTACTCGTACACGCGGCCGAGCGTATCGCGGGCTTTGTCGCGCGAGCCTTTGAACCCGATGCCGGCGATGAGATCGATCAGCCCCTTCATCTTGACCGGATCAATGCCGCGGCGGGCGTAGTCGCGCGGGAGTTTGGATTTGAGGTTGGGGTTATCACGCTCGACGGCCAGGATCGCGTCGTCGATCAGCGTGGCGATGTCCGGGCGCGTGGCCTGGTTCTGGATGTTCGGCCAGCGAGCTTCCGGCGGAACCCAAAAAATCCGCTCGGCGGTGTACTCGTCGCGGGATTCCAGCAGGCGTTCGAGTTGTTCGCCCTTGATGCCGTCCCTGGTCAGCTCGGCTTGCAGGTCGTCGCGGCGTGACTGAAAGCTGTCGGAGATGTATTTGAGGAACAGCAGGCCGAGGACGACGTGTTTGTACTCGGCGGCGTCGACTTGGCCGCGCAGGGCGTCGGCGGCTTTCCAGAGGGTATCGGCGTAGGAGAGGTCGGACGCGGCTTCGTTCGTCATGCTGGGGCCAACTGCCGTTCAAGAGTTGGTGTGCGGGGGTCGTCATGGCGATCATTGGACTCAATTTGCCGAAGTTCTGCAATGCGTCAGCCGATGGCGAATTCCGCCAAAGAGAACCTCATGGAATTCAGCAGCGAACCTCTTGCCGTGCGCGAGTTCCGTGATGGCCCGATCGCGCGGCGGCAGCTTCTGGGGAACTGGCGGATACCGGGCGACTCGGCTGTTTCCTGGGGACGCGGCTTCTGCTATGGTTGAACCATTACCTGCCGTCTCACGCGAACGACAACGCCGGTCAGAAGGGGAAACCATGCACAACCGCTTCGCTCGTATCGTCCACGGTTCGATGTTCAGCGTGGCCTGTTCGCTGTTGACCACGTTGGCTGCCTTCGCTCAAGGGCCTGCTCAATCGCCCAACGGTGAACCGACCAACGCCGCCGAGGCTGCTGCTCGCAAGGCGCAGGCCGAGGCGGAAATCGAGGCGAAGTACCAGGCCCTGGTTGCCGAGCTGCCGCCAGAGCAGCAAGCCTGGGAGCGCGTGTTGCAGGATCAACTGGGCGGCTTCTATTTGCCGCTGCACAAACGCGCCAGAGTCGCGGGTCAATCGACCGCCTGGGACTTTGTCCAGGACGATCCGCAACTGCCCCGCGTGCTGCTGATCGGCGATTCGGTCTCGCGCGGCTACACCCAGGCCGCGCGCAAGGCCCTGACGGGCAAAGCCAACGTGCATCGGGCCCCGGCCAATTGCGGGCCGACGGCCAGTGGCCTGAAGAATATCGACGTCTGGCTCGGCGACGGCAAGTGGGATGTGATCCACTTCAACTTCGGCATCCACGACCGCGGCACGCCGCTGGCGGACTACACGCAGCGATTGGAGCAGCTCATCGAGCGCATGAAAACGACGGGCGCCAAATTGATCTGGGCCAGCACAACGCCGATCCCGGATGATCCCGCGCGAAACCAGACGGCCGCCTCGATCGTCCAGCGCAACCAGGCCGCCGCAGAACTCATGGCCCGACACGGTATCGCCGTCGATGATCTGTTCAGCGCCGTCACGCCGCACTTGGCCGAGATGCAGAATCCGGACGATGTTCACTTCAACGCCAAGGGCTACGAGTTCCTCGGCCAAACGGTGGCGGCGTCGGTCGAGCAAGCAATGGGCAGAGAAGACGCCTCGAACCGTTGATTCGCTGCCGCAGTTCGGTCTTTTCGAACACCCGTTATGTCCCGAAGGAAATATCGTGCTGATGAACGAGTTTCTCGTGAACCACAACTTCACGCCGCTGCTTGACACGAAGCCCGGCGTACCTGCGGCGGAGAAATCCAAGGCGCTCGGCGGGATCACCTTCCAACCGCACCAGACCGCCGTGCGCGACAAACGCGGTCCCGGGGGCTGCAGGCGTTCGCCTCGCCCGACGGCGTGTAGTGGAAGAAGCTCCGCGACGAGCCGGTCGTGCCGGTCTGGGTTGATGCCCCGGAACGGAGGTTTCCCCGCCCTTGGTCTCTCACCTAACGCGATACCTTTCTCTTAAGGAGCAGTCCATGAAACGACGCGACTTCCTCAAAGCGGCCGCCGTGGCCGCCCCACTGGTGATTCCCCGACACGTTCTGTCGGCGCCGGGGCAGCCTGGCGCCAATGACCGAATTCATCTGGCCGGGATCGGCATCGGCGGGCGTGGTTCGGGCGTCCTGGGAGAATTCCTCGGCCAACCGGACGTGCGATGCGTGGCCGTGTGCGACGCGCGGGCCGATCGGCGTGCCCGGACCAAGAGCATGGTCGACACGAGGTACGGCAACCAGGACTGCGCGGAATACAGCGACTTCCGCGATTTGCTGGCCCGCGACGACTTGGACGCCGTGCTGATTACCACCGGCTCGAACAACCATGCCCTGCTCTCGATGTATGCAGCTCGGGCCGGCAAAGACGTGTACTGCGAGAAGCCCTGCACCAAGACGATTGCGGAGAGCCTGGCTCTGGCCGAGACGTTCCGCCGAACCGGGCGCGTCTACCAAGGCGGGATGCAGCGGCGGAACGTGCCCAACTTCGAGCTGGCGATCGCGTTGGCGCGAACCGGAAAGCTCGGCAAGCTCCACACCGTACACGCCCATCCCGGCGGCATGGGCACCCGAACCAGCGGTTGGTCTACGCCCGAGCCGGAGCCGCCGAAGGAAGAGGTTGATTGGGACCTGTTCCTCGGCTCGGCAGCCTGGCGCCCGTTCAGCCGCGGATTGCTGAATTCGGGTTTCGAGAAAGGTGGAGGAATGGTCGGCGGCGGCGTTCTGGAATGGGGTTCTCACTGCGTCGACATGTGCCAGTGGGCCAACAACGCCGACGACACCGTCCCGATCGAGTACGATCCAATCGTCGACGGGCAGGCTGGCGGCCTGTACGCCAACGGCGTCAAGCTGGTTTTGCGCAACGACGGCTGGCTGCCGCTGGGCTCGTGCCCCGTGCGTTTCGAAGGCGACGCGGGCTGGGTCGAGACCGGCGACAGCGGCCAATTCGGCGTGAGTTCCCAGACGCTGCTGGCATCCGGTGTGTCCGGAGAACTCCCCGGCCAGCCTCACGTGTCCCACGTCCGCGATTTCCTCAACTGCGTCAAGTCGCGTGGCAAACCGCGAGTCAACGCCGACGTGGCCTGCCAGTCGCACATCGCCTGCCACGCCGCCAACATCGCCATCTTCCTGGGCCGCAAGCTGGCTTACGACCCGAAGACGAACGAGTTCCTCGGCGACGAACAAGCCAACCGGCTGCGGGCCGAGGCCGCCCGCGAGCCGTGGATTACCTATTGACCCACCTTCCCACCTTCATCGTTCACGTAATCTCTCACCGAATCTTCTTCCTGCATTGCCCGGTGAGATTCCGTGAAAGATCCGCGGAAGGGACAACCTACCATTTGGGAGTGAATCAACCATGTTCCGAACACAAGACACTGCGTTGTATGCCGCACTGATTACAGCGACGGCATGGCTCGTGACCGTTGCGTCAACCGATGCCGCAGGAGCTGATGCCGAGCAGCCAGCGATCGATCACGAAGGCCAATACCTGGCTGTGCTTCGGTCGGACGCACCGGCGGCCGAGAAAGCACTGGCCTGCAAACACTTGGCCATCTACGGCAGCAAGGAGTCCGTGCCTGCCCTGGCTCCGCTGCTGGCGGACGAGCAACTCGCCTCCTGGGCGCGTATTGCCCTGCAAACCATTCCTGACCCGGCTGCGGAAGATGCGTTGCGTCAGGCTCTGGAGAAGCTTCGAGGTAGACTGCTGATCGGGGTCATCAACTCACTTGCCGTGCGCCGCGACGCCAAAGCCGTCCAAGGGCTGATCGAGCGGCTGAACGACACGGACACCGAGGTCGCGTCGGCCGCGGCGGTAGCCTTGGGCCACATCGGCGGCCCGGCAGCCGCGAAAAGTCTCGAAGCATCGTTGGCCGACGCGCCGACCGCCATTCGTTCGGCAGTTGCCGAAGGCTGCATCCGCTGCGCCGAAAGGCTTCAGGCCGACGGCCACAGCGACCACGCCGTGCGATTGTTCGACGCGGTCAGCAGAGCGTCGGTGCCCCAGCAGAGACTCGTCGAGGCGATTCGAGGGGCGATCCTCGCCCGGGGACCGGCCGGAGCGCCGCTGCTGGTCGAACAGTTGCGGTCGCCGGACAAGGCTCGCTTGGCCATCGGATTGCGAGTGGCTCGGGAGCTGGTCGGCCCCGAGGCGACCGCAGCGGTAGCGGCCGAGCTTTCGCGAGCGGCGCCCGAGCGGCAGGCCCTGCTGATCATGGTCCTGGCCGATCGCGGCGACGCCACCGCTCTGCCCGCGGTGTTGCAAGCGGCCCAGAACGGTTCGGACGAGGTGCGTGTCGCGGCGGTCCGTGCGCTGGGGCAATTGGGCGATGCTTCCTGCGTGCCGGTACTGCTGGAAGCAGCCTTGGGCACTGACGCGGGACTGTCGCAGACCGCTGTCAGCGTGCTGGCGGCGGTGCCGGGCGAGGATGTGGATCACGACGTGATCTCGCGACTGGGAAACGCCCAAGGCAAGACACGGTTGGTGCTGATCCAATTGGCCGCCCAGCGATCCATTGGCGCGGCGGTCCCGCTCCTGCTGAAGGCCGCCGATGATCCCGACGCCCAGGTTCGTTCGGCCGCCCTGATCGCTCTGGGCAAGACCATTGCGCCGGACGACTTGGCGGTCTTGACCACGCGGGTCGCCGAAACGCAGGATCCCAACGAGGCGGCCACCGCCGTGAAAGCGCTCGGAGAAGCCTGCCAGCGGATGGCGGACCGCGAAGCGTGCGCCGAGCGGTTGGCGGCTGCGGTGTCGTCCGCGTCGGTGGCAGCCAAATGCCGGTTCCTGGAAGTGCTGGCCATGCTGGGCGGAACCAAGGCCCTGGAAACGGTCGCTGCGGCGGCGAAGGATGCTCAGCCAGACGTACAAGAAACGGCCACTCGCCTGCTGGGCGAGTGGATGGAGATGGACGTAGCACCCGTGCTGCTCGACTTGGCCAAGAACGCCGCGGACGAGAAGTACAGAGTCCGGGCGGTCCGCGGTTACATCCGGCTGCTGCGGCAGTTCGCCATGCCGGACGAGCAGCGAGTAGAGATGTGCCGCATCGCGATGGAGACCGCTCAACGGCCGGCAGAGAAGAAACTGGTCCTGGAAGTCATCGGACGCAATCCCAACGCCGCGATGCTGTCTTTGGCCCTCGAAGCAGCCAAAGTTCCAGAACTGAAGAACGAGGCGGTCGCCGTCGCGATGATGATCGCCGAGAGGTCGGGCGGACATTCGGCCCAGCTCGCCGAGTTGCTCCGGGAGACGGGACAGGCTACCGTGAAGGTCGAGATCGTAAAGGCCGAGTACGGTGCAGGCACGAGCTTCAAGGACGTAACCACGATTCTCCGCAAGCATGTCCACGACTTCCCGGTGATCATCCTGCCGTCGCCCAGTTACAACGCGGCCTTCGGCGGCGACCCGTCTCCGGGGATCCGCAAGGAGTTGAAGATCCAGTACCGCATGGCAGACAAGCCGGGCGAGATCTCGTTTGCCGAGAACGCCACGATCGTGCTGCCGATGCCCAATTAGGTCGACAATTGGCCCAAGTTCACCTTAACCACGAAAGGGATCTGTCATGACATTCAAAACGACTTCCTCGATGACTCTGCTGAGCTTCTTGGCCCTGTTCGCGATCGCTGCCGATGCGGACGACAACCAGGCGCCGGCGGGTTTTGTCTCGCTGTTCAACGGCCAAGACATGACCGGTTGGAAGGCCGACCCGGAAGGGCACTGGAAGGCCGACGGTGGCGTCATGGTCTACGACGGCAAGGCGATGAGCCTTGCCAGTGACAAGGAATTCGGCGATTTCATCCTACTGATCGACTGGAAGATCGAGAAAGGCGGCAACAGCGGCATCTTCCTCCGCGGCGAATCGCAGGTAGAGATCTGGGACAACCCGAGCATGGGCTCCGGCGGGATCTATCCGCAGGCACACAAGCCGCTCAAGGTCGCGGATAAGCCGGCCGGCCAATGGAATCACTTCGAGATCAAAGTGGAGAAAGGCATCGTCACCGTGCAACTCAACGGCGAACGGGTGCTTGATCAGTTCGATGGCAAGTTCAAGCAGGCGGCCGGTCCGTTCGTGCTCCAGCACCACGGCACGCCACTATGGTTCAAGAACATCTATGTCAAGGAACTGAAGTGACGCGCATTGGGAAGTGCGGTCTCGCGAAGATCACGGACTGGACACCGATGATACCCGTAGCGAGGTGGGTCAGACTCTACGAGTCTGACCCGGATCTCAAGAATTGGCGGCACTGGCCTCGGAAATCGAACGGCTCAAGATCAAGCATCCGAAGCAAGAACGACGGCTGCCGTAAGAGCCTGTGAACCTGTCGGAGAAGACGTCTCCAAGGAGAGCCCAATGAATTTCTTGTCGCGTATCATCGTGCTTCTCTTCGCCTTGGCTTTCTGGTTCATCCCCGGTGTGCCGTGCTGCGCGGATGAAACGGCAGTGGAGTTGAAAAAGGCGGCAGTCGAGCTGCGCGAGGCGGCGGCCGAGCTGAGACAGGCCGTGGCCGAATTGAGAGAATTGCTCGCCGAGTCCAAGAAACCAGCCGCCGAGACGAAACCGGTCGAGCACTGGATCACGGTAGGCCACCTCAAGATTCAGGTGCGGCCGAACTTCCCCGACGCCTTTCCCTTCACGGTGATGAAAGTGCTGCAAACGGCCTCCGATCAATTGCTGCCGCACGTGCCGCAGGATCACACGTTCCCGCCGTTGGCCGTCGAGTACCACGCCACGGGCCCGATGATCTTCTACGAGCGCAGCCGGGAGGACCCGAGCACGATCGTGATGCGGCTCTCATCCAAGGGAGCCTTCTGGGCCCAATACGTCTTTCAATACTCCCACGAATTGTGCCACGTGATCCAGAATGCGCAGACGCAGGGGCCGGACGAGGCATTGTTCTTCTACGAGTCGCTCTCGCACATGGCCTCGCACTACGTGCTGCGGGCGTTGGCCGTAACGTGGAAGTCCGCGCCGCCCCTTCCCGGCGAAGGCTGGACCGGATTCGCGCCGCACCTGCGGGGGTACTCCGACGACCTAGTGGCCAAGCACCAGCTACCCGAAGGCCAAACGCTGGCGGCGTGGTATGCCGAGCAGCGCGACTCGCTCCGGAAGCCCAATCCCTCGGACCTGCGGCCAGCGTACGAGACGATCGCCATAGCGCTGCTGCCGCTCTTCGAAAAGGAGCCGGACAACTGGGAGGCGGTGACCTTCCTCGGCCGGCGGCGATCCGACCTGAAGGATAGAAACCTGACCTTCGAGGAAGTCCTGGGCGAGTGGCGACTGGCCTGTCCGGAACGCCACCGGCCGCTGGTCGATCGGATTGCTACGGAATTCGGCGTGGCGATCAAATGAGGGCTTGTTTCATGGCTGAGATTCCTGATGCGTTCAGCGGTTCATGAGCTGGAGCGACGCCATCGGGATGATCGCCAGTTCGCATTGCCGAGGGGTGGTGCGGCCGGTGGTGTAGAGCACCAGCAGGCGCCCATCGTGCTCGCTGGCGCAGGGATAATGGAAGGCCGTCGGGGGATCCGATGCCGTGCGGTTCCTGCATCCGACTCGGCGCTGGACGGTCGCACTTCCAGAAGTAGATGTCGCGGCGGATCATGGGGAAATCACTTCGGCACAGCGACGTCGCGGACGCCGCCGAACGCCGGGCCGCCTGCCCCGACGTAACCGTTGCTGGTGCCGTGCTCATCCGGCGTGACCCAGAAAGCGTACAGCGAGCCACGGGCAACGTGAAACCGGAACTTCACGGACTTGCCGGCCAGATCGGCCAAGCTGGGCAACTCGACGCGTTGCTTTGTGTTGTCGCTGGAGACGGTCTTCGAGGTGGCGAGCGACTTCCCCGCTTCATCGAGCACTTCCACTCGCAGTTCGCCGTCGAGATTCACGAACAGGTGCTTTCCTTGGAATGTCACCGGCCGCGTCGTCAGCTCGCCCGTTCCCTCCATCGACGCGAAGCCGTCGCGTCGCAGGCTCGCCAGTCCGATCGCGCCGCCGCCATACATATCGCTACGCCCTTGTCCCGCGTCGCCGGAAAAGGCGCAGTAGGGAAAGACCAACCGGTCGTCGAGCACGACGAAGACACCTGTCGTGGTGTGCAGGTAGGCGCGGTCCCACGCGTCCGCCCGGCGTTCGCCGCGAAGGAAACTCCGCCGGTCGGGCCGGTCCCAGTGGAAGCCGTCGCGACTGAATCCCAGTTCGAGATCGGTCAGCTTGGGGAACTTGCCCTTCGCGCAGATCTCGTTGTTCGGCCCGCGGTGGATTTGGTGCATGCCAATCATGAGGCTCTCGTAAGCGACGGCGGCGAGACTGTAGAGCTGAGGCGGGTCCCCCTCACGCTCGCAGCCGGGGTAAGCCCCGGCAGGCTCGGGCCGGTCCAGGCGGTCGGCGTTGGTCCAGTAGACCGACTTCGACCAGTCGGCCCCGTCCAAAAACCGATCGCTCTCGACATAGTAACGGCAGCGTCCGCGCGGGCCGTCCCGCTTGATGCTCTGCACCCACTTGTTCCGAAACGGATTGTAGAAGATCGAGCCGTAGTCGCCGGCGGGCGAGTTGCAAGGGACGGGCTTCGACCAGGTGGCGCCGTCGGAGACTTGCAGGCTGTGGGTGAGTCCCGACACTCGCTGCTCTTTCAGAGCATGCATCCAGCAGGTCAGGAACTTGATGCGCTCCTTCGGATCGGTCGCGTTGATGTCATACCACAGCGCATTGTCCGTCCCGGCCGTCGCGCCCTCGCCCGTGTCCCACGCCGCGCCTTCGGGCAGGAGGATGTTTCCTCCGTGCAAGCCCAGTTCCGGCCGGGTCCAGGTTTTCAAATCGGGACTCGTCGCCATCGCCAGCGGTCCGCGCCAGCCCGCCGTGTAGAACATCTTGAAGAGCTTCTCGGACGGATCGTAGAAGACGCCGCCTTGTCCGAGATAGACGGCTGCGTTGCGATCCTTCTCCACGGCGGTCTCCGCCCGGAAGACCGGATTGCCCGCGAACTTCTGCGCCTGGTGGAAGGTGCGTTTCAGCGTGGTGTTCTCGATCAAGAAGTCATCCACGAAGAGCTGGCGGCCGATGTCGATGGGAATCACTTTGGGCGATTGGGCGAGATACGGCACGGGCATGGGCGCATCCGAAGCCGGATCGCGGAAACGCGGCGGCCAGACATCGGGCAGTTGGATGCCGTTGTAGAGTCTCTCGGGCTTCGGGCCGGTGGCCTTGTTCGCCAGCATCCGCAACTTCGCGTCCTGCGACACGATCTTGCCCGCCAGCACATCCTCCTCGCGAAACTTCGCCATCAGGATCTCCGCGTCGGTGTGGCGGTTCCAGTCATAGAGGATGTGGATCAGGCCGTCAGGCGCCTCGAAGCCGTCGGGATACGACACCGCGTTGCGTTCATCGAGCAGCAGCCCGCCTTTCCACGTCTGGCCTTCGTCGTCGGAAAGCCAGGCGCTCATGTGCGTTCGCTTTTGGAGACGCTCGGCGGGCGATCCATTCTTCACGAGCAGAATGCGGCCGGATGTGAGCCGACGCAGGAAGAACCGCGCGTTGATGTTCTGCACCGTCGCGGCCTGCTGCGGCGCGCTCCAGGTCCGGCCGCCGTCCGTAGAGAAACTCTCGTGCGGCTGGCCCTTCGTGCGTGCCAGCATCCACAGTCGGCCGTCCTTCAGCTCGACCATGATATGCTCGTCGAACTCCCAATTGGGGAACTGCAAGCTGCCGCGTTCCTGCCACAACGCGCCTTCGTCCGTCGATACAAACACGCGCGCCGTCTTCTTGTGCCAGTCCGATACGGGCAACAGCCAGTCGCCGTTTTGGAGCACCGTCGGCTTGTTCAGCGTACAGCCTTCGGCAAACATCACCGGCTCGCTCCACGCCGGCTCCGCCGCGTCCGGGTCGTCGCAGCGGATGAACCAGTTCGTGATGCGGCCCTGCGGATCGCCCCGCTGTTGGTCGAAGAACAGCCACAAACGGCCGCGCGGATCGGTCCACAGATTGCCCACCAGCGCGCCGTGGATCTTCTGCGCCGCCTCGGTGCGCGCTCCGACCGCCAACCGTGGCTTCGACCACGTCGCGCCATCGTCATCGCTCGTGGCCAGCAGAAAATAACCATCCGCCTTGTCGCCCGTGCCCGTCCAGCAGCCCCAGATTCGGCCCTGGGGCGTGCGGTCCATGCCGATGATCATCGCGCCGAGTCGTGCGTCGTCCTGGAATTCCGCACCAGGGTTTGTGATGACCGATGGCATCGATCCATCCTCATCCCGAAGCATCGCACCGTCCGCGAAGACCATCAGCACCATCTTCCTAAACTGGAGCCGCTCGCCCTTCTTCACCGCTTTGCGATAGAGACTCACGCGATTGATCTCTCCGGGGAAGAGCTGCACCTCGGGGACACCGACCTTCGTGAAGCCCGCTGTTTGCAGCGCGGCCTCCTGGCTTGCCGCAGTCGGGCGAATCGACGGTGTGAGGGCAAAAAGCGTTCCGGGCTTGGTCACAATCGCATCGGTCTTCTCGATGCTGGTGCGATGAAAGGGCAGGTCGCGCACCGCGTCGGGCATTTCGTCGATGACATACTCGCGATCGGTAAAGAGCTTCACGCCGCGCTTCATGACCGCCGGCTCGTCCGGCGGCGCAGGCCAGGCGATGCGCTTCTGGCCCTTCTGCGACTCGAAGTCGCCCACGGCTTCCAGCTTGCCGAACATGATGCGGTCCGAGGAGCCTCGGTGATCGCTCTGCGTCACGGTCAGCCAGATCGTACCCTCGTGCGCGTGGAAGGTGGGGTATTGGAAAGAGTGCGGTGTCTCAAAGCGGTACTTGCGCTCCCAGTTCACGCCATCGCGGGAAATGTCCACGTTGAACACGCTGCGGTGGCAACCGTGGACTCGGGTATTCTCCTGCCAGCCGAGGTAATAGACGCCGCCGAACTGGTCGAAGGTCGGCTTCGAGTTCAGGCCGTTCGGCACACATGGCTTTGGTTCGCCGACAGTCCACGACTTGCCGTCCTGGCTGGTGGTGAAGTGGTAGTTGCCAGCGTCGTTGCGGCAGATGGCCATCCAGGTGCCATCCGGCAGACGGTTCACGGCCGACTCGCTGAGCTGCTGCGACTGAGGCTCGTTGTAGTGGCCGATAACTTCGAAGGTCGCGAAGTCATCGTGCAACACGGCGAGGGCATTCTGTTTGCCGGGGAAGTTGTTGAGCGCCACGTAACGGCGGCCAGCGAACTCCTTGAACGAATCGAAGATGTAGAGGCCCTGGTTGACCGGCGGCTTCGTAAAACCCTGGGCTGCGGCGTCGGCGTGGAAATGACGCGGCTCCATATCGAAAGTCCCCGCCGCCGTCTTGAGTTTCGCCTTGTGGATGCTGCCCTCGAAGGTCTGCGTGCGAAGGTCGAAATCGCGATACCACGTCACCGCCTGCTCCTTCGCCGGCTGGCTGCAAAAATAGGTGCGCAGAGTGTGCTCGTCCTTGCGGATGATGCGCGGCACGAAGACCTGCGCCTCCGGCAGCGTGACGTTGGCAAACGCTTGGCTTGCCTTGGCCAGCAGATGCGTCTTTTCCACGCACAGCGTTTTCAGATTCACCGCCGTCAGCACGCAATACATCGCCGCGCCAGCGCCGTGACCCGGCGCCACATCGTTGTCGTGCTCGACGACGTAGGCTCGCTCGCCGACACACACGAACTCCGCATCGTGCGCGCCCTTTGCCTGCGGCGCGGTGACGCGAATAAGGCGCTGCATGACGATGTCGCCCGCCAGAGCGGGATCCCAGCCGGCGGGCAGGAGGCTGGGCGCGTGAGCGGAGGGCTTGGCTTGCTCTGCCAGGGCATCCACGGTCGGGATGGTGATCGAGCGCAAGGTGCCCGGTGTCGGCCCGGAGAAGGCGGGGATCGGGCTCTGACTGCTCGCAGATTCTTGCGCTGAAAGAGGTGCCGGAGGCACGAGCAGCAGGATGGCGAGGAGCGTGAGGATGGGCTTCATGGATTTGGTTTCCTGATTGGTTCAGCGGTTCTTGAGTTGGAGCGACGCGATCGGGATGATTGCCAGTTCGCATTGCCGAGGGGTGGTGCGGCCGATGGTGTAGAGCACGAGCAGGCGGCCCTCGTGCTCGACGGCGCAGGGATAGTGGAAGGCCGTCGGGGAATCCGGAGCCGTGCGGTCCTGCACCCGCCAGATTCTTGCGGGGGCGAGTTCGCCGGGGCGGCTGACGCCGATGACCAGCGTTTCGCGACTGCGGAAGCCACTCTCGCCTTGCGCGGGCAGGTTGAACACGACATAACGTTCGCCGCTGGAAAGGTGGCCGGCATACAGTTTCGAGGCCGAGGCGGTCAAGGTGTGTTCCTTCACGGCGTTCCACGTGCGTCCGTAATCCTGACTCGAGTACACGAAAGGTGCCGCGCCCGTGTTGTTGCGGGTCAGTGCTACCACCTGGCTGCCTTCCACCCAAACCGTTGTCTCGGGGCAATGCGCCGACGTCATTTCGGTCTGGAGCGGGACCACGTTCCAGCGGCCCGTCAGATCGTCGCCCTGGCTGATGGCCACCGCCGGGATAAAGGGCTTCACGCCGAAGCGACTCGCCGAACGGCCCGCCATGATCCAGTTGCCGTCGGCCATCTTGATCGGCTGGCAGTTTGGCAGAAAGAGATCGGCGATGTCCCCGCGCGGCTGCCAACGGCTGGTGGCCTCGTCGAGCACATACACCGCGCAGCTCTTGATGCGGTCGTGTCCGCCTTGCATCGTACCGACGAAGGCGTGCAGCACTCCGCCATGGGAGAGCAACTGGGCGGGCACGTAGTGGATGCCATCACCGCTGGTGTCCGAGGCGATTACTTCCAACTCGCCCCAGGTCTTGCCGCCATCTTTCGAACGGCGGCAGCGGATGAGCGACTCGCCAACGATTTCCTGCTGCGGGCAGTTGTACCATGCGGCGAACAACTCGCCCCGGTGAGATTCCATGGCCGGATCGTGCAGGAACTGGTACTTGTCCGAATCGCTGCGCTCGACTCGCACGTGCTCGATTCCGGCCGGAAAGGGCAGATCCGCAGCGGCTGACGCGGCCACTGGTGCGAGCAGCAGGACGGTGAGGAGCGTGAAAGTAGGTTTCATGGTCATTTCCATTCGGTGGTGTTCTCACGCAGGGTGATGGTCGCATAGGTTTTCCGTCCGGTCAATGACATGCCTTGTCCAAAGACATGACATCCGTTGTCAGTCGGCGAACGAGCGAGCGGCCCGGCGTGAGCCGGCCGGTGGGGGTTCAATCCGAAATCCAAGACTCGAGATTCGAAGCGAGATTCGAAGTGAGATTCGAAATCCATAGGTTCCCGCTCTCTCTGCAGTCCTTTCCTTCATCTTTCTCCCTGATCGTTCGCCTTAGCAACGGCCGAGAAAAGAGTGTCAAGAGTCATTTGTGCGAAGTACCCGGAGGGCCGGTTTCCGGCAATTGACTCCTGACGCTTTCTTCTCGAACAATCCTTGCCCGCTCGATCCAAGCCGAGGTCAGTGTCCGGGTTCCGATCCCGACCGTGCGGAAGCCGCCTTGGCCGCGGTTTCGCGTCACGATCGCTCGATAGGCCACGTGCAACGTGTCGTCCTTCCAGCGGACGGCGGGGTAATCGAACCAGTCGTTCTCGTCGCCGGACTCGGTGATCGGGCGCGGGTCGCTCCAGCTTTCCCCTCCGTCCCGACTGGTCCGCAGCACCAGCACGGTTCGCGGCCCGCCGTGCGACCCGGACTCCATTTCCACGCGCGGGTTGTGCAGTAGAACGATCGTCCCCGTGCCGGGAATCTGGGTCAGCGCGGGCGGGGCCAGCGGATTGGGCACGACCGACCGCGCCGGGTCCGTCCACGTGCTGCCGCCGTCCTCCGAGCGGCACTCGTACAGCCAGCCGGTTGCGGTGCGGGCCATCATCAGCAGCTTGCCCGGTTCATGCTCGACCAGCGACGGCTCCCAGAAGCCCCACTCGGGCTTGTGGTACGGGTTGTCGGCCACGTGCAGCACTCGGTCGCCGGGCGTTCGGGTCCACGTCTGCCCATGATCGTCCGAGTAGACCACGTAAGCGCCCAGCGGTCCGCCCTGTCGATCCTTCTTCGGAGCCAGATTGCAGTGCAGCAAGGCCAGCAACCGTCCGCTGGACAACGTGTACAGCCGGTCGTGCGGCCCCGTGGTGTATGCGTGCGAGTCGTCGCTGATCTTCAGCGGATCGGACCAGGTACGGCCTTCGTCGGCCGATCTTCGAAATACCTTGTACGCGTCCTGCCCGTGAGCCAGCACCGTGTGGGTCAGCCCGAGTTCCCCGTTGGCCAACCGAGTCAGGGACGGCTGGAAGAGGGAACGCTGGGGATCGGCCAGTTGCGTGACCGGCTCGGACCACGTCCGACCGCCGTCGGCCGAACGCACGGCCCGGATCACCGCGCGGTCCCAGTCGCCGCTGCCCGCATGAGCGCCGTAGAACAGCAGCAATTCGCCCTTGTTCGAGACGATCCACGTCGCCTCGCCGTTGCGCGGGTAATTGTCCGTCGGCGCCACGACCGTCTGCGTCGTTCCGGTCCGATTGTCCGCAAGCAAGTCGGCAGGAAACGTGGCCAGCGTCAGCGCCTCGGTATGGTAGTGGTTTCCCTTGATCCCGCCGCGCTCGTAGAAGCAGTACACGGTCCCGTCGGGGCCGACGGCCAAGTCGCTGTAGCCGCTGGGCCCCGGCTCGACCACCTGGACTGGCCGCCACGCTCCGCCGTCGTCGTCCGAAACCTTGAGCGTCACGTTCCGCCGGTCGCGGTTGCGGCCGGGCTGGCCCGGTTGGCCGCCTACCAACAGGTTGTCCGGATTGGAAAACAGAATCCGCCCATCGGCCAATCGCACCATACTGGCCATGCATACCGGCTCGGCCAAGTCCTCGTGGAACGTCGGCGTCGACCAGCCGGTGGCTCCGTCGCCGCTGACCGACAGCAACCGCCGGTTTCGCGGCGACTCGGTGCGCAGGTTGGCCAGCACCCGGCCGTCGGAAAGTTCGACAAGCATCGTCTCGCTGGGATTGACGATCGGCTCGCCTGCGGCCGTCTTGTCGCCGTTGCGGGCGATGAAATCGCCACGCTGCCAAGTCCGGCCGCCGTCGTCGCTGTGGATCGCGGCCACGTCGGACGGGCGGTGAGCATGGCCGCCGGTGCCGGTCGAGAGCCACACGGCCGCCACCAACCGCCCGCGGTGCGGCCCTTGCCGGATTTGGATCGAGTGACCGCAGCCGTTTCCCACGACCTTCCAGTCGTAACGGTCGCGGAACCCCTCGATCACTGCCGTGATCTCCCGAGGCTCGGACCAACTCTCTCCGTCATCTTCGCTCCGCAGGTAGAACACCCGAGCGTACTGGACATGATACAGGAAATGCACCACCCCCGGCTGCTGGTCGACGATGGCCACCGCGTTGTGCGCCGTCAACTCGCTGTGCTCGCCCAATCCTTGCGCCACCGCGGCGGGATTCGGCCGAAGATCCGGCGGAGCGACCGCCATCTTCCGCGGCGGACTCCACGTGCATCCGCCGTCGGTGCTGCGGCGTAACAGCACATCCTGCCGCGTCCAATCGCCGTGTCCGGCCCGGGCCTCGCAATAGACCAGGATGCTACCCCGGCCCGTGACCACGATGCCCGGGATGCGATACATGAAGTACCCGTCCTCGCCCGCGCGGAACAAGTCCACCTTGCCCTCCGGCTCACTCGATTCCCCCTGCGCGGCGCCGCCACCCCATGCCCAGGGAAGCACCACCAACACGACAAACAAAAACACGCGTCGCAGCTCGATCATCGCACACCTCCCGGATTCGTAGAACGGACAGTTCAATTCCTTCGGCTTCGCGTTCCTTCGTCGGCTTTGTTTTGATGTGCGCCGGGTAAACTGGTTGCTGGATGGATGACTCATGCGACGATCTCCTTGGTGAAATTTTCGGCTACGCGCAACTTCGAAGACTAACGTCGGGGTGAATTCGAATGTTTGCTCAACGAATCGCTTCGTGTACAAGCTTCGCTACGGTGTGCGCTAGGCGTCAATCAGCCACTGAAGGTTGAAACGTGCCAGACGCCGATACCGGTCGTCGCACATGCCGGTGAAGGTGAGTTTCATACGAGCGATATTTTCTTCAAAGGAAAACGGATTTCCGGATGCCGTGCCATCTACTCTCCACCAACCAGTCAATGCCCCACGGGACGGGGTTTTCGTGGGGTGGCTGGCGGTCGCGCAGCCGCATCATTTCGAGCATTCCCGGGTTCGCATCCGGAGCCGGGATCAGCCAGTTGCGGATGATGCCGTCCACTCGCGCGCCATCGGTCCATCCAAAGTCATCTGGATTCGCGGCACCGCCAGGTCGACCGCAGGCAGGCCCGCCGCCGCGTCGCAGGCCCGCCCGAAGCTTGCCCGGAGCCGTCCAGCGGCAGGCCGACCAGCGGTCCCGCACCGAACTGGCCGGCAGGCCGCTTCCCCCCCAGCAAGTCCGCAGGTAGACAACGACCGCCGCGATATCAATGGGATGCAGACTGTACATGGAGTCTCCGTTGAGCGCAAGTCGTTTTGAACGTGTCCGGCTGCGCCGGGATTTGAAACCCTAATCTTTCACTCTGATCTCGTCCTACTGCTGTGGAGCCGGGGAGGTACGCGTCTTCGGTAAGCGGAAGGGCGCCAGCCCCCGATTTCTGCAGCACCCACCGACGGCTAGCGCCGTGTCGCTCACCCGTGACGCAACAGTCCTAACATACCGTTTTCCTTGGAGAATCCCCAGCGCCAAGTCTTACACATTCCGCCAAAACTTTTGCACTTTTCGCGGGGTGCCCGTGGCGGCAACGGGCGACGGTCGAGGATCATGGGTTCCATGCGACAGGTGGCCATCTGGCATTGGTACGGGAGATCGACCGGGTGCGGATCGTGCGGGTCAATACGCTGTTGGTCGAGACCCGCTTGCCGATCAAACAGATCGCCCAGCAGGCCGGCTTCCGGACCGCCCAGTACTCGGCCGGGCCTTTCGCCGCTTGACGGGAGACACCCCCGCCGCGCTTCGCCGTCGCCACTCAGGGACCGGTGGTGAGCCAGCGGTGGGCTTCCAGCAGATTCGGGGAGGCCAGCAGATTGGGATTCTGGATCTAACCACTGACCGTCCTAGCGGCCGAGGAAATCGCCCCGGAACTCAGCCACAGGTTCGCGCACCGCTTCGCGCGTCAGCCGCAAGACTTGGAACCCCCTTTTTCCGGCCACGGCGGCAAGAGTTACAGCCTGGACAGGAAATCGGCGTACGCGGCCTGCAGGTCGGGTGCGGCGTCTTTCGGCCCGGCGTGCAGCAGCACGCCGTAGCGCAGCCGGAACGACTCGCCGGGCTTGACGATCACCTTGCTGGCCGGGCCCTTGCGGAAAGCCTGCTGTCCGAACGGATTGACCACCAGCGCTCCGTAGTCCCGCGCGTGATGCCAACTCGGCCGGAAGTTCTGGGGATCGCACATCGTCGTGATGCCGGCGTACCGGCCGGCGATCGTCCCGCTGTAGTCGCACCAGTCGGCCGAGTTGCCCCACACCTCGCGCTCGTTGCGGCGCCCCAGGGCGTCGAGGATCGTACCGCCCTGCTTGACGGCGATCGGCGTGGCGACGCGAACGCCCAAACCCATCTCCTCCTGATCGCCGAAGACCATGTCGCGCTGCTCCGAACGGAAGGTCGCTTCCCAGATCAGGAGATAGCCGGCCGGACGCGAGGCCAGCGTCAGCCGCGACGTCTGCTTGCAGATCTCGCCGCCGCCGGTAGCCTGGAAGCGATTCTCCGCCGTGAAGGTGACCCGCCCGTCACGGACCGCGGGCGGCTCGACGAACTGCAGGTGAACGATCCGGGCCTTGTTCCGCCAGAAATCCTGCCCGCTCAGGTCGCCAAAAGCCAGCCACACGCCGGGATGCATCGTGTCGTGATCCGTCGCGTCTACGCTCGGCACCGGCGGATGGTTGCGCGTGACCTGAATCCCGCCGGGCGCGTGGACGCTGGCGAAGTACGGCCGCAAGATCTTGTCGTCGCGAAACACATAGGTCGCCACCGGCTGGCCGCCGTCGGTGATGATCACGCGATCGGGTTTCTGCTGGAGAGCGAAATCCGCCGCGACGCTCCGGCGGTTGGCGGCCGGCCATGCCGCGGTTACGGCCAAGACGAATGTAACGAGCAAGCGATGATGGTTCATGGTTGGAGTAGGTTTCCTGCGTGAAGGGTGCATGTTGTCTTGAACTTGGCCGGAACCTGAAACCCGAATCTTTCACCTAATCTTTCACTTAATCTCTTTCTTACTGCCCTGGAGCCGGGAGATTAGGTGAAAGATCTAGTGAAAGATTAGGTGCTTTTGGCGCTCAAACTCCGCGAGGCACCGCCCAATGCCCGCCTTGACGGTACTTGCGGGACAGCAGCGCGTTGGCCTGTTCGTCGCCGATGATCTGCTCCGTGTGCGGGTCGAAGTTCAGCGAGCGCCCGACGCGCATGGCCAGGTTGCCCAAATGGATCAGCGTGGTCGAGAGATGGCCGATTTCGATCTCGGCATTGGGGTGCCGCCCGGTCTTGATCGCGTCCAGGAAGTCGGCCGCGTGGCCGAGCAATTGCGGCGGGGCTTTGGGCTTGGCATCGATACGCTTGTTACCCTCGTCGAGGATCTCCAGCTTGCCGCGCTTGCTGAGGAACATCTTGCCCTTGGTGCCGTAGAACTCCGCGCCGGAATCCACGTTGTACGGGTAGTTCGTGGACCAGATGCGCAACTCGAAGATGAACTGCCGCTTGTGGCCGACCTGGCCGTCGCCGGGCCACTCGAAGACCACGGTCCCCGTGTCCGGATACTCCTGGTCGTCGTCGAAGTAGTACTTGCTGCCCAGCCCGGCCACCGTTGTGGGATGCGTCTCGACGCCCAAGCCCCAGCGAGCGTAGTCGATCTCGTGCGGACCGTCACCGCCCAGGCCGCCGACGCCGAAGTTGTACCACCAGTGCCAGTGGTAGTGAAACCGGTTGGCCTGGTAGGGCACGAACTCTGCCGGACCGACCCACAGGTCGTAATCCACGCCGGGCGGCGGATCGCTGGGCTTGTCGCGGCCGATATTCGCGCGGCGCTGAATGTCCCAGGCCTTGGCCACGAGTACGTCGCCGATCACACCTTCGCGGAGCATCTGGATGGCCCCGGCGATGAACGGATTGCTGCGGCTCTGAGTGCCGTGCTGGACCACGCGCTTGTTGCGCCGCGCGGCCTCGACCAACAACCGCCCTTCGCGGACGTTGTGGCTGCAGGGCTTCTCGACGTAGACGTGTTTGCCCGCGTCGCAGGCCAGGATGGCGGCCGGGGCGTGCCAGTGCTCCGGGGTGGCGATCACCACCGCGTCCACCGACTTGTCGTCCAGGATACGCCGCAGGTCGGCCACCGCGTGCTGGGCTTGGACCTTTTCCTGCGCCCGGCGGCGCCGCGACTCGTCGGGGTCGCACACGTAGGCGACGTTGGCGAGGCCGGCGAACTCCTCGGCCAGTCCCGCGCCGCGGCCGCCGCACCCGATGATCCCGACGGTCAACCGCTCGTTGGCCCCCGCGGCGTGGAGGCCGCCGGTCCAGGCCCAGGCAGCGGCCCCGGCCGAGGCCGCCGCGGTGTGTTTCAGGAACGATCTTCGATTCGAGTTACTCATGGCAAGTCTCCGGCAGGTTCGAGATCCGTCGTGAGGTTCCAGTGCGGGTTGTGAGCGAAAAGGCGCCCGTCCCCGTTTCCGCAGCACCCATCGGCGGCCAGCGTCGTGCCGCTCACCTGGGACGTGACGGCTTCATCATACCGTTTGCTGCGAAGAATCCCTAACGTCCAGTTTGCACATCCCGCCAAAACTTTTGCACTTTTTGCGGACGCCCGTGGCAGAACATGCGACAGTCGAGGATCAAGGGTTCCATACGACACGTGGCGATCTTGATCGAAACCTCCCACGCCCCAGACCGTCAAGTACTTGACCCGCGCCTTTCGCCGCTTGACGGGAGACACCCCCGCCGCCTTTCGCCGCCGCGCCGGGCGGTTGCCTTGAGTTTTCGCGATGGGGATGTTCGATTCGGAAGATCAAGTTCCTCTGGGAACCGAACTGGATGTCGAGCCAGCGCCGCCTCACCGCGTGAACGAGGATGTTACTCCTCGGGGCTCCACCGGTAGCGACGGCATCGCCAGCGGCACGGTGCCGCGGATGGCTGCCAGGTCCATGATGCTGTCCCCGACGCCCCAGAAATCCTCATGGGCATGCGTTCCCGTCAGATGATAGCGGCCGTCCGCCTCTTGCTTCACCAAGTGCCGGTAAAACTCGACTGTGCCGCGCAGCAACGGACAGGCATGCGTCCGCAACCGCGCTCGGTCACCCGTATACCGATAACGCCACCAAGCCTGAATCGCCAGTTCGCTTCCGGACGACGCCACATGACTGATCCAACTGAAGCGTCCTTTGTGAGGTTCGATGACCACTCGCAACCGGCTGTCGAATTGGCACAGCGACTTGGCTCGCGGTGACAGCGCCGTATGCGGCTTTCGTCCGAGCAGCACATCCTGGAACTCGATGGCAGTATCGTCCGGAAGCACGGTGGGACCATCGAAGGCCGTCGTCTCCGGAAAATAGGCCCCGGACACTCCCCAGCGTTGCTGAGCGGCCCTCTCGCAATTGGGCAACTGGCGCACATACATGTTGAAGTACGGAGCCGTCAGGTCGATCGCGTCGGCGGCCAGCAGTTCCTCCCAGCCGGCGATGAGGGCGCGGTCCCATCGCTGGTTCCTGCCCACTGCGATCAACCGGGGCAGAGCCAGACGCAGGGCGCACACCATCTCGGCGGGATCCCGCACTCCCTGCCACGTCTCGCCCGCATTGCAGGGCGCGATGACCATGCGTCCCTGCTCGCGCTGCGGATACCGGAGTCGCACGAACTCGACCAGATCCGTGGCCAGCGTGCGCAAGGTGCCGTCAGCAAACTTGTCGTCGCCGCTCAGGTCCACCATGTCGCACAGCAAGGCGAGCACCCAAAGCGCGCCGGCCGGGTTCTCGCCGTTATACTGCGACTCCGTGAGCGTCGAAGCCGCATCCTCCTCCAGCCGAATCGTCAGCGGCCCCCGCGTCTTCCGCTCGTCGAAAACGTCCACGCGGATCACGTCTACCGGAACGTGAGCCCGGATCTCGACGCGAACCGGTCCGTCGCGCGTCTCGGCCAGGCCCGGATGAGCGACCGGCGCAGATCATGCTCCATCCGGAAGTTCGTGGCCGTGGCAAACGGGCGGCCGCCGAGGTTCAGGTGTAGGCGTGCGAGCGCCCGCAGTCTGCCGCCTTCGTCGATCGCTGCCGAGTGGTTCAATTGCATCACCATCTCGTCCGGGAAGTTGACGGTCGCCCCGTCACGCCCGTGCCCGTGGCCATGAACTCCCACTCCTCGACCGGCGTGCCGTCGAAGGTAACGCGTCCCTCGGGGTGATAGACGCCGGTCAGACCCAGCGCCGGATTGCCCAGCACGACTGCATCGCGGCGCGTCTCCGCGCGTTAGATGGGTGTCGCGTTCACGATGGTCATTTCTCGAACGGTGCTTACGGGCTCACGCGGACGCTGAGTGGAATGTCGAGGTAATGCAGATGGATAGGCGGTTCGCCGGGTTGGCCGGCACTCATCACGCCGGCGTTCATGGCCTGCGTCACGATCCGCAGGGTCGCCCGATATTCGCCGGGACGGTCGGCGCCCCGAAACCGCATCACGACCGATTCCGACTCGGGAGTCGGACCGCCGCGCAGGCCGCTCTGGCCGTCTGCGCCCAGGAACCGTAGGGTCTGCGGCGTCGCGCCCCGATGTTCGCTGGTGAACTCGAACAACTCGGCCTGCTCGCCGAGTATCACGGCGCCCTGGTCGTCGCACGGTGCCGTCAGCCGCTGCATGTGGTGCGGTTCGGTTCGCGGGCAACCGGCCAGGCCGTACAGCACCGTCGGTACTGGCTCGGCCGGAGCGTCGTCAAGCTGGCGCGGGCTAATGCGTCGTTGTCCGTTGGTGACGGTGCGCGGCGCCGAGGCGACGCCCTGCCCCGGTTTTGCCTCGGGCAACGTGATGGGCTCGGTGTCGCTGACGGTTAACAGCGGCCGGAGAAGTGTCACTTCGGAGAAGTTGTCCAAGAAGACTGCGCCCTCGGCATGGTTCTGATGGGAGAAGAGTCCGCCGGCCGTATCGGGACCGCTCAGGTCGAAAACGGGCGCAAAGAGGGCGGCGATCTCGCGTCGGACGAACGTCGCGCTGGCCGTGCGCGGCAGCGGCACGCCGCCCCAGAACTGGTAGCCGGACGCGTTGGCGTTCTGGCATAATCGCATGTAAGCAGACAGCGGCTTGCCGCCGCTGACCGCCATGTCGACCGAGTAGGCGGCCACACAGCCCGGCCGAACCGCCAGCGGCAGCAGAGGATCGCAGTTCCAGACGCAGCCGAAGCCTCGGGCGATGTCGTTCTGCGAGGCCCCGGCTTCCTTGGCCGGAAGCTTGAGCGACCACTGCCCGTCACTGGCCCGCTCGCGCGTCCGAACCGCGCCGTTGGCCAGCACCCAGTCCGCGGCCATCTCGGGCTTGTCCGGCGGATCTTCCTCGAAACTGCGGTTCCGGAAAGCAAAGCGGGCTGCGTCCGCGGGGTGGATGCGGTCCAGGACCTTGTGCTGGAACGGTGTCGCGGGGAGGCCGCTGGAGTTGTACAGCGAGCAGCGCGGAAAGCCGCCCCACGCGTAGTGCAGCAGCGTGGGTCGCTTCACCTCCGGATGCCAGACCACGACCTGATGGCCGCCCTCGATGCGGGCCTGGGCCGGGCGCAGCACGAGATCGTCGCCGGCGATGTCGAAGCCGTCGACGGCTCCGCATTTCTCCGTGGCGTAAGCTTCCAGCTTTCGGTCGACAGGGGCATCGCAAGCTGGAAGCTTACGCCACTCTTGCTTCGCCACCAGACCCGCGCCGACGTGCTCGAAGGTCACACGGAACCGCTCGCCGTCGACTTCGACACGGGCGGGCACGGGACTGCTCCCCTCGACGTTCTCGCCATAGGCCACCTGCCGAGCGCTCAGCAGCAGGCGCTCGGCCACCGGCTCCTTCTGCTTTGGATGGATGTCGTACGGCTCGCCCAAGTCGATCGTCACGGCCATGCCGGTGTGCGGGACGCTGCGCCAGACGTTCAATTGGGCCTCCCGCAGGTCGGTCCAAACACCGGCGAGCGTGGGCTGGTGCAGCGCGGCCAAGGTGGCCGCGTCCATATCCAGTTGCCGGTCCTGCTCCGCACGATGCTCGAGGAATCCCGGAAGCTGGACGAACAGGAACGGCAGATTCGGCCGCTCCAAAGAGGTACGCCAGCTTTGGATCAGCGCGGGAAACAGCACCTGGAACTCGGCGCCCCGGCCGCCGTTGTATTCGCCCTGATAGTACAGCACGCCGCGCAGGGCGAGCGGGCCGAGCGGCGCGATGATGCCGTTGAACCACTTGGACGTCATGTTCAGGGGGCTGTTGAGCAGGTGTTTCAGCGCCGGCGAGTCGGTCAGGGACGGCGCGTCTACCCAAGCTTCGGCCGGCACGATCGCCACCGCCGTGATCATGCCGACGGGTACTTCGCCGCCCAGGTGGCGATAGAGCTTTTCGGCGAAGAAGCCGCTGACCGCGGAGTAGCCGCCGTGGGGCTTGGACCAGGAGACCGGCTGCTTCAAGTCGAGTTGCGGTTCCGGCGACTGCGATTCCTGGCCCGGTATATTGGCAACGCGTAGATGCGGACAGGCCTCCAGTCGCTTCAGACCGTCCGCCCCGCCGGTGGCGCCGGCGAGTCCCATCATCATGTTCGACTGGCCCGCCGTAAACCAGACTTCGCCGACAAGCACATCCCGGATGGTTACCTGCTGCTGCGGCGTCCCACCGGCGACCACCGTCAGGTCGCGTCCGGTCGCGTTGGCCGGCAGCGGATCGAGCGTGACGCGCCACCGGCCCTGGGCGTCGGCCGTGGCTCGCTTGCTCTGCCCCGCAAAGGCGACGGTTACCACCTGACCCGGCGCGGCCCATCCCCAGACCGGCGCCGGCCGATCGCGTTGCAGCACCGTATGATCGGAGAAGATTTTCGCCACCCGCACTTCCGCTCGGGCCAGCGAGGCCGAAAGGCAGAGGGCCAAGAGGGTCACCAACAATGGTCGTGCTCTGGGCGAGTTCAAGCTCATATTACGTCTTTCCTTGGTGGCCGCTGGCCGGGTACGTCCCGAATTCTCGCGAATTCGGCTACGGGTGGAGCGTCTACTGCCGACTGCCTGTCGGGTGTGCCGCATCCAGTTTCTCTACTTCCGCGAAGGCGGCTTTGACCACCTTGAGTTCCTCGTCGTACATCGCCGTGGGGAGGAACGAGGGCGGCGTGCCCCACGCGTAGCCGAAGAAATCGCAGCCCTGGTCGTACCATTTCCTCCAGGAGCCGGGATCGGTGACACCCTTGCCACGGCCGATGATCGTGGTCATCACGCGCTGCTCCGGCTTGCGCACCCGCAAGAGCCAGCCCACCACCTCGTCGGACGATTCGGCGAACAGGCCGTCGCTTTCCGCCAGCATCGGGTGGTCCCGCCACAAGGCCTCATCGGGTTTGTGAAAGGGCACGTTGAAAATGATCTTGGTGTGGGGACTGGACTGGCGAACCGCTTGCTGCAGGGCCCGGAATTGACGTTCCAACACGACCCGCTTGTATTTCAGATGCTCCGCGGGCGTGATGTCCGCAGCCGTGGCAGGCATCGGCCGGCCGATAATCTCCTGAAACGGCTGCTTCACGAACTCCGCCGGCTGTACCAGGGGCTCGTCCGGTTTCAACGAGCCGTAGACGAACCAATCCAGCAGCAACCAATCGACGGGATAGTCCTTCAGGAATTCTCGCAGACGCGCGCAGACCAGCTCGGTATGGGGCGTCTCGGGACCGAAGAAACCGCCGTGGCCACAGGATTCCGGGACGCTGCCGGGCACAAGCCACTCGGGATGCTCGCGCGACTGGAAGAGGTCCGCCGACACACAGAAGTACGACCAGACCGGCATTTTCGCTTCCCGCGCCAAGGCATAAAGTTCGGGAAACAGCCGCGCGGCTTTGCCCTTGCCCACGGGACCGAGCGTGCTCGGATACAAGGCGAAGCCGCTGGAACAGTACGCCTGACAGTAGACGACGTTGTTACCGAATTCCCGGTGCCAGTCGAAGTACTTCTGGGCATCCACCTCGGCCCAATCCTCCGGCTGCGACGGCCGGACGTTTCCGTCGGGCAGCGTTTCACTCGGCGGCCAGCGCGCCCAGTTGAAATCGCAATTGAACAGCCTGATTGCCCGTGGATCGTCAGAGGGCAACTTCGGCTCGCCCGCCGCAGCGTGCGCGGCGACGAAAGCCGAGGCCGCAACAACCAGACTTCCCCAACAAAATCGAATTCCGCAAAGACTCACGGACATCATGGTTCGCTCTCGCTTTCTAATGATGGGGTTGTTTCCTGGATTACTTCTTTTGCCGCATGACGGACAGGAATGTCCATCCTACATTATGCCAGGAAACTCGTGCCCGAGTGCTTAGGAAGCCAGGCGTGGCATCACGTGGCCGTGGTCTGCCACACGGGCGCGGTCGGCTCGGTCCAGTTCTACATCGATGGCCGGCCCGCCCGGCAGCACCGCGATTTCGTGGAGAGTTGTGGCGTCACGTTGCCCAAGACCGCGGAGGCTCACGACAATCTCCAGTGATGTCTCGCTCAGGTTCGATCGCAGTCTGATTTCGCTAAGACCTGCGCGGCAATCCGCGAGCACGCTTCCAGCAACTCGCAAAGGTCTGGCCATGAACTGGGCATCCACCGTCGCCGGCGAGTTGTAAAACGGGAAACGAAATACGAGGTCTGACCCCACGATTGTGGGAGAGAATGTTGTGTGTCTGTCTACCAAGCTCATGGTAAGACGCACGCCGTTTGCGACACAAAATCCGGGATTTTTCCCTGGGATTTCGTAAGTCGTTAATTAAAAACAGGTTACGGAGCGAATGCGGGGGCGTGGAACAGAATTCGCGCCGTTCGGAGCACGCAAGGAACGGAATGAATTCCGTTCCGAGGTGGGTGACACTCAGCGGGCGGTCAATCGCAGATGGTTATTGTATTGCATAGCCGAGATCCCAGTTCAGGTGGGAAGCAGGCGGGGAGCATCATTGCCCCGCCAGGGTTGCCACATGTATAATCGTGATCATGCAGAAATCTGTGTCGAATGGCACCCTGGAAGTCTGTACGCCCAGCGAGGGAGGCTTGATGCCTGTTACGATTACGCTTCGTGAAGAGTTGGCTGACGGTCTAATCCGGCAAGCGCTGGGCCGTCGCATGTCGCTTGAAGAATGGGCGACAAGGATTCTGGAGGCGGCGGTGAGCGATGATCGCGGCAAAGACGCATGGGGCAAGCTGAATTCGCGTCGTCTGGCCCTGATCGCGAAGGAGTACGAAACAGGCCTGACAGACGCCGAAGCAGCGGAATTGGCCGTCCTGCAAGATGCCGCAGCCAAAGCGTGCGAGCCCCAGGACAGGAAGCTACTGGGACGCTTGAGCGTCTGCGAGGAACAGGCGGACTATCCGTCCGCCCAAACCCATGAATGACGCAATCATCCAGGCCGGTCGCACCGTTTTCGCGTATGCTTCGACGGAGCATCAGCGGCGTCATGGTCCGCGAGGCTACACCAACTACCGCGCCTACAAGCCCTGGCTTCGCGACGAATTCACGTTTCGGTGCGTCTACTGTCTGTCTCGTGAACGCTGGTACCCGAACGGTCACGAGGATTTCTCTGTCGACCACTTGATCCCTCGATCCGCAGCCCCGGATGAAGCCTGTGACTACGATAACCTTGTCTACGCGTGCCAGAGTTGCAACCGCAACCGCCAGGACGCCGAATTGCCGATCGATCCGGGCCGAGCGCCCTTGGCCGCACATCTCCGGGTGGCGAACGATGGAACGATCCAGGCTTTGACCCGCGAGGGACGATGGCTCGAAAGAACCTGCCATCTGAATCGCCCGCTGCTCGTGTCCTTTCGCAAACGAGTGCTCGGATTGATCGAATTCCTGACGGCTCGCGGCCATTCGGATGACGAGTCGATGCTCCACGAGCTGCTCGGCTTTCCGGACAATCTCCCGGACCTCGGCACCAAACGCGCCCCGGCCGGTAATGCACGGCCAGAAGGAATCGTTCACAGCCATCTCGCAAGACGCCAACGCGGTGAACTGCCCCGCATGTATTGATCGGTGAAGCAGGCAAGAACAGGATCAGCTTGAGAATCTCGTGGACCACGGTTCTTGTCGTGGGAAGCGTGTGACTGACCTGTTGCTTGGTCCGAGTCGTTTTTCCAGCCGTAACGAAATTCGGGAACTGGAAACCTCGCTGGCATCGCAGCCGAAATCGCGAGACTTCGCGATCTTGGTGTTTCGATCCGAATTCTCCCGGATTCAATCGTTGCTACGCGCTGAACGCAACCAGGCGGAAGTCCCGCTCCGTGGATTGAAACGGTTATCGCACGTATTGCAGTCCGACCGCAGCACCGTGGTAGAAGGTGTCGCCCGACGCATCGATCCCACTGCCCAACGGTTGTTCGGTGGCCAACGCGACTTGGTTGATCCACAGCAACTGGTAGCCGACCGTTGCCGACCAGCGTTGCGAAATGCGATACCGGCCCGTGATCCCAATCTCGCCCAAGACCGAAACCTAGCGGCAAGGATCGTCGATACAATCGCCAAAACCGAAAACAGGGGCTGACCCCAGCGACAAAGAATCGCAGCTACCGGCCGCTCTGGTCCATCCCCTTGTTCGGGCGATTCTCCTCCACTTCCGTCCAAGAATGCAAATCAACGTAGAGATTCCCGTCGCCGCGCAACACAAGCCGCATCGTGTAGGGTAACGCGACCTTGTATCGGCCTGTGATTTCCTTCACGAGATCCGAAGCGACAGCACCGTCCTTCACGACGATAAGGTCGATGAAGTCCTCCCATCCCCTGTACGCATCGCCGGTTGACATCGACAGACCGGAATACACTCTTGCCCTATTCCCATTTTGCGCCGAATGTACGATAAGGTCTCGGATTACCGAAGTTGGAAGCGATAGTTTTGTCCTCTCGAATTTCCTGCTAAGTAACTTCGCGCTGTGGAAGTACTCAAAGAAGGCGATACCTACGGCGTCCGTCGTTCGCCACAAGTAAACATTGTGCTTTTGATCGCCAAGAAGCCATTTGTAGCGGGACCCAGCCTCCAGATTCTCCCTCAGAATCTCTTTTGTCTCCTCGGCGCCCCCGCGACTGGCTTCTTCTTCGGCTCGGATTTTGCAGCACATAGCGCATACCGAGCACAGCCCTGCGACGACGATTAGCGTCAAGGATCGGAATCGTGATGCCAGCTGCGTCATAGAATTCTCCGCGTTGCGTACGGTGCCCGAACATTGTAATATGTAGAGCCGCGGGCAGGCAGGCGCCAACCGGACGGCGGCGGCAATCTTCCCGGTCGGCAGACCCTCGGACGAATCCGTGTCGCGGAGGGGAGAACGCGACACAGCGCCGGGGCGCAAAACTCTCTAATCGAGTCCTCGAAACCAAATATGTGGGATGTCGCGTGGGATGTCGCTCAGGCGCCTCGTCAGGCCGCTGTGGCCCCACCAGGTCACGCCTTGCAACTGCGGACACAGCGCAAGCAAGTAGGCCCGCTCGTCTGTGAGCGTCACTGGTTGTTCAATGTGAATCCGGCGAACGGTAAGCCAGGGAAGCAAATGCGCACACTCGGGGCCGAAGTCTAGAGATTCCACAGTGATGTCATTCAAATGAGACATGCGTCCCAAGATCGCCAGGGCTTCGCGATTCAGGACAAGCCCTCCAACCTGAACCCGACGCAGGTGCGGCATTCGGGTAAGAGGTTCCAGGAAGCGTGGAGATTCAATCTGGAGGGGAACGAGCAGTTCCTCCAGATTCGTCAGACCTGAAATCGCTGCGACAAGCTCCGGAACACTGTCCCCTGAGAAGCGCCTGACAGGTTGGTTTTTCTCGGCACCGCAAGGAACAAGTTCCAGCTTGCGCAGAGACTTGCCCGCTCCCGCCCACCGTAGACTCTGGACAGCCGGGATCACGCTATAAGGAGAAACCACCGCGCGCAATTCTTCGATGCCTGTCAGTCGGCTAAATCGTTCCACCGTCGATCGGTGGAGTTCCTGCGTCGCAATGTCAAGAGTCTTCAAGTTAGCGTGGTCAAAGCCCTTCAAATAGCCTTCGACTGCTTCACGACTAATCTGACCGTCTTTGATCCTGATGAACTCCATTTGAGGCATCTTTGCCAGGACCTCAAACAGCGGGGCCATCGAATGGTGGGGATGTCCTGGATGACGCTTTCCGATCTCCAGACGCTTGAGGTTCGTCAGGTCGCTCAGGAAGGACATCTGCTGCGTGTCGAACTCCGGGCTGAGCACAATCCTTACGGACTCGAAATGGTTCTTGCGAAGCACCAATCTCAACTGCTCGTTCGTGATACCGTACAGGAAGTCGATCGATTTCACATGTGGAAGCTCACTGAGTATTCGGAAGCTCTCCTCGCTCAGCCCATGACATCTGACGGCTATGTGAGCCAGACGCTCAGGATCTTTCTCCTGCAAAGTTGCCAAAATCGATTCGGAAGGGGGATTGTCAAACTGAAGCCCAAATGGAGTTGTCCATCGGAAATTCAGAACCTCATTGACGCGACGGGGGTAGTCCTTGGCTCCGAATAGCTCGACCATCGTAATCCACTCTCCGAAAACATTCACCATCCTCACATGCCCTACCCTGTTGTGCAGAGCGAACTGTTCTGGCGGAGGTTCTGGCGGATTCGGAATCCATTCCCATTCAGGAGCCGGCGGAAAACTGCGGTGGAATTCCCGAAACGCAAGAATCGTGCTTAACTCAGCAAGCTGCCGTTGCTCTGGCGGAAGGGCGCCTAATGGGAAATCAACCGCAATCGGTTCACTGACAGACGCTGGTTCCAGGCTATCGTAATCGGAAAAAGAAGTCACTGCCCCTGCCTCACCAGCATACGTAGTGACGCTTGAGCCACCCGCTACGTCCTCGAATCTTGGGCGACAGCCTGACACGAGGACGAGGAGCAAGATAGTCGGCCGAGCGATTCGAGGCATGGCAAACCACACAAGCTTTGATGCATGCATCGGAAACAACCTTTCCTAGAGAGAGGAAACGGTGTCAGGAACGTTACGAACACGGTTTCCCTTTTCCCTCTTTGTCATACGTCCGGCGGCATGCGTCTCGCCGTCCCCACGCGTGCCCCGGACGACATAACCGGTGATGGCGCGAACGTGGGCGGAACGCCCCTGCTCCAACCGTCCCCCTCGCTTCCTCAGACCATCTCACGGCCAAACAGAACGCACACCGAACCACGTCGGCCACGGTTTGTCGGCGGCGATACGGAACATCCTCGCATCGTGTCGGAAAAAAACCAAGATCACCGCTTCACCGCTTCCTGAGAAGTACACGTCGCCCACGGGTTTCAGGCCGCTCAATTCCACCGTTCGGACCACCTTTTGGGAATCCGCCTCGCGAATCACGAGCCGTTGCGGGGTACCCGGCACGACCTCGGCTTGAAGTCTTCCGTCGCGTGTCTCGGCCCGGAGCGACGCCCGACCGGACTCCCGCTCAAGCAGTAATCTCGAGCTGTTCGGCGACACGTGCATAAGCCACTCGCCCGCGGCTGGCTCGTCTGTGAACCGGCCGTTATCGAGGTCCCATACCCGGACCCGGGCCACCTCTTCTTCCGTACGGGAATTGTGTTCCACGGCCTGCACCTTCACGAGGGACGAGCCGCGGCAGAATCCTTCGACGGAAAACCTGGTGTTCCAGTCGTCATTCGGTTTGAACACCGTCTTGCCCGACTCGATGTCCCATATCTGAAGGGCGCTTCCGAAGGCGCCCTGGAGAACAGACATCTGCAGCACGAGGTAACGGCCATCGGGGCTGAACATGAATCGCCAAATCCGCATCTTCGGATGTGGCGTCCAGCCAAACTTGAATGTGTGCTCAATCTTCAGACGCATCAGATCGATCAGCGTAACGTCTCCATCGGCCTGAACGTGCGCGAGGTGCTTGTTGTCTGCGGAGAAAACCATGCTTTCCGCTCGGCAGGAATGAACGTAGCTTGCGTCGTTCGTGCTTACCGCCCCACCGCTCACAAGATCCTGAACCTCCACGCCATCCCCCGTGAGCAATGCCAAGTACCTGCCGTTTGGTGAAACTCGCCCCAGCCAGGTATGGGGACCGTGATACGTGCAGTAATTCGTGACGTCGAACAGCGTCTCGTCCCGCAACTGCAACGTCCTGGCAAAATCGCAGGCATCTCGAATGGTCTTCTTCCGGTGTTCCTTCTTCCGCTCGTCCGTGTAGCCCAAGTAGAATTGAAACAAGGTCGCTTGGCCCCAGACGCAGCTCCCGGTGCGGGCTTGTACTGCATACTCTTCCGCGGCTTTTTCCAACATCTCCCGGAAACAGGGATCGGGCGGTACGTGGAGACTGAAGAACTGGCTGTGATCGTCGATTTCAGTGTACTTGGGGAAGTATTCGAAGCCGGCTTCCCGTATCGGCAGAAAACCGCTGTTGGAGCCGTCCAGTTTCTCGATCCGCTCGCGGACCCGTCGCATGAAATCGTCGCGATCGGGCACGCGTTTGCCGTGCTTATCGACTGCCAAGTATGTCTTTTCGGGTTTGCCCCAAACGTTTTGGGGCCGGATGAGATTGACTACGGCGCGGGCAACGCTCGTGTCGTTGCCGAGAAACATGACGATGGGGTCGCGGTGTTTCCAACCATCGCGCGTCAAAAGCCAAAGCGGCTTGCCGTCGATAACGTCACCCTCTTTTGATGTAAACGACTTCGACCGTTTCAGGATTTCGGTGACACGGTACGTGTTGTAGCCACCCGGTACCTCGACGACCTCCGCCGCAACAACGTTGCTCGCATCAACCAGCCATTCAATCGACGGCACCTCACCGCCGTGGCACCAATCCGCGCGTGCCGGCGAACAACAGACGACCGACAAGAGCAACACGGCCGACAACACGCTAGGTACGGGGGCGATCACACTCATAGGACACTCTCCCACTGTGAATCGGTCAATAGGCAGCCACGGGGGTACGCTGCGCGTGCGGCGTTACGTGCGGTTTCGGATCACTGCAATTATACGGACCTAATAAGAGCCATTGAAAACCTACTGGCCCGTTTTTACGCCGTTTTCTGGCTTTCCTGCTCATTTACCGCTTGTTCTGGGGGGTTGGCAGCGTGCATTGCCGTATTCCGGTATGTTTTATGGTGCAATCATCGTCGGGGACGGGGGAGTGCGGATGGCCCCATAAATTTTGCGGTACGGGACGACCGGCCGTGGATGATACCTTCGAGGGAAAGCAGTTCCCGTGGCCCCCGGTGTGGTGGATATTATTGCGACGAACACGCGAAAATGCTGTGATCTTGGCGCGCACGGTGAGCGTTCCGCTTGGTTGGCAGCGGACGCGGGCGAAGCCGAAGTGCAGGTCGCCGTAGCGGAGGAACCATGAACATCCAGCATGGCGATGTACTGAAGACGCGTAATCTGGCAAGCGGCCCGCAGTGCTGGATGTCCGGTTACGCAAATCGGTACGCCAAGCGAAACCCACGGACCGGAGTCGGATTTCCAGCAGATTCAAGGAGGCCAGCAGATTGGGATTCTGGATTGAACTACTCTTGGAAGAAGCCTTGGAAGAAGCCTTGGAAGAAGGAGCTCGTGGTTGACGGGCGCGGTTGTCGTGTTCTCTTTCAGTGTCAATGAAGTCAATCTGCTGGCCTCCCTGAATCTGCTGGAGAGAATTTGTCATGAAGCGGTCGGCGAAGCCCACCCGGGTAGTTCGGTCTGCATGTGCGATCGATTCGGGAAGGCGAGCCTGGAAAGGCGGGAAAGGCACAAAGGCTTGAAGAAGATCTTGGCGCGTTGGCGCCTTGGCGTGAGGCAACTCGCAGGGAATAATCTACCCGCAGCGCTGTGGCCGGTCTCTGACCGAGCGACCCCGCCGAGCACGGTGGATGCGCGGGAGACCTTCGGTCGGCGGTTGCGGCGGGGGCGGAGACCCTCGCCAACCGCGAGCAACAACCAGACTTCCCCAACAAAATCGAATTCCGCAAAGACTCACGGACATCATGGTTCGCTCTCGCTTTCTAATGATGGGGTTGTTTCCTGGATTACTTCTTTTCAATGATCAGCAGCCGGTAGTTGTGGCGCTCGACTGGTACGGTCAGAGTTGTTCCGTCGAGCCGCGGCGCTGGGGCGTCGTGGGTGATGGTGGCGGGGCCGCCATGGCCATGGACCGTTAGTGTCTGCCCTTGCTCGGGATCGCTCACGGCCAGGGTCGCGCCTTTCCAGCCGAGCTTGCCGAGGTCGAGTTTCACCTGCGCGGTCTGCGCTTCGCCGAAGTTGGCCACCAGCAGCAGCAACTTGCCGGGGCGTTGCCAGCCGGCGAGCTTGATGTCGTCGCCTTGCGCCTTCAGCCCGGTTTCATCCCAGTACGCGAGGAACTGCACATCGTCTTCGCCGATGCCGAAGTCGCGGCGCTGGGCGATCAGATTTCTGGCGTGTCCGTTGTTGTTTCCATACGGCAGGGCGTCGTGCAGCATGACCGTGGCGAAGTAGGCGCGCTTGACGCGGTACAGGTCGGCGGCGGCCCATTGCCCCTGGTATTCGTGCATGAAATCGACCGGCACTCCCCACTGACCGGGGAAGTCGACCCGCATCCGCTCCAGGCTCCAGAAGTCCATGAAGTCCTTCTTCATCTCCGGATAGATCACATGGTGCTCGCCGTCGTAGGTCAGATCGGCCGGACCGACCCAGGGCAGGACCATGCAGTTGGTCATGTGGATGACGATCGTGCTCTTGGGACGCTGCTCCAGAAATGCCGCCCGGCTGCGCAGGAAATACTCGCGCGTGCCAAACATCGGGAAGGAAGGTTGGATCCGCCCGTCCGGCAGACGGTAGCCGCAGCCGTGCTCGTGGTTGTCGCATTGCATGGGCACCATGTTGTCGATGTAGTAGCCGTCGGTGCCGTACTCCTCGGCCCATTTGCTCCAGTTGTGGATCATGTAGTCGACGAACGAGCCCCGGTAGCAGAGGGCCTTGGAGCCGTAGGAGCCGTAAGGGGTCTGCCACTCCTCGGCCAAGACGCCCAGTTCCGGCACAAGATACCCCGGCAACACGGAGTGGATGAAATAGGGCACGGCCGGGCGGCCCGCCTTGTGCTGCGCCGCGACAATCTCTTTCGCCTTTTCGGCATACGACGGCACCACGAAGGGTGTCGAGGCGAAGATCAGGTTCTGGTCATGGGCGTACTGCCGGAAGGTGTCGCCACACCACCAATTCTCCTCGCGCCAACGAGGCGGCAGCGCCTTGACCGGCGAGGCCTGCAACGCGAAGGTGATGGTGCGCGGCGCGTCGAGCGTCGCCTCGGCGCTGACCAGGTTGAACACCAGGTCCACCTGGCCCGCCTTGTTCCGCTGGATCTCGATCGCCGGAACCTCGTCGTTGGGAATCCAGCCCTCGTCGCTGTCCGCGATCCAGCACAGCCCGCCCTTGGTCGAGCCGAGCCAGACATAGGGGATGAACGAGCCGATCCGCATCGTCTTGTCGCCCAGATCGGTGGACGCCCAGACCCGCCCGTTCCCCTGCGGCGTGAAGCCATACCAGTAGGCGCTGCGGATCTCGGCCGTGACCGCGTGGATATACTCGCCCATCGCCTCCGCATACGGCAGGACGATCTTCAGCTCCTTGACCTCGACCGGCCGCTTCGGCGTCAGGGTCAAGGTGACTTTGTACATGCCGTCGAACTCGGCGCGCACCTCGCTCGACACGGCGATGTCGCCCAGCTTGCTCTCGACCTCGACGATCTTGCGGTGCTGCTGGTCGAAGCGGGTCTTGGTCTTGACGCCTTGAGCCTCCGTTTCCTTGCCGTCGGCCAGGGTGGCGACGAGTTTCCCGGGCGCGGCGAGGATTTCCTGCCCCTGGGTCGAAACGCGCGTCGGCAACCCCGCTGCGCCGATCTCCATCTCACGGCCCCAGACGCCCACGGTGCGCTGTTTCAGCGTCACCGGCGTCCACGGGGATACTACCCGCTCGATGCTGCCGCGCGGCGTATTCCACCACTGGTACTTCTTGGCCAGGTCTTCCTTGGCGAAGGTGCTGTCCCGGCCAGCAAGCACTTTTCCGTCCTTCGCCAGGCATTCGAGGCGGACCGTGTAGGCGCCCATCGGGAGGTTGTCGAAATGCAGAACCGCCTTGGCATAGGCGTCGGCGTCCAACTCGGTCGTCGCCCGCTTGATCTCCTTGCCGGCGGCGTCGCGGACCGCAATGACGATCTCGTGGATCTCGCTGCGGGCGTCGAAGTTGATGAAGTCGCCGAAGACGCGGGCGTAGTCGCGGACGGGGTTGAACGCGATGCCCAGGTTCAGCACGTCGCCGCGGTCCTTGATCTCTTCCTTGGGGATTGGCGCGAAGGCGCGCTGGGACTGCCAATCGAGCAGCGTCGCCCCGCCGGGGCCGGTTACGGTGATGCGCACCTGGCCCTTCCCGTCACCCGGCGCATCGAGTCCCGGCAGGTTGACGACCTCGGCCAACGCCCCTTTCTTGACCTCGGCGGACCCTTCCTTGGTCACGGCATCCGAGGCGTAGCGCCAGGCGATCCTGGCGTCGGTCTGGCCGAGAGCGGCGAGGTGCAGCCCGATCTTGCCGGCGGCGGCGTCGCCCACCCCCAGCAGATGCAGGGCCGGCGCGGCCTTGGACATGACAAACTGGCTGTGCGTGTCGATTACCGAAAAGGACGAGGTGCCCTCGAACGAGTTCTGCTCCCACGGACGCTTGTAGTTGCGGGCGATCAGCGTGCGGAAGCGCATGCCGTCGTGGAACGGCCCCGTGGTCGTTCCCAGGCTGGCCCGCGGGATGACCAGCTCCATCTCCCACTCGTTCTTCTCGGTGAGGCGGCTCTTCGGTTCCCAGTTCGTGTCGTAGCTGCTGGTGCGCGAGTTGCCCACGGCGGGCTGGTGGATCGCATCGTAGCGGCCCCCGGCGAAGTTGCCGATGAACTGCGTGAAACAGTTCGGCTGGCCGGTGAGCGGGTCGGTGGCGTCCACCGAGACCCAGATCTCGTAGCAGTCGTCGAAAATGACATCCAGATCCGTGCCGGTCTGGCGGCTGCGGTGCTGCTGGATGGGCCGCTCGCCCGGGCGCAGCGGGTCGCGCATGGCGATGTAGAGGTTCTCCTCGTCCCACATCATCCAGAAGCGTGCCTGGCGCGCGCTGATCGTCCGACCGGTGGTCTGCAGCGCCCGCTGACTGAATGCGCCCTGCCACTCAGCATCGTCCACTTTGCCGTCAATGACCGGCTTGGTGGCGGCATACGGGATGACCGCGACGGGATGCTTGTACTCCGTTTCGGCGGCCAGGACGGCAACACACGAGACGAACAGGGCGCACAACGCGATGGCGGATTTCTTCTTCATTTCAGGTTCTCCTTGGCGACCGCGCAGAAATAGCGTGAACAAATCGTAGCAAGCACACTCCGTGTGCCGTCCGCAGTTGACGGCACACGGAGTGTGCCTACTACTTTGGAATTGCACACCTTATTTATGCGCGGTCGCTTGGTGTGGCCGGCCGGCCACTGTGCAACTACTCCACGGCGATCAACGCAAAATCATGGTGCGGGATGGTCAACTCGAACACCCCAGGGGCGAGGCGTCTGAGTTCGGCCGGCTGGGCCGGCGTCCCGGCTGCCTTGGGATGCGTGGCCTTGGCGCGGCCGGCCTTGATTTCGACGTCGTGGGCCTGGACACTCTCGGATAGCCCGAGCGACTTCAGGTCCAGGCGGAGGCGCACGGTGTAGGTCTCCGCCTTCGCCGCCTCGCCGTCGGTCGGCTCCACCTTTGCCGGCGTCTTGAGACCGCGCTGCCCGGCATCATAATCCTCCAGCGACGGCCCAGTGGTTGCGGTGCCGGCGGATGCCTGGGCGGCCGCCTTGGCAGGACCATAGTTGCCCAGCGCGATCAGCGACTTGCCGCCCCGCGCCAGGACCAACGCCCGCAGCTCGGCGCCCTGCGTGCGGAGCGGGAAGCCGTCCTCCCAGTAGCGGAAGACGCGGCAGTCCGGCATCCCGTAGCCGAAACGCGCCAGTTCGGTCTGGACGAACGAGACGGAGTTGTCGCCCTGGTGCATGCGGATCTCGTGCGGGAAGCAGACCGCCATGCCCGTCCGATGCAGCCACTCGCGGGAAATCCCGCCGCCGCCCTTGAGGATGTTGCCGGTGATGCCCACGGACAGGTTGCCGGCCTGGAGCCCTAAGTTGTGCGCCAGGATCAGATCGAGATCCATGCGATCCTGCAGGTCCATGCTCCCGAAATGCCCCTGGTCGCGCCATTCCCAGTCGAGATTGGCCGTGCCGAAGGAGAGCATGGGCACGATGTTGACGTTGGTCATGTGGATGTACGTCATCGGCCGCTTGCCCATGACGTGCATCATCGTGGCGGTGCGTTTGACCAAGTCGCGGAAGCCCATCAGGTGTACGCCAGCACGCGGGCGGCCATCGTCGTCCACATAACCCGGACCGCCGGCTTCGGCCGGAGCATAGCTGGGCTGCAGGAAGAAATTGTCCCAGTAGATGCCGTCGGCAAAGGTGTCGAGCATCTTCTTGTGATAGAAGAGCAGCATGTCGATGCGGCTGGGCACCGGTTCGACCTGGTACCAGCAGGCCACTCCGGGAAACTCGGTGTGGACCCGCCGGGGGCGTTCGAAGGTCGAGTAGTTATTCCACCGCGGATCGACGATGTCGCCCTGCAGCCACTCGTCGATGTAGGTGGTGATGAACTCGGGCGTCTCGAAGTGCGCGCCCCGCGGATTGGTGTAGAGAATGATGTAGCTGAACTTCTTCGTCTCGGGCGTGATCGGCGGAGTGCCCGGAGCCCAGCTCAGTCCGACGTTGTAGTGAGCCTTGAGGTTGTTGTAGTCCTGTTCCGGCAGGTTCTCGAAACGCGCCAGAAATTGCTGCTCGAACTCGGTGTCGCGCTTGCCGGTCCTGCGGCTCTCGGCCAATTGTTCCCAGAATCCGTAGTCCTCGAACGCGGGATAGACCGAGGTGGCAAAATGCCGCCCGCCCCAGTACATATTGGCGCCCCAGAAGTTCAGTTGGACACTGTCGATGTCACGTTCCGTACCGGTATTCGCCCACCAACGTCGCCAGTTGTAGGGCGTCTCAGGCATGGGCTTGGCGGGCGTAGCCTGCAGGGCGAAGGTAATGGTGCGTGCCCGGTCGAGGCGCGACGGTTTGGCAACCAAGTTGAGCCGCAGGTTGACCGTCTCGCCCTCGCGGTCGATGACCATCATCGGGGTGTCGCTGTCCGTGATCCAGTCGCGGTCGTTGTCGGCCGCGAAGCAGATGCCGCGTTCCGGACCGCCCAGGTAGATGTGGGGCACGAACGATCCGTTCAGTCGGTTGGGGACACCGGAGGAATCCCAGACCTTGCCGTTGCCTGACGGGATGCGTCCGGCGAAGTGCTGGCGCAGCATGGTGGTAACCGGATGCATCAGCCAGGCCTCGGAAGATCTCAAAGGGATCACCAGTTGCAAACGCTCGATCTCGTCCGTGGTCGGCGCCAGGTTGATCGTCAAGGTCTTGAGGCCATCATACTCGTAGCGGAAGCGGGTGGTCCCGGATAGCGGCCCGGCCGACCAGGTCGCTTCGCCGGACACGGCCGTCGGTGTCCGCTGGGTGAAGCGCGGGGCGGGGCCGATGGCGGTGCTGACTTGGCCGCCATGCGTGGCCTCCAGTCGCACGGGCGCCGCCATCAGTTCATGTTCCTGGCTGACGACCTGTCCCCAGAGTCCGGCCGCGCCGTGGGTATGGCTGCGCAGCACGCAGCGCACCCGGTTCGCCCCATCGTCCACCGCCAACGGTTCGAAAGGCGGAATCACGACGTCGTCCAGACCCAGTCGGTTGCCCTCCCACTCCGGCCGGTCGCGGCGGATGCCGCGTTCCTCGATGACCGGCTCCGCGCCGCCGGTCAGGGTCAGCGTCAGGGTGTAATCGCCCTCGGGCAGATCCGGCACCGGCAGGGCCTCGCCTCCCGAGGCCGTCGGCAGCGTGCCAGACCGTTCGGTCAGGACCGCGCCGCCTTTCTCCGGGCGCAGCGCCAGATGCCAGTCCGTGGCGTCGGCGGGCGGTTTAGGCAGATGGATGCGCACCAGGTTGTGCGAGGGGTAGTAGGCGTAGCGGTAGTCCAGCGACAGATCGGTGAAGTGGCCGAGCAGGTCCTTCTGCGCGGGTGGCTGGGCGAAGATCTGCACCTCCGCCGCGCCGGAACTCCCGCCGGCATGATGCGAACGGAACTCCAGCCGCAACTTGCGAACGCGAGCCGGCGCGGGCAGCGTGACCGGCTGCGGACCATGGCCGTTGCGGAAGACGCCCTCGACGACCGGCGTCGCGGCGTCATCGAGATAGACGGCGTAGTCCTTGAAGACCTCGAAGCCCCAGGTCGTGCGTCCGTAATAGACCACGGTCGAGAACGAGACCGGCTCCGGCCAGGTGAACACGAGCGAGGCCGGCAGATCCTTCGCATCGACCATCCAGACACTGCGCCCGTCATCGCGGCTGCCGGCGGCGGGCACGCGCCCGTCAGCCACCGCCGCCACTGCACCCGGCCGGGCTTCGTGGCTGGCCGTGATCGCCGCCCGCGGCGCCAGGTTGGGATTCTCCGCAGCGAACGCCGGACCAGCACAAAGGGCGACGGCGGCAACGAGAAGGCATGCAGTGTATTTCATGTTCGGTCCTTTCCTCATGCTCTTATTCGAGGGATGTCGAGCGTCGATGGAACTTCAGTCTCTCCTGGTCGTCGCGAGCCGCCCGCCCTGGAGCGGAATGCCCTTGAACGCGGCATGCCTGCCCAAGGCCATCTGCACGTTGTCGCCCAGGAATCCCAGGCAGTCCATTGGGACATGGTGTGGGGAAGGGTAATCATCTCTCGGATTTCAAATTTCAAATCCGAACTGCGAAACAACTCCGCATGCTGCAATCCCCCAATCCCGTGTTCGCACCTAATCTTTCACCTAATCTTCTGCCTTAATCTCCCTCTTTCCCCAACAACACCGTGGGGCTGGCGCCGTTGCGCGGATAATCGTCCGACGGCGCCACGACCGTCCGCGTCGTCGCAGTGCGATCCTGCTTTCGCACAACCAGGACGCAATCACCGTCCGGCCGCATCGGGATGGCCCACTGGCCGTTGTCTGCTCGGAAGTCATCGTCAATCGGCGTCCAGGCGCCGGTCCGCGGATCGAACCAGTCGGCGCGGTAGGAGGCACTCGGATCGAGGTTGCGCAGCGTGCCCGGCGATCGGGACGGCCCGTAGAAGTAGGCCACGAACAGGTCTTGCCCACAGGTGGCCAGGACCGATTCCTCGCGGTCGGTGAACTGGGCCCAGGCGGGATCGGAGAAACGCGGCGTGAGTGAATGCCAGGGGATATCGAGAAAGAATCGCTTGAGCACCATCATCTGCTGCGAGCCGGGTAGATCCATACCGGCGTACCAGCCGTCGATCCGGTGATTGTAGTTGGTCCATCGCGCGTCGGCCGGATCCCACTTCAGTGCCCACACCCCGGCGGCACCGTAGGTGTAACCGGCGCAGCCGCACAGCAGAGCCTTCCATGCCGATTGTCGTGCGTCGTCGGTGTCGGCCACGCCGCCGCAATCGACCAGCTCGTACATCGCTTCCGTCTCCAGCACGGGTCTGACCGGCTGGAATGCAAGATACTCCGCGTAGCGAGCTTGCGGCGTGAGCCGGCTGCCGCGGTGCCCGCCCTGCAACGCAAACCAGTCGTGCCACGACTCGCTGCCCAGCGGGCGCGTGCGGGCATCGAGCACCCACTGGTGTCCCGAATGCGGACGACCGTAGCCGTCGGTGCGTTGGATCTCTTCGGCCACGGCGCGCCACACGTCGATTCGGTTTCGGTCGCCGTCTTCCGGCGCGTTCATCTCCTGGCAGGTGATCCACACCACGGGATGAGCACCGTAGCGGGCGACCAGGTATCGTGCCCACCGCCGCAGGTCGTCGACCGGAATCCGGGTCGAATTATTGAAGTGCCCGAAGCCCAAGGCAATGACAAAGCCCTGCTCGGCAAGGTGGTTCATCTGGACGTCAAACACATCGCGAAATCGTTGCGGATTGATGGCCGTATAAGGAGTCGTCCACCAGGCGGGATTGGTTGCCGAAGGATAGGTCTGATAGACGGTGAATCCCTTGGCGCGGCGATCAGCGACCAGGTGCTGAAACTGACCGCCGTGCGGGCACGTCTGGCCGGCGTGCTCCGGGTGATTGCAAGCGTCCAGCCGCTCGGTGTCCGGCATCTGCCAATGGGTATCGCCCAGCCAGAAAAACGGCGTGCCGTCCGCGTGGACGAAGTGGCGACGGTTGTCGCTCACCCGTAAAAAGCCATGCCGGAGATGTGGCGGTTGCTTTGCCCGTCCTACGCCGCTGGTCTCGGCCACTTGCTTGGGCACGCAATCCAGGCGACCGGATCTCCCGTGCAAACCTTCATTGGTTCGATCCGAACACTCCGTCCGCCAGTTCCACGTGCCGAGCGCCGTGGGCGCAAATCGCACTTTCCACGCGCTGCCGCCGTCCCAGAACGCCGGCCGCGCGATCGACTCGACGCCCGGTCCGGTGAAGGTGACCGTCACGTCGATCTCGCCATACGGGTTCGCGTCCGTCCTGCTGCTGGTCAGGTCGATCTCCGCCACCTGCCAGCGAAATGCGGACGGTGCTGCCTGAGTCCGATCGCTCTCACCGCCACGAGCGGCACCGCAGAGAAACGCCATGCCAACCAGCGCCGCGCGGGTCAAGTAGCCGGAGAGTTGTGGATGTGTCATGGTAGGTTACTCCAAAATTCAGGCCGTGACGACGGGCTAGTGCTTTGTCAAACCAAAAAGTTAGGGACGCGGGGACCGTCTCAGCGCAGGCCTTTTTCGCGCAACAGTTGATCGATCCAGCGCGAGTCCTCCTCGCCGAAACGCGCCACGGGCTCGACACGATAGTCGATCCGATGGTACCGGCCATCCCGGTAGCAGTCATCGAGGAGCGGCTGAAGTTGCAGGACCACGTCCTTGTCGGAGGGGCGGAGCGGAATGCGAATGTTCGGCAGCGGCAGGCGGAGCGGGACGGCATAGATTTCCGCGTGCTCGGGCGTCGCAGCCCGGCGCACACAAATCCGGTAGGGTGTGCGGCACGCTAAAGGAATGCGGTCTTCCGAAATCGCCAGCACACACTCGCCCCCGCGAACCAATTCGATCTCGACCAGATTGACGCGGGCTTCCAGGGACTGGCGCTGCTTGCGACGATACGCCACGGGCCCATCCAGTCCCACCTTGTTCGCCGGACTGAGGACTTCGATGGCCGTCACCACTCGGCCGCCGTCGGTGGCATCGACGATTTCCAGATGGCGTTGGGTGCGCGGTTCGTCTTCCAGCAACACGACGTACGGCTCGGCCACCGTCCCCGCGGTGACCGCGACCGCCACGGTCTCGTGAACCGCCCAAGGTCTGTCGGGTTCTTCGACGACGCGGACGTCCGGATACACGGTGCGCGCACGCCGGTTCTCGATTTCCACGCCCGCACTCTCTTCGACGCGAGCCTGCAAATCGTCGGGGAGCTGAGCGTTGAGCTGATTACTCGCGTAGACCATGAGCCGAGTGTGAATGTCTCCCCAATACCGCTCAAGATACGGGTCCATGCCCGGAAAGGGACTTCTCACCTCCGACGCCTCCCATTGTGCGCCAAGCTTCTAGTTGTCCCAGAGGTGGACAAACCGGTCGCTTGTCATGCCCCATTCTAACTCTGGCGCGGGAGGGCGGCAATCATTGGAGAGTGTCCAGAGTGTCCACGATTTCCCGGGCATCGTCGAACTCGCGCGGCTCGTAGGTCAACACCACATGCGTTGGGAACCGGCGGCGGGCGCGGCCGTTGAGGAGTTCCTCTCGTGGTGGGCCGTGGTTGGTGAACGGCACCCGCCGGGCCATGATCTGGACGTAGATGCGGTCTTCGTCCACCGTTCATGCTCAACGAGCACGGCCTTGTACGGAGAGTGTTGAAGACGATAATCATACGTAGACGGCGCTACGGAACTTACGGATGGGATCCATTCGTTCGACGAATCCGGCGTTGTGTCTCCGTGCTTTGGCTTCTGCTCAACGCAGGTCTTCCAACATCGCCAAGACTGTTCATGGAAGGAGGGACCTATGACGGCTTTAACGGCCGAGCGGACGTACAGATTGCTTTGTCGTGCGGCCCTCAGGTGCTTTCAATGGACGAATTGGCGCGTGCGACCGCCTGAAGGCGGTACTACGAACATCGCCTTGGCAGATTCATCTGTCCGCTCCTCGTTCCGTTGGATGAGGGGGCGAGTCGCTCAACTGCTGATGCTACTGGGAACCTCGCTGGCCGCGGCTTGGGGGACTTCGGCCGAACCGGATTTCCTGGCCACGCACGCGGAAGCCGTCGCGGCGAACCCCGAGGGGGCGCAATTCGCGATTGAGCTGGCAGATCCACAGCCTCAATACCGCGTCGGACAGTTGATTCCTGTCGATCTTGTATACACGTTCCGTGAACCGAACAAGTTCCTGATCAACGACGGATTGGCTCGCGGCTCGGGTACCGCTCGGCTCCTGGAGGTCTTCCGCGTCTCGCCTCCGACAGGGACTCGGCGGCGAACTTCGGACGAGCCGAACTTCTATCACTGGGCGGGTGGCACACCTCGGCGACCTGAAGCCAATCGCGTTTATCGCTACCGCGTCTATCTGAACGAGTGGCGACGCTTCGACCAGCCCGGCAAGTATCGCTTCTACAGCACGAGCGCTCGCGTCTGGAGACCGGAGTTTTCACCGCCCCGCAACAACGACCTGCGGTTGACGTCGAACTTGGTGGAGTTGGAAATCATACCAGCCACGAGCCAGTGGCAGGACGAGGAACTTCGCATGGCCGTCGAGGTTCTCGATCGCCACTCCCAGGAGACGGAAGAACACCGGGCGCTGCGACGAGAGGCGCTGCGACGGTTGCGGTATCTGGACATTGAGGCCGCAATCCGCGAACTGGCTCGTCGCCATCCGGGCCGCAACGAGGGGGAAGTGTACGACATCGGCATGGGGCTGCACGAGTCGCGGTACAAGGATGCCGCAGTCGAGGAATTGAAACGCCGTTTGGACGATCGCGATTTCCTTGTGACTGCTCCATTCCTCCTGCAATTAGGGCGTCTGGCTGCCGACATCCAAGTGCCGATCGACTACCAGGCATTTCGCGGCGAGGGTTCGCGAGAGCAACTCGATCAGCTCGAGAAAGAACACCGGCTTTCCGAGCATAGGCTCTTCGTCGAATTCTTCCACGCGGCCTGGGCCGCCGCCGAAACGAAAGAGCCGCTGGTCCGGGCGCGGTCGCTGTTCGAACTGTTCCAGTTTGGAAGCTACAGTAACCTGCGCGACGAGAGATTATTGACCTCCGAGCGACGCGTGCAGATCCGCGCGGCGGTGCTGGCCGTTTTCGAGCAGCTTCCGGCAGCCGATCAGAGGTTGTTATTGACTTCGCACTGGCGGCAGTTCGGCGGAACCGATTTCCTGCCCGCGCTCCGGCGGTTCATCGCCGTCGCGCCGCGGCGCGAAAAGGGGGCCGATTTGCCCCTACCGATCGATTCGGCGTTCTGCCGCCTTGTTGAACTCGCGCCCGAAGAAGGTCACTCGTTGGTCCTCGCCGAGCTTCGACGTGAAAGGCCGCGGGCCTCACTCCATTCGCTGACGCTCTTGCCCGATCGGCCAATTCCCGAACTGGACGATTCGCTGGCCACGCGATTGGAACAGAGCATCGACAATCTGGGCGATGCCGAGTTGGCTGCGGCGTTGGTGGCCCGCTACGGTTCGGCGGCCGTCTACGACCGCGTTCGCCAAGTGTACGGCGACAAAGGCGGATCGTGGGCGTGTAACCTACAGGCCTCGATGCTCGCCTATTTCCTGCGCCACAATTCACGAGAAGGCAGGCAGTTGGTAGGCCAAGCCCTTGACGCCAGGGAACGGACCCGCTGCTACCGCACTTTATTAACCGACGTGGCCGGGGTACAGATGACGGCCGAGTTGGAGCGGATCGCCATCGGACGTCTCGACGACGATAATCTGGAGATCGCGGCCGACGCCCTGCGGGTTCTACAGCGGCACGGTTCCCCGGCGGTTGAGGAAATTATCTGGCAGCGATTCGCGAAGTGGCACGCGGCGTGGAAAGACCGCGGCGGCGAGTTGAAAGTCGGCGGCGGTGCTCAGGCAGACTCGCAAGTCCGCTTCGAGTCTGCGCTCGTCGACGCGGTGATCTACGGCAGGAATTGGTTCACCGACCCGCCCAAGCTGAAGCGTCTGCGTTCGCTGTGCCTGACCGAGCCGAACCGGACGCTCGTCGATCACCGGCTCGATAGCTGGCGCGAACCGGTGGCCATCCAATTCAGCGCGGGAACGGAGAGCGAATTCCCCAGCGCCCGCCCATCGTTTCAACGCGGTACGCCGTCGTACGATTGCTGGTTCGTGGCTCAGTACACCGCCCACTCGCTGGCCGCCGTCAAAGAGCTGCTGGCGCGTTTTCCCCAGGGCACGACGCTCAGCTTTCCCACCGGCATGCTGAGCGACCCACAAGCTGAAGAGCAGCTTTTTGGTGACTTGCAGCAGTACGTTGCAGCACACGGGCTGAAGCTCGTCGAGACCACGTTGCGGAGAAACGGTTCCTGACGGCTTTTCCGTCGGTCATGCTCGCGATCCTGCCGTTGAATACTTCAATACGCGAGACCTCGAAAGTTCTGCAACCGGTGGAACGTGAGCAGGTTGCCGTCGTGCGCGGACTTGGCTCGCTGGTCGCCGCTGCGGCTGAGGATCACGAGGTCGTCGCCGTCGATCGCCATCGACGCGTAATGTCGCGAAGCGTGCTCGGCAGGCCCGACGGCGACCAAGCCGGCGAAGCACCAGTCGATCATGTTCTTGGAGAAATGCAATTGCAGCCGGCGGCGCTCGTTGTTCGGCAGGTTGTAGCGGTCGGCCGGCATCCGGTCGGGCCGGATCATGCTGTCGGTGGCCTGGGTCGAGAGCAGCCAGTAGAGCTTCGTCGGCTCGTCATACAGCACATGGAACTTCATCTGCCCGCCGGGACAGGGCGCGTAGAGCATCGTTTTGCCGGAGGGCGTCTTTTCCAGCATCGTCGTCATCGCGCCGGTGCCCGGCTCGTCGCCCTGTTCGACCACCTTGGCGATGCAGGCGTAACCGGTGCCGCCGGTATGGGCACGCATCCACAGATGGAACGTCTTGCCGCTCGGGTCGTGCCAGAAGTGGTCTGGGTCGGTGAACTGCACGACGTTCGTTTCCAGCCAACCGCTGGGGGCCATGTGCCGGCCTGGGGCGGCCTCGCTCCCGCGCGGATACGGGGCGTGGAAGAACGGAATGCCGAAAAAGTCCTGATTGCCGTCCGGGTAGGTATCGCGAAACACGAGTTCGGAAGCGAAGGTCCAGTTCCCGGCACGCGTGAGATCGGCGTCCAACCGGCCCCGCAACAGCACGGGCGCCAATTCACTCCACGCGATCCGGCCGCCGGTATATCGTTCCATCGGGATGTACACACACCCGTTGGCGCAGCGATAGTTGTGGGCGTGCCCCGTCCAGAATTGCCCGTCCGTCAACTTCGCGACGGCCGACCACGTGGTGCCGTGGTCGTTGGAACGGATGATCATCAGATCCGCGGCCTGACCGAGTACATACAAGTTCTTTCCGGCCACGAAAGGAGTCGCATGAAAGAACGGGAAATCGGCGCGGTGCGTCCAAGTCAGCCCGCCGTCATCCGACGTGAATACCTTGCCCTGGACGAGATTGCTTCCTCGGCGGCCCTTCGGCTCAGGCCAGTCTGTCATCCCCGGCCCGCCCAGATCGAGCGTGGCCACCAGCCGCCCGCCGTCCAATCGCACGATCCCGGGGCTGTAGGCAAACACGCGCGCCGGATCGGGCGATTCGAAGACGGTAACGAACTCCTGGGCCAGCGGCCGGATCGCTTGGGCGTCGGCGATGGCAGAATACAGAGTGGTTGCTGCTACAATCGCCATTACGGACACGAGCTTCACAGATGCAGGTACCGGGTGCAATTTCACAATGTTGCTCCTTGGATTTACGGTGCCAAGCGGGGTTGAGATAGGGGAATCGAGGAGATCCAAATGTCTTCCTTGCCCATCGAATGCTGAACGTACAGGGTGCCGTCATGGATCACAGCGGACGGATGCTGGGCACCTCCGCCCCGGCTGTGGATTTCGCCGGTGAGGATGACGAGAATATTCGGCTTGGCGGCCTCGGCGGCGGCAGGCGCCGGAACGCCAAGGAATGCCAGCAGTGCGGCGCTTCGTCGCGCAGCAGAAAGTCCACTCGCCATCGAGCGATACAACTCTGCGCAGGTTTTCCGCAGCCTGCGAGGACGCACCGGTTGCGAGGATGATGGTGAATGTGAGAATCCATTTCATCAAGGTTCAGGGCCTCCTGTCAGGTGATGCGATTGCAGTGTGGCTCGCACCCGAAGTCTAACCGCCGCGGCCCCTGAGCAAAAGCGGATTCAGTCCGACAAGGCCGACTCTGCGCCGCCGGTCAAATCGCCGCGCGGCGCACCGGAGCGATCTCGACAAGGCCGGCCTTCTGCGCGCGCTCCAACTGCATCGCGAACTCGGGGGTGAGTGGAAGCAATCGAGCGGCGGACTCGTCCGCGGCACTCAGCGCGGCCTGCGGCATCAGCAGCAGTGCGGTAAGAAGGGTGAGGCGGGGCTTCATGGCCTTCATACTCCTGGTCCTGTTGTCGGCGACTAACGTGCTCTCCCGAGCAGTGTGGTGATGTCGCGACCGTTGAGCAGCCAGCTCAGGTTGAACGAGACCACTTGAACCGCTTCGTGGCACCCTTTCGGACCGCCTTCGAACAGGAGGTAGATTTTCCCCTGGCTTGGCGTCCCGCTCCGGCCCATGCCGAGATTGGAATAGGCGCTGGGGCCATCGTAGACCAACCGCTTGACCGGCCAAGTGCGGCCGCCGTCGAAGCTGGCCCAGACGGTGGCTTTCTCGCGGCCCGTCACGATCGAGGCACCGACCTGTTTGGGCATCACGCCGGCGTCGACGTCCACGTTGCTGTAAAGGAGGATGTTGTGGCCGGGGACGGGCAGGCGGATCATCCCGCCCATCAGGCCGTAGGAGGTGCCGCGCGCGCCGTCGGGCAGGTCGGGACTGCGGTAGGCGCCGATCCACAGATCGCCGCCGTCGTCGCTGTGGGCCAGGAAGCGGTTGCCGCGGCTCATGTGCTCGCGGGAGTTGTAGAGAATGCTGCCGTCGGAAAGTTCGGCCAGCGCCGCCTCGCCGGTGCCGAGCACGGGGAACGGCTTGCTGGTCTGCCAGACTGCGCCGCCGTCGTCGCTGTAGAGCGCGGTGCTGTAGTGGTAGGGCCTCCACTCGACAGCGTTGGAACTCGTCGGCCCCATGACCCGCGCCGGCATGATGAGCCGGCCGTTGTGCTTGCCGAACGCGAGTGTGATGCCGCACTGCATGGCCGCCACGCCCTCGGTCTTCGGGATGTTCCCGAATCCATCGGGCCGCACCTGCACGCTCTCGCGCGTCCAGGTCGCGCCCGAATCGCGACTGCGGTAGAGCCAGCCGGCGGCCGGATTGACGTACAGGATGTCGCCCTTCGTTTCGTCTACCAGCGCGCGGCCGCCCTTGGCATCGGGAGCGATCTCGATGTCGGCGTCCCAAGTCTTGCCCCCGTCGAGGCTGCGCCGGCAGTTGCCGCCACCGGGCGACTGGAACGTCACCACCGTGCCGTCTTTCGCGGTGAGGACGCCGCCCCAGCCGCCGCGCTTCTCCCAAAGCTGCTGCATGGGAACAAAGAGCGGCTCTCCCAGGAACTCTTCCAAGCGGGACGCGACGGCATAACCGCCGTCGTCGTCGGTCTGTGGCGTCTGCGCATGCAGCACACCCAGCGGCGCGAGCAGCAGGACGGTGAGGAGGGCAAGAGTTGGTTTCATGGGCTCGGTTCTCCTTTCAAGTGCAATTCTACTTTCTCGACTTTCACCGGACGAGAGGGCGGGAATGGGCCGGTCCGGTGTCCGGAGAGGGCAAGGGTGTAGGGGCCGCGTTTCAGGGACTCGACGGGGACGTGGTACTCGATCCGCGTGAGCTTCTGCCCATCAACGACGAGCCGTAGCCTTCGTTGTGCGCGTATCGTGACCTCGGACGACTGCATCGCCTCGCGATTGTGCGTCACGCCATGGCGACTCGGGGAAATGATCCGCCGTCACGCGGATCGTGTCTCGCAACGACTGGGCTTTCTCCCGGGCACGGTCCACAACCACGGCCGGGAACCGTCTGCCTCGCAGTAAGAACTGCAGTTCGCCTGAACCCAAGCTTCGCGGCCCGCCTTGCGGCGACAGAAGCAGGGCGAAACCGGACAATGGCAGTGGATCGCGTTGACCATGCCAGCTCTCGGAGCAGGGCGGATTGTCAGCCCACTGGGGGAGAAAGGAGCCTACTTTGCAACGCCCGGGGCATTGTTGCCTGCCACCTCCGAACAGTTGGAAAACTGGATCGGCGGCAGCTCGGTTCCGGGCTTCAATCCAAAGCGTTCCGGCGTTAACCAGCCCTTCTGGTGACCAAGCACATTGTCGGCAATGGTGAGCTCCCGAGTCGAGGTGACGACGATTGCCGGATAGGGTGATTCGGAGATCCGGTTGCCGTTGATCGCGATGCGGTTGTGGGCGCCGGACGGGGCTTCCTTGCCGTTGCCGCCCACGGCCGTGACAAGAATGGATACATCACGGCACCTTCGGCCAGTTGGCGAGCGAGCCGTCCACCTGAATCTGCGTCGCGGGCGGCTGCGGCACATGGCCGATGCGCGGCAGCACGTGAGCGAGATACCACGAGCGCCAGAGATTCTGCGCGCGCACCACATCGTCGCCCTGCCAGAACAGCAGCGTGATCGACGGCGTGCGAGTCGCTTCGCCCGGCTTCAGCACCAGACGCGTGAGTTGCTGCCCCGCCTTCACGCGCAAACCGCGCTCGTGATCGCGCGTGAACGTCGCCTCCCACTGCCCCGGCCAGCCGACCGCGAGAATCACGCCTCCGCCGGGCTGCTGCAGATTCCAATACGGCCAGCCATCGGGCCCGTCCGACGATTTGCCCGACACCTTGTCGCCCGCGACCGGTGGCGAACAACTCTTCACCGCGCCGGGAGTGAGCGTGAGCGCATACGGACGAAAGCTCTCCGGCAGGCATGAGTCGCCACGGACACCGTGCAGCACGAACTCGCCCGCGTTCTCGCGCTCGAACGTCACATCCAGTCCTTGGATGTTTTCCAGAATCGGCGTGCTGCTGGTGCCGACGTTCCGAAAATAGACCGTCCATTCGACAGCAGGGAAATCGGGATATTCGACGGCCACACAGCGGACCCGCAGGCCCGTCTTGTCGTCGGCGTAGGTCAACGTGTGCTCGGTGCGGCAGTCGTCCAGACTGCGGGAAGCACGAGTGGGCTTCCACCAAAGCTCGCGGAATGACCTGCCATCATGCGTGAACGAAAACGGCGGCTCGATCGTCAAGGGCGGACGGTCCGCCGGCCTTTCCTCGCCCCCGACGAATCTTAGCGCCGTCCAAAAGGCCGCTTCTTTCTGTGCGCCCACCGTCGGCTCAGCGGCCTGGCCCGGTGCGCGCATCACCAGCCACAAGATTGGCAGCAACAGCAAAGCGTAGCCAAAGTCGTGAGACTTCGGTCTGAATTTCGCCTCCGAAGTCGCACGACTCCGGCTACGCGAATCGGTGAACCGCCGAGTATTCTTCAGTCGAACTGCCAGGGCGAATGGTGGGATCGGTTTCATGGTCGAGGCTTTGCTTCACCAGATGGGTTTCTCGTCGAAAGAGCGTGTGTTTCCTCGCGGATCTGCCGCGCTGATTCGCTGAGGCGTTTCACAACATCAGGATGCTGCGCGGCGACATTGGGGGTCTCCGCGATGTTGGATGTCAGGTTGTAGAGTTCGGGAGGCGTCGAGAGATGGAGCTTCCAATGCTTCTCTCGGAAGGATTCCCCCCGGTTCCGATTGTAGCCATAGAGCGAGTAGAGCGTGGTCCGGGGCGAGTGCATGTCCTTCTGACCGAGCAGCACGGGACTTAGATCGTAGCCATCCAACTTGCGCGATTCCGGATGCGGCGATCCGGCGAGGCGCGCGAACGTGGGCAGAAGGTCGAGCGTGGTGAGGAATTCTCCACATACCCGAGCCGCAGGCACCATGCCCGGCCACCACGCGATGCAGGGTACGCGCAGGCCGCCTTCGAGCACGGTGTGCTTGGTGCCGCGAAACGGAGCGGCAGTGCCCGGCGTATTGCGTTCGGGACCGTTATCGCTGGTGAAGATGACGAGCGTCTTCTGCGCGAGGCCCAGCGCACGCAGCTTGGCGAGAAGCTGTCCGGTGCTGTCGTCAACTTCTTCTACCGCATCCCCATAAAGCCCGCGCTGCGACTTGCCTTTGAATCTTGGTGAGGCATCGAACGGGATGTGCGGCATCGCGTGCGCAAGGTAGAGGAAGAACGGTCGTTCCCGGTTGGCCTCGATGAACTTCAACGCCTCCGCCGTGTAGAGTCCGGTCATCTCGGCGGGAACGGCTGGCCGTCTTTCGACCACATCGCCGCGCAGGACCGGCATGCCGCCTTCGTTGACGAAGTGGTCGGTCTCCCAGTGGTCGAGGTTGTGCAACACGCCGTAGTAACTGTCGAAGCCCTGGTCCAGGGGCCTCATTCCCTTGACGAAACCGAGGTGCCACTTGCCGATGCAGCCCGTCGCATAGCCCGCCGGTTTCAACACCTCCGCCAGCGTCACTTCGCTGCCCGCGAGGCCGTTCGTCGCATCGGGCCGCAACACGCCTGTCGCGAGCCCGACGCGCCCCGGATACTTGCCCGTCATCAACGCCGCGCGCGACGGCGTGCAAAGCGCAGAGGTCACCGAGAAATCGGTCAAACGCGTGCCTTCCGCGGCCATACGGTCCAGATGCGGCGTGCGGATGTCCTGCGCTCCATTGCAGCCGAGGTCACCGTAGCCGAGGTCATCGGCCAGGATGAGGATGATGTTGGGTTTGCCCGCTGGTGCGTTGGCGGCATGCAGCGTCATCGGCGGAGCGAGCAGGAGAGCGGTCAGCAGTGTCACTGGCGAGACAATGTTCATGTTGGGCTCCAAGCGTCTAGATCTTCACTCGCAAAGCCGCGCGGAGGTGTCGCTGCAGCAGGCGGCGGTGGTCCGGAGGAAGTCGCGGCGTTTCATGGTTCTCCCTTCGTCTCGGCCTTCTGGGACGGGCTGAAGTCATCCCGATCGCGCAGATTCTGCGGCGCGGTCGCCGACGATGCGCACGCCGTGACGCTGCAGGTAGGCGTTCCAGCCGTCCACGGTATCGCGATCGGGTGGCTTGACCGTGTCGGGCAGTTCGGTCTGGAGGCTGAAGCGCGCGAGCTTGGCCCGCCAGAGGTCGTAATAGGGTAGCAGCTCGAACCCGTCCAGTTTCGGCAATTGGCGACTCAGGGCGACGATTCCGTCGAGGTGCTCCGGCCGCGCGTTGTGTTGTGGGATCAGGGGACACCGCACGATGATCTTCGCCCCGGCGTCGTGCAATTGCCGGAGGTTAGCCAGGATCAGGTCCGGCGGCTTGCCCACGTACTTCTCGTGCAGATGGCGGTTGGTTTCCTTGAAATCAAACAGCCACAAATCGACCAACGGTACCAGGTCCCGCACGGCGCCCCATAGCGCGTACCCGGAGGTTTCGACGCAGCAGTGCAGCCCGCGCTCCTTGGCAGCGGCCAGCAACGCTGCGGCGAAGGCCGGTTGGAACAAGGGCTCGCCCCCGGACAAGGTCAGCCCGCCCCCGGATGCCCGATAGTATTCCCGGTCGCGGAGCACGACGTCCAGGACCTCGCCCACGGTCACCTCGCGCCCCACCAGCTCCAACGCGTGGGGGTCGCAAACCGGCGGGCAGACGCCGCACCCGGTGCAACGCTGGCGGTCGACGCGCACCTTGCCCGCCGCGTCGGTTGACAGCGCTTTTTCGGGACACACGGGCAAGCACGCGCCGCAGGCGATACACCGGTCCGGCTGGTACGAGAGCGACGGCTCGGAAGGGATGCTCTCCGGATTGCCGCACCACAGGCAGCGCAGCGGGCAGCCTTTCAGGAACACGGTCGTGCGGATGCCCGGCCCATCGTGGAGCGAAAACCGCTGGATGTCGAAGATGCGTCCGGTGGCCATGCTACTGGTGCTCCGTTCGCGCGATGATCTCCTCCTGCATGTCCGGCGTGAGATTCACGAAGAACTCGCTGAAGCCGGCGACGCGCACGACGAGGTCGCGATACTGGTCCGGATCCTTCTGGGCCGCCCGCAGGGTGGCCGTGGCGACCACGTTGATCTGCAGTTCCTGGCCGCCCTTGTGAAAATAGACGTTCACCATCGCGCGCAGTTTGTCGCGTTGGATGTCGTCGGCAATCATGCCGGCGTGAAACCGGATGTTGACTTGATAGCCGCATTGCCAGCTCTGCACCGCGTTCAGCTTGCAGACGGAGTTCAACGTGGCCGTCGGCCCGCTCCGCTCGCAGCCGGCCGAGGCGGCGACGGAGTTGGCCACCGGCGTGCCGGCCAGCCGCCCGTCGGGCGTGGCCGGCGTGCGGTATCCGGCCAGCACCGCGCCGCTGCGCACCACGTGACAATTGCCGAACTGGCTGCCGTCGCGCGGGTCGCGGCAAATCTCCTTCATCGGCTCGTCGCGCAACTGCTCGACCAGGCGGATCACGTCGTCCAACCGCGGATCGTCGTTGCCGTGCTTGGGCGCGGCGCGCAGCTTGGCTCGGAGCCGCTCGTGGTCCTGGAAGTTCGCGGCGCAGGCCGCGGCGACTTCTTCGAGCGTGGCCTGCTGCTTGTCGTACACGATCTCGCGAACCGCCGCCAGGCAGTCCACGGCGTTGGCGAAGGAGGTCCCGCCGCAGGAGAGGATGTTGTACTTGGTGCCCTGCGTCAGGTCGCGGGCCTGGTCGATGCAGCCGTCGAAGAAGCACGAGGTGAGCGGCGTCTGACCCCACTGCATCTGAGCCCGCAGCACCTGCATCTCCCGCTCGTACGACTGCTTGATCCCGGCACGGATGTACTCGCCGACGGCGGCGGAGAATTGGGCGAACGACTTCAGCTCGCTCGGCGGCGGCGCGATGTTTTGCCACCGCCACTGGCTCTTGTAGCCGCGGCCGTTGGTCAACGCGGCCTCGATGGCATTCAGGTAACCCGCGTGCGCGCCCGGGTTGTAATAGAGCTGGCCGGGGATGCCCAACTCGTTGCAGCCCACCGGCACGTAGTTGTAAGCGTCCTCGCGCGAGACCCCCAGTTCCATCAGCCCCGCCACCACCACCTGGTCGTTCCACAGCATCGGAAAACAGGTCGAGTGCCGCAGCCGCGTCAGGCAGAAGTCGAAGAACTTCTGGTCGATCGCCGGGTGCCAACGCATCCAGACGAGCGGTTCCGGCAGCGCCAGGTTCGTCGCCCCCTCGATCATCAGCCAGCTCAGCCGGTTGGTCAGGTCGCGTCCGTCCGGCGTGGAACCGCCGACCACGAAGCCCTGCGTCAAATGGTGCTCAGGACCCCAGTGGGTGTTGTCGTACATCTTGAGCACGAGGTTCTCGACGAGCCGCAGGACCTCGGCGTCGTCCAGCCGTCCGGCCCGGCGGTCGGCTTCGTAGAAGGGCAGCAGCAACTGGTCGAGCCGGTCGGGCGTGCAGGAGTAGCCGTGGCCTTCGACGTGGATCGCCTGGTGGGCCAGCCAGATCAGTTGCAGGGCCTCGCGAAACGTCTCGGGCGGTTGGTCGGCGATCTTGGCACAGATCCGGGCCATCTCGCGCAGCTCGGCCGCGCGGCTCGCCTGATCGCTGCGTTTCGCCTCGTCCTGCAGGAACTCGGCGTAGCGGCAGGCCCAGGCGTTCAGCCCCTCGAGCGTCTGCTCCGCGGCCGTGAGGAACGCCAGCTTGTCCGCATCGCGCTCGTTCTCGCGCCGCGCCCGCACCTGGTGCCGCAGTCCGCGGATGCCGACCTGCAACAGTTCGCGATAACTGGGGCTGAGATGCCCTTGGTTGGAAAGGAACTTGTAGTTGGGACACACGGCCGGGAGTTCGTCGTGACTCTTGACCGGCGGTTGGCCCAGGATCTCGGTGCGGTAATGGCCCCACAGATTCTGGTTCTTCCAATAGTCGCGGATTTCCTCCGGCACTTGCCCGTCGAGATGGCCGTTGCGGTCGGGCCGCTCGCTGACGTAGATGCCGTTCTCGCCGATGCCCAATTCGACCATGACCGGCATCGCCCCGGGGGATTCGCTGATCGCGCCGGCCAACCGGTCGTGCGGGCGGAGGTACAGCGGTACGGTCTGGAAGTACTCGCGCAGGGCCGCCGCCTTACGGACGATCCACGGCTGGCCCTCGGATTGGCGAAACACCTGGGTGAAGGTCTGGGCCCGATGCAAGGCGACGCGCACCGGCGACTGGACGATCTCGCGCCGCAGGTCCGCTAGGCGTGCGTCGCCCGCGGGTGAGCCGGCCGAAGCCGGAGCGCCGCCGCAGGCCGCCGCTCCCAACGTGGCCCCGGCCGCCGCCAGGAATCTTCGCCGCGACATTTCATAGGAAGTGAAATGGTCCCGAGTCATCCCAGGTTCCTCCGTCGTTCGATTAAGAATATCCCCGGCTTGTCCCTTTGAATTTGCCGCGAAGAGGTGTTCGCGAGGGTCTCACTTTGTCTTTCCGGTCGTGCCCAGGAACTCATCTTGCGTAAGCTGGCCGTCACGATCGGTGTCCAGCTTCTTGAACCGGGTCTCGCCAGCCTCCCGGTCGCTGCCGGCTAACGTGCTCATGAATTCCTCATGGCTCAACACGCCATCGTGGTTCTTGTCGCGTTGGCCGAAACGAGCCACGCGGTCCGGGGTGGTTGGGGGAACGCGCTGGCCTGCAGCGCCGGCCTCTTTCTTCTGTTTCCGCTCCGTCTTGGTTTGCGATCTAGGCATCAGGCCGTCGCGGGGCTTCGGCTCGGGCAGCTTGGCGAGGATGTCCGCGAAGCGCGCGCGGGCGGCTTGAACTGCGGGGTCAGTGGAGTTGGTCACGTCCGTGTAGCCGGTGCCGTCACGGCTCTCGCCGCAATCAAAGAACTTCTCGCCCTTGCCGCCCTTGGCGATTTCCAGCAGCCAGCGCGAGTCGCGCAAGACCCGGCCGTCGTCGAGATGGCTGTAAGCCCAGTCGCGGTGCTTCTCTTTTTCGCCGCGCAGCACGGGACCGAGGCTCGAGCCGTCGAAGGGTCGGTCTTTCGGCAGTTCCGCGCCGGCGGACTCGGCCAGCGTCGGCAGGATGTCGGTCAGGTCGGCCACGGCCCGCGATACGACGCCCGGCTTCACGCCGGGGCCGCGGACGATGCACGGCACGCGGGCACCCAGTTCGGTGACCGTGCCCTTGCCATCGCCGCCAGTGCCGTTGTCGCCGAGGAAGATGACCAGCGTGTTGTCATCCAGCCCCTCGGCCTTGAGCCCGGCGAGCAGCTTGCCCATGAGATGGTCGAGGTACTCCAAATTCGACTTGAACGTCGCCGGCCAACGCTGGCCGGGCTGCCCGGGATCGGGAGTCTCCAGGTGCGGGCTGTGCGTGAGCACCGACGTGTAGTACACGAAGAACGGCTCGGTTTTGTGGCGGCGGGCAAAATCGATCACGAAATCGTTGAACAAGTCGGGCCCGTAGTCGTCAGGCTTGGTCGGCAGGTACTTGCCGTTTTCGACGATGCTCGGATGCCAGTAGCGGCACGCCTGCCCGCCGCGCTCGTGGGCCGGATGCGTGATGCCGGGCGGCAGGTTGTGGTCGTAGGCCCACATCCGATATTCGTCGAAGCCCGCGTCGTGGATCAGCGTGGGCAGCACGCCGGAAAGCTGCCACTTGCCGACCAGCGCAGTGGCGTAACCGCGCGACTTGAGCAGGTCGGCGTGGGTGAAATGATTGCCGATCTGCGCCTGCGGTGATTTCGGATCGGGCTTGAAGGCCGGATCCTGCATGCCCAAAAAGCCGTTGTGGAAACCGTATTGCCCGGTCATCAACGCCACACGCGTGGGCGTGCAGAGCGGGTTGACGTAAAACGTCTCGAACCGCATCCCCTCGGCGGCCATGCGGTCCAGGTTCGGCGTCCGGTGTTCCGTGTTGCCGTAACACGCGAGTTCCTTCGCGCCGAGGTCGTCGGCCAGAATCAGGATGATGTTCGGTTGGGCGGCGGATTCTGGCGTCTCAGTGGCGAGCAGCGTGGCCCGCGGCCCGAGCAGCAGGGTGACGGCAATGGATACGATCGTGGGTTTCATGGTTTGTCCTTTTCCAAGCATTACAATCGGAGGCGGACGGGGGAACACGGTGGTGCTGCCAACGTCATGTATTTCGCCTAGTAGGCGAGCATCCAGGTCTCGTGTTGCTGATCCGCGTCATTGGGGATTATCTTGTTTCGTCCTGGCCGGTGCCTTGAGCGTCGCGATCAGGTAGTCCGTGGGCGTTTCGTGTTTCACGCCGGGCGCACCGGGATACACGAGTTCGCAGGCGACGCCCTGAGCGGTGCAGTGCTCCTGCAGCTTCAGGCCGAAGTTGGCGGTATGCGTCGGGTCCCGCTGTTCCTGGCCGAGGGCCGGCGGGGCCGAGTAGATCAGATAGACGGGGGAATCGCCGGGACTGACGAGCGCATACGGCGAATACTCGGCGATCCAGGGCAGGATCTGGTCGCGGCCGGCCAGGAACTGCGGGAAGGCGCCCAAGCCGAAGGCGTGACCGCCGTACTTGCTGTTCGGCGTCCACTCCTGCATCTGCTGCGGGTCGAGCGTGGTCTGCGCGCCGGTGACCGCGGCACACCACAGCCGCGTCGACTCGCGGGCGACGGGATCAGCGCTCTGGGGATCGGCCAGATCATCGTGAAAGGCCAGCCACAGGCTCGAACAGGCTCCCGCCGAGCCACCGGCCGCCCCGATCCGCGGCTTGTCGATGTTCCACTCGGCGGCTTTGCTGCGGACAAACTGCAAGCCGCGAGCCGCGTCGTGCAGCGGGACCTTCACAGGTGGTTTGACGCCGTCCGCCTCGGCGTGCTTGATGAACCGGTAGTTGATCGCCGCGACAGAGATTCCCGCTTTGAGCAACGCTTCGACGTCCACAAACCGGTTCACGCGTTCCTTCTCGCCGCCCGACCATCCGCCGCCGTGGATCACGAACACCAACGGCGTGGGCGTGCTCGACTCAGCCTTCCAGAGGTCGAGGACATGCCGCTCATGCGGGCCGTACGGCACATTGGCAAACGTTGGCTGGGGAGGCGCGGGCAGCGCCTTGGCCGCTTTCTTGACTGCCGGACGGGTCGGTTTCGCCTGGTCTCTTTCCTGCGCAGATGCCGACGGTCCGACCAACAGCGCCGACAGCAGGACGGTGAGGAGAAGAGTCGCATGTTTCATGGTGAGCCTTTCATTTTTTCTTGGCTTTCACCCTTTCCACCGCCGCCTCGGTCAAGGGTGCGTCGCCACCGGCGGCGATCATGGCGGGATAGACGGCGTCCCACCAGCGATCGTAGCCTTGGCGGAGTCTGTCCGCGACGTCCTTCTCTGTCGCGACGAGGTTGGTCCGGCAGGCCGGGTCCTGGCGAACATTGTACAGCGCCCAGCCGTCGCCGGGCGTGAGTCCCCAGATGAACTGGGCGTTCTTTGTGTACGTGGCGACATTCGAACCGCGCGCCACGTTGCGCAAGGCACCGCACTGACTGACGCCGCTGGTGAGGCACACCGGATCGTCGCAGGGGCGGCTGCGCACGAGCAGGTAGTCTTGCCAACGCACGCCAGCCATGCAGTCCTTGTGCTGGGCCGCCATGCCGCTGGGCCAACGGGCGTTGTGCTGGAAGACCAGGCGGTCGGCGAACCACGGATCGTCGCGGCCTTCGAGGAACGGAACGAGGCTGCGGCCATCGAGTTCCATCCCGTTCGCCGGCGCGGGCAACTCGACCCCGGCCAAAGCGGCGAGCGTAGGCAGCACGTCGACGTGCGCGGTGAGCGCGAATACGTCATGCGGTGCCCACCTGCCCGGCCAACGCCAGAAGCACAGGGCCCGCGCGCCGCCGGGCCAGGCCGTACACTTGCAGCCGCGCATCCCGGCGTTCCAGGTGTCCACGCCGTACGTTCCACCGTTGTCATTCATCAGGATGACGATCGTCTTGCGGGCCAGGTCTTGCTCCTCCAGCCAGCGCATCAGCCGGCCCACATTCTCGTCGATGTTCGCCACCATGCCGAAGAACTGCGCGGTGTTCTCGTCGACTTGTCCGCGATACGGCTCGACATACTTGTCGGGCACGATCAACGGCGCGTGGGGCGACCACGTGGCCAGATAGCAGAAGAAGGGCTGCCCCGCGGACCGCTGCATGAAGCCCATCGCTTCGTCGAACAGGATGTCTTCCCGGTACTTTCCGTTCTGGTAATGGGCGGGCTTTCCCGCGACGTAGTCGAAACCTCGTTTCCCCGGCGCGGTGTCGGCATCGGCGCTCAGGTGCCATTTGCCGATGCAGGCGGTGCTGTAACCGGCGGTCTTGAGAACCTGCGGCAGGATGGTCACCCGCGGATCCATCCGGCAACGCGGCGCGATCGTGTGCGTGACGCCCACCCGCAGGTTGAACATCCCGCTCATCAACGACGCCCGCGTCGGCGAGCACGACGAACTCACGCAGAAGTCGGCAAACCGCACGCTCTGATCGTGCAGCGCATCCAGGTGCGGCGTCTTCAGCACCGGGTTCCCATGCCGGCCCACATCGCCGTAGCCCTGGTCATCGGTGATGATGAGCAGAACGTTAGGCTTGCCCGCTGGTGCGTCGGCGCCATGCAGCACCATCCCCGGAGCGAGCAACAGAGCGGTCAGCAGTGTGATGGTGGAGATAGTGTTCATGCCGGGCACCAAGGATTCAGATCTGATCACAACGACTCCCACGCTGGCTCGATCAACCTACCGCGTCAAATGGATATCAAAATACGCCACGCCGGCTTCCTCGTGGCCGGACATGGGCCATTCGTTCCAGCCCTTCCAGGCACCGTTGGGTTTCGGCTGTTGCCGGGTGTGAACGCGGATCCTGCTGAAGTCGCGCTCGATCTCCAGGAGGTTGTAGAGCCGCGGGCTGCCTTCGCTCAGGTCCTGGCCTTTCGAGCCGAAGCTGCCCGCACCAATGACGTGCATCCGGTTGTGATGCCAGTAGTCGATCAATTCGCGGCGCATCTCGTGGACGTCGCCCGTCAAGCAGACTCGCACGCGGTTGGTCTGCAGATTGCCCAGAAATTCGCGATTGCGGATTCCTCGTTCCACGTCGGCGACCGGATGGTGCCATACGCCGATCCGCAAGTAATCTCCCGGTTTCACGTCCGTGTTCACGATCGCCCGTTCAATCTGCCGGTCGGCTTCGGCGATCAACCGGGCCAGCGCGTCGGGATGAACGCTCGCACGAGTGCGATGAAACTGGTCGATTTCCCAGCACGAGTTCAGCGTCAAGAACTGCAACTTCGTCTCGGGGAAGATGGTAGCGACGCCCTGCCGCGCAGGGTCCAGCGGATAGGGCTTCTGCAGCAACGGATGATAGAACTGGTCCGAGAACTCTTTCAGCCGCTGCGGGTACATTTCCGGATGCGGGACGAGAAAGATGCCTTGCTCCTTCAGTTCTACGGCACGCCGCCGTTCCTCGCCCACCGGCTTCATCCGTAACTGGTACGCCTCGTCCAAATCCTGTACGTCGTGATTTCCCGGCACGAGGACAAATCGTTCGGCAGTAAGGTGAAATCGCTCGACCAACAACGAAGCGAATTTGGACGCCCGACGAAATCCCTCCGCGGAACCTTGATGCGTCATGTCGCCCGAAATGACGACATAATCCAGCTCGCCGCCATCCAGCCACTTCCCCTTGCGGATGTCGTCGTCCAGCCATTGCAGTTTGGTCTCCGGCACGGCGTCGGACGTGAAGTGCAGATCGCTCAGATGCAGGACGCGGATCGGGCGATCGGTACGGTACTGGTCATCCGTTCGGCCAAACGCCCGCTGTTTGACACTGGCCACGATCTTCGGCACGTCCTGGCGCACGCGGGTCATCAAAGCAAACGACTTCCGCTCCGCCTGCTCGTCCCGCTCGCGTTCCTGCCGAAATCCCTCGGACAGCTTGATCCGCGTCTCACACTGCGGGCACACGACATCGGTTTCGCCCTTGGCCATGCGATTCTGAACCACGACTCGCGGAAACTCATACCGGCAATCCTTGTTCGCGCAGATCAGTTCGAAATGCTCCACGACATCAATGCCGCTGCTCCGCAGGTGCTGATGCACAAAGCTGATGAATTCAGTCTGAGTCTGCGGGGGCGTCCCTTCGTGGAAATAAACGTCCAGATGCGCGAAGCCGCCGCCGCGACTGACCTTTCGCAGCCCGCAGGCTCCCTGCCCTTCCGCCTCGAACTCAACGCGATTTTCCCACAGCCGGATGCGACCGAATCCCTGCCCAATCACCAGCCACGAAATCAACGACGCATAGACATTATCGATCGCCCCGGAAAAGTCGTAGTACAGCGACACGCTGCCGGGCAGTTCGTCGGCGCGATCCGTTTCCGTGGCCCGCAGCAGCGTCGGAAAAACGAGCAGCCCTTCATGGCGAAAGCACAGCCCGTGCTCGATCATCAACTCGACGACGGCCTCCAGCACGATCCGCTCCTGGCCGCGCGGCACGCGGTCTTCGGCGGTCATGCCGGGCAGCGAGATGCTCGGTGCTCCCAACTCGCTCGTCTCCAGCGCGGGCACGCCGCGCGGATTATTCCGCGCCGCCACGATCAGCGAAGCGGCATAGCGCTCGATGACCGGCAATTGCAGCACGATGGCGTCGTCGCCGCCGGTGAGTTTCGTCTTGACAATCACGCCTTGCGTCGCAAGCTGATCGGTGACCGCTCCGAATGCGGCGTCATCGAAGGGGACGGCTTGCACCGTTGTCGCCGCATCGTCGTCGCTGACCTTTCGCTTCCAGAATTCCCACAGTCGCCGAGAAGCCGGCTTGTTGGGCGGTTCGGCCAACGAGCGATTCTCACGTACTGACGTTTCCAGATCCGCGATCAGGACGACCACATCGCCGGCTTCGCGCATCAATTCGATCTCGTCTCGAATCCGTTGAAACAACTCCGGCCGACTGGTTTTCGCCAAGTTATCCCAATCGACTGCGCCGGCCAGCGCGTCGCGAAAGCCTTCAATCTCGCGTCCGCTGAGGGCACTTGTTTCGTAGAAGCCTGCAAACCCGCACTCATCGCACAAAGCTTGGATCGCTGCACGATTGACCAGACCGCTTCTCTTGACATCATCAACCTGTGCCCCCACAAGCAACTTCACGGCGCGTCGCTCGCCAAGCTGTTTTTCGAGCCGCTTGTTCCATTCTCGCGCCTTGTTGAATTCGACTTCACCGCGAGTCGGATCGATCAGCACCAGCGCCAGCGTCGTATCGTGCAGGAACATCTGATGTACGAGCTGGTACTCGTCCTGCCCACCAAAGTCCCACAACACAACATCGCGCCGCTGCCCCTCCGGCGGCTTCGCGGATGCATGCAGCTTCTCCGCTTCCATCGGCCAGAACCGCATCCCGTGCGTGGTGCCGTGCTCGTGGTCTTCGGGATACCGATCTTCCGCAAGCCGCATGGCGAGGCACGATTTGCCCACGTTGCTTTCGCCGACCAGGACGATCTTGGCGGAGGTATAACGAACCGGGCTGACGAACGACGTCTCGCTTGCGGAGCGATGGATGTCCAACTCCCAAATGTGAAGCGTTCGACCATCTTCACCTCGTGCAGCTAAGACGGCGTCATTTGGGTGGAATTCGATTCCGCATTTCCTCCATTCTTGCCCACTTGAGTCGCGCGATTGTTTTCGCCCAACGGCGCACTGGGCAATGGTTGTCCAATCGGTTGTTCGCCAAATCCGCAACTCGCCATTGTCTGATAACGACGCGAGCATCTCTCCATCTGCCGAAAAGGAAACCGAACCGACCACATCGGTATGTCCTTCAAGCACGACATGTGGTGCCATAGAGAGCGGATGCCAAATCCGAATGGTCGTGTCTACTGAACCCGATGCAAGCGTGTTGGATGTCGGTGACCATGCCACAGAACGGATGTAACCTGTATGTCCCTCGAGATCAGCAATCAGCTCGCCGTTAGTCGTATTCCAGACCATTACGCTATTCTCGCCGGCGCCTGTTCCGGTAGTCAGATATGGGCCATTGGGGGACCATTTCGCAATGTACGTTCCGTTTCTTCTTCCAATTAGAGTTCGTACAACGCTGCCAGAAGTCGCGTCATACAACAACACCGTGCTTGATCTCCACGAATGGCTCACGGCGACGATCCGCTCATTCGGTGCCCAGGTGGCACATTGGGGAGACACTTCAGAGTCGCTTTCAAGAGTCCTAGTTACTTTCCATTGTTCCGTGTCCCAAAGTCGAATCCGCTGATCGTGGTCATTCCCAATCGACGAAAGCAGCGAACCATCTGCTGACCAAGCGACGCAGTGAACAGCGCCGTCATGTCCCTCACACACCTTGACACATTTTCCGTCGTTGGCGTCCCAAATGCGAATGGTCTTGTCATAGGAAGGCGAAGCGATGAATCGTCCGCAGGGGGACCAGGCGATGCGTCCGATGGGGCCGGTATGTCCGCGACAAATGCACCGCAGCCTCATACCCGGCACCACTTCCTTGCCGACTTCCATGAAGTCGCTTGCGGGCTGCTCGTCGTCTGGTATCTTCTTCGCCATGTTCGCTCTCACTAACTTCGGGTTTGGGATTGCTCTTATGCCGCAGTTCGACAGCGTCACTTTTCCCTTTCCGACGTGCCCAACTGCCCTTGGGGAGTTAAGTTAGGCCCCCGCCGAGCTTGCTCGGAGGAGCTCGTGATTTTGCACTACGTTCAAACTCTACTCTGCTCCCCTTCCGTCCCGGCCGCCGCCCCCGCCGCA